>CANMZB010000005.1 GCA_947502265.1 uncultured Sulfitobacter sp.
CCCTCTCGTGACATCACTGCGTGATGCACTGCCGGGCAGTGGACAGCACGGGCATCAAAGCAGAGGGCGAAGGTGAGCGGAATGCCCGCAAGCATGGCGGCTCCAAGCGACGTATCTGGCGCAAGATACACATAGGTATTGACGAGGAAACACTGGAGGTTCGGGCGGTCGAGATCACAAGCAGTAGCGTCGGGGATGCTCCCGTGTTGCCCGATCTCCTGAACCAAATTCCGCCCAACCAAGACATCGGCAGCGTCACTGCAGATGGGGCGTATGATACCCGTAAATGTCACGAGGCTATTGCCGCTAGAGACGCCTATGCGGTGATCCCTCCGCGTAAGAACGCAAAGCCATGGAAGCCCCCTCTCGTGCATGCTCGCATGCGCGTCCTTCGTCCTTGCCGGGCAGTGGACCAGCGACGGAGCGATTGCCCGTAACGATGCGGTCAGCGCCCAACGATATCTGGGTCACACCCTGTGGCGACGATGGAGCGGATATCACCGCCGAAGCCGCGTCGAAACAAAACCTCTCGGGATCATGCTGCGCATGACCCTGCCGGTCAGCGGATGCACTGCCTTAAACTAATGGGCCAATCGCTCATGGCACGGGACTTCGACAGGCAAGTCGCGGAAATCCAAATCCGCATCGCAGTCCTCAACCGCTACACGGCTCTTGGCATACCTATCACTGAGCCCGTAGGCTAAATCCGTCTGGGGTAAGCGGAAGAGCGTCCTTAACCAGATTTGTGCAACAAAGCCCATCGAAAGCGTAAAAAATGCACTGGATGATGCTGGCCTCGAAATTCCTTTTCCCTACCGCACGATTACATTCAAGGGCCCTGTCCCGGTTAACTTGCATTCTGAAGCGGAATGATACGTTGAACTCTGTAACGTTATCCCTTTGGCACTGCGTAGAAAGGACATCTTCAAGTTGCGGGGCACCTCACCTGACATAGGTATCTATATGACCAAGCCCAAGCAATCCGGCACTCTCAAGAGGCTATCGTTTCCCTCCTGAAATCATCGCCTACATCGTCTAAGTCTATTTCAAATTTCCTATGAGTTTGGCGGATGTCGAGGACCTTTTAGCCGCGCGGGAAATTGTGGTCAGCGACGAGACCATCCGCGCATAAATTGCGATATTCGGGGAGCAACATGCCAAAATAATCCGTCGGGATCATACACCACGTTGATCAGAAAGCAGCACGGAACACCACCGCTGACCAATACGCAGGACGTGACGGCACCGCTGGCGCAGACAACGCACGAGCGGTTTTAGTCATGCATTCCGTGAAAAGTACGAACCCGGCTTTCCCGACGAGGTGACACCACAGCATGTAGTTCACGGCAGGGTTGCAAAGGTAACGGTGGCAAATTTCAGCTATGGGCCGAAACCAATGACCGATCTGTTCGTGACGCGCGAAATAACTGACGCTTTCAAATTCGCCTTTGTACGTGGCCAGTCGATCACCAACTCCCCCGGACAGGCGCAACAGCGCAGCGCCGCCAACATGCATAAACACCACGCGGGGGAAGATAACGCCGTGCTAGGTCATATTGGTGCCGAAGTAGAGCTATTGTCAAATCTGGCAGGGCGGTAAAAAGTCGATTCATTTTGGGCGCTGTATCGGTTATGATCTGGCAATGATTACGTTGCGCGATAGACGGACCGGTGAATTGTTTGATTGTTGGTCAGAGATGGGTCAGAAGCAGCGCTTGCTGCTAGATCGCTCTTGGGCGGGGTGTTCCGAGACCACCTTCTTGATGATCTTCCAGTTGATGAATTGGGCGGCCATTTTGATGATCGCATGGGACGCCCATCGAAGGATTTGCATATCGTCATCGGGGTTCTGCTTTTGCAGCAGTTGCATGACCTGAGCGATACAGTTACGGTCGAAGCCTTCGCTTTCAACATGGCCTGGCATCACGCTCTGGATGTCCGGACCGAAGCGGATTGTTATTTCTGCGAGAAGACTTTGCGGAATTATCGCCGCCTTTTCATCAACGAGGGGCTTGATGAAATACTGTTCCGTCGCGTGACGTACCGCCTTGTGCGGGCTTTTGGGGTAGATACCAGTCGCCAGCGCATGGACTCAACTGCGATGCGCTCGGCTATGCGCAGCTTGACGCTGCTCGGAACCGTTGTTGAGAGTATTTCAAAATTTGCGCGTGAGCTTGCGCGGTCTAATCCCGCGCTGCATGGGTTGATCGATAATGACATCAACCTGCGATATGTAGGTCGGGAAGGTGACGGTTGCTTTTCAAATACGGCACCGAGCGCATCAAGGCGTAGGTTAGATGAGGCTGGGCGCGATCTGCTGCAGCTTGTGGCGCAGTTCAGAAATACAGCGGCGGCGGAACTGTCAGGATATGCGTTGCTGGATCAAGTCTTGCAAGAGCAGTTCGAGGTCACGGTTGAAGAAGCTGGCGATACCCTATCGGCGGTCGCCCCTCCGCGCGAACCTGATGATATGCCTTGCGATGGCGTCACCAACCCCGCCGACCCAGACGCCAATTACAATGCCCACAAAGGTTTGGGCTATATGGTGCAGATAGTCGAAACCTGTGCCGAGGATGATGGTCCTGTGCATGAGACTGCCCCCGGTCGCCCGATCTGATTACCCATGTGGCGGTTCACAAGATGACGGTGCATGACTGGCATCGATTGCCCGACGCATTGGACGACCTTGCCGACCGTTCACTCACGCCGAAAGTCTTGCTGGCCGATTCATATTATGGGTCGGCTGATAGCATGACCTTGACCGATGAGCGCAGTATTGATCTGAAGGCACCAGTTCCTACGGCGAGAGGTGGATCTTCAGGGCGTCTTACGCTCGAGGACTTTAATCTGGATGAAGCCGGTTTGGTTCTGCACTGTCCTAACGGAATTGAACCGGTCTCAGCCTCTGCGGTGCGTGCGAAACTGCTGGCCCGTTTTGATTTGGCCATATGTAGAAAATGCCCAGACAGAGCACTTTGCCCGGTCTAGGCTCATAAGCATGACGGGCAGTTCGCGCGCTTTCAATACACGCCGAAGTGAGCGGGAAAACAAAAACGACGGCTCTATGAACGCAGCAAAGAGTTCCACGACATCCACCGATGGTGCGCAGGGATAGGAGCGACCATGTCACGGCTGAAATATCAGATGAACCTTGCGCAGTTGCGGGTTCGGGGCATCCCTGCGATGCGATACACGGTCAATCTGCGCGCCTTAGGACTGAATATCCGCCGATGTGCAGCAGTTCAGGCGTAAAGCCGAGTCTGTTGTCATTCTCGCCGACGCAGGCATGATAGCAAGAAAGGATCTCGCGACGATGGACCCCAAAAAAGCAAGTTATCAACGCTCAGGCCAGCCACTTTTTTACCGCCCCGTCAACTTTCAACTATATCTCAGGGGCGAATTATCGATCCCGCTGCGTATATATACAGATGATCTTGTCATTCATCTCGCCGATCCGGTTTAACTTCTTGTCATCGGCTCCGGATCGAAACTGCGGTCCCGATCACGTGGTACAAAGATGGGGATATCGCCGCCCTGCCCCTTCGGCCGCTTGGTGGATGTGCCGTTGCGTCTGATCCGGCGGCTTGCCAAGCTCGTCTTCAGCTCGTCTTCAGCTCGTCCGGCGGTTCCCGGGATAAGATCATCCTCCTCCCCCTTTCTCGGGAGGCGTGGACCAAACACCAGCCATCAAAACCTCAAAGGAGTCCTGCTCGCTGCCGGTGCTGGTTATGAGTCCATATTTATGCGCTAACCGCGATATCCATCTCGTTGAGTTGCGGATCACGAAGAACATATCCTCGGCCCCAAACAGTTTCGATATAGCTCTGCCCACCTGTCGCCGTGCTCAACTTTTTGCGCAACTTGCAGATAAATACGTCGATAATCTTGAGTTCCGGCTCATCCATGCCGCCATAAAGATGGTTGAGAAACATCTCTTTTGTTAGTGTCGTTCCCTTTCGAAGGCTCAAAAGCTCTAGCATCTGGTATTCTTTACCGGTCAGATGTACGGACTTGTTTTCCACACTTACGGTTTTTGCATCCAGATTGACGGAAATCAGGCCGGTATCGATGACCGATTGGGAATGCCCCTTGGAGCGGCGGATAATTGCGTGGATCCGCGCGACCAGTTCCTCGCGGTGGAACGGTTTTGTCAGGTAGTCGTCCGCGCCAAAACCGAAACCTTTGATCTTGTTTTCGGTGTCGTCAGCACCGGACAGGATCAAAATGGGTGTCTCGATCCGGCTGAGGCGTAATTGGCGCAAAACTTCATGGCCGTTCATATCCGGCAGATCAAGATCCAGCAGAATGATGTCATAATCGTAGAGTTTGGCCAGATCGATCCCTTCCTCTCCCAGGTCCGTCGCATAGACGTTCAGGTTGGCATGGGTCAGCATCAGTTCGATGCTTTTGGAAGTGGTTGGATCGTCTTCAACAAGCAGCACACGCATTATGTTCATCTCCGCAGGATACGTTGGGGTCTATTTCTAACTTAAACGTGACCATAAAAGGTTAACCGCCCGTAAACGTCTGCATTATTAGTAATGCGACAACTTAAAGTTGTCTATATTTTTGCACCATTGTGGTTTTCAAGGCCCCTTCGCCATAGGTCGAGACGGCCCTTACCCATTCGATAAACTCGTCCTCGCTAAGCTTATAGCGCTTTAGAGCGTCATCCTTGTCGATCAAGCCATACACTACGCCGCGCACCACAGCCGCCTTTCGCGACGCCACCCAGCGCCGCGTATCGGACGGCGGAAGGTCTGCCTGTGTCATAACCGTTCCATCCGTTAACGTTACCGCGCGCGGACCATCCACTTTCTTAAGATACATAACTCACCACCACATTTTGCTTGTTTCCCAAGACTGACGCGGCGATCTTAAAGACTGATGAAACCCTGCCCTTGTGAGTAGCTCACATTTTCCTATATTCTGAAGGAACCTGACACCTCCGAAACGAGAGACTCCATGGCCCTTGATCAAACCCTCCCGCTCAACTCGCTTGGTTTTGCCAAAACGCCCGCCGACACCCGTGTCGTGGTGGCGATGTCCGGCGGCGTGGACAGCTCTGTTGTGGCTGCCATGCTTGCCGAGGAAGGGTATGATGTGGTGGGTGTGACGCTTCAGCTTTATGATCACGGGGCCGCATTGGCCAAAAAAGGCGCGTGTTGTGCCGGGATCGACATTCACGATGCGCGCCGCGTGGCCGAGGATATGGGATTTCCCCATTATGTTCTGGATTATGAGAATGTGTTCAAGGATGCGGTGATCGACGAATTCGCCGACAGCTATCTTGGCGGGGCCACGCCCGTGCCGTGCATCCGCTGCAACGAGCGGGTAAAGTTCAAGGATCTGCTGGAAACGGCCAAGGATCTGGATGCGGATTGTATGGCGACAGGCCACTACATCCAGCGGATGATGGGGCCAAAAGGGGCCGAACTTCATGGCGCAGCCGATGCGAATCGCGATCAAAGCTATTTCCTTTTCTCCACCACTCCCGAGCAGCTCGCCTATCTGCGCTTCCCGCTGGGGCATCTGCCCTCAAAGGAAGCCACCCGTGCACTGGCCGAAAAATACGGGCTGCGCGTGGCGATGAAGCCCGACAGTCAGGACATCTGTTTTGTTCCTGACGGCGATTATGCTTCAGTGATTCGCAAGCTGCGGCCCGAAGCGGATGCACCCGGCAATATCGTGGACCCTGACGGGCGTGTGCTGGCGCAGCACGAGGGCGTGATCAATTACACCATCGGACAGCGCCGCGGCCTTGGCATTGGCGGCCTGTCCGAGCCATTGTATGTGGTCAGGCTTGATGCGGACCGGCGCGAAGTGGTCGTGGGGCCGAAACACATGCTGGCCACCCGCACGATTCCGGTAAAGGAGATCAACTGGCTGGGCGATGATGCCTTCAGCGCGCAAAAAGAGCGGCACATTTCTGTGCGTGTCCGCTCCACCCGCCCCCCGGCTGAGGCGATCCTGCGTCCGCTGACGGACACCACGGCTGAGGTCGAATTGCTCTCGCCCGAAGAAGGGGTCAGCCCCGGTCAGGCCTGTGTGTTCTATGATC
Source organism: uncultured Sulfitobacter sp. (assembly GCA_947502265.1). GTDB lineage: Bacteria > Pseudomonadota > Alphaproteobacteria > Rhodobacterales > Rhodobacteraceae > Sulfitobacter. The sequence goes on from CANMZB010000005.1 coordinate 6,062, forward strand.
CCGATAGCAGCCGGATCTTTGGCGGCGGCTGGATTTATCGCGGTTAACCCGCGTCCAGCCCGTCCAGCACCGCACGCGCGGCGCGCAGGCCGGGCGGATCACCGCCCTGCCCCAACAGTCGCATGGTCAGCGCCATCGCGTCGTGTTGCGCATCCGGATGCTCAAAGACATCCAACACACCTTGGGCGATCAGGTCGGGCTGGCAGCGCTTGCCGATAAACTCCGGCACCACGCGGGTATCGGAAACCAGATTGACCAGCGTCACCGTGTCCACCCTCAGCATCCGGCCAATCACCACGCGACTAAGCCAGTTCATGTCATAGGCAATGACCATCGGCGTGTCAGCTGCCGCCAATTCAAGCGAGACCGTGCCGGACGCGGCCAGCGCCACATCCGCCGCACGAAAGGCAGCACGCTTTTGCGTCATGGCATCGGCGTAATCACCACCGCGCGGGTCAAGCACAACCGGTGTGCCGGACCAGTCACGGGTCAGTCTGGACACGATACCGGCCACAGGGGCCGCAGCGGGAATCACCACACGCATGTCGGGGCGCTGTGCCACGATCTGTGCCACGACCGCGCCGAAACGCTCTCCCAGGCGCCCGATTTCGGAACGGCGCGAGCCCGGCAAAACCATCAAAAGCGGCGCATCCCCAAGGTCGTGCGCCGTGCGAAAGGCAAGCCCCTGCGCGTCCGTCGCCACCGGCTCCGAGACCACAGGATGGCCCACGAAATCACAGCGCATGCCCGCCGCCTGCATAAACGGGGGCTCGAAAGGCAAAAGCGCCAACACTTGATCAATGTGCCGGGCCATCTTCGCCGCACGACCCGCGCGCCATGCCCAAACCGTCGGGGCCACATAATGCACAGTGCGCACAGTGCTGCGCATCTTTACCCTTTTCGCCACACGAAGGGAAAAATCGGGACTGTCGATGGTGATCACCACATCAGGCTCCCCCGCAATCACCGCCTCTGCTGTCTCGTTGATACGGCGCATCAAATGGCGGTACTTTGGCAGGATTTCGGCGACGCCCATGACGCTGAGTTCCGACATGTCAAAGCGGCTGTTCAAACCCTCGGCCTGCATCTGAACCCCGCCAATGCCTTCGAATGTCACATTAGGGCGCACCTCTTTGAGACCCGCCATCAAAGCGCCGCCCAGCTTGTCACCGGATGGCTCCCCCGCAATGATAAAGACGTGCAGGGGTGCGTTCATTCGCCTGTCCGTGCCCAAAAAACAATACCGTATTTGTCTGCCAGTTCGGTGCAGCGCGCGGCGTGCAATACCAGAACGTCCTCCGCGTCGATCACCACCCCGGCAAGGCCCGCACGATGCGCGCCCTCAAAGGTTTCGGGACCGATGGCGGGCATGTCGATTTTCAACGTCTGGCCCTGCTTTGGACCTTTGAACAAAATCGCATTGGCGCCGTGCGTCTTGGGGCCGGTCCGGGCAATCAAATCATCGGTGCCGCGCGCGTCCTCCATCGCCAAAACCTTGCCATCACCGACAATACAGGCCTGCCCCACGTCCAACGGTGACAGCTCCAGAAGATGTGCCGCGCCAACTGTCGCGTTCTTACGCATCTGCGCATCGGGCCAGTGCGCGCCGTAAACACCGCCTTTGGCCAGCAGATCAGGCGCGATTTCATGTGCGCCCCTGACGGTGAATCCGGTTTTCTCGAACAACTCCATCACAACACGCAGCGCGCCGTCATCGCCTGCCTGCAACGCCTGCATGAAAAGAGGCACCAGCGGTTTGGTCTCCGCATCCAGCTTTGCAGGGTCGATCTGCGGGCGCTCGATTGCACCCGCAAGGCACACGTCGGTCACGCCCCGCTCTCCCAACGCGATCAGAAACGAGCCAAGCGTCTCAAGCCGGAACGTGAGATCGACGGTCAAACCGCTCACCTCGACGCCCTCGTATCCGCACACGATAAATGTCTCGCCGGTGGCCGCTGCCACCCGCGCGGGCAGATCGCCGCGTCCAGCCACCAACGCCAGCATCAGCGCGGGGTCAGGAAGTGGCGACCGGTATCGGCCAGAACGAAATCGACGATTTCGCGGACGTAAGGGCTGTCGGTATCGGCGGCCAGCCGCTCGGCCCGGTCTTGAAAGGTGCCCTCGCCCTGTGCCAGCATCTGGAACGCCGCCCGCAGCGCGGTGATATCGCTGCGCGACACGCCGCTGCGCTTGAGCCCCACAAGGTTCAGCCCGTCCAGCTCCCCGCGCGACGCCTGCACCAGACCGTAAGGGATCACATCGTTCGTCACCATGGTCACGGCACCGATGATCGCGCCACGCCCGATGCGCACAAACTGGTGAATTCCGGCCAGACCGCCGATGATGACGTTATCCTCGATCACACAATGCCCTGCGACAGCGGCGTTATTCACCACGACAACATGATTGCCCACCTGCGCGTCATGCGCGATATGACAGCCCGCCATGAACAGCCCGTCGTCACCGATGCTCGTCACGCCGCCGCCACCTTCGGTGCCACAGTTCATGGTGACGTGTTCGCGGATGCGGTTACGCTTGCCAATCTCCAGACGGGTCGCCTCGCCCTTGAATTTCAAATCCTGCGGGATTTCTCCGATGACGGCAAAAGGGAAAATCACTGTGCCCTCGCCCACGGTTGTTTGCCCGGTGATCACAACATGCGATTTCAACACCACATCCGCCCCAAGCGTCACCTGCGCCCCGACGATGCAAAACGGGCCAACTGTGGCCGATGGATCAATCTGCGCGCCGTCCTCGATCACTGCGCCGGGGTGAATAGCCATTAACTGTCCCCTTTGGGCAGATCAAGCATCGCCATGAATTCGGCCTCGGCGGCCATCTCGCCCTCGACGGTGGCAACGCCCGAGAATTTCCAGATCTTGCCGCCCGCTTTGCCCCGAAGCGTTTTCAAATCCATCCGCAGAACATCCCCCGGCACCACTTTGCGGCGGAATTTGCATTTGTCGATCGACATGAAATAAATCAGCATATTGCGGTCCATCTGGTCCAGCGCCACGCCGACCATAACACCAGCCGTTTGTGCCATCGCTTCGACGATCGTCACGCCGGGCATGATTGGAGTGCCGGGGAAATGGCCCTGGAAATGCGGCTCGTTCATCGTCACGTTCTTGTACCCCACAGACGTGGCGGTGCCGTCAATCTCTTCGACCTTGTCGACCAGAAGGAAGGGGTAGCGGTGCGGCAGAATCCGCTGGATCATCTGGATGTCCGCGCGCTTGAGATCTTGGGTCATGAATTTTCCTTCGGCGTATTTCATTCGGAGCAAACTGCTAGCAATTCAACCGCGCCGGAGCAAGCCGCGCCGGTTCAATCTTGCGCGCCGGGCGTGACTTGCGGAATCGAGGCCCCTTCCCCCAATGTCCGGTTGAGTCGCGAAACGGCGGCGACGGTAATATCGCTGCTGTTGGCGCTAATGAACACCGTGCGCCGTTCCAGCACGACGATCGCACCGGCCTCTTCCATCAGCATTTCAAGCACGGGTGCCGCCGCCTCAAGGAACACCTCGCGCTCGCGGTCCAGAAGTTCGGTCAAGGCACGGGATTTCGCGGCCTGCGTTCTGCGGGTTTCCTGCACCCGTTCGTCAAAAGCGTTGGCCAGCGGGCGAAATTCCTCCGGTGTCATCGTCGCGCGCCGGTCTGTCAGGCTTTGTTCTTGAGCGGCCAGATCAGATTCGATCCGGCGGTTTTCGGCGGCCAGTTCTTGCCCGAGCGTCTCGACCTCGCGCGCGACACGCTTGCCAAAATCACTGCTGAGAAACAGGCGCTCACTGTCGATCGTGAGGATCGGCGTAACGCCTCCCCCTTGTTGCGCCGACAGGGTCGCCCCGAAGAGCGCCCCTATCGTTATCAATGCGGCGAAAAACGCGCGTCGCATCGTCTAGAATTGCGTCTGCAAGGTCACTTCGAACTTCTGCTCGCGGTCGTATTCTTCCTTGCGGATCGCATCGGACACGTTGAATTGCAGCGGCCCGACGGGTGTATCCCAATACAGCGAAACACCGATGACATGACGGAAAGAACCGCTTGAGCCGCTCACCGAGCTTGTATCATAGCTCACATCCGCCAGATCCCACAGGTTGCCCACATCGTAGAACACACCACCACGGATGCCGTATTCCTCTGGCAGCCCGATGGGAAAGATCGCTTCGAGACGACCCACAACATACATGTTTCCGCCCAGCGTATCGCCGTCAGCAGCCCCCGTATCACGCGGACCAATGCCGCCCGGTTCGAACCCGCGCAACTGTGACGGCGTCAACACAAAGCGATCAATCGCGCGGTTCGTGCCGCCACGCCACGCCAATGCCCCGCCTTCCAGCGTCGCACGCAGGGTGATTTCCTCGTTAAATATTTTCTTCTCGCCGATCACCTTGGCAACAGTGCGAATATATTCTTGGTCACCGCCCAATCCGGCAAAATCCTGGCTAAAGCGGAAAAGGACTCCCGCCGTTGGATCCAGACCCGTGATGCGGGTATCATAGCTGTACTCGTAACCGATGGCCGAGCTGACAAGTGCGTCGGCATCTATGTCATTCTGGATGGTATTGCCGTGTTCCTTCGGATCACGCTCCAGCATCTCAGTCTCTTGTACAGTGTAGCGCATTTGCAGCCGCCCGTTTTCACTGACCGGAAAGGTCAGAGCGGGCTGAAACGTCAAACGCTTGGTGTCATAGGTCGCGAAAGAGGAGGTTGTTTCCGTATAATCCAGCTCAAAGCTGAACGCCACATCACGCCCAAGCAGTGACGGTTCCACAAAGCGCAGGCCATAACGGCGCGCTTCGGAAGCTGTCGACAGGTTAAGATACAACTTCTGGCCACGCCCGACAAAGTTTTCCTCGGCAAAGCTGATGGCGACACCAAGACCGTCGCTAGACGAGAACGAGCCGCCAAAATTCAGCGAGCCTGTCGGCTTTTCCTCGACATCGACATCAATGATGACCTGCTCGGGGCCTGAGCCTTCGCGGGCGTTCACTTGTGCCGTCTCGAAATACCCCAGCGCACGAATGCGCTCTGCGGACTGGCGGATTTCGCGCGGATTGAACGGGTCGCCCTCGACACTGTCAAACTGGCGGCGCACAACGGAATCAAGCGTGGCGGTGTTGCCCTCGATGTCAATCCGTTCGACAAAGATGCGCGGCCCGCGCGACAGGACAAATTCGACATCCAGCGTCAGATCACGGTCGTTGCGGACAATGCGTGGTTCGATCCGCATGAAATCAACGCCGTCGCGGATGGCCTGACGCTCCAGACGTGCAATATCCGCGTCCACCAGCGTGGGGGAGTAAATCACACCGGGCTTGACCTTGACGATCCGAGCGTAAGCATCGCCATCCACATTCGGCAATTCGGATGTCACCGACACCTGGCCGAACTGGAATTGCTGGCCTTCCTGCACGTTGAAGCCGACGAAATAGCCGTCGCGTTCCTGCGTCAGCTGCGCGTTCACCGAGTTCACGCGCATATCAACATAGCCGCGCGACAGATAGAAATCTCGCAGAAGCTGCTTGTCGAATTCCACGCGGTCTTCGACGAAAGTATCGCTGCGGACCAGACGGCGGAACAGGCCCGCCTGCTTGGTTCCCAGCACACGGCGCAAGCGGCGGTCCGAATACTTGCGGTTACCGATAAAGCTAAGTCGTTCGATTTCGACGTTGTCGCCCTCAAACACTTCAAACACCAGATCGACGCGGTTCTGGTTGCGCTTGATCACTTTGGGTTGAACGCGTGCCGCGAGACGACCACTGTTGGCATAGGCCTCCGCAATGGCGTTTGCATCACGCTCGGCCTGATCGGGGCTGAACACACGCCGCGCGGTTGAATTGATCACCGCAGTCAGCGCATCATCCTTGATCCGGCGGTTTCCCTCAAAGGAAATCCGGTTGATTGTTGGCAGCTCGACGACCGTGATCGTAAGCGTGCCCCCCTGCGGCTCAATAGCAACGGTTTCGAACAGACCCGAGTTGTTGAGCCGTTGAAATGCATCGTTGAGTTGCCCGCCGCTCACCGGCTGGCCACGCGCGATTCCGGCCTGTCCCAGAATGGCGCTATCGCCGATCCTCTGGTTGCCCTCGATGCGAACCGTATTAAATTGATATTGCTGCGCGCTGACTTGCGGTGCCGGAGCGACCCAAGCCGTTGTCATCAATAACGAAAATGCGAGCCCTTTAAGGCCCGTCGCGATTACACTGCTCTGCTCGTGATCGCGCGTGCCGCGCGTTCGTGACCCCAGTCCCATGGTTTTTACCAATCTTATAGACACCGTTAGCTTCCTGAGTACCCTCCACACTGCGGCTTGTCAAAACCTCTACGGCGCTTTTTTTGAAACGCCAAAAGGCCCGCGCACTGCGCAGAGCCTTGTTTTGATTTGGCAAGAGCGGGGTGAAGCTATTGCAGGCCGCCGATAAACGCACCCGCAGCCAATGCGATGGCAATCGTTACGAAATACAGCGCGCGATCCCAGTTGAGATCCACAAGAACGCTCAATCCGCGGTAGCCTTTTGAAATCGTCTGCATGGGGGGCACTCTCTTTCCATCGATCACTTAATCAGATGTTAGGTAGCTGTGGAATATGGCATAGACGGGGGGCAAATGTGGCAAAAGCAAGGCTTTCACCCTGCTTTGCTCTTTCCTGCCCAATATTAGTTCCAGTATCGGCTTTCACCTTTAAGGACAAAACAGATCGTTACCGAGCGCAAACAGCATCAGTCCCAAAACCAGCATGATCCCCACCGTCATCAATATCCGCAGCGCGGCATCGCTAGGCGGTTTGCCCGCCACAGCCTCGTAGGCGTAAAACGTCAGATGACCGCCATCAAGCGCTGGGATCGGAAACAGGTTAAGCAGTCCGACAGCCGTGCTCAGCACCGCGATAAAGTTGATAAAGCTGGCCGTGCCCTGACTTGCCATCGCGCCGGAAACCTTGGCGATACCGACAGGGCCGGACATGTTGCAGGTGCTGATCGCCCCCGTCACCATATGCCACATCCCCGACATCGACCCCTTGATGATCCGCCATGTTCCGGCCACGCCGCTTTTTGCGGCATCTATCAGGCTTGGCGTTTCGGTTGCGGGGGTGATCGCCGTGGCGCTGGAAATCCCGATCCGTAGCACGTTTTTAAAACTGCCATCGGGTTGCGGTTCGTCGGTTGATTTCGGCACCAGCGTGAACGTAAGGGTTTCCCCCTCCCGCCAGACCTCAAGCAACAGCGCGGCGCCCTCCGAACCTTCAACAGCGTCCTTGAGATGCTTGAAGGCAAATGCCGGCTCCCCGTCAATTGCCGTAATCACATCGCCCGCCTGAAGTCCGGCCTCATAGGCGGCCGTTTCGGGACCGACACCGCCCACGAGCGCAGGCATCAGATAAGGTCCCGGCACAGTCAAGGTCGTTCCGCCCCGCAGCACAGTATAGTCCAGCACCGGTTCGACCGGCAGCGCGTCAAGAAATTCGACGTATTCGATGCCATTGGCTGCATCCGGCATCTGACGGCCCGCGATGGCGGTGATCACGTCGCCCTGTTCCAGCCCTTGGGTCATCGACGGCAGCGGCTTAAGCGCCTCAACGGTCAGCGGTTCGCGCACGGTGCCAAGGCTGAGGGCGATGCCGCCGAACACCAATATCGACAGCGCAAAGTTGAAAGCCGGACCTGCCGCAACCGTGAGCGCACGCGCCCAAAGCGGCGCGCCGTGCATCGTTTCGCGCAACCGGACCGGATCGGTGGCAACTTCTTCCATCGCCTCCTCATCCTTGCCCGATGCAGCGTTCGCATCGCCCGCGAATTTCACATAACCGCCAAAGGGCAGCAAAGCGATTTGCCAGCGCGTGCCGTGTTTATCATCACGCGCGTATATTACCGGCCCGAACCCCAGCGAGAAAACATCCGCCTTGATGCCGCACCAGCGCCCGACGATGTAATGACCATACTCATGGATCGCCACGATCACCGACAATGCGACGATAAACGCCAGCAACGTCCAGATAAAACCGCCGAACTGCGGAACCAGTGTTGTGAAATCCAATGCTTTATCCTGCTCTTTTTAGAATAGCTGCTTGTGCAGCCTTACGTGCGAGATGGTCGATATTCAGCACGTTATCAAGGGTCATGGTGGCATCAATGTGACCGGCTTGTGCATCCATAGCGTCAAGCGTTTCGGCCACAATGTCAGACATCCGGGTAAATCCGATGGCACCGGCGATAAAACCGTCAAGTGCGGTTTCCTTTGCGGCGTTAAACACCGCCCCCGCCAGACCGCGCCGCGCCATGACTTCGCGCGCGATCCGCAGCGCGGGCCAGCGCACGTCATCAGGCGCGCGAAAATCAAAGCGCCCAATCGCCGCCAGATCAAGCCGCTCCACCGGCAATTTTTGCCGATGCGGGTGATGCAGGGCATAGCCGATCGCGTGGCGCATATCGGGCGGGCCGACATGCGCCATCAAGGCACCATCATTAAACCCGACAAGGGCATGGATCATCGACTGTGGATGGATCAGAACCTCGATCTGGCGTGGTGAAACATTGAAAAACTCTCGAGTTTCAATAACTTCCATCGCTTTGTTAAACATGGATGCGCTGTCAATGGTGATGCGCTGGCCCATGTCCCAATTGGGGTGGTTCGAGGCCTGTGCAAGCGTCGCCTGCGGCAACTCTTCAAGCGGCCAGTCGCGAAACGCACCGCCGGAAGCCGTGATGATGATTCGCTCGACGGCATCCATCTGCTCGCCCACCAATGCCTGAAACACCGCCGAATGTTCGCTGTCCACCGGCAGGATCGTGGCGCCGTGCTCCCTTCCCGTCTGGATCAGCAACGCGCCCGCGCACACCAGCGATTCCTTGTTGGCCAGTGCCAATGTGCAGCCCTGCGCCAGCGCCGCCATGCCCGGTGCAAGCCCCGCAGCACCGACGATTGCGGACATGATCCAGTCCGCAGGACGGCTCGCCGCCTCCACGATGGCACGGCTGCCCGCCGCCGCCTCGACGCCCGACCCGATCAAGGCCGCGCGCAGGTCATCCAGGCGTGTCTCGTCTGCGGTGATGGCGATATCGGCGCGAAGCGCGATGGCGTCCCGTGCCAGTTGCGCCACATTGCTGGCCCCTGTGAGGGCTACAACATCATAATCGTCCGGCGCGCGCCGGATCAGATCAAGGGTGTTCTGGCCAATGGAGCCGGTCGCGCCAAAAATGCTTACGCGCCGCATAGATCAGCCGACACCGGGCGGGAAGCCAATGAATTGGCCGATAACAAGCAAAAACAACGCCGCCCCCAGCATCCCGTCGAACCGGTCCATCAGGCCACCATGACCGGGGATCAGGTTCGAGCTGTCCTTGACGCCCATTTTACGCTTCAGCCCGCTTTCCGCGATGTCCCCCATCTGGGAGGCCATTGAAATGGCAATGGAAATTCCGATAAGCTGGAGGCCGACACCGGTGTTGGTCGAGAACAACAGGCCCACCAGTGCTGCACCAATCCAGCCCGCAGCGGTGCCGGACCATGTCTTTTTCGGGCTGACCCTGGGCCAGAATTTCGGCCCGCCAATAGCACGGCCTGCGAAATATCCTACGACGTCAGTGACCACAACAACAAGCACGAGCCACATCATCCAGCCCACGCCCATGTCGTCACGCACCTGCATCATGCCAAAACCGGCGAGCAGGATCATCACGGTGAACGCTACATAAATCGTGCGGTTCCGCTCAAGGTAGCCAAACCCGACAAGCCCGGGTGCCAGAAGCAAGGGCAGCGCAAAACCGACCGGCAGATAGACCGCCGCCAAAACAGCTCCTCCCGTGAAGCTGCCCAACATCAATTGAGCCTTGGCAACACCGGGGCGCAACATGCCCACCAGCTCCCACACCATCACACCACAGATCAGCGCGACCAGCAGATGAAACCAGTACCCCCCCATCCAGATACCAAACAGACCAACGACGACCATCGCAGCCGCCGACCCCATGCGCGCGGCCAGATCAGACCACCTTTCCGGTGATTTCGCAGGTTTTTCAGTGCGCGTCATATCAGGTTTCCTCACGTCTTGACGGCCCCGAACCGGCGATCGCGCCCGCCATAGGATGCACACAGCTTCGCGAACTCCTCGCGGGTGAAATCGGGCCAGAGCGTATCGATGAATTCATATTCGGCATAGGCGGACTGCCACAGCAAAAAATTTGAAATCCGGGCTTCGCCGCTGGTGCGAATTACCAGATCAGGGTCAGGTAAAACATAAGTATCCAAATACCTTGGAAGGGTTTCTTCATCCACATCCGCAGGATCAAGCCTGCCGTCAGCGACATCCTGTGCAAGGCGTTTGGTGGCGCGGGCCACCTCGTCACGACCGCCGTAATTAAGCGCGATGGTCAGGTTCACACGGGTGTTATGTGCGGTTGCCGTTTCGAGATCGTTCATCAGCTTGACCAGCTTGTCATCCAGCCGCACACGATCTCCGATAAAACGCACACGCACGCCGTTTTCCCCCAAGGCGCGGGTTTCCTTGGCGATGTAGCGCCGAAAAAGGCTCATCAGTCCCGCAACCTCGACCTGTGTGCGCTTCCAGTTCTCGGTAGAGAAGGCAAAGATCGTCAGATATTCGACCCCGACATCGGGACAAGCCTCCACCACTTCGCGCACACGCTTTGCGCCCGCGTGGTGGCCAAACAGGCGCGGACGTCCGCGCATCGTGGCCCAGCGGCCATTACCGTCCATGATGATCGCAACGTGCCGCGGGCCGCCCGGCTTCTGTTGAGGCAGCGGTTCCGGCTTCGCTTTGCCACGTTTGATCATATCGGGCTGCCTTGCTGCTTCTCGGGGGTGGGTCCGGCAATGGAACTGCCGAAACGAACGATGCCGCCCTCAAAAGGCGGCATCAGTGCCAAAATCAGACCTGCATGATCTCGGCTTGTTTGGTTTCAAGCTGTTCGTCGATTGCGGTGATCAGTTTATTGGTTAAATCCTGCACTTCGCTTTCCCAGATCTTCTGGTCATCTTCCGACAGGCCGTCGGCTTTGGCTTTTTTGATCTGGTCCATGCCGTCGCGGCGGATGTTGCGGATGCTGACTCGGGCATTTTCGGCATAGCTGCCCGCGACTTTCGTCAACTGCGTACGGCGTTCCTCGTTCAACTCGGGGATCGGCAACATGATGATCGTGCCGTTAAGCTGAGGGTTGATGCCCAGACCGCTTTCGCGGATGGCTTTTTCGACCTTGCCCACAAGGCCTTTGTCCCAGACGTTGATAGTGACCATCCGCGGCTCAGGCACGTTGACGGTGCCGACCTGGTTGATCGGGGTCATCTGCCCGTATGCATCCACCATCACCGGCTCCAGCATGGAGGCCGAGGCCCGCCCCGTGCGCAGCGACGCAAATTCGGTGCGCAGCGATGCGATGGCGCCTCTCATCCGGCGTTCAAGATCATCTGTATCCAGCATAAAGTCTTCAGACATGCGGTGTTCTCCTGTTCGGTGGCCGTGGCTCGGCCTTTGCAACGGGTTTAATCCGCTGCCTCGCAAAAGACCAGAAGGCTTTGCGCGTCAAATAGCCGGTGTGCGCCCTGCCTAGCCCTGAACGCGGGTGTAGGTGCCTTCACCGGCAAGGATGCCCTTGAACCCGCCCGGTTCGTCCAGTGAAAACACGATGATCGGCAGGTTGTTATCACGCGCCAATGCGATGGCAGAGGCGTCCATCACCCCGAGCCGCTTGGCCAGCACATCATCATAGCTCACCGTATCATAGCGCACCGCGTCCGGGAATTTAACCGGATCTTTGTCATAAACGCCGTCTACCTTCGTTCCCTTGAAAATCGCCTCGCAGGACATCTCGTTGGCGCGCAGGGTCGCCGCCGTGTCGGTGGTGAAATACGGGTTGCCGGTCCCTGCCGCAAAGATACAGACGCGCTTTTTCTCAAGGTGGCGCACGGCGCGGCGGCGGATATAAGGCTCGGCCACCTCGTTCATGGTGATGGCCGAAATAACGCGGGTATGAATGCCGAGCCCCTCCAGAGAAGACTGCATCGCCAGCGCGTTCATCACCGTGGCGAGCATCCCCATATAATCGGCGGTGGTCCGTTCCATCCCCTGGGCAGAGCCTTGCAACCCGCGAAAGATGTTACCGCCACCGATAACCATACAAATCTCGACATTCATGTCGTGCACCGATTTTACTTCGCGTGCGATCCGTTCCACCGTAGGCGGATGGAGGCCAAATCCCTGATCGCCCATCAACGCCTCGCCGGAAATCTTGAGCATGACACGGCGGAAAGCGGCTTTGGAGTGATCGGACATGAGGGCACCTTTCGGGGGGTTATAACTGTCGGGCTTTCGCCTGCGCACAAAATGTCGCAAATAGCTGCCAGATTCAATCCAGCGCGGAGGTTTGAGAGAAAAGAAATGTCACAAAATGCCCAAGCCTCGATTCTCGGCGAAATACCGCCCGACCAACCCGTACTGATCGCGGGGCCGACCGCCTCCGGTAAATCGGCGCTTGCGCTGGAAATTGCCGAGACCCGGGGTGGGGTGATCGTGAATGCGGATGCAAGTCAGGTGTACGCATGCTGGCGCGTGATCTCGGCTCGCCCTGATGCGGGCGAAACGGCCCGTGCGCCGCATCTGCTTTACGGGCATGTGGCCGAGCAGGACTTGTATTCCACCGGCCATTGGCTGCGCGAGGTCGCGGCCATTCTTGACACCGGCGCGCGCCCGATCATCGTGGGCGGTACGGGGCTTTATTTCAGGGCGTTGACCGAAGGGTTGGTTGATATTCCGGCAACCCCTCTCGATGTGCGAACTACCGCCGATGCGATGCCGCTGGAGGCGCTGGTGGCCGGTCTTGATCCGATGACGGCGGCGCGTCTTGATCTTGATAACCGCGCACGGGCACAGCGCGCGTGGGAAGTGTTGCGCGCCACGGGGCGCGGATTAGCTGCATGGCAAGACGACACTCCCGCGCCGCTGCTCCCCCCCGAACACTGCACCCGCATCGCGTTTGATGTGTCACGCGACTGGCTGAATGCGCGGATCGTGCGACGTTTCGATTCGATGCTGGCCGAAGGCGCGCTGGACGAGGTCGCCGCCGTATTTCCACGCTATGACCCATCCTTGCCCGCGCACAAGGCGATTGGCGTGCCAGAGTTGATGGCGCATCTGCGCGGCGACACCAGCCTTGACGGCGCGCGCGACGCCGCAATCATCGCGACACGGCAATACGCCAAGCGCCAGCGCACATGGTTGCGCAGCAAAATGGGCGATTGGAAAAAGCTGGCGATACCGTGAAAAACCGGATGGACCCGGCCTGCCTTTTGGCGTTAGCCTGAAATCTACTTCTCGCTATGGTTGAGCTACAACCATCCCACGCCCCCTTTCCGAATTGGAGCCTGCCCCAGCATGAGCGAGACACATCTGAAAATTGTCACGCTTGCGCAGCTCTGCGGCGGGCAGGACTGGCGCCTTGCGCTGGCCCATGACAGGCCCCACCACACGCTCATCTGGATCACCCGTGGCCAAGGGCGCATTCTGCTCGACGGGCGCAGGCGCGGGCTTGGCACGCATAACGCCGTTTTTATCCCGACCGGATCGTTGTTTTCCCTTGATCTGGGGCGTCAGGGCATGGGGCAGGCAGTGCTTGTTCCCGATGGGAGCCCGATGCGTTTGCCTGATATGGCGCGCCATCTGCGGGTGCGCGATGGTCATGTGCAATCCGAACTGGCCACATTGATCGAGGCGGCGCAGCGCGAACAGGCGCAAACCCGCCCCTTGTGTCAGGACGCAATGGAGGCACATGTGGCGCTGATGTCAGTATGGCTGCGACGCCAGATCGCGCAGGAAGAACATGTCCCCTCCCCGCGCACCGCAGCCGAGCGGATCTCGCAGGGATTTACCAAACTGGTGAGCGAGCGTTACACCTCCGGCGCGTCGATGGCGGAATATGCCGCAACGCTGGGCATTACCCCGACCCACCTGACACGCGCGGTAAAAGCCGCCACCGGCAAAACTGCCGCCGAACTGCTGACCGAGCGTGTCGTCCATGCCGCGCGCGCCCTTCTTGAGACAACGCCCCATCCTGCGCGCAACATCGCACACCATCTCGGTTTTGGCTCGGCGGCTTATTTCACCCGCTTCATGCAACAACACACCGGACGCACACCAAGCCAGCTGCGTGCAGCGCCTGCACCGGGGCGCGGGGCTGATCAACAGCCTTCGCGCGTATCGGTGCGCTAGAGCCACATGCGCGCGAGACCCGCCACTTCCTTGTTGGTTTTCAGAATTTTATGTCACCGCAACATTGACGTGAGCGGCGAAGTTGTGCCTCATAGGCATCCAACAAAAACAGATGCCCGATGGTGGGCCGGATAAAAACAATACCACGCCGCAGCAACCGCGTGCGGAGCGATGAATGGCGTGCAAAAAAGGGGCGCGATAGCGGCCGCAGATTGCACCCTTTGCAAATATATGAAAATCACGGGCGCAAAGTCCGGAACAACGTCGGGGTTCATGCCCTTTCGTGCCACCCACAGGGGCCACATTTATGGGACTATTCATCCTCAGACGTCTGGGCGTGATGCTTGTTACGGCATTGTGCCTGACATTCATCGTGTTCTGGCTGACGAACCTTTATCCGAACCTTGAAAAGCTTGCAAAAACCCAAGGCAACTTCCGCATGAGCGACGAAGCGGTCACTTCCTATCTGGGCAATCGCGGCTATCTTGAACCCCTGCCCGTCAAATTCGCGCAGTGGCTTGGCGTAGCGCCGGGGTGGGTGACGCAGAAAGAAGATGGCACCGCAACCGGGCGCTGCTTTAGCGCAGACGTCCCTGTGGAAGACAGGCGCAATTTTTGCGGCGTGTTGCAAGGCGATTGGGGGCAATCGACCGTTTTCAAGGAGGATGTGAGCGTCATCGTCGCCACCCGTCTGGCGTTGACCGGCAAGCTGATGATCTGGGTACTGATCCTGATGGTGCCGATGGCGCTGCTCATCGGGGTGCTGGCAGGGATGCGCGAGGGGACCAAGCTCGACCGGTCGCTTTCTACTGTCTCGATCATGTCGACCGCAACGCCCGAATATGTCTCAGGCGTTATATTTATCGCGGTTTTCACCTCATCGGCCTTTGGGCTGAAGTGGTTCAAAGGCTCTGCCACCTCGGCCATGGAGAACGCCACCTTCGAGAATTTCTTCCTGCCGGTGCTGACCATCTCGCTTTATGGCATGGGCTATATCGCACGGATGACGCGGGCGTCCATGGCCGAGGTGATGACCGCGCAATACATCCGCACCGCGCGGCTCAAAGGTGTCAGTTTTGGCAACATCGTGATGAAACACGCGCTGCGCAATGCGCTGATTGCACCCTTTACGGTCATCATGTTGCAGATCCCGTGGCTTTTGAACGGTGTGGTGATCGTCGAAACCCTGTTCAACTACAAAGGCTTTGGCTGGGTTCTGGTGCAAGCCGCCAGCAACAACGACATCGAGCTTTTGCTGGCGGTGTCTGTTGTCTCGGTCTTTGTCGTGCTTCTGACGCAGCTGATATCGGACGTCGGCTATGTTTTCCTCAATCCACGCATTCGCATTTCTTAAGGGAGGAAAACGGACATGGAACACCTCACCTGGACCGGAGCGCTCGCACCGCTCAATCTATTCCTCGCACTTGCAATCGGGGTTCTGGCAATCGCTGTTATGGCGCAAATCCTCGTAAGCTTTCTGTCCACCAGCGGCGCAAGGGCCGTATATGCGGACGGGACCTTGGATGCGAACAAGGGGCTGTCGGGTTTTCTGGGAATGATCGTGCAGCACGCCTTTGTTGCGACTGTCGGGGTCGCGCTGCTGTATCTGGTTGCCGGTATCGTGATGGGCCCCTCTGCGGGCATCATCGGCGGGATGAGCCGGCGATTGTTGCCGGTTTGGGCGGCACTGCTTGTCACCTTCGCGTTGTCGGTCGCGTTCAAGCGCAAGCTGGGCCTTTATGGCAAACTGTTCGACAGCACCGTGGGGATGATCGGCTTTGGGTTGGTGATGTTCTGGGTCTATGCGGGCCTGTTCGGCGGGGCGTTTGATTGGGTCACAACCCATGACACGTTAAGCCAGTATTCGGGCATGAAGAACAAGGCACCCGGCACCCCCCTGCGCGGTGCGGAGGACGGCGAATACATGTGGTTCCTGCTGGGAGGCGATAATCTGGCGCGGGACGTGTTCAGCCGCCTGTTCGATGGCGCATGGGTGGTGATCAAGATTGCGCCTTTTGCCACGCTGTTCGCCTTTATGGTCGGGATCACGCTGGGCCTGCCTGCGGGCTACTATGGTGGCAGGCTTGATATTTTCCTGTCGTTTTTGGCAAATCTCATCCTCGCCTTTCCGGTAATCTTGCTGTTCTATCTGCTGGTCACCCCCGAGATCGTGTTGACAGGCATCCCTAATTATATGGCGCTGGTCCTGTTCGTCTTTCCCTTGGTGTTTCTGGCGATCCTGCTGAACTCGCGCTTTTATACACAGCCGGGTTTCCGCACGCCTTTGCTGATTGTGGTGCTGGGATTCGGTGCGTGGTTCTATCTGTCGCTGGTCAGCACCGATGGTGCCGTGGTTAGTACGCCCACCTACGCAATCCCCGGCCTGCCCGTCTTTCTTGACGGGTTCGACATTGATCCAAACCTTTTGGTGGTCTTCGTCTCGGTCGTATTTGTGAATGCGCCTACCGTGTTCCGGATCGTGCGTGGCCTCGCCATGGACATCAAAACCCGCGACTATGTGGCGGCTGCACAGACCCGTGGCGAAGGGCCATGGTATATCATGCTATGGGAAATTCTGCCTAATGCGCGCGGACCGCTAATCGTCGATTTCTGTCTGCGCATCGGCTATACCACCATCCTTTTGGGGACTTTGGGGTTCTTCGGGCTGGGCCTTTCTTCGGAAAGCCCTGATTGGGGCACCACGATCAACGCAGGACGGCGGTTGTTGTCGATCTATCCGCATGCGGCGATTGCGCCGGCGGTTTCGCTTTTGACGCTGGTGCTCGGGCTGAATCTGCTGGCGGACGGGCTGCGCGAAGAGAGCTTGCGTGATTGACCTGATGGTTTCGGGGGCGCTGCCCCCGGACCCCCGTGATATTTATGGCCAAAAGAAATGGGCAAAGCGCCTTTTTCGCGGCCCTCCAGTAAAGGAGACATAGCGATGGCGAAAGAAACCTATGACGGACCGATCCTTGAAATCGACAACCTTTCGATTTCATTTTTCACGCGGCTGCGCGAAATTCCGGCCGTGATGGATTTCTCTGTCTCGGTGAAACCGGGCGAAGCCGTGGGATTGGTTGGCGAAAGCGGTTGTGGCAAGTCCACAGTGGCGCTGGGGGTGATGCAGGATCTGGGCAAAAACGGCCGTATCGTTGGCGGATCAATCAAGTTCAAGGGCCGCGATCTGGCGGAAATGAGCGACGGCGATCTGCGCAACATCCGCGGTTCGCAAATCGCGATGATCTATCAGGAGCCGATGGCCTCGCTGAACCCTGCGATGCGGATCGGAAAGCAGCTGATGGAGGTGCCGATGATTCACGCGGGCATGTCGGAAAAAGCCGCCTATGACCGCGCGCTTCAGGTGGTAACAGACGTAAAGCTGCCCGATCCCAAGCGCATCCTGAGTGCCTATCCCCATCAGCTTTCGGGGGGCCAGCAACAGCGGATCGTGATCGCCATGGCGCTGATGTCCGAGCCGTCGTTGTTGATCCTTGACGAACCGACTACGGCGCTGGATGTAACGGTGGAAGCGGCGGTGGTCGAGTTGGTCAAGGATCTGGGCAAGAAATACGGCACGTCGATGCTGTTCATCTCGCATAACCTTGGTCTTGTTCTGGAAACCTGTGACCGCATCTGCGTGATGTATTCCGGCGAGGCGGTCGAGCGTGG
Source organism: uncultured Sulfitobacter sp. (assembly GCA_947502265.1). Lineage (GTDB taxonomy): Bacteria > Pseudomonadota > Alphaproteobacteria > Rhodobacterales > Rhodobacteraceae > Sulfitobacter. Next base: position 23,951 of record CANMZB010000005.1, read on the forward strand.
CTCGATCGAGGATGTGTTCGACGAAATGCGCCACCCCTACACACAGGCGCTGTTCCGGTCGATCCCGCTGCCTGGTGCCGACAAGAACGCGCGCCCGCTGATCGCCATTCCCGGCAACTTTCCGTTGCCACACGAGCGGCCCAAGGGCTGTAATTTCGGCCCGCGCTGCAATTATTTTCAAGCGGGGCGCTGTGATGCCAAAAGCATCACCATGCTAAACGTCGCCGGAGACGAACGCCATGCCACCCGTTGTTTGCGCCATGAGGAAATCGACTGGTCCGCCCTGCCGGAGATGGCCGAGGTCAAAACGAAGGGCGATGTGGGGGACGTTGTTCTCAAGATCGACAATCTCAAAAAATACTATCAGGTTGCGGCCAACGCCATGTTTGGCGGCGGCAACAAAAAGGTCGTGAAGGCGAACGAAACCCTCACCTTCGAGGCACGTGAATCCGAAACGCTGGCGATTGTGGGTGAATCCGGCTGCGGCAAATCCACTTTTGCCAAGGTGTTGATGGGGCTTGAAACAGCAACCGACGGACAAATCCTGCTCGACAGCCAAAGCATCGGCGATGTCCCGATCGAAAAGCGCACCACACAAAACGTGGCAGATGTTCAGATGGTGTTCCAGAACCCGTTTGACACGCTTAACCCGTCGATGACCGTGGGCCGCCAGATTGTGCGCGCGCTGGAGATCTTCAAGATCGGCAAGAACGATAAAGAGCGGCGCGTGCGGATGCTTGAACTGCTTGATCTGGTAAAGCTGCCGCGCGAGTTTGCCGACCGGATGCCGCGCCAGTTGTCTGGCGGGCAAAAGCAACGGGTGGGCATAGCGCGCGCGTTCGCCGGCGATGCGCGGATCGTGGTGGCGGACGAGCCTGTCTCGGCGCTTGATGTTTCCGTGCAGGCGGCGGTGACCGATCTGTTGATGGAAATCCAGCGCAAACAGAAAACCACGCTGCTGTTCATCAGCCACGATCTGAGCATCGTGCGCTATCTCGCGGACCGCGTGATGGTGATGTATCTGGGCCATGTCGTCGAATTGGGAACAACATCGCAGGTATTTTCGCCGCCCTATCACCCCTACACCGAAGCGCTGCTGTCGGCGGTACCAATCGCCGACACGCGGGTAAAGAAAAAGCACATCGTGCTTGAGGGGGAGATTCCTTCGGCGATGAACCCGCCGCCCGGCTGTCCCTTCCAGACGCGGTGCAACTGGAAATCAAAGGTGCCGGGCAATCTGTGCGAAACCGACGTGCCGCCGATGCGGATGATGGGCGACGATCACCTGATCAAGTGTCATCTCAGTCAGGAAGAATTTAATGGCATGGAGCAGATCATTGACCTTGGAGATCTTGCCGCCGAATGACCGGTGCGCCCGTTGCAATAGCTCCCATGATCCGGCTTAGAAAAGCGGCAAATCGACCATCGCCGTTGCAATCACCGCGGGAAAGTAGGCCAGCGCGAAGAAGAAGAAACCGGGAAACCGGTTGCGCATCACGCAGCCCGCAATTGCCATCACAGGCCCTGCAATCAATGCCAAAAGCGTCGGCAGAACGATCACTCCGTTATACGCAAAACCGGGACCCCAAGGCATTTCGGGGTTTTCCAGACCGGCGGCAATGGCACCCGCAATCATGCCTAGAACCAGCCCCAGCAGCAGGGGTTGGTAGTTGCGGCGCACACCAGGCGCGGCGGATGCCATGACAGGAGAGCTATACATCGACGTTGCTGCGCCGTCTCCGGCAGTCATCGCATCCCTGCCACGGTCTGTGTGGTCGTTGATGCGGGCGATGCGGTCAAAAAAGATGTCGCGGCTCATGTTTTCACTCACTGTCTACGATGTGCTGTTAACCTTATCGTGAGAGAATGGGGCCAGATTGCGACACAGGCGCGCAGGGATTAAGGCGATATTATGACTAAGCGGACCCTCTGCATTGGCAACACTGCCGAACGGATACCACTCTTGAATCAGCCCTCCCGAAAGGTCAGCTTCCTGCAATGATGCGAACGTAATTCTTTGTTTCTTTGTAAGGTGGGATGCCGCCATATTTCTTAACAGCACCCGGACCGGCATTATACGCCGCCAATGCCAGCCGCCATGAACCAAAAGCGCGGTATTGCTGCATCAGATAACGGGCGCCGCCTTCCAGATTTTGCGCAGGTACTGCCGGATCTACGCGCAGAGTTACCGCCGTGCCGGGCATGAGCTGCGCCAGACCCAACGCGCCTTTGTGTGAAACCGCTTTGTGATTCCATCCGCTTTCCTGCTGGACCAGCCGCAAGAACAGATCCTCTGGCACCCCATGCTTGCGCGCCGCCTCACGCGCCATCGAGAGGAACGGGCCCTTATAACGTCCGCGATATTTGCGTATTCCACCTTGATCGCCCCATTTCGTCGGCGTCACCACTTGGGGCGGCTGAAGGCGGACAGAACTGTTGTATTGTTTGGTAGCACGGGTATCGAGCAGCTTTTTCTGCGCTGTGAAAAGCTTGCCCCGGCTTTTCGTCGAAAAAATATCGGCCGACACAGGAGCGCCGACGCAAAGAGCCCCCGCGATGATTGCTGCCAGTGCTATTCGCATTAAGCCCCCTGCCCGCTGTATCTTGACTGGGACGGACTATAGCGAAAACTACGCTTCATACCAGACCCGAAAACCACCCGCACATTCGATAGCGCAACAAACCGGATGAATCACGGTGTCTCTATCCGGCGATCGCGTTATAACGACGCCTGACCGCAGGCGCGCCGGATTCGGCGCATCTGCATGACAGACAGATAAATGTTGAAAGAGAGAGGGAGATCCGCATGGCCGGCTCAGTGAACAAAGTGATCCTTATCGGCAACTTGGGCCGCGATCCGGAGGTCCGCAGCTTCCAGAATGGCGGCAAGGTGTGCAATCTGCGCATCGCAACCTCCGAGACCTGGAAAGACAAGAACACCGGCGAGCGCCGCGAAAAGACCGAATGGCATTCAGTGGCGATCTTTCAGGAAGGGCTGGTGCGCATTGCGGAACAGTACCTCAAGAAGGGCTCGAAAGTGTATATCGAAGGCCAGCTTCAGACCCGCAAATGGCAGGACCAGTCCGGCGCCGACCGCTACTCCACGGAAGTTGTGCTTCAGGGTTTCGGCGGTACGCTGACTATGCTGGATGGCCGTGACGGCGGCTCCGGCGGCGGCGGTGGTGGCGGCGGCGGTGGTGGCGGCGGCGGTGGTTACGCTGATCGCGATGGCGGATATGATCAGGGCGGCGGATACGGCGGTGGCCAGTCACCCGGCGGCGGTGGCGGGTCGCGCGATCTGGATGACGAGATCCCGTTCTGAGGCACACCTCTTCCTGAACGTAAGTTTTTCAGAGGGCTGGCAGTTGTCAGCCCTTTTTCGTTGAAAAGCATTTTATGTGCTCCACATCTGGATTCTTGAAATACTCCAGCGGCGTTCTGCGAGCATGGGGATTTGGGCCTGATAATGTCGCGGCAATCCGCGGTCACCTCGGCCTGCATGTGTTTCGAGGCATGGCCAAAAAGAGTGAGAAACACCAGAGTGCAACCAGCGCGGCCTCAAGTCCAGAAGCTACGTCGGTGGTAACAAACGGATCAATTATAATATCCTGAGCGACCAGTAAACGTTTCCTCTTGCTGTAGTGCCCCCGCACAGGACATTCCGGCATTCTGCACCATGCACGAGCCGTGGAGAACTGCCATAAATCCTTCTGGCCAAAGAGAGATTCCAAAGGCTGACCTAATGCTTAAAGGGCTGAATACGCTTGGGTATGGTCGGACCGAAGCGAACTTTCCGCTGTTAACCGAAAGCTATCTGCTGATGTGGGAGCTTGTGCGCCAAGCCGGAAACCCCGCTTGCCTTCGGGGATCGACGTACCCCTGATCCTGCCTGCGTTTCTCGTGGCGATGTATTTCAGCAGCCTGAAATTTGTCGATGGTATCACCGAACATGCGCAGCTCGTCGTTCGTCCAGCATTTTTCAGAGGGCGCCATCCGCGCCAAGCTCGGCGCGAATTTCATCGGTATGTTCGCCGCGCGCGGGCGGCGTGCCCGCCACAACAGCACGGCCATCGAAACGCGGGGCCGGAGCGGTTTGCAACGGGCCGTCACCCTGCCAGATTCCCCGCGCTTTGCTCAGCGGATGGTTCAACGCCTCGTCGGGGCTGAGGACCGGCGCGGCGCAGGCATCGGTGCCGGCAAAGACATCGGCCCAATGATCGCGCGGTCGGGTCGCGAAAAGATCAACCAGCCGCCCCATGGCCTGTGGCCAGCTTTCGGGATCGAACTGCGTTGCAAACGCCGGATCGTCGCGCAACCCCATAAGCTCAAGGAAAACCGCATAAAACTTCGGCTCCAGACATTGCACGCTGATAAAACCGCCATCAGCACAGGCATAGCAGCGGCTCCAGTGCGGGCCATCCAGAATGCTCGTGCCGCGCGTTGAATTCTGCGGTCCGCTCTGACGTAGTGTCATCAGCAGGTTCATCATATGGGCAGAGCCGTCGACAATCGCCGCATCCACCACCGTGCCTTTTCCGGTCGCGCGGGCGTTCAGAATTCCGGCCAGCATCCCGACGGTCAAGTACAGCGCACCACCGCCGATATCGCCGACCATCGTGGGCGGAGCGACCGGCGGGTGACCCGGCAAAGACGCGAACCAAAGCGCCCCTGACAGACCGATATAGTTCATATCGTGACCCGCCATCGAAGCCATCGGTCCCTCCTGCCCCCAACCGGTCATGCGCCCGTAGACAAGCGCCGGTTTGATCTTGTGGCACACCTCGGGACCAAGCCCGAGTTTCTCCATCACGCCGGGGCGGAACCCTTCGACCAGACCATCCGCCGTGCCCAACAGCGCCTTGAGCGTTGCAACGTCGCCCGCATCCTTGAGGTCCAGCTCGATTGACCGTTTGCCGCGGTCAATCACAGGTGTCGTCGGCATTCCCGGCGTCGGGTTGCCGCCTTTGCGATGCACAACGATGACATCCGCACCCAGATCAGCCATGTGCATGGCCGCAAACGGAGCAGGTCCAACGCCCTCAATCTCGATGATACGAATACCGTTCAGCATGGTATTATCCCTTCCCTGAACGCTTCGACAAAAAGGTGCCGGACCGTCCGTTGCTGTTGTCAGACTGACGCGATTAGCTGGTTTAATCGCCACCGTTCGCCACCGCGCCTTAACGCTGGGCCAGCGCCTCGTTCAGAACGGCGAGAACATCGGCCTTATCCACTTCACCAGTCACAAACGCCTGTCCGATACCGCGCGCGAGAATGAAACGCAAGTGGCCGTCCACGACCTTTTTGTCCTGCCCCATCAACGTCATCAACCCGTCCGCATCGGGCAGATCGCCCGCAATATCGCGCAGGTCCACCTTCATGCCCATGTCCTGCAGATGCGCCCGCACGCGGCTTGGTTCTTCTTGAGGGCACAGGCCCATCCGCGCCGACAGCGTGAACGCCAGCGCACAGCCGATCGCAACCCCTTCGCCGTGCAGCAGCCTGTTGGAATAGCCCGTCGCGGCCTCAAGCGCATGGCAGAACGTATGGCCAAGATTCAGCAACGCGCGCTCGCCCTGTTCGGTTTCGTCGCGGGTGACGATATCGGCTTTCATCTGGACCGAGCGGCGCACCGCCTCGACGCGCGCGGCTTTGTCTCCTGCGGCCAACGCCGGTCCCTGCTCTTCGAGCCAGTCAAAGAATGCAGCATCGCCCAGCAACCCGTATTTCACAACCTCGCCATACCCCGCAAGAAAATCGCGCGGCTTCAACGTGCCAAGCACCGCCGTATCAGCCAGCACAAGGCTTGGCTGGTGGAACGCGCCCACAAGATTTTTGCCGTGGCGCGTGTTGATCCCCGTCTTGCCCCCGACCGAGCTGTCAACCTGCGCCAGCAAGGACGTGGGGATTTGCACAAAACGCACCCCGCGCCGCAGGATCGAGGCCGCAAACCCGGCCAGATCGCCAATCACTCCGCCGCCCAAAGCCACCAAAATATCGCCGCGCTCGACCTGTTGGTCGAGAAGCCAGTCGATGCAGGTTTGCAGATGTGTCCAGCTTTTGGTCCCTTCGCCCGGTGGCAGCGACAGGGCCGTCATTTCGATCTGTTCGGTGGAAAGCCCTGCGCGCAGCGCTTCCAGATGCAGGCCAGCGACCGTTTCATCGCTGATCACAGCCACGCGTGGACGCCGCAGAAGCGGCGCGATCTGCGCGCCCGATTCGGACAAAAGGCCGGGGCCGATCTTTACATCATAAGCACGCCCCGGCAGGGCGACATGGACAGTCTCACGCATCGGTTTTCTCCAGCACATCAGGCCGCGTCAGCAGCGTTTCGATCACACGGGTTGCCATCGCATCGACCGACAATTCGGCGGCACAGTGTACCGACAATCCCGCGCGTTGATAAAACGGTCTGCGCGTCTCGAACAGCGCGGCAAGGGTCGCGCGCGGATCGGCGGTGCGCAGCAAGGGGCGCGTGTCTTTGTGCCTCACCCGGCTCCACAGCAGATCAAGGTCGGCATCCAGCCACAACGCCACACCTTTTTGCGCGATATTGTCGCGATTCACCTCGGCCAGATAGACGCCCCCGCCAGTTGACAGAATCCCGATCTGGGTATCAAGCAGGCGACTGACGACCTCCGCTTCGCGCTTGCGAAAAAACGTCTCGCCATCGCGTTGGAAAATCTCCGGTACGGACAGGTTTGCCGCCGCTTCGATTTCGGCATCGCTGTCAAGAAAGGGCACATCCAGCTTCAAGGCAACAGCGCGCCCCACTGCCGTCTTGCCAGCACCCATCATCCCCACCAGCGCCACCGTCTTTTTCAGACGGTAGTGTCCTTGCGGTCGGCGGATGTCAGCCGTGGTTTGCTCTATTTCACTCATCTTTGCTTGAATGACGTGATCTTGCCGAAAAGGCCATATATAGTTTAGAAAAACTCGGGCAAAAAAGGCAGGCACTTATGTTGGGAAAACTCTTCAAGCTTCTGGTAATCCTACTGGTTCTCGGATTTATCGGACTTGTGGGCTTTGCCTATATTGCGCCGTTTCTGGGCGTGGACTTTGCGCCGCCGAAAAACGAGATTCGGATGCCAGTTACCTTGCAGGATCAGTGACCGGATGCGCGGCTGGCACTATTTGACCGTCCCTGCCGCCTTGATGAGCGTTCTTTTGCCGTTTGGCGTAGAGGCGCAAGGAAGAACGGCGACGCCTCTCTCTGCGATTGACTGGCTCGACAATCCCGCGCCGCTGGCGCGCCTGCCCCGTGCGCCGTTAATAGGGATACCTCTTCCAAAGAAAATCGACGAACCCTCGGTTGCAATCACAGGAACCGCGCCACAGGTCACCACCCGCCCGCTGGGTCAGGGCGCACCGCGGACCGTGGGGTTGGTCCCTGCGGCGATGACAGGCATTGCCCCCGATTTATGGCGCGCCAGCAACATTGACGATCTGGTCCGTCTGATCGGCAATTTGCCGGATCTGGATGTGCCGGCGGCCAATGCGCTTTTGTTTACCGTGCTTCTGGCCAATGCCACTGTCATGGGGGACGACGCGCAAGATGCGCTGACGCGGGCGCGGGTGGAGAAACTGATGCGGCTTGGCGCTGTTGATCCGGCCCTTGCCTTGATCGAACAGGCAGGCGCGATAAGCGATCCCGCGCTGTTCGACCTCTGGGCCGATCTGAGCCTCCTTGCAGGCACCGAAGACACCGTTTGCGCCACCCTCACGCGCGCGCCCTACCTCAACCGCGACATCGGCTTGCGAATCTTCTGCGCCGCGCGGGGGGGAGATTGGGACATCGCCGCCCTGACATTCGGCTCTGCCAAAGCACTGGCGCTGCTCCCGCGTGAGACGCTTGATGTGCTTGACCGTTTTCTCCATCCCGACCTGTTCGAGGATGCGGCCCCCCTGCCCGCACCGCGCCGGATGGACCCGCTGACATTCCGTCTGTTCGAGACGATTGGCGAACCTTTGCCCACCGGTCCCTTGCCGCGCGCCTATGCTGTGGCCGATCTGCGCGATCTGATTGGTTGGAAATCCCAGTTGCAGGCCGCAGAGCGGCTGACCCGCGCAGGCGCTTTGCCCGACAACAGATTGCTTGGCCTGTATACCGACCGCAAACCGGCAGCGTCCGGCGGGATCTGGGACCGGGTCCAGGCCGTGCAACGCTTTGATGTGGCCTTGTCCACCGGCAGCCCCGATGCGATCGCCAAGACCCTTGCACCCGCGTGGCGCGCGATGCAGGAAGCGGGCCTCGAAGTGAGCTTTTCCGCCGCGTTTTACGACCGGTTGGCCAGCATCACGCTGAACGGAACGGCGCAGCAGATGCAGCTTGAGATGGGGCTGTTGTCGCCGGACTACGAAGTGGTAGCGGCGCAGGTCCAAACCGGCGTGTCTTTGGGCGCGGATATGGATGTCATTCTGGCCACGGCGGCCGGTACAGCAGCGGCCACGCCCCCCAAAGATGCGCAGCCGCGTGCGATCCATGATGCTTTTGCGGGGGCTACCGCGCGCGCCGATCTTGTGGAAATGACCCGCACCGGCAAGCTGGGCGAGGCGTTATTGCGCACGCTGGGTGATCTGCGTGCGGGTGCGCACGGCGATAGCACCGCCTTGCGCAGTGCGCTGGGAACCCTGCGTGAGTTGGGGCTGGAGGACACGGCACGCCGCGCAGCGCTTCAGATCCTGCTGACAAAGGTTGCACAATGAGCCCGCGCGCGCCCTCTTCGTGGATTTCTATGTTTCTGGAGGCACAGGCCGCCGAGTTGGGGGCCGCCAACAATACGCTGTTGGCCTATGGCCGCGATCTGAAGGACTTTGACGGTTGGCTGGCGCGGCGCGGTGGCGATTTCGCCACCATTGCGCGCGCCGATGTCGAAGACTACCTCGTGTATTGCGATGCGCAGGGGCTTGCCAAATCGACCCGCGCGCGCCGCCTGTCCGCGATCAAACAGCTTTACCGTTTCGCTTTCGAGGAAGGGCTGCGCACCGACAATCCCGCCATCCAAATCAGCGGGCCGGGACAGGACAAACGACTGCCGAAAATCCTGTCGGTCGATGAGGTGGATCGCCTTTTGGAAGCGGCGCGCATCACCGGGCGCAGCGGTGACGACAAGGTCCGCAACACCTGCCTGATGGAGCTGCTTTATGCCACCGGCATGCGCGTGACCGAGTTGGTCAGCCTGCCGGTCAGTGCGACACGCGGCGATCCGCGCCTGCTGCTCATTCTTGGCAAGGGTGGCAAGGAACGGATGGTGCCGCTGTCGCCCGATGCGCGCGAAACGCTTGGCGTGTGGATCGGCCTGCGCGATGCAAGCGAGGCTGTGCGCGCCGAGAAAAAGCTGGCTCCGTCAAAATACCTTTTCCCGTCCCGCGCCAAACAAGGCCACCTTACGCGCCACCGGTTTTACCTGCTGATCAAGGAAATTGCCGTCGCCGCAGGTGTCGATCCGGCCAAAGTAACGCCACACACGCTGCGCCATGCCTTTGCCACGCATCTGCTGGCAGGCGGTGCGGATTTGCGCGCGATCCAGACGATGCTGGGCCATGCCGATGTGGCCACCACCGAGATTTACACCCATGTCCTGGAGGCGCGCCTGTCCGAGCTGGTGCTGGAGCATCACCCCTTGGCGGAGTCGTCGCCCCGCAAGGAGTCCGGCAAATGATCCTGCGAAGGCCAATAGCCTGTTTCCAAAACCGATTGATAGACATCCGGCAGACCGGCATCGCGCATATCACGGATCGCGCTTTCTACGTCATATGTAAGATGCTCGATGCGCATCTGCCCGCCGCTGAGCAGAGCAAAGCGTGTTTGGGGCGCGCCATCGTTCGGCGGCATCCCGATCACACCGGCGTTCATCCACGGGCCGCGCGCCGTCAGCCGTAGAAACGGCAGGCCGCAATGCCCCGCGATGATCGCATCCACAGGGCCGATATGGTCTTCCAATGCGGCCCACTCACGCGCGAAAACTGCGTCTTCATCGCTTTCCCAGATCAAGCGGGAGACATCCGTGCCGCCGCCATGAAGCACCCCGTAACGTTTCCCCGCGTGGTTAAAGCTCACGAAATCCGGTGCCTCGCCCAGCCACGCCTTTTGCTCCGCACTCAAAACCGATCGCGCATGGTCGAACCACGCGCTGCTCGACGTGTCGCAGACCGATCCCGGTTCAAACCCGCCATCCCCCGCATCAGTGGCGATCAGGATCTCGCAATTACCCGCAACAAGGGTGCAGCCAGAAGCGCGCAGTGCGTCGACGCTCGCCCCTGGCGCGCCACAATAGGCCACGACGTCGCCCGTGCAAATCAGATGATCGGGGGCCACGTCCGCCTCGCGCGCCCGTTCAAACACTGCATCCAGCGCCTGAAGGTTGGAATACGGACCGCCGAACAGCACAATATCGCCCTCCAGATCGCCCAAATCGCGATGTTTCATATCCTGCTCCACCTTGAATGCATGCTGCGTTACGATCATAACACCGACATATCATGCTGAAAGGTTTCCCACATGGACATGCCGCAGGCAACGCCAGAAACGGCCATCTGGTTTTCTTCCGCGATCATCCTGCTTCTACTGGTTTTGTCGGGCTTCTTCTCGGGGTCCGAAACGGCCCTTACCGCCGCCTCGCGCGGCAAGCTTAGGGCGCAGGCCGACAAAGGATCGCGCGGCGCACAGCGCGCACTGGCGATCACCGAAGATAACGAGCGGCTGATCGGGTCGGTCCTGCTTGGCAACAACCTTGTGAATATCCTCGCGGCGGCGCTGGCGACATCTCTTTTCACCTCCCTGTTCGGTGAAAGCGGCGTTGCGCTGGCCACGCTGGTGATGACGGTTCTGGTGCTTGTCTTTGCCGAAGTGCTGCCGAAAACCTACGCGATCACCAATGCCGAACGTGCGGCGGCACTGGTGTCGCGCCCCATCGGGATTGTGGTGCTTGTGTTTTCGCCGGTGGTTGCGGCGGTGCGGTTTCTGGTGCAGGGCATTTTGCGACTGTTGGGCGTTGCGGTGGATCCCGACAGCAACATTCTGGCCGTCCGCGAGGAAATCGCGGGCGCGTTGCAGTTGGGCCATTCCGAAGGTGTCGTGGAAAAAGAAGACCGCGACCGCATTCTTGGCGCCCTTGATCTGCGCGAACGCGACGTGGAAGAAATCATGCTTCACCGTTCCGGCATCGAGATGATCGACGCCTCCAACGCGCCGGATGAAATTCTGGCACAATGCCTGCGCTCCAGTCATTCGCGTCTGCCGCTGTTTCGCGACGATCCCGAGAACATCGTGGGTGTGATCCACGTCAAGGATCTGTTGCGCGCCATGTACAAGCTGATCGGCGATTCCGAAGGTGAAGCAGGCGCTCTCAAAGATTTCGATGTTTCGAAGGTGGCAAAGGAGCCTTATTTCGTTCCCGAAACCTCGACGCTGGATGAACAGATGCGCCAGTTTTTGCACCGGCGCACCCATTTTGCCCTGGTGGTGGATGAATACGGCTCGTTACAGGGGTTGATCACGCTTGAAGACATTCTCGAAGAGATCGTTGGCGAAATTACCGACGAATTCGACCCTCTCGCAGATCATCTGGTCAAAACCGCCGGTGACGGTCAGTTCATCGTGGACGGTGCCATGACCATCCGCGACCTCAACCGCGCGAACGACTGGAACCTGCCCGACGATGAAGCCAACACCGTTGCCGGACTTGTGATTCACGAGGCGCAGATGATCCCGACCCGCGGGCAGGTGTTTTCTTTCCACGGGTTCCGCTTCGAGGTGACAGACCGGGTCGGCAACCGTGTCACGGAATTGAAAATCCGCAAGCTCGCCGACAGCGCAGATTAACTGCGCAGCCGGAGGCCTTGGGGATCAAATGGCGGCTCGGCCAACACGGTCGCCTTGTGCGGCACACCCAACACCATCACGTCAACCGTTTCGCCCGCGGCCACGTCTTTGACAAAGCCAAGCGCCAGCGACATGCCCACGCCATATCCATAGGCCCCCGAGGTGACACGCCCCACGCCGATGCCGTCCTTAAAGATCGGCTCGCCGCCCGTGGCATCCGCGTTGGACGCGTTGGTCTGCGCGGTGTCGAGCGCCAGCATTACCAGCATTTCGCGGAGCGGATTGGCCAGCGTTTCGGTCACGACATCGCGATTGAGGAACGGCTTGTCGAGCTTGCACAGCCGCGCAAGGCCGACCTCCTGTGGCCAGTATTCAGGACTGTATTCGCGCCCCCACGAGCCATACCCCTTTTCAAGGCGCAGCGACATCAGCGCCCTGCTGCCCACCGGCCCCGCCCCCACATCAGTCGCCGCAAGGGTCAACGCCTGCCAAAGGGCGAGTTGATCCGCCTCCGCGCAGTGCAGCTCCCATCCCAGATCACCGGTGAACGAAACCCGCAGCGCCAGACAGCGCACACCCGCCAGCACGATCCATTTCGAGGACATGAAAGGGAAGTCCGCATTTTCCAGCGAGGTATGCGTCAGCCGTTGCAACATGCCGCGCGATTTCGGGCCCGCAACGTTAAAGCCGCACATCGCGACTGTCCGGCTTTCGAATGTGGTCCCGTCCGGCAATGGCACCTCTTTGAAAAAGCGGTGGTGATAGCGCTCTGCCATGCCCGAACCGATGATCCAGAAGTCGTTCTGCGCCAGACGGGTCACTGTGAAATCCCCCGCAATGCCGCCGCGCTGCCCGATCAGCGGGGTGAGGCAGGACCGGCCCACCTCGCGCGGCATGGTGTTGGCGAAAACCGCATTAAGCCAGCTTTCGGCACCCGCCCCCGCGCACCGGTATTTGGCAAAGTTAGAGATGTCGATAATGCCCGCATGTTCGCGCAACATCCGCGCCTCTGCGCCCACCATGTCCCACCATGGCTGGCGGGTGAAACCGTGTGTCTGGTCCTGCGCGCCCACCGCGTCACCGTAATACAGCGGATGCTCCCACCCAAAGTTGAGACCGAATACAGCGCCGCGTGCGCGTTGGGCATCATAGGCGGGACGGGTGCGCGCCGGACGGCCTGCGCCGCGTTCTTCATTCGGGAAATGGATCTTGAACCGGTTGGCGTATTGGTCGCCCACCCGCGCCTTGGTAAACGCCTTGTCCGCCCAATCACCAAAGCGCGCCACATCCCACGCGAACATGTCATAGCGGCTTTCGCCCGTCACGATCCAGTCGGCGGCCAAAAGGCCCATGCCGCCCGATTGGCTGAACCCCGGAATGATCCCGTTGCAGCAAAAGTAGTTATCAAGCTCGGGCACAGGACCAAAAAGCACATTGCTGTCCGGTGACCAGATCATCGGTCCGTTGATAACGCGTTTCACGCCCGCCTCGCCCACCGCCGGAACCCGCGCAATGGCGCGCAGCATATTGTCTTCGATGCGGTCCAGATCATCGGCAAAAAGCTCGTGACCAAATCCTTGCGGCGTGCCGTCTTCGGCCCAGAACGCCGGATTTTTCTCATAGGCACCGACAAGAAGGCCCTTGCCCTCCTGTCGCAGGTAATATTCACCGTCGCGGTCCGCAACCGATGGGAGGCGACGATCAAGCGCGGCAATTTCTGCAATGGTTTCGGTGACGAAATACTGATGCTCGGTTGGTTGCAGCGGCAGCGTGATCCCCGCCAGCGCCGCAACCTCCCTGCCCCAAAGCCCTGCGGCATTTACCACCCACTGCGTCTTGATGTCGCCTTTGGCTGTGCGCACGATCCATGTGCCATCCGGTTGTGGTTCGGTTCCCGTCACGGGGCAAAAGCGGATGATCTCGGCCCCGTTTTGGCGCGCTCCTGTGGCATAGGCATTGGTGACACCCGACGGATCCACATTGCCGCCCGACGGCTCGAACATGATGCAACGGATGTCTTCGAAATCAACCAGCGGATGCAGTCGCTCTGCCTCGTTGCGGTTCACCTCGAAAAAGTTCAGACCGTAGTATTTCGCCTTGGCCGCCTGCAAGCGCAACTGGTGTTCGCGCGCTTCTGTCTGCGCCAGATAAAGCGAACCGGGCTGGAAAATGCCACAGCTTTGGCCGGTCTCAGCCTCAAGGGCTTTATACAGATCCATCGTATAGTTCTGGATGCGTGTGATGTTGTTGTTGTCGTGCAACCCGTGGATATTGGCCGCCGCGTGCCAGGTGGAACCGGAGGTCAATTCGTCACGCTCAAGCAGCACAACATCAGTCCACCCCATTCTGGTCAGATGGTAAAGGATCGAGCAACCAATAACGCCGCCCCCGATGATGACGGCCTGAGCGTGGGTGCGCATATGGATGTCCTGCTGCCTGTTTCGCTTTACCTGATCCTGACGCTCCGCCCCCGTCACCGATAGCACATCCGCGACATAACGCGTCGCGCAGGAACAAGACGCAGGCAGTTCAGTCCAGATTGATCGACTTATCCGCCGAGGCACACAGCGTTTCGCGGTCCGTCTCGAAAACAAGCGCTTCGAGCGCGCGCCGGAGTTCGATCTTTGCGCGCCGTCTGGCCGCCGCACGCAAGCCCTTGTCAGGGTGCTGCATCAAACCGCTCAACGTCTGTTGCAGACGTTGTTGTACCTCAAGCGTCGTCGCCCCGTCACGCGACAGCGCCCCGAAACCGTCGCGTAGAAGATCATCAGGATCAAGCGGACGCACATGGACGCGCTCCAGCACCCCATCCGGGGTCGTTTCGGTTTCGTCCTTATAATCCGACAGGATGCGCCCGATCCGCGTGATCACATCAATCGCTGTCCCTGGATCATTAACACCGGGCGACAACGCCTTCGATCCGACCTCCCCCATCACGATCAGACCGAAACGCGGGTCTTGTTCATAGGTCCGCAGATCACCAAGCGTCAGCGCATCGCGTACCCCCTCGCACAGCGCCTCCCAATCGGTGTCGCTTGCGTGTTCCACCACATGCAAAACCGGCGCATTGAGAAAAACAAAGCTGCCGTTGCTTTGCGTAAGATACAGCGCCACATCGTGCTTTTCCGCCAGCGCATTAAGCGCTTCGGGATAAATGTATTGAATATAGCCGCTTTCCCATGCTTTCAGCGGGCGCGCGCGCTCCGGCAATGTACCGGTGAACGGGGTCGCGCCAAGACATGGTTTGGCAAGCCGTTCGCGAAACTGGTTGCGGGTGGTTTCCTCGATCTGGCGGGTGATGTCGATCAATTGGCCGAAGCCCTGCAAATGCAGCACCCAACGGATCAGATACACCACAATCACACCAAGAACCGCAACAGTCATCCAGAACAACACGAACGAGCGGTCATCGTTATAGATGCCCAGTTCGCGCAGGATGATGCCGAGAAGCGCGTAAACATAAGCCCCGATAAACACCGCCAACGTGTTCTGGGTGGTGTGGTCTTGCATGATCAGGCGGTGGATGCGCGGGGTCCATTGGGTAGATGAGGATTGATAGACCGACACCATGACCGTAATCGAAAAAATCGTGACCGAAAGCATCGCGCTCGCAATCACATTAAGCAGCCTGTCGGCAGATGTTCCACCGAGGCTTTCTGCAAGCTCGTCGGGAATCAGCATTTCGACCAGCTGGCTGAGGCCCACAGCCACAACAGCAAGCAGCCCCATCAATACCACGCGCACCCAAAGCTTGCGGGTATAACGGCGCGCCTTGCGAAAGATCGTGCGCGGCAAAGATTCGAAGAGTTCGGCAATGGTTTCCATACCTGCGCAGATAGCATGAATTTTCGAGACAAGGAGACCAAACCGGCGGTTTTTCAAAAATCGACATATACCGTCGCAAATTCACTTGCCGGTAGCGTATCCCTACCGCAGGCTGCGGGCATGACAACGGAGAATGCCCCCATGAAAACCACCACCCGTGTTGCGGTCATTGGCGGCGGTGTTGTCGGCGCGTCAGTGCTGTATCATTTGACCAAACTCGGCTGGTCCGATGTGATGCTGCTGGAACGCTCCGAACTGACATCAGGCTCCACATGGCACGCGGCGGGCGGGTTTCATACGCTGAACGGCGATACCAACATGGCCGCGCTTCAGGGATATACCATCCGACTTTACAAGGAGTTGGAAGAGATCACCGGCATGTCTTGCGGGCTGCATCATGTGGGCGGTGTTACGCTGGCCGCCGCGCGGCCCCACCACACCACACCGATGTACGATATTTTCACCGGCATGGGGGCGGTCTGGGGACAGCAATTCGGGCTGGAAGTCGCGAATTACTTTGCCCGAGGGCACGAGCCGACATACGAAAGACCTTCCTTCCGCCGCTCCGATGCGTTCGATGCCATTGCGCGCGAGGTACGCGCCGTGCGGGGCGGCGTGGGCATTAACGAGGTGCAGAATTTCGGCAAATACCTTGTCACTGGCCCGCGCGCACGCGATTGGCTCAACCGGATCATGGCGGGGCGTGTGCCTGCGCAGGGGCGGCTGTCGCTCACGCCGATGCTGTCGCCCAAGGGCAAATTGATCGGTGATTTCACCATTTCCTGTCTCGGGGTACAAACCTTCCAACTTACCGCATCTTACGGCGCGCAGGCCTATCACATGCGTTGGTTCACGCAGCATGAGGAGGACGGTGTGCATGTCGAAAACATCTCTGACAGGCGTACGGGGTTCCAGATTGCCGGGCCAAAGGCGCGCGAGGTGCTTCAGGCCTGTACGCTGGATGACGTCAGCACGATGAAGTTTCTTGACGTGCGGCAAATGGGTGTCGGGCGGGTGGCATGTCTGGTGCAACGGGTGAGCTATACCGGTGATCTGGGATTCGAGATTTACTGCGATGCGATGGCGCAGCGGCGCTTGTGGACAGCCCTGAGGAACGCGGGCCAGCCCCATGCCATGACGCCTTTCGGGATGCGCGCGATGATGTCGCTGCGCCTTGATAAATTCTTTGGCGCGTGGCTTTTGGAGTTCGGGCCGGATTATACGGCGGCGCAAACAGGGCTGGACCGTTTCATCAGCTTTGGGAAAGATGTCGATTTCATCGGCCGCACCGCAGCAGAGGCCGAGCGCGACACGGGCCCCGCCCGCAAACTTGTCGCCTTCGAGGTGGAGGCTTTGGATGCGGATGTCCAGGGGTACGAGCCGATCTGGCATGCAGGCGATGTGATCGGGTTTTGCACCTCCGGCGGCTATTCGCATCATGCGGAAAAATCCGTTGCCCAAGGGTTCGTTCCCCCTGCGCAAGCCCGCGAGGGGTTGCAGCTCGAGATTGAAATCCTGGGTCAAATGCGGCCTGCCACGTTGATCACAACGCCGCTTTTTGATGCGGACGGTGCGCGGATGCGGGGTTGAACGATGGATATTCCCATCCTCGTTCTGGCCGCTGGTGGCGCGCGCCGGATGCAAGGGCGCGACAAGCTTTTGGAGGGTGTGGACGGCATGCCGCTTTTACGCCGTCAGGTGTTGCGCGCGCGCGCCGCCACTGATGCGCCGCTGCTGGTCGCCCTGCCCCCGTTGCCCCATGCGCGCCACGACGCGATCGGTGATCTGGATGTGCGGATCGTTGAGGTCGAAAACGCCGCCGACGGGATGAACGCCAGCCTTAGCGCCGGATTGGCCGCCCTGCCCGCCACGGCCAAGGCGGTCATGGTGATGCTGGCGGATATGCCCGAGGTGTCGCGGGCGGATGTGCGCACGGTTCTTGATGCTGTCGATCTTGCATCGGATCGCTTGATCTGGCGCGCGACAACGGCACAGGGCGCGCCCGGACATCCGGTCGTTTTCAAATCATCCCTATGGCCTGCGCTTCAAGCTCTGACAGGTGATAGCGGCGGGCGCGACGTTGCGCGCGCCCACCTTGATCAAACCGTTTACGTTCCCCTGCCCGAAAATCACGCGCGCACCGATCTGGATACTCCCGAAGCATGGGCCGCATGGCGTGCAGGCAACAAGCCTGTTTAGGAACCGCTTACTTAAGACCCAGCGCCACCTCGTGCCGCTTCATGCTGCGCCGTACGGCGGCATAGTTATCAATACCTTCGTGGGTGCCAAGTTCTGGAAACAGCTCAAGCAGTTCATTGCGCTGTGCATTTCCCACACCAGCCAGCGGTTGCAGACCGCGCTGAAAGCTCTCGCTCCATGTACCATCCGATAGGATCACCTCTGCTGGTCAAACATCAGGTGGATATAGGTCGTATCCACAGCCGCGACGACATTCACGCCTGCCAGTCCAGTTAGATGTTTCGCCGCTACCAGCACTTCGCGCTCTTCGAAATAAAGCGCCGTCTTCTCGTTGACGACAAGCTTCCGGTGGTTGGGTGACACCATCATGTCGCGCTCCGGCAGATCATTGCCAAGCGCCCCTTTGGAAATACGCACAGGCGCGAGATGACGGTTTTCGTCAAACTCCTGTGCGGACATCGGGCGCACACCGATCCAGCGAATGGTTTGCAGGCCGTTGTCGCGGGTGATCACACGGTCGCCCACCTTCAGCTTTTCTACCGCAACTTCGCTCTGCGGCGTGGCGATGCGGGTGCCGGGGGTAAAACATGGAACAACCGGAGGCGGCGGATCTGGCGGGCAATCCTTGTCCTCGACGATTTAGTCGATATTGCTGAATATGATCTTTCCCGCATCGTTCCCGTCCGCATCAAAGTATTGGACATGGCCGTTATCCGGTGCGTCGTCGTTATACAAAATCTCGTAGCGGCCCCCCGGCAGGTTGGAGACACGCAAATTGAGGACGTCATGACCTTCGCCACCCTCGACCACATCGCCCGGATTCAGGTTTTAGAAGATGTCATTCCCCGTACCGCCAACCATCGTATCCGTCCCCGGACCACCGGTCATCAGGTCGTTCCCTGATCCGCCGTCAATATAATCGTCGCCTTCGCCTCCGAACATATCATCATTGCCGGCCTCCTCGTACAGGGAGTCATTGCCATCGCCCCCGAACAGGAATCGTTCCCCTCCCCCGAGCGCAACGTATCGTCACCACCTAATCCGGCGAGGATGTCGTTACCAGATCCGGTAACAATCAGAACATTACCTTCAGTGGCGCGAATACTTTCGTCGCGATCGGTTTCAGTGATATTCGTCATTTTTCAGCTCCGGTGAAAGAGTACAGGGGAAACATGAAAGTAGTTACCACCACCAAATCACCCAATTACACCCCGGCCAATGAATGTCTTAATTATGTGTTAATATTAAAAATATTACGCTCAATCTTCGGACTTCAAAAGTTATTATCTCCGAATGAGCTATAAAAACAAAAAAGCGAAGCCGCTTCCGGCTCCGCTTTTCTTGTCAACCGGGTTCACTAGGCCCGGGTGCGCTGCATATTCCGTGTACTTTCGGGCGCTGGACCTTATTCATCCAGCGCCCGAAGGCCAATTCCGAGAGAGGCGCAAGCTGGTTACGTTTTGGTAATCAGCCTGGCTTCGTGTTTTTTCAGCGAGCGGCGGGCAGCGGCGTACGCCTCTATCCCCACACGCGTGGCCAGTTCGGGGAACAGTTCCAGAATCTCGTCGCGCTGCGCATCACCGACGCCTGCCAAAGACATGTCGCCCGGCTGGAAGCTCTCGCTCCAGGTTCCGTCGGACAGGATCACTTCATGCTGGTCGAACATGATGTGGATGTAGGTCGTCCCCGACACATCAACCACGTCAATGCCCTCCACATCCGTCAGATGTTTCGCCGCAACAAGAACCTCGCGCTCTTCGAAATAGAGCGCCGTCTTGTCATTGGCCACCAACACGCGGTGGTTGGGCGACACCATCATGTCACGCTCCGGCAGTCCATTACCCAGCGCCCCTTCGCGGATCAGTACTGGGCGCAGATGCTCTTTCGCAGCCAGTTCTTCGCCAGACATTTTACGCGCCCCGACCCAGCGGATTTCCTGCATCCCGTTGTCACGGGTGATGATCCGGTCACCGACCTGCAACTCCTCCACCTTGCGCTCGCCTTTGGCTGTCGCAATCCGTGTGCCGGGCGTAAAGCAGGGAATGACTGTCTCGATGTTCGAGAAGATCAACTGGCCCGCATCGGTCCCGTCCTCGTTAAAATACTGGACGATCCCGTTCTCGGGGTTATCGGGGGCCTCAGGGTCCGGCAGGATTTCAAGGCGTCCGCCTTCGGGCTTGGACCCGGTGAGATCAAGAAGGTCAAAGTCGTCACCGGATTCAGACCCGTCAACCACGTCCCCTGCATTGACGTTGATGAAGGTGTCGCGATCCGCGCCCCCCGTCATGGTATCGTTACCGGCACCGCCATCGAACAGATCGTTGCCCGCCCCGCCAAGGAGGTTATCGTCCCCCTGTCCGCCGATCAGCGTATCGTCGCCAGCGCCGCCGTCGAGAAAGTCGTCACCGACACCGCCGTCAATATCATCGTTGCCGTCGCCACCCGACACGCTATCGTCGCCTTCGCCGGCGCGCACGGTATCGTCACCGTCGCCTGCTTCAATAATGTCGTCGTTCGGGCCTTGCCCCGGCAAGAACGCGTCTTCGTTATCAACACGGTCGCCTTCGGGATCGCCGGTATAGTCAACATCGATCAGGTCATCACCATCGGTGCCCGACACGATGCCATCCCGCACCATCACATTTACAGTGCCCGGCGTTTCACCGCCCAGACCGTCAGAGGCAACATAGGTGATGTCGGCAGGACCGCTGAAGCCCGGTGTCGGGTTGAAGGTAATCGTGCCATCGTCGTTGATTGTGACGTCACCGTTCGGGCTTGTCGCGCTTTGAACCTCAAGAGGATCGCCGTCCGGATCGCTGTCATTGGCAAGCACGTCGATAACCACCGGCGCATCCTGATTGGTGATGGCCGTGTCATCTTCGGTAACCGGTGGGTTGTTCTCAATCGTTGCGGGTTCAACGGTGACAAAAAGCACCGCAGGATCGGTCAATGCGCCATCAGAGATGGTATAGTTGACCGCCGCTTCGCCGGTAAAGCCATCGGCAGGCGTGAAGGTAAGCGTGCCGTCGGGATTGATCTCAACGTCACCGTGAGGGCTTGATGCCGTGATCACTGTCAGCGGATCGCCCTCGACGTCGCTGTCGTTGTCAAGCACCGGAACGGTCACGGGTGTGCCCGCGTCTGTTGTCGCGGTGTCGTCTTCGGCTACCGGGCCGTCATTGACAGGGTTAACCGTCACATCGACTGTCGCAGTGTCCTCACCGCCGTTGCCGTCGTTGATCGTATAGCTGATCGTTGTTGTCCCGTTAAAGTCGCGGTCCGGCGTGAACGACAGGGTGCCGTCGGGGTTGATTTCAACTGTACCGTCGGGGCTGCTGGCCTCTGTCACGGTCAGCGGATCGCCCTCGGCATCGGAGTCATTGGCAAGCACGGGGATCACAACGGTGGTGTCTTCGTCGGTGACGGCCGTGTCGTCTTCGGCAACCGGCGCTGTAGACGTCTCGCCCACAGATACCGACACCTGCGCCGTATCGCTGGCGCCATTGCCGTCATCAATCGTGTAGTCGATCACCGCATCGCCGGTGAATCCTGCGGCAGGCGTGAAGGTCACTGTACCGTCCGCATTAACCACAACAGTGCCATCCGCGCTTGTCGCGTCGGTCACGGTAAGGGTGTCGCCGTCCACATCCGTGTCGTTGGCCAGCACAGGGATCGTCACCGGCGTGCCCGGATCGGTCGCGGCCAGATCATCCGTCGCCACCGGTGCATCATTCACGTTGTTCACTGTCACAAACACACGGCTGTCATCAAAACCACCGTTGCCATCGGTGATGGTGTAATCAATCACCGCCTCGCCGAAAAAGTCGGTGTTGGGGGTGAAGTCCAGCGTGCCATCGGCGTTGATCACAACGGTGCCATCATGCGACAGCGCCTCAGTGATGGTAAGCGGGTCGCTTTCGGGATCGCTGTCGTTTTCGAGCACGGCGATGTTGACGGTGGTTTCTTCGTCCGTCTCGGCGACATCATCCGTTGCCACAGGCGCGTAGTTGCCCGGCGCGTCGGGTGTTATCGTCACGTTCACAACCGCATCGTCAAAGCCGCCCTGACCGTCCGTGATCGTATAATTGACCACCGCCTCGCCGGTATAGTCTGGCGATGGCGTGAACGTCAAAGTGCCGTCCGCATTGATATCGACCCTGCCGTTCGGGCTGGACGCTTCGGTAATGCTCAGCGGATCGCCGTCCGCATCTGTGTCATTCACCAGCACAGGAATGGTGACCGCATTGTCCTCTACGGTGGTGGTTGTATCGTCACTGGCAACTGGCGCCGTATTGGACGCGGGCAGGATCAGGTTTTCGATTTCCTTGAAGGTCATCGTGCCTGTGACGGCCCCTGTCGTGTCAAGAAATTCAATCGTGCCGGATGTGGAATCGCCATCCGCGTCGGTTGTCTCGTCGACAACCCGCAGCGGGCCACTGCCGGACAGATCGAGCGTATCATTGTCATCCCCGTCGGTGCCACCGTCAACGTAATCGCCTACGGTGCCGCCGATGATGGTATCGGCATCTGCACCGCCAAAGATTGTGTCTGCATCGTCGCCACCGGTGAGAACGTCATTGCCCGCCCCGCCATAAAGCACGTCGCTACCGGTTCCACCGGAAAGCGTATCGTCTCCGGCCTCCCCGTAGATGGTATCGTTCCCTGCGCCGCCCGACAGATCGTCGTTGCCGCCTGCTGCGCCAAAATCGCCCCCTGCGGTAAAGAACACATCGGAGATGTTGATATTGGTATTACCGGCACCGTCTTGCGCATGTTCGATAACGATGCGTGATACAGGCCCCGCAATGCCGACGTTGAGGGCATAAAACGGATTGGGAGCATCGGCGTAGCCGCCGTCGCTGTTGGCAGTGTCGGTGCCGGGCACGGCATCGGTATCCGTAAGCGTGAGCCCGCCACCACCGGTCAGGGATACTTCGATCGGGTTACCCGCTGCATCAAATGCCAACACACGTACATTGCTGTCGCCATCCACATCGCTGATGTTGAAATCGACCGTGCCCACCGGCGCGTCGAATGCCAACTCATAGCTGATGTTCTGCCCGTCCAGACGTGTCCCGCTTTCCAGCGAACTGGTGTTGCTGACCGTCTCAAGGCCGCCGCCGATCCCGTCGATCCGGGTTTCTTCGGTGGCATAGCTTGTCGAGGTTTTCGGCGTCGCGCCAAAAGTTTTGAACGTTACATTGGTGGTGCCGGTGTCCTGGGTAAAGCCGGTGACGCTTTCGCCGTCAGTATAGCCCTGTTCGCTCCAGTTGAGGCTTTCGCGCACGGCACCGTCCGGCCCGTTACCATCGGCCAATGTGCGGTCGCCGTAGATCAGATCATCGCCGTTACCGCCAAACACCACGTCGTCGCCCGCGCCTGCATAAACGTCATCATCACCTTCCAGCGCGTAAACGGTATCGTTACCTCCCTGCGCATCGACGATATCGTCGTCCGCCCCTTCGCCTGCAATAATGGCATCGCCCGCATCAATCATGTCGCCTTCGGGGTCACCGGTGTAGGCCAGATCAATCAGATCGTCGTCATCGCTGCCCGACACGATGCCGTCAGCAACCGGCGACTGCATCCCGTCATCAATGAAAACCAGATTATCAAGCGCGCAGGATTCAGTTGTGACCACTTCCATACGGTCCACACCTTCGACGAACAATTGGACCACGCTTTGGCCGTTATTGCCGTTGGGCGTCACAAACTGCTCGCTGATGACAGAGCCATCGGCGGCGTAGAAGAAAAGGCGCGCAGGCTCTTCCAGATCGAGGAAGGTCAGGGATTTGACGGTGACGAGACCGTTGAAATCAAACTTGAATGTGCCGCCGGTCGCGTTGTCGTCAGGATCGCTTGCATCCCCGTCTTCCGAGATGATCAGCACGTTGTCCAGATTGGAAGTCGCCAGATCGTCGCCGCCCCCGGTGGGATTGTTGCTGTCAAAGATCATGGCCTTGTTGACGCCCGGCGCATTGGCCAGCGCAGAAATAGTGACACCCTCGGCCTGATATTGATTTGTGACAGTTTCACCTGCCGTGAGATTGTTGAAGTCGATTGTTCTGATCATGCCTAAGGCTCCTATGCAGCGTTGCACGCGGCGCGCGACGCGGCCGGACGGGAAAATATATAAACTGAGAAAGCTTGAACGGCTTGCACTATGGGTGGCGATGTCTCTTGGACATCGAGCAGGGTTTTATAGTTTAGAACTGATACCATTGCGGCCATCTCCGTACAAATTCGTTCACCCCGCGAAGCGACAACCCGTCAGGTCTGTAGCGACGCGCACACAACACAGCGAAAACCGGAGAGAGACAGGCCACAAAAAGCCTGCCCGCGAAGCGCATATCTTGCGCCACGCAGTATTTATGTATCGGTCGCAAACCTGCGGTCCGTACACCTCTCCCGCATCCGCTGATGCAGTCAATGTGCGGCCGCCCCCGTGACCTGAAAATCGTCGCCCCCCAGTTGGGCAAGGCCATAGATACCCAAGAAGCAGCTACGAACAAAGAGAAAAATGATTGAAAAGTGTCTTGGACCGAGTTATCGGTTGCAAAGAATATCAGGCACTCTACCGTAACGCGAACCATACGCGCAGGTATTGTTTCCAGTATCGAAATACACGAATTCGCTGCGTTGCCATAAAACAAGCCTGTTTGGCACCATGCCCACATCAACTCACGCCTTCAAACACCACCGATTGTTTCGCGCAAAGAGACAATGCACTAGAATTCGGCGCACCCGTGCTTTCTTTGCTCAGGAGATAACGCGCCCGTGTCCGGATGTGTGTGCAGAAACAATCCGCTGTATTTGATCGAAATGGTGCGAGAATTGGACTGAATGCGCCATACATTTGTCGAATCGTTACGGCGCAAGCCCCAAACCAAACGCGCAAAACTGTGGAAATTGACGATTTCAGTCGAAATCCGGACCATGCAACCCTTTGCCGATCCCCTGTGTCAGGCCGTTCCCCCTGCAATCAACGTGAACCCCAGATCTGCGAGGGTTTCGGTATGCCTCCCGGAAAGCCGGTCAAGGATACAGTCGGCGGCTGTTTTGCCGATCGCGGTGCGGTGCGATGCGATCGTCGCCAGAGGCACCGGCAGGCTTTGCCCGATTTCAAGGCCGTTGAACCCCGCAATCGCCAGCGAATCCGGCACAGCAATACCTTGGCTCATACAATGGAACACACCGCCCACGGCCATGTCATCATTCGAGAAATAGACGACATCAGGCCACTCCGAAGCCTCGCTCAAAAGCTGTGCGAGCCCCTGTCGGCCCAAGGCCACCGACGATTGCGCGGGCAAAGTCAGGCTGGCACAAAGCGCCAGCCCCGCCTTGCCAAGGGTGGCGCAAAACCCGTCCCGGCGCGCCGCAGCGCGCCTGTCACGCACGATGTCATGCCCCAGATAGGCCATCCGCCGGTATCCGCGCGCGATCAGATGATGCGCCATCCTGCTGCCCGCACCGCGTTGCGACATGCCCACCCCCATATCAATCGGGGTCGTGTCGGTATCCATGATCTCGACCAACGGCAGGCCGGCACCTTCCAAAAGCGCATGACTGGCCTTGGTCAGGTCACTGGGCGCGATCACGAGGCCCGCGGGACGCCATGTCAGCAGGTTGCGGATCAGTTGCTCCTCTTGCTGCGGATCATAGTTGGACACGCCCAGAACCGGATGAAAACCGGCCTGCTCCAGCCGGACCTCCAGCCCGTTGAGAACATCTGCGAAAACACTGTTCGACAGAGACGGCAGGATTACCGCCACCTGATTTGACGCCCCTCCCGCCAAGGCCCCGGCAAGTCGATTACGAAGATAGCCAAGCGATGTCGCGGCTTTTTCGACCTTGAGAAGGGTCTTCCCCGAGACCGAAGCGCTGCCTCGCAAGGCCCGCGATACCGTGATTTCACTGACTCCGGCCAGTTTGGCAACCTCGGATAGCGTCGGTTTTTTATCTCTTTGCACGCTGCGGCTTCCTTCTGCCTTGCGGCGTTCTTTTGTTGCGCGGAGCCTCTTTGATCTTGCCAACTCTGTCCGGACCGCAGTGCCAAAGACGATTCCCGTTTATCATGACAGCAATTGACAGCGCTGTCATTCAATGTCAGCGTTTTCAATAAAGGAGTTCGACATTGCGAATTCTCGTCACAGGAGCGGCCGGTTTTATCGGCCAGATGGTTGTCGACGCGCTTGCGACACGCGATGCGATTCTGCTGGACGGAGCCGAGCGACGGATCGCGGCCATCCTCGCCACTGACATTGCCGAGGCACCGCTGGCCGATCTGGCGGCGCGTCACCGGCGCGTTCATGCGCTGTCCGGCGCGCTGTCCTCGGCGCCGGTCCTTGAACGGATTGTCGACGACGCACCTGATCTTGTGATCCATCTGGCGGCGGTCGTATCCGGCCAGGCCGAGGCGGATTATGATCTGGGCATGGCCGTCAACCTCCAGTCCACCATCGACCTGATTGACGCCTGCCGCAGGATGCCCGCACCGCCGGTCTTTCTTTTCTCGTCCTCGGTTGCCGTTTTTTCCTGCGACGCCAACGACACTATATCCGAAGACAGGCTGCCGGTCCCGCGCTCGTCCTATGGCACGCAGAAACTGATGGGCGAAATGCTGGTGCGCGACGCAACGCGCAAAGGCTTTGTCCGGGGCCGCAGCCTGCGCTTTCCGACCATCTCGGTCCGTCCCGGCGCGCCCAACAAAGCGGCCAGCAGCTTTGCCAGCGGCATCATCCGCGAACCGCTCGCCGGACAGGACGCGACCTTGCCCGTTGGCCGTGACCTCCGTCTGCATCTTGCCTCGCCGGACCGCGCGCTGACCTATACGCTTCACGCGGCAGGTCTGAGCCAAGCAACCATCGGTGCAGAAACCACCCTGACATTACCGGGCGTGAGCGTAAGCGTCGGCGCGATGATCGACACCCTTTCGCAGATTGCCGGACCCGATGTAGCCGCACGTGTCAAATTCACGCATGATCCCGCCATCGAGGCGATTGTGGCCGGATGGCCGGGGCAGATCCTGACCCCGCGCGCAGAGACCTTGGGATTTCAACCGGATACTGATTTTGCCGGTCTGGTGGTGGCCCACATGGACCGGATCGCGGCGGACTAAACGACCAAAAAACCAAAACTCTCGGGAGGAGAAGCACGAAACATCTTATCACAGGCCTGTTTGCAGCGGCCATTCTGACAACCGGCGCACAGGCGCAACAAAACATCGTCGTAGGTCACGCGCTATCGCCCAGTTCACATTACGGCGTCGGCGCACAGGCCTTCATCGACACGCTCACCGAGCTGTCAGGCGGCGCCTTCACCGGCGAACAGGCCCCCGCAGGCCAGTTGGGCGGCGAGCGCGACATGATCGAGGGCCTTCAGATCGGCTCGCTTGATGTGGTCATCACCTCGACCGGCCCTCTTGGCAACTTCGTACCCGAGGTTTTCGCGCTTGATCTGCCGTTCCTGTTTCGCGACTACGATCACGCGCGTAACACCCTTGACGGCGAGATCGGACAGGAGTTGTTGGCAAAAATCGGCGAGAACGAACTTGTCGGGCTGGCCTGGTCCGAAAACGGTTTTCGTCACGTGACCAACTCGCAGCGCGCTGTTAACACGCCTGCCGATCTGGACGGTCTCAAGCTGCGCACAATGGAAAACCGCGTCCACATGACAGCCTTCAGCGCAATGGGTGCCTGGCCCACGCCGATGGCCTTTCCCGAACTGTTCACCGCGCTTCAGCAAGGTGTAGTCGACGGACAGGAGAACCCGGTAACGGTGATTACCGCCACGAAGTTCTGGGAAGTGCAGAAATTCGTGTCGCTGACCGGTCATGTCTATTCGCCCGCTGCCATTCTGGCCTCGCCGATCCTGTATGACGAGCTGTCCGACGAACAGAAGGGCTGGTTCGATGAGGCCGCTACCGCCTCTGCCGCCGCGACCCGCGCCGAGGTGAACCGCCTTGAAGAAGCAGGCGTTGCCCTGCTGCGTGAAAACGGGATGGAAGTGACGGCCGACATCGACAAGGTCCCTTTCGCAGCCCTCGCCGAGGCGTCGAATTCCGTCTATACGGACGAATATGGCACCGGGATGGTGGATCGCATCAAGGCTGTCGAATAACAGCCCTATTCCAAACAAACCGGCGCAGCCCCCTGTGCCGGTTTTTTCTTCGGCCAAGCGGAGGCAAAGATGCGCGCATTCCTGCGATTTGAAGATTTCAGTACAGGGCTGGCGTTGCGGCTTTCAATCAGCTTCCTGGTGATAGCGGCCTCGCTGGCGTTGTTTCAGGTGATCACACGGTTCGTGTTTTCCAACCCATCAACCTGGTCCGAGGTCATCACGCGCTCCGCGATGATCTGGTCCGTCTTTCTGGGGGTCGCGGTGGCGTTCCGGCATGGGGCCATGATCGCGGTCGAGGTGATCCAGCAAAATCTGCCCCCCCGTTTGGGGCTGGCATTATTCCTATTTTCCAATGTCCTATCGGTCGTCTTCTTCAGCATCCTCTTTTGGCAAGGCTGGGCAATGACCCTTCGGGTGCTCGGACAGAAGCTTTCCGCGCTGGATGTATCTATCGCGTGGGTCTATGCCGCATTGCCGGTCGGGTCTGTTTTCATCATCATCGCCATTCTGGCCTCGATGATCCGGGGCACGCAAGGCGAATGGACCTCGGGCAAAGCCAAGGCCGGGGTGGCAGAATGAATACAGCACTTGGCCTTTCGCTGGGCATCCTTTTTGTTTTGGGCGTTCCGATTGCGGTCGCCATCGGTCTAGCCTCTGTCATCGGCATCGAGGCGCATGGCCGGTTGCCGCTGCTTCTGGTGGCGCAACGCATGTTTACCGGCATCGACAGCTTCCCATTGATGGCAATCCCGCTTTTCATTCTGGCCGGTAACCTCATGTCGGCGGGCGGTATCTCGCACCGGCTGGTTGAACTGGCTAAATCAGTCGTCGGCGGTATTCAGGGCGGGCTGGCCTGCTCGTGCGTGTTGACCTGCATGATGTTCGCCTCGGTGTCCGGCTCCAGTGTGGCCACGACCTTTGCCATTGGCGCGATCCTGATCCCGGCCATGGTCAAACATGGCTATCCCAAACCGATGGCCGCCTCGATTCAGGCCAGCTCGGCCGAGTTGGGCGTGCTCATTCCGCCGTCCATCCCACTGATCCTGTATGGTGTCTCGACCGACACCTCGATCGGCAAGCTGTTCATCGCGGGCCTTGGGCCGGGTCTTCTGGTGGCGACCTCGCTCATCGTTCTTGTGCTGGTCCTGTGCCGCCTGCGCGGCATCGGCTTGCAAGACGGAGAGGACCGGTCCACCATTCCCGGTGCCGCCAAGGCCGCACTTCCCGCATTGCTGGTGCCGTTTGTGATTCTGGGCGGTATCTATTCCGGCGTCTTTACCCCCACCGAAGCCAGCGCCGCAGCCGTCGCTGTGGCCTTGCTGATCGGCATGGGCATCTACCGCGAACTGAAATTCAACCATCTCCCCGAGATCTTCAAACAGACGATCATTTCGACCTCGGCGATCATGATCATCATCGCGGCCGCCTCGCTGTTTTCGTTCCTGATCACCCGATCGGGCCTGCCCAACGAAATAGCCGCGTGGTTCAAGGATGTCATTTAAAGCCGCATTGTCTTTCTCATGGCGGTCAACGTGCTTTTGCTGGTTGTTGGCATGTTCATCGAAACCTCGGCGGCGATACTTGTGCTCGCGCCGATCCTTGCGCCCATCGCTGTCGCTTATGGTGTCGATCCGGTGCATTTCGGACTGATCATTGTTGTCAATCTGGCCCTTGGTATGATCACGCCGCCTTTAGGCGTGAACCTTTTTGCGGCCTGTGCCGTAGCACAACTTCCGGTAGAAAAGATCATCCCGCAACTGGTCTGGTTCGTGCTGACCGTCTTTGGCGCATTGATGATCATCACCTATGTGCCGGCCATCACATTGTGGCCTGTTGAAATCCTTATGGGGAACTGAAGATGAGTGTT
Organism: uncultured Sulfitobacter sp.; assembly: GCA_947502265.1. GTDB lineage: Bacteria > Pseudomonadota > Alphaproteobacteria > Rhodobacterales > Rhodobacteraceae > Sulfitobacter. The sequence goes on from CANMZB010000005.1 coordinate 53,785, forward strand.
GTTCACGTTATAGGACTTGGATCTATGGGGCTTGGCATGGCCCTCTCCTTGCGGCGCGCGCAGCATCAGGTGCACGGGTGTGACCTTGATCCGGCACAGACAGCGGCCCTGCAAGAGGCGGACGGTCATGCCCTGACCCCACACTCACCCCTGGCCGATACGCTGGTCTGCGTCGTTCTGAATGCGGAGCAGACCGAAGCGGCGCTGTTTGGCCCCGATGGCTGGGCCGGACATCTGAAACCCGGCGGCACGATCGTGTCCTGCGCCACCGTTGCGCCCGATTTTGCCCGCCGGATGGAGACGGAGGCGCAGGCGCGCGGCCTGCACTACCTCGATGCGCCGGTTTCGGGCGGATCGGTGCGCGCGGCGGATGGCGTGCTGTCGGTCATGGCGTCCGGCACGCCAGCCGCCTTCGATGGCGCAAAAGACGTGTTGGACGCAATCGCGCAAACCGTGCACCGGCTGGGTGACAGGGCCGGTCCCGGCTCGGCGATGAAGGCGGTCAATCAACTGTTGGCAGGGGTTCATATCGCCGCCATGGGCGAGGCTTTGGCTTTCGCCACCTCGCAAGGCCTTGATCTGAAACGGGTGCTGGACGTGATCCGCGTCTCTGCCGGAACCTCGTGGATGTTCGAAAACCGCACGCCGCATGTGATCGAGGCGGATTATACGCCGCGTTCCACCATTAATATCTGGCCCAAGGATCTGGGCATCGTCACTGCAATCGCGCAAGGTGCAGGCCTACCTTTGCCGGTAACGCAAAGCGCGCTCGACCAGTACCGCGTCGCCGCCAACGCCGGTCTGGGGCATGAAGATGACGCCGCGATCACCAAACTTGTGGTCACGCGCGGCGGGCTGCACCTGCCGGGAGATGCGTGATGCTGTTGGGGTGTATCGGGGATGATTTTACCGGCTCGTCCGATCTGGGCAATACGCTGACAAAAGCAGGGATGCGCGTCACGCAATATGTGGGCGTGCCCCCCGCGCCAGCGGCACCCGACGTCGAGGCGGGAATTGTCGCGCTCAAATCCCGCTCGATTCCGGTGGCGGACGCCGTGCGCGTTTCGCTGGAGGCGCTTGAGTGGCTGCGCGCACAGGGCTGCACGCAAATCCTGTTCAAATATTGCTCGACCTTCGATTCAACGCGCGACGGCAATATCGGTCCGGTGGCCGAGGCACTGGCCGACGCTTTGGGCGCGCGTCAGGTGCTGGTGTGTCCGGCCTTTCCCGCGACGGGCCGCTCGATCTATCAGGGGCATCTTTTTGTGGCCGACACGCTGTTGAGCGAAAGCGGGATGCAGCACCATCCGCTGACGCCGATGACCGACCCCGACATCCGCCGCTGGCTGGGCCATCAGATCACCGGAACCGTGGGTCATGTTCCCGCGTCCATCGTGATGCAAGGACCGGTAGAAGTTGTGCAGCGGATGCAAGCCGAGGACGCGGCAGGCCATCGCATGATCGTCGCCGATGCGATCACCGACACCGATCTTGTCACGCTGGGACAGGCAGTGGCCGATCTGCCATTGATCACCGGCGGGTCGGGGATTGCCATGGGACTGCCGGCCAATTTTCGCGCCAAGGGCCTGTTGTCCCCCGACCGCGAGGTCTGGACAGGGCAAACCGGGCGCGCAGTGCTTTTGTCGGGGTCGTGCTCTCTCGCCACGCGCGGACAAGTGGCACATCATGCGGCAGACCATCCCGCGCGTGAAGTCACGGCGGATCAGGTGATGTCGATGCAGGTCACGGCGCAGGCTTTGGCCGACTGGGCATTGGCGCAGGACGGTTTGCCGCTGATCTACACCTCCGCCGATCCTGCCATTGTAGCGGACGCGCAATCGCGCTTCGGTCAGGGCGAGGTCGCAGGGAGGATCGAGGCGCTGTTTGCCGAACTGGCGCGCAAGCTGGTGGCCGGCGGCGTGACCCGCCTGATCACTGCGGGCGGCGAAACCTCGGGCGCGGTGGTTGAAGGGCTGGAGTTGTCCGCATTTGAAATTGGGCCCGAGATAGACCCCGGCGTCCCGATGATCCGTGCGTCCGGCACCCTTGTCCTCGCCCTCAAATCGGGCAATTTCGGCGCACCCGATTTTTTCGCACGCGCCGCCGCACTGATGGAGGGCTGAACGCATGTCAGAAACGAAACTGCGCGAAGATATCTGCTTCTGGGCTGCCTCGATGTTCAATCGGGGGCTCACGGGCGGGGCGTCGGGCAACATTTCCGTGCGCACCGACGATGGCGGGCTTTTGGTCACCCCCTCGGGCGTTAGCATGGGCCGGCTTGATCCCGCGCGTCTGTCGCGGTTCGATGCCGCCGGACAGCACATTGCCGGAGACGCACCCACCAAGGAAATGCCGCTGCACACCGCGTTTTATGAAACCCGCAAAAGTGCCGGTGCCGTGGTGCATCTGCACTCCACCCATTCTGTAGCGCTGTCTATGCTGCCCGATGCCGATCCCGACAACGTCCTGCCGCCGCTCACGCCCTATGCGGTAATGCGTGTGGGCAAGGTGGCGCTGCTGCCGTTCTTTCTGCCGGGGGATGCTGCAATGGGCGCAGCGGTGCGCGGCTTGGGTGGCAAACGCTCTGCCGTGTTACTGGCCAATCATGGGCCGGTTGTCGCATCGAAAGATCTGGAGGCAGCGGTCTTTGCCATGGAAGAGCTGGAAGAGACCGCGAAACTGGCGCTGTTGCTGCGCGGGCACGGTGCCGTTGCATTGACCGGCGGGCAAATCACCGGTCTGGTAAAGAAATTTGAACTGGAGTGGGACTGATGCGGTATTCCGCGAACCTCGGCTTTCTTTTCACCGACCTGCCATTGCCTCAGGCGATCCACGCCGCAAAGCAGGCCGGTTTCGACGCGGTGGAGTGCTATTTTCCCTTTGATGTGCCGCCTGCCGATGTGGCACAAGCGCTGGCGGATACCGGCCTTGGCATGTTGGGTCTGAACACATGGCCGGGTGATCGCAGCGCAGGTGATTTCGGTCTGGCCGCCCTGCCCGCCCGCAAGGACGAGGCGCGCGCCGCTATCGCGCAAGCGGTGGCGTATGCGGCGGACACCGGCACGCAGGTCGTGCATGTCATGGCGGGCAGAACCGATGGCGGCACCGAGGCAGACGCGACATTTCGCGCCAACCTTGCCCATGCCTGCGACCTGGCTGGCCCCCACGACGTCACTGTCCTGATCGAGCCGATAAACACCCGCGACGTACCCGGCTATCACCTGTCGCGCACCGAGCACGCGGTGCGCCTTATCGATGCTGTAGCGCGGCCCAATCTCAAGCTGATGTTCGACTGTTATCACACCCAGATCATGCAGGGTGATCTGGCCACGCATCTGCGCGATCTGTTGCCTTTGATCGGCCATGTCCAGATCGCCGCCGTCCCCGACCGCGGCGAGCCGGATCAGGGCGAAGTCGATTACATCTGGCTGATGCAGCATTTGCAGGACTTGGGTTATTCGGCCCCTATCGGTGCGGAATACAAGCCGCGCGCAGGCACCACCCAAGGTCTTGGATGGCTTGCGCGGTTTCGAGACGCCATTTGAACCCGCACGGGATTAAGGCGGGACGCATTAGCCGGCGATTTCGGATTTGAATCCCGTGGCGACCACGAACTTTTCCGAGCTGTCTGATCTGCTTGCCGGTGGTTTGAAGTTCGCGACCTTCGTGAACCTTTGTTTCAGCAGCTTCTGAAGCTCGCCTTCCGCGCCGCCTGCAAGGACTTTGGCAACAAAAGTTCCGCCCTCGTCAAGCACGTCGAAGGCAAAATATGCCGCCGCTTCGCACAGGGCGATGATGCGCAAGTGGTCCGTTTGCTTGTGCCCCGACGAGGACGCGGCCATGTCGGACATGACCACATCGGCCTTGCCGCCCAGCCACTCTTTGACCTTGAGATCGGCGTCATCCTCCATGAAATCAAGCTGGTACAATTCGCACCCCGCAATCGGCTCCATTTCCTGTAGGTCAATGCCCAAAATCGTGCCCACTGCCTTACCGCCGCGCTCGCCCAACACATTGGACCGCTTCACCGCGACCTGACACCAGCCACCCGGCGCTGCCCCCAAATCCACGATCCGCGCGCCTGGCACCAGAAACCGGAATTTATCGTCCAGCTCCATGATCTTGTAGGCTGCGCGCCCGCGATACCCTTCGGCCTTGGCGCGTTTGACGTACGGGTCATTGAGCTGGCGTTGCAGCCAGCGCGTCGAGCTGAGCTTGCGCCCGCGCGCGGATTTCACCTTAACCTTCAGTTCGCGCTGACCGCGCCCCGAGGTATTCTTGCCCGTGGGTGTTTTTTCCATCAGAAAATTCCTTCTTCAAGCACGCCATCGGCGCTCATCTGGGCATAAAGCAGCCCTTCGCGTAGTCCACGATCCGCAACGCTAAGCCGGTCCGTGGGCCAGCAGCGCATCAGGGCTTGCAAGATTGCGGCCCCCGACATGATCAATGCCGACCGGTCGTTTCCGATGCACGGATCTTCGCGCCGACCTGTCGGACCCATCGCCAGATAGCTGTGGATCACCTTGTCGATCTGCGCCGATGTCATGCTTAACCCGTCAACCTTAGTGCGGTCATACCGGCGCAGGCCCAGATGGCTTGCTGCGACGGTGGTGACTGTACCCGAGGTGCCGACGATCTGGAAGCGCTCCTGGGGTTGGGCGGATTGGTAGGGGGTGAAATCGGCCAGATTTTCCTCGAAAAACCAGCTCATCAAGGCGAACCGTGCCGCGTCATCCTCAACATCCGAGAACTGGTCGCGCAGCGTCGCCACGCCAAGCGGGACGCTGATCCAGTCGACGACGCGGGCGGCAGGCACATCCGTTTTGGCCTGCACAAAGCCTCCGTGCAGGCGCATGATGGATTGTGCGCGGTCTTTCGGTGGCACCTCTGAAATGTCGATCCACACCAGCTCGGTAGAGCCGCCACCGATGTCTACCACAAGCAGATTGTCCGTTTTGGGGCTGACCAGGGGCGCGCAAGAGATGACCGCAAGCTGCGCCTCCTGCTCGGGGGCGATGATATCAAGGCGCAGGCCCGTTTCGCGGATGACACGGCGTATGAATTCATCCCCGTTGAGCGCCCGACGGCACGCTTCGGTGGCGACAAGACGCATCCGGCTGACTTTGTTACGGCGAAGTTTCTGCTGGCAGATGCGCAATGCCTGTACGGTACGCGTCATCGATCCGCGCGACAACCGCCCGGTTTTCTCCAAGCCCGCGCCAAGTTGCACGGATTTCGAGAAGCTATCCACCACATGAAAACCGCCACCTTTCGGTTGGGCGATCAACATGCGACAGCTATTTGTGCCCAGATCCAGGGCCGCATATAGGTCGTTCGATCTGGACGAAACTGGCGCGGGGCTCAGAGCCGTCTTTTTTTTACGTTCGAGCGCGCCCGCACCTGTGGAGCGCTTTGGCGCCATGGGTTGCGCCTTTCATTACGTGTTGGTCACAGCCTATGGTGCGCGGCTTGCGCGCGCAAGTGGCCAGTCCGCCCCATTGCCCCTTATTGAAGCGGGTTTTCGTAATATTTCCCCAGCAGCGCGTATTCACGGGCCAGATAGGTGCGCAGACTGTCGCGGGTTTCGGATTTCAGATCCGCAATGGCCAACCCGCCGCCGCTTTTGTTTTTTCGCCTCAGGACAAGTGGCGTGCCGCTGCGCGCGCCCAGATCGGTCATCAGCCGGGACAGGTCTTCGATCGGATAGACGCGGTCATACGCCTCCAGATCGTAGCCGATAAACATGTCGGCAGGCAGCGCGTGATGCTTGATCACAGAGGCCGCGCGCCGGTATTCAGCAAGGTTCTGAAAGAAAAAGTCCGGATCGGGGTCCATCGGGAGATCGACAATCCCCCTGAGCAGCTTGCGACTGTTATGCAAGTCTTTGAGCTGAACCACCCTGTTGGTGTAACACGATATCAAGCGTTTGGCCGGATCACGCACGACACAAAACCGCCACCAGTCCTTTTCCAGCGCCTCCCAGCGATTGGGCTTGAACCGGCTGGTGGGGTAAATGATGTGCTCGGGGTTCAGCGCGGGTGCGCCTGCTTTTTCGAATTTGCGCGCATAAGCGGGGTCAATCTGCGCAAGCGCCTGTTTTACCGTGCTACAGGCCGCCTTCGGCAGCGCCATATAGGCGATACGATGCGCTTTGATCTTGATCGCCATACGGCATTTTCTTTCCGGCTGCTTTGCTGTGGGCAACCATACCGGAAGGCCGGAACATTGGGCAAGGTCGCGGAAAGACGCGTTTCTGTCGAAAACCGCCTTTGGCCCGCGACCGGCTTCCGTTAGAGAGAGCGGAGCAAGTTACACAGCAGTCATGAGGAATCATATTATGGCCGAGGTCGTCATCGTCTATTGGCGCGATATTCCCGCACAAGTCATCGTCGGAAAAGGCCGTCGCGCCCAGAAGCGCCCGCTACCCGAGCGGTTCGAGCAGGCGATTGACCGCGCCGCAATGAAGGTGGGGGCGGGTAATTCCGATGCGTATCTCGCCGAATGGCGCAAGGCCGCGCCCTATACAATTGAGGGAGAAGACGCCGCCGTGGCCGATGCCGAAGCGGCGCGCCTTGATGCGGAGTTTGACCGCGAGCGCTTCAAGGCGCTGATTGCCAACGACGGCTGGGCCTGATCCCTGCCTCCGCTTTTTGACACAGGAAGGAACCTTGTGATGGCTCTGCTGAATTTCCGCAAAAAAGAAACCGCACACGATACGGTTAATCCGCTGGTCGAAGCGTTGTTGCAAGACTTCTCTATCGAGGTGATGCCGCGCACCGCCGAGAAGGTGGATGATTTTCGCGCGCTGCTGCCCGCGGGTACGCGCGTTTACATCGCGCACATCGAAGGCACCCCGATCGAGGAAATGGTCGCCACCGCCGCGCGCCTGAACGCGGGCGGCTACAAGGTCATGCCGCATTTTCCCGCGCGCATCATCAAGGATCGCGCGACGCTGGCCGACTGGATAGCGCGCTATCAGGGCGAGGCGGACGTAAAACAGGCGCTGTTGCTTGCGGGTGGCGTGAACGCCCCTATGGGCGATTTCAGCGACTCCATGCAACTGATGGAAACGGGTCTGTTCGACAAGGCCGGTTTCGAGCGGCTGCATGTGGCTGGTCACCCCGAAGGCAACCGCGACATCGACACCAACGGCGGACGGGTCCGCGTCGACGAGGCGCTGCAATGGAAAAATGCATTCCAGACCCGGACAGACGCCAAAATGGCAATTGCCACGCAATTCGCCTTTGAGGCCAAGCCGATCATCGCATGGGCAGACAGCCTGAAAGACGCTGGCATCACCCTGCCCGTTCATATCGGCATTGCGGGACCGGCCAAGCTTCAGACGCTGATCAAATTCGCCATCGCCTGCGGTGTTGGCCCGTCTTTGAAGGTGCTGCAAAAGCGCGCGATGGATGTGACAAAGCTGCTCTTGCCTTATGAGCCTACGGATGTGATCACCGAGTTGGCCGCGCACAAGGCCACACACCCTGATTTCGGTGTGAGCCATGTGCATTTCTTCCCGCTGGGCGGGATCAAGACCAATGCAACGTGGGCGCACAACAATGGTGGCAACGCCGCAGTGCCTGCTAACGCTTCGTAAGGACCAAAGAATGACCAGAACGATCGTCGAATCCAAAACAAAAACGGCCATTATCGGCTTTGACCAGCCGTTTTGCGTCATCGGGGAACGGATCAACCCGACCGGGCGCAAAATCCTTGCAGAAGAGCTGGAGCGCGGCGATTTCAGCCGTGTCGAAGCCGATGCCGTCGCCCAAGTCAACGCAGGTGCCACCATCCTTGATGTGAACTCGGGCGCTGTTTTCTCGAACAAAATGACCGAAGATCCCCGCTATGCCGACAACAACTTTGTCGAGCCGATGCTGATGCCCGAGATGATCCGCCGCGTGCAGGCCGTAACCGATTGCCCGATCTGTATCGACAGCTCGGTGCCCGGTGCGCTTGAAAACGGTCTGGCAGCGTGCGAGGGTCGCCCCCTGCTCAACTCCGTGACCGGAGAGGAAGAGCGACTGGAACTCGTGCTGCCGCTGGTCAAGAAATACAACGTGCCGGTTGTCGCTATTTCCAACGATGACACGGGTATTTCCGAAGATCCCGAAGTCCGCTTTGCCGTGGCCAAAAAGATCGTCGAACGGGCCGCAGATTTTGGCATCCCGGCCCATGACATCGTCGTTGATCCGCTGGTTATGCCCATCGGTGCGATGGCGACTGCGGGGCATCAGGTCTTTACCCTCGTGCGCCGCTTGCGCGAGGAATTGGGCGTGAATACCACATGCGGCGCTTCCAACATCAGCTTTGGCCTGCCCAACCGCCACGGCATCAACAACGCGTTCCTGCCGATGGCGATGGGCGCGGGCATGACATCGGCAATCATGAATCCGGTGGCCCTGCCTGTCGGTCCCAAGAAAATCGCCGCGAAAAAAGCAGAGCTTCAGGCGCTGGGCGTCATTTTGCCCGACGAAATGGACGACGAAGTGTTTGTGCAACTTTTCGGGATGGGATCGACCTCCCCGCGTGCGGGCTCTGAAATGGAAGCCATCCGCGCCGCAAACTTTCTGTTTGATCGCGACCCCAACGGCGGCGAATGGATCAGGACGAACAAAGTCGCGCCAAAAGCAGGACACGAAGGGCGCGGGCGCGAAGGGCGCAGCGGGGGCCGTCGGCGTCGCTGAGCCTTTGCGCACCGGAAAATCCAAAAACGACGGGCGGCGCAGCAAGGCTGGGACCGGCCGTTTTTGTTTCCGCGCTGTGCCATCCAAGCGGCTTGCGTTGCAAAACCTTCATGATTGCCGCAACCACTCCTGACCATACAAAGAGGTGCCCGGATTCCATGCGCATTCTGGCGATAGACGACGACCCGACGATCCTCGAAATCATCGAGCTATTTCTGGAATCGCTCGGGTACAGCGATATTCACGTCGCCCCCTCCGCCGAACAGGCGATCAGACTGATGTCGCGCAGTGACGCCCCGTTTGATCTGGTGCTGCTTGATATCAACATGCCGGGGATGTCGGGTATTTCCCTGATCCGTGAAATCATGCATCATCCGTTACACCGCCACGCGCGAATTGTCATGCTGAGCGCACTGGACGATCCGCACCATATAGAGGACGCTTTCATCGCCGGTGCCGTTGATTACAGGGTCAAACCGTTCGAACTTTGTGATCTCGAAGCCAGCATCAAGGCGGTGGAGAGGGCATGCCAGTCCGATATAGAACCGGGTATCAGGTCCGGAAATGACCTGCGATCCGGCGTGACGGGTATGGTGCCGCCAGAGGCAATCGCGAACTGCATACAGCGCATCCCCCCCGCCAGTCGCGCGCGCGCAACACTGGCTTTCGTAGAAATCCCATCGCGCCCCGACCCGACCGCAGAAGCGGAATATGTCGTCGCGCTGGCGCAGGAGCTTTTGTGCGCGCTGGAGGGACGCCGCAGCCTGCTCAGCCATATCGGCAGCCGCAGGTTTGCCATCATGTCCTTTGGAGCAAGCGATACATCTGCGCCGGATCTGGAGGCCCTCGTCAACGCCGCAGTTGCCGCCACTGACACGGCAACCACGGGCAAGACGACCGGCCCGACCGGTTTCGACTTCGAACGCCTGGAGATCAAAGCACGCGGCGGCGCAGACCTCCTTGCCGCGTTTGAAAAGCGGCGCGGCTAGCCAGAAGGCTATCTGAAAAAACACATGTCTTTCCATCGAAAAGCTTGTCGCTCAGAACTGCCGCCGCTGTGCTTCCCGGCAGGCCGCAACGCCCTGCATAGCTGCACGGCATTAGTTTGCTTCAAGCGTTTGAGGTGCAAGACCTGATGCGGGTCATTCAAACCGGCGCAACCCACTCTTTCAAAGAACCCCGCGTCTGCACAATTCCATCGCCTCCAAAGGGCCAGCGGGCGTATTCTCTGCATGGGCATCAGCCGACAGTTGCCTAAAAAATTTCTCATATTGACCGAAATCAACATGCGGTCGCGCGCGTTGGGCTATCTGATGTAAACGCTCCATCCGCTCGGAAAGGCTCAGGCAATGACGAACATCCCCTTAACGGGCAAATACTCCATGCGATGCATCGGGCAACCATGTATTTCAGGAGTAGCCGAAAGTGATTGAGAACCTTCTAAAAGGCAAACGGGGCCTTATCGTTGGCGTTGCGAACAGGCATTCAATCGCCGCGGGATGCGCCGTGGCCTTTCGCGCGGCGGGGGCCGAGCTTGCGATGACCTACGTCGACGAGAAATCGAAACCTTTCGTCGCCCCCGTCGCTGCCAACCTTGACCCCGCGCTCTTCCTGCCGCTGGATGTCGAGGTCGACGGCCAGATGGAAGCTGTTTTCGAGGCGATCGAGCAGAAGTGGGGCAAGCTTGATTTCGTTCTGCATTCGATCGCCTATTGCCGCAAGGATGATCTGCACGGCCCTGTCAGCGCCTGCTCGAAAGAAGGCTTTGCGCAGGCGATGGATGTTTCGGTGCATTCCCTGATCCGCATGACTCGCCTTGCGATTCCGTTGATGAAAGACGGCGGCAGCATCCTGACGATGAGCTATTTTGGCGCGGAAAAGGTCATCGACAATTACAACATCATGGGGCCGGTTAAATCGGCGCTGGAAGGAACGGTGCGATATCTGGCTGCCGAACTTGGCCCGAAACAGATCCGTGTCAACGCCATCTCGCCCGGACCTTTGCAAACGCGCGCCGCATCGGGCATCGCCCATTTTGACGAACTGATCGACGCCGCGCGCAATCGTGCGCCCGGACAGACACTGGTGACGCTCGAAGATGTCGGTCACATGGCAACCGGGCTTGTCAGCGACCTGTCCCGTAACGTCACCGGCAATATCGCCTATGTCGATGCAGGTTATCATGTGCGAGGCTGACAGCCGCGCGACCTTTCCCATTCCTTTCATAGGGCCAACCAGATGAAATTCATCGAGAACAAGACGTTTGACGAGATCAAAGTAGGCGACAGCGCGGATTTGACCCGCGAGTTGACGCCGAAGGACATCAAGATGTTTGCCGTCATATCGGGGGATGTTAATCCGGCGCATGTCGATGCGGATTACACCCAATCCGACATGTTTCACAAAATCATCGCGCACGGTATGTGGGGGGGCGCCCTGATGTCTACGGTTCTGGGGACAGAGCTGCCCGGCCCCGGCACGACCTATGTCAGCCAGAATCTGAACTTTCGCAAAGCTGTTTGTTCGGGCGATACCGTGACCGTACGGGTGAGCGTGTCGCACAAAGACCCCGAGCATCATCATGTGACGCTGGATTGTCTGTTCGAAAACGAGACCGGCGAAACCGTAATCGAAGGTCACGCGGTAGTGTGCGCGCCAACCGAAAAGATCCGCCGCCCGCGTGTGGTCCACCCCGAGTTGCCTTTGCAAGAGACCGGTGCACGCTTTGACCGTCTGATCCACGCGACAGCATCGCTTGATCCTGTGCGCACCGCCGTTGTCCATCCCTGTGATGCCCTCTCCCTTGAGGGGGCGCTTGAGGCCGCTGCGCGCGGCATCATCGTTCCGGTGCTTGTCGGACCACGGACCAAAATCAAAGCGACCGCCGTAGAATGCGGGCATGATCTGGCGGGGATCGAGATTGTGGACGTGCCCCACAGCCATGCCGCCGCCGAAAAGGCCGTGGCACTGGCGCGCGCGGGTCATGTCGGCATGTTGATGAAGGGAAAGCTGCACACGGATGAACTGCTTGCGGCGGCGGTGAACAAACAAACCGGTCTGCGCACCGAGCGGCGGATGACCCATGTTTTTGCCCTCGATGTGCCGAACTATGCCAAACTGCTGATGATCACCGATGCGGCAATCAACCTGTTTCCCGACCTGACCGCCAAACGCGACATTGTGCAGAACGCCATTGATCTGGCGCTGGCTCTTGGTGTTCCTGTGCCAAAGGTCGCATTGCTGTCGGCAGTCGAGACCGTGACACCAAAGCTGCCCGCTACTCTGGACGCGGCGTCATTGTGCAAAATGGCGGATCGTGGCCAGATTACCGGTGGCATTCTGGACGGGCCGCTGGCCTTTGACAACGCGGTGTCCAAGGCCGCCGCCGAGACAAAGGGCCTTCACTCTGCGGTTGCGGGGGATGCCGATATTTTGCTGGCCCCCGATCTGGAGGCCGGAAATATGATCGCCAAACAGCTGATTTATCTGGCAGGTGCGGATGCTGCCGGCATCGTTCTGGGCGCGCAGGTTCCGATTGTTCTGACCAGCCGCGCGGATGGTGTGATGGCGCGCCTCGCCTCTGCTGCAATGGCCCAATTGTTCGCGCACCATCAAAAAACGGGGATCACGACATGAGCGAAGCTCTCCTGACGCTAAACGCCGGATCATCAAGCCTGAAATTTGCGGTCTTTGACGCGGATGCGCCATCCGACACGGCAGAAATCAGCGGCAAGATCGAAGGTATCGGGCGCGCACCTGTCTTCTCTGCGCGCACCGCAGATGGCACTGCGCTTGATAAATCCGCGCTCGAAACGCTCGATGTTGCGGCAGGCCATGATCAACTGATCCCGCAACTGCTGACGTGGCTTGACCACCATCTGGCAGAGCGTTCGGTGGTGGGCGTGGGTCACCGCGTGGTTCACGGCGGGCGCAACTTTAGCACGCCGACACTTGTTGACGACAGTGTCTTGCAACAGCTGGAGGCCCTTACCCCGCTTGCTCCCCTGCACCAGCCGCACAACCTTGCGGCGATCCGCGCCGTCGCGGCATGGCAGCCGGACCTGCCGCAGATTGCCTGTTTCGACACCAGTTTTCACAGCACACAGGACCGGCTGGCCAAGTTGTTCGCCCTGCCCCGTGCATTGAGCGATGAAGGCATCATCCGCTATGGCTTTCACGGACTTTCCTATGATTACATCGCCAGCGTCCTGCCACAGCACCTTGGCGCGCGGTCGCAAGGCCGTGTCGTTGTGGCGCATCTGGGCAACGGCGCCAGCATGTGCGCGATGAAAGACCACAAAAGCGTCGCAACAACCATGGGTTTTACCACGCTCGACGGGTTGATGATGGGCCGTCGCAGCGGCACGATTGATCCGGGCGTCATCCTGTACCTGATGCAGTCAAAAGGCATGGATGCGGCCGAAATAGAGACACTTCTTTATCGAGAATCCGGTCTTTTGGGCGTGTCGGGGATCAGCAACAACATGCAGGTGCTATCCAGCAGCCCCGAGGCCGGGGCGCAGGAAGCGATTGATCTGTATTGCCACAAGGCGGCCAGTCACCTTGCCGCCCTCCTGCCTGCCATTGGTGGGCTTGACGCGATCGTGTTCACGGCAGGGATCGGAGAGAATTCCGCCGCTGTGCGCGCGGCAATCACGAACCGTCTTGCATGGCTTGGCGTTGAATTAGACGCGCGCGCGAACGCGGCAAACGACACAAGGATCAGCAGCCCCGCGTCAACCGTTGACGTCCTTGTGGTGCCGACGAACGAAGAAGCAATCGTGGCAAAGGCGTGCCGTCAGGTTCTGGCATAAACGCGCCGGATCAGCCGGAGGCTGATACCACATGATCGCCATCAATCCCGCCCAGCGACTGGAAAAGCGCGCTCGTATTGTTGACCCCGAACTTGCGCAGCAGCTTGGCGCGGTACACTTCGACCGTGCGGTGCGATATTTCCAGTTTCCGGGCGATTTCCTTGCTGGTCAGCCCGTCCGACAGATAGCTCAGGATTTCACGTTCGCGCCGTGTCAGCGCAAAATAAGGACGTTCTTCGCTCAGATCGGCAAAGCTCCAGACGGCGCGCGCCAGCGGGGCATCGGGCGTAAAGGAATGGCCCCGCACACGGCACCAGAACAACGTGCCGCCCTTGCGCGCCATGATGCGTTCGTCCCAATACCGGTTCGTCTCGCGTAACTGCTTCACGCCACGGTCGCGGATGTTCGAAAACTCCTCGTCAGAGGGATACAGGATCGCAAAAATCTCTCCACACAGATCGTCGGGCGCATAGCCGAACATCTGCGCAAAAGCGATATTGCAGGCACGGATCACGCGATTTTCGGTCACCACCAACCCGACCGGCGCATAGGTGAAGGCAAGGTCGGCAAAGCGCCCTTCCTCATAGCAATCGTCGATAGGTATTTTCACGATCTTGCCACAACTCACCAACTACTGTCTGCTGTTGCACATGTAAACGATGGGTAAGGTGCGCGCAACAGCGCCCCCCGTCGATATGGGAGGATACCATGAAGATACTTACGCGGCTCATCGCCACACTTGCCACGTCCGTTGCCATCACCGGTGCGGCGTCGGCGCAGGAAACAATCAAGATTGCGCTGGTGCACGGCTTGTCCGGCTCCAGCTTTGAAGCGTTTTCCAAACAGGCCCAGACCGGTTTCGAGTTGGGGCTGGAATACGCCACCGAAGGCACCAATGAAATCGACGGTCGCCCCATCGAAGTGATCATCAAGGACACCCAGTTCAAACCCGATGTCGCCCGTGCCGTTCTGGCCGAAGCCTACGGCGACGATGAGGTGCTGCTGGCCGTTGGTGCAACGTCTTCGGGCGTGACCAAAGCGATGCTGCCCATTGCCGAGGAATACGAGAAGATCCTGATCGTTGAGCCCGCCGTCGCCGACAGCCTCACAGGCCCCGACAGCAACCGCTATGTGTTCAAGACCTCGCGCAACTCGTCGATGGACATGCAGGCACAGGCGCTCGCGCTCAAGCCCGATGAAAACCTGTTCGTAGCCACATTGGCCGAGGATTACGCCTTTGGTCGCGACGGCATCACGGCGTTCAAGGCAGCGCTCGAAGGGTCGGGTGCCACTGTTGTTGCCGAAGAATACACGCCCCAAGGCAACGCCGATTTCACAGCGGCAACCGAGCGTATGTTCAACGCGTTGAAAGACAAAGAGGGCCGCAAGGTCATTCTGGTCTATATTGCGGGTGGCGGCGATGCGCCGGGCAAGATTCAGGCGCTCGATCCCGACCGTTACGGCATCGAAATTTCGATGGGCGGTCACATTTTGCCGGTTTTGCCGACCTACAAACGCTTTCCAGGTCTCGAAGGGGCGGTTTACTATTACTACGAAGCCTACGACAATCCGGTAAACAACTGGTTGGTCGACGAACACCAGAAGCGTTTCAACAGCCCGCCGGACTTTTTCACTGCCGGTGGCATGGCGGCGGCCCTCGCCGTGGTCAAGACGTTGAAAACCGCCGAAAGCTTTGAGACAGAAGATCTGATCACCGCGATGGAAGGCATGTCATGGGACACCCCAAAAGGCACGATGACCTTCCGCCCCGAGGACCATCAGGCGCTGCAATCCATGGTGCACTTCAAGATCCGCGTCGATGAAAACGTCGACTGGGCGATCCCCGATCTGGTGCGCATCATCGAAGCGGACGAGATGGACATCCCCATCGGTCGCGACAACTCCAAGTGATCCCGATCCGGCCCGCCACCTGCGCGGGCCGGACCCTCTCTTTTTGATCTGAAGTACCCCCCATGCCCCAGCCTTCCCTTTCCACCACGGACCTGACGATCCGTTTCGGCGGCCATGTCGCGGTTAACCGTGTTTCGTGCGATTTCCATCCGGGTGAAACTACCGTGATCGTCGGCCCCAACGGCGCGGGCAAGACGACCTATTTCAACCTGATTTCCGGTCAGCTTACCGCAAGCGAGGGCACCGTGCACAAAGGCGGTCTGGACATCACGCGCATGTCGCCCTCGACCCGAGCCAAGCATGGTCTGGGACGTGCGTTCCAGTTAACCAACCTGTTTCCACAGCTTTGCGTTCTGGAAAATATCCGCCTCGCTGTTCAGGCGCGCGCGGGCGCGGGTTGGGGGCTTTTGCGTACTGCGGCAAGTCTGACACATCTTACGGATGCGGCGCAGGGATACCTCGAAGCTGCACATCTGACCGACAAGGCGGATATCCCCGCCGCCGCCCTGCCCCATGGCGACCAGCGCAAGCTGGAGGTCGCCCTTTTGATGGCGATGGAGCCCGACATCTATATGTTCGACGAACCGACCGCCGGCATGTCGCTGGACCAGGCGCCCGCCGTACTTGACCTGATTGCAACAATCAAATCCGACCCGACCAAGACGGTGCTGCTGGTGGAACACAAGATGGACGTGGTGCGCGCGCTGGCCGATCGCATCATCGTCCTGCACAACGGCGAACTATTGGCCGATGGCGCACCCGACGAGGTGATGTCCAGCCAGATCGTGCGCGACGTCTACCTTGGCACCGCAACGGAGGAGACCGCATGACGATCCTTTCGGTGCGTGACATGAAAACCGATATTGGCCAATATGCCGTGCTGCACGGCGTCACCTTTGATGTGCCCGAGGGCGGTGTTTTTGTGCTGCTGGGCCGCAATGGGGCGGGCAAAACGACGACGCTGCGCTCTATCATGGGGCTGTGGCAACCTTCACCGGGGTCGGTGCATTTTCAGGGACAGGATATTTCGGGCCGGCCCACCGCCGACATCGCCCGTTTGGGAATTGCCTATGTCCCCGAAAACATGGGTATCTTCGGCGGGTTGACCGTTGCAGAAAACCTGATCCTCGCGACCGCGAAGGGCAAATTTGACCAGACCCGCCTGCGCCGCATCTATGATCTGTTTCCCGCGCTTGAACAATTCTGGAACAAACAGGCGTGGAGCCTGTCGGGCGGACAAAAACAGATGCTCGCCGTTGCACGCGCCATCATCGAACCGCGCGCCCTGATCCTGATCGACGAACCGACAAAGGGGTTGGCCCCGTCCATCGTCGCGGCCATGGGCGAGGCATTCCGCGAGATCGCACAAAGCACCACAATCCTGCTGGTCGAGCAGAACTTTAACTTCGCGCGCTCTTTGGGGCGTGACATGGCGGTGATCGACGATGGCCGCGTGGTGCATTGTGGCACCATGGCCGATTTCGCCGCCGACACAGAATTGCAGGGCCAGTTGCTGGGCCTGTCCGTATGAGGGCTGTCATGGACAAACTTTCCGATACGCTGGGCCGCTTTGGTGGCGTCAACCTGTTGCCGCTCGCGCTGGCGGCAGTCGCGTTTGTTTTGATTGGCGCGCCTTCGTCCTGGGTGACGCTGACCATTGCAGGGCTGTCGATGGGGATGATGGTGTTCCTGATGGCTTCGGGGCTGTCGCTTGTCTTTGGCCTGATGGACGTTCTCAATTTCGGGCATTCCGCCTTTATCAGCTTCGGCGCGTTCGTTGCGGCCTCGGTGCTGGCGGCGCTGGGTGGTTGGCTGGATGGCGGCCCGATGCTCGCCGCCGCCGCGCTGGCTCTTGCGCTGATCGCGGCCATCGCTTTTGGCCTTGCTGCGGGTCTGTTTTTTGAAACGGTGATCATCCGCCCGGTTTACCGTGACCACCTGCGCCAGATCCTGATCACCATGGGCGCGTTGATCGTGTCCGAGCAGATCATCCTTGCCGTTTGGGGCGGCACCCCCATCACCGTCCCGCGCCCCCCTTTCCTTGAGGGCGCATGGATTATCGGTGACGTCAGCATTGAAATTTACCGCCTGTTCGCGTTCGGTCTCGGGGCTGCGGTGTTTGTCGGTCTGATGGTGCTTCTCAACCGGACCCGCATCGGCCTGCTGATCCGCGCAGGTGTCGAGAACCGCGAGATGGTCGAGGCGTTGGGGTTCAAGATTGACCGCCTGTTCATCGGTGTCTTCATGTTGGGCAGCGCGTTGGCTGCATTGGGCGGTGCCATGTGGGCCGGATACGAGACGCTGATCACGCCCGCGTTGGGCGGCGAGATGATGATTGTCGTGTTCATCGTTGTCATCATCGGCGGTTTGGGTTCCATCGAAGGAACGCTTTTGGGCGCTATCATCGTTGGGCTGACGGCGAATTATGTGGGCTACCTTGCCCCGAAACTGGCGCTTGCATCGAATATGATCCTGATGATGACGATCCTGATGTGGCGACCCAGCGGCCTGCGCCCGGCGGTCAAGTGAGGCACCCATGAAACAGACTTTCGGCACCCTGACCGTGAAAACCGCGATGTTGGTAATTTTTGCCCTACTTTTGTTCGCGCCGTTCCTGTTTCAGGATATCCGCGCGTTGGAAGTGGCGGCGCGCATCTGCATCTTTATCGTGCTGGTGGCAAGCTATGACTTGCTGATCGGCTATACCGGCATCGTGAGTTTCGCCCATACGATGTTCTTTGGCTTTGGCGCTTACGGATCGGCAATCGCGCTAAAACAGATGGGCCCCGGCTGGGATGCGGTGGCGCTTGGCACGGCTGCGGGCGTGTTGGTATCATTGGTTGTCGCCACGGCAATCGGGCTGGTCAGCCTGCGGGTGAAGGCGATCTTTTTCGCCATGATCACGTTGGCGGCTGCGTCTGTCGTGCTGGTGCTGGCATCACAATTGAGCCAGATCACCGGCGGCGAGGACGGAATGACTTACCGCACGCCCGATCTGTTCAAGACTGCAACCAAGCTGTTGGTAGCTGATGACGGCAAGGTGGTGCGCTGGTTCGGGGTCAAGTTGAACGGCAAGTTGGCGGCCTATTATTTCGTGTTCTTCACATCGCTGGTCCTGTTTCTGGTCATGTTGCGCATCACCGTATCGCCGCTCGGGACTGTTTTGAAAGCGATCCGCGAGAACGAGGCCCGCGCCGAGGCCATCGGATATCGTGTGGTTGCGTATCGCACTTTCGTTTTCTGCCTGTCTGCCGTGGTCGCATCGCTGGCGGGATCGATCTATGCCTTGTGGTTGAAATATACCGGGCCGGATACTGCGCTTTCTTTTGCGATCATGATCGACATTCTGTTGATGGTCGTGATTGGTGGCATGGGAACGATGTGGGGGGCCGTGATCGGTGCGGTGCTGATGGTGATGGCGCAATACTACCTGCGTGACCTGATGGGCGCGGCATCAGAGGCGGTGGCAGGTATCCCGCTTCTACCCGAATTGCTGGCTCCTGATCGTTGGTTGTTCTGGCTTGGCATCATCTTTATCCTGTTGGTCTATTTCTTTCCCAAGGGAATCGTCGGCACATTGAACACGAAAGGCGTGCGTTCGTAATCATCGCGCTGTGGCGGATGGATTGGGCTGGCCGTTGGGGTTTCGCGGGCGTCAGATAACCGTAAGGTTGGCGTAAGGTAGACGTGGTGAACAGCGCTGAAATAACAGCGAAGATTTGCCCGATGCCCCCTTTCCCAACCTGCTCCGCGCGTTTTGCCAATTGGCGCAACGGCGCGGCTGTCTCGCCTTTGATGCTGCTTGTCCTGACGATCATCTTTCTCTTTGCCGCGGATAACGCGACATTCTGGTCCATCGGTAGCAAGATTTTCGCAGGGCATCCCCTGTCTTTCGTAGGGTATATGTTGGCGGTCCTCTTCCTGACGCTCGCTGCTTTCAGCCTGTTCGGGTTCCCCTGGATCGTAAAGCCGTTTCTGATCTTTATCGTGACGCTGAGCGCGATCACGTCGTACTATATGGATCGTCTGGGCGTGATCATCGACCGCGACATGATCCAGAATGTCATGGTAACCACATTTGCGGAATCCAGACATCTGATCACCTTGGGCTTTGCCACGCATGTATTGCTGTACGCCATATTGCCCGCAATCCTGATCCTGTCGGTCAGGATCAAGCGCCAAAGCATGACCAGAACCGTCGCCCTACCGGTACTCACCTTCGGTCTCAGCCTCGCACTCGCCACAGGGTTGTTGATGACGGACCTGAAATCCTATGCATCGATCCTGCGCGAGCGCAAAGACTTTATGAGCAGCTTTCAACCCGGTGCGCCTCTCGTGGGGGTCATCCGCTATGCCAGAATGATGTCACGCACCGTTAACGTCACCGTTGCAGCAATTGGCGAGGATGCGCAAAAGGGGCCGTCCTACCATGCAGGCGGCAAGCCTGTCCTGACCATCATCGTTGCAGGCGAAACGGCACGCGCACAAAACTTTAGCCTCAATGGCTACGGCGTTGAAACCAATCCGAAACTTGCAAAGCTTCCCGTGGTGAGTTTTGATCAGACAAGCTCTTGCGGGACAGCCACTGCGGTATCTTTGCCTTGCATGTTCTCCAATTTCGATCGGAACGGCTATACTTACGAAAAGGGGATCTCGCACGAAAACCTGCTGGATGTTCTAAGCCACGCGGGCCTTCATGTGGAATGGTGGGATAACAACACGGGCGACAAGGGGCTTGCCGACCGCGTTGTCTCGCTCGCGTTTACGGATACGCAAGGTGCGGAATTCTGTACCGCCGGTGAGTGCACAGACGGTATCTTTCTGGAGGCGCTGAAAGAGTACGCCGATACGATCACCGAGGATACCGTTCTGGTGCTGCATCAGATCGGCAGCCACGGGCCAACGTATTATCTGCGCTATCCCGAAACGTTCGAGCGGTTTTCCCCTGCCTGCCGCACAGCGGAGTTCAAGAACTGCACGCCTGCGGAAATCACCAACGCCTACGACAACACCATTGCCTATACCGACGAAAATCTGGCGCAGATCATAGCGCTGCTGCAATCACAAAACCGGCTGTCCACCGCATTGCTCTATGTCTCGGATCATGGGGAATCTCTGGGCGAAAGCGGGCTGTACCTGCACGGAGCGCCCTATTTTATGGCACCCGCGTATCAAACCAACGTTCCGATGATCCTGTGGATGTCCGGGACATTCAAAAACCAGTTCGGCATTGATCACGAATGCCTTGCCGCCAAGAAAAGCAGCGCGCTGTCGCATGATAACCTGTTCCATTCTGTTCTCGGGATGCTGGATATTCGAACAGATGAACACCGCCCGTCAATGGATGTGTTCACGCCCTGCAAGGGGCAACAGAAGGTTGCAAGCAATTGAAACACGACACTTCCGCCCGCCGTGCCAAACCTGCGCGGATCACTGGCCCCGCTCATGTTATTGCTGCGGCTGGCTATTCCATCAGCGGTGTACAAAGACTGTGGCAAGAGACGGCGTTCCGGCATATTACACTGGCAATTCCCGTCTGCGTTGCCGTTCTGGCTGTCGTTGGTGCCGGATTTGTCGATTACTGCACCTTGTTTATCCTGATCTCGTGCCTTGTTGCGGTAGAGGCGTTGAACACGGCCATCGAGTGTATTGTCGACCATCTGGCACCGGACTGGGAAGAATTCGCGCGCGATGCAAAGGATCTGGGATCACTTGCGACGATGTGTTTGCTATGTGCCAATGGTGTTTTCATGGGCACTGTTCTATATCGTGCCTTTGCTCTGACCTGAAAGAAAGTAAACCGATGAACATGATCAAGATCGTTGCGGTGCCCATGCACAATGAGGGGCGCAAGTTCGTTGCGATCTTTGCGGGCATAACCGTTTTGCTTTCCTTCTTGTGGGAACCGCTTTTCTGGCTTGGGCTGGGTGCCACTGTCTGGTGCTACTATTTCTTTCGCGATCCGGTGCGCGTCATTCCCCAGCAAAAAGGGCTGGTTCTGTCGCCCGCCGACGGGATCGTTTCCCTGATCGAAGATGTCGTTCCCTCCGCCGAGCTGGATCTTGGCAACGCGCCGCTGACGCGCGTGTCGGTGTTTATGAACGTCTTCAACTGCCATGTGAACCGCGCGCCGCTTGCGGGTAAAATCATTGCCGTCAACTATCGCCATGGCAAGTTCGTGAATGCGTCGCTGGACAAAGCCAGCGAACACAACGAACGCAACAGCATCACAATCGAGGCCGAAGACGGCGCGCGGATCGGGGTGGTCCAGATTGCGGGCCTTGTTGCGCGCCGGATCGTCTGCTTTGTAGGAGTGGGCGATGGCGTGGGTGTTGGACACCGCTTTGGCCTTATTCGTTTTGGCAGCCGTCTGGATGTCTATCTGCCCAAAGGGGTCTCGCCACTGGTTGCCGTTGGGCAAACAGCTGTCGCAGGTGAAACTGTCCTCGCCGATCTGGCTGATCCGACCCGGCAGCGCACGGGCATCGCTGAATGACGGCTCCGTCGCACATCAAGCTGAGGCACATTGTGCCCAGCGTGGTCACCGTGTTCGCGATCTGCGCCGGAATGACCTCTGTCCGGATGAGCCTTGAGGGCCGCCTTGAAACCGCGCTTTATTTCATCCTGCTGGCTGTGTTTCTGGATGCCGCTGATGGCAAGCTGGCCCGTTTTCTGGACACCGCCAGCCCCTTCGGGGCCGAACTTGACACGCTTGCCGATTTCTTCAACTTTGGCATCGCGCCGGGCCTGTTGCTTTACAACACGCTGTATCTCGGCACCGCCCATGCCAGTCTGGGATGGTTGGCAACGTTGGTCCTCGCGGTGTGCTGTGCGCTCCGGCTGGCAAGGTTCAACCTGTCGGTAAAGTCACCTGACATTACGTTAAAAAAGGACGATCATTTCGTCGGCGTTCCCGCACCTGCGCTTGCCTGTCTCGCCTTGATGCCGGTCTACATGCATCTTCAAGGGTGGCAGACCACCGATCTTCCGGTTCTGCGCGCGTTCTATATTATCGGCATCGGGATGTTGGCGGTCAGCACGATCCCAACAATTTCCATCAAGCACGCCAAGATCCGCCGCGCCCATCTGCCATTCGTCATCGTAGCGGCTGTCGTTCTTGTTGTTTGCCTTATGGTTTATCCATGGCCCACGCTTATCGTCGGAAACTTTCTTTATCTGCTATCCATGCCGTTCTCCTATTTTTCCCATCAAAAGCGGATAAAGGCATTATAGGGTAATCATGCGCATTCTCCTGATTGAAGACGAGGCGGCGCTGGCGCGCCCTTTGGCGGAACATCTTGAGGCCGATCTTCATATCGTGGAATGGTTCGCCACCCTTGACGAGGCGGACAGCGCCATTCGCGCGCTGGAGTATGATGTTGTGCTGCTTGATCTACAGTTGCCCGATGGTGACGGCCTGTCCTTTCTGAGCAGGATTCGTGACCGCAACATCCGCACCCCCATCATCATCCTGACCGCGCGCGACAAGGTGTCGGACAGGATTGACGGGCTTAACCGCGGCGCGGATGATTATGTCATCAAACCTTTCGACCTCGACGAGGTCAAGGCGCGCATTCACACGGTTTGTCGTCGCAGTGCGGACCAGTTAACCCAGACCATCCTTATTCGCGATCTATGCGTCTGCCTGTCCGATCACAGCGTTTCGCGCGCCGGACAGCCCATACGGCTGACTGCAAAAGAATGGGGTGTTCTGGAGGTGCTGCTGCGGCGCAAATCAAAGATCGTGCCAAAAGAAAGCCTTGAGGCCGCGATCTATGCTTATGGCGAAGAGGTGGAAAGCAACGCGCTGGAGGCGCATATCAGCCGGTTACGCAGCAAGTTGGGAAAAGACCTTATCGTCACCCATCGCGGCATGGGGTACACGTTGCAGCCATGACATTTCGCCGCAAAAGCTTGCTTGGCACATTGTTCAAATCACTGCTTTTCCCCGGTGCGGCGGCTGTTATTGCGGGCATTTTCATCGTCTATGTTCTGGTGAAAGAAGAATATGACGAATTACAGGACATCAGCCTAACGGGCAAAGCGCATCTTCTGCTGAACATATTCGAGACGTCGCGCGATGCAGGTGCGCCGCTTGATGCTTCGGATCTTGCGACGCTGTTGGCATTCGAACAAACCACGTTCGAGCCGGACGAGCGGACGGTTTTCTGGTTTCTCGATGCCGAAGGCCGGATTATCGCGCAGTCCGATGGCATGAACCCGGCTCTCCGGCCCGACATTACAGCGGACGGTCCAAGCACCGCCCAAGGCCACCGTTTTGCCGTTGTCTCGTCAGGCGGCACCGATGCAACAACCGTGATCGTCGGCATCCCGATGAAAGAGCGTAACGAAGCCATCACCGACATCCTGCTCGGCGTGATCCTCGGCTTTGCGCTGCTTGGCATTTTGTCTGTCGCCGCCGCGTATTGGTCGGTGCGCAGGTCTGCCGAGGTTATTGCCGGTCTCAGCAACAACATTGCCGAAAAGAACGAACATAACCTGTCGCCCATCGATCGGCGCAACGCGTTTACCGAAATCGAGCCGGCAATTGACACGCTGGACATGTTGATGGTCCGGCTCGACTCTGCGCTCAGCGCCGAGCGCGCCTTTGCCACCAATGCTGCGCACGAGCTGCGCACGCCGGTCGCGATCTGTCTGGCCCATGTGCAGCGGCTCAAGGCAAAGGTCAAAGATCCGGCAACGTTGAGCAGCGCCGCAGAAATCGAGCAGGGTCTGAAGCGGCTGGTCCGGCTAATCGAACGCCTTTTGCAGATGTCGCGGGCGCAGTCGGGTCTGGGCATCAATCCGGTGGAGACGGACATCGCTCCGGTCATAATCCTGTTGCTGAAAGAATTACGCGACCGCGAGGCATCACCCGAACAGCTTTGCATAAAAGGACCAACCGGAGCGTGGACCGGCAGGGTCGATCCGGACGCAATCGGCATCATTCTCACCAATCTGTTCGAAAATGCGCTGAAATACGCCTCGGGGCCGATGCCGGTCTGTGTTGATGCCAGCAAGCCGGGCCAGATCGAGATTTCAAACGATTGTGAGCCGCTGCCCCCTGCTGACCTTGACGCGATCAAACGCCGGTTTGTCCGGAAAACACCTGTGCCTGTCGGCTTCGGCTTGGGTCTGTCGATTGTTCAGGCGCTATGCGAACAGTCCGGCTGCACCCTCACGCTAACCTCCCCGCAACATGGCAAAAGACGCGGCTTTACTGCGAGCGTGTCGCTGCCGCTATCATTGCACACCTAAAGGGGCGCAAACGTCCTGATCCTGCCCTTGAAGCGATCGCAGGCTGCCCCATCTGTTCAGGATGATCAATGAACCTGACCCTCTCGACACAGCCGCGCTGCGCAAGATTGCCAACAGAATGGACCGCGCCTTCCGCCTGCCTTTCATCGGCACACGGATCGGTCTGGATGCGATTATTGGACTTGTGCCGGGCGTGGGAGATTTTCTGACATTGCTGCCTGCGATTTACATCGTGAAATCGGCCCATGCCAAAGGGGCGCCGCCTGCCGTTCTGGGCCGCATGGGGCTGAACCTTGGGATTGATGTGTTGATCGGTTCCGTTCCGCTGATCGGGGACATCTTCGATGTTGGCTGGAAGGCGAACACCCGCAATGTGGATCTCCTGGATCGCCATCTCCTGCGTATGAACGAAAAAGGGCGACCCGAAGGCCGCCCGTAATCCTGTTTCCGCGGTGCGGTAGGCTTAGCCCACCAGTTCCAGACCGGAGAAGAAATATGCGATTTCGACAGCTGCGGTTTCGGGTGCATCGGAGCCGTGAACCGAGTTTTCGCCAACAGATTCGGCAAAGTCCGCGCGGATCGTGCCGGGAGCGGCGTCCGCAGGGTTGGTCGCGCCCATGACTTCGCGGTTTTTGGTGATGGCGCCTTCGCCTTCCAGAACCTGTGCAACGATTGGCGCGGAGGCCATGAATTCGCACAGCTCGTCATAAAAAGGACGCTCGGCGTGAACTTCGTAGAACTTGCCAGCTTGGGCTTTTGTCAGGTGAATGCGCTTTTGCGCAACAATGCGCAGGCCGGCATCTTCGAATTTTTTGTTGATCGCGCCGGTCAGATTGCGGCGTGTCGCGTCAGGTTTGATGATCGAGAAAGTACGCTCAAGCGTCATTGGGCTTTTCCTTGGATGAATCGATTTGTGGCGCATCTAGCATGAGGGTCGTGGCGGGGAAAGCGGATAGTGCCAGATTATCTCCGACTTGAATTACCATCGCATATTGCAAACCTGACTATTTTAGTCTGATTAGATGCAGGGTGGCCTTTGAAACCTCCCGAACCACCTGATGATATTATAAAGGACGACCTCCATGCGCTATCTCTCCCCCCTTGCCGCCCTCCTCATCCTCGGCTTTTCGACAACAGGCGCGCGCGCCGGTGACGCGGCCCCTCTCGCGTTGAATTACGCCGCGTTCGAAGCGGCGGTGCCCCATATTGATCTTAAAAGCTGCCCTGCCGGTGTCACCCTCGGGGATGTGTTTTGCCGCGCGACGCTGGCAAATGAGCAGATCCACGTCTTTGTCTTTTCACAGACGGGTGAAAGCCCGCTTGTCGCCTTTTCCAGTTTTGACGCCGAAGCGCTGACAACCTTGCTAAACTAAGCGGCTGCGGCATTGACATGGGCGGGACGCTGCTGCACAGCCTCGCCCATGTTACGCATTTCAGAAATCAACTACTCCGTCGAAGGCCGCCCTCTTTTCGAAGAGGCAAGCGCCGTCATTCCCGAAGGTCACAAGGTGGGCCTTGTCGGCCGCAACGGTGCGGGCAAAACCACGCTGTTCCGCATCATTCGCGGAGAGCTGGGGCTGGATGCCGGTGCCATCTCACTGCCCTCGCGCGCCAAGATCGGCGGCGTGGCGCAGGAAGTGCCCTCCTCCGACGTGTCGCTGATCGACACGGTGTTGGCCGCCGATACCGAGCGCGCAAGCCTGATGGAGGAAGCCGAGACCGCCACCGATCCGGGACGCATCGCTGATATTCAGGCACGTCTGGCCGACATCGACGCATGGTCCGCCGAAGGGCGCGCGTCCTCGATCCTCAAGGGGCTGGGCTTCGACGATTACGACCAGACGCAGCCCTGTTCGGCCTATTCAGGCGGTTGGCGGATGCGTGTCGCCCTTGCGGGCGTTCTGTTTGCGCAGCCCGATCTTCTGCTACTTGATGAACCGACCAACTATCTCGATCTGGAAGGCGCGCTGTGGCTGGAAAACTATCTGGCGAAGTATCCCCACACCGTTATCATCATCAGCCACGACCGTGGCCTATTGAACCGCGCGGTGGGCGGTATCCTGCACCTCGAAGATAAAAAGCTCACCTACTACCAAGGTTCCTACGATCAATTCGCCCGCCAGCGCGCCGAAAAACGCGCGCAGCTGACAGCGATGGCCAAGAAACAACAAGCCCGCAAAGATCACATGCAATCCTTTGTGGATCGTTTCAAGGCCAAGGCCTCCAAGGCGAAACAGGCCCAATCACGCCTGAAGATGATCGAAAAGATGGACATGATCACGCCGCCCGAAGAAGCCGCGCGCAAGGTGTTCACCTTCCCGCAGCCCGACGAGCTGTCGCCGCCGATTATCAGCATCGAAGGCGGCTCGACCGGTTATACCGAAGGCCAGCCGGTGTTGTCGCGCCTCAATCTGCGCATTGATCAGGACGACCGTATCGCGCTTCTGGGCCGTAACGGTCAGGGTAAATCGACTCTGTCCAAGCTGCTCAGCAACCGTCTTGTTCTGTTCGAAGGCAAGGCGGTCAATTCCAACAAGCTGCGCATCGGCTTTTTCGCACAGCATCAGGTTGACGAGCTGCTTATCGACGAAACACCGCTGCAACACATGATCGCGGCGCGTCCCGGCGTGTTGCAATCAAAGCTGCGCGCGCAACTGGCCGGTTTCGGCCTTGGCCCCGATCAGGCGGATACCGCTGTCGGTCGTTTGTCGGGGGGGCAAAAGGCGCGTCTGTCGCTGCTTCTGGCGACGCTTGACGCGCCGCATCTGCTGATCCTCGACGAGCCGACAAACCACCTTGATATCGAGAGCCGCGAAGCGCTGGTGGAAGCGCTCACGCGCTATTCCGGTGCTGTGATCCTTGTGAGCCACGATATGCACCTTTTGTCGATGGTGGCAGACCGCCTCTGGCTGGTGGCAGACGGCACGGTCAAGCCCTACGAGGACGACCTCGAAGCGTACCGCAAGATGCTGTTGACGGTGGAAAAACCCGTCAGCAAGAACGCCAGACCGAAAGAAGTATCCAAGCCCAAGCGCGCCAACCGCGACGATATCCTTGCGCTACGCTCGGAGGTGCGCACCTCCGAGGCGCGCGTGACCAAGATCAACGAGATGCGCGACAAGCTTGCCAAAAAACTCGCTGATCCGGCGCTTTACGAGAAAGACAAAGTCGGCGAACTAGAGGTCTGGAACAAAAAATACGCCGAGGTGATGGGCGCGTTGGAACGTGCCGAGTCGCTTTGGATGGGGGCGCTTGAAAAGCTGGAGACAGCCCAAGCATGATCTTTGATTCCGCCTATATGATCACCGCGTTTGTCACCCTTCTGGTGGTGATCGACCCGATCGCGATTTTGCCTATTTTTCTGGCACTTACGCCCGGAATGACGGCAGAGCGGCGCGCGCGCGTTGCGCGGCACGCGGTTCTGGTGGCGGGGCTGATCCTTGCCCTCTTCGCCTTCTTTGGCGAGGCCGTTCTGGGTTTTGTGGGTATTTCAATGGCGGCTTTCCGCGTTGCGGGTGGCATTCTGCTGTTCCTTACTGCGCTCGATATGTTGTTCGAGCGGCGTACAAAACGGCGCGAAGACCAATCCGCCGAACAGGATTCCGCCCATGCGGATGATCCGTCGGTTTTTCCCCTCGCGATCCCGCTTATTGCGGGGCCGGGTGCGATTGCCTCTGTTATCCTGCTGGTGGGCGAAAGACCGGGTGCCGAGGGTCTTTTGACGATTGTGCCGATTACCGCTGTGATCCTGTTGATCATGTATTTGATGCTTCGCGTTAGCAACTATCTGGAACGTGGTCTGGGTAAGGTCGGCATCAATGTCATCACGCGGGTGCTGGGTATGTTGCTGGCGGCGCTCTCGGTACAATTCGTGCTGGACGGTTTGTCCGCATTCGGTTTTGGCCCTGCGGTTGGCTGATCACCTTTGCCTGCCTATATGAAGGGTACGCAACCGACCGGAGCCTGAATTCGATGTCCTCAGATAACATTGCCAGCCTGATCTATCTTTCCCTTCTGGGCGCGGCCATCGGGGGCTGGTTTCTGCTGCAAGGCCGCAAGAAGCTGGGCAAATATCTGCAATTCGCGATGATCTGGGGGTTTCTGTTTCTGGGTGTGGTTGCGGGATACGGGCTGTGGAACGATGTGCAACGCTCCACCATGCGCAATCAGATGGTCCAGACCGGCAGTGGCCAGATCGCGGTGCCACAACAGCGTGACGGGCATTATTACCTGACGCTCGATATCAACGGGACGCCGATCCGCTTTGTCGTGGACACCGGTGCGACGGACATGGTGCTGACGCGCGCGGATGCGCGCCGCGCGGGCCTTGATCCCGACAGCTTGAATTACACCGGTACTGCGCACACCGCCAACGGCACCGTGCGCACAGCACCTGTGCGGCTGGATCGTGTGCGCCTTGGTGATGTGACTGACACGAACGTGCGCGCCACGGTCAATGGCGGCAAGATGCAAGGATCGCTTTTGGGGATGGGCTATTTGCAACGCTGGGGCCGGATCGAGATCACCGGCGGAGAGCTGATCCTCACGCGCTAGGCTGGCCGCTTTGCGCCTTCATTTCCCAACGGCCCGACTCTTCGGACCAGTATTGGGCCATGACACCCGCCCCCTTCAATGCCGTCCACTGGCCGCGCGCATGGGCCAGCGCCGCCGCATCGTGGCCATCGAACAGGATGCAAACCCGCTCCATTCCCGAAACCTCCGCTGCCGTCACATCCGCCGAATGAACAGCCATCAGACATTGCGGCTGATTGGGGGATGTATCGCTTGTTGTCAAAAGAACCGGCTGCGCGGCATCTTGCGCGCCGCCCGCAACCCCGTGCGGCAGGAAGCTGTCCTGCGGGCCAAGCCACAGCGCACGGTCAAGCGCCTCAAGCCGCGAGGAATCCGTTCCGCGCACTGCCACGCGCCAGCCCGCGGCCAGAGATTTCTCCAGCAGCAGGCGCAGCGTGTCTTCCAGCGGGCGCTGCGTCAGATGGTAGAACATGGCAGCGCCCATGGTGGTTACTCCGCCTCGTAATGGTCTGCGATCAAACGATTAAGCGCGGCAACGCCCCATCCTGTCGCACCCACAGGCGCCAGCGTGGTCTCGGACTTCACCGACGCAACCCCCGCGATATCAAGGTGAATCCACGGGCAGCCGTCTTTCACGAACCGCTGCAAGAACTGCGCAGCGGTGATTGAACCGGCAGGCCGCCCGCCGACGTTCTTCATGTCCGCGATGCGGCTTTTGAGCTGGTCATCGTAGGCTTGACCAAGCGGCATGCGCCATGCGCCTT
Source organism: uncultured Sulfitobacter sp. (assembly GCA_947502265.1). Lineage (GTDB taxonomy): Bacteria > Pseudomonadota > Alphaproteobacteria > Rhodobacterales > Rhodobacteraceae > Sulfitobacter. The sequence continues at coordinate 83,755 of CANMZB010000005.1, forward strand.
CGCCTTCGGCTGTCGCCGCCTTGAGAAAGGCGTTACAGAAGTCATCATCGTTTGAGAAAACTCCTGCGTTTTCATGGCCCAGCCCGATGATAATTGCCCCTGTCAGTGTCGCAAGATCGACCATCGCGGCGGGTTTGTAGTGTTCCTGCGCATACCACATCACGTCACACAGTACCAAACGCCCCTCGGCGTCCGTGTTGATAATCTCTACCGTATCGCCCTTCATCGAGGTGATTACATCACCGGGGCGCGTGGCATTGCCTGACGGCATGTTTTCCACCAGCCCGACAAGGCCCACCACGTTGGCGCGCGCTCCACGCAGCGCCAGTGTGCGCATCACGCCTGCAACCACGGCAGAGCCGCCCATGTCCATCGTCATGTCTTCCATGCCGCCTGCGGGCTTGATCGAAATGCCGCCGGTATCAAACACAACCCCTTTGCCGACCAACGCCAGCGGCGCTTCACCTTCGGTGCCACCGTTCCAATGCATCGCCACCACATAAGACGGGCTATCGGATCCCTGCCCTACAGACAAAAGCGTTCGCATTCCAAGCTTTGCAAGCGCTTCTTCATCCAAAACCTCAACCTTCAAACCAAGGCTTTCCATTTCTTTCAGACGCTCGGCATAGGTGGTCGTGCTCAGCACATTGGCAGGCTCGTTGACCAGATCGCGACACATATGCGCGCCTTCTGCCACCGCCAGCAGAGCGGCACTCTGCGCTTTCAACGTGTCCGGCTTGCCGCTCATCACCGCCACGGCACCACTGCGGCTGCTTTCGGCGGTTTTATGCGCCTCGAACGCGTAATCGCGCATCGCAAAGCCGTAAATCATCTCTTCGGCGCGCCGTACGGGGCCGGTCAACAGCAACAGATCGCCCTTGCCACCGCGCGCCTTGGCCAGCGCCGCACCCGCTTTGCGCGCCTGCGCCGCTTTGGCGGCGCGTTCGATCCGCACAACATCAACCGCATCCGCCTGCATCCCTTGAGGATAGGCAAGGCTCACTAGTTCGGCGTCTTTCATCTTGCTCCAGCGGTCGCTCTCCACCAGCCGTGCAACAGCCCCCTTGGTCAGCTTGTTAACCCGGCGCGCTGCCGGATCCAACTTGCCCTCGGCGTCCACAAAGACCGCGACGCGGCCGGGCTGTGCGGCAATAGCGTCAAGATCGGTTTCGGAAAATGTCATCGGGGTCAGCAGGGTCATGTTTCGCGCCTTTGTCCTTGGATTTGCCCCAAGACCTAGCGTGCGAAGCCGCCCAACACCAGATAGGAGTTTTCCGCCCTGATGCTTTGGTCTATTGTCCGGCGAAATCACCGCCACGAGCCGGAAAGAGGAGGAATCGAGTGCCCCATGTCGACCGCTACATGCTGTCGCAGCTTATGGTGCTGTTCGGCTTTTTTGCGCTTGTTCTGGTGGCGATTTTCTGGATCAACCGTGCGGTGATCCTGTTTGACACGTTGATCGGGGATGGCCAGACCGCATTGGTGTTTCTTGAATTCACCGCCCTCGGCCTGCCGCGCCTTATTGCAACGGTTCTGCCCATCGCCACATTTGCCGCCGCTGTCTATGTCACCAACCGGATGACCTCCGAGAGCGAGCTTGTGGTGCTGCGCGCCACCGGCGCCAGCCCGTGGCGATTGGCACGCCCGATTTTGACCTTTGGTCTGTGCGTTGCGCTGGGGATGAGCATCCTCACCCATTTTCTGGTGCCGATGGCCCAATCCGAGCTGAAACAGCGCGAGCACGAAATTGCGCGCAACGTCACCGCAAGGCTGCTGACCGAGGGTACATTTTTGCATCCAACCCCCAAAGTCACCTTTTACACCCGCCTCATCGACGCCGAAGGGGTGCTGCGCGATGTGTTTCTGTCCGACCGGCGCAACCAGGAACAAGGGGTGATTTATACCGCCGCCGAAGCGTATCTTGTGCGCAACGATGACGCGACGACGCTGATCATGGTTGACGGCCTGGCCCAGCGTCTGAACCGCGACGGGATGCGGTTGGCGACCGCGAAATTTGCCGATTTCTCGTTTGATATCTCTGCTCTGGTGCGCATCGACACGGTGCGCGAGATGAGCATCGCAAACACGGTGACACCTGCGCTGTTGTCCGATTGGGACATGATCAGCGAGCGGTCGGGCAAGACCCGCGGCGACATCGCTGAAGAGATCAACGCCCGTTTCGCGCAACCGCTGTTTTGCATGGTCGCCGCCATGATCGGATTTTCCACGCTGCTGATCGGCGGGTTTTCACGTTTTGGCGTCTGGCGCGAGATCGTGTTTGCATTTGGCCTGTTGCTGGCACTCGACGGGATGCGCGGCACGTTGGTGCCGCCGGTTCGCGAAACAGCAAGCCTATGGCCGCTCCTTTATCTGCCTGCGCTCATCGGAGCGATCCTATCGAGTTTGATGCTGTTGCATGCAGCACATCCGGGATGGCGCGCACGGCTACACCGGCGCAGGTCTGCCGCATGACGCTCTATCTCTATTTCGCACGCCGGTTCGCGATGAGCTTTCTCTTCATCACGGCAATCCTGTCGACGCTCATCTTCATCACCGACCTGATTGATCAGGCGCAGCAAAGCTATGCCGACAGCGTCACCTTCGGAGTGATCATCCGGCTCACGCTGCTGCGGCTGCCGCAGACGATCAACGTCATCCTGCCGCTGAACATGCTGCTGGCCACGGTCGTTATGTTTTTGTCGTTCGCGCGCTCTTCCGAGCTGGTCGTGACGCGCGCGGCGGGACGTTCTGCATTGAAGTCGCTGAAGTCTCCTGTTGCGGTGGCCTTTATCATCGGTCTGATGGTGGTCGGCATGTTCAATCCGATCGTGGCGGCAACATCGAAACGTTATGTCCAGATGTCCGAAGGTTTTCGCGCAGGCGGTGCCTCGGCGCTGTCCATCTCCGAGGAAGGGCTTTGGCTGCGTCAGGGCACGAAAGACGGGCAGTCGGTCATCCGCGCGTGGCGCTCCAACAACGACGGCTCGGTCCTGTATGATGTGACCTTCATCTCCTACGCGCGCGAGGGCGGGCCGGTCCGGCGGATCGAGGCGGAAAGTGCAGCTCTCAAAGACGACGGCTGGCATCTGAGAAACGCGAAATCATGGTCTCTGGAGGCAGGCGTCAATTCCGAAGGCACTTCCACTCTCCATGAAACCCTGACGATTCCGTCTTCGCTAACCCTTGAGCGCATCCGCGACAGCTTTGGCAATGCCGGCAGCATTTCGATCTATGATTTGCCAGCCTATATCCGCCAGCTCGAACTTTCTGGTTTCAGCCCGCGCCGACACAAGGTCTGGCTGCAATCAGAGTTGGCGCGACCGCTGTTTCTGGTGGCCATGGTTCTTGTTGCGAGCGCGTTCACCATGCGCCATACCAGATCGGGGGGCACCGGAATTGCGGTGTTGTCGGCAGTTTTGTTGGGATTCGGTTTGTATTTTATCCGCAGTTTTTCGCAGATCCTGGGCGAGAACGGCCAAATTCCGGTCATCTTGTCTGCATGGGCGCCCCCGGTGGCGGCTGTCCTGCTGGCGCTGGGGATTTTGCTGCACAAGGAGGACGGCTGAGATGCGCCGGTTTCTTCTTTTTTTGTTGCTGTTGGTGCCGGGCATGCTGGCTGCGCAACAAGACAGCAATGCCGCCCTTCTGGTCGCCGATCAGCTTTACATCACGCGCGACCGTGTGCTTGTTGCCTCCGGCAATGTCGAAGCGTTTCAAAACGGCATCCGGCTGCGCGCGCGCGCCATCCGTTATAACCAAACCAGCGGCGGGTTGGAGATTGATGGCCCCATCACGCTGACCGAAGGTGACGAAACGCTTATTATCGCGGATGCGGCGGCGCTTGACGCGGATTTGCGCAACGGCATCCTGCGCGGCGCGCGGCTGGTTCTCAATCAACAACTGCAACTGGCCGCCGCGCAGATCAACCGCGTCGATGGCCGCTATAGCCAGTTGTACAAAACCACGGTTACGTCCTGCCGGGTTTGTAATGACGGACGTCCGCCGCTGTGGCAGATCCGTGCCAAACGCGTGATCCATGACGAAGTGGAAAACCAGCTTTATTTCGACGAGGCGCAATTTCGCATCGGCAATCTGCCGGTGTTCTGGCTGCCGCGCCTGCGCTTGCCCGACCCCACCGTGCGCCGCGCGACCGGCTTTCTGGTGCCGTCGGTGCGCAGCACTTCGCAACTCGGTATCGGGCTGAAAATCCCCTATTTCATTAAACTGAGCGAGAAGCGAGACCTGACGCTGACGCCCTATTTCTCCTCATCTACAAAAACACTTCAACTGCGCTACCGGCAGGCCTATAAAAACGGGCGCATCCAGTTCGACGCAGCAATCACCCGTGACGATCTGCGGCCCACCGAAACACGCGGCTATCTGTTCGGGCGCGGGCAATTCGCCCTGCCCGCGGATTTCAACCTGCGCTTCGATATCGAAACCGTCAGCGACGATGCCTATCTTAAGGACTACGGATATTCGGATGCCGACCGGCTGCGCTCGGAACTCAGGATCAGCCGTGCGCGGCGCGACGAATATATCAGCGCGAGCCTGATCAACTTCAAGACGCTGCGCGACGGCGAAGAAAACTCGACCCTGCCGACGCTGGTGCTGGATGGCGAATACGAGCGGCGCTTCTTTCCGCGCGTCTTGGGCGGAGAGGTCCGCGCGCGGCTTCTTGCGCACAGCCACCGCCGCAGCTCGACCCTGTCAAGTGACAGCGACGATGCCGACGATGTGGTGGACGGGCGCGATGTGGCCCGCCTGAACGGGCAATTGGACTGGCTGCGCTCGGTTGTTTTTTCCAGCGGCCTGCGCGCCGATACCCGCCTTGGTGCCTCTTTCAACACCTTCCGCATCAGCCAGGATGACACAACGCCCGAAAGCCCAACCGAACTCACCCCGCACGCGACGCTTACCCTGCGCTATCCCCTCGCGAAACAATCGCCAAACGGTGTCCGTCAGGTATTGGAACCCATCGCGCAGATCAGCTTGACCGGCGGGACACGGCTTGCCATTCCGAACGAGGAAAGCACCCGCGTCGAATTTGATCAGGGCAATCTGATCAGCCTGTCGCGTTTCCCGCGCCCCGACCGGCGCGAGCGTGGGGCGATGGCGGCGATCGGTGTTGGATGGTCGCGCTTCTCCCCGGAAGGGTGGAACGCGCATCTGACAATGGGTCAGGTTTTTCGCGAGGATAGCGACAGCTCTTTTTCGGCCACCTCAGGGCTTGATTCGCTGTCCTCCGATATTCTGATTGCGGGTCAGATCGATACCGGAAGCACGCTTTTCCTCACCGGTCGCAGCCTGTTTGCCGATGATTTCGACCTGACCAAAGCAGAGTTGCGGGGAGACATCGCCTTTCGTCGCGGCAGCATCGGCGGCAGCTATGTCTGGCTGGACGCCGATGCAGATGAAGACCGCGCGAGCAAAGTTTCCGAATTCGCGCTTGAGGGCAGCTACCGGATCAACAACTACTGGACCGCAAGCGCTGACTGGCGGTTCGATGTTGCATCCGAACGTGCGGCAACCGCAGGCGTCGGATTAAGCTATGAAAACGAATGTGTAACCCTCGATCTCACGGTCAAGCGGCGCTATACGACCTCAACAAGTGTTGAGCCCTCTACCGATTTCGGATTTAACATCGGTCTGCGCGGGTTTGCCGCTGACACTGGAACAGAAAGATACGTCCGCTCATGTTCAAATTGATTCTCGCCCCCTTGCTTGCCGCTGCAACGTTGATCGCCCCCGTTGCGTCCCCCGCCGCCGCGCAAAATCTCTTTGCGCCGGTCGCAACCGTGGACAGCAGCGTTGTCACCGAATTCGAAGTGCAGCAACGGGTGCGGTTTCTGCAAGTGCTCAACGCGTCTGGTGCCACCCGCGAGGCAGCGATCAAAAGCCTCATCGACGAGCGACTGCGCGCACAGGCGATCCGCGACGCGGGTCTGCAACTGGGTGAGGACAGCATAAACACCGCCCTTGAAGAGTTCGCCGGTCGCGCCAACCTGAGCCGCGCCGAGTTTGTGAAGGCGCTAGGTCAGGCAGGCGTTGCCGAAGAGACATACCGTGATTTCGTACTTAACGGCGTGGCATGGCGCGACCTGATCCGCGCGCGCTATGGCAACCGTGTGCAGGTCACCGAGGCCGAAATTGACCGCGCGCTCTCCACGCAGGGCAGTGGTGGCTCCAACATCCGTGTGCTGGTGTCCGAAATTATCATCCCCGCGCCCCCGCCACAGGCCGAACGTGTCGCCGCATTGGCCGAACAAATCGCGAAAAGCACCTCCGTCGCCGAATTCTCGTCTTATGCGAGCCGCTATTCCGCAACCGCCACACGCGGTGCGGGCGGGCGTCTGCCGTGGCAGTCGCTTGGTAATCTGCCCCCCTCCTTGCAGCCGCTGATCCTGTCGCTGGCACCCGGCGAAGTGACCCAGCCCCTGAACATTCCCAATGCCGTCGCCCTGTTCCAGCTGCGCGACATCGAAGAAACGGGCGTGCCGCAAAAAGAATACGCCGCGATTGAATATGCGGCTTATTACATGGCGGGTGGCCGCTCTGACGCAACTTTGCAGCAGGCCGCCCGTCTTAAGGCGCAGGTGGACGTCTGTGACGATCTCTACGCGTTTGCCAAAGGCCAGCCCGAATCTGTGCTGGACCGCGAGGTCCGCACCCCCGCCGAATTGCCCCGCGATTTCGCTATTGAGCTCGGCAAACTTGATCCCGGTGAAGTCTCGACCGCGCTCACCCGCTCGGATGGGCAGGCGCTGGTGTTCCTCATGATGTGCGGACGCACAGCGGCCCAGAACGCCGAAGTCAGCCGCGAGGAAGTCGCCGCCTCCATCCGCCAGCGCCGTCTTTCGGGCTTTGCCGACAGCCTGCTGGCCGAATTGCACGCCGACGCCCGCATCAGTCGGAAATGAGCCTGCCCGTCGTCCTGACCTGCGGGGAACCGGCTGGCATCGGGCCCGAGATCGCCGCGCGCGCGTGGGCCGCGCTGGCGGATCGTGTGCCGATGATGTGGCTCGGTGATCCGCGCCATCTGCCAACGGACATTCCACATCAGGTGATCGCAACCCCCGCACAGGCAGCAGAGATCTGCACCCGCGCCCTGCCGGTTCTTGCCCATCCTTTCACAAGCAAGGCCACCCCCGGCACGCCCGACCCCGCAAATGCCCAAGGTGTTATTGACGTAATCGCCCGCGCGGTCGATCTGGTCAGCACCGGACAAGCCGCCGCGATTTGCACGGCGCCGATCCACAAGAAAGCTCTGAAAGACGGTGCCAGTTTCGCCTATCCGGGGCATACGGAATACCTTGCCGCTTTGGCGGGCGGCTGTGACGTGGTGATGATGCTCGCCTCCGAGCAGTTGCGCGTGGTGCCGACGACGATTCACATCCCGCTAGAGGACGTCCCACACGCCCTGACGCCCGCATTGCTGCGGCGCACAATCGAGATCACCCACAATGGCCTGCGCGACCGGTTCGGCGTCGATGCGCCGCGCCTCGCGATCAGCGGTCTCAACCCCCACGCGGGCGAAGGCGGTGCAATGGGGCGGCAAGAGCTTGACTGGATCGCCCCGCTTGTCGTTGAAATGCAGGCTCAAGGTTTCAATCTGCGTGGCCCCCTGTCCGCCGATACAATGTTCCACGCGGCTGCGCGCGAAACATATGACGCCGCCATCTGCATGTACCACGATCAAGCATTGATCCCGATCAAAACGCTGGACTTCGATCGTGGCGTAAACATCACGCTGGGCTTGCCTTTTATCCGCACCTCGCCCGATCACGGCACGGCCTTCGATATTGCGGGCAAAGGCATCGCCACCCCCTCGAGCATGATCGAGGCCATTCGCATCGCCCACAGGATGGCCGCAGCATGAGCGCGATTGACACATTGCCCCCTCTGCGACAGGTGATCGCCGATCACGGGCTCAGCGCGCGCAAATCTCTTGGCCAGAACTTCCTGCTGGATCTCAACCTCACCGCGAAAATCGCACGACAAGCGGGTGATCTGAGCCAATGCGATGTGCTTGAAATCGGCCCCGGTCCCGGCGGTTTGACTCGTGGCCTTCTGTCCGAGGGCGCGCGCCGTGTGCTGGCCATCGAAAAAGACGCCCGCTGCCTGCCCGCCCTCGAAGACATCGCTGCCGTTTATCCCGGTCGTTTGCAGATCATCGAAGGGGACGCGCTTGAGGTTGATCCGCTGGCGCATCTGACACCGCCAATTCGCGTGGCGGCGAATCTGCCCTACAATATCGGTACCGAACTGCTGGTGCGCTGGCTCACGCCGCCGCAATGGCCGCCGTTCTGGCAAAGCCTGACACTCATGTTCCAGCGCGAAGTTGCAGAGCGGATCGTGGCAAAGCCCGGCTCCAAAGCCTACGGGCGCCTTGCGATCCTCGCCCAATGGCGCGCGGACGCCAGAATCGTCATGTCCCTGCCCCCCGAAGCCTTCACGCCTGCGCCAAAAGTCTCAAGCGCAGTGGTTCATCTGACAGCATTGGAAAAGCCGCGCTACGAGGCGGATGCCGCAATCCTCAGCCGCGTGGTCGCCGCCGCTTTCAACCAGCGCCGCAAAATGCTGCGCGCGGCCCTCAAATCCACCGCGCCAGATATCGAAGACCGCCTGCGCGCGGCCGGGATCAAACCGACCGACCGCGCAGAACAAATCCCGCTCGAAGGTTTCTGCGCACTCGCCCGCGAAATCGCCAGAACCTGAAACACAGGCACCTCTTTGCCATATCTTTTGGCGAAGTATAGTCGAGCTTTTTAAACTCAACAGGTTACGGCTTGAATTCGGGACACTCCGCCATACGGCGGCCTCAAGTCACGGTAAGATTATGAAGCCCACACACTTAGGGTCAGGCCTCATATCCAGAACATGACGACGACTGCGAGGGCTCAGGCGGACAGGAAGATCTTCGGGCATCGGTCATAACGTGTTGCGACGCCTCGCCAGTCTTTGAGGCGGGGGAGGCTGCTCTCAATTTTGTGGCGATGTTGGTAGAGTTTCGCGTCATGCAAGATCGCCATCTTACGACCGCGTCGCGCGGGTAATCCCCATGTCCACAAGGGCTTCCCGCAACCAATCCGCATCATAGCCTCGATCTGCTAACAGGTGCCGGACTTTCGTCAAGCTGCTGACCAACGGCCTCGCGCCGATGTAATCGCTGGGCTGGCCGGCGCTTAGGAACATGCGGATCGGGCGACCAACAGCGCCCGTCACCACATGCAACTCCGAATTCAGGTCTCCTTTCGTGCGCCCGATTAGCCGCCCGCGCCCTCCTTCTTCAGCCCCAGGCGGTTCGCCTTGAGGTGGGTCGCGTCGATCACCAGCGTGCCGGTTTCGCGTCCCTGACTGGACAGTTCCAGCAGCATTCAGGCGAACACACCTTTATCGCTCTACCGCTTCCACCGGTTGTAGAGGGTCTTGGGCGGATCATATGCAGCCGGGGCATCGCAGCACGGAACTGTCGTTCACATGGTCCATTGGACAATGGCAGGGCCTTGTCCGGCCATATTGGCTTGACCTTTTTGCCGCGCCGGACACCTTCGATCCCGATTTCACGCATCAATTTTTCAACAGTGCAACGCGCCAGATCAAAGCCGTCACGGCGCATGGCATGCCACATTTTCCGCGCACCATAAACCGACCTGATATCGTCCCAGCCCGGCGCACGCAGCGTATCAGGCCCGTAATCGATATGATCGCAGCTGACTGGCTCTCAAATTCACCCTGATGTTCGAACACCATCCGCACAGCTCGCATCCGCACTTCAGGTGAATATCTGTTTCCACATTTGTCCTTTTCCATAACCCTGTATCCTTACTTCTGGCTCTCCGGCAAACAAGTGTCGGTCCAGAACGGGATTGCACCCTATATGCCCTTCAGGCTATACATTAACGCAATATATAGAACACATCAGCCAAGCTGGGACAGACTTTGAACGACACGCCGGAACCTCCTGTAAACGAAGACGAAAACAGCCCCGAGCGGCCCATCTTCGATGGCCCCTCCGTGACGATCGAACACGAGATGCGCACAAGCTATCTCGACTATGCGATGAGCGTGATCGTATCGCGCGCAATCCCCGATCTGCGCGACGGGTTGAAGCCGGTACACCGGCGCATTCTTTTTGCCATGCATGAAGGTGGCAACACCCATGACAAACCCTACCGCAAATCGGCGCGGGGTGTCGGCGATGTTATGGGTAAATATCATCCGCACGGTGATAGCGCGATCTATGATGCGCTTGTGCGGATGGCGCAGGATTTCTCCATGTCCCTGCCGCTTTTGGACGGTCAGGGCAACTTTGGCTCGATGGACGGCGATAACGCTGCTGCGATGCGCTATACCGAGGTGCGCATGGACAAGCCGGCGGCGTTTTTGCTGGCCGACATCGACAAAGACACCGTCGATTTTCAGGATAACTATGACGGCAAAGACCGCGAGCCTACCGTGCTCCCTGCCCGCTATCCGAATATGCTGGTCAATGGCGCAGGCGGTATCGCCGTGGGCATGGCCACCAACATTCCGCCACATAACCTTGGCGAAGTGATTGATGCCTGCCTTGCACTGATCGTTGACCCCGATCTGACGTCCGAACAGTTGATTGATTATGTTCCCGGTCCCGACTTCCCGACCGGCGGTATCATGCTGGGCCGGTCCGGCGCACGCAAGGCGTACCTCGAAGGGCGCGGCAGCGTTATCATCCGGTCCAAATGCCGCGTTGAGGAGATCCGCAAGGACCGGTGGGCCATTGTCATCGACGAGATCCCCTATCAGGTCAACAAATCCACCATGATCGAACGCATCGCCGAACAGGCGCGCGACAAAAAGATCGACGGCATCGCACATGTGCAGGACGAATCCGACCGCAACGGCGTGCGCGTGGTTGTCGAGCTGAAGCGCGACGCGACAGCCGAAGTAGTGATGAACCAGCTTTTCCGTTTTACGCCGATGCAGACCTATTTCGGCTGTAACATGCTGGCGCTCAACGGCGGGCGTCCCGAGACGCTGACCCTGCGCCGGTTCCTCACGTCGTTCATCGACTTCCGCGAAGATGTCGTGGCACGCCGCACCGCCTATCTGCTGCGCAAAGCCCGCGAGCGGAGCCATATCCTGTGTGGTCTGGCCGTGGCTGTCACCAACATCGACGAAGTGGTGGCAACCATTCGCGCCTCTGCCGATGCGGCGCAAGCACGCGAGAAACTGATGACGCGGCGCTGGCCTGCGGGACCGATCCTCGAATATATCGCGTTGATCGACGATCCGACCCACACCGCCAATGACGACGGCACCTATAACCTCTCCGAGGCACAGGCGCGCGCGATTCTGGAGCTACGCTTGCAGCGCCTGACCCAGATCGGCGTAAAAGAAGTCACCGACGAATTGGAAGAGCTTGCCTCCAAGATCAAGGAATACCTTGAAATTCTGGGATCGCGGGACCGGATTATGGGCATTATCGCCAATGAGTTGCAGGAGGTACGTGACCTGTTTGCCGTGTCACGCCGCACCGAGATCGTTGACTGGTCGGGCGATATGGACGACGAGGACCTGATCGCGCGCGAAGACATGGTTGTGACCGTGACCTCCGGCGGCTACATCAAACGCACACCTCTGATTGATTTTCGCAGCCAGAAGCGCGGCGGCAAAGGTGTGTCGGGCGGAACATTGAAAGAAGACGATGTGGTCACCACTCTGTTTGTGGCCAACACCCACACGCAGCTGTTGTTTTTCACAACCGATGGCATGGTTTACAAGCTCAAGACATGGCGTCTGCCGCAGGGGGGGCGCACGTCCAAAGGCAAGGCGATCGTCAACATCCTGCCGATCCCGACGGGTGTTTCGATTGCAGCCATCATGCCGGTCGACCGCGACGAAGCGGAGTGGGACGATCTACAGGTTGTCTTTGCCACCTCCGCAGGCACCGTGCGCCGTAACAAGCTGTCTGATTTCACCAACGTCATGCGCAACGGCAAGATCGCAATGAAATTCGAGGATGATCACGCCGAAACGACGCTGATCAACGCGCGCATTGCCTCCAATGACGACGATGTGATGCTGACCACGAACTCGGGCCGCGCGATCCGTTTCCGCGCCACGGACGTGCGGGTGTTCAACTCGCGCAACTCGGTGGGTGTGCGCGGTATCAGGCTGGGTGGCGATGACAAGGTCGTGTCCATGTCGATCATCCGTCATTTTGATGCCACGTCGGAAGAGCGTACGGCCTATCTCAAGATGCGCCGTGCCATGGCCGGTCTTGTGGATGAGGAGCTTGACGAGGAAGAGGCACCCGCCGATCCGAACTTCTCGAACGAGCGCTACGTCGAGATGTCAGCGGCAGAGAACCTCATTCTCACCATCACCTCCGGTGGTGCGGGCAAGCTGAGCTCAAGCCACGACTATCCGCTGCGCGGACGCGGCGGGATGGGTGTGGCGGCCATGGACAAGGCAATGCGCGGTGGCGAAATCGTCGCCTCCTTCCCTGTCGAGATGGACGATCAGATCATGCTTGCCACATCCAGAGGCCAGTCGATCCGTGTGCCGGTCGAGGGGATTTCGTTCCGATCGCGCAGCGCGGGCGGGGTGAAGGTCTTTAACACCGGCAAGAACGAAGTTGTCGTCAGCGTGGCGTGGATTGCCGATCAGGGCGAAGACGCGGCAGACGGTGACATCATCGAGGGTGAGGCAACCGAAGAATAAATCGGCACCCTCACGCACCGCACAAACAAAAAGAGCCACTTCGATCTGAAGTGGCTCTTCCTTTTGTTTGGGTTGTTTCGAACTTTGGTGTCGTTTTAAAGCGTCCAGCCTTTAATCTGAGGCATCTCTTATCGCCAATGTCCCGAAAGCGCCGACGGGTATTGGTGATGCGAGTTTAAGGCGGGCCGCTCTAAAATGGATTAGTTGTCTGTCCCGGTCGTTGCTCCGGTTGAATCGCCACTGCCACCGCTTGCGATGGCAACCGCAACTAGAACGCCGGCAACCGCAGGTGCCGCATTACCGATACCCGTGCCGGAATCAAACATTGCGCCGCCGGAATCCTCTTCGCGGATACAGGCGCGTGCCGGTGTGCCGTCGGGCGTAGTCGTCAGTTCGGGTTTGCAATTATACAAGACGCCGTTCTGACCTTCGACGCGGACAGAGTAGACAGCATTGGAAGATGCGCCAAGAACGGCCTGCTCTGTCGTGGCTTGGGCAGTTGCTGCGGTTGTTGTCATGGCGATAATGCCTGCAACACCCAGAATTGCGAGAATATTTTTCATGGTTTCCCCCTTAGGTACTATACGTTATTCAATGACTCTCCCCGCTTCGGGCAGGTAAACGAGCGTGCGTACGCCCGTTGTCAGTTCAAAAACGTTTGGGAATGATTAAAGTTTCGAAAAAGAAGCCGGAAATCACAAGATAAGCCGTATATTGCCGACCTAAACACCATAAAGCGTAGAGAACTTGGTGCAAAGATAGTCCAGCAACGGCTTTTCGCTTATCTTTTGTCCACTCGCCCGCTCGATCACCTCTTTCGGTTCGTACAGCCCGCCATGGACCTGCACGTTTTCGCGCAGCCATGTTGTCGCGGGGGCGGTGTCACCTTGCGCCAGCGCACTGTCGAGATCGGGCAGCGCTTTGCGCATCGCATCGTTAAGGCACCCTGCGTAGACGTTGCCAAGGCTGTAGGTCGGGAAATACCCGAACAACCCGACCGACCAATGCACATCCTGCAATACACCGTTCGAGGATTTATCAACCGGATAGCCGAAATCAGCCTCGAAACGGTCGTTCCACGCCGTCTCGAGATCGCTCACCTGTAGGTCATTGCCCATCAGCGCACGTTCGAGATCATAGCGCAGCAAAACATGCAGATTATATTGCAGCTCGTCCGCCTCGGTCCGGATGAAACCGTCGTTCACACGATTCACAGCCCCGTAAAACGCATCCTCATCGGGAATCCCAAAGTCACCGAAGGCATCCTTCATCTGTCCGAAAAGCCAGCCGGTGAACGCCCGGCTGCGCCCGATCTGGTTCTCGTAGATGCGGCTTTGGCTTTCGTGAACCCCCATCGACGCGCCGCTGCCCAGCGGTGTCAACAGATAGGTGTCGTCGATGTTCTGCTCATAGGTGGCGTGGCCTGTTTCGTGGATGGTGGAATAGAAACAGTTGAACGGATCCGCGGGATTGGTGCGGGTGGTGATCCGCACATCAAGGCCGGACCCCGATGAAAACGGATGCACGGCCTTGTCCACACGTCCACGTGCCATGTCATAGCCGAATGTCTTGGCCAACAGGCGCGTCAGCTTCATTTGCGCGCCCTCGTCAAACGTCCCTTCAAGGCGCGCAGGGCCTGTTGCGTCACGCACAGCGGCGCGCAAATCGGACAGGACCGGACGCAATGCGCCAAACATCGCGTCAAGATCGGCAGCGGTGGTTCCCGGCTCGTAATCGGCAAGCATGGCGTCATAGACATCTTTGCCCGCGGCCAGCGCCTGCCCTTCCTCGCGCTTGAGCATAATTACTTCGGCCAATGTGGGCGCGAAGGATTTAAAATCATCGGCGGCGCGCGCCTCTGCCCAGATGCCCTGCGCCTGCGAGGTCACGCGCGCGATCCGCGCGGCCAGTTGCGCAGGCACCTTGCTGGCGCGCTCAAAGCTGCGCCGGATATGGCGCAGATTGGCCTGCCCCACGGCATCAAGGCTGCCCGCGTCGATTTCCTCAAGCCACGCGCCGATATGCGGATCAAGGCGTCGCGCATGCAGCACGCTTTCCATCGCGGCCATTTCCTCGGCGCGCTGCGGGGCAGCAGCGCGCGGCATCATGGTTTCCTGATCCCACCCCAGCCGTCCGGCAACTTCTGACAAGGCTTGGGTTTCGCGGACGTGGGACATCAAATCATCATAGGCGGTCATGTGCGGGCTCCTCTGAGCGATGTAGCGACAGGATAAAGAGACAGATGGCGCGCGCGCAGGATCAACACAAAGACCAACACGGCAAGCGCCTGATGGGCCAGAGCGACCGGCAGTAATGCCTCATACAGTACAGTCGTGATACCCAGCACAACCTGTAACGACAACGCAGCAAAGACAGCGTTGAAGGCAAAGCGCGTATGCGGATGCGCCGATTTGCGGCCCCGCAGCCAGACGACCACGGCGAAGGCGAACAGCAGATACCCCGTCATGCGGTGGATAAACTGCACCAGACCGGGGTTCTCGATAAAGTTTTTCCACATCGGCTCCAGCACAAAAGCTTGCGGCGGGAAAAACTGCCCCGCCATTAGCGGCCAGTCGGTGTAGGTGCGCCCGGCGTCGATCCCGGCCACCAGCGCGCCGATGAGGATTTGCAGGAAGGTGAAATGCAGCAATCCGGTGGACAGGCCGAAAAGCTTGCTCTCCTTGGCGCGGCGCGCCTGCATCAGGTCGCGTTCAGTGCGCCCGAGACTGAGCGCGTACCATGTGATGAACCCCATAATAACAAACGCAAGGCCCAGATGCGTGGCAAGGCGTGTGCTGGCCACCGTGGTGATTGCAGTGCCGGAGGTAACGCCGGATGACACCATCCACCAGCCGATGGCCCCTTGAAACCCGCCAAGCGCGCCCAGAAACAGCAACCGCGGTGTCCAGCCCGTAGGAATTTTGCGAAACAGCAAAAAGCCGAAAAAGCCCAACGCCCAGACAAGGCCGATCACACGGCCAAGTTGGCGGTGGCCCCATTCCCACCAGTAAATCTGTTTGAAATCGGCCAGCGTCATCCACTGATGTTGCAGGCGGAACTGGTCAATCGCCTGATATTTGGCGAATTCCGAGGCCCAGTCGGCCGCGTTCATCGGCGGCAACGCACCCGTCAGGGGCCGCCATTCCGTGATGCTTAATCCCGAATCCGTTAGCCGCGTGGCCCCCCCGACAATGATCATCGCGAAGACCAGCGCAAACAGCACCATCAACCAGACGCGGATCGCCCCGCGCGCGCCCTTGCGGCCTGCGTCGATCACGCCTGTCGTGGTCGCGGGACGTGTTGTCCCTGCGTCGCCCACATCTTCGAAAAGCTTGCGTTTGGTGGCCATTGTGCCCTCCGTCATTGCGCTTTGTGGCTTGGTATTCCTTTGTGGCGCGGGGGTCTAGCCGCGTTCCTTCCAGCGGACCATCTGCCGCAAGGTGCCATGCAGCATTTGCACGTCCGCGCGGGTCAGCGGCAGGCGGCTCCACATGTTGCGCAGATTGACTTTCATCGACTGCGCCTTGTGTTCGGGATAGAAGAAACCGGCCTCTTCCATGCGGTCCTCGTAGTGGCGTGCCAGATGCTCGATTTCGGAATTCTGCGCCCAGTCGGTGCCGGCCATCTCGTGCACAACGCCCGCTCGGGTTTGTTGAAGGCGCATCCACTCATACCCCATCAACAGCACGCATTGCGCAAGGTTCAGCGAGGCAAACTGTGGATTGACCGGCACCGAGATAATCGCATTGGCGCGCGAGATGTCGTCATTCTCAAGCCCTGCCCGTTCGGGTCCGAACAACACGGCAACCCGCTGCCCACCCGCGATTTTTTCCGCCGCCAGCTGCATCGCGGCCTCCGGCGTGTAGACCGGTTTGGTCATGTCGCGTTCGCGCGCGGTTGTGGCAAAGACAAAGCTGGCATCAGCCAGCGCACCCGGCAAATCTGGCGACACAAGTGCCGCGTCCAGCACCCTGCCCGCGCCCGACGCCATTGCCACTGCCGCCGGATTGGGCCAGCCGTCCCGCGGCGCCACAATACGCATGTGATCAAGGCCGAAATTCAGCATGGCGCGCGCGGCGGCACCGATGTTTTCGCCCATCTGCGGGCGAACCAGGACGAAGGCGGGGATTTGGGGGGGCTCGGTGCTCATCTGCATCGTTTAACGGCTCACCCTGCCCTTGCCAATATCGTGCGCTCTGATAGCGCAATATGATGTGCATAAAAGTTTCCTTCCCCGCCGCGATCCGTTAGGGACAAGCACAAAGCCCCGCAAAGGACGAGCCCCATGCCCGACACCCCCGAACAGCCACAACTCTACCTCATCACGCCGCCGCAGTTTGAACTGGACAGCTTTGCCGACACGCTGGCGCGCGTTCTGGATGCGCAGCCGACCGCCTGTGTGCGGCTGGCGCTGGCCACGCGCGACGAAGATACGCTGGCACGTGCCGCCGATACCCTGCGAACGGTGACGGACGCACGCGAAGTCGCGTTGGTCATCGCCGATCATACGCTTCTGGCCGAACGGCTCGGGCTTGACGGTGTCCACCTGAGCGATGCGGCAAGGTCGGTTCGCCACGCCCGTAAGACATTGGGCGAAGATGCGATAATCGGCAGTTTTTGTGCCGGTTCACGCCACGACGGCATGAGCGCGGGCGAAGCGGGTGCGGATTATGTGGCGTTTGGTCCGGTACAACCCTCCGCGCTGGATGATGGCAGCCACGCCGAAATGGACTTGTTCCAGTGGTGGTCAGAAGTGATTGAAGTGCCTTGTGTCGCCGAGGGCCAGCTTGACGCGGAAATGATCCGTAAACTGGCCCCCATGACCGATTTTTTCGGCATCGGAGAGGAAATCTGGCACCACGACGATCCTGTCGCGGCGCTCAAAACGCTTTGGGCCGAAATCGGCTGAACTTCGGCGGCGCACGCTACAGCAGCGTGCGCTCGATCACCCAATACGCCCCGATCGCTGCAATGATGCAGGACGCCGGAATCGCGATCACGGCGCGATACCATTTTTTGCGGATCGCCCGGAATACCAGCGCAAAGGCGATGACGATCACCGTTAACTGGCCCAGCTCGACCCCCACGTTGAAACCCAGAAGTGCGGCGATGAACTGATCCTGCGGCAATCCGAATTCGCCCAGCACCGAGGCGAAGCCAAGGCCGTGCAGCAATCCGAAACCGAAAATCACCACCGGTCGCCATGGATTAAACCCGTGCGCAAAGATGTTTTCGACCGCCACAAAAACGATGGAAGCGGCGATCAGCGGTTCGACGACGCTTGCAGGGATGCTCACCCATCCCAGCGCCCCGAGCGCCAGCGTCACCGTATGGGCCAGCGTAAAGGCAGACACCTGCCAGATCAGCGGGCGCAAGTGGCTGGAGAGAAAGAAAAGCCCGAGCACAAATAAAATATGATCCAGCCCTTTTGGCAGGATGTGATCAAACCCGACGGGAACGTAGCGTGCGAAAGCCTGCCAGCCGGTTTGCGCATCCCCGCCCGCCAGCGTGATTTCGCCCGTACCACCGCCGCTGATCAGGCCGGTATAAGGCGCATCGACGCCCTGTTGGCGCACCACCAGATCACCGCCGCCGTCGGGCCACGCCACCCGCAGGGTATCACCCGCAACCATCGGCGCATCCAGCGTCCACTGCGCGATACGCGGCAGCGCGGGGTCCACATCCTCGGGCACAGCCAGCACACCGCTTTGCAGCATCAGTGGCACGCCATTCACGCTGAGCACCGGCAGCGCATTCCAGCCCGCCAGCAATTGCGGCGCGCGCGCAGCGATCTCGTCGGGCGAAAGCGCGCGCAGCAGATCGTAATCTTGCGCAACGGGTGACTCGTTGGTGTTTTCGGTGATGTCCATATCGACCCCCGCCAGAAAGGCTTCGAGGTTGATCTGCAGGGACAGTTCGGCAGTACCCTGCGCCACGGTCAGATCCGCAATTGTCGGCACAACCTCGTGAGCGCGGGCAAGCGTGCTTGACAACACCAGCACCAACGCCAGCTTGCAAAGCAGTATATAGGAAAAACGTCTCATGAAACTTGTACACCCTTTGTCGTTCATTTGCGCAACACTTGCCGGAACGCAGGTCATTGCCCATGAATTCTGGATTGAACCGCTGAAGTTTCAAGTGGAAAAGGAAGAGAGCATTCAGGCAGACCTGCGCAACGGCCAGTTGTTCAGCGGCAGCGCACAGCCGTTTTTCCCACAGCGCAACACCCGCTTTGACGCCGTGACGGGCGACAAAGCGGTCGAAGTGACAGGCCGCATGGGTGACCGGCCCGCGATCCAGCTGCCCGCACCGCAAAACGAGGGCCTTTTGATCCTTGTGCACGAGGCCGCACCTTCGATCGTGACCTACCGCGAATGGCCGAAATTTGTGGCCTTCACCGAGCACAAGGATTTTACAACCGCGCTCGCCGACCATGAGACGCGCCGATGGGATAAGGAAAGCTTCAAAGAATCCTACACCCGCCACTCCAAAGCGCTGGTTGCCGTGGGAAGCGGCGCGGGGGCGGATCGCGCGCTGGGTCTTGCAACTGAATTTGTCGCCCTCGACAATCCTTATGCGGCGGATTTTGACGGTACGCTGGACGTGGCGCTTTTTTACGATGGCGCGCCGCGCGCAGATGCGCAGATCGAAATTTATGCGAAAACACCCGATAACATAGTGACAGTAACCAAAACGCGCACCGACAGCGAAGGCCACGCCGCCCTCCCTGTAGAGCCGGGACTGACCTATCTGCTTGATGCTGTGGTTCTGCGCCCGTTTGCGCAGACGACACCAGCGGCGCAAGGTCCGGTTTGGGAAACGCTCTGGGCGTCGCTTACTTTCGCGGTGCCTGCTAAATAATTTGCCCCCTTGCGCGGCGGCGTCTGGCCCTCCAAAAGACAGGGCATGACGCAAAGCCCTGATATCCTCTGCATTGGCTCCGTTCTGTGGGACGTGATCGGGCGTTGCCCCATGCCGATGCGCCAGGGTTCGGACATGCCCGGCCGGATTACCCGCCTGCCCGGCGGCGTGGCGCTGAACATCGCGATGGCGCTGAAACGCTTTGGCCTGAACCCTGCATTGCTCAGCGCGGTGGGCCGCGATGTTGAGGGGGACGAATTGATCGTCGCCTGCAAAGCGCGCGGGCTGATGACCGACCTGATCTACCGTTCCGATGATTTGCCGACGGATCAATATATGGCGGTTGAGGGCAGTAACGGTCTGATCGCGGCCATTGCGGATGCCCATTCGCTGGAAGCCGCAGGCGACAAAATCCTGCGCCCGCTTGAAAACAGCGCATTGGCGCAGCCCTTTACCCACGCTGTGGCGCTGGACGGCAATCTGACGGTTGATCTTTTGTCGGTGATGGCCCGCAGCCCGCTTTTGGCACAGGCCGATCTGCGCGTAGCCCCCGCATCGCCCGGCAAGGCAATGCGGCTCAGCCCGTTTTTGCAGACCGGACGCGGCACGCTTTATGTCAATCTCGAAGAGGCGGGGTTGTTGTGTCAGACCCATTTCAGCACTACGCCAGAGGCGGCGCGCACATTACTGACACGCGGGGCACACCGCGCCGTGGTGACGGACGGCGGCAATCCCGCCACGGCTGCCGACCAAAACATCCTGCGCACGCAAACGCCGCCGCCGGTATCGGTGGCGCGTGTGACCGGCGCGGGTGACACTTTCATGGCCGCGCATATCGCCGCCGAACTGCGCGGCCTGTCTATTGACGCGGCCCTTCTTGAGGCGCTTGATGCCGCCGCCCTTTATGTATCCGGAGAGACGAAAATATGAGCCTGCCCCTGATCCTGTCCGCCGAAGTCACCCGCGCCCGTGAAAGCGGCGGTGCCATTGTGGCGCTTGAAAGCACCATCATCACCCACGGTATGCCCTATCCGCAGAACCTTGAAGTTGCCCGCACCGTCGAGGCGGATATTCGCGCCGCCGGTGCCGTACCCGCCACCATCGCGGTGATCAACGGCGCGCTGCACATCGGGCTTGAGGATGACGAGCTGAGCAGTCTGGCGCAATCCAAGGGCGTGGCAAAGCTGAGCCGGGCGGATATGGCCGCCTGCATGGCCACGGGCGGTACAGGGGCCACAACAGTCGCCGCGACAATGATCGCAGCGCACCTTGCGGGCATCCACGTTTTTGCCACCGGCGGTATCGGCGGTGTCCACAAAGGCGCCGAAGACAGCTTTGACATCTCGGCCGATCTGATGGAGCTGGCGCAGACGCCCGTCACTGTCATAGCCGCGGGGGCGAAGGCCATTCTGGATGTGGCCAAAACCCTCGAAGTGCTGGAGACCCAGGGCGTGCCGGTCATCGTCTACGGGCAGGATGCGTTTCCGGCATTCTGGTCGCGCGGCTCGAAATTGAAAGCGCCGTTGCGGATGGATGATCCCGCACAGATCGCTGCCGCCCATCGGATGCGCGCGCAGTTGGGCCTGCCCGGCGGGCAGCTTATCGCCAATCCGATTCCCCACTCCGCCGAAATTCCGATGCAGGAACTGGCCCCCATCATTGCAACCGCACAGGCCGATGCGGTGCGCGCAGGTATCACCGGCAAAGCCGTAACACCTTATTTGCTGCAACGTATTTTCGAGTTGACCGACGGGCGTTCTCTTGAGGCTAATATCGCCCTTGTGCGCAATAATGCGGCACTTGCTGCCCGAATAGCGCTGAATTTGGTCGGATAATCCAAAAAGCGGCGGCGCAAACCATTGTGACCGCCGCAACCAGCGCTTAGCTATAAATTTCAATATAGCCGGTTGGATTTTTGCAGATATGAACACACCTTTTGATCCGGACCCCCCAACACCGCACAAACGCGGTCTGATCGGTGGCTTTCGCGCCAGCTTTCTGACCGGTCTTGTGGTGATCGCACCTGTCGGGCTGACGATGTGGCTGATCTGGTCTGTTGTGGGATGGATCGACGGCCTTGTTCTGCCGCTTGTGCCACTGGCGTATCATCCCGACCGGCTTATCCAGAATTATTTCGGCCTCGACCCGGAGATCCAGTTCAATGTGCGCGGCGTCGGGTTGATCATTTTTCTGCTGTTCACCATTCTGATCGGCTGGCTTGCCAAAGGTCTCATCGGCCGCTCGATGATCCGCTTCGCAGAAAGCCTTGTTGAGCGGACGCCGGTTGTCCGCTCGATCTATTCCGGCATTAAACAAATCTCCGAGACGATCTTTGCCCAATCCGATCGCAGCTTTGAAAAAGCCTGCCTGATCCAGTACCCGCGCCCCGGCGTCTGGGCCATCGGCTTTGTCTCGACCAAGGCCAGAGGCGAGATCGCAGCCAAAACCGACACATCAGGCGATATGCTGTCGATCTTTGTGCCAACCACACCAAACCCCACATCGGGATTTCTGCTGTTCCTGCCCGCGCGCGATGTGATCGAATTGGACATGTCGGTCGAGGATACAGCAAAGCTGGTGATCTCGGCGGGGCTTGTCTATCCCAACGCCAAGGATTTGGAAGAGGGCAAGCCGCCGATCGCGGATCTGCGCGACCGCTCCTGAAATCAATCGAACATTTCGCGCAGATCAACACTGCTTTGCTTGCCGATATTATCCACGTCATCGCGCAGAAAGCGTTCCGCGGCGGCGCGCCCCGCATCTTTCAACGCAGAGATTACAGCGATGTTGGGCACCATTTTGGTGGCTGCGGACAGCTTTTCCATCAGCGCGTCATCGGCAATCATATGAATGCGCACAGGGCTCATCCGGCTCGTGGAAATGGTGCCTTCCTCGATCAAGCGTTGCACAAAATCTATTGCACGCAGCTCGCGCAGCAGGCTTGAGTTAAAGCTGATCTCGTTAATCCGGTTCTGGATCTGCTGCGGCGTCCTCGGCACGTCGCTGCGTTCCAGCGGGTTGATGTTGATAATCACGATATCGTCCGGCAGACCTTTGGCAAAAAGCGGGTACAGCGCCGGATTGCCGGAATATCCGCCATCCCAGAACGCCTCGATCCGGCCGGTGGTTTCATCAAACATCTCGACCGCCTGAAACACCGTTGGCAGGCAGGCCGAGGCCATCAGCGCTTCCGGCCCGATTTCATCCCCCTCGAACACCCTGATCTTGCCATTACGCACGCGGGTTGCTCCCACGAAAAATGCAGGTGCTGCATCTGCACAAACCTTGTCATAGTCAAAGCGCGCCACAATATCGCTCAGCGGATTTTTGTAGAACGGCCCGTAAGAATAAGGCGAGGTCGCCCGGCTGACGGCATCGACCATTGCGAACGGCCAGCTGTGTTCGAGCTGGCTGCTCAACACGCCCACGCCGAAGGGGGCCAGCCACCCGGCCATACGCAAATCGCTGATGCCCGCCACCTGCCCCCAAAGCCAGTCGAGATTCTCGCGCGCGCCGTCACGCCCGCCCGTGGCCATTCCGGCCTTGAGTGCCGCACCGTTCAACGCGCCCGCCGAGGTGCCGGACATGCCGCAGATTTCGATCTCCTTCTCCTCCAGCAGCCGGTCCAGAACCCCCCATGTGAACGCGCCATGCACGCCTCCCCCTTGCAACGCGAGATTGATCTTCTTGGTACGGGCCATTCAAAGCGCCTTTCTGTGGTACAGTGAGTTGTTTACACTGGCAAATTTGCGACAACTTCCTCATCAATACGGGAATATTCCCGCCAAGGTTGACGCGCGCAAAACACAGCGTGTCAATTCATTTGGTGCGTTAGCAGCACAAGTGAAGGGGACGCAATGTCTCAAGACCAAACCATTCTGGACTGTTGTATCGTCGGGGCCGGACCCGCCGGGCTTCAGGCGGCATATCTTTTGCGCAAAAAGGGTCTGACTGTGCGCCTGCTGGAACGCGGCGCAGGTGTAAGCGGCTTTTTCCGCAAATTTCCACGGCATCGCAACTTCATCTCGATTAACAAGGTGCATACGGGGCTTGCGGATGCGCGTCTGCGGTATGATTGGAACAGCCTGTTGAACGATGAGGGGCTTAGCGTCGGTGACTTTACCACGCGCTATTTCCCCAAGGCGGATGAATTCGTCAGCTATCTGGAAAACTTCGCCGGGCTGCTGGGCGATGATGTGGAATTGAATGCGGACGTGCGGCGCATTTTCAAGGATAACGGTATTTTCACAGTCAAAACAGCAGACGGGCGTCATTTTCAAGCGCGCCATGTCGTTGTCTCCAGCGGTGTGACCCAACCGTGGTTGCCCGATGTCGAGGGCATCGCGCTGACCGAAAATTACATGGATTTCGACGCCACGCGAGAGCGTTTCAACAACAAGCGCGTGCTGATCCTTGGCAAGGGAAATGCCGCCTTCGAGACAGCGCAAAAGATGCTCGAACATGCGGCGGCCATCCATGTGATGAGCCCCAATCCGCTCAAATTCGCGTGGGACACCCATTTTGTCGGTCATGTGCGTGCAGTGAATATGGAGTTCATCGACACCTATCAGCTCAAATCGCAGAATGCTGTTGTGGATGCCCATCCACTGCGCATCGAAAAGGACGGCGATACCTATATCGTTCACGCCCGCATGACCGCCGCCGAAGATCACGAGATCGTCTTGCGCTATGATCATGTGATCTGTTGCACCGGCTTTCGCTGGGATCCGGTCATTCTGGACGCGGACATCCGCCCTGCCTTGCACCATTTCGACAAGTTTCCGGTGATGAGCGCGCAATGGGAGGCGACCGATACGCCGAACCTGTGGTTCGCGGGCACCATCATGCAAAGCCGAGATTTCAAAAAAACGATGTCGGGTTTTGTGCATGGATTTCGCCACAACATCGAAGCGCTTGCGCATTTCATCGCACATCGCGTAACCGGAGAGGCGCTGCCGAGCGCCAAAATTGACATCTCGGCCGCGCCGCTGACCGATACAATCATTGACCGCATCAGCCTGTCTTCGGCGATGTTCCTGCAACCGGGGTTTCTGGGCGATGTGATCCGCATGGCGGGGACAGAGGCGGGCCAACATTACCGCGATCTGCCGGTTCAATGGCTGGATGAAAACCGCGCGATGTTCGGTGAAGACAGCCTTTTGGTAACGCTTGAGTTCGGGAATTTCGGTGCCACGCCGACCCACGTCAAACGGACGCACACGGCCCATGGCGCAGAGCCGGATCCGTTCATCCACCCTGTCATCCGGCACTACCGCGCCGGTGAGATGGTGGGCAAAGTCCACCTGTCCGATCATCTTGATTCCGATTGGCGCCGGATCGAGGACAAGGAAGAGGGCGCATGCACCGTCACCGCGATGACTTTTGCCGATCTGGGCCAGACGCTGCCGATTGCCGAAGTTGTGCGCGATCAGATCGCCGGCTTCCTTGACGCGCAAGGATTGTCCGCGCGCATGGCCGCCGAATAAGATGACAGCCCCGCCCGTACGAAGGGCGGGGCTGTATCAGTTAAAGGGCGGTCCAGCCGCCATCGACGCTTACGGTGGTACCGGTGATCTGGTCTGCCGCAGCCGAACACAGGAAGGTCGCCGTACCACCCAACTGTTCTACCGTGGCAAACTCTTTTGACGGCTGGCGCGTGAGCATCACATTCTCGATCACCTCTTCGCGGGTCATGTTGTACTCTTTCATCGTATCGGGAATCTGTTTCTCGACGATGGGAGTCAGCACGTAGCCCGGACAAATGGCATTGGCGGTGATCGGTTCCTGCGCCGTCTCAAGCGCCGTTGTTTTCGTCAGCCCGACAATCCCGTGCTTGGCCGCGATATAAGCCGACTTGAACGGTGATGCCGTCAACCCGTGCGCCGACGAGATGTTGATCACCCGACCCCACCCCGCGCGGCGCATCATCGGCAGCGCGACAGCAGTGGTATGAAAAGCAGAGCTGAGATTGATCGCAATGATCGCGTCCCACTTTTCGACCGGAAAATCGGGAATCGCGGCAACGTGCTGGATACCGGCGTTGTTGACCAGAATATCGCAAACGCCGGCCTGTTCGATCAGCTTGCGGCATTCATCGCCTTTGGACATGTCCGCTTTGATATAGCGCGCTGTTACACCTGTCGCGTCGGCGATTTCTTTGGCCAAAGCGTGGTCTTCGTCATTGTCGGTAAAGGAGTTCAGAACGATGTTCGCCCCCGCCTGCGCCAGCGTGCGCGCAATGCCAAGACCGATTCCGGAGTTTGATCCCGTGATAACAGCAGTTTTTCCGGACAGATCGATAGTAAAGGCCATGACGGCGCCTCCTGATTGTGGGTAATACGCCGCTACTTTATGCCGCGACGCTGCCAGGATGGGAATGCACAAAGCCGCGCGCATACGCATGCAAGAAGCCGCAAAATGCTCGTGCCAAAAAAAAACGCCCGCACAAGGCGGGCGTCAAGTTATTGAGGCAGGTTTCATACAGGCAAGAAACCTATCGAGCAGTAAGTTCTTTATAAAGAATTCCCACCCTGAATCCAAGCATTAAGTTTGCGCCTGCCGCCGGACAGAGATAAGCGTTTAGGTAATAAAATAAGGGCAGAGCAGGATTGTTTCGAAAATGAGTTGGGATTTTTTCCAGATCGGGCGGGGCTTTGCAGCCGTTTCTTCAGTGATTCTTCTGGGCTTTGCCGCCTCTGCGGAGCCTGTGCATGGCATTTCGATGTATGGCGCACCCGCGCTGCCCGAGAATTTTGCGCATCTGCCCTATGCCAACCCCGACGCACCGGTCGGGGGCGCGATTACGTTGGGCAATACGGGCGGTTTCGACAGCCTCAATC
The DNA here is from genome assembly GCA_947502265.1 of uncultured Sulfitobacter sp. GTDB lineage: Bacteria > Pseudomonadota > Alphaproteobacteria > Rhodobacterales > Rhodobacteraceae > Sulfitobacter. Next base: position 110,160 of record CANMZB010000005.1, read on the forward strand.
CATTTGTGCGCAAGGGAACCGCCCCGTGGCAGCTCGCTTCCTTTACCCATGAAACACTCATGGGTAGATCGTGGGACGAACCTTTCTCGCTATACGGGTTGCTTGCCGAATCAGTAGAGACAGACGAGAGCCGCCAATGGGTCGAATTCACCCTGCGTGAAGGCACCACATTCTCTGACGGCAGCCCGCTGACCGTAGAGGACGTGATTTTCTCCTACGAGCTACTGGGAGAACAGGGCCATCCAAAATATCACAACCTGCTTGGCCAGATCGAAACGATCGAACAGACCGGCCCGCGCAAGGTAAAATTCACCTTCAATACGGCGAATCGCGAATTGCCACTGTTGGCCGGTATGCGTCCGATTCTCAGCAAGGCCCAATGGGAAGGTCGCGATTTTGCCAACGCGCCCCTTCAGGATATTCCGCTTGGCTCCGGCCCCTATCGCGTCACAGGGTACGAAGCAGGCCGCTTTGTCACGCTTGAACGCAACCCGGCGTATTGGGGCGCGCAAATTCCGTTCCGCAAAGGCACGCAAAACTTCGCATCCATCAAGCTTGATTTTTATGCCGATGCCAATGTGCTTTTCGAGGCGTTCAAGGTGGGTGAAATTTCTGCGGTGCGTGAATTCAACGCGGAAAGCTGGCAGAGCCAGTATAATTTTCCCGCAATCGAGCGCGGGGATGTGATCAAATCTGTTATACCCCATCAAAGGCCGTCGGGCATGACGGGGTTCGTGATGAACACCCGCCGTGCGCCGTTCGATGACTGGCGGGTGCGCGACGCGCTGATACAGGCGTTCAACTTTGAATATATCAACGACACGCTGACCGGGGGCGCGCAGCCGCGCATCACCTCCTATTTCTCCAATTCCGTTTTGGGCAAGGCGGATAGCCCCGCGTCGGGCCGCGTGGCCGAGTTGCTGCTGCCCTATCAGGACACCCTGCCCCCCGGCACAATCGAGGGGTACAGCCTGCCGGTTTCTGATGGCTCGGCGCGCAACCGTGCCGGCATTCGTGCGGCCACAGCACAGCTTGAGGCCGCAGGATATAACGTCACCGACGGGCTTTTGCGGCGCAGCGATGGCACGCCGCTGGGCTTTACCATTCTGCTGGCCAAGGGCAGCCGGGAAAACATCGCCATTGCCGGGATGTATGTAAAGGCGCTGGAACGCCTCGGCATCACGGCGAGCGTAGAGACGGTGGATGACGCGCAGTTCTTTTCACGCACGAACGAGTTCGACTTCGATATGACGGTGTTCCGCCGCGCGCTGTCCCTTAGCCCCGGCACCGAACAGCGGTTCTATTGGGGGGCCGAAGCCGCAGACCAGCCCGGATCGCGCAACCTTATGGGGGCACGCAATCCGGCCATCGGAGCGATGATCGACGCCATGCTCGAAGCGCGCGACAGCGCCGATTTCGTCGCCGCCACCCGTGCGCTTGACCGTGTGCTGACAGCGGGGCGCTTCGTGATCCCATTCTGGTCCTATACCGAAGGGCGAATCGCACATGTGCGGCAGATGAAATATCCCGACACCTTGCCGATTTACGGCGATGGCTCCGAATGGATGCCCGAAGTGTGGTGGTGGGACGAAAACGGTTAGGTTTTTACGGGTTTGCCGGAACCGGATATTTTATCCGCATCGCCGGACCGTTAAACCAGCGATGTGACCCACAGTATCGTGGCATCATCGGAGCTGACCGAGATCACGTTATGCCCCATCGCCGCGTCATAATAGGCGCTGTCGCCACGCCGCATCTCGATGGGTTCGTAAAACTCGGTAAACAGCTGGATCACGCCGGTAAGTACAAACAGGAATTCCTCGCCGTCGTGACGCACCCAACCGTCGAACTCGTCCATGCTGCGCGCGCGGATACGGGCGCGGTAGGGCAGCATGTTCTTTTTGCGCAGGCTGTCGGCCAGCAATTCATGCTCGTAGGTGGTGGTGGCCTGCGCCTTGCCTGCACCCGATTTCGTGACCGCCATGCGCCCGTTGATCTGACCCGATGCGGGCGGCGTGAAAAGTTGCGGCACCGAAATTTCCAACCCCACGGCCAGCTTTTTCAACGCGTCATAGGTCGGCGACATCTGCGCGTTCTCGATCTTTGACAGGGTCGAACGGGCCAGCCCTGCCTGCGTTGCAGCCTGCTCCAGCGTCCAGCCGCGCGCCTTGCGCAGCTCGCGCACACGCGCACCCAGATCGACAGGCGGCACCGTTTGCGTGGCACCGTCCTCGCGGGCGATCTGGATCATGGATTTTGCGGCATCTGATGTCATGCGCTCTTCTATACGGTCTCGCCAAGTGCCTTGCAACGCTGCGCACGGCGGGGTAGCGATTTGACCATGCTTTCACTTTTTGATCATGGCGCCCCGCGCCCCTGTCCCGCCCCGTTCAACATGGCAGCCCATGTTCTGTCGCGCGCCGACCAGACCCCCGACAAGATCGCGTTACAGATCCTTGACGCGCAAGACAGCGAAGACTGGACCTTCCGCGAGATCAGGCAGGCGGTTCTGGGGACAGCGGCAGGCCTGTTGGCGCGTGGGTGTGTACCTGGCGACCGCGTGCTGATGCGTTTGGGCAATACGGTGGATTTCCCGTTGGCCTATCTGGGCGCGCTGGCGGCTGGTCTGGTGCCGGTGCCTACGTCATCGTCGCTTACGCAGGGCGAAGTTGCCCCGATGATCGACACACTACACCCTGCCCTGATCCTGCGCGGGGATGGTGTGGCCTGCCCCGAGCATCCGCGCATTGTGCCGCTGGACGATCTGCGCGCCATGCGGGATCTGCCGCCTGCGCCGTTCCATTTGGGCGATCCCGGTCGGGCGGGATACATCATCTATACCTCAGGCACCTCCGGCATCCCGCGCGCCGTGGTACATGCGCACCGCGCCATCTGGGCGCGTCAGATGATGTTTGACGGCTGGTACGGGCTGACCGCCGACGATCGTGTTTTGCATGCGGGTTCGTTCAACTGGACCTATACACTTGGCACCGGTCTGATGGATCCATGGACGACAGGGGCCACGGCGCTGATCCCGCGCCAAGGCACGGCTGCGACCGATTTGCCCGATCTTCTGGCCCGCGCGCAGGCCACAATCTTTGCTGCCGCTCCGGGCGTTTACCGGCAAATGCTGCACAAGGCAGAGATGCCACAGCTCCCCGCTTTGCGTCATGGCCTTAGCGCCGGAGAAAAGCTGCCCGCCGCAACCCGCGCGCATTGGACAGAGATAACCGGCACACCGATCCTCGAAGCTTACGGCATGTCGGAATGCTCTACTTTTATCTCCTCAAGCCCCGCGCACCCCGGCGATGGCCACGCGTTGGGCCGCCCGCAAACGGGCCGCCGCATTGCCATTCTGGGCGCGGACGGGCCTGTACCCTTGGGCGCGGAGGGCACCATCGCCGTGCATCGCACCGATCCGGGTTTGATGCTGGAATACCTTGGCGCGCCCGATGAAACGGCCGCGAAGTTTCAGGGCGACTGGTTCGTCACCGGCGATCAGGGGATGATGGAGGCCGACGGCCAAATCACCTATCTGGGCCGCAGCGACGATATGATGAACGCGGGCGGCTTTCGCGTCTCCCCGATCGAAGTCGAACAATGCTTTGCCCGCCTGCCCGGCATCACAGCCGTCGGCGTGGCCGAGGTAATGGTGAAGAACGACGTGAGCGTGATTGCCGCCTTTTACACCGGCCCCGCCGCACTGGACGAAGCCGGGCTACACAGCTATGCCCAAAGCAACCTCGCGCGATACAAACAACCGCGCGTCTATGTCCATCTGGACCAGCTCCCCATGGGGGCCAACGGCAAAATCCTGCGCCGCGCATTGCGCCAGAAATACAAGGCTTAACCATGACCGATCCTGTCAAGCTCGACATCATGTCCGATCCGATCTGCCCGTGGTGCTATATCGGCAAGGCGCATCTCGACCGCGCATTGGCCGCCCATCCCGATCATCCTTTCGTGATTGAATGGCATCCGTTCCAGTTGAACCCCGACATGCCCAAAGGCGGCATGGACAGGCGTGACTATCTTGAGGGGAAATTCGGCGGCAAAGAGGGCGCGGTAAAAGCCTATGCACCCGTTGTCGAGCATGCCGAAAAAGCGGGGCTGAAGATCAATTTCGAAGCGATGGCGCGCACGCCGAACACGCTTGATGCGCACCGCCTGATTCATTGGGCCGGTATCGAGGGACGCCAGAACGCAGCAGTGTCCGCCCTGTTCAAAGCCTATTTCGTAGATGCGCGCGACATCGGTGCGGCGGAGGTGCTGGCGGATATTGCCGATGCCATCGAAATGGATGCCTCGGTTGTGACGCGGCTGTTGGAGACAGATTCCGACCTTGCCGAGATCGCAGAGCGCGACGCACACAGCCGCGCGATGGGAATTTCCTCGGTGCCGACCTTTATCGTCGGCGGACGCCACGCCGTTCCGGGCGCGCAACCGCCCGGGTTATGGGCGCAGGTCATCGCCGAGATGAGCGAAAGCTGAAAGAGCACGTCCCTGTTGCAGATTGGCAGCATCACACGCAGCTTGGACCATTTTCGTCTTTGCGATCGTGAAAAGCTCGCGTAAGATTCCCGATAAGGGGCAAAAAGCCTCAGCTAAAAACGTTACCTTTGAGCGGGTGTGCAGGCAGTGGACAGGTTTTGCCTTTTTCGGGCAATTTCCATCTCCTTTGTTAAATTTCTGATGACAGTGCGCAGGCGCGTGCGCTGTATTGTCAGACGATTTTCTGCGAAACAGTGCAGGCCGGTTATGGCGTGTCCGACATCCCGACGCGGGTTTCGTTTTCAACGAAAGGTGTGTCTGATGCTTACCCCCCTGTCCGCGCGTGTTGTTCTGACTTACGGCGCATTTGATCTGTTTCATCAGGGGCATGCGCGCCTGTTGCACAGGCTGTCGGCCATGGGAACGGAGCTGATCGTGGGCTGTTCTACCGATGCGTATAATGACGAAAGGGGTGTGCCGTCGGTCATGCCCTATGCGCAGCGGCGCTTGCTACTGGAAAGCTGCCGGTTCGTCGACCGTGTGATCGCCGAGCAGGATTGGGACCAGAAATACACCGATATCATCAACTATAACGTGTCCGTCTTTGCAATGGGAGACGACTGGACGGGGCAGTTCGACCATCTCGGGGACATTACGCAGGTTCTTTACGTTCCGCGCACAGATATCATCGGCGTCCGCGAGCCCTTGAACCAGTTGCCGCAGCAACCAAATCGCAGCGTCGCCGGCTTTTAAAGCATCAATAAAACTGACCTTTCTTGTTGTACGGGTCTCAACCACAGGTTAACACGTTCAGGATCAAACCTCACCTATCCCATCCGCCTGTATCGGAGACCTCTTGGCCCGCGCCCCAGACCAGTTCCGCATGAGCCGCACCGAATTTGTCGCGCTCATCGCGATGATGTTTGCCAGTATTGCGTTTTCCATCGATGCCATGCTGCCCGCCCTTCCCGACATGGCGGTCGAGCTGTCACCCGATGCGCCCGAGAAAATCCCCCTGATCCTCAGCACGTTTTTGTTGGGTATGGGGCTTGGCACCTTTTTTACCGGTCCGCTGTCTGACGCCTTCGGGCGCAAATCAATCATCTTTGCAGGATCCGCGCTGTATATTGTCGCGGCTGCGGTGGCTTGGTTAAGCCAGTCTCTCGAAGTGATGCTGGTGGCGCGGCTGGTTCAGGGCTTGGGTGCGGCGGGGCCGCGAATCGTTGCGATGGCTGTAATCCGTGACCGCTTTTCGGGCCGCCAGATGGCCAAGATCGCGTCAATCGTGATGATGATCTTTACGCTGGTGCCTGCTGTGGCACCGATGCTGGGTGTGTTTATCATCGCACATGTCGGCTGGCGCGGCATTTTTCTGGCCTTCATCCTGTTTGCGTTGACGTTCACGATATGGATGGCATTGCGCTTGCCCGAAACCCTCCCGGTCGAGGACCGGCGCCCGCTGCGCCTGCGCCTGATGGGCAAGGCCGTGGCAGAGATGATGGCCCATCCCGTTGTGCGCCTATCGATCTTTGTGCAGATGTTGACGATGTCGATGTTGTTTCTCACGCTGATGCTGGTGCAGCCGATCTATGATCTGGTCTATCAACGCAGCGACGAGTTTCCCTACTGGTTCTTCATGATCGCCATCATCTCGGGGGCCGCGAACCTACTCAATGCGCTGCTTGTCGTGCGGTACGGGATGGTGCGGCTGGTGGCTTTTGCCCTCGGGGCGCAGATTGTCCTTTCAGGGGGGCTGAGCCTGTTTGACCTTGGCAGCGGCACCAACGGCTTCGTGTTTTTCCTGATCTGGCAAACCTGCATGTTCTTTCAGGCCGGTCTGACCCTTGGCAATCTCAACGCCGTCGCGATGGAGCCGATGGGCCATATCGCAGGCATGGCGGCGTCTGTCACCGGTGCCATTGCCACCGTGGGCGCTGCGGTTATCTCGGCGACTGTCGGCACTTTGGTGGGGAGCGACGAACGCGGATTGTTCATGGCCGCGTTTTTGCTGGCGCTTTCCGGCTTCATCGGAACGATGATGATGGCCCGCGCGGCGCGCAGAATGGGCGAAGGGGCGGCTTAGGCTTTCACCTTCTTCGCCGCCTTCTCCTTTGCAATCACCTGTTCTGCCAGATCACGCGCAATGGCAAAGGCGCCTTTGATCTTGTCCGTATCCGATTTCCAGTCGCGCCGCACAACGATCTTGTTGTCCTTTACCTTGGCCAATCCTCGCTGGTCCTGAATGAATTTGACCAGCCCTTCGGGAGACGCGAATTTGTCGTTGTGAAACTGGATTGTCGCCCCCTTCGGGCCGCCGTCAAGCTTGGCAATACCTGCGCGTTTGCACATCGCCTTGATCCGGATCACCAGCATCAGCGTATTCACTTCGCGCGGAAGCTTGCCGAAACGGTCGATCAACTCGGCGGCAAAACCCTCCAGCTCGACCTTGGTCGTCAGCTCGGACAGGCGGCGGTACAGGCCAAGACGCACATCAAGATCCGGCACATAATCTTCGGGGATGAGGACAGGCACGCCAAGGTTGATCTGCGGCGCCCATTGGCCGTCATCATCCACAACCCCTTCCAGTTCGCCCGACCTGATTTTGGCAATCGCCTCCTCCAGCATGGACTGGTACAATTCAAAGCCCACATCGCGCATCTGTCCGGACTGTTCCTCGCCCAGAAGGTTCCCTGCCCCTCGAATATCCAGATCCTGTGACGCCAGCGTAAAGCCCGCGCCCAGCGTGTCGAGACTGCCCAAAACGCGCAGGCGTTTTTCAGCGAGCGGTGTAAGTTTGGCGCGCGGTTTCGTCGTCAGATAAGCGTAGGCGCGGGTTTTTGAGCGGCCCACACGGCCCCTAATCTGGTACAGTTGCGCAAGGCCGAACATGTCCGCGCGATGGATGATCATTGTGTTGGCTGTCGGAATATCCAGACCGGATTCAACAATCGTTGTGGCCAGCAGGATGTCATATTTGCCATCGTAGAACGCGTTCATCCGGTCATCAAGCTCCCCCGCTGCCATCTGCCCGTGCGCCACAACATAGGAAAGCTCGGGCAGTTGGTCCTTCAGGAACGCTTCGATCTCCGGCAGATCGCTGATGCGGGGCACCACATAAAAGGATTGCCCGCCACGATAGTGTTCGCGCAGCAACGCCTCGCGCAGGGTGATCGTATCAAATTCGCTCACATAGGTGCGGATCGACAGGCGGTCGACCGGCGGCGTGCCGATGATTGACAGATCGCGCACGCCTGTGAGAGACAGTTGCAACGTGCGCGGGATCGGCGTTGCGGTCAACGTGAGGACGTGAATGTCCGTGCGCATCGCTTTGAGCCGCTCCTTGTGGCTCACTCCGAAATGCTGCTCCTCGTCGATCACAAGCAGGCCGAGGTTGTTGAATTTGACGGTTTTCGCCAACAGCGCATGGGTGCCGATCACGATATCGACCGTGCCTTTGGTGATCCCGTCGCGCGTCAGGCTGGCGTCTTTTTGCGACACGAACCGGCTTAACTGGCGCACTTCGATAGGAAAGCCGCGAAACCGCTCGGCAAAGCTTTTGTAGTGCTGCCGTGCGAGCAAGGTTGTCGGCGCGATCACGGCCACTTGAACGCCGGACATCGCCGCCACAAACGCCGCGCGCATCGCGACTTCGGTTTTGCCAAAGCCGACATCGCCGCAAATCAGCCGGTCCATCGGATTGCCGGAGGTCAGATCGTCGATCACATCCCCGATGGCGCGCAGCTGGTCATCTGTTTCCTGATAGGGAAAGCGCGCCGAAAACGCGTCCCACATGCCCGGCGGCGGCTCCAGAACAGGCGCGCGGCGCAAGGCGCGCTCTGCTGCGATGCGAATAAGCTTGTCCGCCATCTCGCGGATGCGCTCTTTGAGTTTGGCTTTCTTTGATTGCCACGCGCCCCCGCCCAACTTGTCCAGCAAACCTTCGTCGTGGCCGTATTTGCTGAGCAGTTCGATGTTTTCAACGGGCAGATACAGCTTTGCCTTCTCGGCGTATTCCAGAACCAGACACTCGTGCGCGGCCCCCAGCGCGGTGATGACCTCCATGCCCAGATAGCGGCCAACGCCGTGATCCACATGCACAACCAGATCATTCGGCGTAAGGCTTCGTGCTTCACTCAGGAAGTTCTCGGCCCGGCGTTTGCGCTTGGGCCGCCGGATCAAACGGTCGCCCAGCACGTCCTGCTCGGAAATCACCGTCAGGTCCGGCGTCACAAAGCCGTGCTCCAAAGCCCAGACAGCCATATGCAGGCCCCGCTTGCCGATGCGGGTGGCGTTCGGCACGGGGATCGCTTCGCTTAGGCCTTCATCTTCGATGAGACCCGTCAGACGTTCGCGCGCACCTTCGGAATAGCTGGCGATCACGACCGGTCCGTCTTCAAGCTTATGTTTAAGATGATCCGCCAAAGCACCGAAAAGGCTAACAGATTCCTGCTGTCGCTCTGGCGAGAAATTGCGCCCGATGCGGCCCGACGCATCCACCACACCCGGCCCGATGGGCTGCGGCAATGCGCGAAAATCAATCACGCGGCGGCCCTCGATGGCGTCCTCCCACGCGGCATCGGTCAGATACAGCCCCTCTGCGGGCGCGGGTTTATAGACGCTGTCCATCTTCGAACGGTTGGACATCGCAATTTTACGCGTCTCGTATTGATCAGCGACACTGTCCCAACGCGCCAGCCGCATCGGCGTCAGTGCATCGTCAAGCATAATCGTGGCATCGGGCAGATAGTCGAACAGGGTTTCAAGCCGGTCATGAAAAAACGCAAGCCAGTGTTCGGCCCCTTGGTGCTTGCGCCCCGCGCTGATCGCCTCATACAGCGGATCATCGGTGCCCGCCGCGCCAAATTCGATGCGGTAGTTCTGCCGGAACCGCGTGATCGCCGCCTCGTCCAGAATAACTTCGCTAACGGGGGCAAGCTCGATGACTTCCAGCTTCTCGGTGGTGCGCTGTGTCGCCGCATCAAAGCGGCGCGCCCCGTCCAGAACATCGCCAAACAGATCAAGCCGCACAGGCCCCAGATCACCGGGCGGGTAAATGTCAATGATGCCACCGCGCACGGCGTAATCGCCTGGTTCCATCACCGTAGGGCTTTGCGAAAACCCCATACGGACCAGAAACGCGCGCAGCGCTTTTTCGTCGATCCTGTCGCCCACCCGCGCGCTGAAGGCTGCATCGCGCAGCGTCTCGCGCGCCGGAATACGTTGGGTGGCCGCACCCAGCGTTGTCAGCAGAACAAAGCGCTCCGGCATCCCGTGCACCAACCCTGCCAGCGTCGCCATGCGCTGCGCCGAAACATCGGCGTTAGGCGACACACGATCATAAGGCAGGCAGTCCCAGCTTGGAAAGATAATAACAGGCATGTCGGGCGCGAAAAACCGCAGGGCGGCGCGCATTGCATCCATCCGCTTGTCATCGCGCGCCACATGCAGGACAGGGCCGCCTGATTTTTCAACTTCGCCAAGCAACAGCTTTGCGTCAAACCCCTCGGGCGCGCCGGAGATCACGATATGGGAAGACTGTTTCATGCCTCGCGTCATGTGGCGCAAGGTGGCCAAGTGTCAACCGCCAAACGGTCCCACGCTCAGGTTCTGATACATCCCCCAAAGCGCTGTGACGAAAATCGCAACCATCCCGATGATCTGGGTATAAAGACGGTGGCGTGTCAGGCGCTTGCGCAAAAGCTCACCGCGCGCGTCTTCTTCCTGAATAAGACGGGCTGTTGAAAGGCTTAACAGCCCTACCAACGACAACGGCACCGCCAACAACACCAGCGCCTGCGCGAATTCGTTGCCGTACCAAAAGCCCAGAAGCGTAAACATCGTCAAGAAAAAGCAGCCGAACCCCAGTATCCACAGGCCCGACATTCGGGCGATAAACAGGATGCGGTTGGTGTTGATCCGCACAAGATCTTCCAGATCGGTTTCCGTCTGGCCCTCATGGCGGCGCGCGCGCAGCACCATGTCAAACGGCACGCCAAGGCCATAATGACTGGTCGTGGACCAGACAACCGCCAGAACGATCCAGAACCAGAGATTCGAGAACGAGCGCATGTCGATGATTTCGAATAGGGTCTGATACCAGTCCAAAGCGATACTCTTGATCTTGTTTGGGGTGTCATAGCGGGGCTGGCAGGCAATTCCTACCCTTGAGGCGTGGGAAAATACATGTCACCAGATGAGCAGACCCCGAGTGAGGACTTTTTGCCATGAACCCAATCCAAGCCCCCTACCCCGCCACCCGCCTGCGCCGCGTCCGCCAGAATGGCTCCGTCCGTGCGCTGGTACGCGAAAACACGCTGACGGCAGGTGATCTTATCTGGCCGGTCTTCGTGCGCGCGGGTGAAGGGATCGTGGAAGAGATCCCCGCCATGCCGGGCGTTATGCGCCGGTCGGTGGACAAGATTGTGGAGGTGGCAGAAGAAGCCGCAGCGCTTGGCATTGGCGCGATCTGTCTGTTTCCCTACACCGGCATCGAAGAGCGAACCGATGATTGCGCAGGCGCGTGGAATCCCGACAACCACACCAACCGCGCGATCCGCGCGATCAAGGCGGCGGTTCCGGATCTGGTGGTAATGACCGATGTGGCGCTGGATACCTATAACATCAACGGGCACGACGGCTTTGTGGTGGACGGTGAAATCGTCAACGACACAACTGTTGCGGCTCTGGTAAAGATGGCGCTTGAACAGGCGCGCGCGGGCGCGGACATCATCGGCCCGTCAGATATGATGGACGGGCGCATCGGCGCGATCCGCACCGCACTTGAGGACGAGGGTCATCAGAACGTGATGATCCTGAGCTACGCTGCGAAATATGCTTCCGCCTTCTATGGTCCGTTCCGCGATGCGGTTGGTGCCTCGGGCGCTCTGACGGGGGACAAGAAAACCTATCAGATGGACCCCGCCAACAGCGACGAGGCCCTGCGGCTGGTGGCGCGTGATCTGGCAGAGGGCGCGGATATGGTGATGGTCAAGCCGGGCTTGCCCTATCTCGACGTTTGCCGCCGTGTGAAAGACACGTTTGGTGCGCCAACCTTTGCCTATCAGGTATCGGGTGAATACAGCATGATCAAAGCGGCAGCTGCGGCAGGCATGATCGACGAGGAACGCGCGATGATGGAAAGCCTGATGGCGTTCAAACGGGCGGGCTGTAACGGCATCCTCACCTATTTCGCACCGGCCGCCGCGCGGTATTTGAATGATCTTTGACACCGGATCGGACGCGGGGTGACCGCCTGCGCGTTACAATAACGGCAAAAAGCTGCCCAAGCGCGTATTAACGCTTACAGCAGGCGGCTTTTTGCGTATGGTTGCTGTAAGCTGGACAATACCGGCACCAAAAGCAGTGCAACAAACAATACAGGCAGATCTGATGACAAACTCTATTCTTTCGCGCCGCGCTTTTGCGCTGGGTGCGGTGGCCGGTACTGGCGTTCTGGCCGCATGTGGTAACGGCGTGGGCAGCAGTGGCGCGGGTCTTATTGACGCGCGCGTCAATGCTACGGTAGCAGAAATGTACCGCCTTTACCCCAACACACAAGCGCTGGCGTCGAAATCCAACGGCATGCTGGTGATGCCGCTGGTGACCGAAGCGGGGCTTGGTTTTGGCGGCGCGTACGGGCGCGGCGCGCTGCGGGTGAATGACATATCTGTGGATTACTATTCGGTGACCAAGGCCACGGGCGGCTTGCAGATCGGTGCACAGCAATACGCCCATGTGCTGTTCTTCATGACCGAAGATGCGCTGTTGAATTTTCGCCGCTCTCCGGGCTGGGCGGCGGGTGCCGATCTGGAGTATGTGATCTCTGATCGCGGAGACAGCGTCAACGCCGACACCACAACCGCGCTTGCCCCTGTTCTGGCAGCGGTCTTTGGCCGTGCCGGATTGCGGATCGGGGCAACGCTGGAAGGCACCAAATACACCCGGATCATCCCCTGATAGGACGCTGCAAAAACACGCGCAAACAGTATGTTGCGCGTGTTTTCTCATGTGACGCGTGAAGCTGGCTCAGCCCATCTTGCGCAAACGCTGGATCAGGCTTGAGGTGTCCCAACGTCCACCGCCAAGCTTTTGCACATCCTTGTAAAACTGGTCGACCAGCGCCGTGAGCGGCAGGCTCGCGCCTGTTTCGTCTGCGGTATCAAGGCAAATGCCCAGATCCTTGCGCATCCAGTCCACCGCAAAGCCGTGTTCGAATTCATCGTCAAGCATCGTCTCGTAGCGGTTGGCCATCTGCCAACTGCCCGCCGCACCCTGACTGATGACCTCGACCACCGCGCGCCCGTCAAGACCCGCCTTTTCCGCAAAGTGCAGCGCCTCTGACAGACCTTGCACAACCCCCGCAATCGCGATCTGGTTGCACATCTTGGTCATCTGGCCCGCGCCGCTGTCTCCGATACGGCGGCAGATTTTGGAATAAACCTCCATAACAGGCAGCGCGCGATCAAACGCGCCCTGATCACCACCGCACATGATCGACAACTGGCCATTCTCGGCACCCGCCTGACCGCCCGAAATGGGCGCGTCGATAAAGCTGATCTGCGCGGCATCCGCTGCGGCATAAAGCGCGCGTGTGACGGCGGCGGATACCGTGGTATGATCCACAAAGACAGCCCCTGATTGCATTCCCGCAAAAGCGCCCTCATCGCCCAGACAGACCGCGCGCAGATCGTCATCATTACCCACACAGGCCATGACGAAATCGGCGTCCTCAACAGCGGCGCGCGGGGTCGCGGCCTGTGCGCCGCCATGGATTTGCACCCAATCCGCAGCTTTCGTTGCCGTCCGGTTGTACACCGTCACATCATGGCCGGCCTTTTGCAGATGACCCGCCATCGGGGCTCCCATCACACCCAGACCTAAAAATGCCAGCTTTGCCATTTGCTTTTCCTTGCTTTGATGTTGCGCTATTACTCTGCAATACCTAACACCGTGGCCTGCGGGGTCAATTCCGGTGCGTCGCTCGAAAGGTTCTGATGGCTTTGGTTTTCCGCTGGCTCGTTCGTGTGGCCGCCGCCCTTATTGTGCTGAGCGTGATCACGATCAGCCTTGTCTACTGGCTCGCCTCGCGCTCGCTGCCCCAGTATAATGCCCAAATCACGGTGCCTAACCTTTCGCAGCCGGTCGAGATTGTGCGTGATAACGCCAACGTGCCGCATATCTTCGGACAAAATGACGAAGACGTGTTTTTCGGCCTTGGTTTTGCCCACGCCCAAGACCGGCTGTGGCAGATGACCACCTTGCGGCGCACCGCACAAGGGCGCCTGTCGGAGGTGTTTGGCGCCTCGACGCTGGATGTGGACAAGCTCTTGCGCCGGTTCGATATTTACTCATTATCAGTGGCCTCGGTCGAGGCGCTGGACGCGTCCACGCGCAGCGCGCTTACGGCCTATGCCGCAGGTGTGAACGCGCGGCTGGACCAGATCAACGCGCAGGCGCTGGGACGCGGCGCGCCCGAAATGTTCCTGTTTAACGCCCCGATGGCGCCATGGCGCCCCGCCGACAGCATCGCCATAATCAAACTGATGGGCCTGCAACTTTCCGGCCATCTGGACGCAGAAGTACTGCGCGCGCGGGTTTCGCTGGCCTTGCCCGATGACCAGCGCCTGCGCGATATTCTGCCTGATGTGCCGGGGCCGGGTGTGGCTGCCCTGCCCGCCTATGCAAGCCTGTTTCCCACCGTTCCGCGCCATGCGGCCAACATCCCGCTTGATCCGCATCCGCTGTCGCCGTTCCGGCACACGGCATTGGCAGGCGCTTCGAACGCGTGGGCCGCCGCCCCTTCGCGCTCCGCTTCCGGCGGAACGTTGCTCGCCAATGATCCGCATCTGGGCTTTACCGCGCCCGCAGTCTGGTATCTTGCGCGGCTCGAATTACAAGACGGAGGGGTGATAGGGGCCACGATTCCGGGCATCCCCGTCGTGCTGACCGGTCGCTCTGCCGATCTGGGCTGGGGGCTTACGTCCTCCTACATGGACGATCAGGACGTTTTCATCGAAGAGCTGAACCCCGCCAACCGCGAAGAATACCGCACGCCCGACGGCTTCAAAAAGTTCCTGACCCGCGCGTCGATCATCACGGTCAAGGACCGTGATCCCGTCACCCTTACCCTGCGCTGGTCTGACAACGGCCCGGTCCTGCCCGGCTCCCACTACAACCTTGCCAGCATCACACCACCCGGCCATGTGGCAGCCCTGTCATGGACGGTGCTAAGCCAGCGCGACACCACAATGCAGGCCGCAATGCAGCTGATGCGCTCAAAGACGGTGGCCGAGGGGATCGAAGCGGCAAGCCTTTTTGTTGCGCCGTCGCAAAACCTGATGCTGGTGGATCGCGATACGGTCGCCATGAAAACCATCGGAGCCGCCCCCAAGCGCGATCCAGACCACCAAAGCCAGGGCCGCCTGCCCAGTCCCGGCTGGATCGCGGCAAACCGCTGGCAGGGGATTGCGCCTTATGCGTCCAACCCCGGCTTTGTGGCACCCGAGGGTGGTATTCTTGGCAATACCAATAACAAGATGATCGACCGCGCCTTTCCCAACCATATTTCGTTTTTGTGGGGCGACACCCAACGGATAAAACGCTGGCAGCGGCTGATGCAGGGCCGTCAGGTTCACACCCGTGACAGCTTTATCGAGGCGCAGCTTGATACGGTCAGCTATACCGCCCGTTCGCTTTTGCCGCTCATCGGCGCGGAATTGTGGTTTACCGGCGAGGCGGCCCCCGAGCGTTCCCCTGAACGTCTGCGCCAGCGCGCACTGGCGTTGCTGGCGGAATGGTCAGGCGAAATGAACGAGCATCTGCCCGAGCCGCTTATCTATGCCACATGGCTGCGCGCACTTCAGGACCGTCTGATCCGCGATGAACTTGGCCCGCTGGCCGAAGAATTCGACCACGTCGAACCTCTCTTCATCGAACGTGTCTTTCGCGATGTGGAAGGGGCAAGCGCGTGGTGCGATGTGTTCCAGTCCGCCCCGGTGGAAACATGTGCCGATATGGCGCGACTGGCGCTGGATGACGCGCTTGTCGAGATCGACGAGAAATACGGCACAGCGCTTGAATCCCTGCGCTGGGGCGATGCGCATCAGGCCACCCATGATCATCCGGTTCTGGGCAACGTTCCGGTGCTGCGATACTTCGTCAACATCCGGCAAAGCACGTCAGGTGGCGACAACACCCTGATGCGCGGTCGCACCAAAGGCACCGACCCCGACCCGTTCCAGAACGTACATGGCGCGGGCTATCGCGGGGTTTATGATTTCGCCGATCCGGACAGTTCGGTTTTTGTCACCTCCACTGGGCAGTCGGGTCACCCGCTGTCACGGCACTATGACGATCTGGCACAACTATGGCGGCGCGGCGAATACATCCCGATGTCGCTCGATCAGGAACTGGCGCGCGCCGCCGCTGTCGGCATCACGCACCTGCGGCCCAAAGCGCCATGAGCGGGCGGGTCATCCTGTTTAACAAGCCGTTTGGCGTGTTGTCGCAGTTCACCGATAAAGGCACGCAAGGCTCCCCGCGCCCAACACTATCGCGCTTTATCGACGAAAAAGGATTTTATCCTGCGGGCCGTCTGGATCGTGACAGCGAAGGATTGATGGTGCTTACCGATCATGGCCCGCTACAGGCGCGGATCAGCAATCCGAAATACAAGCTGGAAAAAACCTATCTGGTGCAGGTAGAAGGCACCCTCGATGATGTCGCCCTTGCCGCATTGCGCGCCGGAGTGACATTGAATGACGGCCCGACACGTCCCGCCAAAGCCGACCTTGTCGATCCACCCGAAGATCTCTGGCCGCGCGATCCGCCCGTACGCTTTCGCAAATCCGTGCCGGACACGTGGTTGCACATCACTATCTCCGAAGGCCGCAACCGGCAGGTCCGCCGCATGACCGCACATGTCGGCCTACCAACGTTGCGCCTGATCCGCCTGCAAGTCGGTGATTGGCGGCTCAATCAACTCAGCCCCGGCGCATGGCGTTTCGCGTCCGCAACCGGCAGCTAGAGCGCCCCGCCTTAAACTTGACTCACCAATACCCTGCCACGCTCACGCGGCAGTGGCGACAAAAGATGTCTCAGGTTAAGGGCGGGACGCTTAAAGCCCCGCTTGCGCATTTCTTTTGGCCGGAAATGTCCGGCCTTGAACATCAGACGCACCAAGCGGGATACTGAATTGGCTGCCGCAAAAGCTGTGGAAGGCGCAGCGATTGGCAGATTTGACTCCGCTGGCCAGCCGCAAACCCATCTCAAAACGTTCTCCCCGATCAATCACCCGGAAACCCTATGCAGTTCCACCGATTTGAAAACTACCCTTTTCAAAATCGCACTTCCCTTGTATCCAATCCCCACTTCGGTCCGGGCGGCTTGCCGTTCGGTTAAAAGGGAACGTGGTTCGGCCATCCGGCCAAATCCACGACTGCCCCCGCAACTGTAGGCGGAGAGCGAAGCCGGTATATGCCACTGTCACGCACCGCGTGATGGGAAGGGCCGGCCAAGCATCGACCCGCGAGTCAGGAGACCTGCCGAGGTTTTCACCCTGTCCGGGCGCGAGGGGCGTCAGGGCTGCGGAGCTTCCGCTTGTGGTGTCTTCACCGTCTGCGGGGGACACATCCCTCAAATGACACGTCAAAGTCTGCCGCGCTGTTCGGGCTGTCTACGAGGGTTATTTCATGTTCCGCTCTTCACTTCTGGCTTGCGTCGCCATCCCCCCCCTGCTCGTCACATCCGCATCTGCACAGGAATACTTCGATCTGGGCGAGATCATCGTCTCTGGCGGCCTGTCCCCGATCAAAGCCGAGGCATCGGGCCGTTCCACCAGCGTCGTTACCGCACAGCAGATCGAAGAGCGCGGCATTACGACCGTTCAGGATGCTTTGCGCGCGTTGCCGGGCGTGTCGATCAACGGGTCCAGCAATACGTCCACCCAGGTGCGAATTCGCGGCGGCGAGGCAAATCATACCTTGATCCTGATCGACGGAATCGAAGCGGCGGGCGGGGACGGCGAATACATTCTCAGCGGGCTTGAGACCGCAAACATCGAGCGCATCGAAGTGCTGCGCGGGCCGCAATCGGTCTACTATGGCTCGAACGCATCCGCGGGCGTTATCAACATCATCACGCGCAAAGGCGCGATCGGCGCCACCTATTCGGCCACGCTGGAAGTCGGGGCCGCGACAACCGCAACCACCTTTGTCTCGCGCAGAACCGAGCGGGGCGGGCTTTCGTTCTCGCTCTCGCACACGGATGATCGTGGCTATGACCAATCCGGCGACGGCGGCGAAAAAGACGGACTGGAGCGCACAACCGCCATCCTGTCCGGCGATTATCTGGTGACAGATGATCTCAAGCTGGGCTTCACGCTGCGCCGCGCGGATGAAGAATACGATACCGACCTGACCCCGTTCGGGGCAACGGATGCTGACAGCTATGTCGTGGATGATCCGGACGAACACAGCACCCGCGATGAATGGACGACGGGCGTTTATGGAGAATATAAAATGATGGATGGGCGGCTGACCCACCGCCTGTCGTACGCAAAGACAAAGTACGAATCCACTTTCAACGCGGGCGCACCGACCACCAATAAATCAGACGCGCTGAAGTACCGGCTCAGCTTTGGACTGGACGGGCGCGCAGTGGCCGAGGCAGATCATCTCTTGAACTTCCTTCTCGAAAAACAAAAGGACAGCAGCAGCTCAAATCCGGGATACGGGCGCGAATCAACCTCCGTAGCGCTGGAGTATCGGGGCCGATTTTCCAACGGCCTTGATATGCAGGCAGGTGCGCGGCTCGATAACAACGACGTGTTCGAGGATGCGACGACATGGAATGTCGGCCTGTCCTACCAGATTCCCGACACTGGCGTCCGGCTACACGCCTCCGCAGGCACCGGCATCGTGAATCCGTCCTATTTCGAGCTATACGCCGATGCGTTCGGCTACAGTGGCAACCCGAACCTTGCTCCCGAGCGCAACAAGAGCTTTGACATCGGTGCGCAGTTCGCTTTGTTCGACGGGCGCGGCAGTCTTGATATCACCTATTTCAACGAAACGTTGACGGACGAGATCACCGCCGTCAGCACGGGTTTGGACACCTTCAGCTATTTCAATCAGGCGGGCGGAAGTGAGCGCGAAGGGATCGAACTGTCTGGCACCATGCAAGCGACAGAGGCGCTCGCGCTGCGGTTGGGCTATACCTACATCGACGCCCAAAACCCCGATGGCAGCGTCGAGGTCCGCCGCCCCCGGCATGAACTGGCACTTGGTGCCACGTTGGATACTTTCGGCGGGCGCGGCACGGTTTCCGCCGACATCCGGCATGTGTCGGGCAACTACGACACTCAATTCTGGGGCAGCTACGCCACCGTTGAACTGCCCGCCTATACAACCGTCGATGTCGCGGCACAGTATGAGTTGACGAATACGCTCACGCTCAACGGACGGATCACAAACCTGCTTGATGTCGATGCCGTCGATGTCTGGGGCTTCGCTTCGCGCGGGCGCGCGGCCTATGTGGGCATCAGTGCAGATTTCTGAGATGATACGGGTCGTTTACCTGACGGGTGCGCTACTTGGCGCGCCCGCGCTGTCGGACACGCTGCCGCAACGCACGCCCGAAGGCGTGCCAGTTAGAGTCGTGTCAGTGAACCTGTGTACCGATCAACTGGCGATGCTGGTGGCGGGCGAAGGGCAGCTTTTGTCAGTGTCCTACCTCGCGTCTGACCCGAGAATCTCGGCCATGGTCGAACAGGCGGCGGCATACCGGGTCAACCACGGGTTGGCCGAAGAAATATACCTGATGCAGCCCGATCTGGTGGTCGCCGGCAGTTTCAGCACCCGCGCAACCGTAGACATGCTCAGACGGCTGGGCATTCAGGTACAGCAGTTCGATCCGGCCTATTCGCTGGAGGACGTAACGGACCGCCTGACGCAAATGGGTAGTGTTCTGGGGCAGCAAGATCACGCAGCCGCGTTGATTGCAGATTTTGACGCACATCTGACGGCCTATCGCACCGAAATCACATCGCGCCCGCGCGCGGCGCTTTATTACGCCAACGGCTACACCTTGGGCGACAAAACACTTGCAGGCCAAATCCTGTTAACGGCCGGTCTTGCCAACATCGCGGCCGAGGCGGGGTTCAGCGCCGGTGGGGTCATCCCGCTTGAGGTTCTGGCGATGGCACAGCCTGACACAGTGATTACCAGCCGCCCCTACCCCGGTGCGTCGCGCTCCGAAGAGATCAAAGGTCATCCGGTGATCGAGGCTTTGCGCCGCACCCGCCCCGAAGCGTCGATGACCGACAGCGACTGGGTCTGCGGCACCCCCTTTGTTCTGGACGCGATCGACGAAATGGTGGCACTGCGCCGCGAGATGCAGGAGGAGACGCCATGACGCGGCTTGCCCTGACGCTGTTCGCCTTGGTGACAGCCTTGTTTATCGCGGCGCTGGTGGTCGGCCCTGCGGATATCGGCATCGTGCAAAGCCTGAAGGCGCTTGTCGCAGGTGGCGAAGGGCCGATGACCCTTGTGATGCGGGAAATTCGCCTGCCGCGCGCGTTGCTTGGCCTGTTGATTGGCGGATCGCTGGGGCTGGCAGGTGCTGCGATGCAAGGTTATCTGCGCAACCCGCTGGCCGATCCCGGTTTGATCGGGGTATCGGGGTCCGCCGCGTTGGGCGCGGTGCTGGCGATCCAGACCGGGCTGGCCGCTGCGTTTGCTTTCGGCTTGCCGCTGGCAGCGCTCACCGGCGCGTTGACCGGCGTGTTTTTGGTGCTTGTGCTGGCTGGTCCGCGTGGATCGTCCCTGACGCTAATCCTGGCGGGCATCGCCATTTCGGCGCTGGCGGGGGCGTTTACATCGCTGGTTCTGAACCTGTCGCCCAATCCCTTCGCTGCCAACGAAATCGTGTTCTGGATGATGGGGTCTCTTTCGGATCGCTCGATGACCCATGTCTGGGTTGCCTTGCCGCTGATCGTGCTGGGGGGGCTGATGCTGGCCACCCTGTCGCGCGGTCTGGATGCGCTGACGCTGGGCGAAGACGCAGCGGAGGCGATGGGTATCGGCCTGCGCCGGACGCGTCTGACGCTGATCTTCGGGACTGCGGCGGTTGTCGGAGCCTCGACTGCGGTTGCCGGCGCCATCGGCTTTGTCGGGCTGGTGGTGCCGCATCTGCTGCGCCCCTTCGTCGGTGCGCGGCCCGGGCGTCTGCTTTGGGCCTCTGCGCTCGGCGGTGCGGCCATGCTGCTGGCGGCCGACATCGCCGTGCGGGTGATCCTGCCCGCCCGCGATTTGAAACTGGGCGTCGTCACGGCGCTTATTGGCGCGCCACTGTTCCTGCACCTGATCTATCGCACACGCAGAGACGGGCTATGACCCTGCTTACGCTTACCGGTTTTGGTGTCACCCGTCGCAAGAGCAAAATCCTGCACGGTATCGACCTGTGCGTCGGTCACGGCGAACTGATCGGTATCATCGGTCCCAATGGTGCGGGCAAGACAACGCTGATGCGGGCTGCCCTTGGGCTGATCGACGCTGTCGGGCATAGCTCACTGGCGGCCCTTTCGCCCCGCGCGCGCGGGCGCGCTGTAGCGTGGATGCCGCAATCGCGCGAGATCGCGTGGCCGGTGGATGTGAATACGTTGGTCATGCTGGGACGGACGCCGCATCTGGCCAGCGGCCAGCGCCCGAACGTCACAGACTGCGCAGCTGTCGAGCGCGCAGTGCAGCGCATGGATCTGACACGGCTGCGCGACCGGACCGCCACACGGCTGTCGGGCGGCGAACAGGCGCGCGTCCTGATCGCGCGCGCGCTGGCACAGGAAACCCCGTTGCTGATGGCGGACGAGCCCATTGCAGGTCTCGACCCCGCGCATCAGATCGCCACCATGCGCACCTTCGCGGCCCTTGCATCAGAGGGCCAATCGGTCATCGTCTCGCTGCACGATCTGGGGCTTGCGGCGCGCCATTGCACACGGTTGATCGTAATCGACAAAGGCGGGATCGTCGCAGACGGCCCCCCGCAAGACGTGCTGACGCCGGATCTCGTGCGCGATACCTTCGGCATCAGCGCCTTTCTTCAAAGCACGCCCGACGGCCTTGTCTTTCAACCGCTGGAAGTGGTGGCATGAGCGCTGTCCATCTTGCACGGCCATGGCTGACGTTTGATCTGGGCTGCGACATGCAAGTGTTGAGCTGGGCCATCAACCGCCCCGGCTTTGTCACCGCGCGGCGCATCGTCTGGCGCGAGGTGCGCAACGCCGATCTGGCGCGCGACATGCCTGTGCACGACTGGTTCGAGGCTGAGTTAACGGCGCAGGGTCTTGAGAATACGGTCGCATTCCTCACCTCGCGCGATGTGTCTTGCTTTGCCCAAAGCTCCGTCAATGTCGGTGACATCACCGCGCATTGTGTCGCGACAGTGGGATTGTCAAACGCCGAACGGGTCGGGTCGCGGGTGGACCGGCGCGCACAGGATTGGGGCACCATCAACGTGGCCGTGCGGCTGGATAACGCCCTGTCGCAAACCGGCCTGATCGAGTCACTCAGCATCGCCACACAGGCACGCACAACCGCAATCATTGACGCATGCTTGCCCTTGCCATCGGGGCTGGCAACCGGCACCGGCACCGATTGCATCGCCGTTGCAGCCCCCGACGGGGCGCGCGATTACGCCGGATTGCATACGGATGTCGGCGAAGCGGTTGGCGCAGCAGTTTACCGTGCGACGACGATGGGCGCGCGACAATGGAAATCCGATATCGGGTTAACTCAGAAAAGGACGACGTGAAATGCTTGATCTTGAACAGGTGTTGGAAAGCGGACTGCGACAGGCAGAAGCAGGATGGAACATGGGGTCTTTCGGGGCAATTGCCGAATTTCACCATGTTGGCAACGAGGCGCCGCCGCAGCCCGCAGCGCGGCTGACGCAGATGACGCAGCGCGGCGGCGTGCGCATCGAGCGGCTGGAAGGTGTGCGCCCGGTTGCCTATGAAACACTCGGCCCGCGCCCGCATCGCTGGTCGCAGGCGGTGGCGCTGTGCCTGCCAACAGCCGATGCCATGATGCACCGCCGCGATACCTTGACTGAACTTGGCGCGGACGATGTCGCATTGCGCGACGAGGATCGCGGCGCATTCCTGTTCGATATGGGGCTGGCGCAGCCGCAGGTCGATTTTTGCATCCGCACCAGTGATCCGGCGTTGCTAGAGATCTTGCGCGAAAACGAAGGCCGCTCCCTGATGGAACAGGGCAATCCCGCGATGGGCGCGATCCTGAAGGCGCATCCGCACCGTGTTGCGTTGACCCGATTGGGTCGGGTCGAGGTCTATCAGATGATTGGCGGGCCGGATACGGGCGGCACATCGCCCGAAGGGCCGCACACCCATGTGCTGCCGAAACTTCTGCGCGCCGGTCGCACCCATTCTGCCAACACACCCATTCCCGAGGGCTGGGTGCCTTGCGCAGGTTTCCACCCCGAAAGCCCGGTATCGGGACCGGTGGGCGAGGACAAGGAATTCAACCGCGACGCCTTTGACGGATTCCAGAGTTTGTTACAGGCTTGGGGGCCGCCGGACTACCAAGAGGCAAAAAGGCAATGCTGGGCGGCGCTTGAAAACGGGGATGAGCCGGGCACATCATCAGAGCCAACCAGCCGCACAGGCCGCGCCGGACTGCGCAACGGGTTGCGGCAATGGCGCCGGTTACACGGTGACAGTGCCCTGCTGGACCGGTGGAGCGCGGATTTTGACGCAAGCACAGTTTCTGAAGAAACCGACGACGAAAATCCGGGGCATTGACGATGGGGTTTGATGTTCAGGCCGCACGGCAATTCCTCGAAACCGGTGGCCCCGCATTGTTGGCGATCGCGCTGCTGTCCGTCGTTACCATGGCGATCATTCTGTCGAAACTCTGGCGGCTCACCCTGTGTGGCGCGTGCTCGTCACAACACGCGAACCGGATGTTCGAAACTGCCAGAGACGGAACAGCTTCGCCCCCCGCCTTTTCGCGCAACATCCGCGTCCGCTTCTTGGCCGGGGCGATCACGGCAAGCAAACTGCCAGACACGCTGGCGCGCGAGGAAGTCACCCGGCTTGCTGCGCGTGAACTGGCCACACTGCGAAGCGGGTTGCGCCCGCTGGAGTTGATCGTAACCATCGCGCCGCTGATCGGTCTTCTGGGTACGGTTCTGGGCATGATCGAGGCGTTTCAGGCGCTGGAAACCAGCAGCGGTCAGACCGATCCTTCCGTGCTGGCGGGCGGCATCTGGGAAGCGCTGTTGACCACGGCCGCAGGTATGGCCGTGGCCATCCCCGCCGCCGTGGCGCTGAGCGGGTTCGAGGGCATAGTGGAGCGGGTGCAAGGCGACATGGAAGACATGGCAACGCGGCTCTTTACCCACGCGCCGCAGGCGCAGGCCGCCTGATGTTCAGCTTTGCCATCCCGCGTCCCCGGCGCAAACCCAGCCTCACGCCGATGATCGACGTGGTGTTCCTGCTGCTGGTGTTTTTCATGCTGGCCTCGCAGTTCGGGCACGACAAGGCGCTGCCGCTGTCCGCTGCGGGAGGCGATGGCAGTTATACCGGCCCCCCGAGGCTGATTGACATCGGCGCGGACGATCTGCGATTGAACGGGGTCGTGGTGCGGATGGATAAACTATCCGGAAAACTTGGCCCGATGATGGAAACCGACGACGACATCATCATTTTGCGGGGCGACGACGAGGCCACGTTGCAACGCCTGATCGACGTGGCACAATTTTTGCAGGCGGCAGGGTTCACCCGCCTGTCGGTGGTGGAATAGCGATGCAGTTCACCCGTCCCCCGCGCCGCCGCCCTGCTGAATCTGTCGTGCCGATGATCAATGTGGGTTTCCTGCTGCTGATCTTCTTCATGATGTCATCTCGCATCGCCCCCGCACCGCCCTTCGATCTGACCTTGCCGGTATCCGAGAGTTCCGCAGTGCTGGAAGAGGATGCAGTTCTTTTCATTTCCGCCGACGGCATCGCGGTGTTCAGGGGCATAACGGGCGTCGATGTCTGGACCACGCTTCAAGGGATCAACAAGGAGCAACGCCTTACCATCCGCGCCGATGCCGGTCTGCCTACGCCTGAGCTGGCAGCCATCCTTGCGCGTCTGGCGGGAATGGGCATCACAACTGTCGATCTTGCACTGCGCGCGCAATGAAACAGGCCGCTGAATTTTCCGCTTTTCTGGTGATCGCAGCCGTAGCGCATCTGGCACTATTTCAAGACACGCCGCGCGGTGGTGCCCCTTCCGCCGGAGACGCCGGGCAAGATAGCATCACTTTGGCGCTCAGCACCCAAGCCCTCTCCACGATGGTCGCAGAATGGGATCGTCCGGTTGATGCGGTCCAGCGGATCGCAATTCCGGAACCGGCCACGCCTGCCCCGCTGCACTCTCAACAAGTGCCTGTATCAACACAACCTGAAGTAGTGATCGCCCCTGCTCGACCCGAAATCGCGGGCAGTGCGCCGGACTTTGACCGGCTCCCCTCCATCGACACCACCGTGCCGCCCCCGTCGACCCTCGCCGTTACAGCGTCGCCCAGACCGCAGGATCGCCCGCTGCAACTGCGGCAGACCCGTTCGACACAACCACCACCCCCCCAAACCGCTTTGGGCTCGGGCCAGAACCGGGCATCCGGCAGCAAAGGAATGGCGACTGCTCCAACCCGTCAGCAGACGCCAAATCCCACCCTTATGGCGCAATGGGGAAGCAGTATTCGTGCAGCCGTCGAGCGGCGCAAAAGATATCCTGCGGGCGGGCGCAAACGGGGAACGGCGACCTTGTCGATCGCAGTGTCATCTGCTGGTGCGCTATCATCGGTAAATGTGCGCAGGTCGTCGGGTGATGCCGTGCTTGATCAAGCGGCGTTGAGGGCGGTAAGAAAAGCACGTTTCCCGACAGCACCAAAAGGATTGCCGTCAGGCGTGCATCTTTTTTCGTTACCGATATCGTTTAATCCCTAAATCGAAATTAGCGCAGCCTTCGCCTGCCCGCAGGCTCGCTATGAACGCCCGTCACCGTCGGGCAAAACGCTGGCGCGGATGGTCATGTAATTGACGAGCCCCGCCACGAGCCCCGCAATGACGGCAAGAACAACCACAGCAGTCGCAAGCGATACGGCCACCGTGCCGATAACTCTTTGCCAAATCACCCCACCCGAAACGCAAAGGCCAAACGCGAACATCCCGTGTTTGAAGGTGAGCCACAGAACCGATGGCATAAAGGGGCGCTTGGGCACCTTGAGCGTCCTATAGGCAACGACGGTAAGGATCATCGCCAGCGTGACCGCCAGCGGAACTGCGGCGCCAAGAACCGTGTGCGCCTCGTTCGTGATCCCATCCACCGACAGAAGGATCGACGTCAGCCCCACAGTAGAAAAAGCTGGATCGCGCCATTGATGGCTGCGTTTATGGCACCGTTCGTAACGGCACCTTGCATAATTTTTTGCATCCGTCATGGCCGGAGGCGGGTTGGGCTGTGTCATGTCTTGTCCTTTCTGAAGAGTGTTCAGAACGTCCAGTGGAGGCTTCCCTGAAAATACCAGTTGCGCGAAATCGCCCAGCGTGCGGCAACCGAGAATTCGATACCTATTTTGCTGGAAGTCAGCTGTGACAGCACAGAATTGCCGCCGAGATTGTTCAGCTTGGGCACGGTGAGGCCGTGCCTATCAAGCGTCAGGTCCATTTCGGGTCGTGGCACAGCCTTAAGCTGCATCCGGAGAACGGCAAGGATCGAGTTCGACGTGACTTTGCCGAAATTGATGCCCTGTGGTCGTCCATCTGGAAATCAGCGAATGACTAGAATTTGCCGGTCAAGATCTTGACCCATATTCTATGGCTAAGTCCGCCCGCATGTCTTACGGGCGGCAATTATTAACGGGTCAGTCCAGTTCCTGCACACCGCCGCCCGAAACGGTGAGGATCTGCCCGCTAATCCAGCCTGCAGCCGGAGAGCACAGGAACAGGGCGGCGTTGGCCATGTCTTCGGGTTCGCCCAGCCGGTGGATCGGTGTATGCTCCAGCATCTTGGCCTCGATGTCATCGTTCAGCACCGATTTCAACGCATCGGTGCGTGTCGCACCCGGAGCGACGCCGTTAACGCGGATGTTCTTGGGGCCAAGGTCAAAGGCGATGTTGCGCACCAGATGGCTGGTCGCGGCTTTCGACGAACCATAAGAGGCCATGCGCTTGTTCTTGTTCTCGGCGGACATGGACGTGATGGCGAGGATCGAACCGCCTCCGGCCTTTTCCATTTCGGGAACGCAAAGCTGTGCCAGACGAAACAGCGAGAACACGTTCAGGTCATAGGCGCGTTTGAAATCCTCCATCGGCATGTCAAAGGGTTTCGGCCCGCCGGCGAGCGCGTTGCTGACAAGGGTTGTCAGCTTGCCGAACTGCATTACTGTTTGTTTGACGAGGTTGACCAGATCTTCTTCTTTGGTGACGTCACACGCCATTGCGGCTGCCTTGCCACCCTGATCGTTGATCTCTTTCGCTACTGCGTCCGCGGTCTTTGGGTCGTAGTCGCTGACCATAACCGCAGCGCCGGCAGAGGCGGATGTCTCTGCGATGGCGCGGCCAATACCGGCACCTGCACCTGTTACGACAGCAACCTCGTTGTTCAGTTTGAAATCTGCAAGGTTATACATTTTGAATACTCTTGTGAGTGATTTGAGTGGATGTTAAGAAATGCAGCGTTCGATTCAGGTCTCTGCGACGATAGGCACCGGAAAGCACCACCAGAAGAAGCCATCAGTTGCGTTCCAGAAAACTCATATACGTGTTCATTTGTCGATCCTTCGGACATTGCCCGCCCGTACTGCGCAGCGCGTGATGTAAACGTGATGCTGCGCAAATCGGGTTGTTCACCTTGAATGTCATAACGCTACCGGGGCTGGCCAACTCGGGCAATGACATCGCTCCCCAATTTGGGTAAGCTGGCGGAACAACGCCCCTTTTGCGGGGAGTTCAGAAGGGTGGCACAGGCGCATAAGCGGTGAGGTAAACCTATTTCCGACCCATGTGCAGGCCTTTTCCGAATTGCTGATCAAGCTTCGCGCAGAGCTGGGCAACGACCTTGATAAAGTCTTGGTAATGGCCGTCGTTGCAGAGCGCCATTATGCCCGTACGGATCAAATCCGCAGGCTCCAATCCGCCCCCTGCCGATCCGGACGGCGCGGCGCGCATCAATACGCTTTCGGTCGCGCTATACACTGAGATCCCGCGTGAAACCGTACGGCGCAAGGTCGGTCTGCTGGTCAAAAACGGGTGGCTGGACTGTGACGCCCTCGGGAATCTATCACCGACTGCGCAGGCGGCCAGCGATCTGGCCAAAGGCACCGCCGCAACACTGGCGTATCTTGAAACGCTCAAACGTGGCGATCACGCCTGATCTCGCGGGCTTCAGACAGGTCGAGACGCCACTTTCGCCAATATTTCCCCCTGCCGACCGGCTTAATGCGAATGCCAGTCGCCCAGCACTGGAACATGCGCGATACGGGTACGATTGTATCTCTCTTGCGAAACCGGATTTCGCAATTTGACCTGTTGTGTCTGGCAATGCATACCAATGCAGGAACACATGCTGATCCCGCCTGTAAGTGACCGCGAAACTGGCATAACAGGTGATCAACAGCGGCTGAGCGACGGAAAGGTAACGACATGACAACATTCACTTTCAACACAACCCCGAGCATCCGAATGGGTGCCGGTCTACTGGACGAGTTGGGGAGCATCACAAAAGCCATCTGTGGCGCGCGTGTGCTTTTGGTAACGGACCCCGGCATGATGGCAACCGGCATTGTTGATCGCGCGTTGGCATCCTTGAAAGCGGCAGGTGTTTCGGTAACGGTTTTCACGGATGTGCAGGCTGATCCCCCCGAGCCGGTTATTCTTGCCGCAACCGAGGCAGCTCGGGACGTGACCGGTGTTATCGGGCTTGGCGGTGGGTCATCCATCGACGTGGCAAAGCTTGCCGCGCTTTTGGCAACCGGGCGCGAAACGTTGAAAGATGTTTACGGGGTCGGCATGGCAAAAGGCCCGCGCCTGCCCCTTATCGCGGTTCCGACCACTGCGGGTACAGGCAGCGAAGTAACGCCGATTTCGATTGTAACCACGGGCGCCAGCGAAAAGATGGGCGTCGTCAGCCCCGTCATCATCCCCGATCTCGCGCTGCTTGACCCTGAATTGACCCGCGATCTTCCTGCGCATGTCACTGCGGCGACCGGTGTTGACGCGATGGTCCACGCAATCGAATCCTATGCGTCTACAAGTCCGAACAACAATCCCGTAAGTCGTGCCCTCGCCTGTGAGGCCCTGCGCCTGATGGGCACCGCTTTGGAGCTCGCGGTTAGCACGCCCCACGACATGAAGGCCCGCGCCGACATGCTGTTGGGATCATTGCTGGCCGGGCAGGCCTTTGCCAATTCTCCGGTCGCGGCGGTCCATGCGCTGGCCTATCCGATTGGCGGACATTTCAAGGTGCCGCATGGGTTGTCCAATGCGCTCGTGTTGCCTCATGTTCTGCGATTTAACGCAGTGACGGCCCCCGAACCTTATGCAGACCTCGCGCCGATTGCCTTTCCCGAGCTGGCCGGGCTGGGCATTCAAGAGGCTGCGTCCGGTTTCGCCGATGCGCTTGCGGCGCTGTCCAAGCGGTGCGGACTGCCCACCGGCTTGCAAGCGGTCGGCATCACCAAAGAAGATGTGCCGCTTCTGGCGCGCAATGCAATGAACCAGACGCGACTGCTGGTCAACAACCCCCGCGAGGTCACAGAAGAGGATGCGCTCGCGATTTATGGTGCAGCGCTATGAGCCGCCCGCCAGCCGGACAACGCAGCGATTACAGGGCATTTTCACAGATCACGACGCGCTGGCTTGATAATGATGCCTATGGGCACATGAACAATGCCATGCATTATCAACTGTTCGATACTGCTGTGAACGGCCATCTGATTGCGCGGAGCGTGCTTGATTTCAAGGCAGGCGAAACGGTCTTTCTGGTGGTTGAAACGGGGTGCCGGTACTATGGCGAGATTGGGTTTCCCGATGTGGTGACTGCCGGTCTGCGGGTCGCGTCGCTGGGCGGTTCTTCGGTGCGCTATGAAATCGGATTGTTCCGGAACGATGAAACCACCGCGCGTGCAGAGGGCCACTTTGTGCATGTCAACGTTGGCCGCACGTCGCGTAGACCCGTACCATTAAGCCAGAACGTACGGGAAGTTCTACAGGAGCTGTGTGACGATAGCGGGGCTGTTGCACCGTAAAGCTTGGAGGGCGATACCCTTTTATGCGATAGGGCTGTGACGTTTGGCGGCGATCAATTGTTTAAGGATACGATCTGTGATCTTGACCTTGCATCGCTGGCCAGCCATGCGCACAGCCCGAAACATCCCACCGGCGACCAGGCGTCGGGCCGCAGCAATCGGCGGCGGGTGCTCGTGTTTTCTGCCCTTTTTAGCGGGCATGCTTTCCGCATATTTATCAAAGTGTTTTGAGATGTTGGACATGTCCGATGCCCAAGATACCTTTCGGTCCTCTTGGTCGTATCGCTTCCCCTTTCACTTGTCGCGCTGACCATCTCGATTCCAGCGGCAATGTTTGCAATGAACAAAGGGTATGCCGGTTGGTTGATCGCAACACTTGCCGGGGGCTTGGTCGGGTCTCTGGTTTTTGCTTTCGTCCTTGAAATCGACAACGAAGGATTGCTGGCAGGTTCTCTTTTCGGGATGGCGTTTGGGGCTGTTTTCTGGATCGGCGCGCGCGTTTCCACGCCTGCCGCATTTATCGGCGCATAACGGAGTCGAGCGGTCAGATGTCGCGGCGAATCTGGTTCGCCGCGACATCTCTGCGATGCAGATAAGCGCTTGTTTTAGCTCTCCGTCGAGTTATCCGTAGAACAACCTCGGGAAATAAAGTGCGATTTCCGGAAGCAGGATAATCAGCGCAACGCCAATCAGCGTCACAATCACATAGGGGTATACCGACGCATAGATGTCGCCCATTGTCACATCCGGCGGGGCCACGCCTTTTAGATAGAACAGGTTGAAGCCGAAGGGGGGTGTCATGTACCCGACCTCCATCATGATGATGAACAGAATGCCAAACCAGATCGGGTCAAACCCTGCATCGCGGACCACCGGCAGGAACACCGGCAGCGTGATGAGCATGATGCCCACCGGATCGAGAACCATGCCGAAGAAGAACAGTATCACCAGCATAAACAACAGCGCGCCCCAGCGACCGCCGGGAATGTAAGCCATCAGATCCGCAATCAGGCTTTGTGCGCCAAGCGCTGTGTAGGCCGTGGAAAACGCGTGAGCTGCGAACAGGATCCACATCACCAGCGCCGTTAGTTTCAACGTTGCGATAGACGCCTCGTGAAGCACACGGGTGTTCAGTTGACGGTTGACCAACGTCGCGACAAGAGACCCGAAAACGCCAATGGCTGCGGCCTCTGTCGGGGTGGCGAAACCGCCAAAGATCGCACCCAGAACGATTGTGACAATCAGAATAGGCAGAATGACCGCTTTGAGCGATTTAAGCTTCATGGGCCAGGTTGCACGCTCTTCTACAGGCAGCGCCGGTCCCAATTCCGGCTGGAGCCAGCAACGACCGCCAATATAGATCGTCACCAGCACGAACAGCATCAGTCCGGGCCCGATCCCTGCTGCAAATAGACGGCCCACCGACACTTCGGTCAGCAGGGCATAAAGCACCATGAGGATCGACGGCGGAATAAGGATACCCCAACCGCCCCCCGCGTTGATCGCCCCGAGCGCCAGCTTCTTGTCATAACCACGCTCCAGCATCTTGGGCAGCGCAATGGTGCCCATTGTCACCACAGCGGCACCCGATATGCCCGACATCGCGGCAAAGATCACGCAGATCAAAACCGTACCGATGGCAAGGCCGCCGCGCAGGCCACCAAACCACTGATGCATCATATCGTAGAGGTCATTCGCAACCCCCGATTTCTCAAGCAGGATCGCCATAAATACAAACAGCGGCACCGCCATCAGGGTGGGAGACTGCATCGTTTCCCACATTTTAGATGCCAGAAGATAAAAACCGATCGGTCCCATCTCGAAATAAAGAAACACCACAGACACGCCACCCAGAACGAAGGCAAGCGGTGTACCCAGCATCAGGAACACCAGCAGGGCTCCGAAAAAGAGCAACGTAAGAAGCTCGACACTCATAGTTGCATCTCCTGTGCATCTGTCTCAATCTTGTCAGGTTCGCCGGGTTTTCCGAACACATCCGGCGGGATCGGCAGGCCGCGCAGAACGCGCACATCCGACCAAAGACGCACAATACCTTGTAACAGCAGTAGCACCGCAGCGACCGGGATCAGGGCTTTGGTCGGCCAAAGCGGTGCCTTCCAGACCGAGTTCGAGCGCTCCATGTCTGCGATTGCCTCGGAGGCAATGTCCCAGCCCTGCCACAGCAGGACGCCAACAAAGAGCAAAAACAACGGCCAGGTCACGATATCCAGCAGCGCGCGGCGTTTCTGCGACAGGTTACCGTAAAATATATCGACGTTGACATGCCCACGCTCGGACAGCAAATAGCCGCCCCCGATGAGCGCGTAGACACCGAATATCAGCGTCGCCAGTTCCGCAGTCCAGATGGTCGGGCTGCCGACCAGATAGCGCATGGCCACGTCAACCAAAAGCAGGGCAAAGATGAGCAGAACACCCAGCGATACCCATCGTCCTATAAATTGGTTCACGCGCGTGACTGTACGGGCCAGCTGCAACATTCTTGTATGCTCCTTTTGCCAAGGGTAGTGGCCCGCCTGTTACGGGCCACCCGTCGTTTGCGGGTAGGCTCAGATGTACCCCATGTCCTTCATCAGCGTGCGGTAGATGTCCGCCGCCTTGGCCGCCCGTTCGCCTTTTTGCCCTTCGGTCTCAAGTATCCGGGCAGAAGCGTTGGCAAGCAACTCCAGCACATCGTCAGGCAGTTGCAGCACCTCGATGCCATCATTTGCAATGCCTTCGGAAATCGCGATCGCCTCGAAGTGCTGATACTCGGCCGAGCGCAGGAAGAACCGTGTCTGAATGGTATCGACCAGCGCGTTGCGCAGGTCTTCGGACAAGCCGTTCAGCGCATCCTGATTGATGATGAACGCATCGGTCGTCTGGGCCAGAACCGGTTTGTAGTGGTATTTGCAGACTTCCCACAGCGACATGGATTGTGCCCCGATGGCAGCCCCCCAATGCGCGCCGTCCACGACACCCGAACTCAGCGACTGGTACAACTCTGACCCCGGAATATACTGCGGAGCCGCACCGGCAGCGGCCAGATAATCCAGCATCGCGCCGGAAGAGCGGATCTTTAGCCCTTTGAAGTCGGCAGCGGATTCGATTTTTTTGGAGACCACCATCTCAGTCGGCAGCACCTTTTCGCACATCAGATGGACGCCGTCCGCGTTCAGATCCTCATTTACCAGCGCCTCGACGCCGAGGTTCTTCATCGCATGTTCCATCTCCCAGGCCTGCCGCAACGTGCCGGGAATTCCGTAGACAAAGGTGGCTGCCTGCGCCTGATCGGTGATATACGACGGGCTGACGGTGCCCATCGGCACAACGCCTTTGCGCACGATATTATAGATATCGGGCCCCTTGGCGAATTCGCCAGCGCCCAGCAGGTCAAGCTTGAATGCGCCTTCGGTCTTTTCTTCCAGCTGCGAGGCGATAACACCAAGGCTGTCGGTGAAAGAGCTCGACGCCTTTGGCCAATGCGCCTGCACCCGCCATGTGACTTCACCCGCGGCGATGGCTTTACCGACCAGTGCCGGCGACGCAACGGCAGCAACGGCCGCACCGCGCAGGACCGACCGGCGGTTCAGGTTCATGTTTACTTTTTTCACGTCTTCCTCCTGTTGAATTCATGAAGTGGCGCGCCCCTCACTCAAGCACACCAAATCCTCCGGAATATCCGGCGAAAACTATTCCCGTATGGTGACACTGACGCAAGTATCATTCAGGCTCAACAGGTTTATAGTCCAATTGCACAAACAGGCCTGAAAAGAGATGCTCAAAGTTCCGGCACGGACCGCATTTGGCACGAAAGCTCCGTTCAACGTTGTTTCGACGTCTCTGTTGACACAGCATCCGCGCGGTCAATGTGCAAACCCTATCGGATATTTGCTGGACGAGAGTATCACCCGCGAAGAAGCCATGGTGCATTTCTTGCGGCAAAGCTGGCAGGTCAAGCGCAAAAGCACCCTGCTGGCGTATCGTTGCGTGCCACAATTGCTACCCGAAGACCACCGCGCGATGCGCATCCGCGAGATGGCGTTGATAAAAGACCTGTCGGACCACCTGCACCAACGACTGCGGTTGAAAGACGAAGATCAACGGCTGGATATTGTGGCAAACCTGTTGGTGTTTTTGTCGATTTTCGGCCCCATGCGCGACTGGCTGCATTGCGACATGCCCGAGGACGTGATTGTCCCGACTGTTGCTGCTGGGGCCTGCGCAATGATTCGCGACTTAATGATTCAAACCGAAACATGACAAACACAGGATCGCATAAATTCGAGGGGGCCATATCATGTCACAGTCCGCAAAATCTCCTTGGTTTCAGCGAAGGTTATGCGGTTTGTCGCAGCGCCGCGTTTCCCAAGCGAGGTGTATTTTCAGATCGTGCAGGCGGACAGAAAGGCACTTTGCTGAATGAGCGGCTTACCAGAATTTGAAACGCATTTCGCGCCATCCCCGGTTCAAATACCCGCCTCGCCGTCTATTTTGGTGATCAGTCCCGCACGGGCTCTTGTTGGCGGAATGATTGCTCTGAATGCCCCAGTCATTTAGTCGAGCGCACAGCTGTGCATAATCGGTAACTTGCGCGTGTTGCGTATGCGGCCAGTCGCTTCCCAACACGATTTCACCCTCTGACCGCTTTGCAACAGCATCTGAGCATCGGGGCGCACATTAAAGGACGTCCGGTAGTGGGCGGAAAACTTGAAATAAGGCGCGCAGGCGTCACCAAGGATCAGGTGCCTACGTCATAGCCCCTTCATTTGACGCCATCCTATCCCGTTTCTTTCAATGGCGCGGCGCAGATGGCAGGCAGGTCTCGACCCCGTAAAGCCATTTGATCCTGCGCTGCCTATGGAGCGCGCAAAAAGAAGAGGAAACGAACGTCAATTCTCTTTACGCTGCCAACTAAATTTTGCCCACTTTACCCTACGTCAAATGACAATCCGCTCAACAGGCCGCCATTGACACGTCAGAATACCATCGCATAGCCTGACAATTGTCGGCCACATTCTGATCGAACAGTTTGGGCCAATATGTGATTGAAGGTGTTGGGAGGCGCCGCAAGTCATTTCATCCGGTACATATGAAGTGGGCACATCAAGACCTGAGAGGCCGCTGGCGCTTCGGCAATCTGTACCTGACTTCATTGCTGCGCCCGGTTCATTCCATATCTCCATAAATTGTTCAAGGGAAGAGAACGCATGAAAAAATTAACTGCATTTACAACCGCAATCGCGAGTTCGCTCGTGGTCACGTTGGGCCTATCGGGAGTCGCAAAAGCACAGGAGTACGAATGGCCGCGGTTGCTTGTCATCGCCACCCCCGGAACTCAATCGGGAAGTTTCGCGTCTACTAATGGCTGGGGTCCTGTACTACAGGCCGAGACTGGGACAACTATCCGCGTCGTCCCCGAAGATAGCGAGCCGATGCGGTTTAAGCGTCTTACGGACCGAAAAGACATTGCGATGGCATCTGTTTCCGCGTCCGAAATGGCGACGCAGACCGAGGGCGTAGGCGGTTACGCTGCAACCAAACCAGCCGCGCAACGCGTTCTTTGGCACCACAATGATACACCTTGGGGCCATGTCGTCGCTGGCGGGTCCGACATCAAAACGATGCAGGACATTGGCAGAGGCGGCGTGCGTGTGACTGTCGGGGTGTTTTCACCTGCTATTGTCGCTGCAATGACTAAAGGTTTGCCGGCATTCCTCGGAATGACACCGGAAGAGGCCGAAGAGAAAATCATCTTCGTTCCGGCGTCCAGTTACGCCGAAAATTGCCGGTCAGTTGTCGAAGGCAAGTCGGACGTCGCCTACTGCGCTCCGATTTCTTCGGTTCTGTCAGAAATGGAAGGTGCTCCGGGTAGTATCCGTTGGTTGGATATGGACCCTGAAGACAAAGAGGCCTGGGATCGCTACCTTGACTACCGTCCCATATCGATTCCAACCAGAATATCTCTGGGCGTAGAGACAGCGCAGGGCGTGGGTGGCCTGACCTCGACCTTCGTCTACGGTGTGCCGGCAACGGCGGACGTAGATTTTGCTTACAACACGGCGAAATGGATGCATCAGTCTTATGACGCTTACAAGGGTTCCCATGCATTAGCAGCGCGGATGTCCGTTGAACTGTTCCGCGACTTTTTGGACAGTACGCCAATGCCTGTGCACGAAGGGACGGTAAAATATCTTCGCGAGATTGATATGTGGACCGACGCAGACGATGAATGGAACAACGCTGCCATCGAACTGATGGACAGCTGGATTTCCGCCCGTGAGGCCGGCCTGAAGGAAGCAATGGAGCAGGGTGTCGACACCCATTTCGAAAACCAGGAATTTCTGGATATCATGGCCAAACATACTGAGGGTTTGGCACCTTTCCGGTCACGCCTGTAAACGGGGCTTCGCATACCGTCATGGCGGAGCGTTAAACCGCTCCGCCTTTTCTGGTGCTCCGCACCATTTGACCATCTTTTTCGGGATCAAAGCATGTCACACACTCAACCTCAGCCAGTGGGGGATACCGCATCTATCACACAGTCCGACACCGAGCCTACATCGGAGATTACACGTCTGGGTGCGCTGTTTTCCAAAACAAGTATCTTCTTTGTTATGCTTTGCGTCGTCGGTTTGGGCATGGGGATTGCTTATATATTCGGCATCCCGATTGGTGGCAAACGTCTGCTTGAGGGGCAGTATTACTGGTTCTTCATTGGTATTTTTAGCGCGGCTGCGTTTATCGCGCTTCCCGCCCACAAGAGCCAACAAACGATACCTTTTTATGATATCATAGCTGCGCTGTTGGTGTTTGGTATCAGCATGTGGTTCTCGACCCATGCTTGGGATATTATCCAGTCAAGCTGGACAAACATTCCTGCGGGTGTCATCCTTTGGGTGCTAATGCTCGAAATCGCACGGCGGTCCGGCGGTATTCCGTTCCTGCTGGTCGTGCTGCTGCTTGGTCTTTACCCTCTTTTAGCCGACTATTTCCCCGGCCTACTCATGGGCATCCCCTACAGCTTTGAGCATATGATCGAGGCGCATGTTTTCCGGACCGAAGGCATGATGGGCATCACGACCAAGATCGTTGCGGAAATCGTGCTTGGCTTTCTGGTCTTTGCAGGTGTTCTGATCGCAACCGGCGCGGGAGAGTTTTTCATTGACCTCGCCAACGCGGGTTTCGGCAAATACCGTGGCGGCCCAGCCAAGGTTTCTATCGTCGCCAGCGGCTTTTTCGGATCGCTTTCGGGATCCATTTTCTCCAACATCGCAGGGACCGGATCAATTACGATCCCGACGATGAAAAAGGTCGGCTATCCGCCACATTACGCAGCCGCGATCGAGGCGTGCGCCTCTACCGGCGGCGTTGTCATGCCACCGGTGATGGGGGCTATCGCCTTTGTCATGGCGATCACGATCGGCGTGGATTACGCGACCATCATGGTGGCTGCGATCCTGCCGTCCCTGCTGTTCTATTTCGGGCTGATGCTTCAGGTAGATGCTTATGCCGCGCGCAAGGGTCTGACCGGCATGACGTCCGACCAGATACCGTCCGCCCGCAAGGTGCTGATGCGTGGCTGGCCCTTCCTGTCCGTTATGGTCTTTCTGGTTTGGGGCCTGCTTTATATGAGGTGGGAATACTACGCACCGTGGTATGCCTGTGTGATGATGATCGCGCTCAGCTTCCTGTCGCGCGAAACCATGATGACGCCGCGACGTCTGTTCGCGACCATGCGCCAGATTGGTATTCTGGTGACCCAAACTGCCGCCATCATCTTGCCCATTGCCTTTGTTGTCAGCGCGCTGACAATCACCGGGGTCACCGGATCAATGACATCCGGTCTTGTTGCTCTTGGCGGGGATAATGTTTATCTTATAATCGCGCTTGGCATTCTGGCCTGTTTCATCATGGGCATGGCAGGGCTCGCCATCGTCGCCTACATTTTTCTTGCGGTGACACTGGCACCAGCCATCATTGAAATCGGCGGGCTCAACACGGTGGCTGTCCACTTCTTCATCATCTACTACGCCATGCTGTCGGTCATAACGCCCCCCGTCGGCACAGCAGCCTTTCTTGCCGCGACCATCGCGGGGGCAAAGCCGATGCAGACATCTTTCACGGCCATGCGCCTTGGGGTCGTCATATACTTTGTGCCGCTTTTCTTTTTGTTCCAGCCCGCGCTGGTTCTGCAAGGCGATCTGACGCCGCTTATCTATGTTCTGCCGTCTATCATCATCGGGATTATCCTCCTGTCAGGCGGGCTTGAAGGGTATCTTCTGGGTGTCGGGCTGGTACGTCCCCTTCTGCGCCTACCGCTTGCCGCTGCGGGCTTTGCGTTCAGCTTTCCGGGCTTAATGACAACACTCGTTGGCGGCGTAATCTCCGCTTTGTTGGTTTTTGTAATCTGGCGGGAAAACAAGGAAACCGGCGTGCTTTCCACCAAAGCGATATAGCCCTTCAGGCTCCCGAAAGGTCAAACGGCAGGTTTTTTCGATTTGCCGTTTGACTTTTCGGGGGGCTATATACCTAGCTAACCAAAACTGACTTCACGCCATATCTGTCTAATGCTCGTCAGCGGCAGTACGGATTTCGACATCCTGAACAGGAAATTTGCCTGTGCGTCAGAACGCTATTTCATCGCCTTGCAGCGGATGGTCCGGCGTTCGACAATTCAGCCAGAATACCCATCCATGATTTGCTGCCCTATTACGCATAGCCGGGCAGCTTGGTGTATATCGACCGAAACAGTTCTTTGTGCTTTATCAAACGGGTCACAAAATCGCCTGTCTTGAAAAGAACCAACAAGCATACCCTTATGAGTCCGTGAAGCTTAGGATGGGAATCTTACCCTGAAGCCAGGTTTTAGACCGCCGGGCTTTCTGCCATCTACCAAAGGTAGCAACGTCCTTGTCAGCCAAGGCAACCGGCGGCTGATAGTATCAATCGGGGGTTGTGGGCCGTTTTCGACCCTACCAAGCAGTGTTAGTGGCCCGCAACTTCGACCAACTTGGCCAAAAAATAGAATACAACGTGTTGTAAAAAAACGATTTAATTACCCGACCACGCCATATGTAAATTTATTTACATCGCCACTCGAATTAAACAAACATAATTACAAGCAATTTCACGGTTGCGAAAAAAATGTTCCGCGGTACAGAAAATTCCCTTATAGGTTACCTTACGTCAATCGTTTGCAGTCGCCCAAAAGGAGAGTTGCATGAGCCAGACAATTTATCTTCCGGATGAAAAATTCGTAAAAGACGCCCATATTGACCTTGCCACCTATACTGAAACCTATGCGCAGAGCGTCGCGGATCCTGATGCGTTCTGGAGTACCCATGGCAAGACTTTGGACTGGATCAAGCCATATACACAGGTCAGCGACTGTAGTTTTGAATACGGCAAAGTAGCGATAAACTGGTTCGCCGACGGCACGCTTAATGTTGCGGCCAATTGCATCGACCGCCATCTGAAAGATCGGGGCGAGCAGACCGCCATCATCTGGGAGCCGGACGAAGCGACAGACGAGGCGCTGCACATCACCTATCGCCAGTTGCACGCCCATGTCTGCAAATTTTCAAATGTTCTCAAAGAGATGGGTGTCGGCAAAGGCGACCGCGTTGTAATCTATTTGCCGATGATCCCCGAAGCGGCCTATGCGATGCTGGCTTGCGCACGGATCGGGGCGATCCACTCCATTGTTTTTGCGGGGTTTTCTCCTGATGCGCTGGCCGCTCGGGTGTCGGGTTGCGATGCGAAACTTGTCATCACGTCTGATGGTGCACCGCGCGGCGGGCGGGTGACCAACCTCAAAGATAACGTCAACAAGGCGCTTATCAACGTAATCAAGGACACCAATTGTCTGATTGTGAAGCGGACAGATCAGCAGATTGCGTGGCGCGAGGGCCTCGATTTCTGGCTGCACGAGATGACCCCTAAGGTGTCAGAGGACTGTCCCGTAGAAGAGATGGGTGCCGAAGATCCGCTGTTTGTCTTGTACACCAGCGGCTCCACCGGGCAGCCGAAAGGCGTTGTTCATACGAGCGGCGGCTATCTGGCTTTTGCCGCAATGACGCATAAATACGTATTTGACTACCACGACGGTGATGTTTTCTGGTGTACGGCGGATGTCGGCTGGGTCACGGGACACAGCTATATTGTCTATGGCCCGCTGGCCAATGGGGCGACAACGCTGATGTTCGAGGGTGTGCCGACCTATCCTGATGCGGGACGGTTCTGGCAGGTTTGCGAAAAGCACAAAGTGAACCAGTTTTACACCGCCCCCACCGCGATCCGTGCTCTGATGGGCAAGGGCGAAGAGTTCGTCAAACCCTATGACCTGAGTGGTCTGAAAGTGCTAGGAACAGTCGGCGAGCCGATCAACCCTGAGGCCTGGAACTGGTACAATGACGTCATCGGCAAAGGGAAACGCCCGATTGTCGACACATGGTGGCAGACCGAAACCGGCGGTCACATGCTGACGCCCCTGCCCGGCGCCATCGCCACCAAACCCGGGAGCGCGACGTTGCCGTTTTTCGGGGTTGAACCGGCGGTGCTGGAACCCGAATCCGGCAAGCTGATCGAGGAAGCCGAGGCCGAAGGGGTGCTGTGCATCAAATCCAGCTGGCCCGGTCAGATGCGCACGATTTACGGTGACCACCAGCGCTTTATGGACACCTACTTTCAGCAATACGAAGGCTATTACTTTACCGGTGACGGCTGTCGGCGGGACGCTGACGGCTATTACTGGATCACCGGCCGCGTTGATGACGTCATCAACGTTTCGGGCCACCGGATGGGCACCGCAGAGGTCGAAAGCGCGCTTGTCGCCCACGAAACCGTTAGCGAGGCCGCTGTTGTGGGCTATCCGCACCCTGTCAAAGGGCAAGGCATTTATGCCTATGTCACGCTGATGAAAGGGGTCGAGCCGTCCGAGGACCTGCGCAAGGAGCTTGAGAAATGGGTACGCGCCGAGATCGGACCGATTGCCAAACCGGACCTGATCCAATGGGCGCCGGGCCTGCCCAAGACCCGCTCGGGCAAGATCATGCGCCGTATCCTGCGCAAGATCGCCGAGGATGATTTCGGGGCTCTTGGCGACATATCGACCCTGTCAGAGCCTGAGGTCGTGGACGAGTTGATCGAAAATCGTATGAACAAGGTTTGAGCAGATGGGCGCAGACACCACAACGACAGCTTCGAACGTTCTTGTGCTTCTTGGCCCGCCCGGCGCTGGCAAAGGAACACAAGCACGGCTTCTGGAAGAACAGCTCGGCTTGGTCCAACTCTCGACTGGTGATCTGTTGCGCGCGGCTGTGCGCGACGGGACCGCTGCGGGACTTGCCGCCGACAAGGTCATGAAAGCGGGCGACCTTGTTTCTGATGCAATTGTCATGGAAATACTCGAAGAGCGGTTGGAACAGTCTGACG
Organism: uncultured Sulfitobacter sp.; assembly: GCA_947502265.1. Classification (GTDB taxonomy): domain Bacteria; phylum Pseudomonadota; class Alphaproteobacteria; order Rhodobacterales; family Rhodobacteraceae; genus Sulfitobacter. The sequence continues at coordinate 151,391 of CANMZB010000005.1, forward strand.
TTGCGCGTGGTGTAATCCTTGACGGATTTCCGCGAACCAGCGCGCAGGCCGAGGCGCTTGATGCGCTGCTGGCGCGCCATGGCATGAGCGTCGGTGCAGCGGTTGCATTGACCGTTGATGACAACGCCATGGTCGAACGGGTTTCAGGGCGCGCCACCTGTGCGATCTGCGGCGAGGGGTATCACGATCAGTTCAAGCCCCCTGCCAAACCCGACACCTGCGACGTCTGTGACGGCGGCCCCCTCACCCGGCGCGCGGATGACAACGCGCAAACCGTTATTGCACGCCTGCAAGCCTATCACGCACAAACTGCCCCCCTGATCGACCACTTTGAAAATCGCGGCGTGCTGCGGCGTGTCGACGCCATGGGGCCGATCCCGGAAATCGCCGGATCATTAGGCAATGTCGTCAAAGCCCTGAATTCATAAAAACCATGCCAGACAACTGGCGCACAACAGAGGAGAACGGACAATGGCCGATCCAAACAAAAACGGGGCGCACCGCGCTGATAGTGACGGGAGAGGCTACTGGAATGCCAATCTGCGCCTCATTTACATTTCCCTCATCATTTGGGGCATCGTGAGCTTTGGTTTTGGCATCCTGCTGCGCCCGCTTTTGGCACCCATCAAGATCGGCGGGACCGATCTTGGATTTTGGTTCGCGCAACAAGGGTCAATTCTGGTTTTTCTGGTGCTGATCTTTTTCTACGCCTGGCGCATGAACAAGCTCGACCGTGAATACGGCGTCGACGAGGAGTAATCAGACATGGACCAATATACCCTCAACATTATCGTCGTGGGCGCAAGTTTCGCGCTTTATATCGGGATCGCCATCTATGCCCGTGCCGGATCAACTGCTGAATTTTACGCTGCTGGTCGTGGCGTGCATCCGGTTTTGAACGGTATGGCCACCGCAGCCGACTGGATGTCTGCGGCGTCGTTCATTTCACTTGCGGGCATCGTTGCCTTTGCGGGTTATCCGGCCAGTTCCTATTTGATGGGCTGGACCGGTGGTTATGTGCTGTTGGCGTTGCTGCTGGCGCCGTATCTGCGCAAATTCGGCAAGTTCACCGTGCCTGAATTCATCGGCGACCGTTTCTATAGCCCGGGCGCGCGTCTGGTTGCAGTGATCTGTCTGATTATTGCGTCGACCACGTACGTTATCGGTCAGATGACAGGTGCCGGTGTTGCGTTCTCGCGGTTTCTGGAAGTGTCGAACGATACCGGAATGTTCATCGGCGCCGGCATTGTGTTCATGTACGCCGTTCTGGGTGGCATGAAGGGCATCACCTATACCCAGGTGGCGCAGTACTGCGTTCTGATCCTGGCCTATACCATTCCGGCGATCTTCATCTCGCTGCAACTCACCGGCAACCCGATCCCGCCGCTGGGGCTGTTCGGGGAACATACCGCATCGGGTGAACCGCTGCTCGGACGCCTCAACGAAGTTGTGCAAGAGCTTGGCTTTGGCGCCTATACCGCACAGGATGGCACGCCATCGTCGGTCATCAACATGGTCCTTTTCACCATGTCGCTGATGATCGGGACCGCGGGTCTGCCACATGTCATCATCCGCTTCTTCACCGTGCCGCGTGTTGCAGATGCACGTTGGTCGGCGGGTTGGGCGCTGGTGTTCATCGCACTGCTTTATCTGACCTGTCCTGCGGTAGGTGCAATGGCGCGGCTGAACATCATTGATACGATCTATCCGAACGGGACAGCTTCTGAACCTATCGAATATGAGCAAAGACCCGACTGGATCCGGAACTGGGAAGTGACGGGATTGATCACATATCAGGACAAAAACGGCGACGGGCGCATCGAATACTATGATGACACCAACGCAGAATTTGCCGAAGAAGCAGCCGCGCGTGGCTGGCAGGGCAATGAACTGGACGTCAACCGTGACATCCTTGTGCTGGCCAATCCGGAGATTGCGCAACTGCCAAGCTGGGTGATCGCGCTTATTGCTGCGGGTGGTCTGGCAGCGGCGCTGTCAACGGCGGCGGGTCTGTTGCTGGCGATTTCATCAGCGGTCAGTCACGATCTGATCAAGGCGTCGATCAATCCGGGGATATCGGAGAAAGGCGAATTGCTGGCGGCCCGGATATCCATGGCTGTGGCGATTGTGGTGGCAACCATTCTGGGGCTCAATCCTCCGGGCTTTGCGGCGCAGACGGTGGCGCTCGCCTTTGGTATCGCTGCCGCGTCGATCTTCCCGGCGCTGATGATGGGCATCTTCTCCAAGACCATCAATAACAGGGGTGCGGTTGCCGGTATGCTCACGGGCTTGATCTTCACCCTGGTCTATATCTTCATGCACAAGGGCTGGTTCTTCATTCCCGACACCAACCAGTTTGAAGATACGATTTCAGGTTCGCTTTTGGGCATCCAGTCCACCGCCATCGGCGCTGTGGGTGCGGTTCTGAACTTCCTTGTGGCCTGGCTTGTTACCCGCAGCACCGCTCCGACGCCTGATCACATCAGGGATCTGGTCGAAAGCGTTCGCGTTCCACGCGGTGCCGGTGCAGCTACTGACCATTGATCAAGCGGCGGGCGTCCCTTGCGATGCCCGCCACATTAACGTCACTATCCGGTCCGTCGAAAGGCGGGCCGGTCACCGGTTAAAGGGAAGCACCATGAACATCGCAGAGTTCCTGAGCGGCGTTTTTCCGTGGAACCGGCTTCCTGAAGCGGAGCTCGCAACGGTTGCCGCCGCGGTCAAAGAATTGAACATCGCCTCCGGCGAGGAAATTTATCGCGTGGGCGATACGCTCAAAGGTCTATATTTTATCCGTTCAGGCGAGGTTGAGATCACAGATGCAAATGACGGCGTCCTGTCGTCGCTCGGTCCACGCAGTGCGTTTGGGGAGCGTGGGCTGATCCGCGACGGCATCGCCGTGACCAACGCCCGCAGCGTGACACCAACCCAACTTTTTCTTATACCTGCGCAGCATTTTCTTGCGCTTATCGACAACAACACCAACCTCAATGATTTCTACGCCAGATCGCGCGCCACCCGCGCGGCGCGGCGCAGCCTTACGCACACACCGGTTGCGGCGCTCATGTCGACAGATCTCAAGGTGATTGCCCCCGACACCACCTTGACCGACGCAGCGATGCTGATGCGGGATTTCGGCATCTCGTCCGTGCTGGTCGTCGAGGATGGCACCCTGCACGGTATCCTGACCATCCGTGATGTGGCGCGGGTGCTGGCCGAGAGGCTGGACCCTGATACATCTGTCAGCCATGTTATGACTGTCGATCCCGTAACGCTGCCGCCTGATGCCATCGGGTCGGACGTGCTGCACCTCATTATGGAGCGCGGGATCGGGCATGTTCCCATCGTCGGTGATGCCGGACTGCTCGGAATAATCACCAAGACCGATCTTACCCGGTTTCAGGCCGAAAGCTCTGCCGAGATTATCGGGGATGCGGCCCATGCGCCGGATTCCGACGCGCTGGCGGCGATTACCCGGCGTATCCCGCAACTGCTGGCGCAACTTGTGGGGGAGGGAAACCGTCACGACGTGACCACACGCCTTGTGACCGATATTGCCGACGCCGTGACCCGTCGCCTGCTGACGCTGGCGCAAGTGAAGCTTGGGCCAGCTCCCGCCCCCTATCTTTGGCTGGCCTGCGGCAGTCAGGGTCGCCGTGAACAGACCGGAGTTTCCGATCAGGATAACGTCCTGATATTGTCCGACGCCGCGACTGAAGATGACGACGCCTATTTCGCCGAGTTTGCCCGCTTCGTCTCTGACGGGCTTGATCGCTGCGGTTATGTCTTTTGTCCGGGCGACATGATGGCCACCAATCCGCGCTGGCGCCAGCCTCTGCGCGTCTGGCGTAAATACTTCAAAGGCTGGATTGCCCACCCCGACAAAGAAGCCCAGATGCTGGCATCCGTCATGTTCGACCTGCGGCCAATCGGCGGCGACCTGGACCTGTATGCGGGGCTTCAAACCGAAACGCTGGAGGCCGCCTCGCGCAACTCGATTTTCGTGGCACATATGATCTCGAACTCCCTTGGCCACGCGCCTCCACTTGGCCTTTGGCGCGGGTTTGCCACCATGCGGTCGGGTGAACATCGTGACCACATCGACCTCAAGCTGAACGGAGTTGTACCGATCGTCGACCTGGGCCGTATTTATGCGCTGCGCGGGCGCTTGAGTGCAGTCAACACAAGGGCGCGGATCGAGGGCGCGCAGGCGGCCGGGATCATCTCGCAAAGCGGGGGGCGCGACCTTCTTGACGCTTATGACCTGATCGCCCAAACCAGACTTGAGCATCAGATGAAACAGGTGCGCCGCGGCGAAGCGCCCGATAATTTCATGGCACCGACGACGCTCGGCGATTTCGAGCGCAGTCATTTGCGCAATGCCTTCGTGGTCGTGCGGACAATGCAATCGGCGGCGGCTCAGGGTCGCGCCCTGCCCTGACACGGGTCAGTAAAAAGGAAAAACCATGCTGTTCGAACTGATTGCTGTCATCGTAGCGGGCATTGCCGCCGCCGGGGTTGCCCTCGTGTTGCGGCGCATCATATCCCCCCTGCCCCGTTGGCTTATTCCCGTCTTTGCGGGGGCTGCAATGCTGGGCGTGTCGATATCGCTTGAGTATTCATGGTTCACCCGCAATTCCGCAGCTTTGCCCGATGGCATCGAAGTCGCGACAACCCACGAGAACAAGGCATTCTGGCGCCCGTGGACCTATGTCTTTCCCTATGTCGACCGGTTCATTGCCGTTGACCGCGTTGGCGTTCTGAGAAACGAAGTGGCGGAGGAACAGCAGATGACCAGCCTCTATGTCTTCGGCCGCTGGACACCGACCCGGCGCATCCGGACAGTATTTGATTGCAAGGTTGGACGTCGGGCCGATCTATTGCCCGATGTCGTGCTGGCAGAGGACGGATCGGTGCCCGATACCGCATGGATCGAAACAGGTCACGACGATCCCGTCACCCGCATGGCCTGTGAAGGGGTGTAAACGGTGCGCGCCGGTCTTCGCCTTCGCGTCTTTTTATTCTTCGCCCTTATCGCATGCGGCAATATCGTTGCCATTTCCGCGGGGACGTGGCTGGCTTGGCGTCGTGACCCCGGCGCCTTGTCTGCACTCCTGATTGAAGGATTGATTGCAGCCTTCGGGGGCGTTCTTGTCACCGTGCTGGTATGGTTGCTGTTTGATGAGCATGTGGCGCGGGCAATTTCCCGTCTGGCAGCCGCGCTTCGCGCCCGCGCGCATGGGGGTGTGACGGATGATTTGGATATCGCTTCTCTGCGTCACCTCGGCGACCTTGGTCCGGCCTCGATTGCTCTTGGTCGGGAGCTTGCTGAAATGCAGCACAGTTTTCAGTCCCGTCTGGGTGCCGCGACACAGGCGATTGAAGAAGATAACGCACGCCTTGCGGCATTGCTGTCCGATATTGCCGTTGGAATCATGCTGGTGGACCAGACGAACCGGATTATTCTTTATGATCGCCAATGCGCACATGCCCTTGGCCATGTCGCCACGCTTGGCCTTGGACGGTCTGTCTTTGATTTTCTCGACCGTCAATCTCTGGAAGCGAGGCTGGCCGAACTCGCCACTCGCGAGGGCACAAACTTTGTCGATGCGACCCTTGCAACTGCGGATGGGCGGGGTTTCATCAAGGCCCGACTTCGGCCCGCCGTAGATGGCCGCGGCTTCATGATTTCGATCGAGGTCGACGTCGATGACGCGGCACTCGCAGAACGTCCGCTGGTCTTTGATTTCAACCTGATCGAGAGCGCCGCCGACCGGCTCATCGCCGACACGCCGCTCTCGGCGCTGACCTTTGTGGTCTTCGACACAGAAACAACAGGGCTCGACACGGCGCGCGACGAAATCGTGCAGATCGGCGCAGTTCGGGTGCTCGCCAATCGCCTTGTGAAGGGTGAAACCTACGAAACCCTGGTCAATCCCGCCCGCCCGATCCCGCCCGCCTCCTCACGTATTCACGGCATTACGGACGAAATGGTCAACGACGCGCCCGATGCAATTAGCGCGTTGCGCAGGTTCCACAGCTTTGCCCGAGACGCCGTTCTGGTCGCCCATAATGCACCGTTCGACATGGCGTTTCTCAACCGCCATGAACCGGAACTGGATCTCGCCTTCGACAACCCCGTCCTCGACACGGTGCTGCTCTCGGCTGCGGTCTTTGGCGAAACAGAAATCCACACGCTCGACGCGATTGCCGACCGCCTTGGCGTGCGCATCGACAGCGCCGCGCGGCACACAGCCACCGGCGATGCCATTGCAACCGCCAGCGTCCTTGTGCGGCTGCTGCCGATTCTGGAGGCCCGCGGCATCTGCACGTTCGGCGATGCTATCGCAGCGATGCGCAAGCACGCCCGGCTCCTGCCCGACCTCAATCAACCGGCCGATCAGTAGATCACGCTACGAAACGCTCTAACACCTAACCTTGACTTTAACCTCGGGCAGCACGCCCGCGTCCTTAACCGCCGTGACGGGGTTTTCGCCAGACCGGAAACCCCTTGGCGCATTATGTCCAGCACGGTCTTGATTTTCTGTGCCAACCGCTTCGCCATTTCGTACTTTTGGTCCAAATCGGCGCTAGGTCTTCAGTCCCGGCATTTAGTGGATCGGGTTGAGGATGAATCGTTCCGGCTCTGATGTCCAGATTTTGCTGATGTATTCGCGGGACGTGAGGCCATTCAGCGTCTTAATCCTTCGGGCGAAGTTGTAGGCTGCCAAGAAATCGGCCAAATGGGTGCGCAACTGGTCGTGGCTGTCGTAGTGGAGCGGCTTGACGGTCGCTTCCATGATCGTGCGGTTCATCCTGGATACCATTGTCGGTGAGAATGGTGTGGACCTGATAGGGCACGGCTTTGATCATGTGCTGCAGGAACTCCCATGCGGTGCGTCTGGTTGCCTTTTCAACGAGTTGGGTAACGGCAAACTTGCTCGTGCGGTCGATGCCGACGAAAAGATATCGCTTTCCTTCAGCGGTCTGCACCTCGGCAATGTCGATATGGAAGAACCCAATGGGGTAGCGCTTGAATTTCTGCCGCTTGGCCTTGTCCACTGCCCGGAAATTGTTTGCCTTCAAACCATGAGAGGGGCCCTCTACATCAGGCAGGCGCGATATGTCGTGCCGTTGCAGGCACCGATGCAGCGCTGAGCGTGTCAGATGTGGGATCGAAGGCTGCAAGGCGTAGAGGCAGTCGTCCAGCGGCATCAGCGTATGACACCGAAATGCCACGATCGCGGCCTCTTCGGTCTCGGTCAGGACCGTGGGGTCCGGTCTTGAGATTCTCGCCCGTTGCCCGCTTTCGCCACTTGGCAACCGTCTTCGGATTAATGCCGAGTTCATTGCACAGTTCCGCGATCAAAGCGCCCCTCTCGGGCCATTGCTACGCAATGCCCGCCGGGCAGTGAATCGCTGTATTGCTGCTCTGGCGGCGTACGTGCCCTCTCACACATGCAAGCATGTGCTGTCGGTAATAGCACGTGGCGCTCGACGATCTTGTCCCATAATGTTTCCTTCCATTCCTGAAAAAGATGCCGCTTCATCGGCAAACAAGGGCCGGATCACACCCCTCCCCCTTTGCTTGTCATTCTTTCCTAACCGGAGAACTTTTCCATGAGCATGACACTCAATTCCCAAAACATGATGAGCACTCACGATACACCGTTTCCGATTCATATGGTAATGTGCTGTTCCACTGGATCAAGACCGGTTTATGGAAGCAGAATCCCCGATTTTGTGAAAACTATGGCTCCATTTACAGCTTGGTGAATCCGATGCTCATTTCTGCCATCAGAAACGCCTATTCTGTGACTATTATCCTAGCATTTACAAATCCTGGCCAACCGGTAATCAGGCCTGCAACTCCGCGTCCCAATACAGGAAATCCATCCAGCTTTCGTGCAGATGGCCAGGCGGGAATTTTCGTCCCGTGTTGCGCAACTCTTCCACGTCGGGCTGGCGTGGGGTTTTGCGCAGGGTAAACCCCGTCTGGTGCAGCGCTTTGGAGCCTTTACGCAGATTACACCGGCCGCACGCGGCAACCACGTTTTGCCAGCTTGTCACCCCGCCGCTTGCCCGTGGCACCACATGATCAAAGGTCAGATCGCCGCGCGCGCCGCAGTATTGGCAGCAGAATTCGTCCCTCAGAAATAAATTAAAGCGCGTGAAGGCCACGCGCTTTCGAGGTTTGACATAATCTTTGAGCACCACAACCGAGGGGATGCGCAGCGTGGTGGAGGGACTGTGAACACAGTCATCATACTCCGCCACGATATCGACCCTGTCGAGATATTTGGCCTTCACCGCTTCCTGCCACGGCCACAAAGACAGCGGATAATAACTGAGCGGTCGGTAATCCGCATTCAATACAAGGGCCGGTCTAAACTTTAACCCTCCAGGTTGCTTCGTAAATTCCGTTCTAAAGTCGCCGTCCATCCAGCCACTGCCCCCTTACGTTATAGCGTGACTATATATCGTGATTTCAAGCTGGCAAGTCTCTCGTGCGCACAGCCAAAAACAGCCGTGCCAATGGCACGACTGCTGCACGTCATGACGCAGTGTCGGGTCGTGGATTACAGGCTTAGCTTGTCACGCATAAAGGCCAGCGCCACCGAAAGCCCATCGGGCGCAATGCCGTGCGCGGTGCCTTTCATGATGTGGGCAAACACATCGGTCCACCCCGCCTGTTGCAGGGCCTCCGCCGCCTCGGGCAGCGATTGCGGCGGCACAACGTCATCCTGATCGCCATGCACCAATAGAATCGGGGGCCGCGAGACGGTTTCGTCCTTCAACGTTTCGGGCGACAACAAACGCCCCGAAAAGCCAACGACACCGGCCAACTCGTCTTCGCGCCGTGCCGCGATATGCAGCGCCATCATGGTGCCTTGGGAAAAGCCGAACAGCACGACCTGTTCGGGCAGCAGATCTTCATCCACCATCAGCGCATCGAGATATGCATTGAGGTCGGACATTGCCTGCGCCATGCCGCGCGCGGCTTCTTCTTCGGATGATCCGTCGATCCACGGGATCGGGAACCACTGATAGCCATTGGGCATCCCCGCCACGCTTTCGGGCGCATCGGGGGCGACGAACAACGTATCGGGCAGATGTTCGCCCAACGGGTCGGCAAGACCCAGAAGGTCCGCGCCATTGGCCCCGTAGCCGTGCAGAAACACCACAGCAGAACGCATCTCTCCCGAGACGGGTTCGCGGCGTTCTGAATTGAGGACTCGTGTCATGTTATTCCTTCCCGATCTTTTGCTACACGGTAGTACGAAAACAAGAGCCGCGCTGCAACAGCCCGCCAAGGGGACCATTCCTCGGCACGTCTTGCCAGTTCCGCAGGCTTGGGCCGCGCGGGCAGATCAAAGATCATGCGCGCGGCTTCCTGCAAGGCCAGATCACCGGGCGCAAACACATCCGCGCGCCCCAGACCAAACATCAGATAGACCTGCGCCGTCCAGATCCCGATCCCGGAGACCGCTGTAAGCGTCTCGATCACCTGTGCCTCCGACTGCTCGCGCAGCGCGCCATAGTCGATATCCGCACGCGCCAAAGCGGTTGCATATTTGACCTTCGGGCGGCTCAACCCCGCCGCGCGCAGCCCCGCCTCGCCCGCATCCAACACAGCGTCGGGCGTGATCAGCCCCGCCGCCTCCACCCGTCCCCAGATGGCGCGCGCGGATGCAACCGAAACCTGCTGGCTCACGATCTTGTTCAGCAGCGCATCAAAGCCGTCGCCGGTCAGGCGCAGCGGCAACGGGCCGGTCTGCGCCAGCGCTGCGCCAAGGCGCGGATCGCGCGCGGCCAGCCACGCGGCACCCTCCGCCACATCCTGTTCGTTAGTTATCCGTCTCATAGCGTTGCCAGCCATGCAAGGGCGGTTGCAATGTCCGACACCACAGGCAAACCCGCAGGCGCGGGCGGCCGGTCGATCAGGATCACATCAATATCCAGCGCCAGCGCCGCGTCCAGCTTGGGGCGGCTGGCCTGCCCGCCCAAATTCCGGCAGATCAACAGATCAACGCGGCGTGCCCGAAACAACGCCTCCTCTTGCGCGGCGCTAAAGGGCGGATCGCCAAATACCAGTTCCAAAAAATCATAAGGCACAAGCCGGTCATGGCGGCGGGTCTGGCGCAGCATCAAAACCTCGCCGCGAAAGCCTGCGTATCCGGCCAGACTGTCCCATCCTGTCGCACAAAATACCCGCGCGCGCGGGCCGATCATCAGCTGCGCTGCGGCGACATTCGCCGCCCTGTGCCAGCGCGCGTGAACGTTCGTATCCCACGCAGGCCGCTCCAGCCGCAGATACGGCAGGCCCAACGCACCCGCAGCGGCAAACCCCTGTTCGGTCACGCACCTGTCAAACGTGTGGCTTGCATCCAGCACGACATTGATCCGCGCGCTGCGCATAAAGTCGGCCATCTGCTGTGCAGAGGCGAACCGGCGCAGCGTTGGCGGGTACAACACAGGCTCCCGCGCGCGGGGTTCTTCCGACACGATCACCTCATGACGCAGCTTTAGGCGCGCCAGCGCTTCACCGGCGCGGCGTGCCTCGAAACTGCCGCCCAGCAACAGAATATTCAAATCATCCCTCATGCGCCACAGCTTTAGCCGCCTCTGCGCCCGACGCAAGAGACCCCGCACACCGGAACCACACGTCAGAACCATGCATCGGGGGTTGCCCAAAGACCGGACGCGGAGTAGCGATAGGCGCGAGAAAAGGACCATTCCCATGATTGATGACAGCCGCGCCAAGCGCAACGTAGCCGTTCTTGTTGCAGCTCAGGCCATCCTTGGCGCGCAAATGCCGATGATTTTCCTTGTCGGCGGTCTGGCGGGAATGTGGCTTGCCGACAACGTGTGCTTTGCCACGTTGCCGATTTCGATGATTGTTCTGGGTTCTATGCTGTCGGCGACGCCGATTTCCGCGATCATGCAACGCTTTGGGCGGCGCACGGGATTTTTTGTCGGCGCTGCGGGCGGCGCTGCGGGCGGCGCTGTTGCGGCTTACGGTTTGATGCTTGCATCGTTTCCGGTGTTCCTTGCCGGTTCCTTTCTGACAGGCATCTACATGTCGGCACAGGGGTTTTACCGCTTTGCCGCTGCCGATACCGCATCAGACGCTTTCCGCCCCAAGGCGATTTCATATGTGATGGCGGGCGGGCTTGTTTCTGCGATCATCGGCCCGCAACTCGCCACAGCAACATCAGAAAGCTATGTTGTGCCTTTCGTCGGCACCTATGTGGCGGTGATGGTGCTCAACCTTGTGGGTTCCATGTTGTTTTTGCTGGTCGACATTCCCAAACCGCCGGTGCCTTCGCTGGACGCGCCCAAAGGTCGTAGCCGTTGGGAGCTGATTACCACACCGCGCATCGCCGTGGCGGTGATCTGTGGCATGGTCTCATATGCGCTGATGAACCTTGTGATGACCTCCACGCCGCTGGCTGTCGTCGGCTGCGGGTACGAACAGAAAGACGCCGGATTTGTCGTGACAGGCCATGTTCTGGCAATGTTTGCGCCATCCTTCTTTACCGGTCACCTGATCAACCGCTTCGGCGTCGAAAAGGTGTTGGGCGCGGGGATCGCGATCCTCGGAGCGGCCGGCATTGTGGCGCTGAACGGGGTCGATCTGGAAAACTTCTATATCGCTCTCATCCTGCTGGGCATCGGCTGGAACTTCGGCTTTATCGGCGCGACGTCCATGCTGGCCGGAGCGCACGCGCCGCACGAACGGGGCCGGATGCAGGGTCTGAACGATCTGTTGGTATTCGGCGGCGTGACCGTTGCCTCGCTGGCGTCGGGCGGATTGATGAACTGCTCCGGGGGTTCTGCGATGCAGGGTTGGGCGGCGGTCAACTATGCGATGGTGCCGTTCCTGATCCTCGCCGGTGGTGCGCTGATCTGGCTTGCCCTGCACGAACGACGCGCGCGAGCCTGATTACCAGCGACCCGTCATCGCGCGCAGGCTGAAACCAAGGCCGGGCGCGGGCAGAAAACCTTCGGCAACATCCGCAGGATGCGCGATTGCGTGGCGCAGCACCGGCGTTGCGGCGGTTGCGGGCAACAATGCGGGCACGCAGGTGCGCGCGATCCCGCCTCTGGCCCGCCGCGCCGCATCCAACGCCTGCGCCCCGTCCCGCGCCAATGCCACAACGCCCGAAAACGTTCCGTCCAGTAACGGTACACGCCCCGCAGCCTCAAGGGCGGGCAGCGCCTTGAGCCACGCGGCGACACCGGCGGCATACCCCGCCTGCCGCACGACGCTTTCGTCGACCGCCCCCAGCATCTCGGCGGCTGTCAGCATCAGATGCCCTGCCGTCTGGTCGATATAGCGCACAAAATCGGCTGCGTCCTCGAACGGGTCTTTGTAAATATCCCAGCGCCGTGCGGCGACCAACTCATCCAGCCTGCGCGCCTGAGCGGGGGTCAGCACATCGGCCAGCGGCGTCGCGACCTCGTGGCGGCGAACCGGCCTGCCGTCTGCAATCTCTTCGAGCACATCACGCCACCATTGTAACCGCATCTCCGCGATCATCGGCTCCTTGGTGACCCAAGGCGCGCGCGACACCTCGACGTTGAACGCATACAGCACAAACAGCTTTTTGCGCGCCTCAAGCGGCGCCATCATCGCCGTTCGGAACCGCAAGGGATCGCCCCGCTCTACCGAGGCGGCGCAAGACGTCAGATCGGCACTAAGGCTCATCGCGGACGTACCACGCTCAGCAAATATCCGAATTCGTCGCGGTGCGCGCGCCAGCAGGCCGCCTCCTCCACCGCCGCGTCCAGCACGTGGGTCAAGGCCGCATCCGCCCCCGGCCGCAGCGTTGCGATACGCGCATCCAGCGGCGCAAAATACGCCTCCCACGCCGCATCCGACAACCGGCGCTGCCCGACAAGATCAAAGCCCGCCGCATCAATCTGCTGTGACACGCCCGCGACATCCGTCATTGCCGTGTGATCGGCCCAAAGCGTCTGTGCGCGCGCGCTGCGTTTATCGCCAAACCAACACAGCTCGGAGAACGCGATGCACCCCTGCGGCGTCAGCGATTTGCGCCACCCCCGCAAGGCTCGTTCGATCCCCAGAAAATACACCGCCCCCGCGCACCAGATCAAATCATAGCTGTTGTGGATCGCGGCCATATCCGCCTTGAGAACGGTTACACGCGGATCGTCAGCATAGATCGCTCGTACCGCGTCTACGAAATGCGGTGTTTTATCCAGCGCTGTCACCTCGCCCTGCGGGGCCTGCGCCAGAAGTGTCGCAATATCGGCGCCCGGCCCGCACCCGACATCGGCCATCTGTGCCCGCCCATCAATACCAGCCAACGCCGCCGCCCACGCCACATCCGCAGGCTCGCCCGGACCTCCACGCGGCACGTCACGGTGCAGCATAAAGAACGCCTCTTGCCGGTTATCAGTACTCATCGAGAAAGCTCTCCATCTTTGCGCGCGCACGGGGCTCGTTCATCACATCAAGGTGGTTGGCCCCGTTCAGAATCTCGTATCGGCCCCTGTCCATCACCTGCTTCATGGTAGGTGCGTAAAGGGCCGCGTCAAACGCCTCGTCCTCACGGCCCGCGATCAACAGAAATTTCGGCAAGGTCGCGACGTCCTTCAGATAATCACTGCGCGGCGCAAACGAGGTGTTCAGGCGATAGGAATACTGCGTCGTGGCGGTATCCCCCATTGGGCCATCCAGCGCCACGTCGGGCATGTTGAACTGACTGACAGGCAGATGATTAAGCGCTGTGATCCGGAACGAGTTGAAGATCGACAGCCCGATGATCCGGCGCACCAGCGTGTGTGCCCAACCGCCTGAATTGGTCCGCGTCATCGGCGCGTTGTGCTTGAGAAACGGCGCAATCAGGATCGCCCCGTCCAGCACCCCACCCTGTGCACCGCCCGCAAAGCGCGCCACCAGCCCGCCGCCGGAACTATGACCCGCCATCACAAGATGCTGATCGGGCCTGCGAGTGAACGCTATCAAATCGGCAAGATCATCCTCGAACTGGCCGATGTAATCCACATCACCCCGCCGCGCGGGGGCGGTTGCATGACCATGCAAATCCGGCACTATCACATGAGCTTTACCGCGCAACGCCTTGGCCATAGTATCAAATTCAAGACCGCGCCAACCCGATCCATGCACCATAGCTAACAGCGGCGCGCCCTCTGTTTTTGACGGGTAATCGCGGTATTTCAACCCGTAGCCGTCGCGCATCTGCGCCGTTTCCAACGGTGCGGGCTCCGATATATCCTGTGCGAACTGGTTGCTGAAATCGAGCCCCCCTTCGGCCTGCATCGCTTTTGGCCGTTGAGTGAATACCAGCACCAGCGCCAGACCTAACGTGATCGCGACAGGGATCACGATGGCCATGAGGATTTTATAGATCAATCTGGCGTCCCCTTATCGCGGATCAGCTTCCAGCGAATGGCATCCAGCAGCGCCTCGAAAGACGCATCCACTATGTTCGCGGACACCCCCACGGTGGACCACCGCCGCCCGGTGCCGTCCTCGCTGTCGATGATGACGCGGGTGACGGCTTCGGTGCCGCCTTGGGTGATGCGCACCTTGAAATCGACCAGCCGCATGTCTTCGAGCATGGCGGAGTATTGCCCCAGATCCTTGGACAGCGCTTTTGACAGCGCGTTGACGGGGCCACGATCGCTGCCGGTCTCGTCCATACTTTCCGACACGGAAAGCCGCTTTTCCCCATCGACTTTTACCACAACAACCGCCTCGGACAGGCTGACCATCTGGTCGTATTTGTTTTTGCGCCGCTCCACGGTCACGCGGTAGCGTTTGACTTCGAACAGGTCGGGCATCCGGCCCAGCACCTTGCGCGCCAACAACTCGAAACTCGCCTGCGCGGTATCATAGCTATAGCCGATCCCCTCGCGGGCCTTGACCACATCCAGAATCTCGGCGAGCGCCGGATCGCCCTTGGCCACGTCCAGCCCCGCGCTGACCAGACGGCGGCGCAAATTGGATTGCCCCGCCTGATTGGACATCGGGATAACGCGCGCGTTGCCAACCAGCGCAGGGTCGATATGTTCGTATGTTGACGGATCTTTGAGGATGGCGCTGGCGTGCAGCCCCGCCTTATGCGCAAACGCCGAAGAGCCGACAAACCCCGCCTGCTTTTGCGGCACACGGTTGAGGATTTCATCCAGCATCCGGCTGGTGCGCGTCAGCCCTTCAAGCGCCGGCATGCTCACGCCGGTCTCGTACAGGCTGGCGTAGGGTTCCTTCAGCTTGAGGATCGGGATCAGCGTGGTGAGGTTGGCGTTGCCGCAGCGCTCTCCCAATCCGTTCAGGGTGCCCTGAATCTGGCGCGCGCCTGCATCCACGGCGGCCAAGGTACAGGCCACGGCATTTTCGGTATCGTTGTGGGTGTGGATACCCAGGCGATCCCCCGAAATGCCTGCGGCAATCACCTCGCCCGTGATGCGCCCGACCTCAACCGGAAGCGTCCCGCCGTTGGTGTCACACAACACGATCCAGCGCGCACCGGCGTCATAAGCCGCGCGGATCGCCTCAAGCGCATAAGCAGGATTGGCCTTGTACCCGTCAAAGAAATGCTCGGCGTCAAACAGCGCCTCGCGGCCCTGCGCCACCAGATGCGCGATGGAACGGGCGATGTTGTCCGTATTCTCGGCCAAAGTGATGCCCAGCGCCGTGCTGACGTGGAAATCATGGGTTTTGCCCACCAGACAGACGCTTTTGGTGTTTGCGTTCATCACAGCGGCTAGCACATCGTCATTTTCGGCAGACATGCCGTTGCGCTTGGTCATACCAAAGGCGCATAGCCGCGCGCGGGTTTGCGGCGCTGCGTCGAAAAAGGCGCTGTCGGTCGGGTTGGCACCGGGCCAGCCGCCCTCGATATAATCCACGCCCAGCGCATCAAGGGATTTGGCGATGATCTGTTTCTCTTCGGTCGAGAATTGCACGCCTTGGGTTTGTTGCCCGTCGCGCAGGGTGGTGTCGTAGAGGGAGAGGCGTTCGGTCATAATGTGGCACCACTCTTCTCTTTCTTAGGGCGTGCCCGCGGCAGGACCAGCCCCCGGCCGGGGACAAGCCCCCCCCGCGGCCGGGAACGGGTCTGTGGTGTGAGGCGGATCATTTGAGGGCCACTTCCTTCAATCATAAACAGGACGGAGTACCTCATACGTCCCCCCAAAGCTCGTCCAGCTTGTTAACGTTGAAGTTTGAAAGACGCTCAAACTCTGGCTCGGCACCAGTGTCCTTCACCAATACTCCTGCATCAGCCAAACCATCACGCATCTTGTCTGCTAACTGGAAATCTCTACTTGCTCTGGCATTCTCACGTCTATTCAAGAAGTGGCGAATGAGACCTGTTTCAGCATCACTGAACCCTTTCACCTTGACCCAATCCGGTATGTTTCCATCGAACAAACCTAATAGATAAAGTGATTTTCTTAACTGGGAATAATCACCCCCGTTTGAAAGCGCGTGGCAATTGGTAAGCGCCTCGGGAGTGTTAAGGTCTTCAGTGAGCGCATTTGTTGTTCCTGAATGCACGTCATTGTCTAGCACTGCGGTCGACAATCCAATCTGGCGATACCATTTTTTCAAAGTGGTCTCCGCCTCTTCCCGCTTCTTCTGCGTCCAATCC
Organism: uncultured Sulfitobacter sp.; assembly: GCA_947502265.1. Classification (GTDB taxonomy): domain Bacteria; phylum Pseudomonadota; class Alphaproteobacteria; order Rhodobacterales; family Rhodobacteraceae; genus Sulfitobacter. The sequence goes on from CANMZB010000005.1 coordinate 168,037, forward strand.
ATCGGCTTGCGGTAATGCGTGGACAGCATCACAAAGCGGATCACCTCCCCCGGCACGCCTTGGTCCAGCAGATCGCGGACGGTGAAGAAATTGCCGAGGCTCTTGGACATCTTCTTGCCCTCGACCTGCAACATCTCATTGTGGAGCCAGTAATTTGCCATGGAATCAGTTTCATTGGCACAGCAGCTTTGCGCAATCTCGTTTTCATGGTGAGGAAACATGAGGTCATTGCCACCTCCATGAATGTCAAAAACGTGAGGTCGTTCTTTTGCACTTTCGGAAAGCCGATCTTCGGCAAGTGGCTTTTCCCATAAGAGTTCATCAGCCATGGCGCTACACTCGATATGCCAACCGGGCCGCCCCCGCCCCCACGGGCTTTCCCATCCGGGTGTGTCCGCATCCGACGGTTTCCACAGCACGAAATCCATCGGGTTGCGCTTGTACGGGGCCACTTCGACACGCGCGCCTGCGATCATGTCATCCACACTGCGTCCTGATAGCGCGCCGTAATCTTTGTAGCTTTCTACCGCGAACAGAACATGCCCCTCGGCGGCATAAGCGTGGCCTTTGGCGATCAAGTCTTCGATCATCGTGACCATCTGCGGGATATAGGCCGTAGCGCGCGGCATATGGTCGGGCTCCAACGCGCCGACGGCGGCCATATCATCCAGAAACCACTGTGTCGTTTCTTGCGTGATCTCGGCGATGGGCCGTCCGCTGTCCGCGCTGCGCGCGTTGATCTTGTCGTCCACATCCGTGAAATTGCGCACATAGGTTACGTGATCTGCGCGGTAAATATGGCGCAGCAGCCGGTACAGTACATCAAACACAATCACGGGCCGCGCATTGCCCAGATGTGCGCGGTCATAGACCGTTGGCCCACAGACATACATCCGCACATTGTCGCGATCAATCGGCTCAAACACCTCGCGCTTACGGGTCTTTGTGTTGTGCAGTTTCAATGTCGTCATGGCGGTTGTCCTATCAGCGCGGCTTGCGCGGGACATGGCACAGTTTCAAATGGAAGAAAACAACGTGATCAAAGCCCGCGAGAGAAGTCTCAGCAGGTAATAATACAGCAAATGGATGTGATCGGTGTTGTCATGCCTTTGCGTACCCCACCATAGGGCGAGTGGTCAAGCGTGATTGACAAAAGCGGACGGCTCTGTGCCCCTGCGCGCAAATTCAACCGGCGGAGGCACTTGTGAAAGCATCAAATCGTATCAGCACACTTTTGGGCGGCGGATCAGACGGTTGGGAAGTTTTTCTGCGCGCCCGCCAGATGATCGCTGACGGCGCGGACGTGACCGAACTGACCATCGGAGAGCATGACATCCGCACTGCTGCTCCGGTCTTGCAAGACATGCACCGTGCGGCGCTTGGCGGTCACACCGGTTATGCGGCGATTCCCGGCATTTCGGCCCTGCGCGATGCGGTTGCGGCGCGGATGACACAGCGCACGGGTGTCCCCACAAAACGCGAGAATGTGTTAATTACGCCGGGCGGTCAATCGGCGCTTTTTGCCGCCCATATGGCCGTGATCGACCCCGGCGATACCGCGCTTTATATTGATCCCTACTATGCCACATATCCCGGCACCCTGCGCGGCGTCTCTGCGGTGCCCAAGGCGATTGCCGCGCGCGCCGAAAACGCGTTCCAGCCGCGCGCCGCAGATATCGCCGCTGCGGCCCCCGGCGCGCGCTCGCTCATGATCAACTCGCCCAACAACCCCACTGGCGTGGTCTACAGCAGTGCCACGCTGGAGGGGATCGCACAGGTCTGTTTTGACCACGATCTGTGGCTTATCTCCGACGAGGTGTACGATACGCAAATCTGGGAGGGTGAGCATCTGTCACCCCGCGCCCTGCCCGATATGGCAGAACGCGCACACTGGTTTGCGGCTCCATGTCGAAAAGCCATGCGATGACAGGATCGCGCATTGGTTGGGTGATCGGCCCCGAAGAGATCGTGACCCATCTGACCAATCTGGCGACCCACACAACCTATGGCGTTCCCGGCTTTATCCAGGACGCGGCACTTTTTGCGCTGGATCTCGGCTCCGCGTTCGAAGCCGAGATCGCCGAACCATTTCGCCGCCGTCGTGTCTTGGCGCAGGGGGTTCTTGCGCGCCACAACCGCGTCACGGCTGTGCCAAGCGCCGGCGCGATGTATCTGATGCTGGATGTGTCCCCGACCGGGATGAGCGGCGAAGCTTTTGCCGATGCCCTACTTGATACGCACCACATCGCGGTGATGCCGGGCGAAAGCTTTGGCGCGGCGGCAGCGGGGCATATCCGTGTCGCCATGACAATTGAAGACAGGGCGTTTGAAGCGGCCCTTGCCACACTGTGTGCCTTTGCCCAAGAGCTAAGCAAGCCCTGACACAGATCCCGAAAGGCGAAAGGCGCGCCGGTTTCCCGTGCGCGCCTTTGCTTTGCTGTGTTAGAACGCTTTAGAAGCGGTACGAGCCGCGCAGGTTAAACGTGGTTGCATCCGCATCTGCGCCCGAGCCGCCAATGTCCTTAAAGCGATGCTCCAGAAGTTCACCACCCACGGTGAAGCTGTCCGTCACTTTATACGCTGCACCGATGCCGACAAAGCCGCCGGTGTCATGGCCAAAGCTGGTATCCATGCGGGCCGCACCAGCGGTTGCATAAATCAGCGTTTTGCCAAGGTCATAACCGCCGCGCAACTTCAGACGTGCAATGTTGTCTGCTGTTCCGCCGCCATCAAGATCAATGTCGGTTTTGTCATATTCCAGTTCGGCACCCAGAACGTATTTACCGAAGTCATAGTCATAACCGATGTGCGCGCCATAGGTGTTGTCGTTGCCATCAAGGTTGCCTGTACCATCGATGTCAGAGTAACCGAGATTCAGACCGCCATAAAAGCCGGTCCATTCGCCGGTCACTGGCAGGGCTTGGTACACCGGTTCGGCAACGGTTGCTTCGACAACCGGTTCGGCCAGATTGCCGGCAAAAGCGGCAGTGCCAAAAGCAATGCCGGACAGCGCCGAGATTGCGGTGATTTTTGTAAACTTGTTCATGATGCTCTCCTCGAACAATTCAGTATAACAAAGAGCAGTTTTGCCGCTCCTTGTGGTCATAACGCCCTCTTGGCACATCCGTTCCAAAGTCGCAGATCACAGCGTGGTGAAGTGGCCAAGTTCCGCGCAACACCCCAAATCGAGAGCAGGAAAGTGCCGGTCTGGCGCGATAAAATAGTTACGTTACGTCGCAAATGGAACAGAACAGGGCGCATTTCCATCTGACGATCCTCCCGTCAAGGGAGCAGATCCATGCAGCACAGCACCTGCATCACATTACTGGTGATCCGCACCATCGGGGCGGTACGGGGCCGTGCTGCCAGAGGCGCACCAGCAGGCATTCGACATGCCTCGACCCCTCTCCTCTCTCCGAAAGATATATCATGAACGTACAGACATCTTCGCGCACAGGTGGACGCGCCGCACGGCGCGCCGCGCGCAGCACCGCCCTACCCGACAATCTGCGCCCCGTGCGCGCAGGGCTTTCCGGTGGCCAGTACAAACCGCTTTCCGACACGGATGTGCTGAAAATCCATCATGCCGCGCTGGAGGCGCTTGAGACCATCGGTCTGGCCGACGCCCCTCCTTCCGGCGTGGCCTATCTGACCGGTGCGGGCGCCGTGCAGGGCGATGACGGACGCATCCGCATTCCCCGCGCATTGGTCGAGGACGCGTTGGCGTGTGCCAACCGGTCGATCACATTGATGAGCCGCGATGGCCAGCATGATCTGGATCTGGGCGGCACCCGCGTACACTATGGCACTGCGGGTGCCGCCGTGCATCTGGTCGATGTCCACGGCAGACACTACCGCGATTGCGGTGTGCAAGACCTGCACGACGCCGCGAAAATCGTGAATACGCTCGACAATGTGCATTTCTGCCAGCGCCCGATGGTCTGTCGCGACATTCCTGACAACATGGAGATGGATTACAACTCCGTTTTTGCCTGTGTCTCCGGCACCACCAAGCACGTCGGCACCTCATTCAGCGATCCGGCCTTTGTCCGCCCCGCGATCGAGATGCTGCACATGATTGCGGGCGGCGAGGACAAGTGGCGCGAGCGGCCTTTCGTGTCGAACTCCAACTGTTTTGTTGTCCCGCCGATGAAATTCGCGACCGAAAGCTGTCTGATCATGGAGGAGTGTATCAAATACGGCATGCCCGTGCTGCTTTTGTCTGCGGGCATGGCAGGGGCCACCGCGCCGTCGACCGTGGCAGGCGCCATTGTACAGGCGGTCGCCGAATGTCTTGCCGGTCTGGTGTATGTGACGGCTGTGAAACCGGGGCATCCGGTGATCTTTGGCACATGGCCCTTCGGGTTGGACCTGCGCACGGGTGCGATGACGGGGGGATCGGGCGAACAGGCGCTGTTGACGGCAGGCTGCGCGCAGATGCACGGTTTCTATGATTTGCCCGGCGGGGCCGCCGCAGGCATCGCCGACAGCAAACTCCCCGACATGCAGGCCGGATGGGAACAGATGTGTTCTAACGTTATGGCAGGGCTATCGGGTTGCAACATGATCTATGAGGCGGCGGGCATGCATGCCTCCCTGCTGGGTTTTTGCCATGAAAGCCTCATTTTGGGCGATGATATCATCGGACAGGCGCTGCGTTGTGTGCGCGGGATCGAGGTGACGGATGAAACGATGGCGCTCGACCAGATGGCGCAGGTCTGTATGGGCGGTCCGGGACATTACCTTGGCACCTCCGCAACGTTAAGCCGGATGCAAAGCGATCACGTCTATCCCGCCTGCGGCAATAGGATGTCCCCCAAGGAATGGGTCGAGATGGAGAAACCGGACCTGATCGCAGGGGCCACTGCGCGCAAGGAAGCGATTCTGAACGAACGTTCCGCAGCCGCCCTTGATCCCGTTACCGATGCGGCGGTCCGCGCACAGTTCAAGATCCACCTCCCTCTTTAGGGCGTGGTAAAAGGGAGGCCCGGCGCTGGAGTACGTCCGGGCCTCCTGTATCACAGCGAGATCATGCCGCTGCCACGGCCCTTCAAGCTGCGATATGGCTTATTCGACAGGTATCACGCCCGCTTCCTGCGCTGCGCTCACTTCGGCATCATCCAGTTGGCCGTCACCGTTCAGATCGGCAGCGGCGAACTGCTCGGCTGTCACCTCGGGGTAAACTGCCTGCACTTCTTCAAGGCTCAGCATGCCGTCCTCGTTTGCATCCACCTGCACGGCGCTTTGCCCCATAGCAAAGGCAGGCAGGCACAGCGCGGTCATGGCGATGGCAGTAAATGATTTAAAATAGGTCATGGGTATCTCCTGTGGTTGCTCCGAAAAGGCTGCCCTTGTGGCGCCTCATGAAGCTAGAGCGCGCAATCCCTGTTTGCGTCCCGACGGGCATTACGGACTGCAAACTCCCGCTGATCAGCACACTGCGGATGCGCGCCCCGCCGCCGAAAAAGCCCCGCGCGCGCCATCGGCGGAAACACCCCCTCTGGTTGTAATGTGGTTTTTCGTCATGTTGGGCCCAACAGCCACATAAAGGACCCGCCCATGCAACAGCCGCTCGATAACACCACGATTGCAGCACTACTTGTGAGACTGCGCCGCCGCGCGAACCGACTGTGTGCCGACGGGACGGCCGCCGAAGATCTGACGCAGGAAACAATTTTGCGCCTGATGGAAACGATGACACGCAGGCACCTGCGCGCGCCCGAACACTATGCCATGATCATCCTGCACAATCTTGTCCGCGCCCGCTGGCGCACGGCCGTAGGTTTCGAAGAACTGGCCGAGGACAGCGCCACAACGCTGCCGGTCGCTGATGCGTGGCTGAACCTCGGCGCGCTGCACCATGCCATTGCCGCCCTGCAATCCGATCAGGCCGCTGTGATGAAGCTCGTCCTGGCGGGCACCACAAGCCCGCAGGATATCGCAAAGACGCTCGGCATTCCGCTGGGGACAGCCATGTCCCGCCTCGCCCGCGCGCGCGCGGCCCTCAGAGCGGCCATCGGCCTTGGCACACATGAGTGCATCGCAGAACTGCTCTGACGGGCATTTCTTCTGGCCCTGAATGTCAGGCGGGCTTCAGATTACAGCTTAAAGCCGGATCGGCCATCGCAAACGAGACCATCCAGCGTATTGTGCAACTTTACGCGATTGAGAAGGAAGCCTGCGGATCACCACCGGATAACTGTGTCGGCATCCGGCAAGCAAAGGCAAAGCCGGTCTTTGACGCGCTGGAAGCCCGGTTGCAGACCCACCTGCCCCGCATCTATGGTAAAACGACGCGATCCGCCACCAACGGGCGCAGCCATACTCACGCAATACGCCTGATCCGGAAAGTCAGGTTTAAACACATTATGCCAAGGCTTTCTTTCATCTTAGTATGAACGCTTGGAATTGCTCCCGGCAGTATCGAATAACAATGTATTTAAATATTAATACGAGACGCTAATCAATTAGAGAGGGCGGCTACTAATTAAATACACGCCATGGTTGAACTACAGTTCCTGGCCCCATTACCAGCACAGAATCGTTTTAGAGCCATGCTGTGCAGGGCGTTCGGAAGGCGGCTGGGATCATCGGGCTGGTCAGGGATATTCGATAGCCCGGTCCAAAGTGTTTAGTGTTTTGATTTTTATAAACATTCAAACGTTGCAGCCTCTTATTAACGAACCGGCCATTCAAGGTTGCTGAAAAGCTAATATTTTGTTAACGTATATGACCATTAGTTGCATTCATTTTCAATTTCGACACTTGTTCCATTTTTGACTCAGACTCCTTCATTTTCAAGGAAGTACCCGATGAAATCGAAAAATAGCATTTCTATAGACTTAGACGTAAATGATCCCCCATTTTCGGGGTTAAGCATGCCTGAAACAGAGAACTACCGCCCACGCCCGCTCCGTAAGTTACCGTACACGGCTACAATATTTGACCGTGTCCTAAAGCGGAGCTTTGACATCTTGCTGTCTCTCTTGATGGGGGTGATTTTCGCTCCGATCTTTTTGACCATTTCAGCATATATCATGACCGTCTACAGGGTCTCGCCCGTATTTTGCCACACCCGGATCGGTCTGGATGGCAAACGGTTCGATTGTTACAAAATGCGCACCATGATCCCGGACGCTGATGCGCATCTGGCCAGGATACTTGCGACAGATCCAATCCGGCGTGATGAGTGGATGAAGAATCGCAAGCTGAAAGATGACCCTAGGGTTCTGCCGGGAATAGGGGAAATTTTGCGCAAAGCCAGCCTTGATGAACTGCCCCAGATATTCAATGTCCTGACCGGCCAAATGAGCATGGTGGGTCCGCGGCCAGTTGTTGAGAGCGAATTGATCAACTACGGACCCTATCTGACGCATTATATCTCTGTACGTCCGGGGATAACGGGCGCGTGGCAAATCGGAGGCCGGTCAGGCACATCCTACGCTGAACGGGTTGCGATGGACGTTTGGTACATAGAAAACGCGAACTTCTTCCTTGATTTGCGGATATTCTTCAAGACCGCTTTTTCATTTTGTTCAGGGCGTCTTTCTGGCGGCTTCTGAAACCATGTTCGTCGGTTTCGAATGCTGAACGACTGGTCTGGCGGAATTCTTGCGATGTTCAATCAGTAGAATCGCCAAAAGCACTGGCCCTGAAAGAATCCAACCCAGGATGAGCCATGCGATTAAGGAGCCACCAACGACCAGATAAAGAAGGAAGCAAGCAAAGGTCGAGCAAAACACTACTGTCAGGAGCTTTGGCCAGTACATTAAACTATAATCCTCATCGGTTTTAGGTACCTGAACGCAGTGATACATTGTGGCAAATATTTACTAACCATATTTATCTTTTTCTACTCTTAATTACACCACAGGTAGTAATTTGCTTAAGAGGTAGTGCTAATAAGATACATATGATCGAAACACCCATCAGAGCCTTTGTCGGGGACGGTATTTCCTACGGCACCCGATTTCTTGATGCGCCTAATAACTTTGCGAGGTGACGTGATCAATAGCGTGCTCAAAAATAACACTGTCGCGCTATTTTATGATGGTTTCGAAGCGCAGGCCACAGACAAGCTGTTTGGCGAATTGATGTCAGACCTGCGCGGACAGGCGCGTAAATTTTATCGGACCTTGCGGAAAAAGCAAATCTACACAGGATATTATACCGCGTTCCTTAATCTCAAACGGAGTCTGGAATCAGTAGGTATCACAGTGCGGGTCAACGATTTTTCCTATGCGCGCAAAAACCCCGATCAACCTATCGGGATTTCCGGCTATCCCGCTGTTTTTGACAAGGTTAGGCTTCGCAATCCTGCCGTCTTCGGGCCGGGATTCGTCCCGCCACCTGTCAAAATCGAAGCTGTCATGCAGCAATGCAATATCCGTGTCGTGACATTGCCGTCCGAATGGCCCTGCACGATATGGCGACCACTTCTCGGGGATGCAGTGCAGCCCATGTTCGTTGCCATTGATACCGAAAGCTGGCCCGACCTGTCCCATCATAGCAAGACCATTGACGTGCTGGTTTATGACAAGATCCGTTGGGCGCAGGATGATCGCAGAAAAGACCTGCTTGATCCGTTGCTAAAGCACTTGACCCGCAAAGGTCTCTCCTTTGAGGTCCTGCGGTACGGGGATCATCATCTCGGGCAGTTCCGGCACGCTTTGTCAGGTGCCAGATCCATGGCCTTTTTGTGTGAACACGAAACCCAGGGCCTCGCCTATCAGGAAGCGATGTCATCCAATGTACCGATTTTTGCATGGGATGAAGGCATCCTTGTGGACCCTCATCAAAGCAAGCTGATGCCGCCAAACACGCCGGTCTCGTCGGTGCCGTATTTTGATGAACGGTGCGGCGTGACATTCAAGCGTGACACCACGACGGGTACATTCGATACATTCTGGGATCAGCTGGATGGGTTTTGCCCCCGTGACTATGTGCTAGGTAATCTCAACTTCACAGCCTGCGCCGCGCGCTATCTGTCGCTTCTCGAAAAAGCTGTCGAAGACAATCAAAGCCGTGGCTGATCGTCAGGGGTTCGTCCCGCATCTTTCAACTACATAAAATTGCGGGCCGAAAGACCAAATCAATCCGGTGACGGTTGTCTGTATCTGGCCTGAAAGGCCTGCCATGCCGGACCAAGATCCCGGCTGAGTTGTTGGCGCAAGGGAAGCTCCAGAGTGGACGATACCTTGATCGGGCGTCGCAGCAGCTGCTTGCCGAGTTTAATCACCGGCGCGGGGACCATCGCATGCAGCTTGCTAAATTGCTTGAGCCGTCGAAGCCTAGCCAGCACTGCACCGTCCATCCCTTGTTTATCCCGTGTATGGGTCGGGTCTTGTGCCTCCATCAGATCTAGATCAGCCTTGAATCCACGCGCGCCGATAAAATCGAGAACCCGCGCATGAACGGCGCGTTTGTTTCTGGCGTAATCATCCAAAAATAAAACCAGCACCTGTTCACGCGCATAATGCAGGTAAACTTGCTCAAGAACTTTGTCGTAATCGCTGGTACCAACGATTTCGGGCCACTGTTCAAGCGCCTGTGACATTGGCACAACCTTGCGATTGTTCGACAACATCTGGACGTAGTGGGATTCAATCCGTTCGATCGGATCCCTGACCATAAAGATGAGCCGCGCTTGGGGCATGTGTCCGGCCATCCGCTCCATTGTGGGCGCAACGTGGTTCGACATCGCATAGTCAGGTGTGCCTTCCATCACGATCTGGTCGGGCTGTGCATCGCTGAAATGGGACTGATACCATGCAAGGCCGCGTGTCTCGTAATGATGATTGAAAAAATGTGTCTCCTTTCCGGGACACATGAATACACCCGGATGACGCGCCAGCGCGGCACAAAGCGTGGTTGTCCCCGCCTTGGGTGCGCCGATTATAACGGCTTGAGGCAACCGTGTTGCAGTCATTTGCTGTCCTTCTGCACGGTATCTAGTGTTTCCAGAATTGAAACCGTGGTCTCTGGCGGCATTCGGGCGCTAAAGGTCAGACCTTCGGCACAACAACGCCCGACCTCGTCAATCTCGAATTGCAGACCGCTGCCGGGAAACTCCGCCGTGATCAACCTTCCGCTTGCAGGGCGCACAAGCCGGAAGCCTTTTCTGGCGATTTGTGCGAACCCCGAGCGGAGCAGCCGTGCCTTCAGACCGGATGTGTCACCGCCCGGAATCGCGGCAACAACGGACGCAATGCGCAAACGTCGCGCCTGAATAAACGGCGCCTCAAGCGTTAGCCGCGCCTTTGTTCCGGATACGACCAATGTGTTAACCAATTGCGTCTCATGGCTGATGCTGATGACGGACAAAACGCCGCCACGCGTGTGACGTAGCATCATTACCGCTGTCCGCGTGGCCCCTGCGGCGGAGCACACGACATCGCTGCTTACCAATTCGAACGGTCCCAACAGATCTTCAGCCATGGAAAGACCATACACCCCCAGATCCGGAACCACCCCGCCCCCGAGGGCAGGATCGGTGATAGGATCGCCGGATATTTCCGTTCGCGCAAAGCCAAGCGATATTTCCAGATGAACGATCTCGCCCAGTTCCTGCGCCTTGATTTTGGCGCGCAGCGCGTCAACGCTTGGCAGGAATCGCGTCCACATCGCCTCCATACAAAACACATTCGCCGCCGCTGCCGCTTGGACGACGGCCCTGGCCTCTTGGGCCGAGCTGGCGAATGGTTTTTCGCACAGCACAGCCTTGCCTGCCTCAATCGCCATCAGACAATGCGCCGCGTGAAGCGCATTGGGCGTCGCAACATAGAGGGCGTCCACATTTGTCTGCTGCACCAATGCCGCAAAATCATCGAACGGCGCAACGCCTTGAAACTGCGCTGCAAACTGCTCTGCTTTCGCGAGGGACCGCGCACCAACTGCGGTCACCGTGCCGGTCTTGCTGTGCTGCATATCGCGGGCAAAGCGCAAAGCGATGCTTCCTGCCCCCAGAATGCCCCAACGGATCTGCGCGGCGGTCATGAAATCGTGACCTTGCGGCGGGTGCTGCGTAGAACGATCTGTGTTCCAAGATTTCCGAAAAGCGATGCAACAACGGCGGGAGGGGCTGCGAAACATCCCGCTGCGGCCCACAAATCCCGTGCCTTGACCGCATCAATCAATCGCATCCAATGCCATTTCTTCAGCGTTTCGATATAATGTGCGCGCAGGGCTGTTTGCGCGTCTTTATGCAGGTCCGCCAACCCCATCAACATGCGATCGGCGTCCACCAGCGCGCCAAGATCGCGCGTCGAATGCCGTCCGCTCAATGACGTGGGCCGGGTGACCGCAACGTATCCCTTCGGGTCCGTCAGGCAAAACCGCGCGCCTTGCGACAGGGCTGTGGCATACAGAACGTAATCTTCTCCAAGACGCATATTGTCGCGATATCGTAACCCTTGGCGCTCCATGAAAATCATAGAAATCAGCGGTTTGAGAAACCCCAATTCACCACGGCCGCCATGTTGGCTTGACAGGTTTCCGCGAATAAATTCGGCAAATCCAATCGGCATTGTCCCGAAATCTGTCGGCGACCAAAGCCGCACACGCGGACCATCGACGCATGTTTCATCCACCTTGAGCAAATCGTCACCAACCAGATCCCAGCCACAGTCCGTGGCGATAGCCAACAACTGCGCAAGCCTGTCCGCCTCCATGAAGTCGTCGGAATCCAGCGGTGTGAAGTAGCGGGCCGTCACCACATCCAGCGCCAGATTGCGGGCTGCCGCCGGCCCTGCATTTCGGGTTTGCGCCATGACCCTGATACGCGGATCCTGGGCCGCAAAGCGCTGCGCACAGGCCAGCGTGTCATCTGTCGAGGCATCATCAACCACGATAATTTCAATGCTGACGCCCGTCTGCGCCAGAACGCTGTTGATGGCGCGTCCCAGCGTATCTTGCGCGTTCCACGCGGCTATGATGATCGCGATGTCAGGTGGCGGATGATTGGCGCAGGTCATAAACCTGACGCGATGTAGTCGGAGCAATTCAATCCCAGATCAACGAAAACCCGATAGGATACGCAGAAATACTCGGCCTTTGAAGTTGTCCCCTCCTGAACCGTGCCAAGCCAGTTTACCTGTCCGGGGTTCCCCGCCCAGATGTTCATAAATATCTTGCTTGGGGTTGAAGGTATGGCGTGGGTGTCGGAGGTGATGGCGTAGATTTCTTCTCCGTCAACATACCACTTGATGGAATCCTCGCGCCAGTCAAAGCGGTAAAGATGCGGTTCATCGGCTGCGTCAAAAGGCAGATCAATCCACTCACCCGGCATTTTCTTGCCATCAGCAAATGTATTGATCCAGACCCGTCTCGTATCAAGGCCCAGAAATTCGATGTCGATCTCGTCGTGCGGATTGTCGAAATAAGGGCCCGTATAGGTAAAGAAAGACGAGACGATCCCATCGCCGCGACCGGCCTTCATGTAGACCTCATAGCGCCCGTAATGAAAGTTGCCGTCGCGCTGCACCTCGGCTCCCAGATAAGATTTTCCCTCTTCAGGTTCGTTTGGTCCTAATTCGAGGGTAAGCGCTCCTTTGCCGCGCCGCTTGTTCGGGGGCAGCACCACAGACACCATATCGCGCCGCCAGGCTGTTAAAAAATTCCCGGATTTCAGATCGAAATTCGAGATGAACCAGCGATCCTTGTAACCCGCATCGTCAAAATGCTCGACAAAGCTATCGGCGCGTGTACCATTTGCCAATATGATGGCTATCGTCGCCAACACGAAAAGAGATTTTGAAAATTCTATTCTAGATAATTTCAACGCATACGTCCTAACATGTAAAATGTAAGATCGTGATTAATACGCCAAAACCTAAATGAGCCCCATGTTTGATGCAACGATTATCATTGCGGCCTGGAACGCGGCAGACACGATAGAGCGGTCGATAGGCAGCGCGACGACCCAGACCGGGATATCAACCGAAGTGATTGTCGTCGACGATGCGTCGAGCGACGACATAGCCGACAGCCTTGCCGACAGGCACGGAATTTTATTTGATCGTCTGCCCGTGAATGGTGGCCCCGCGCAGGCGCGTAACAAGGCCTTTGATTTGGCACAGGGCCGATGGATCGTCGTGTTGGATGCCGATGATACAATGGAACCTGACAGGGTATCGCGCATGATCTCCCTGGCCCAAGAGACCGGCGCGGATATTGTCCTGGGCAATTTCTGCATGGTGGACGAAGACGGGGTACCGGTAGAAGACCGGTATTTTTTGCCCCCCTCAGGCTCAGATGTTGCGCACGCTCTGACGCTGTCGGATTATGTTGCGCGCAATCAGGTGAAACGCGGGGCGCAGAGTATCGGATATCTCAAGCCAATATTTTCACGCAATTTTCTTGATCGTACCGGACTGCGATACAACCCCACGCTTCGTAACGGCGAAGACTGCCATCTGATTTTCGAAGCCATCGCTGCGGGTGCAAAGGTCGTTATATCGCATGTGCCGGATTACCGCTATACTGTGCGTCCGGGATCAATTTCGCATCGGGCCAATCCGTTGCATCTCAAAGCGTTGATTGCCGCGGATCATGCTTTTCTGACCCGCCACGCCGGAGAACTGGACGCCGCGACATGTCGTCTGTTTGAAAGCAGAAAGGCCGGATTAACCGAAATGATGGTGTCCGAGCGTGTTTTGTCAGAGCTGAAATCCGGCAACCTGGCGGGCGCTTGCCAGATCCTGTTCACCAGTCCCAAGATAACTATGCGGGTCGCACGCCAGATCGGTGAAGGGCTGGGCCGACGTTTTAGAGCCAGATAGGATTTAGACCATTCCCAAAACCTCTCATATTTGCCATGTATCGGGTGTAGATCGAATTGATCAAATTGTATAAAAACTTATGGTTCTCGAATTAGTAAAATAGTGCCCGCCACCAAAGAACCAACGCAAGCCACTGTGGAGGCGAACGATGTCGGCGTGCGCCGTACCGCGACACTTCTGATGCATCGCAGGATCAATACCTTGAGTTCGGGAAGCGGCGCGCATCTGCTTTTCCTGTGTAGCTGCCTGACAGAGTGCAACTACGACATTCGGATTGTTCTGGCTCCTGTCACCAGTTTCGGGCGCATTCCTTTCTGTCGGCCTGATCCGGTCTTTGCGCAACGGGGCATCGTATTGGATTGGCCCGGCACGATAAAACTTGGCACGACTTTCTTCTCCGTGCGGCCTGCGGTCTGGCAACGGGCGCTTCAGCGGCTTGGTGTGTCCCTTGCCGCCAAGGTTTCCCGCCTTTTTGGTGGCACGCGTAAGGTTTTCCCAAGCGCACTTGGTACAATCCTCAGGACGGCTGAAGCCGATGACGTGCTTGGCGTGGTAAATGCCACTCCAAGCGATCTGGTGATTGCCGAGTATTCCTCGCTCGCGCCGCTTTTGGGAGGGTGCAAAACTGGGCGGCGTGCGGTGCTCTTGCACGATCTTTTCTCAAGCCGGAACGTGTCCTTTCAGAAGGCCGGACTGGAGCCGGATCACTTTGCCTTGAGCGAAGAGGAAGAATGTGCGCGCCTCGTGGACGCCGAGCTGTGCATCCATTCTTCGCATGTCGAAGCAAAGCTACTGGAGCAAAGGTTGCCGCGTCTGCACCACATATGGATGCGGCCGATCATCCGCTGCAACAGGGGCGAAAAGACACCCGCACAGCGTGTGGTTTTTATCGGCGCCGATCATGGCGGAAACCGCGATGCCCTTGATCTGATCCTGAACGAGATATGGCCCGCTGTGCGCCGCCATGTGCCACACGAGCTCTGGATCGTCGGGGCCATATCAACTTGGGTCAAGGGCCAGCCGGAGCAAGTTCGCTGCGTGGGGTTTCTGGAAGACCTTCGCGCGCTCGGCAATGAAAACACGATTGGCATCGCACCGATGCGGGCTGCCAGCGGAATAAGCATCAAGATCGGTACTTATCTTGAGCTGGGGATGCGGGTCGTGACGTTTCGCCAGACGGTCGAGGCTTACGGCGACACACTCGACGATCTAGTGGTCACCGTGGATACCACCGAAGCGTTTGCCGCGATGCTTATCAAGATGCTTTTGCATCCCGAAGACCAGAGCGTCCGGACACAAGAAGAGTTTGAGGCATTGCAATCGCGGATGTGCAACAAGGCCCTGCTGGATTTTCTCCGTGCGCCTTCCGGTCCTGACCGGACGCGCCCCTAAGGCCGGGAATCGGCGCTCTGCGGCACCAGCATTTGGGCAACGGTCACTATGTCTCCGGGCGCCAGAACGGTATCGGGGCCGGACAAGGTCTGTCGCGCCTCACCCCTGCCGCGCTGCACATCAAAAGTCGTGACAAGCGTTTCAGCACCCTCACCGTTGCTAGCTCCGGCACCGCGTTCAAGAACGACATTGCGCAACATATCGCTGCGCGCGCGTAACGCTTCTATTTTTGCATTCACATCCTGTAATTCCACTGCCGCCATGGTGACCCGGTTCGACTTTAGCCCGACCAGATCACGTTCAGCCTCCTTGATGCTTTGCTGTGCCCTGAAAATACCATTTTGCAGGTCAAGCACCTTGGTCTCCAGCTCGAAGAGCCCGCGTTGTGCTGTGGACAGTTGCGGCGACCGGGCCAGACCGCGATTGATGAGGATTGTGATATTTTCCAAATTCTGCTCGGCAAAAGCCAATTGTGTCTGCAATCCAGCTATTTTCGCCTCCAATGACGTCACTTCGACCTGCAATAATGTGATCAGCTCGCTGAGGGAGGATTGCTCACGCGCAAGCGCCGTCCTGCGGGCCTGAAAAATCTGACGCTCCTCTTCAAAGAGAATTGCCAAAACGTCCGGTCCTTCGGGATGTTGCAAATTATCGGGAAAAGTTAACGTTTCATGGCCCTCGCTTTCGGCTTCGAGCCGGACAGAAGCGATCCTGGCGCGCAACAGGTCCAGTCGCGTCTGGAACAGGTTACCGGCATCGCGCAGCCCTGATGTAACATTGTCCAATCCCCCATTGCGAAACTGCGGTGCGCCGCCTGCCAATGCAAATGCCTGTATTGCCGTTAAGCCGGGCGTCGCCTGAAGAGCGCCCGGGCGATCCACATCGCCAATAATATACAACGGGCTAAAGGTTAATACTTCTACAACTGCCGAAGGGCTTTCGACGCTTCCCAACCGTCGCTTCAGCGCAGTCGCAATCGCATCGGCAAGTTCATTTGTTGTCCGGCCCGACGCCTCGAAAACGCCTGCCAACACCACTGTGAGCGTTCCGTCGGGCTGGATGGAATAGGTGCCGTTGACCGCATCCAGAAGCCGGAATTCGCGCGCGTCCTCGCGCCACTGGACAACCCGCAAACTGATCTGGTCGCCCGCACCCAATACATGAACAGAGGGCTGCGATGTCGCTTGCGCGCGCCCCTCGCCCGCCTGCAACAAGACGCCCAAAGAAAGCCCGCAAAAGATAACCACCCATCGTAGCATATTGCATTTCCCCGCCCGCGAATAATTATGACTGTCCAAAATAATCTGGTCGCCCATGAAACACGTCATCCCTGTACAAATTCAATCCAGTTGTGTTTTATTACTTATACATAGCGGAATTCACGCATTCAGATAGGAATTATTCTGTGCAAGGATCAATTTCAGCACTTGTTCCGACCTATAACAGAAGTAACTTCCTGCGCGAAGCCGTTGCATCCGTGCAAATGCAGACCAGACCGGTGCAAGAGATCATCATTTGGGATGATGGATCAAAGGATGACACCCCAAGCGTTGCTGCGGCGCTGGTGGCCGCGGACAGGCACAATCAGATCCGGTATTTCCGTTCCGAAAACAAGGGAAAATCTGCTGCCCTGAACGCGGCACTTGATAAGGCCAATGGCGAATACATCTGGATCTGTGATGACGATGACATCGCGCGGCCCATCGCCGCCGAGCGTATGGCAAGCGCACTGGATAACAGCGATGCGGGGCTGGTTGGCGGGCGACATGTCCGGTTTTCGCGTGACGCCGCGAGCGGTGAGAAAAAGTTCGACGGCACCGGCTATTGGCCGGACCTGTCGTGTGGCAGCGTGATCCGCCACATGCTGGAGGACATATTTTTCTTCCAGAATGCCAGCCTTGTGCGCCGTTCCTGTTTTGCTGCGGTTGGGCCTTTTCGCACAGATCTGGCACGTTCTATCGACTACGAGATGTTTGTCAGACTTGGCACACGGTTTCCAATCGACATGGTGGATGACATTTTGTTCGAACAGCGCAAGCATGACGGCCTGCGCGGTCCTGCAGCGCACAGCCATGCTGCCGACCAATCCGATACCGTATGGCAGCAAGCAGACAGGGCTATTTTTTCGCAACTGCGTGACGTTCTGCCAATAGGGTTTTACGCCGCCCTCTTCGAGACCACGCGCCCCGCGCACGCACTGCGGGCCGGTTTGTTGCAGCGCGGGTGCGTCTTTGCCCGTCGCGGCGATTGGCAAACCGCGCTCGATGATTTTGAAGCCGCGTCCCGGATACTGCCGACAGAGCCGCTTGCCGCCATAGAACGGGATATTGTGGTCCGGGCGATGGCTGCAAAACATCCCGGCGCTGAAGTCTTTCAGGCACCGATGCAAAAAAGGCTGCGGGAATTCGGACGCTCGAACAGCGTTGGGCGCGAGATCCTAAGCGTGCTTGGCCGCGGAGCCATGTGGCGCGGGCGCGCGGCGTTGCGGTCGGGGGATGCAGTCAGGTTTATGCGCATTGCACGGTTTTGTTTGCAGGCAGGCATACGTCCCGCGCCAGCATCTTCGCCCCATGTCCTGAGCGAACGTCGACGCCTTATGCCGGAGGCTTACGCGTGGTGACACTGGCAAAAACGGCTAACAACCCCGACACGACCGTGGTTATCGTCCCGACCCTCAACGAGGCCGCGCATATCGAAAACGTGCTTTGCGCGTTGATAAGGGATGATCCGCTGGCCAGTTGCTGCAAAATTGTGGTCGCAGATGGCGGTAGCACGGACGCAACGGCGCAAATCGTTACGGCGCTGGCGCGGCATCATCCCAATCTGCGCCTTGTACACAACGCAGGGCGCACGCAGGCGGCAGCGATGAACATGCTGCTTGAGGCTGAATATGACGGCGTGGAAATCATCGTGCGGTGTGATGCACATGCGGCCTACCCGCCACAGTTCGTATCCGGTGTTGCGGCGTGTCTGGTCGGGAGAAATGTGGCGTCGGTTGTTATTCCCATGGACGCGGTCGCCGATACCGGCGGGTGTTTTCAACGTGGCCTTGTCTGGATCGCTGACACCCGTTTGGGCGCGGGAGGTGCCGCACACCGCGGCGGCACGGCATCGGGGTATTGTGATCATGGCCATCACGCCGCTTTCAGGATGGCTGATTTTCGCAGGCTCGGCGGCTATGATACCCGCTTTGTTGCCAATGAGGACGCTGAATATGATTACCGGTTGACCCAAAGCGGCGGGCAAATCTGGTTAAGTGCAGAACACCGAATCGGATACTTCCCCCGAACAACCCTTGTGCGGCTTTGGAAGCAGTATTTTGCCTATGGCACCGGACGCGCGCAAACCTGTCTCAAGCATCGCATCCGTCCCGGCCTGCGCCAGCTCGTTCCTGCGACCCACACAGTCCTGTTGATCCTCAGCCTTGTCGGCCTGTTGTTTTCACCGCTATTCCTTGCATGGCCGATCATCTACGGGGCGGTGGTTCTGGCCGCTGGTCTCTGGACATCGCTGCGTCAGCGGTCGCTTTGCGGGATGGCCGCGACACCCGCGCTTGCGGCCATGCATCTGGCTTGGGGGATCGGGTTTCTGGGTCGTCTCCGCAAGGGGCTCCTTTTCACTCACTCAAAGATCGGGGGCTGAATGTCGAGGATCGCGTTTTTCGGTCATAACGTGAACGATGCGGCCGTCCGGCGGCGGGCCATCGCGTTTCAGCGTGCAGGGCACGAGGTTATCGGCTTTATGCCACGCCGTGGTCCGACGGGCGAAACCGGATGGCAGATCATCGACCTTGGCGCAACACAGGACAACGCCTACGGACAGCGAATTATATCCATCCTCAAAGGCATACGAACCGCCAGCGGGTATCGCGACCTGCTCCGAAGCTGCGATATGTTTTACGCGCGAAACCTTGACATGCTGGCCCTTGCCGTTGGGGTCTGTCGTCGGCTCAAGCTGACTGCGCCTTTGGTTTATGAGTGCCTCGACGTCCATCATCGGCTGGTGGGGGACCGGATTGGTGCGCGCGCTTTGCGGCGCTTTGAAGGCGTGCTTTTGAAGCGGTGCGCGCTTGTTGTGATCTCGTCCCCTCGTTTCGAAACAGAGCATTTTGCGCGCCATCATGCGGACGGTTACCGCAGCTTTCTTGTGGAAAACCGCATGATAGAGGGGGACGCGTTTCCGGACCGGCCTATTGGCCCTGCTCCGGATCCGGCCGCGGGTACGCCGTTGCGCATTGGCTGGTTCGGCAATCTGCGATGTCGCACATCGCTGGATCTTCTGTTGAGCCTTGCACGGCGTTATCCGGATGAAATTATGTTGTATCTGCGCGGTTATCCTGCGCCGGGCGTTTTTCCCGATTTCGAGGCAGAGTTGGCCCCCTATCCGAATGTGACCTTCGGCGGGCGATACCGCGCACCTCAGGATCTTGCGAAAATTTATGGGGCGGTTGATCTGGTCTGGGCCGGAGACTGGTACGAAGCCGGTGCAAATTCGCTCTGGTTGCTGCCAAACCGGATCTACGAGGGGGGCTATTTCGCGACCCCTGCGTTGGCCCCGTCAGGCACGCAAACCGCGCGCTGGCTGTCTGATCATGGCGGTGGTTTACTGCTGGATGAACCGGTCGGTGCCGCCCTTGATACCGAAATTGTGCTGCTGCTTGCCGATCGCACAATATTGCAACAGCACCGGCACCAGTTGTTGTCCCTGCCCCGCGATACTTTTGTCGAAGGTCCGGAAACCACAGCCGCAATGATCGCCGCCGCACAGAAGCCTCCCGCCTGAATGGCTCACAGCATGAGCGCGACAGGCGGAGCCACCGAACGGGGCCGGTACTCTGCGCCGAACCTGTCGGGGTACTGGATGGCCAGTGACACTTCGGTGATGTGCAGTGAAAAATCACCGGCAAGTCTGGGTGTGGTTCCCGCCTTGATCGCCTGCGCCATTTCCATAACGCCCAGTGAAAAATCCATGTAATAGCCGCGCTTTGCAGCGGATATCTTGCGGTCCTGCAAGGGTTTAAGCGTTCTGCCGAAATCAAGGCCCAGCTTCTTTTCCGCCTGACGCCGCAGCCGCGTCGTGGCAATCGGGGTCGAGCGGACCTTGGCCGCAAAGTTCCAAGTCTCGTCGATACTGAGAATGCCGTCATCGCAAAACACCCGGAACCGATGATCGTGCAGCGCGATGATACTGTTGGTCAGCCGCGCAACCACGCCCTCGTCAAATTCGAGAATGGCGCAGCTGAAATCCGGTGTGGTGTAGTTTTCAGGTGTGTCATGGCCTTTGTCGGGGACAAGGCAGTAGGCAGAGCTTACCACCCGGCGCACCGATCCAAACATGGCGACAAGCCACGTCAGAGCATATCCCGCATGCTCCAGCGTGCAGCCGGTCGCGAATTCGTCTTGCGCAGGCCAGAACGCGCCGGAGGCCGTTTTCCAATTCTCGTAGCCGATCCGGTGGACAAGGCCATCATCCATTTCAGCATAGATCAGACGCGGTTTACCCCGCTCCTGACGCGCAACCGCGCTGCACAATGTCTGCGCAGCTTCCCCCAGAACGCTGGATGGTGCCGACACGATGTGCAGACCGGATACCTGCGCGAGGTTGATCAGGTCTTCAGCCTCTTCAATCTCCATTGCCAGCGGCTTTTCCGAATAGACGTGCCGTCCGGCCTCCAGACATCGTTTGGAAACCGCGTAATGCGCAGAAGGGTTGGTCAAATTGACGACAATTTTCACTGACTTGTCAGCAAGCAACGCATCAACCGAATCGTAAAGAGGGACATCATAATGCGAAGCGAATTTTGTGCTTCTCTCGGCATCAATGTCGTAGACACCCCGCAGATCAAGAACCCCTTTCCAGTTTGCGAGGGTTTCGAGATACAGATCAGCGACATAGCCGCATCCGATAAAGGCAATCCCAGTACTCAAGAACTATTCACTTTGGCGTTGAGCAACGCAGCATCGCTGCTGGTGAGTGCACGATCGTTTAACATTAACAGCCCTTCAAATGCAGGAATTGGAACAGGGTCCAGTCTATCAGATAATATTTGGAATACGGTTTTCGGGTCCGGGGAACGAATAATTAAGGTGAGCCAATTTTGGCACTCTATCACGCGCCGCTCAAAAAAAACAGCCAGATCCATTCGCAACCATCGACCCGACACGCCCTGAACGAAGTCCCGGTGCCGCGCACCAAAGCCTTTTACAGCGCCGGCACTCTTGGAACTGGATTGAAAGATGGATTCGCGCTAGCATTTCTTAAAGTATTTGTTGTTAAAGCCATTTGACCGTCGGGAATCAACCCATGTCCTCAGAGCCATCAAGCCAGCCCAGACTTCCCGATTTCATCATTGGCGGTGCGCCTAAATGTGGCACCACATCGTTGCATTTCATTCTGGATCAGAACCCGGCCGTTGGCATGCCAAAAGAAGAAATCCATTACTTCGATGCTGACGATCCCATAACCCACCCCGATTTTATGCATGTCTGCGGCAACAAACTGCATTGGTTTGATACCCGCGCCCGACACGCTCAAAATTTGGCGTGGTATGCGTCCCGATTCGCACCATTCCAGGATCGGGCGGTAATTGGTGAGGATTCGACGACCTATCTGTTCTCTGCGGTGGCCGCGCGGCGGATCAAGGCGTTGATACCCGATGTCAGGTTGATCTTTGCGCTGCGTGATCCGGTCAAACGGGCGTATTCGCAATACTGGCACCTGATTCGCAGCGCACGGCTGACGTGCAGCTTTGAGGAAGCCCTGTCGCGCCACAGTTCGATCATTCTGGGCTCCACCTATGCTCCGCATCTGGCGCATTACTTTGACGTGTTCGGGCGCGAGGCGCTGCATATCTGTGTCTTTGAGGATTTTCTCACGGACAAACAAAGATATATTGATCAGGCAACGGATCACATCGGCGTCCCTCAAATGCCGCTGGAGAGCCTTGAGACATGGTTTAACCGGACCTATTACCCGACACGGCCGGTCGCACAGCAGTGGCTCAATCGCGTCGGTGGTCAGTTTGTCGCGGGGCGTTACCGCAACCATATGAGCCAGAACCAAAGTGTTCGGAGCAGGATACGCAACAAATTGCATTACCGGTGGTTCAGATATGTAAACCCTGTCTTTCTCAAAGCCGAAAAACCTGCCCCCATGCAGCCGGAAACCGCCGAATACCTTATGCATCATCTGTCTGACCGTAACCGTGGTCTTTCCGATTTGCTGGACCGCGACCTGTCAAAGGTCTGGCCCGGTTTCACAGGATAGTGGTGGGCAAGCCGGACATCGTTGTCGTAACCGATCCGCGGTTTTCTGGCGGTACAGCCTCTGCGCTGATCGCGGATGTCATGGCGTTTCGCGCCGGCGGCGCGCGCATCGGTCTTCTGCCGGTGACGTCCGGTTTTTTCACGGGCGCATCAGAAACCGCAAATGATCAGGTGCTTGGCCTTGGCGATCTGGACGGAGTCACTGTGTTGGCTCCAACATCCGAGATCAGGACCGGCACTGTATTTTTCCACCATCCGTTGACGTTCTTTCACGGGATCACCGAACACGTGAAGATCACGGCGCAAACATCTGTTATTGTTGCGCATCACCCGCCGTTTCGGGGCGACGGCTCGCTGGAATACGATCCGGTTACAACCAATCGCCTGATCGCCCGGACGTTCGGGGTCACCCCGCAGTGGGCGCCCGTTTCCGGTGTGATCCGGCGACATCTGCGCAGTTTCGCGCCTTTGATCCGCATGACCTCGCAGGATTGGGTCAATATTTTTGATCCGACCCACTGGCAATCCAAGCGTCCGGTATTCGAGACGACCGCACACCGCCCCACCGTAGGGCGACACGGGCGGGCGGACTTGCTGAAGTGGCCGGACAGACCCGAAGATGTGACCGCGCCGTTAAGCCCGCAGGGCAGCGAATGGAATACGCGCGTGATGGGCTGCCCCGCCCAAACGCTGACAGAGGCCGGTGCCGATCTGACGGGGTGGACGGTTCTGGATTTCAATGAGGAACCTGTCGATGAATTTCTCGACAGCCTTGATGTGTTTTCGTACTTTTACAGTGATCGCTGGGTTGAGGCATTTGGACGAACCATGGTGGAAGCGATGCTGATGGAGCGCCCCTGTGTTCTTGATTCCCGCCTCAAAGAGACCTTTGGCGATTTGGCGCAGTATTGCGCCCCTTCCGGGGCTCCTGCTCTTTTGGAAGCGCTAAGACAAAATCCAGAAAACACGCGCTCCCGCGCAAAGGAGGTGCGCGGCCTTGTTGCTGCACAATATTCCGGCGTCGCAATGCCGCGCCGGTTGAAACAGTTGCAAGACGATCCCGGCACGGTCTCACGCGAGGGGGGGGTGCTTGCCTCTCCATTGATTACACTGCGCAAGACTGTTGGCCTGTCGCGCAGGTTAAAGGCCCGTCACACCCGCCAGTTGCGAGGCTGAGCACATGACACATATCACCATGACCGATGCCCGAAATCGCGAATATGACTGCTGTGTCATCGGAGCGGGGGCTGCCGGATTGGCACTGGCGCTTGCCCTGTGCAAGGCTGGTCAGCGGGTGCTGGTGGTCGAGCGTGGCGGCTTTAGCACGGGCGATATTTCGGGGGCTGATGATCATTATGACATCGTGTCCCCGCAGACCCATGCCGCGCGCCGGAAAACCAATGGCGAGGCCGTGGGCGGGACACTGCATCGTTGGGGGGGGCGGTGTATGCCCTTCGACCCCGAAGATTTCGGCCCGCGTTCCAGACCGGACAGACCTGATTGGCCAATCCCCTACGAGGAGTATGCGCAGTGGATCACGCCTGCCGCGCAGTTTCTGCAAACAGACCCCCGATTTGAAGAGCCTGCCCCGCCCGGCTGGACCGATGTCGCGGGTGTGCGGGTGGACAGGGTTGAGCGGCTGAATGCAGCCCGTCAGGCCCACACTCTACAGGCCCGCCTGCGCGACGGGAAAACTCCTTTTGACCTTATGGAACAGACGGACCTTGTCGGTACAATCTGGTCGGGTGCGCAAGGGGCGCGCAGGGTTGAGACGCTTGAGCTTGAAAAGGCAGGCGTCCGGTTCTCTTTGCCCTGTCGACGGCTGGTACTTGCCTGCGGCGGCTTGGAAACGACGCGCCAAATGTTACTGGCGCAGGCAACGCAACCCGATCTTTTTGGCAGAGCTGGCGGTCCGCTGGGCCGCTATTATATGGGTCATCTCACCGGTTCTATCGCGACGATCACGTTCAAGACCCCCGGTGTGGCCCACGGTTTCGCCTATACAAATACGTCCGAACATACGTCACCGTATCGACGGCGCCTTGTATTAACGCAAGGTGCCCCGTCCAACACCGCGTTCTGGCTTGAGAATATTGCCGCGCAAGATCCGCGCCAACACTCGGGTGAAATCTCGTTCAAACATCTCGTGGCGGCGCGGGGCCGCGTCCGGCATCCGATGAAACATCTCGCCAACATATTGCGCGACCCGCGCGGCGTCACCGATGCACTGGTGTCCGTATCCAACCGCCTTATTCGCCATGACAAGCGCCACCCACAGCGGTTAGTGACGCGCGCGGACGGACCTTACCGGCTTGCCTATCATGCGGAGCATTTCCCCATGCACGACAGCCGCGTAACCCTATCGGACACCAGCGACAGCTGTGGCCGACGCAAACTGAATGTTGATTTCCGGTATGGAGAACCGACGATTAGTGCGCTTGTTGAAAGCCATCTGATGCTGGCCCGTCGTTTGGCGGACGCGGGTGCGGCCCAACTCAATATGCCTGCCACGGAGAAGATGGCGGATGCGATACATTCTCAGGCGCGCGATGGTTATCATCAGGCGGGGCTTGCGCGGATGTCGCGGATGCCCGCAGACGGCGTTGTCGATATCAACTGCCGTGCGCATGGCACCGCAAATCTATTCGTGGCCTCGGCGGCGGTTTTTCCGGTTTCCGGACAGGCTAATCCAACGCTTTCTGTCGTGGCATTCGCCTTGCGGCTGGCACATTGGCTGACGATCACGCCAGGCACAACGCCATGAGCAGCATCCAGACCTCACCGATGTCACCGTTCATGACGGATAGGCGCAGGGACCATGTGCTTGTGACGATATGGTTTATCACGTCCTTTCGGCAGTTTCCCTACGACGAATTGATACTTTACCCACTGGCGCTGTATTTTGCCTGGGCATTTATACGCGATTTTCCCCGGATTTTTCCGGTACTTATGCGCAGCGTTATTCTGTTTGCCTTTCCGCTGTGGTGGTTTCTTTCGGCGCTTTGGGGGGAACAGACCGCCTTGATCCTGAAATCCGGTTTACAGCTGATCCTGACCGTCCTGATTTGCTATTGTATCGCAACGCGGCTTACCGCGCGCGACGTGATCGTCTCTTTGTTGATTGCGGCGGGGATATTCGGCGTCTGGAGCGCGATTGTCGGTCTGACCGGCAGCGGCATTGCGGCGCGCGGCGTCTTTGCCAGTAAAAATGCCATGGGAGCGGCTATGGTCATCCTTTGGCTCGCCGCGCTTTGTATTGTCAGTGATCCGGGATCGGATCGTCGCATCCGCTGGATCGCATTTGCAGCCGCCTGCCTTGCGGCATGGCAGATCAGCATCTCGAACTCGGCAACAGCGATGTTGCTGGCAGCGGGCATCGCTGTGTTGGTCTTTTTTCTGGGTGTTGTGCCACACACCGGAATTTTGCGTCGGGTCGGGTTTTATGTCGCCGTCTTGCTTGTTCTAGGCGTGGGTATGATCGGTCTGGCCAGTTATTCCGCAATGCAGGACGTCGACCCCATCACCACGACCCTCGATGCATTTGGCAAGGATACCACCCTGACCGGCCGTACGGTGCTTTGGCAATATGCCACAACCCAGATCCGGCAGGATCCGCTGCTGGGCGTGGGTACGGGCGGTTTCTGGACACCCTATGACGGCCTGTCCCAAGCTAGCCGGATTTATACGGAATATCACAAGGGTAAATCCGCGCATTTTTCCTTTCACAACTCCTACTACGAGATTGCCGTGCATCAAGGCCTGATCGGGCTTGGCATCGTGATCGTTACAACGCTTTGGATCATGTTCCGGATCCTGTTGTCATTTCGCGGGACGGACCGGCTTTCGGTTGTGTTCTTCATGTGTGTCACCGGCATTACCTTGTTGCGCAGCATCACCGAAGTCGGCCTGCTCAGCCCCTTCTCGCTTATGTCGATGCTCTTTATCGTCGGGGCGCTTTTTCCTTTGCGCGAAGCGCAGGAAGGGACCGAAGAATAGAGGCATAGGAGGCAACGTTAACCCCTATGCCGCAACCCCTATGCCGCTCAGGTGCTGAAGATCGCGATGGCCGCCTTGATCCTTTTGCGTTGAAATACGGCAATCGCAAAAAACCCCACGCCAAGAATAAGACCCGCAACGCCGATTTCAGCGAGATTGCCAAACCCGTAGGCTTGGCGCAGCAGGGCGTGCGCCACGATCATTGTCGCAGATATCAAGACCGGAACAGCCAGCACCCTGACGCACGCGCCGATAGTCAGCGGTACGATCCGGGTCGCCAGCCACCACCCGCGCGGGACGATCAGAAACCCCCAGATCGAAATCGAGACGGCAACCGCTTCGATGTTGAAAAAATAGGCGGCAATCACGACCAGAACCACCCTGAGCACCGAACCCTCCACCGTCAACCTGACATGGAGATCGGTCCGCCCGACCGCACGAAAAAGACAGGCCAGCAGCACCACAGCGATTGCCTCGATCGCAAGCCCGGCAATCGACAGCGCAAAGATTGGCGCAACGGAGGCCCATTCGGCCGAGAGCATCACCGTAAAGACCGCATCGCCCGCGATGGCCATCATCGCCAGCCCCGGCAACAAGATTGCCGCCATAAGATACATCGCGCCCAGATAGATCCCGACCAGTTTGCGCGGGTCTTTCTGGTGCTTGGCCATACGCACATAAACAACTGTGGACATCGGCCCGACCAGTCCCAATTGCGGCAACCGCGCAAAACGCGAACTCATTGCGAACAGCCCAAGAGGGGCATCGCCGATAAACTTGCCGATCGCAACGACGGCAGCGCCATTGCGCATTGACGAAATGGCCGAAACGCAAAGGGCATCGCGCGCAAAAACCATATGCGCCGCAATCAATTTGCGTTGGAACGTCAGCTTGGGGCGAAACCGTGTGAGAGAAACGATGCCCGCAAGACGCACAATCGCCAGCGAGACCTGCTGCGCCACAAGCGCCCAAACGCCCGCCCCCGCAAGCGCCAGAACAACGGCCAGAACAAGGCTTACCGTTGTGGTAATCATCTGGATCCGCGCGATGCCGGTATAATTCTCGCGCCGCTCGATTTCTGCGTTCGGGGCCGCAGAGACCGCCTGACACAGCGGTACAACCGACATCGCGCAAAGAAGCCAGAAAAGCCGTGGCTGATCAAAAAACCGCGCCCAGAGAGGTGCAATCACCAGCACCGCAATACAAAGCCCCGCGCCCACGGCCACCAGCAGCCAGAAAACGCTCGCCCATTCGTCGTCGTCATAGACATCTGCCCTGATCAGGGAGCGGCCCAAACCTGCGTCGCTCAAGACGCTGCAAAAAACGACAACCGACATCGCCATGGCCATCAATGCAAAATCTTCGATGCTCAGATACCGCGCGACAACGGGCAGCACGAGGATCTGCGAGACTGCCAAAAAAAGCCGCGCCGAGACAAGTGATCCGACGTTTACAAAGAACCCTCTTGCGGGCGCATGTGGTGCGGTCTTTTTCTCAACCATGCCGGATCATTCCTGCACCTTGCCAGCAGTCAACCCGATTAGCCTGTTCAACGGGGGTCGGCGTGCCGTCTTGTTACTCAAAACTTCAGGCGCATAAAAATCTTCTCGGGCAGATGGGTGATGATGCCCATCACAACGCGCCAGCGCAGATCGCAATACACAAGTGACCCACGATCCATGGCTTTCACCACTTTTGCCGCAAAGACGTCCGCATCGCAGGTCAACGGCCCCGGAAGATCCATACCTTCGGTCATGCTCGTGCGCACAAACCCCGGCTTCACCGTCATAATATGCAGTTGCGAGGCTGCGTATTTCTGACGCAAACCGGAAAGATATGCCGTGAACCCCGCCTTGGCAGAGCCATAGACATAGTTTTTTGCCCGCCCGCGATCACCGGCCACCGAACTGATTGCGACAATTGACGCTTTGGTGCCCGTCAGTGACATCCGCGCCGCGGCGATTTCAAGAAACAGGCAGGGCGCAAGGTAATTGGTATCAACGATCCGCCGTGTGGCAGTTGCATCGCCTGCGTCCGCCTCTTGATCGCCCAAAAGACCAATAGCACAGACAATAATGGCCGGGGACGACGGTAGATCCTCAAGGAAACGGGCATGCGAACCGATATCCAGAACATCGAACTCATGTCCCGTCACAGCAACACCATGGCGCACGGCAATGTCGGACACATCCGCAGAAAGGTTTTCCGCATTGCGCGCGGCAAGCATGACCGGATGGCCCCGCCCCGCCAAAATTTTTGTGATTTCACGCGCGATGTCAGAGCGTGCGCCCAAAACAAGGACCGGACTATCGGAAGGGTTCACAGGCTTAACCTTTTTGACATGAGGGATTGGAATGTACCCGCGGCCCCGCTGGTGTCGCGTAACGCACGAAAAGTGGCCAACCCATCCGGATACCCGGCTTCGAAAGTAGCCTGTGTCATGCGGCTGTCTTTGGCAAGATAGAGCCGACCACCGTACCGGCAGACAATCTCGTCAAGGGCCGTCATCAACGTCAGCGCCCCAGGCGATAGCGCAAAGTCGAGCGCCAGCGTGTAGCCTTCGATGGGAAATGACAGTGGCCGCTCATGCGCGCCGGGGCCGAATCGTTTCAGCACCGCAAGGAACGACCCCAGACCCGCAGCCGAGATTTCATCCAAAAGGGCGATCAACCCGTCGCGGGATGCGGCAAGCGGAAAAGCGCATTGATATTGTGCAAACCCTTGCCGTCCATACAGCCGGTTCCAGTCGTGAATTGCATCGAGCGGATAGAAGTAGGTATCGTAATCCACAATCCGTTGCTCCGGCCCTGTTGAACCGGCACGATAATATAGATGATTGAATGCGCGGATGGTGTAGCGGTTTAACGCCCATGATGGTGCATCAAACGGCATCCGTTTTGCTTTGCGCTTTTGAAAATAGAATGGGTTTCCGGCATTTGTCCCAGAAAGATCTGCCGCTCCGGCATGCTCCCCAAGCAAAACCAGCGACCGCCCGCGCGCGGCCCCCGTTGCAAGGCAGTCGATCCAGGCTACCGAATACGTTGCCTGCTGATGCGTTTCAAAGATTTCGATGGCAGCATCAAGATCGGGCGCAGGCAGTGTGCGCTGCACGATAAAGGCCGACGGGACGGCAAGTAAAGCCAATGAAACAGTCAAAATATTGCCTGTCAGGCCGCAGCCCCCGAGCGTTGCATTGAAAAGCGATGTGTTTTCAGTGCGCGAACAGCGGCGCACCACATGGTCGGCGCATTGCAGATCAAACCAGCTGACGCAATCCCCGAAACTGCCGTGTATGTGGTGGTTCTTGCCGTGGGCATCGACCGCGACAAGACCGGCAAGCGTCACAAATTTGGTACCCGGCGTCACGGGCGGGAACCAACCGCGTGGCACGAAAACCTCTAGTATCTCCGCCATGCTCAACCCGCCCTGCGCGGTCAGCTGTCCGGTTTTTTCGTCGAAGGACAAGATGCGGTTCCGTCCGGTCCCGACCAGCGTGAGAGAGGGGTTCATGGACACGTCGCCATAGGATCGACCAAGCCCGCGGGCAATCATACCATCGCGCGAAGGGACAGCAGGGTCATCCATATCTCGGAGCGTCATTGGTGCGGTCCGGCACATCCGGCGCGGCCAGCGCCCCCACCCGCTCAGGATTTGTTCGCGGCTCACGCCACGCCCCGCAGTCCGTCACTTCCGACAAAAACGAACCGCTTGTCGAGATGGTACTTGGTCACATATCCAATGCCCAACCCGATGACTGCCCCGATCTCGCGCATCAGATCGGTGTGCCAGATCAACCAGAACCCGTACTCCATGCCCCAGAATATCACTGTCGTGGCGACCCCCATCAGCGTGTAAAGCCCGAATTTTCGGGTATTTTCACTGGCTGACGTTGACAGGTCGCGAAATATCCAACGCTTGTCGAGGAAGAATTTCACCACCAACCCCACCAACGTACCGATAAAAATGGCCAACGGAAGCCCGAAAGCGCCCGGATAAAGACCCAGTGACAGACGTTGCGTCGCAAGATTTGCCACGGTGGCAATGATCGCAAAGACGCTATAGCGCAGGACAAGCACCGTCAGGGTCATAAAAGTGCGCTTACCAAAAATACGACACCGCAGCAGGCAAAGACAAACAGGCTGATCCGGTCACGCAGGGCAAAGACAATCGGATCATCGTCCATTTCCCCGCGAAAGGAGATAATGGTCGCCCGACTGATCCAGTAGAGCAACATAAGACAGACCAGCCACAAAAGCTTTGGCTCCCCATAGAGGCTCGCCACGGTTGCGTTCGATATGTAAAGCGCGAGGATCACAACAGAGCAATAGCCCGCCGAGAGTACAACCCCCAGTACCACGGGTAAATCCGTGACGTTGTAGCCGCGCCCGTCCACACTTTCCAGATTATGCGCCTTCAGATCAGCCAGTTCCGACATCCTTTTGATGGCCGCAAGCGACAGAAAAAGGAACATCGAAAAGGCAAGAAGCCACTCGGAAAGCGGAACACCGCTGGCATATCCACCGGCCACAATGCGGATGGTGTACAGTGTACCAAGCGCCCAGATATCGATCATCAGTTTACGCTTCAGGATAAGAGAATAGGCGAACGTCAACGCCACATAAACCATCAGAACAAGCAGAAATGCGGGCGCAAGCGCGGCAGCGATTGCCATTGCGGTACAAAACAAAATGGCGGCTTGAACGATGCCCTGCCCGACAGGGATCGCTCCGGAAGCAAACGGGCGCGTGCATTTTCGCGGGTGGCGGCGATCAACTTCGAGATCCAGCATGTCATTGATCAGATAGATACTTGAAGCCGCAAGGCTGAATGCGACAAACGCGATTGCAGCAGGAAGCAGGGCAGACGGCTGATGAGCGGCCAAAGCCGGCACCAGCACCAGAACGTTCTTGATCCACTGGTGCGGTCGCATCGCCTTGAGATATGCAGACGCCTTTGACGGTTGGGCCGCCTCATCGGGCTGCAGTTGCGTGATCATCGGGTTGGCTTTTCTGGCAGCCTGATACACTGCACGGTTTGAGCCGACGATATAGGCCTCCCGTGCGCTGGCCCAAACAGGAAGATCGGCGCGCGAGTCACCGATGTAATCGAAACCTTTTTCACCAAAACGATCCACCAGCCAGCGCGCCTTTTCCTGTCCGGCAAGGTTGCGGGTTTCGGTTGATCCTGCGGCCTCGTCGAAAAGGCCGGTCTGTTGTGCGGCATGGCTGACCTGGCGGTGGTTCGCCGCAGAAACAAGCAAAACCTGCCGTCCCGCATCGCGCGCCACCTCGATCTGTTCAAGCACCTCGTGACGCAGGGGCAAGGTCGTGACATCGACAAGGGCTTCCTGCGCAAGTCTGTCCTTGAACGCAGCCTTCCCTTTGGCCAGCCAAACAAAGACCTGCGGGATTCGCGCCGGTTGCTTCGAAATGAGCGAAAGCAACCCTTCGTGCAGCGTGTCGGATTTGGTCAGAGTCCCGTCCAGATCCACGACCAGCGGAACCGAATTGGCCAAAGACTGCCCAGCAGATGTCACTGAAGTGCTGGATGTATCAACATTCGACACTGTTTTTTTCCAAATACATAAATGTTCTTGATTGCAAAGTATTCATTCGCAGCGCACAAAATTAAAAATAAAGCAGTCAAAAGTATATGGTAGGAGTACCACACCGCTCGTCATTTTCGAACAGTTTAAATCAGTCTAGTTAAATTTTTGTACGGAGAAGTCATTTTGGAGCCCCAATCGTCACCACCAGCGAAAGAAACTTTCGGAAAAGCTCAATCAGCAGCTGTGCAGAAGCAGACAAAGATCATGGGCTGGGGCGTAATTACCTTCGGTATAGTCCTATTCGCCTACAACTTTTACGCCAACCGGTTCTTCTTTCACGACGATGCTTTCATTTCGCTGCGTTATGCGATGAATTATGTCGCGCTGGGCGATTTGTCGTGGAATCCGGGTGATAAAGTCGAAGGATACACGAATTTCCTGCATCTGATCTCAGTGGCTGAATTGATCCGTGGCGGCGTGGATCCGGTACTGGCGACCCGACTTGTGAACGGCCTTGGTGCTTTGCTTTTGCTCGGTGCGGTGGTGTACGGCGCGCACCGGATTGCGCCGGGTGCGGCACAGTTTCCGGTGCGTATGCTGGGTGTCGCCGGAATAGCCACCTCGGCCAGCGTGCCTGTGTGGATACTTGGCGGGCTGGAAACGATTCTGGTCGCGGGGCTTCTGGCATGGGCCGTCGCAGTATTATTGCCCTGCTTTTCACAACGCGATCCACACAAAATACACCGCTGTGTCATTGCCGGCGTGCTTTTTGGACTTGCCTATCTGACGCGTCCCGATGCCGTCATCATGAACGCAATGGCGGGCATTGGTGTGCTGTTCTTCGGGCGCGCACGGATCGGGCGACGGGTGCTGCAATGCGTCATTATCGGGGCCATTCCGGTGATTATTCTAACGCTGCATATGGTTTGGCGGAGCTATTACTATGGCGATGTGATGCCGAACACATATTACGCCAAAATGGGCGTCGATCTGGCGACCCGGCTGGGCGGGGTCGTCAAATATATGCTGAAGGCAGGGATATACTACCTGCCAGCGGTATCGCTTGGGCTCGCTAGTTTGATTTTCATCCTGCTGTTGGGGCGTCGACAAAGCGGTCTTGCCCGTCAAGCGTCCTTTCTGACGCTTTGCATCGTTGGTCACGGTGCCTATGTTATCTGGTCCGGGGGGGATCATATGCCAGCCGCGCGTGTTTTGGTTGGTCTGCTTGGGCCCGGTTGCTTGCTTCTGGTTGCAGGGTTCAGCCAGATTCAGGGCCGCCTCCGGCCAGTTGCCATTTGCGTCGCGCTGGGGGCGTTTCTTGTCGGCCCTCTGCTCAGTTCGCCCTTCAAAATGAATCCGGCGGCTTATATCGGGTTGATTGTGGGGCGTCACATCGACGCAAACTGGCCCGACGATGCCGTGATCGCGCTTAACACCGCCGGTTCCACCCCTTTCTCGGCTCCGGATCGCCGGTATATCGACATGTTGGGCCTGAACCATCGTGGCATTGCAAAACGCGATAACGTCCCGATCCGGACAACACGGCAAACACTGTCGGGACACTCCAAGGGGGACGGGAAAATCGTGCTCGCCTCGCAGCCCGATTACATCATTTTAGGACCAGCCGAGGGGCGCGATGCAACAGATCCGTGGTTCCTGTCGGACCTGGAAATCACCGAAGACCCGATATTCGCGCGGTGCTATGAAAAACATGTGGAGATGCTGGAGTATACGGTGCCTGAAGCGGCCATCATCCGGTTCATCGACAACCCGCTGACCTTTACCTACTATAAACGTATCTGCGAGGGGTCATGAGCAACAGCAAGGTTTTCACCGCCAGACCGACATTTGTCGGAATCGGAGTCCAGAAATGCGCGACATCATGGCTTCACGAGGTGCTGAGCGCACATGATGACGTGTTCACATCCGACCCCAAGGAAATCGACTTTTTCAGCGCGTTCTACGATAGAGGCTATGAATGGTATGAAAACCATTTCGCACCCGGCCACGATGTTGCGGTGCGCGGCGAGACATCGCCATCCTATTTCTACCATCCGGCTGCGCCAACCCGCATGAAAACCTACAACCCGGACCTGAAGATCATTGTCATTTTCCGCGATCCGGTAGAGCGGGCATTTTCCAACCACCTGCATGAATTGCGCAAGTGGCATTTTACATCCAGCGAATATTTCGAGGATGGCCTGCGTAACAACCCCTGCTATCTGGAGCAAAGTCGCTACGCAAAACACCTTGCGACTTGGTATGCGGCCTTCCCCCGTTCGCAGATACTTCCGCTTGTTTTAGAAGAAATTGTGCTGGATTCAGAAGCCGCCATCCGTCAGGTTTACGAATTTCTAGGTGTCAATCTCGAAGGCAAGATCGACCTGACACGCACCCGCTCAAACGAGAGTGTTGCGTTCCGCAATGACCGCCTGCAACTGACTCTGCAAAAAGGTGGCAAGATGCTGCGTCGGGCGGGGTTTGGTGCAGGCCTTGAGGCGGTAAAGGGGTTTGGGCCAATTCGAGGATTAATGAACCTCAACAAACGTGATCTGCGGATCGAGGCCCCTCCCCTGTCGGACGAGACCCGCACACGTCTTTCACACGAGCTTGCTCAGGAGATGCGCGATCTTGCTGGGATGCTCGGACGCGAGCACCTACCTTGGAAAAGCTTTCCGGCGGATTGAGCGTCAGTCCTATTTCGTTCCCGTCAGCACAATACCTGCGTCATGCAGATCCATCTCCTCAAAAATCGCTAGGCTGCGCTCGATGTTGCGCATTCCAACTTTGCCGGCGGGAATGGTAAAGATACCCAGATCCAAGGTACCGGACATCATCGAAGAATCTGCCATGGTTTCCATGGAAGGGGCGTCAATGATTACAACGTCATAGTGTTTTGCCAGCGCGGTGATGATCGACTGGGTATTTTTTGTATTGTAGATGACAGAAGGGTCCGCGCCTATTTGTTGCGTACCGATGAAGTCAAATCCGCCTTCCGGTATCAGGCTGATTGCTGCGTCCAATGATAGCTCACCATAAACTGCGGGCAGGAAATGCGCGTCTTGTGTCGCCTTCAGCTCGTTCGTAAGTCGGGCCGTCCGGATGTCTCCGTCAAGCAGGATACATGTCTTGCCGCTGCGCACGGCGGCCCATGCCAATGCAACACAAGTCAGTGTCTTGTCCGCCTGTGCATCATGCGACGTCACGAAAACCGAGCGGAATGAGGCACCGCTGTGCAGGCTGACATTATTGGCGAGCGCCATCGCCGACCTTCCTGCGCCAGAGTCAGGATTGGCGCAAAGCGCCTTGAGGTATCCTGCGGCATTTGCGCCCCGCCCAAGGCGTTGGAGCGATCCGAAAACGGACATTCCGATTTCCTGGGAGACCTGCCGCGTGCTGTTGAAACGCTTGGAGCGCATTTCCAGTACGAGCGCCAACGCCGAACCGATCAGCAGACCGCCGATCAGGGCCAACACTGCCGCAACGCGCTTGCGCGGATAAGATGGCCCCCCCGGCGGGGAGGCATAAGACAACACTCTGGCGTCCGAGCTTTGCAAATTCTGGATCTCGTTTGTTTCTTTGTACCGGCCCAAAAATTCCTCATAGACGATCCGGTTGGCATCCGCGATGCGCTGCAACTGGTTCAACCGGATCTGCTCGTTCGAGCGCGCAAGGTTGATCCCCTCGAAACTACGCAAGCTCCGCTCAAGGGCCGTAACGTTGATCGACAGGATCTCGACGCGGCTTTTGAGTTGAAACAGAAGGTTTTCGACCTCGTCCGCAATCGCAGCTTCTACTTTTTCGATTGCCCGCTGGACTGATTCCACCTGCCCGGACCCCACCGCGAAATTGCGTATGGTGGTCGCCTCTTCCTGACGCAGCGTTGATAAATCCTTGCGGAATTCAAGAATGGTGTCATTTGCCAGCACGTTTGCAGTTGCCAACGCCCCCTCGGTTTCGTTGATCTCTTGTGCGCGATCGGCACGCGCCTCTGCTTCGGCCAGTTCGGCACGGGCATTTACCAGCTTTGTCGTGAATTCACGCATCTGCTGTTCCAGCCGCGCGCTGCTGTCGGCATCGGCTTCCATTGTCGCGCGGAAAGCCAGCGCCTCGCGTTCGGAAACCTCCAGTTTGATGGCCAACTCCTCGACCCGCCCCTCAAGCCATCCGGTAAAACGACGGGCTGCCTGAAACCGTTTATCAACGAGAAAGGTAATGTATTCATCCATGAGCACGTTTGATATCGCCGCTGCCGATTTCGGATTTTCCGAGGTCATCTGCACAGACAAAATAAAGCTGTTTCCCTGCTGACGGATAAACAGCCCGTTTCTGACGTTGTTGACGACGCTTCCGATCTCCCCCATCGACCGTTCGTTCGCCGAAGACGCCTCCAGCACCTCCGTGCTCAGCGTCCCGCCCGATCCGGGCGGCAGCGCAGTTTCGCGCGCCGGCACCAACGAATTTTTGATGCTCCTGGCGAATTCGATCACAGGATTGGGTGGGCGGGCTTCGCGCAAAAGCGGATTGAATTCCGGATCTGTCTCAAGTCTGAGACGTTTCACGACCCGCGCCAGTACTTCGTTGGAGCGCATGATCGCAATTTCGCCTTCAATCACGGAATTGCTCAGCGCTTGCGCCTCGACGAGATCAAACGAATTTTGGTCGCTTAGCCCCTGCTCGCCCAACAACACCTGTGCAAAAGCCGAATAAGTTGGCGTAACCCGTGACAGCACATAAAGCGCTGCACCCAAGAACAGCACAGCAACGACCCCGATCAAGAAAGCCCTGCGCAACAAGGCCGTCCAAACATCCCATATGTCTATGTTCTGCTGTCGCGCGCGGCCAAAGTGGGCAGGCTTCCTGCCCGACACAACGTCGGATGTTCGCAACTCGTTCATATCAAACCACCAGTAATCGGAGACATAAATAAAATTCAAAGCACAGACCGGGCCGCGTCGAAAATATCGAGACCGGGTTCAGCATAATGCCAAACTCAAGCGTTTATACGACACCGGAAAAATAAATCAGTCAACATAGTGACGTGAAACAGGCAACGTAAACCATGCGCAGCACCCGTGGCGTCGAAGCAATCGCACCCGTTCTCGGGCGTGGTCCGGGACCGCTCAACGCAGAACCGTGACATCGGTCCAGTCGAAAACATCGACGCCGATCGGGTCAGTCAGTTTCATGATCCAGGCCGGTTTTGCGAACCCCGGCCAGCAGTCAGTTCCGTTTTGGAAACTGATCGGCACATAAGACTGCCGAAACTCCGGATCTGAAAACAGCCCCCCAAAACCGGCATCATCAGTCTCCCAAAAACGCAATGGCTCGCCCGGATTACACGCACGATTGAACGCCGAAACAACGTCTGGCGCGTGTTTCCAGAATGTCGCTGCGTCGAAGCTGGCATGATTGCGCATCCCGACCTTGACAGGATTTGCATGTGCCATTTCGGTCCAGTTCAGCCCGAGAAGATCAAGTATTTGGCCATCATATGCCAGCGCGATCCCACCCGCAGGCCCGACGCCGATCGAAGGTCGGGG
Source organism: uncultured Sulfitobacter sp. (assembly GCA_947502265.1). Classification (GTDB taxonomy): domain Bacteria; phylum Pseudomonadota; class Alphaproteobacteria; order Rhodobacterales; family Rhodobacteraceae; genus Sulfitobacter. Next base: position 205,559 of record CANMZB010000005.1, read on the forward strand.
AGTAATTCCGTTTAAAAAGGTGCCAAAATCCACCCCCCGTTCGACAAGCCTGAATTCCTTGCGCACGTCAAACCGGGTTTGATAATAATGCATCCATCCGATAAATACCACGCTGACCATCACCGTCAAAATCGCAAAGTGGTCAGCGCGGGCGCGTCTCGTGTGTTTGATGCCCTTGACGGCATGTGCGACCAGTGCGCCAGTGATGGAAAGAATGACCAGTAGCAGCGGCAAAACCGGCTGATAAAACCGCCACAGGGCGAAATGATCGCCGCCCAAAGCAGCATAGACACAGAGCGTGCCAAGTGCCGCAGCCGCCATCAGCAAGATGGCCCGCGCTCCCGGCGTCGCGCGAAACAGCCCCAAAAGCGCCCAAACAGCCGCCCCGAGCCAAAGGGCCACAAAGACCTCGGCAAAGGGGCTGCCAAGCAGGAAATCAACAAGATATTTCGCGCCGTCTTTTATATCCTGCAATCGGTCGGAGGACACTTTTGCATAAAACGTATTGGGAAACGGTTGTCCGAAGTAAGATAGCCGAAATGCGGTTACGGCGACGAAAGACCCGATGGCGCAGGCACCAGCCGCGACCGTGACGCGCCAGCTGTGTGGCGCGAGCAAGCCCGCCAGAGCGATCAGGCCAATGGCAATCATAATCCCCTCGGGCCGCGCAAGAGGCAGCAACAGCGCCACCAGACATATACCAATAGCAGAGGGGGGCCGCTCAGTCGCTTCTGTCATCTGTGCCAGCAGCAACACCATCCAGATCAAAAGCATCGACCACAAAGAGACTTCCATCATGGTCCACACCGACCACATGAAATAGCCGGGACTCGCGAGAAGGAAGACCGCGAGTATCATGATTGCCGGGCGGCTCTCGAATTCGAGCTGTGCGCATATCATCCGCGTAAGTCGCAGCACAAGGAAAACGGCAACGGCGGCAAATACAGCACACACTGCGATGATGCTAACCTCGGGGGTTGCCGTAACGCTGTAGAGAACCGACAGGATGCCAACCCACAAAATGGCGGTCGCCCCTTCGACCCGCTCCCCACCTAAATTATATACATAGCCGACACCGTTCGCGATGTTCTCGGCGTAGGACCGCGTAATCGCAGCATCATCAATCCCGATAAACGGGAGGCCCGCTGCCAGTATCCACGCGATTCCGGCACCGGTCGCCGTTAGCACGAGAGCAAGCAGGAAATCCTGCAAAGGAGGAGTCCTAGTCATTAAATCGCCCCAAACCAAAAAATATATCGTCAAAATAACTTCGTAACAGATGCAAATTGGCATCCGGATGAAGGCGTTAGGGTACAGCGTAGTGGACAAGCGTACGGCGGTCTATGGCCTTGAGGTCATCAGTTGAACATTCTTGTTCTGATTGGGGTCACCACTATACCAATCACCGGAAGCTGGGCCACTTGCCCTGCAAGGTCTTGAAAAGACTTACGCAACCTGTGGTTGCCCCTCCACCCAAAAAAGTAAAGCAACGATTTTTGGCTCCACGCAACAAACTGCCCATCAGGTGCAAAGTTTTGCGAACTCCCGCTCACTTCACCCTCCCTGAAACATCTGCGTTGTAAGCTGACGGCAAAAGTCAGATCAGGCGCTCAGGCAGTACGATGAGTGGCATTTACCTTTGGTAAAGCACTATTCATTAAACAGCAGCCATTAAACATACAGGAGGAAAACAGATGAACTTTGACTATATTCTTGCTCGACAAGAACATAGCAATTTTGTCCCGCCTGTTGCCAAAAGCGATCCCCCCAGGGTTGAACCAAGCCTGAGAATTCGAATTTGATCCCGTTGGACCGCGCGTCCAACGCGTCAGATTCCCACCCCAAAAAAGCAAACATAAAAAGAAGCAGCTCAATCTGCTTCGTGGAGATATAATGCACCATTCCGGTACAGAAATGCAAACTCAAGATCTCGTCGGGAGTGGCTCGGTCACCCTTGCCCAGGCGATATCCGGTCAAACATACCACCATTCAGACATCATGGTTCACCCCGAAGATTCGGACAAGATGGTTGAACACAAGGCGTTGCTCGCGCTTTTCCCCGACGCGCGTGATGCCGGTGTCGCGGTCGCGCTTAACGGCGGTTCCTGGTTTGACGCCGGAACCTGGGCAAACGGGCGCATTCCGGCAGATGGTGACGACGTCTATATTCCCGGAGGCGTGTCGGTCGTTTATGATGGCGTCAGCGATGCTCGGCTGGACCGTGTCGCTGTCGATGGCGGGCTGCATTTTGCGGTAGATGTCGATACCCGATTGGTTGTCGATACGCTCATGTCCAATAGCAGCTCTGCCCTGTCCATCGGGACAGAAGAAAACCCGGTCCAGACCGGTGTCAGCGCCGAAATAATCGTTCACCGCGACAACGGCCCCATCAACCATGCCGAGGACTCTCTTGAGCTGAGCAAAGGGGTCGTCACCCATGGTCAGGTCCGGATCGCCGGACAGGACAAGACGGATCACCTGAAAGCCTCTGTTGATCCGCAGGCCGGCGATGATTTCCTGATTTTTGACGAAGCAGTTAACGGCTGGCAACCCGGCGACAAGCTTGTTGTCGCGGGTACACGTCTTTTGGGCGAAAATGCGTTCGAAGATGAAATCGTCACCATCAAATCCATCGCGAACCAAAACGACGGAACGGTCAAGGTTGTCCTCGACCAACAGTTACAGCACGATCACAACACGCCCGATAATTCGGTCGGCGCAGATTTTCGGGTCCCTGTCGCCAACTATACACGCAACGTCTTTATCGGCACCGAAACCGATGGTGATCAGTACCTCGGCGACGGCAAAACCGTCCCTGTAGATGAACGCGGTCATGTGATGTTCATGCACAATGATGACGTATCGGTACAGAATGCTGAATTTTTCGAACTTGGCCGTACAGACAAAAGTGAAAATCTGGACGAAGTCAGCAATGTCGCCGGCCGCTACTCCCTGCATTTTCACCGTACAGGTCTGGACGCGTTTGACGATCCTGCACTGGCTGAAGGCAACGCAGTCTGGGGAAGCCCCGGCTGGGGTATCGTACATCACGACTCGAATCTTGATGTCATTTCCAATGCGGTATTTGGCGTTAACGGTGGTGCCATCATCTCAGAATCTGGCAATGAAACAGGCAAGTGGGCCGACAACATTACCATGCAGACGACAGGCGACTACCAGACCCTCAACTCCGAACACAGCACCTCACTGACACACCCCGCCGCCAAGGCCCAGCTAGAGAACGACACTTTCGCGCAGGGTATCGGATACGGTTACAAGTCACGCCTGATCGAAAATACGGACAACATCGCCGTCAGCTCCAATGCGGCCGGCTTTTCCTTTTGGCCGATGGGAACCGATGGTCCGTCCCATATCAATCCAAGTGTGGAGCATTTCACCAAACTTTACGGGTTTGATCCTCTGTTCGGTCAAGACGATGTGCGCCCTTCCGAGATCCCGATCAGGATTTTCGAAGGGAACGAAACGATTGTTTCCCATGTAGGCTTCAACACAAGCGCTGATAAACGCCCCTCACCCACCGATGTCCCCACCGTAATCGAAGATTTCACGGCATGGGAGGTCGCTCAGGGCTTCATCGGTTTTTATCAGCACGACTATGTGGTCAAAGACAGCCTCTTTGTCGGGCTTGAGGGAGGTCTGACCTCGCAACATCAAAAATCGGCTGCGGGCGCGAATACGACAGGAATTATGTCGCGCGAATTTCACGAGCTGAAGCTGGTGAACAACCATTTCGAGAACTTTGATATCGGCATCTACGAAAACAACCACGATACCGGCACCGACAATATACATGTCATTCTCGGAAACACGTTTGCCGGCGTCAGCGAGGAGCAGACCCTCAACGTGGATGGCGCGGCCAATGCCGATCAATACCTGGTCAACGACAACAGCGCCGAGTGGCAAAGCAAGATTAATGTCGGGGTGCTGGACGCAAGCATCAATACCGGCAAGTCCGATCTGGTCCTGACCGAATACTACGATCACTTTACGGTCGTTGTGGACAAGGTCGATTCCCTTGGAACGCAGGAGCTCTCCTTCGGGTCCGTAAAAGGGCGCCATTCAGGCGCGTCACAGAAAACATGGTGGTCCGAAAATGCGGCCAACACAGGGTATTACGTTGAGGATGGTAAGTTTTATGTCGCCGTCGATATTGCTGTCGGCGATCGCGTAACAGGATCCGTTGGCGTTATCCCGGTGTCTGTGGAGCTTGACTTCATCAACAGTGCGACCCAGCTGCCCGCAGGTGCGCAAAACCTTGGGGCACTACCAGATGGCCTTGGCGACTTCGCGGTAACGGACCTTCGGGTGATCGGAGCCTCCGGCAATCAACTCGACGCGCCCGATCCGGTTGATCCCGCGCCCGTCGAGCCCGCGCCAGTAGACCCCGCACCCGTCGAGCCCGCACCCGTCGATCCAACGCCAGTAGACCCCGCACCGGTGGCCCCGACACCCGTCGATCCGGAACCAACCAATCCTACACCAACAGACCCCGCGCCTGTCGTTCCGGAGCCAACCGATCCTGCGCCTGTGGATCCGACGCCGGTCGTCCCGACTCCCGACGATTCCAGGACGACGCTTCTAAAGCTCGAAAACCCGCTTCAGGCTGAAGGCACCAAATCGTCCATCTTTGCGATGGGGCATGATGCGGAATTCGAAGTGGACAACGCAGCAATCACGTTCACCTTTAACGCGGCGCGTCTCGGGGGAACGTTAGGATTGATTGCCAAGGATGCAAAGGACTATGACGGCGGCGGCAATCACCTGACGGCATTTCTCAAAGACAGCACTTTGAAGGTGGTTTTCGAAGACGGTGACGCCCGCAAGATGTTCGAGGTGCACAACATCGAGGCGGACCGCGACTATGATCTTGAAATCCTCTTCGCCCAAGACGGCGTTGGTGTATATCTTGATGATAACGTGGTCGGCATGGATGACACATTCTTTATGTCTTGGGAGAACAATGTCGAAGATCTCCAAATCGGTGCATTCGGACGCAACAGTGAAAGTGGTTCAAGCGACTTCAAGGCTATGTTCGAAGGTACAATTTCCGACGTCGAGATTACGACAGGTGACGACTTTATCTTTGTCTGAATTCGAACCACCCCGGAAACTTTAAACAAATGCCCCCGCCTTCAAGGTGCGGGCATTCCACGCGGTGGGTGCCTATGTTTTTAGCCCAGACATCTGATGGATCCGGTTGAGGACGAAACCTTCCGGCTCTGATGTCCAGATTCTACAGATGGATTCGTCATCACTTAATGTTGGTTGTCGGAGCGGGTTGAGCATCGGAGGCTCTGGCCTGTTTGGGCGATTGATTATGCTGCTCGTTTTTGAGGTTGCAAGCGGCGTGCCCCATTGCCCCATCACGCTCGGCGGAAGCATAGATGCCTCTAATCTCACTGAAACTTATCCGTTTATCCGGCTCTCTTCTGTGTGGAAATCTACATGTTGTATTATGGATTTCTACAAGCGTGTCAGCCATACGATTTGGGACTGCAAATACCATTTGTTGACGAGGTATATTTACCAAGTGTTGTGCATGTGGGGCCGATCAGCCGTGACCACATGCATATGCTGATGTCGATCCCGCCAAACCTATCGATCATCCGGGCGGTTCAGTATCTCTAAGAGCCTGATTTAAAACTAGTTGAGTAAGCTCAGTAGGTTGTGATTCAATTCGGTTGCGAAGCTGAACGGAGATCCC
>CANMZB010000006.1 GCA_947502265.1 uncultured Sulfitobacter sp.
ATGTTATCCCCCGAAACTGGGGATCGTGAATCATGACAACGCGACAACCTCAATCAATTAATGGGTCCTGACCCTAACTGCAGCGAACTCTAAGGATCGTAGCAAGTACTATGGCTATTATCTTTGTCACAATCGCTCCTGTGACGCGCACAAGAAATCGATCCCAAAAGGTGCCGTTGAAACAGCGTTTTCTGAACTATTGCAACAATTGGAACCAGATCCAAAGGTGTTTGGTGTTGCCAGGGAAATGCTTAAAGACATTTGGGAAATGCGCCAAGAGGAGGTTTCCCAAAACGAACGGGCGGTTAAGGCTCAGGTTGAGCGGCTAAATAAGTCAAAGGACGCGGTGGTGGAAAGGATCATAAATGCAAGTGACGCTCGGCTTGTCGATGCCTACGAGAAAAAGCTTACAGAACTCTCCCTTGAGGAAGAGGAATTAATCCAAAAAAATGAACAGGGCCCCAACTCCGAGCCATTCATTCGATGATCTGTTCGAACCAGTTGCAAAAATCATATCAAGCCCTTCTAAAGTATGGGAAAAATCAAATCCAGAGCAAAGGAAAGCACTTCTGAAAATGCTATTTTCAGAAAAAGCATCCTACTCAATAGAAAACGGACTTCGAACCGCCAAAACCACCTTTTCTTTCAATGTGATACGAGGAGATTTCACCTCCAAGGAGGGTTTGGTGGAGCATAGCGGGATCGAACCGCTGACCTCCTGCATGCCATGCAGGCGCTCTCCCAGCTGAGCTAATGCCCCATCTTGAGCCTTGGCTCAAATGGATCGACCAACAGGCCGATGCGCCGTGTACTAGGCTGAAGAACCGGCAGGATCAAGCGAAAAACGCACCACCCCGCCGACCAATTTCAACTGTCGTCGTCTTCGGATGCCACGTCCGCGATTTCTTCGAGCGGAACTGTATCTTCATCGTCTTCGTCATCGTCCAGCAAATCGTCGTCCAGATCCACATCGACATCATCGTCATCGACCAGATCCCCTTCTTCGGAGCCCTTCGTTGCCTTGGCTTTGGCGGTGGCGGCATCTTCGGCGTCGGCGGCGATCATGCGGGACTTGGAATTGTCCACCGCGACCGTTTCGCCCGTGTAGGGGCTGATGATCGGGCTTTTGTTCAGATCGTAGAAACGCTTGCCCGTGGTGGGGCACAGGCGTTTGGTTCCCCATTCTTCGTTGGGCATGGATTTCCCCTTTGGTAATTGGTGTTGTGTCTAGATGATTCAGGGCAATTGCCATATGCTGGAGGGGCTGTCAAAGCCTAAAGCCTTTCCCATCCGTCAAGAGCCCCGCATGTCCGACACTTATCTGCCCGGAGATCCGCCGATTTCCCTGATCCTGAGGCGCTCGGCACAAGCCAAGCGGGTCTCGCTGCGTATCTCGCAGCTGGACGGGCGGGTGACGTTGACGCTGCCCAAACGGCTGGCAGAACGCGAGGCGTTGGCGTTTGCACGCTCCAAAGAAGACTGGATTCGCAAGCATCTGGACGCGCGCGAAGACGATGTGGTGGTGCGCCACGGCGCGCGCATTGCGTTAGGCGGGAGATTGATCGAGGTGCGTCAGGGGGCCGGACGACGGGTGGAAATCACGCCGGAAGCGATCCTTGTTCCGGGACCGGAAGAGCGCGCGGGCAAGCGGCTGTTGGCGCATCTCAAGGAAATCGCGCGCGACAGGCTGGCGGGTGCGTGTGATGATTATGCCGCTACATTGGGCCGCCCTTATGCGCGGCTTTCCTTGCGCGATACGCGGTCGCGCTGGGGGTCGTGTACCTCGGACGGCGGGCTGATGTTTTCGTGGCGGCTGATTCTCGCGCCGCCCGAGGTGCTGGATTATGTTGCCGCACATGAGGTGGCGCATCTGGCAGAGATGAACCACTCTGCCGCTTTCTGGGCGCAGGTGGAACGTATCTACGGCGATTACGCCGCCCCGCGCGGCTGGCTGCGGGCGCATGGCAGCGGGCTACACCGCTACAAGTTCTAGGCCAGCTTGAGCAGCAGTATACCTTCGCCGACAAATGTGATGCCCGTCAGGCGCATGGGCGTCGCGGCCTCGCCAAACATCATGATGCCCAGCAAAGTCGCACCAATGGCACCGATGCCCACGCATCAGAAGCTGATGAGCATGGCGACACCGGTAACGATACTCGGTCCGGGATTGATAAATCCGTTGGAGGTCTTTATCGCGCCGGCCCAGACGATCTCGAAGAAGCTGGTAATGATGAGGAGAGTTCAGGCGTTCATTTGTGTATTTCTCTATCGGGCGCAAGGGGTTCCTTGAGGGTATTACAAAGGGCCACTTGACCCATAGGTGTTTTGTGATCACAAGCAGGCATGAACCTGACGCCCCGCCCTGTTGACCCCGCTCCGCTGGCCCATGATCGTGTATACCGCCAACTGCGGACGCGTATCATGCACGGCATGCTTCCGCCCGGTCAGGCGCTGACGTTGCGCGGCATTGGCAAGGAGTTCGAGGTGTCGATGACGCCCGCGCGCGAGGCCGTACGCAGGTTGACGGCGGAAGGGGCTTTGACGACGTCGAATTCGGGGCGGATTTCCACACCGGAACTGAGCAGCGAACGGATCGAGGAACTAGCGGCGTTGCGTGCGTTGATCGAGGTCGAGCTGGCCAGTCGCGCGCTGCCGCGGGCACATCTGGCGTTGATCGAGCGGTTGCAGAACATCAACGCGAAGGTTGGCGAAGCTGTCGCGCACCGTGATGCTGTAAGCTACATCCGCACCAATCTGGAATTCCACCGCACGCTGTATCTGCGCGCACAGGCTCCTGCGATGCTGGCCATGGCCGAGACGGTCTGGTTGCAGATGGGGCCAACGATGCGCGCGCTTTACGGCCGGTTGCGCCGGACCGAGCCGCCGCAGTTTCACCGGCTGATCATTGCGGCGCTAAGGGCGGGGGACGAGCCGGGATTGCGGCTGGCGGTGCGCTCGGACGTGACGCAGGGACTGCGGATGTTGGCAAGCTGACGCTGCGGGCTTGGCGCGGATGATGTCCGCATATCCTGTACACCATGCGTACATACCCGCCCAATTATGTCGGTCCGAGATAAAGCGCGGACGATTTGCGATTTTCCAAATGATCGTGCCGCCGTTCGGGCGGTTTTTGTGATGTCCGGCAGCTTGCATACGAAGCCTGAGCGAAGATCGAAATGACCATTCACAGCATCCGTGAAGATGACATCCCTGCCGTCGTAGGGATGCTCCATGCCCGTCGGGCAGTTGGAGGGGGCGGGCTTGAGTTTATTGGCCAAATGAAGCGGGCGGTGGCGCGCAGACTATCCGTGTGCGGTTCGTCGGCCGCGCGGGAGATGGGTGTGGCCAGCTCAGGCTGCGAGGCCCTTGTTGCCCATGTCGAGATATTTGTCCCGCCGGTCTTTGATGAGCGCTTTGGCGTCTTTTCCGTCTAGCGATTTCAGCATATCGGCGATCGCGAGGCGCACAGCGTCAATCGCGGCCTCGGGATTGCGATGCGCGCCGCCATTCGGTTCGGGGATGATTTGATCGTTGACGCCGAGTTGTTTGAGGTCTTGCGCGGTCAGGCGCAGCGCTTCCGCGGCCTCGCGCATTTTCTCGGGGTCTTTCCACAGGATCGAGGCGCAGCCTTCGGGGCTGATCACGGAATAGACCGAGTGTTCGAGCATGGCCACGCGGTTTGCCGTGGCAAAGGCCACCGCCCCGCCGGAGCCGCCTTCGCCGATCACAACGCTCACCAGTGGCACGCCGATTTGCAGGCACTTCTGGGTTGAGCGGGCGATTGCTTCGGATTGGCCACGCTCTTCGGCGCCTTTTCCGGGGTAGGCGCCGGGCGTATCGACCAGCGTGATGACCGGCAGGCCGAAGCGGTCGGCGAGATCCATCAGCCGGACCGCCTTGCGATACCCTTCGGGGCGGGCCATGCCGAAATTACGTTCGATCCGGGATTTGGTGTCGTTGCCTTTTTCGTGGCCGATCACAACGACCGCGCGATCATTGAAGCGGGCAAGCCCGCCCATAACCGCCTCGTCCTCGGCAAAGTTACGATCCCCTGCGAGGGGGGTGTATTCGGTAAAAAGCGCTTTGATATAATCGCTGCAATGGGGCCGCTCGGGGTGGCGCGCGACCTGACATTTGCGCCATGGGGTGAGCGATTTATATAGCTCGTCCAGCATCTTGGCGGCTTTTAGGTCCAGCGCTTCGGCTTCGTCGCTGACATTTGTTTCAGGATCACGTCGCGCCATGGCGCGCAATTCTTCGGCCTTGCCTTCGATTTCCGCAAGGGGTTTTTCGAAATCCATATACTGTGTCATTGCGCGCTCCGACTGGTGATCCGACCCTGTATATGGCGCTGTTCGGTGGCATTTGCAACGCGGCTTAGAGACCCAGCACAGGGTAGAGTGATGCGACAAGCAGGGCGGCCATTGTCCAGTTGTAGGCGCGCAGGCGGCGCGGATTGGTCAGGATGCGCTGAAGCTGTTGTCCGGCCACGGTCCAGAGAGTGACGGAGGGCAGGTTTACGCAGGCAAAAAGCGTGGCGGCCAGCGTTAGCCATGCGAAGTTGGCACCGCTCACATAGACCGTGATCGCGGTGAGCGCCATCGCCCATGCCTTTGGGTTCACCCACTGAAAAGCTGCGGCCTGTAGAAAATTGAGCGGGCGGCCCGCTTCGGCGCTTTTGCTGATGGGGGCGGCGTTGGCGATCTTCCATGCGAGGTAGAGCATGTACATGACACTGGCGACCTTCAGCACCGTATAAATCACCGGAAAGCGGTCAAATATCTGCACCAGTCCGCTGCCCACCAGCACTAGCATCACGGCGAAGCCCACGGAGATGCCCAACATATGCGGAATTGTGCGCCAGAATCCGAAATTGGCACCCGAGGCCATCAGCATCAGGTTGTTCGGCCCCGGCGTGGCCGAGCTGACGAAGGCGAAAAGCGCGAGGCTGGTGAGGATTTCGGGGGTCATGAAGTATGCCTTGCGTTGCAGGATGGGCCAGTTGAGAGGGTCTGTCATTGATTCTAGGGGAGGGGCAAGACCTTGATTGGTGTCGAAACGCGGCGGTCAGGATGTATGAAGCACGGCGTTCATTGTTCTTTAGCCGTTCTCGTTGCAGGGTGGGGCGGAAATGTGACGAAACCATGATCGAAAGGGGACGCATTGTGGCTTTGATCAATTATGTGCTGGCGGGAATGCTCGGGACGCTTGTGGCTGTGTCGATGTATGCAGAGCGTGTGAGCCTGTCCGGCGCGGTGGAGCCTGCACCGGCACTTGTTTCCGCGGGTGACGGAGGCCTGATTTACCCCGTGGGTGCAAAAGCAAACGGCCCGCCAGTGACGGGCCGTTATTGTCTGGCGGGCGTAGCTTAGCCTTTAATCATCTCGGACTGGCGCACGATGACCTCTGCCTGTTTGATGCTGGCGATGTCGACAAGGCGGCCTTTGAAAACGGTGGCACCTTCGCCGTTGGCCTTGGCCTGTTCCATCGCCGCCAGGATTTCGCGGGCTTCGGCGACGGCTTCGTCGGATGGTGTGAACACTTCGTTCGCCAATGCGATCTGTTTGGGGTGGATCGCCCATTTGCCGACCATGCCCAGCGTGGCAGAGCGGCGCGCCTGCGCACGGTAGCCTTCGTCATCGGAGAAATCACCGAAGGGGCCATCGACCGGCAGGACGCCGTGTGTGCGGCAGGCCGCGACGATGGCAGTTTGCGCCCAGTGCCATGGATCGGACCAGTATTTCGCGCCTTCACGCAGCATGTAATAGTTTTCCTGCGTCCCGCCGATGCCGGTGGTCTGCATCCCCATGGAGGCGGCGAAATCGGCCGCGCCAAGGCTCATCGCCTGGAGGCGGGGAGAGGATGCGGCGATTTCTTCGACATGGGCGATGCCCGCGGCGCTTTCGATGATGACTTCGAAGGCGATGCGTTTTTCGCGGCCCTTTGCGGCCTCGATGGCGGATACCAGCGCATCGACAGCATAGACATCAGCGGCGCAGCCGACCTTGGGGATCATGATCTGGTCAAGGCGTCCGGAGGTTTGTTCGAGCAGGTCCACCACGTCGCGATACCAGTAGGGCGTGTCGAGGCTGTTGATCCGTACGGAAAGGGTTTTCTTGCCCCAATCCACGGTGTTGACGGCCTCGATTACGTTTGCGCGGGCCATGTCCTTGTCGTTGGGTGCGACGGAATCTTCGAGATCAAGGTTGATCACGTCCGCGTCGGACGCGGCCATCTTGGCGAACAGTTTGGTGTTCGAGCCGGGGCCGAACAGCTGGCAACGGTTGGGACGGGCGGGGGGCGTGGGTTGCAGGCGGAAGCTCATGGGGTGTGATCCTTTTGAGACATAAAATTGCGTTGAATTCCCCTGTTGAATTATAAAATTACGCGCCTTACTGCAAGGGTGATTTGCAGGTGCAGCATCAGAGGTGTGTGCAAGAATTGTGCAGTGGCGCTTCCGAATTGTGGAGAATCGTGCGCGGAAATCGGGTGGGGCGGCAGATATGCAATTGAATTGCGGAAAAATTAGAGCATTCTGCGCAAAGCTTATGTTCCTTCGGAGATTCGGACTATGATCAAAACACCTTACCTGCTTTTTCTGGGCGATGCGCCTGACCAGCTTTCCGCGAAGGTTGCGCAGGGGATCAAGGACTGGCGCCCGGAAAATGCGGTAGGCCAGTTCCGGATGGAAAACTGCGGGGCGACTGTCGGGCTGACCGACATGACGTTGGCGCAGGCCAAGGCGGCCGGCGCCAGGACGCTGGTGATTGGCGTGGCCAATCGTGGTGGGATGATTTCGTCCGCGTGGAAAGAGGTGCTGATTGAAGCATTGCACATGGGCTTTGATCTGGCTTCGGGCCTGCATAACCTGCTGCGCGAGGAAGCGGATCTGGTGATTGCGGCCAAGAGCAACGGCTGCACCTTGCATGATGTGCGCATCCCGACGGTGAATTATCCGATCGCCAACGGCAAAAAGCGCAGCGGCAAGCGGGTGTTGGCGGTCGGTACGGATTGTTCGGTGGGCAAGATGTATACGGCGCTGGCGCTGGATGAAGCCATGCGCAAACGGGGCATGAAAAGCACGTTCCGCGCCACCGGTCAGACCGGTATTTTGATCACCGGCGAAGGTGTGCCGCTGGATGCGGTGGTTGCGGATTTCATGGCGGGCTCGATCGAGTATCTGACGCCTGACAATGACGATGACCACTGGGACATCATCGAAGGGCAGGGCAGCCTGTTTCACGTCAGTTATTCGGGTGTGACGCTGGCGCTGGTGCATGGCGGGCAACCTGATGCGTTGATCCTGTGTCACGAGCCGACGCGCACGCACATGCGCGGCCTGCCGGATTATACGCCGCCAACATTGGAAGCGGTGCGCGATGTGGCTTTGACGCTGGCACGGGTGGCGAACCCGGCGTGCGTGGTTGTTGGCGTCTCGGTCAACACACAGCATATGTCCGAAGCGGACGCGCGCGCGTATCTTGATAAGGTGGAGGCGGAAACGGGTCTTCCGGCGGTGGACCCTTTCCGCCACGGCGCGGATAAGTTGGCCGGGGCCATCGAAAGCCTTTGATGGTGCGGGGTTTGCAGGCTGCGGGATTTGAGTTTATTGGCCAAATGAAGCCCCTTGGCGCAGTGCCCGGTTTCGGACGTCGCGCGGGGCGAGAGGATTTTGATGAAGATTGAAGTGACGGCAGACACATTCCGGTTGGCGCAGGTTTTTACGATCTCGCGCGGGTCGCGGACGGAGGCCAGGGTGCTGACGGTGCGGGTGCATCATAACGGTGTGACGGGGTGGGGCGAATGTGTGCCCTATGCCCGCTACGGCGAGACGCCGGAGAGTGTGACAGCGCAGATTGCGGACCTGCCGCAGGATTTAAGCCGCGCGGCGCTGTATGATCTGTTGCCCGCAGGAGCGGCGCGCAATGCGGTGGACTGCGCGCTGTGGGATCTGGAGGCGAAGTCACAGGGGAAACGGGTGTGGGAGTTGGCGGGGTTGCTCGCGCCAAAGCCGGTGATTACGGCCTATACACTGTCGCTGGACACGCCCGAGAAGATGCGCGCGCAGGCGGCGGAGCATGCGTTTCGCCCGCTGTTGAAGATCAAGCTGGGCACGCCTGACGACATGGCGCGATTGGAAGCGGTGCGCGCCGGTGCGCCGGACAGTACCATCATCGTGGACGCCAACGAGGGCTGGTCGGCGGCGGTTTATGCCGATTTGGCACCGCATCTGGTGCGGCTGGGTGTGGCGCTGGTCGAGCAACCTTTGCCCGCGGGCGAGGACGATGCGTTGTCGGGGATGGCGCGGCCGGTGCCTGTGTGTGCCGATGAAAGCTGTCATGACCGGAGCAGCCTTGCCGCGCTGAAGGGCAAATACGATGTGGTTAATATCAAGCTCGACAAGACCGGCGGATTGACCGAAGCGCTGGCGCTGCGCAAGGAAGCACTGGTGCAGGGTTTCGAGGTGATGGTGGGCTGTATGGTGGGGTCGTCACTGGCGATGGCCCCAGCCACCTTGGTAGCGCAGGGGGTCAAGATCGTTGATCTGGACGGCCCGTTGTTGTTGGCGCAAGACCGGTCAGAGCCATTGATATTTGACAGCGAAGGTGTGCATCCACCGGTTACGGCGCTTTGGGGCTGAGGCATTGGGAGTCGGGGCGATGCCCATTGAAAAGGAAACGGACATGCGGACAGTTTATGTGAATGGCGCGTACCTGCCTGAGAACGAGGCGGTGATCTCGATTTTTGATCGCGGGTTTCTGATGGCGGATGGCGTCTATGAGGTGACATCGGTTCTGGACGGCAAGCTGGTTGATTTTGACGGTCATGCGGTGCGGTTAGCGCGCTCGTTGTCGGAACTGGACATGGCCACGCCGATCAGCCGCGATGACCTGCTTGAGGTGCATCGCGAGCTGGTCAAACGCAACGGGATCGAGGAGGGGCTTGTGTATCTCCAGATCACGCGCGGGTCGGACGGGGACCGCGATTTTATCTTTCCCGACCCCGAGACAACCGCGCCGACGATTGTGTTGTTTACCCAGAACAAGCCGGGCCTGGCTGATAACCCTGCGGCCAAAAGGGGTGCAAAGATCATCAGCATCGAGGACCAGCGCTGGATGCGGCGCGACATAAAGACGGTGCAGCTTTTGTATCCGTCGATGGGCAAGATGATGGCGCGCAAAGCCGGGTGTGACGATGCGTGGATGGTCGAGGACGGCTTGGTCACCGAGGGCACGTCAAACAACGCCTATATCGTGAAGGGCAACAAAATCATCACGCGGCATCTGGGCAACGAGATCCTGCACGGGATCACCCGCGCGGCGGTGTTGCGGATGGCGCGCGAAGCGCAGATGGAAGTGGAAGAGCGCAGCTTTTCCATCGAAGAGGCGCAGGCGGCGGATGAGGCCTTTAGCACCTCGGCCAGCGGGTTTGTCATGCCCGTGATCGAGATTGACGGCGTGGCGCTGGGCGATGGCGCGCCCGGCAAGGTGGCGGTGCGGCTGCGGGAAATCTATGTCGACGAGATGCGCAAGGCCGCGATTTGAGCAAGTCAGTCCTGAGCCGTGCCGCATTGGCCGCGGCGGTGGGGCAGGAGATTGCCTGTTCCGGCTGGGAGCGGTTGGATCAGGCGCGCATTGATGCGTTCGCGCAGGTGTCGGGGGATCATCAGTTCATCCACACGGACCCTGCGCGCGCGATGGCCACGCCGTTTGGCGGCACCATCGCGCACGGGATGCTAAGCCTGTCCGTGATTTCGGGACTGGCCTCGGGCGTGCTGCCCGGTATCGAGGGGCAGGGCGCTGTTCTTAATTACGGGTTCGACGCGGTGCGATTTATCAGCCCCGTGCGCAGCGGCGCGATGATACGGGCGCGATTTGACCTGCTTGAGCTGACGCCGCGGGGGCGCGGCAATCTGATGGTGCGCTACGGCGTGCGGGCGCAAATCAAGGGGGAGACGCGCCCTGCCATGAGCGCTGAGTGGCTGCTGCTTTACACGTGACCTGCTCGGGGGCGGCGGCGGTTATTCCTTGCCGACGTTTTCGTCGAACGCGACTTTAAACGCCTTTTGCTGCGCGTCTGTGGCGTCTGTTTGATAGTCGGCTTTCCATGCGTCCATCGTCATGCCGTAGAACAGTTCGCGCGCCTCGATCTTGCCGATCTCTTTGCCACGTTCAGCGGCGGCTTCCTGATACCAGCGGGCCAGACAGTTGCGGCAAAAGCCGGTCAGGTTCATCATGTCGATGTTTTGCACATCGGTGCGGTCTTCCATCAGGTGCTTTTGCAACCGGCGAAAAGCGGCGGCCTGAATTTCGATTTCTTGCTGTGTCGGATCTGTCATTGGATTTCCTTTCGGTTGCTGAATAGATGGGTTGTGCGGCGGTGGGGGTCAAGCGTGGTACGTTGTCATCTTCTTGCAATCTGTTGGTGAGAAGATATGCGCAGAGGTGATAGAAGCGAGAAGGGACGGTGGCACACCGTTTCGTTTCCCGATATGTTGCCGCTAACATGGAATGCTAAGGATCCGCAGAATGAAACGTAGTCGCAACGTCAAGATTGTCGCAACGCTTGGGCCGGCCTCTGACACGGTCGAGATGATTGAAAAGCTGCATGTGGCGGGCGCTGATGTGTTTCGTCTTAACATGAGCCATGGCAGCCATGAGGAAATTCGCGAAAAGCACCGGATGATCCGCGAGGTAGAGGAGAAAACAGGCTCTGCCATTGCTATTCTGGCGGATTTGCAGGGGCCGAAGCTGCGCGTGGGGGTGTTTGCCAATGGCGAGGAGGAGCTTGAGAGCGGGGCGATGTTCCGGCTGGACCTTGATCCCGCCGAGGGCGATGTGACGCGTGTTTGTCTGCCGCATCCGGAGATTTTTGCGGCACTTGACGCAGGGGCGAGCCTGCTGGTGAACGATGGCAAGATACGGCTGAAGGTGAAAAGCTGCGGAGCGGACTTTGCCGATTGCCAAGTGGTGACGGGCGGTGCGATCTCGAATCGCAAGGGGGTTAACGTGCCGGACGTTGTCTTGCCGTTGGCAGCGCTCAGCGAGAAAGACCGCGCCGATCTGGAATTTGTTTGCGATCTGGGCGTGGACTGGCTTGGGCTGAGTTTTGTGCAACGGCCCGAGGATGTGAACGAAGCGCGTGAACTGGCGGGAGGGCGCGCGGCGATCCTGTCGAAGATCGAGAAACCGTCGGCGGTGGAGCGGTTCAATGACATCCTTGAGGTAAGCGACGGCATCATGGTGGCACGCGGTGATCTGGGGGTGGAATTGCCGGTGCAGGCGGTGCCGCCGATCCAGAAACGGCTGGTGCGCCGGTGTCGTGCGGTGGGCAAGCCGGTGATCGTGGCGACGCAGATGCTGGAAAGCATGATCGAAAGCCCGATGCCCACGCGCGCCGAAGTTTCCGACGTGGCGACGGCGATTTACGAAGGCGCGGATGCGGTAATGCTGTCGGCGGAATCGGCGGCGGGAAGTTATCCGGTGGAAGCTGTCACCACGATGGATAGTGTTGCTATCGAGGTGGAGAACGACCCGACCTATACCCAGATCATCGAGGCAAGCCGCACCGCGGGGCGCGCCACTGTCGCCGATGCCATCGTTGCCGCCGCCCGCGAGATTGCGGAGACGACGGATGTGAAGGCGATCTGCTGTTTCACACAATCGGGCAAGACCGCGCTGTTGACCGCGCGGGAGCGGCCACGGGTGCCGATCATCGCGCTGACGCCGCTCAGGCGGACGGCGCGGCGTCTTGCGCTTAGCTGGGGGTGTACCTGTGTGATGACGGGGGAATTGGACCGGTTTAAAAAGGCGGTGGTCAGTGCGGTGCGGGCCGCGCGGGAGGTTGGTTTTGCCACGGAAAAGGATTTTGTCGTGGTGACGGCGGGGGTGCCTTTTAACGTACCCGGAAGCACCAATATCCTGCGCGTGGCCCCATGTGATGAGCGTTTGATTTCCGCAACTGATCCAGAGTAATCTTTGCGCAACGTAACTGAAGGAGCGCCGCAATGGACGCTGATCTGTCTCTTGTTCTCGGACTGATTATCGCCGCGCTGTCGGTGCCGTCCATCCTGTCCGCGCTCAGCGATAAACGCGCGCCGCGCGCGTCTGCGATCACGATTTTGATTGCGGGCGGGTTGATTGTTTTTGCCATTCAATCACATCCGGGCGGCTATGCTTTGGCCGAAATCCCGGATGTTCTGGTACGGGTCGCGGCGCGTTATCTGCCGTAAGGCACCGCGCCGCGACGGGGGTCAGGCCATCAGATCACCGAAATCGAAAAGGATCGGCGCGACTGGCTGTGCATCCGAGGGCAGGCGCAGCAGGACTTCGCCCAGATAGGTCTCGTTGCCGAAGGTAAAGAGCGTGCGGAAATCGTTTTTCTCCATGATGCCGATGCGCAGGTTGGAGGCGTCGGTGCCTGTATCGGTGACGGTAACTTCATAGCGGAGCGCGAATTGCGAGCGGAGAAAAGATCGCCGTCCACGACCAGAAAGACGCCCTCATCACGGTTGTAGTCGGTGATGTACAGGGTGTCGCCATGGTGGCCTGAGGTGAAAAAGCGACCACGCCCTTCGCCACCCGTCGCAGTGTCATCGCCCGCGCCCCCATCCAGCAGATTGTTGCCGTAATCGCCCCATCGCTGGATGTATTCGCCGTAAGTCCGGATCTCGTCATTGCCGTCTCCGCCGCGCACCACGTCATCGCCCCCTAATGCGTCAATAATGTGATTGACTGCGCCGCCGTCGATCACATCCTCGAACAGAGTTCCCATCAATGTATCGTCTGCATCGGTGCCTGCGATGGTGTCGCCCGCAATCTGGCCGTCAGCTACATTATATTGGGTCACACCCGCGCTACCGGTGTTCCCAATTCTTGTATCGAGTTCACTTGAACGAAAATCATTGAAGATACCTGTCAGGAGATAAGAGCCATCCATTTGGCTGCAAAAGGCTCTTTGGCCCTGTGCAAGGCCAACCTCCTCATAGCGCAAAATCACTTCAATATCGCCACCGCCTTCACCGACAAAGCTCGGCGTGAAAGCGATAATTTCCAGCGGCATTATCGCCGTAAAGGAGCGAAAGGCCCAGATTGTTCCACGTGACAATGACGCTGTCGCGTTCCTCATTCAGGTCAATATAGATGCCTGCATCTGCGTCCGGTGACCGGTCTATGCTTTGGTCAAACCGATGGTCCAAGGGCGTCAGTGAGTTGTTGGGGGAAGCAGAACCAAGTGCAAACAGACGTAAGTGCCGAATGAATTGGCACTGAATTGAGTGTATGTAGAGCCTCCGATGTTCACGCCTGAAAACCTCCGAAGGGCAGCAGCGTGTTGTCGGTTACGGGGACCTATTGGTCATTGTTTTCCATGGGGCGGCTTTCTTCTTGACGGGCCTGAGTTTTCAGGCCTGTGTGCGGGGCTTGCGCCCCGCAGCTTGGTTACATGATCAGGTCGTTCAGATCGAACAGGATCGGCGCGACGGCGTCGCCTTCTTCGGCAGGCAGACGCAGCAGGATCTGGTCGATCTCTGCCTCGTTACCGAAGGTGAACATCGACTGGAAGCCTGTGTCGGAGCGCACACCGATTTCATAGTTGCGCGACTGAAGGCCATTCACTGTGAGCGCTGTGGTGTAGCGAAGTTCCACAGCGTCACGGTCGATCAGATCACCGTCGAGGACAAGGAAATCACCCTCGTCGTGGTTGTAATCGAGGATGTGCATGTCGTCGCGTTCGTGTCCCGAGACAAAAAACCGGTCAGCGCCTTCGCCGCCGGTCGCGGTGTCACTGCCCAGAGCACCAAAGATGAAATCATCCCCCGCGCCGCCGTCAATGGTGTCGGAACCCCGCCCTGCGGTCAGGATGTCGTCGCCGTCACCGCCAAATATGATGTCGTCGCCGCCCCCTGCCAGCACACTGTCGTTGCCGGATTGGCCGCTGATGATGTCTGCGTTGCGGGTGCCAAGAATTGTGTCGTTGCCTTCGCCACCGTCAATATTGTTGCTGTCTCTCCCGTAAGAATTGTAGACGTCCGAGTATCGGTCATCCAAAAAGCTGCCGTCGATATAATCATCGCCGTTGCCGCCGGTGACCGTGGACGTGCCCGAGTACCCGAAGCGGATGATGTCATCGCCCGCGCCGCCGGACAGGTCGTTCGACCCGTGTCCGCCATTGATCAGGTCATCGCCGTCGCCGCCCGTGATTGTATCATTCAGATCGCTGGAGCGGATCGTATCATCGCCCGCGCCGCCGTCGATTGAGGCACCGGTATGATCGCTGCTGTACCTGTAACTGCCAGATGCTGTTGTGGTTATCACGTCGTTGCCCTCGCCACCGTTAATCGTATCCTGGCCGCCGCCGCCAATGATGGTATCATTGCCACCGTTACCGTCGATCAGGTCACCGAGGGGGCCACCGGTCAGCACTTCGGCCTCGTCCGTACCGACAAGAGTTACGCCAAACGGATCCCCGTCTGCGAAAAGGAACTGCTCGACACCTGCGATGCCGGTGTTGCCGATGCGCGTGTCCAGATCCGCCAGCGGTGCATTGTTTTGGTTGAGATTCAAAAGGTTGTTCAGCTCGTCGCTGCCATAATACGGGTACAGGTCAGCCGAATAGCGCATGGTTCCCTCTGTATCAGCCCAGCGGAAGATGATTTCAGAATTATCGTCACCCCTGTCGATGATCTCGGCCTGGAAGGTCTGGCGGGGGCCATCCGGCTGGTTGTAAAAAGCGACCTTGTTCCATGTGATCACGACGCTGTCGCGCTGTTCATTGGTGTCGAAATATACGCCTGCGTCGTCGTCTAGCCCCAGATATTCCCGTGTGTCCAGATCGGTGCTCAAAACGTCAATGCGGCCTTGGTTGTATCCCGCAGGCCCGAAAAGCTCGAAGCGACCATTGGTGGAGATTGCAGCAGATGCAATCGTGGACCGGCCGAATGACCAGCCGTTCTCGAACACGGACGTGATGTCAAAGCGTTCGGAGGAGTTATCATCCCCCAGAGGGATGCGGGTTTCGCCAAATTCCAGCAGGCTGTTGTCCGCGACTGGCGTGAAGATGAGTTCGTTTTCCATAATAATGGTTTCCTATTGCGTGTATTTTGGCCCAAGGTGCCACGCGATTGGATTGTATTGCGTGAAGTTCCAATAGCGTTCGGCCTTCATCAACTTGTTGGAGTTGAGCAGATGGTATAACCGGTTGTCAACTAATGCTGCCGGTGCGCGCCGTGCATTCGCGCTTGCCAAGCGGGGCGTCGCATTCTATACGCCAGCTTCATTCCTGCGCGGCCGGCCATAAGTGGCATGCCGAGTCGCGCGTAAACCGTAGACGATAGGAGACGGAAATGCCCAAGATGAAGACGAAGTCGAGCGCCAAAAAGCGCTTTAAGATCTCGGCGACCGGTAAGGTCATCGGGGGTCAGGCCGGTAAACGCCATGGCATGATCAAACGGAGCAAGAAGTTCATCCGTGACGCACGTGGGACGACAGTTTTGTCAGACCCCGATGCAAAGATCATCAAGGGCTTTATGCCCTACGACCGCTGATAAGGAGAAACCGAGATGTCCCGTACAAAAGGTGGTACAGTCACCCACGCCCGTCACCGCAAGGTCGTCAAGGCAGCCAAAGGCTATTATGGTCGTCGCAAGAGCAGCTTTAAGGTTGCGCGTCAGGCCGTAGACAAGGCCAACCAATACGCAACACGCGACCGTAAAAACCGCAAGCGCAGCTTCCGCGCGCTGTGGATCCAGCGGATCAACGCGGCTGTTCGTATGCATGACGAAGCGCTGACATACAGCCGCTTCATCAACGGTCTGACCCTTGCCGGTATCGAAGTGGACCGCAAGGTTCTCGCCGATCTGGCGGTGAACGAGCCCGAAGCATTTGCTGCGATCGTGAAGCAGGCACAGGCGTCGCTGGCAGCCTGATCGCGCCACGACCCCCGCAATACCAAAGGCCGCTCCTGATTGGGGCGGCTTTTTTCGTCTATCTAAAGCGTCCCGCCTTTGACCTGAGGCATCTCTTGTCGCCAATGCCGCGAGGGCGTTGAGGGCGTGGCAGGGTATTGGTAGACAAGTTTAAGGCGGGGCGCTCTACGCGCGTGGCTCCGGATTGCTTTTGGCAGAGGCGGGCAGGGGTAAAGCGGCCCTTTGGCTTGCGTTTACGCGCGGTTCTGGTAGCAGGTTTGCCAACACCAAAGGACGCGTTATCATGGATGATCTCAAGCAAAAGTACCTCAGCAAGATTGCGGACGCCGCCGACGAGGCGTCTCTGGAAGATATCCGTCTGACGGCGGTCGGCAAAAAGGGTGAAGTCGCGCTGAAAATGCGCGAGTTGGGCAAGATGACACCCGAGGAGCGACAGACCGTCGGCCCTGCGCTCAACGCGCTGAAAGACGAGATCAACTCGGCGTTGGCGGCAAAGAAAGCCGCCCTTGGCGATGCGGCGTTGAACGAGCGGCTGCGCAGTGAGTGGCTGGACGTGAGCCTGCCCGCACGCCTGCGCCCTGCCGGTACGCTGCATCCGGTGTCGCAAGTGACCGAAGAGCTGACGGCGATCTTTGCCGATATGGGGTTCTCCGTGGCCGAGGGGCCGCGGATTGATACCGACTGGTACAACTTTGACGCGCTGAACATTCCCGGCCACCATCCGGCGCGCGCCGAGATGGACACGTTTTATATGGCGCGGGCGGAGGGCGACAATCGCCCGCCGCATGTGCTACGCACGCATACGTCGCCTGTGCAAATCCGCACGATGGAGGCCGAAGGCGCGCCGCTGCGCATCATCTGTCCGGGTGGTGTGTACCGCGCCGATTACGACCAGACCCACACGCCGATGTTCCATCAGGTTGAAGGGTTGGCGATTGATAAAGATATCTCGATGGCGAACCTGAAATGGGTGCTGGAAGAGTTCTTTGCCGCGTTCTTTGAGATCGACGGCATCAAGACCCGCTTTCGCGCCTCGCACTTTCCGTTCACCGAGCCATCGGCGGAGGTGGATATCCAATGCTCGTGGATCGACGGGCAGTTGCGGATTGGCGAGGGTGACGACTGGCTCGAAGTTCTGGGGTCCGGGATGGTGCATCCGAAGGTGTTGCAGGCCGCTGGCGTCGATCCCGACGTCTGGCAGGGCTTTGCATTCGGCATGGGCATCGACCGGATTGCGATGCTGAAATACGGAATACCGGATTTGCGGGCGTTCTTTGATTCAGATTTGCGGTGGTTGCGGCACTACGGGTTTGCGAGCTTGGACCAGCCGAATTTGCATGGTGGGTTGAGTAGGTGAAGCGGGATTTCAGTGAAATCAGAAGGCTGCTCCTTTTGATTGAAGAAAATGACGATCCATCAGGTAAAGCCTTTTTTTGGAAAGAGCCAAAGAAGTTGGCGGAATGGGGATTGAAAACTGATCCATTTCCGGATGCAGAGGAGATTACTCATTTTGTTGATTACCAATTGGAAAAAATGGAAGAAGCTGGATTAATTGATCGTGATAAAGGTCGAGCTGGCTATTCTCCCGAGCATATCAAGATTACCTTTAACGGACATGATTATCTTGATGCGATCCGTTCGGAAACGGTTTGGAATAAGACTAAAGACGGAATTTCCGCTGTTGGGGGGATGACCCTTGCGATGGTTAAGGATTTAGCAATTTCCTATCTGAAACAAGAAGCTGCTGAAAAGCTTGGAATAAAACTATGAAATTCACACTCTCCTGGCTCAAAGAGCACCTCGACACCACGGCTTCGGTCGATGAGATCACCTATGCCCTGACCGACCTTGGTCTTGAGGTTGAGGGCGTCGAGGATCGTGGGGCGCGCTTGCGTGAATTTACGCTCGGGTTTGTCAAATCCGCCGAAAAGCATCCCGATGCGGATCGCCTTAAGGTGTGTCAGGTCGAGACGGACGAGGGGCTGCAGCAGATCATCTGTGGCGCGCCGAATGCGCGGGAGGGGATCACCGTGGTGATCGCCAAGCCGGGCGTTTATGTGCCGGGGATTGATACCACCATCGGCGTGGGCAAAATCCGTGGCATCGAGAGTTTCGGCATGATGGCGTCCGAGCGGGAGCTGGAGCTTTCCGAAGAGCATGACGGCATTATCGAGCTGCCGTCAGGGAGCGTTGGCGAAAGTTTTGCCGAGTGGCTGGCCAAGAATGATCCGTCGAAGGTTGATCCGGTGATCGAAATTGCGATTACGCCGAACCGGCCTGATGCGTTGGGCGTGCGCGGCATTGCGCGCGATCTGGCGGCGCGGGGGCTGGGTAAGCTGAAACCGCGTGATGTTGGCGCGGTTGAAGGGGAGTTCCCCTGTCCGGTCAGCGTGGCGATTGATGACGATACGCTGGAGCAGTGTCCGGTGTTTTACGGGCGGGTGATCCGCGGCGTTACGAACGGCCCGTCGCCCGAGTGGTTGCAGACCCGCCTGCGGGCGATCGGCCTGCGCCCGATCAGCTTTTTGGTAGATGTGACGAATTTCTTCACCTTTGACCGCAACCGGCCTTTGCACGTCTTTGACGCAGACAAGATCGCGGGCAACGCCCTGCGCATCCACCGTGCGAAAGGCGGCGAAACGTTGCTGGCGCTGGATGACAAGGAATACACCCTGGCCGAGGGCATGACCGTGATTTCCGATGCGGATGGTGTGCAAAGCCTTGGCGGTGTTATGGGCGGCGTGCCGTCCGGTGTGACCGAAGAGACGGTGAATGTCTTTGTTGAATCGGCCTATTTCGATCCGGTGCGCACTGCCTATACGGGGCGCGCGCTCAAGATTAATTCCGATGCGCGTTATCGTTTCGAGCGCGGGATTGACCCCGACTGGACGCCTTATGGGATCGAACATGCGACGCGGATGATCCTTGATCAGGTGGGCGGCGAGGCGTCCGAAGTTGTGGTCGCGGGCAAGGTCCCGGACACGTCGCGCGCCTACAAGCTTGATGCAAAGCGGGTGATCTCGCTGGTGGGGATGGAAATTCCCGAGAGCGAGCAGCGTCAGACGCTGACGGCGCTTGGTTTCCGTCTGGAAGGCGATATGGCGCATGTGCCAAGCTGGCGACCCGATGTGCAGGGCGAGGCCGATCTGGTCGAGGAAGTGGCGCGGATTGCGTCCCTGACAAAGCTGGAAGGCCGGCCATTGCCGCGTCTGAGCACCGGTGTCCCGCGTCCCGTGTTATCGCCCGTGCAGCGGCGCGAAACGGCGGCGCGCCGGACTGCGGCCCAGTTGGGCTATAACGAATGTGTGAGCTACAGCTTTATTGATCAAACTTCTGCGGCTTTGTTCGGCGGCGGCGCGGACGAGACGCGGCTGGAAAACCCGATCAGCAACGACATGAGCCACATGCGGCCTGCGCTGTTGCCCGGTCTGTTGCAGGCGGCAGCGCGCAATCAGGCGCGCGGTTTTGCCGATATGGCGCTGTTCGAGATGGGCCCCGTTTTCGACGGAGGAGAGCCGGGCGAACAGCACATGCAAGTGAGCGGTCTTTTGATCGGGCGGACCGGCCCCAAGGACGTGCTGGGCGCTGCGCGCAACGTGGATGTGTTTGACGTGAAGGCGGATGCCGAGGCGCTGTTGGCCGCGATGGGCGCACCCGCCAAGGTGCAGATCCTGCGGGGTGCGGACGATTGGTGGCATCCGGGCCGTCACGGCAAAATCTGTCTGGGACCGAAGAAGGTGCTGGGCATCTTTGGTGAACTGCACCCGCGCGTGTTGGCTGCGATGGATGTGAAGGGCCCTGCGATGGCATTCACCCTGTGGCCTGCCGAAGTGCCGTTGAAGCGCAAGGCGGGGGCCACGCGGCCTGCGCTCAAGATTAACGATTTGCAGGCGGTGGAGCGCGATTTCGCGTTTGTCGTTGATGCGGACGTCGAGGCGCAAACACTGGTGAATGCCGCGATGGGTGCGGATAAGGCGCTGATCGAGCATGTGCGTATCTTCGATGAATTTATCGGTGGCAGCCTCGGTGAGGGGAAGAAGTCGCTTGCCCTGACGGTGCGGTTGCAGCCGGTCGAGAAAACGCTGAAAGACGCGGATATCGAGGCGGTGAGCGCCAAGGTGGTTGAGAAGATCACCAAGGCAACCGGCGGAACCTTGCGTGGGTAGGTCGGGACGATACAGGGCTGTCTGATCGTGGGGCGGCTGCGGGATTTGAGTTTACAGGCCAAATGAAGCGCGGGACGGCGTACCGTTTGCACGTGTCGGGAAAGGAAAGCTGCGATGCTAAAGGTTTATTTGTCGGGGGAGATCCATACCGACTGGCGGGAGAAGATTATTGCGGGGGCGGCGGGGCTGGACGTGAGTTTCGACAGCCCTGTCACCGATCATGTGGCGAGCGATGATTGCGGTGTGGCGATCCTTGGGGCGGAGCCGGACAAATTCTGGCATGACCGCAAGGGCGCGCAGATCAATGCGATCCGTACCCGCAAGGGGATCGCCGACGCGGATGTGGTGGTGGTGCGCTTTGGCGACCAGTACAAGCAGTGGAATGCCGCTTTTGATGCGGGATATGCGGCGGCGCTGGGAAAGTCGTTGATTATTCTGCACGGGGGCGACCATGCCCATGCTTTGAAAGAGGTGGATGCGGCCGCTTTGGCTGTGGCATCGGAGCCAGCGCAGGTTGTTGAAATTCTGCGCTACGTTCTGACTGGAGCGCTGGAATAGCATGCCGGTCGGTTGGATCGGGGAGCCTTCTTTTTTCGGTCAAATACCGGCTGAACGCTATATTACTGTGTTATGAGACGATAGTGGTTCTTCCGAATTATGCAATTAGGGGCAAAAAATGATTAATGAATTTAAAGACTTCATTGCCAAGGGCAATGTCATGGATATGGCTGTGGGTATCATCGTCGGTGCGGCCTTTACCGCAATCGTGACTTCGCTTGTGGGCGATTTGATTAACCCGATCATCGGTCTGGTTATGGGGGGCGCTGATTTTACCGCCATGTATGCTGTTCTGGCGGGCGATGTGCCTGCCGGATTGGGTCTGGAGGCGGCACGCGAAACGGGGGCTTCGATCTTTGCTTACGGGGCTTTCCTCACAGCGGTCATCAACTTTCTCATCATCGCGTTTGTGGTGTTTATATTGGTGAAAATGGTGAATCGCGTGAAGGCGGCAGCAGAAAAGCCCGACGAAGTGGCCCCCGAGGTTGCGACCGGCCCCAGCGAACTGGATGTGCTTTTGGAAATCCGCGACCAGCTTGCCAAAAGCTGAACCGGGCCAGGCGGGAAGTGGGAGGAGGCGCAGCAATGCGCCCCCTTTTTGTTACTTCAGCGCGTCGACGGGCGAGATGAAATCGAGTCCCAGTGCCTTTCCCACAGCGGCGTAAGTTAATTGACCCGCGTGGATATTGAGTCCGGCAAGCAGGTGCGTGTCCTCGGCACAGGCTTTTTTCCAGCCCTTGTCAGCCAAAGCCAGCATGAACGGCATGGTCGCATTGCCAAGGGCAATGGTTGAGGTGCGCGCAACTGCGCCGGGCATGTTGGCCACACAGTAATGCATGATGCCGTCCACCTCGTAGATCGGGTCGTGGTGGGTGGTGGCGCGCGACGTCTCGAAGCAGCCGCCTTGATCAATGGCCACATCCACCAGCACTGCACCCGGTTGCATTTGGGCCAAATCTGCGCGCGTGACCAACCGGGGTGCGGCGGCACCGGGGATAAGAACGGCCCCGATGACCATATCCATGCGCGGCAACAGATCGGCTAGTGCGCCGGCATCCGAATATTGCGTGGTCAAACGCCCCATGAACACATCGTCCAGATAGGACATGCGCGAGAGTGATTGATCCAGAACGGTGACATTCGCCCCCATGCCGACCGCCACGCGCGCCGCAGCGGTGCCCACCACACCACCGCCGATGATCGCGACATTGGCGGGGCGCACCCCCGGAACACCGCCCATTAGAACGCCGCGCCCGCCGTTGGCTTTTTGCAGCGTCCACGCGCCAACCTGTGGGGCAAGTCGGCCGGCGACCTCGGACATCGGGGCCAGCAAAGGCAGGCCACCGGTGCGATCGGTTACGGTTTCATAGGCGATACAGGTTGCGCCGCTTTCCATCAGGTCTTTGGTTTGCGCGGGATCGGGCGCGAGATGGAGATACGCGAACAGCACCTGACCCTCGCGCAGCATCTTGCGTTCGACCGCTTGGGGTTCTTTTACCTTCACGATCATTTCGGCCTGCGCAAACACATCTTTGGCCGAGCCGAGGATCGTCGCACCGGTAGCTTCGTAATCGCTGTCCTCGAACCCTGCGCCTACACCGGCGCCGGTTTCGATCAGGACGGTATGGCCGCGGTTCACCGCTTCGAGCGTGGCGTTGGGCGTGATGCCGACGCGGAATTCCTGTGGCTTGATCTCTTTCGGGCAACCGATTTTCATTGGGCTTATTCCTTCGTTTTTGATGTGCATCATCAACGCCCCACCGGGCGATAAGACGTCTATTATGTCTCGCTATCATGAAGCTGTTCGGGATAATCTACGAATAAATAGTGTAATAACGCAAAGGAATTGCGCAGATGTCCCTTGATGCCATTGATCGCAGTATCCTGACAGCCCTTCAACGTAAGGGCCGGATGTCGAATTCCGAATTGTCCGAGCAGGTTCATTTATCGCCCTCTGCGTGCCACCGGCGTGTGCAACGATTGGAGAACGAAGGGTACATTCGCGACTATGTGGCCCTGCTTGATCCGCGCAAGTTGTGCGTGCCGACGACCGTATTTGTCGAAATTACGTTGCAGGGTCAGACGGAAGAGGTGCTGGAAGCGTTCGAAAAGTCCGTTTCGCGAATCCCGGCTGTGCTGGAATGTCATCTGATGGCGGGGGCTGCTGATTATCTGCTCAAGGTGGTGGCAGAAAACACCGACGATTTCGCGCGCATCCACAGGCAATATCTGGCGCGGCTTCCCGGTGTTCACGGAATGCAATCAAGCTTTGCGCTCAGAACCGTTTTCAAGACGACGGCGTTGCCGGTGTAGGGGCGGACAGACAGGCATGTGGCGAACTCCGACGGCAGTTATGAGCCGTCTCCCGAAATTTCTGCAACGGGGCGAATGGCTGCTATCATGAGAGCAGCAAAAACGTTCAACAATTGCTTGGTTTTTGAGTAGGGTTTGTGGTGGGGTCAATCGGGGGGGGGCGTGAGCCAAAAGCGAGGATTTTTGGAGCAGGCACAAAATTATAGTGCGGCAATCTTAATGCTGCCTACCTTGCCGTAGGTTTGGATCCTGACCCGCACACGGGCGGGGAGCGTTTCGGGGGTACTTTATCGGGGTAGGCGTTCTTTTATCAGACGACCCAAGCGAACCCAGAAATGGTCTTTGATGCGGTCGCGGGAGACCACGCTCGGGTGGAGGGTTAGCGGTGAGATCGAGAAACCGGGCTGTGTCTCTTCTAGACGCCCCGCGAGGGCTGTGTTCAGGGGCCTGAAGTATTCCTCCAATTTTCGCACCTCATCCTTCGTGAATAGGAAGGACTTTGCCTGCGCCCCATACTCCTGTTGAAATGCCTTTACCGCATCCGCCAAGAGCCACGGCTCCACGGGTTGTGGGTGGTTTATCAAGCCAGCCGCCCAGCTGGGAAGTGCGGCTGGCGAAGGGTTTGCCCTACGTACCTTGAATTGGTCCACAAGGTCCTCTGGGCGGTCGATACCAGCGACCTTCAATACCTCCCCGAGGATACCGCTGGGGGACTTGCGGGCCTTGTCAAAATCGAGGAAGTGAATCTCCTCCGGCTCAAAGGATCTTCTCAGCTGATCATAGAGCGAAGCATAGTCCAGCCACAGTCCTGTGCAGTACCCGCCGCTTAGCGCGCTTCTCACAAGCTTCGCCGGGGGAGGAGGCAGACCCTTTTTCGCCACCTCTAGGAAGGCAGATTGCATGAACTGGCATTGCTCCCTCACTACCGCCACGACGAGGACTTCATCGAAGGCAGATATCCGCTTCTTGATTTCGGTATAATCAGGGGCAGCATTAGGGTGTCCGAGCGAGAGATTCTCACTGGAGAGAAACACCGTACCCTCCTGGTGTGAATACCTCTTCGCGACTTCCTTCCATGCCGCCTTGCCTCCTCTCGGGTACTGGAAGTGTGCCGGCAGTGTCCTGTTCCACTCATGCGAAAGGCCGTGGTGGCCGCTTGCCTTACCAAGGTCAGGATAGATCAAGCCGTGCTGCCGAAGCAGGTCTGCGTTGGCGGCAAAGGTTTCCTGGATGGTCGTTGTGGCTGTCTTGTGGGTTCCGATGTGTAGCACGAGTTTGGCCATGGTGTTTCACCTCTTAATGCACAGATTTCAGGAACCCTGAAGTTTCCTTGAGGGTTGTGCCCAGCTATAACGCTCGATCTAGATTTTCCAGAGCTCCAGATGTTTTTTCACAGAAAAACTTATCAAAATGGGTTCGTAGTAGACACTCAAAGACAGTTCAAAACCACGGTTATTAAACGCTTCGATCCAAAATCAAACTTTGGGTTGGATGTAGTGAATGGTTTCGTTGTCCCCATGACGGAAACGCCCGATGTAATGAAAAACCCCCGCCAAGCAGGTGCTTGACGGGGGCTTTTATTCTTTCGCAAACGCTGCGGTAAGGTAAATTGGATTACCCTTCTTCGCGTTGTGCTTTCTTGCGCGCCAGCTTACGGGCACGGCGGATCGCTTCGGCTTTCTCGCGTGCTTTTTTCTCGGAAGGTTTCTCGAAATGTTGCTTGAGCTTCATTTCACGAAACACACCCTCGCGCTGAAGTTTCTTCTTCAGGGCGCGCAGCGCTTGATCGACGTTATTATCGCGAACACTAACCTGCATGTGGTTTTCACCACCTTTCTAGTTGAGTTGCAAAAATTTGCAGGAGTGGCCTCTTAGCAAACCTGTGCTATCTTGTCCAGTGTCCCGCATCGCAAGGAGATAATGCCATGACCGACGCCCCTGTTTCCCCAAAAGACCGCCTGTTACAGGCTGCTTTGTTGCATGTGCCGTTTGACGGCTGGTCGAATGCCACATTCGAAGCCGCGATCGGAGATTCGGGTGTCGAACGGACCGTGGCAGAGGGTCTGTGCCCGCGCGGTGCTGTCGATCTGGCGCTGTATTATCATACGAAAGGCGATCAGGCGATGCTGGTCCGGTTGCGCGAGGCAGATTTGGACGAGATGCGATTCCGCGACCGGATTGCGGCTGCCGTGCGCTACCGGCTCGAAGCGGTGGAGGACAAGGAGGCTGTGCGGCGTGGAACAGCGCTGTTTGCGCTGCCGGTCTATACGGCTGACGGGGCCCGCGCGATCTGGGGCACAGCGGATGCGATCTGGGATGCGTTGGGAGATACGTCCGAGGACGTGAACTGGTACACCAAACGCGCGACGCTCAGCGGGGTGTATTCGTCGACGGTGCTGTATTGGCTGGGCGACACCAGCGAGGGGCATGAGGCCACGTGGGAGTTTCTGGACCGGCGGATCGACAATGTGATGCAGATAGAAAAGTTTAAGGCGCAGGTAAAGAAAAATCCGGTGCTGAGCGGCTTGATGACGGGGCCGAACTGGTTGTTGGGCCATGTGAAAGCGCCGCAGCGGATGCCGCGTTCCGGCCTGCCGGGCAGTTGGACGCGTCCGCGCCACGATTGATGGGGTCTTTCGCGCAGGCGCGCTGGCTGCTAGACCGCGCGGCACTTCCAACTGGTTCAGGCGGCTTTGACGTGACCCATCCTTCCCCGCTGCTGGCGCTTGACGGCGTTGATCTGGTGATCGACGGGCGCGCAATCTTGCGCGGCATCACCGTGCAAAGCGATGCGTGCCGGATTGCTGTCCTGGGGCGCAACGGGTCGGGCAAGTCGACGCTGGCACGGGTGATTGCGGGGCTGGTACCGTCCACCGGCGGCGAGGTGCGCGTGGCGGGGGTGGATGTGGCGCGTGACAGACGCGCGGCGCTGGGCGCGGTCGGCATCCTGTTTCAAAACCCCGATCACCAGATTATTTTTCCCACCGTAGGCGAAGAACTGGCGTTTGGTCTGTTGCAGATGGGGCAGACCAAGGTGCAAGCAGCCGAAGGTGTTGCCGACACACTTGCCGCGTTCGGCAAAGGCCACTGGCATGATGCGGCGATCCACACGCTGTCCCAGGGACAGCGGCAGCTTGTCTGTCTGATGGCCATCCTTGCGATGCGGCCCAAACTGATCCTGCTGGACGAGCCTTTTGCCGGGCTTGATATTCCCACCGCTTTGCATCTGACCCGCGTTCTGGCGCGGGTCGAGGCGGGCATCGTGCATATCACCCATGATCCGCGCACCATCGCAGCCTACGATCACGCGCTGTGGATCGACGAGGGGGCCGTGGTTGCGCAGGGTCCGGCCGTGACCGTCGCGGGTGAATTCGAGGCACGGATGCAGGAGATAGGGGCGCGCGATGATCTCGCTCACATCTCCGGTTAAGACCCGCGCGCACGGTTGGCCTGCGGGTGCCAAGGTGGCGGCGCTTTGCGCGGCATCGGTGGCGTTATTTGCGGCATCCGCATTGTGGATGCAGGCGGCGGTGGGCATTGGTGTGATGGTGCTGTACGCGCTGCCGGGCCGGATATTTTTGCGCCACGGGATGCAACGGCTTTGGCCACTTTGGCCGTTTATCGTTTTGGTGCTGGTTTGGCATGTGGTGACGGGTGCGCCCGCCGACGGGGCGATGATTGCGCTGCGGATGCTTAACGCCGTGGCGCTGGCCAATCTGGTGACGATGACCACAACGCTGGACGGGATGATGGGCGTGGTGCGATGGCTTTTGACGCCGCTGCGCGCGTTGGGCTTGAATTTGCGCGCAGTCGAGCTTGCGGTTGCGCTTGTGATCCGCTTTACGCCTGTTCTGGCGGCCAAGGGCCGGATGCTGGCGCTGGCGTGGCGCGCGCGGGCGCGGCGCAGGGCGGGATGGCGGGTGATTGTGCCGTTCATGGTGCTGGCGCTTGACGATGCCGATCATGTGGCCGAAGCGCTGCGTGCGCGCGGCGGATTGTAACAACTGAACGAAAGATATCATTTCATGGAACGCTCACTGACCCAAATCGCCCTTTTCGCCGCGCTTATTGCGGCGCTTGGCCTGATCCCGCAGCTTACATTGGCATTTGGAGTGCCGGTAACGGCGCAAAGCCTCGGGATTATGCTGTGTGGGACGGTTTTGGGCGCCAAGCGCGGCGGGCTGGCGGCGCTGTTGTTCGTTGGGTTGGTCGCGATTGGGCTGCCTCTGTTGGCGGGCGGGCGCGGCGGATTAGGGCTGTTTGCCTCGCCGACGGCGGGCTTTCTGATCGGCTTTCCTGTGGCGGCTTTTGCCACCGGTTGGGTGACAGAGCGGTTAAGCGGGATGGGAGTCGCATGGGCGGCGGGGATAGCGGCGCTGATCGGGGGCGTTGTCGTGCTTTACGCGTTCGGGGTGACGGGCATGTCACTGGTGCTTGGCAAAACATGGCTGGAAGCGGCGTTGTTGATGACGGCGTTTATTCCGGGTGATGTGATCAAGGCGGTGCTGGCCGCGCTGGTCACGGCGGCGTTGTACCGCGCGCGGCCTGCCAGCGTTGCGTCACGCGCGTAACAAAAGCGCCGTTGCGGTACCGCCTGCGGCGGCGATGGTGGCAAGGCCGGTGCCGCCGCCCCGTGCCAAAAGCGTATGATACAGGCGCACCGCGTTAACGGTGCCGGATGCACCAATGGGATGGCCGCGCGCCAATGATCCACCGCCTGTATTCACGCGCGCGGGATCAAGGCCCGCGCCCTGCACACAGGCGATGGCTTGCACGGCAAACGCTTCCATGACCTCGGCGGTCTCGATCCGGTCGCTGCGTATTCCCGTCTGGTCCTGCGTTGCGCGGATTGCGGCCAGCGGGGCGATGCCCGGCATCTCGGGCCGGTCCCCGCGCGTGGCCCCGCCAAGAAGGGTAACGCCCTGCGCGCCCAAGCTGCGGCGCATCTGCTCTGACACCACGACACAAAATGCGGCCCCGTCTGCGGCCACGCTCGTGTTGGCGGCGGTGATGGTGCCGTGAACTGTTTTCGCGCGTGCGGCCAGCGCGGGCGTGAGGCGGCGGGTGAAAGGATCGCGGGCGATGCCGTTGATTGCGACGATCTCTTGCGGCAGGGGCAGAGTTTCCAACGCCTTGCGGTGGCTTTCGATGGCCCATGTGTCCTGCGCCTCTTTGGAAATGTCCAAATCGCGGGCGAGCCGGTCGGCGGCGGTGGCCATATCGGGGTCGCGGTCGGGCCAGGGGGCGAAAGGCGGTTGGTCATAGGGTTCAGGCGCGCGGCCATCGGCGAAGGTACGCAGGCGTGTCGGGCGGCGGGAGAAGCTTTCGACTCCGCCAGCCACCACCACATCGGCGGTGCCGCTTTCGACCATCAGCTTTGCCAGCAGCAGCGCATCCAGCCCGCCCGCGCATTGGCGATCAATGGTAAGGCCCGCGATACGTTCCGGCAAACCGGCGGCAAGGGCGATGAGCCTTGCGGGGTTGCCACCGCCGCCGATGGCGTTCGACACGATCACCTCGTCTACCTGCATGGGGTCGATGCCCGCTTGCGCAAGGGCGGCTTGAAGCACCGGCGCGCCAAGGGCGTCAAGCGACAGAGCGGCGAACGCCCCGCCACGCGGGACCACCGCCGAGCGGCAGGCAGCGATAAGCGTGGCGGTCATGGCGCGGCCTCAATAATTGTCGCGATGCGCGCGAGATCGGGTTTGCCCGAGGCAAGGAGCGGGAAGGGATCAAGGAAATGCACCGCGCGCGGCGTTGTATGGGTGCCAAGGGCGGTGCGGCAGTGGATCTTGATGCGGGTGGCCAGAGCAGGGTCGGCAGCGCCACAGATCGCGGCGACAAGGTGATGGCCGCGCAAGGGATCGGGCAGGGCCAGCACGACGCAATGCTCGAACGCCTCAAGCGCCATGAGATGCGCTTCGACTTCTTCGAGAAATACGTTCTGGTCCGCGATTGTCACCATACGCCCTGCGCGGCCTTGCAGGAAGAGATTGCCTTGCGTGTCGACGTAACCTTGCTCGCCCACTGTCAGGTATGCGCCTTCGCGGCGGGTGTGTGCGCTGTTGCCGTTGAGATAGCGTAGGAACAGATAGGGGCTGCGGACCCAGATTGTGCCGCTGCCGGATGTTGGCTTGCCGCGCGCATCGCGCACTGTGATCTCGACTTGGGGATAGGCGCGGCCCACCGAACCTGCGGGCGTGTCAGCTGTGCCAAGGGCGATAAAGCTGCTTTCGGCGGCACCGTAGAAAACATGAAGCGCGGCATTGGGGCAGAGCGCCGCCACCTGTGCGCGCGTCCGCGCATCAAGCGCGCCACCGCCGCACAGAATCAGGCGCAGGCGCGGCAGGGGAGCGGCCCGCGCGATCAGGCGCAGCTGTGTCGGGGTGGCGTAAAGAATCGTGCAACCGGCGGTGCGTAACTGAGCCGCCTGAGCGGCCGGTGACATATCGCAGAGGCCATGGACATCGAGGCCTAGATGCAGTCCCTCAAGCACACCGTAAAGCGCAAGCGAATGGGTCAGCGCGCCCAGAACGGCGATGCTGTCCTGCGCGGTGTAGGCGAAAAGGGCGGCGTTGGTGGCGAAACTGCGGGTCCATGACGGCTGGCTGCGCAGGATCGCCTTGGGCGCGCCGGACGTGCCGCCGGTCAGCGTGGCGAAATGATCGGCAGGGAGGGTGGCCAGACCGTCAGGCGTGGTTTCGGTGATGCAGAACGGCTGGCCGGTTCCAAGCGTTGCGCCGAGCGCTGTGAGGCAAGCGTTCAGCGGGCGGGGTGGAATCAGGCGCTGCGGGGGGCAGGCGGTCGGGCGGATCTGCGTATCACCCGCAAAGGCGGTAGCGCGCGGGTGCCAGCGAAAGCGGCTGTCGGGAAGGGAAAGGGGTGCAATCATGCCTTGGCATAACAAAGCCGGAGAGCCCCTGCCAGCGCCGTGCAAAGAAGGGGTCGCGCATGGCGGGCTGCTTGCTTATGCTGCGGCTTAAAGATGTACCTTTAAGGAGGAGTTAACCGATGACCCAGATGATGCGCGCCGTAGAAATTTCTGAACCCGGCGGTCCGGATGTATTGAAAATAACCGAGCGCCCGATGCCCGAGGCCGGACAGGGGCAGGTGGTGATCAAGGTCGCCTATGCCGGTGTGAACCGGCCTGATGCCCTGCAACGGGCGGGTGCCTATGCGCCGCCGCCAAACGCCAGCGATTTGCCCGGGCTGGAGGCCTCCGGCGAGGTTGTTGCGGTCGGAACGGGCGTGTCGGAAGTCGCCATTGGCGATCAGGTCTGTGCGTTGTTGCCCGGTGGTGGCTATGCGGAATATGTGGCGACTCCTGCGGCACATTGTTTGCCGGTCCCAAAGGGGATGACCCTGAAACAGGCGGCCTGTCTGCCCGAAACGTTCTTTACTGTATGGTCGAACGTGTTCATGCGCGGGGGGCTGAAGGCAGGCGAGCGGATTTTGATTCACGGCGGCTCGTCGGGGATCGGGACAACCGCGATTCAGCTGGCGGTTGCGTTCGGCGCGCGGGTGTTTGCGACGGCGGGCAGTGCGGACAAATGCGCGGCCTGTGTCGATCTGGGCGCGGAGCGCGCGATCAACTATCGCGAGGAAGATTTCGTAGCGGTGATGGCGGAGATGGGCGGGGCAGACCTTATTCTGGATATGGTGGGCGGCGATTACATCGCGCGCAACATCAAGGCGCTGGATCTGGACGGACGGCTGGTGCAGATCGCGTTTTTGCAGGGACCAAAGGCCGAGATCAACTTTGCTCCGATGATGACGAAACGGCTGACGATCACGGGTTCAACGCTGCGCCCGCAGTCCGATCTGGCCAAGGCACGCATTGCGACCGAATTGCGTGAAGCGGTTTGGCCGCTTCTGGATGCCGGGCGGATTGCACCGGTGATGGATAGCGAATTCGGCTTTGAAGAAGCCGGCATGGCCCATGCGCGGATGGAGGGCAGCACCCACATCGGCAAGATCGTCCTTAAAATCGGTGGCTGACCCAAAAGCCGCGCATTCGCGCGATTCGATTCTATGATCTGGCGCGCCGTCGCAGGCGGTTCGGCGTGTGGCAGAGGGCGGGATTGAGTTTATTGGCCAAATGAAGCCTCCGGGGCCCGTGCAAAATGCGCGGGCCTTTTGCGGTTAGCGGGCGGGGGTAAAGATTGCATCTTTGATGCGGCAGTCCTGGATAACGTCCTGACCGCAGGGCACCGGTTTCAGGTCGCGCGACAGGCAGATGCGTGCCTCCTGAATGTAGCCTTGTTTGCAGGTGATGGTGATGCCGTCCGGCTTGATCATCGGGTTCGCCTTGAGAAATGCCTCTTCGATTACGGCGGCGGGCAGGCGCAGGGGGCGGTCGATCTTGCGTAAAATGCCGGGGCGGGTGATGGTGGCGTAGGCGCGGCGCGAGAGCGCAAAATATTGTTCTGCCGTCAGATTTGTGCAGGTGCCGTGTTTTTTCCATTGATGCCATGCGAGGCCGGAGGTGCCCATGATACCTGCCATGTCCGCTGTCATATTGCGCGAGGGAGGGCGGTTTGCGGTCTGGCAATAGGAGGGAAAGCCGCGATGGAACTGGGGCCAGAGGCCGTGCAAAATCCAGCCGTGATCGCGCGATGTTTCGCATTGCGGCGAGCGGCGGGCATCTCCCTCAAGGGCGCACCAGTTCGCCGACCAGCTGAGGCTGAGGACGTAATAATCAAACGTGCCTGCGCGTTCGCCCTTGGCCGAGGCGGGAAAGGCCAGCAGGCAGAGCGTAAAAAGGAGGATCAGCTTGTGCATCTGGGGTCTTTCCTTATGAGCGGTATTTATCTATATAAGCCACAAGTTCCCCAAAATTGGAAACGGTTCCGGCCTCCGGGACAGCCTGCTTCAGGCGACGGGGAAGGTGCGTTTATAGGAGATTAATATGTCGAAACTGCTTCACCCCAAAGCGACTGCCGTTTGGTTGGTTGATAACACCACGATGAGCTTTATCCAGATCGCGGATTTCGTTGGCATGCACGAGCTGGAAATTCAGGGCATCGCGGATGGTGACGTGGCTGTGGGGGTCAAAGGGTTTGACCCGATCGCCAACCAACAGTTGGATCAGGCGCAAATCGACAAGGCGCAGGATAATCCGATGTACCGGCTTACCGTCAAGCCGAACGCCGCTGCCGAGGGGGAAGAGAAGCGCCGTGGTCCGCGTTATACGCCGCTGAGCAAGCGTCAGGACCGGCCTGCGTCGATCCTGTGGTTGGTCAAGTTCCATCCGGAACTGAGCGATGCGCAGGTGAGCAAGCTGGTGGGCACGACCAAGCCGACCATTCAGGCGATCCGCGAGCGGACGCATTGGAACATTTCCAACATCCAGCCGATTGATCCCGTGGCGCTGGGCCTGTGCAAGCAGTCCGAGCTGGACGCCGCCGTTCAGAAAGCAGCAGCCAAGAAAGCGGCCGCTGGCGAAGTGATGAACGATGACGAGCGCCGCAAGCTGGTGAGCACCGAGCAGAGCCTTGGCATGGATGCGGAGACCAAGATACCGACGGCCATCGAAGGGCTGGAGACATTTACGCTGTCCGGGTCGACCGATGACGAGGACGAAGAAAAGAAAGAGAGCGACTTCTCCGATGCGGAGAGCTTTTTCAACCTGCCTGATGACGGTGATGACGACGACGATGAGGAAGCTGATCGCAAATAGTCAGGTTTTCCGGTTCACGCCGGAACCTACTGCAATCGGGCGGTGTTAATCCACCGGAAGGAGCGTCCGGCTTTGGGCGCTCCTTTCGATTTTGCTGTATGAAGTGATTGTTTCGCCGATGTCCGCGATGATTGTCTACGTCTTTTTGTACGCTTTTGCCGCGCTTATGGTGCTGGCAAGTGTGCTGCCGCTTTTGAAGGTGCCACATGGGGCCATCAGGGCGTTCGAGTTCCCACGCGTACAGCTGTTCTGGGTCGCGATTGCGTTGATGGGGGTGTCTGTCTGGATCGACGGGGCGCGCCTTGTCGGGCTGGTGTTCGGGGCTGTGGCGCTTTTGCAGGTCGTCTACATTGTCAAATTCACACCGGTATGGTGGCGTCAAACGCTGGATGCCGCAGACGCCTTGCGGCGTGACACCCGCCACCACATCAGTTTTCTGTCGGCCAACGTCAAAAAATCTAACCGTGATTATGGCAGGTTGATCGCACTTACGCGCCGTGAAAAGCCTGACGTTTTGATGGCGATCGAGGTGGATGATGACTGGATCAACGGGCTCGAAGAGGGGCTGGGTGATCTGTATCCTCATTGGATCAAGGTTCCGAAAGACACCGGTTACGGGCTTTGTGTGATGTCGCGTCTTGAGTTGCCGGAAACAGAAGTGCGCGAAATTCTGACCGAGGGGGTGCCGTCGATCAAAGTTACCGTGCGGTTGCGTTCGGGCGAGGATGTGCGGCTTTAT
Organism: uncultured Sulfitobacter sp.; assembly: GCA_947502265.1. Taxonomy (GTDB): domain Bacteria; phylum Pseudomonadota; class Alphaproteobacteria; order Rhodobacterales; family Rhodobacteraceae; genus Sulfitobacter. The sequence goes on from CANMZB010000006.1 coordinate 33,381, forward strand.
GTGGTGCATCCCGAGCCGCCTGTCGCGACGCATGATACCAAGGGACGCGATGGCGAAATCGCGTTGGTCGGGATGGAAGCCGCGCAGGACAGGCTGCCTGCGGTTGTAAGTGGTGATCTGAATGATGTGGCATGGTCAACGACCACGCGGCGCTTTCAGCGGCTGTCGGGGTTGTTGGATCCGCGGGTGGGGCGCGGGTTTTACAATACGTTCAGCGCGTTTCACTGGTGGGCGCGCTGGCCGCTGGACCATCTGTTTCACGATGCACAATTCCGCCAGTTGGGTATGTCGCGGCTGGACAAGATCGGATCAGACCACTTTCCGATGCTGTTCAAGCTGGCTTTGGCCGAGAGCAAGTCAGATATATGCGAGATCGAGGACGCCTGTGTGGAGGAGGAAGCGGAGGTCAAAGAGATCATCCGCGAGGAACACGCGCGCGACCGGACGGCGATTGGAAGTGATTGGGAAGACGAGGATTAGACATGGCATTTAGGACGCAGTGATTCTCACCGCTAAAGTATTTTCGGGGCATTGCATTTTCCATCTTGCACGAATCCCGCAACAGCTTAAATGCGGCTTTACAGACGCCAACGCACGCGCCTCTGGCCGGTCAGACTTCCACTGATTGACCCGCGTTTATGCAGCGACGGTAACGTCTCTTGAAACGACACTCGGGGATAGAGATCCCTCTTTGCTCTTTGGAGATGACCATGAACGCTACAGTCCCCGGCGCCCTGCGCGCCGCAACTCCCGTGTATTCCGACCCCGCTGCGGCTTTCATTGCTGCGCATGATTTTGATCGTCCGACACTGGTGGTCAGCCGTGCCAAAGTTGCCAGCGCCTATGACGCGCTGAAATCGGGTTTGGGCGATGCGCATATCCATTACGCGGTCAAGGCAAACCCGGAGCCGCAAATCATTCGCACACTGGTGCTTAAGGGGTCGGGGTTTGACGCGGCGTCGCGTCAGGAAATCGAGCTGTGCCTGTCCCAAGGGGCCGATCCCGCACATATTTCTTTCGGCAACACCATCAAACGTGGCGCTGATATTGCTTTTGCCTATGGCGTCGGCGTTCGCCTGTTCGCGGCCGATAGTGAAGCGGAGCTGGAGAAAATAGCGCTGCACGCCCCCGGTGCGCGTGTTTACCTGCGCCTGATTGTCGAGAACTCGCTTGCGGATTGGCCGCTGTCGCGCAAATTCGGTTGCGCCCCCTCTGCGCTGCCCGGTCTGCTGGATTGCGCTGCCAAGCTGGGTCTGGTCGCGTATGGCCTGTCCTTTCACGTTGGATCACAAACCCGCCGTGCGGCGTTCTGGTTTCCTGTTCTGGACCAGATTGCAGCGCTGTGGCACGGTGCGCGTGCCGATGGGCATGACCTGCAACTGCTGAACCTTGGTGGCGGGTTTCCGGCGTTCTACGGCGAGCATGTCGAAGCACCGCGCAGCTATGCGGCGTCTGTGGTTGACGCGGTGACCGAACGCTTTGGCCATGTGCCGCATCTGATGGCAGAGCCGGGCCGTGGTCTGGTTGCCGAAGCGGGACATATCGCTGCCGAAGTGCTGTTGGTGAGCCGCAAGTCGGCAGAGGACATGCACCGTTGGGTGTATCTGGACATTGGCCGCTTTTCCGGTTTGGCGGAAACCGAAGGGGAGGCAATCCGCTATCAGATTGTGACCTCCCACGGCGACGTGGAAACCGGCCCTTGCGTGCTTGCTGGTCCAAGCTGTGACAGTGCGGATATTCTTTATGAAAAACGCCCGGTCAACTTGCCTTTGGCGCTGCGTCATGGTGACAAGGTGGTGATCCGCAACTGTGGCGCCTATACCAGCTCCTACAGCTCTGTCGGGTTCAATGGATTTCCGCCGCTTGATGTGATCGTTCTGTAAAGAGCTTTGATCCTTCGCCGCGCGGAATTGGCCGTCTGTTTTGGGAGGAGCAGACGGCCTCACTTTTTGCGGTGCGGGCCTGTAGCGCTAAATCTTTTTGCGCGCGCGCATGGCGGCGGTGATTGTGCCATCGTCGAGATAATCCAGCTCACCGCCAATGGGCACACCTTGGGCGAGTGACGTTAGCGTGACCTGTGTTTCAAGCTGGTCCGCGATATAATGAGCCGTGGTCTGGCCGTCTATGGTGGCATTCAGGGCAAGGATCACTTCGGATATCCCCTCGCTTTGCACGCGGTCGATGAGGCGGGGGATGCGCAGCTCTTGCGGGCCAATGGCATCAAGGGCCGATAGTGTACCGCCAAGGACATGATAGCGGCCATGGAACACGCCCGAGCGCTCCATCGCCCACAGATCGGCAACATCCTCGACCACGCACAGCTCGCCATTGGCGCGTTTCTCGCTGGCGCAGATGTCGCAGATGTCGGAGGTGCCGATGTTTCCGCAGTTGAGGCATTCGCGCGCGGTTGCTGCGACGCGTTGCATCATGTCGGCCAGCGGCGTGAGCAGCAGGGCGCGTTTGCGAATCAGGTGCAGCACCGCGCGCCGCGCAGAGCGCGGACCTAGGCCCGGCAGCTTTGCCATCAGATCAATCAGCGCGTCGATGTCGCGGGTTGAACTCATCTGTTGGCACCTGCTGCGCGGGCGGGATTGAGTTTATAGGCCAAATGAAGCTGCAGGCCTGCGCTAGAACGGCAGCTTCATGCCTGCGGGCAGGCCGAGACCTTCGGTGAGCTTGCCCATCTCGTCTTGTGCGCGCTCGCTCGCTTTGGATTGGGCGTCTTTGATGGCGGCGAGGATCAGGTCTTCGACGACTTCCTTATCGTCACCGTTGAAGATCGACGGATCAATATCGAGGCCTTTCAGCTCGCCTTTGGCGGTGCAGGTGGCTTTGACAAGGCCCGCGCCTGCTTCGCCTTGGACCATGATATTGTGCATCTCTTCTTGCAGCTCGGTCATTTTGCCCTGCATTTCCTGGGCTTTTTTCATCATTCCGGCCATATCGCCGAGACCGCCTAGTCCTTTGAACATCTGTTTGCTCCTGTGTGTGGGGGCGCGCCGGTGGCACGCGTTGCTTTACATATTGCAGTCCGCAGGGCGCACGACAAGGTGGGTCGCGAATATGCCGCTAGTCTTCCTCGAAGGGATCCCATTCGTCCTCGACCTCGGGCAGTGCCTCTGCGACGGCGGAGGCGGCGATGTCTTCGGGGGTACGGATCGCGGTGATTTTCGCGGTGGGAAATTCGCTCATTACCGCCAGCATTAGGGGGTGGTTTTCGGCGTCGGCGCGCAGGGCGTTCTGTTTTGCGTCACGGATTGACGCGATGGTTGGTGCGCCACCCTCGTTGACGACGGTGACGGCCCAGCGGTTGCCGGTCCAGAGCTGCAATTTCGCACCAAGGCGCTGGGCGAGATCGCGCGGGGCATTGTCGGTGGGGGCGAACTCGATCCTGCCGGGCCGGTACGCGGCCAGTTGCAGGCAGGTTTCGACCTCGACCAACAGTTTCACATCGCGGTTGTGGCGGACCAGTTCGAGGACGTGTTCGAACGTCGGATAGTGCGCCAAGGTGCCTTCGGCCTGCGGAGCAAGGGCCGTGACGCTGCCGCCACTGCCGCCGCCGACCGTGGAGGCGTGGGTGTTGCCGGATTGCGGGGCGCGCACAGCCGAGGAGCCGCCGGAGGTGGGCGAGGGGGCGTTGCCGGTCGCAGGGGGCGGTGTGGTGTTTTGCAAGCTGCGCACCAGTTCGTCCGGCGCGGGCAGGTCGGCCACATGGGTCAGCCGGATGATTGCCATTTCGGCGGCCATCATCGCATTGGGCGCGCTGGCGACTTCGTCAAGCGCTTTGAGCAGCATTTGCCACAGGCGGGTGAGCACGCGGATGGGCAGCGCGTCCGCCATGGCGCGGCCACGGTCACGCTCTTCGGGTGAAATGGTCGGGTCTTCGGCCGCGTCGGGGGTGATTTTTACAACACTGACCCAATGGGTGATCTCGGCCAGATCGCGCAGCACGGCCAGCGGATCGGCCCCTTCGGCGTACTGGCTGCTAAGTTCGGTCAGCGCGGCGGCGGCGTCGCCGCGCAGGATCATATCGAGCAGGTCGAGAACCCGCGCACGGTCCGCCAGCCCAAGCATCGCGCGCACTTGCACTGCCGTGGTTTCTCCGGCGCCGTGGCTGATTGCCTGATCGAGCAGGGAAGTGGCGTCGCGCGCAGACCCTTCGGCGGCGCGGGTGATCAAGGCGAGCGCATCATCGGCGATTTCCGCCCCTTCGGACGTGGCGATGCGCCGCAACATGGCGATCATCTCCTCGGGTTCGATCCGGCGCAGATCAAAGCGCTGGCAGCGCGACAGCACGGTCACGGGCACCTTGCGGATCTCCGTTGTGGCAAAGATGAATTTGACGTGCTCGGGCGGTTCTTCGAGCGTTTTCAGAAGGGCGTTGAACGCACCGGTGGACAGCATGTGTACTTCGTCGATGATGTACACTTTGTAGCGGGCCGAGGCGGCGCGATAGTGTACAGAGTCGATGATTTCGCGGATGTTGGCCACGCCGGTGTTGGAAGCGGCGTCCATTTCGATCACATCGACGTGGCGGCCTTCCATGATGGCGGTGCAGTGTTCGCATTTGCCGCAGGGGTCGGTTGTGGGGCCGGAGGTGCCGTCGGGGCCGATGCAATTCATGCCCTTTGCAATGATGCGCGCCGTGGTGGTTTTGCCGGTGCCACGGATGCCCGTCATGATAAAGGCCTGCGCAATGCGGTCCGCCTCAAACGCGTTTTTCAGCGTGCGCACCATCGCGTCCTGGCCGACGAGATCGACAAAGGTTTCGGGGCGGTATTTGCGGGCGAGTACGCGGTACGCGGTGGCGTCGGTCATGAAAGGTCCATTCCGGATTCGGTCAGAGCCGTAAACTAGGCCTTTGGTCGGGCATCGTAAACCGTTGTCACAGCATCCACAGGATTGCACCGACCGCAATTGACGCACCGCTGAAGATAACCGCAAGCGTTTTCATACGCGCGTTGGGTTGCGCATTGGCGTGGTGATCCTCAAGCCGCTCCAGCGTTTTGGTCGCGGTGTCATGGGCCGCCCAAAAAATATAGATCGCCGCCGCAACGAATATTGTCGCAACGCTTTTTGCGGCCCATGTCGGGTCAAAATCGCCGAACACGGCCTTGAGACCGATTGCCACGGCAAGCGAGGCCATGCCGGTGCGCATCCAGCCTGCGAAGGTGCGCTCGTTTGCCAGAATGGTCCGGTCTTCGGCCCAGTCGGTGCGATCTTCGGCAAGGTCGTTTTTCTGTGACATTGAACTTAAATGGGGCAACGGTGTTATTCAGGCAAGGATTATCAACCCGAGGGGGATAAAATGCGGCTCAAAGGGATACGGCGCAGCAAGAATGTAGAGATGCGCAGCGGCGGGCGGCGTGGCGGCGGAACGGGGGCCAAGGGCGGGCTTGGCCTTGTTGGTGTGTTGACGGTGCTGGCGATTGGCTATTTCACCGGCATTGATGTGTCGCCCCTGTTGCAGGGCGGCGACGTGCAGCAGGAAACATCGCGCGGTGTGACGCCAGCGGATGATCCGGCAGCGCGGTTTAGCGCGCAGGTGCTGGCCACAACCGAGGATGTCTGGACCACGGTGTTCCGCGAGCAACTGGGTCGGGATTATGTCGCACCGAGCCTCGTGATTTTCAGCGGTGTCACGCAAAGCCCTTGTGGCGGGGCAAGCGGTGCAACGGGGCCGTTTTATTGCCCTGCGGATAGCAAAGCCTATTTGGACACGCAGTTCTTTCAGGCGCTGGAGCGGCAGATGGGGGCAGGGGGCGATTTCGCCGCTGCCTATGTGATTGCTCATGAGGTTGCCCACCATGTTCAAAACCAGTTGGGTATCCTGCCGGATGTGAACGCGGCGCGGCAGCGTGCATCGGAGGTCGAGGCGAATGCCCTGACCGTGCGGTTGGAGTTGATGGCGGATTGTCTGTCCGGTGTCTGGGCGCGCAATGTTGAAGGGCTGATGGAGCGGGGCGATCTGGAGGAGGCGTTAAACGCGGCGCGCAAGATCGGTGACGATTACCTGCAACGCGAGGCGGGACGTGTGCCGCAGCCGCATACGTTTACCCATGGCACATCTGAACAGCGCGCGCGCTGGTTCGGGCAGGGATTTGACAGCGGGCGCGTGGGAGAGTGCGATACGTTTGCGGCGACGCGGTTGTGAGAGGAAATTGGCCCTCTCGCGACCTGTGCTGTGCAAAGGCACTGTCGGGTGTCACACCCTGCTGCGCAGCATGTGACCAGGTGAGAGATTGATAACGACCCAAGCGGGACTCGTTACGGCTGCTTCCTTCCGGATCTGACCGGGTTGGCGAGGCGCCTGCCCGCACCAACCTCTCGAATCCCGATATAGGCAATCATGTCGCGCCCTGCAACCTCAGAGCGTGATGCGCAGGCGACAGAAGCCTTCCGGCGTTGCCCCGCAAGGTTCGGGCGACAGATGTGCGATGTCGCCAAGGCAAAACAGTGCTTCCGGTTCGGTGTCGATCAGGGCCGTGACCCCGCCCAGTGGCGCGAATCGCCACGGCGCCAGCGGCTCCCACGGATCAGTATCGTTGCCGTGCAAGGTGTCGATCATCGCATCGCCCAGCGGGCGGGTGCTACAGGCAACGATCCGGTCCGGCGGGATCGGGCGATAGCCGCCGCCGCCTGCAACGCGAAACTGGTTGCTTGCCAGAATAAATGCCTGATCTTCGGGGACCGGACGCCCTGCATGGGAGATATCTGCGATTCGCTGGTGCGGCGGCGCTGACGGGTCGATCTGATAGTGCAGACCAAAAATCGTATCGAACTGGAACGGCGGGATTTCGGGATTTACCAGAAATTGATCGGCAGTGGAGGGCGAGAGCCGGTTGAAGATCAGCGCGGCATGTTCAAGCCAGCGTTTCAGATCCGCGCCTGTAACACGGATGCCGATGGTCTGGTTGGCAAAGGGGGTAAGCCCCGCGATATGGCGGCGCAGGACCGGCCCTTCGGCGATGTTAACGTAATTGCCCGGACCGCCGCGCCCGCCTGCGCTGAGCGCGGCAACGGCGGCAAGCACGGGCAGGTCTCCGCCAGCCTTGCCCTTTATCGCATCACGCACAAGGTTGTATTGCGCGCGCGCGGTCAGCCGCTGGGTCGAAGCGGGGGTGACCAGCGAAAAGTAGCTGTGCAACCGTTGCGTGGTTCGCGCGACAGGCTGTGCAAGGTGGGTTTTGACCCGTTCATGGGCCGTGCGCGCAATTGCGACGATTGCGGGATCGCGCGGGGTATCGGCGTCATTGGCGCGCAGTTGGCAGGTGTGGCTTGCGACCCTCCATCCCGTGTCGGACGTGTGATGGAGGGTCAGGTCCATTACCCCCAGATCGGAACCGCAATGCCCCGCCATGATTGCCGGCACGCCCGCGACGGTCGATGCAATGATGTCCACGCCGGGACGGGTTGCATAGTCGGCAGATGGCAGCCTGCGATGGGTATGCCCGAGGACCAGCGCATCCATCGCGCCGGTCTTGGCGAGGGCAAAGGCGGCTTGGCCTTCCGCGTCGGGACTGTCGTGATGCCCGACACCCATGTGCGCAAGGACGATCACGATGTCCGCGCCGCGCGCACGCAGATCCTGCGCGGCAGTCGTCACGAACGGGGCGGCATCTTGCAGCGAAGTGCCACAGCCCAGATGATGACTGTGCCAGGCAGCGGTCTGATCGGGCAGCAGCGACAACAGCCCCACCTTGAGAGGCGCAGGCGCTTCTTGGGGCAACGGCACCGTGACAAGGACGCTTTTGCGAAGCGGACCGAGATCAATACCGGTGAGATTCGAGCCGAGATAGGGCATTTCGAGGTGGCCCGCCACCGCTTGAAGATAGCCCAGCCCGTGATCCAGATCGTGGTTTCCCATGCCGATGGCATCATAGCGCAGGTGATTGAGCGCTGCGACGATGGGATGGCTTGCGGTCACTTTGCGATAGGCCAGATCGGTGGCCAACGGCGTCCCTTGGAACGTGTCACCATTGTCGAGCAACAGAACGCCGCTTGTATTTTCGGCGGCCTGCGTGCGTGCACAGGCAATTAAATTTGCCAATCCGGCAAGGCCGGTGCCTTGTGTTGCGCGATCCTTGATGTAGTCATGAGGCAGAAGATGGCCGTGCAAGTCAGTTGTCGCCAATACCCGCAATCGCGCCGGAGCAGCGTCAGGGGGCGTAGAGGCAGGGGGGCGTGTCGGGGCCATGGGAGCGAAATACCACCGTGGGTTGATGTGGTAAATCAAATACTGGGTAGAGCCATGCAATCTCGTGGTTTTTCTCCACAGACTGTGTTGGTAAGACAGCAGCCAGAAAAGGGCAGACATATGAAGAATGCAGAGCAGGTAACCTTTGGAGGATCGGGGTTGGACCGTGCGGGAGAGTTGCGCTGCAACCCCGAAGCGCTGGCTGCGGCGGAGCGCGATCCGGCAGCGCGGGCCATTGTGTTCTGGCGCGGCAAGCCGTTGATCTCGCCCGAGCGGCCTGCGGGGCTTATCCGGCTGGGGCTGGATCACGCGGCGGTGGCCGAGCGCACGCAGGCTCCGATCCTGCTGGGCCGCGAGGACGGCGCGCCGGTGTTTGCCATTGATGTTTCGGGGTGGATGCCTGCGGGAATGGACGTAGGCAGTCTGGGCGCATTCATGGACCCCAGTGAGCAGCGCCATCCGGCCTTGCCCGACTGGATGGTTTTTGCAGAACTGCGCCGCGTGATGACATGGCTCAGCCCGCGCGATGCAGAGCTTGCCGCGTCCGGCAAGGCGGTTTTGGGCTGGCACGAGACACACAAGTTTTGCGCGCGCTGCGGGGAGGAAACGCAGATTACTCAAGGCGGCTGGCAGCGCTTGTGCGGCGCTTGTGGCGCATCGCATTTTCCGCGCACGGATCCGGTTGTTATCATGCTGGTGACCCGTGGCAATTCGGTGCTGGTGGGGCGTTCGCCGGGTTGGCCGAAGGGCATGTATTCGCTTTTGGCCGGATACGTCGAGCCGGGGGAATCTCTTGAGGGGGCGGTGCGCCGCGAGGTCTTTGAAGAGGCGGGCATCGAGGTGGACGAGGTCGGTTATCTGGCAAGCCAGCCGTGGCCCTTCCCGGCCTCGCTTATGTTTGGCTGTTGGGGGCATGCCACGAGCGAGGAAATCACGATTGATCCGGTGGAAATCGAAGACGCCCGTTGGATCACCCGCGAAGAGATGATGGAAATTTCGCAGGGGCATCACCCCGTGGTACTGCCTGCGCGCAAAGGGGCGATTGCGCATTTCCTGATTGAACGCTGGCTATCCGATACTCTTGAATGACGTTGCGGGATCGTCGGGATGTCCTGTTAACTAAATTATGCTACACGCATGCGAAACAAATGGTACTGCTATGAAATTTTCGACCAAAGAAGACATCGAAGCCCCGATCGCCGCAGTTTTCGACATGCTGTGCGATTTCGAATTTTTCGAACGTGCGGCAATGCGGCGCGGGGCCGAGGTGCAGCGTACGGACAACAAGGCTACGCCTGATGTCGGTGCCGGCTGGAGCGCGGCCTTTAACATGCGCGGGAAGCGGCGGCAGGTCGAGATCGAGATGGTGGCTTTTGAAAAGCCCAACGAGATGGTTTTTGAATGCCGGTCCCAGGGGTTGATGACCGTCATGACGCTCGAACTCGTGGCGCTGTCGCGCAACCGCACGCGGGTGATGGTGGTTATTGACATCAAGCCACTGAACCTCTCGGCGCGGCTTTTGGTGCAGTCGCTGAAGCTGGCCAAGACGTCGCTGACCAAAAAATACAAACTGCGCGTCGCGGAATTTGCCCGCAGTCTGGAAGAGCGGCACAAGCGCTACGCCTGATCCGGCTGGCCCCTGTTTCGATACAGAGGCTACGGCATTCCTATTCCGCGGTTTTCCAGCGTCCGGGGTGGGACGGGTAAACGCCCAGAATATCGAGCATGTTTGTGAAGTAGGTCAATTCTTCCAGCGCGCGTTTTACAGCCGGATCATCGGGGTGACCTTCGATGTCCGCGTAAAACTGGGTCGCGGTGAAGGAGCCGCCGACCATGTAACTTTCCAGCTTGGTCATGTTCACGCCGTTTGTCGCAAATCCGCCCATCGCCTTGTACAGCGCTGCGGGGATGTTGCGGACTTCGAACACGAACGTCGTCATCATGTGATCGCCACGGCGAGACAGATCAAGATCAGGCGCCATCAGCACAAAGCGGGTGGTGTTGTGATCAAGATCCTCGATTCCTTCCGCCAGCACATCCAGCCCGTGGATGTCGGCGGCAACGGTGCTGGCCAGCACACCTTCGTGCGCGGGGCCGCCTGCGGCCAATTCTTCGGCGGCACCTGCGCTGTCGGCGGAAGGTTCGGACGTGATGCCGTGCGCGTCAAGAAAGCTGCGGGCTTGCGGCAACAACACCAGATGGGCGCGCACATGTTTGATTTGGTCCAGCGTAACACCGGGGCGCGCCATCAGGGCGATACGCACCCGTACGAACGCTTCTGCAATGATGTGCATGCCGCTTTGCGGCAGCAGGCGGTGGATGTCCGCGACACGGCCATAGGTGGTGTTTTCGACCGGCAGCATTGCAAGATCGGCCCGCCCGTCGCGCACGGCCTGCAACACGCCTTCAAATGTGGTGCAGGGAACGGGAATACCATCGGGGCGGGCTTGCAGGCAGGCTTCGTGGCTGTAGGCACCCAAAGCGCCTTGAAAGGCAATGCGCGGCGGCTTGTCTGTGGTCATCGCACCGGTCCTTTGTGAAAACTTAACGATTTCGGCGTTTGGCCGTGGTAACTACACCTTGCTTGCAGAGAGGGAAAGCAATAGATAGCGCGTTAAACGATAGAACATTTCAAACTGATGGGCTGACCGATGGATACAATGACACTTACAAAAATCGCTGCTGGCCTGTTCGGCGCATGGCTGGTTCTGTTGGTGGGTAAGTGGGCCGGTGAAGGGTTGTACCACGCCGAATTGCACGGCGAGCCGTCCTATTCCATCGCGGTCGAAGGGGGCGAGCCTGCGCAAGAAGAAGAGCAGGTGCCGTTCGAAGAATTGCTGGCCGCCGCATCGCCCGATTCAGGCGCCAAGGTTTTCCGTAAGTGCACCGCTTGCCATAAGGTCGAGCAGGGCGAAAATGCCACGGGTCCATACCTTTACGGCGTTGTGGGCCGCGATATCGCGGCTGCCGACGGGTTCGAATACTCCGCAGCGCTGGCGGATAAGGGCGAAGCATGGACACCTGAAAACCTCAGCGGTTTTCTGGAGAAGCCAAGCGGATGGGCGCCGGGAACCACAATGGGCTTTGCCGGTTTGAAAAAACCTGAAGACCGCGCAGACGTGATTGCCTATCTTGACAGCCTCGACAACTGATCGCGCCTGATCGAAGGGCTTGATTGCAAAAGGTCGCCTTCGGGGCGGCCTTTTTTTCATGAGACGGCCGGTTTTTCGCCAGATCACAGAGTTGCAACTTGTAACTTGGCGCGCTGGGCCATTAGCCTATATTTCTTGAACGAATGACCTCTTTGCCTTGCCTGAAGGAGCCGCTCCATGTCCCGATCCTTTCTCCATGTCCCAGCGCACAAAACGTTGTGGCGCGCCTTGTGCTCTGCGGCGCTGGTTTGCGGTGTTGCGCTGCTCGGGGCCGCGCAGGCACAGGCAGACGGGGATCAAGCAACCATCAAAAGCCACGGGTATTCGTTCTATGGGGATCTGAAGTATCCGGCGGATTACACCCATTTCGATTACGTGAATCCGGACGCGCCGAAGGGGGGAGAGATTTCCTTTTCCTCGCTGGGTACGTTTGATTCGATGAACCCCTATTCACGCAAGGGGCGCGGCGGTGTTCTGAGCACGATGATGTACGAGAGCCTGTTGGGGGAAGGCATCGGAAACGAATCCGCGCCTGCGGATGTCTATGGCGAATACTACGGTTTGCTGGCCCATACGGTCGAATACCCCGAATCAAAGGATTGGGTGATCTTCCACATGCGCCCCGAAGCGCGGTTTTCCAACGGTGATCCGGTTACCGCGCATGATGTCGAATTTTCGCACAACCTGCTGTTGGATCAGGGGCTGAAATCCTATGGCGACGCGGTGCGTCAGCGCATTCCCAAGGTTGAAGTGATCGACGATCACACCATCAAGTTCTATTTCACCGAAGGCATTTCGCGCCGCAGTCTGATTGAGCAGGTCGGTTTTGTTCCGGCCTGGTCGAAAAAATGGTACGAAGAAACCGGCGCGCGGCTGGATGAAAGCCGGCTCGAAAGCTCCCCCGGATCTGGTGCCTATATGGTAGAAGATGTCGATGTGAATCGCCGGATCGTGTACAAACGCAACCCCGAGTATTGGGGCCGCGATCTGCCGTTCAATGTGGGTCGCAATAATTTCGACCGGATTCGGGTGGAATATTTCGGCGATGAAAACTCTGCTTTCGAAGCGTTCAAATCCGGCGAATATACGTTCCGCTCGGAAGGCAATTCGCGCCAATGGGCCACTGCTTATGACTTTCCCAAGGTACAGGATGGCTATGTGGTGAAAGAAGAAATCACCGACGGTTCGCCTCCGCAGCCTACGGGGTTTGTCTTTAATCTGGGCCGCGAGATTTTGCAGGACAAGCGCCTGCGCGAAGCGGTTGCCCTGGCGTTCAACTTTGAGTGGACAAACGAATCGCTGCAATACGGATTGTTCAAACAACGCGCCTCGTTCACGCAAGATTCGCCGGTGATGGCGACGGGCGCGCCGGAAGGGGCCGAGCTGGCGTTCTTGCAAAGCCTTGGCGATGTGATCGCGCCGGAGCTTTTGACCGAAGACGTGCGGCTGCCGCATATCTCGCAGGCGGAGCGCCTGTTTGACCGGCGCAATGCACGCCGCGCGATGAAGCTGCTGGACGACGCAGGCTGGGCGGTGGGCGATGACGGCATGCGGCGCAATGTGGACGGCGATCCGCTGGGCCTGACGTTCCTGCTCAACTCTTCCGGTTCCGCGACGTTGTCTGCGGTGGTGGAAAACTTTACCTCGAACCTTAAAGGTCTGGGCATCGACACAAAGCTGGAGAAGGTCGACAGCTCGCAATACACCGCGCGCCGACGCGACCGCGATTACGATATGATCTTTGACGCCTACGCGTCATTTTTGGGCACCGGTACGGGCCTTGCACAGCGGTATGGATCGGAGGCTGCCAGCTATTCGCTGTTCAACCCCGCAGGTCTGGCCAGCCCGATGGTCGATGCGATCATCGACGCGTCCTTGCAGGCACAAACCTCGGAAGAGGAAGTCGCCGCGATGATGTCTTTGGACCGGGCGCTGCGCCATGAATTCATCATGATCCCGCTGTGGTACAATGACGTGTATTGGACCGCCTATTACGCGCAATACAGCCACCCCGAACAGCAACCACCCTATGCGCTGGGCTATCTTGATTTCTGGTGGTACGACGCAGCCAAAGCAGAAAAATTGCATGCGGCAGGCGTGCTGAGGTAATCCATGGGCAGCTATATTCTCAGGCGGCTGTTGCTGATCATTCCGACGTTGTTGGGGATCATGCTGGTCAATTTTGCGCTGGTGCAGTTCGTGCCGGGCGGACCGGTCGAGCAGGCAATTGCACGGATTCAGGGCGGCGGGGACGTTTTTGGCGGCTTTGCCGGTTCCGGTTCGGATGCGGGTAATGCCGATTTTTCGGCAAGCGAAAATTACGCCGGATCGCGCGGTCTTCCGCCCGAATTCATCGCCGAGCTAGAGCGCGAATTCGGTTTTGACAAACCGCCGGTCGAGCGCTTTGTCAGAATGCTGGGTAATTATATGCGGTTCGATTTCGGAGAAAGCTATTTCCGCTCGATCTCAGTCATTGATCTGATCAAGGAAAAGCTGCCGGTGTCGATTACGCTGGGCCTGTGGTCCACCCTGATTGCTTACATGGTGTCGATCCCGTTGGGCATCCGCAAGGCGGTAAAAGACGGCTCGCGGTTTGATACATGGACCTCGGGCGCGATCATCGCGGCCTATGCTATTCCCGGATTTTTGTTCGCCATTCTGTTGCTGGTGCTATTTGTGCCCGCAAACTGTTTTCGCATCCCTGGTCTGGCGGATCTGTGGCCCGGTGGCGCGGCGTTCAACCCGACGTGTTACGAGCTGTTCCCGCTGCGCGGCCTGACCTCTGACAACTTCGAAGAGCTAAGCGCGTGGGGCAAGGTCAAGGATTATATCTGGCACATCACCCTGCCGGTGCTGGCCTCTACGATTTCCGCCTTTGCCACGTTGACGCTGCTGACCAAGAACAGCTTTCTCGACGAGGTCAAAAAACAGTATGTGATGACGGCACGCGCCAAGGGCCTGTCAGAGCGCGGCGTGCTGTACGGTCATGTGTTCCGCAACGCGATGCTGATCGTGATCGCGGGCTTTCCGGCGGTGTTTATCGGGGTTTTCTTCGGCTCGTCGCTGATCATCGAGACGATCTTCAGCCTTGACGGGTTGGGGCGGCTCGGGTTCGAGGCGGCGGTGGCGCGCGATTATCCCATCGTGTTCGGGACGTTGTTCATCTTCGGGTTGATCGGGCTTTTGGTCGGGATCATTTCCGATCTGATGTATGTGCTGGTAGATCCGCGCATTGATTTTGAAAAGAGGGAAGGCTGATGCAAGAGCCAAACCCGACCCCGGCCGCAGGTGCGCCGGCACCTGTTGCACCGCCGCGGCGCAAAGGATCATCGCTGAACCAACGCCGCTGGCGCAATTTCAAACGCAACCGCCGCGCGTTCTGGTCCTTGTGGATTTTTACCGTGGTGTTCACGCTGTCGCTGTTTGCCGAGTTTCTGGCGAACGACAAGCCGATCCTCGTGCAGTATCGCGGCGATTACTATGCGCCGATTTTCAAGTTCTACCCCGAGACAGCCTTTGGCGGTGATTTCCAGACCGAAGCGGCGTACCGCGATCCCGAAGTGCGCTGCCTGATTGCGACGGGGGGATCGCAGCTGTGTTTTGATGATCCGGACGGATATATCGAAGACGCACAAGACGGCATGATCGAAGGCGCGCCGATTGCCAAAGGCTGGGCCATCTGGCCGCCGATCCCCTACAGCTTTGACACGGCGGTGGACCGTCCGGGGGCGGCGCCGCTGCCGCCCAACCGGCAGAACCTGCTGGGCACCGACGGGACAAAACGCGACGTGCTGGCGCGGGTAATCCACGGCTTCCGGTTGTCGATTGTGTTCACGCTGTTGGTCACGGGGCTGTCGACACTCATCGGCATTACTGCCGGAGCGGTGCAGGGGTTCTTTGGCGGCTGGCTCGATCTGATCTTTCAGCGGGTGATCGAGATCTGGACATCGACGCCGTCGCTTTACGTCATCATCATTATGTTCGCCATTCTGGGGCGCAGTTTCTGGCTGCTGGTGATATTGTTGGTGCTGTTCAGCTGGACGGCTCTTGTGGGGGTGGTGCGTGCGGAGTTCCTGCGCGCGCGCAACCTCGAATACGTGCGCGCCGCACGGGCGTTGGGGGTTGGCAACGTCACGATCATGTTCCGCCACATGCTGCCCAATGCGATGGTGGCGACATTGACGATGCTGCCGTTCCTGATCACCGGCACGATTTCGTCGCTTGCGGTGCTGGATTATCTCGGCTTTGGCTTGCCGTCCTCTGCGCCCTCTCTGGGCGAGCTGACGTTGCAGGCCAAACAGAACCTTCAGGCGCCTTGGCTTGCGTTTACCGCGTTCTTTACATTCGCGCTGATGCTGTCGCTTCTGGTGTTCATATTCGAAGGGGTCCGCGACGCGTTTGATCCCAGAAAGACGTTTTCCTAATGACAGGTGTTCCGCTTCTGGACGTGCAAAACCTGCGCGTTTCTTTTCGGCAAGATGGCAAGATGGTGCCGGCGGTGAACGGTATCAGCTTCTCGCTGGAGCGCGGGGAGACCGTCGCGCTGGTGGGCGAAAGCGGGTCGGGAAAGTCCGTTTCGGCGCTGTCGACCGTGTCGTTGCTAGGCGATAATGCCTTTGTCGAAGGGTCCGTGACCTATGACGGGCAGCAGATGATCGGCGCATCGGACGCCCTTTTGCGCAAGGTGCGCGGCAACGACATCAGCTTTATTTTTCAGGAGCCGATGACCTCGCTCAACCCGCTGCACACCATCGAAAAGCAGCTGGGCGAATCGTTGGCCCTGCATCAGGGGCTGGCGGGCGCTGCGGCGCACACGCGGATTTTGGAGCTGTTGGCACGCGTGGGCATCAATGATGCCGAAAGCCGACTTGGATCGTATCCGCACCAGCTTTCGGGCGGCCAGCGCCAGCGCGTGATGATCGCGATGGCGCTGGCCAACAAGCCCGATGTCCTGATCGCAGACGAGCCGACAACGGCGCTGGACGTAACAATTCAGGCGCAAATCCTCGACCTGTTAAAAGAGCTGAAAGACAGCGAAGGCATGGGGCTTTTGTTCATCACACATGATCTGGCCGTAGTGCGCCGGATTGCGGACCGCGTGTGCGTGATGCAGCACGGCGAGATCGTGGAGCAGGGGCCAACGCAGGATATTTTCGACAATCCACAGCACCCTTACACACGAAGGCTGCTGGGTGCTGCCCCGTCGGGGTGTCCTGCGCCAGTGCCGGAGGGGGCCGAAGTCATTGCACAGACCGGGCATTTGAAGGTCTGGTTCCCGATCCAAAAGGGCTTTTTGCGCCGCACCGTAGGCCACGTCAAAGCGGTCAACGATGCGACGATCAGTGTCCGCGCAGGCGAGACGATCGGCATTGTGGGCGAAAGCGGGTCCGGCAAAACAACAATGGCGCTGGCGATCATGCGGCTGATCCCGTCCGAAGGACAGATCGTGTTTATGGGCGAAGACGTGCGCAAATGGTCGACCAAGCAGTTGCGGCGGCTGCGCAAGGACATGCAGATCGTGTTTCAGGACCCGTTTGGCAGCCTTAGCCCGCGCATGACCTGTATGCAGATCATCGCCGAAGGGCTGAGCATTCACAACGTCGATCCTGAGCGGGACAAGCGACAGCTGGTACATGACGTGATGATCGAAGTGGGGTTGGACCCTGTCTCGATGGACCGCTACCCGCACGAGTTTTCCGGCGGGCAGCGCCAGCGGATCGCCATCGCGCGCGCCATGGTTTTGCGGCCGCGCCTGTTGGTGCTGGACGAGCCGACATCGGCGCTGGATATGACGGTGCAGGTACAGATCGTCGATCTGTTGCGTAGCCTACAGGTGAAATACGGGCTGGCCTATCTGTTCATCAGCCACGATCTGAATGTTGTGCGGGCGATGTCACACCGGGTCATTGTGATGAAGGGCGGTGATGTTGTCGAATACGGCGATGTAGACGCGCTTTATGACAATCCGCAGACCGAATACACCCGCACCCTGATGCGGGCGGTGACCTGAGCTATAGTCCGCAAAAGGTGTTGTGCGGCGGTTTAGCCGGGTCCGATCATGAAACAGCTGACTTGGCGCGCTTTCAGGCGGCGACAGGCAAGATCGGCAGTTTCCCGCGTCATGCCAAGAAAGTTCGCGTCAAACCCTTGGGGCTTACGCACGACTTTGCGTAGGGAGCCATCCAACGTCGTCATCTCTGCAAGCGCCGTTTTGAGCAGCATCTTTTCGGCGAGGAAGCGGTTTCCAAAGCGTCCGACATTCACGCCCCACTGACGTCCGCCAGAAGTGGAAACGCGGGTCACTATTTCCTGCGCCGCCGGTTGCGGTTTGACGCTAGGCTGCGCACCGATCAGCACAAGCCCCTTGGGTCGCAGAGCGGGGCGCGTTGACGCAGACGCCGCCGTAACGGCAGCCAGCACCACGTTTTCGGAAGCAGCGGGCGCAGCGGCAAGTTTCGGCGCAGGTTGAACCGGCTCATCTACCGCTTGGGCCACGGCGGCCTCGATGGCAGAGCTGAGCAGATCGCTCATCGCATCAGGCGCTTGGGCAGTGGCCACAACGACCTCTTCGAGGGGGCGCAACACCGGGCGCTTGGACTTCTTGACGGCACCCACAACGCGGATCGTTTTACCCATAGCGCCGGGGTTGGCTTCGGCAATATATTGCGGAGCTTTAGGTTTGCGCACAGGCGCATTGGACGGCGCGCGGCGGAATCCGAGGTCCATCAGTTCGGCCACCTTGGCATTGCGCGAACTGGTTGATTTGCCGCCAAAAACAGTCACGATCACCCGCTCGTTGCCGCGCTCCGCCGAAGCGGTCAGGTTAAAGCCCGCCGCCCGTGTATAGCCTGTCTTGATGCCGTCGGCACCCCTGTAGGCATTAAGAAAACGGCGGTTGGTATGGGACACCTTGCTGACCCCCGCATCGGCAGTAATGCGCGAGAAAAGATTGTAGTACTGAGGGTAATCATACAGCAGGTGACGGCCCATGATCGTCATGTCATGCGCGGTGGAAAGATGCCCCGCTTCGGTCAGCCCGTGCGCGTTCTTGAAGGTGGTGCGGGTCATGCCCAACTGCTTTGCTGTCCGGTTCATCCGGCGTGCGAATTTTGCTTCGGATCCTGCGATCGCTTCACCGATCGCCGTCGCCGCATCGTTTGCGGATTTCACTGCCGCAGCGCGGATCAGGTAGCGCAACGCAATCTTCTGACCTGACTTCAGGCCAAGTTTGCTTGGCTGTTCGGACGACGCATTTCTGGAAATGGTGACCTTGGTATCAAGCGAAATTTCGCCTCGATCGATGGCTTGAAAGGCAATGTAAAGCGTCATCATCTTTGTCAGCGACGCAGGGTGAAGCCGGGTGTCGGCGTTGCTCGCGTGAAGCACCTCACCCGAGCGTGCGTCGATCACATAGGCGGCGTAGGGTGCCGCGATGGCGCTCATCGGGAGCGCGACCAAAAGCCAGATAGCCGCAAGAATAAATAGCCCGTAACGGGCCGGCTGAACGTGCCGCACCTTCATAATAGCCTGCCTTTGTCTGCCTCGGACCCCCGATTTTTCGGGTGGCCACATTTATTAGACAAAAATTAGCACGGAAAGGTGCCGCAATAAACCCTTATAATTAGAGAGATTTTGCCATTATCCGCCGATGTGCGGACCACATATGGATGCTGTTGACCGATCAAGCACAACACTCGCGATTGTGGCGAAAGTGTGGCAGAATTGAGGCAGGTCTTGCCGCAATTCAAACCCTTGGTTCAACCGGTGAGTCCGGAACTGTAGTAGCGCCCGAGAAAGCCGATTTCGATGCTCAGAACGCAACCGGCGGGAACCAGCGGAGACAGCGCGGCGCGTATTTTCTCCAGAAGCGCTTGCAGGAAGGCATCATCGCGGTGGGGCTTTTCCAGAATCCGCAGCCTGAGCAACACATGCGCGTGGTGCGTGTCGCGAACGGGCAGGGCGCGGCCCTTGCAATCCCCGGCGCTGGTATCATGTGCTGCGATCACGCTTTCCAGCGTCGCAAGAATTGCAAGGGCATCAAGGGAAAGTCCGGCGGAGTAGTGGAGATCAGCTTGGGGCATCGGTGTGTCCTTTGGGGATGGCGGTGACCCGCGCGGGAGGGGCGCTGATGCCTGCTATTTCACGACACTTCGAGGCGTGTGCGGCAGGTTCCGAGGTCCAGCGCCCGGCATGCAGGCCATCAACGTATCGTCGACATCAAAGCCGATTGTCATAAGAGTGTTGGACATATCGGCGCAGGGGCTCTTTTATAAAAGGGGATAGAGAGTTATATAGTCGTTTCAGTAAGCATCCGGCAACACAAGTTAGCGCAGGAGCAGAAATGCACCTTCATCCGATCATCATGACAGGCCCGCAGGACGGTTACGATACCGAGCTGCTGACCAAGGTCAAACCCAAAACAAAGCGGCCGCCTCTCTATAAGGTGATGCTTCTTAACGACGACTTTACGCCGATGGAGTTTGTGGTGCATGTTCTGGAGCGGTTTTTCGGTCTCAATCACGCACAGGCATTCGAGATCATGCTGACAGTGCACAAGAAAGGTTTGGCCGTTGTGGGGGTTTTCAGCCACGAGATTGCAGAGACAAAAGTAGCGCAGGTGATGGATTTCGCCCGCCGCCACCAGCATCCGCTGCAATGCACCATGGAAAAAGAAGAGTAGACGATGCTTGATTCGCGCTTGCCGCTTGCACTGGACGGGGGCGGACTGGATTGGCCCCAAGAGGGGATGATCGCCGTTTTCGCCCCGCCATCCGATACATCTCTCGATGATTTCCCAAAGGACCGGACGCAAGTCATTCACGGATTCTGCCCCGTGCATGACGCCTTTGCGCAGCGCGGCTTTGACGTGGCTGTGACCAGCGAGGGGCGCTATGGTGCCACGCTTGTCTGTCTGCCGCGCGCCAAGAACGAAGCGCGCGCGCTGATCGCCGAGGCGTGTTCTGTCAGCGATGGCGTTGTCGTGATCGACGGGCAGAAAAACGAAGGTGTCGATAGCATCCTCAAGGAGATGAAGGCGCGGGTGACCATCCACGGCCCGGTGACAAAAGCGCATGGCAAGCTGTTCTGGATTGATGCACCCGCCGCCGAGTGTTTTGCCGATTGGGCGGCTGGTCCCGCATTGACCGAAGGCGGGTTCTGGACCGCGCCGGGGGTGTTTTCCGCCGATGGTGTTGATCTGGCGTCTGCGCTGCTGGTCGAGGCGTTGCCCGACAAGTTGGGGACGCAGGTGGCTGATCTGGGCGCGGGCTGGGGATACCTTTCGGCGCATGTGTTGCAGCGCCCGGATGTCGAGGCGGTGCATCTGGTCGAGGCGAGTCATATGGCGCTGGAGTGCGCGCGTCACAACGTGACGGACCCGCGCGCGCAATTCCATTGGGCCGACGCAACCACATGGTCGCCCGAGCATCGCATGGATACCATTGTGATGAACCCGCCGTTCCATGTTGGCCGCGCGTCAGAGCCACAGATCGGGCAGGCGTTTGTTGCGGCGGCAGCACGGCTTCTTGCGCCAGGTGGGCATCTCTGGATGGTGGCGAATCGTCATTTGCCCTATGAGGCAGAGCTGAAAACACGCTTTGCGCAGGTCGAAGAGATCGGCGGCGATGCGCGTTTCAAGCTGTTTCACGCGACACGCCCCCTGCGCAAGCGCCGCTGAGGCGGCTCATCAAAGGACTCCCCGATGTCATTTTCCATTTCCGGCAAGACCGCGATTGTTACAGGGGCGGCGAACGGTATCGGCTTGGCCATCGCGCGGCTTTTTGCGGATAAAGGCGCAAATGTGATGTGCGCCGATATCGACGAAAAAAGGCTGATCGAAGAGTTGGGCGAGGCGCGTGACGAGGGCAACGTCCGGTTTTTCGCAGGGGATCTGCGCGAGCGGCTGACCATTGCCAATCTGGTGTCTGCCACCATCGACGCCTTTGATCAGGTTGATATTCTGGTGAACGCATCGCGGCAGGTGATGGCGACGGATGCGCTCGACGTTGATGACAATTCGGTGGAAATGCTGCTGGATCAAAACCTGATGACATCGCTGCGCCTGACACAACAGGTGGCGCGGCGGATGATCAAGCAGGGTAAGAAGCAACCCGAAGGGCAGGTCGGCGCGATCGTCAATCTTAGTTCGATTGCGGCGCATCAAACGCAGGATAATCTGATGGCGTACTCCATCTCTTCTGCCGCCCTTGACCAGATGACGCGCTCTATGGCGGTGTCCCTTGCGCCGCACCGGATCAGGGTGAACGCGGTTGCCTTTGGCTCTGTCATGTCGGCATCGCTCAAGGCATCTGTGGCGGAGAACCGCGAGTGGCGCGACAACATCCGCAATCACACGCCACTGGGCCGCATCGCCTCCCCGACAGAGCTGGCCGAAGCGGTGCAATTTCTTGCCGCTGACAGCTCCAGCTTCATGACCGGAGAGATTATGGTTGTGGACGGTGGGCGGTCGTTGTTGGATGTGGTCAGCGCTCCGGCCCATTAATCCCACACCTCGAAACCTGATAGAAAGCCTACCCATGACTGCGATGTTCGAAGACGAAAAAGGCCGTGCTGCCGGTTGGTTCAAATCGTTGCGCGACGAGATCGTCGCGGCTTTCGAGGGGCTTGAGGATGCGCACACCAAAGGGCCGCTGTCCGACATGGCTCCGGGCCGCTTCGACGTGAGTGAGACAACCCGCGCCTCCGAAGACGGCACAGACGCGGGCGGCGGCCTGATGAGCGTGATGCGTGGCGGGCGGGTGTTTGAAAAGGTGGGCGTTAATATTTCCACCGTATACGGAACGCTTGGTGCGCGCGCACAAACAGCGATGGCCGCGCGCGGCGTTCCGGGAATGCAGAGCGATCCGCGGTTTTGGGCCTCGGGGATCTCGTTGGTGGCGCACATGCAAAACCCGCACGCGCCCGCGGTGCATATGAATACGCGTATGTTCTGGACGCCTGGTGCGTGGTGGTTCGGCGGCGGGTCGGATTTGAACCCTTGCATCGAATATGATGAAGATACCGCGCATTTTCACACCACCCAGAAAACGCACCTGGATCCTCACGGGGCGGACATCTATCCCGAACTGAAAAAATGGGCCGACGAATACTTCTATATCCCGCACCGCAACCGTGCGCGCGGTGTCGGCGGCATTTTCATGGACGACCGCAACACCGGCGATTGGGAAGCGGATTTCGCCCTGACCCAAGACATCGGACGCGCCTTTCTGCCGTCGTTTGTGCCGCTGGTGGAAACCCGCATCCGACAAGACTGGAACGAGGCTGACAAGGACGCGCAGCTGGTGCATCGTGGCCTTTATGCAGAATATAATCTGGTGTATGATCGGGGCACGAAATTCGGGCTGGAAACGGGCCATGACGCCAATGCGGTCCTGATGAGCCTGCCTCCGATGGCCAAATGGGTGTAGTATTCGCGAATAATGGCGAAATAGACATGGCTTTGATGAAGTTTCTGCCTTGACGCGCGGCAGGGTCTATCATACCTCCGCGCCTACGGCGTTATAGCTCAGTTGGTTAGAGCGAACGACTCATAATCGTTAGGTCCCTGGTTCAAATCCAGGTAACGCCACCACCCCCCCCCCCGAAATTCGGAGACTGACGTAAGCTGCAATTTGTTGTCTGCTGATCTTCAACACGAAAGAGATCAGGAATGTCGAAACGAAAGCAACATCATCCAGAATTCAAAGCGAAGGTCGCGTTGGAGGCGCTGAAGGGCGAAGAAACCGTCAGTGAGCTGGTCAGTCGGTTTGGGGCATCCCACGATGATCCATCAATGGAAGCGTGCGCTGCTTGAAGGGGCGTCTGGCGTTTTTGAGCGCGGCGGCCGTAATGCACCGGAGGTTGATGAAGAGCAGGTCAAAGACCTGCACGCCAAGATTGGGGAGCTGGCCGTCGCCAACGATTTTTTGGCCAGAAAGCTCAAACCTTGGACCGGCAAGTGCGGCGCAAGATGATTGAACCGAATCTACCGGGCTTGTCCGTGGGAAAGCAGTGCAAGCTGCTGTCGATCTCGCGCTCGTCATTTCACGATGAGCTCAAGGGCGAAAGTGAGATGAACCTCGATCTGATGCGGTTGATCGACAAGCAGTTCCTGGAGACGCCGTTTTATGGCGTGCGTCAGATGACGTGGCACTTGCGCAATGAAGACCATCTGGAGAACGAAAAGCGGATCAGGCGTTTGATGCGGCTGATGGGCCTCATGCCGATCTATCAGAAACCCAACATCCCGTTGCCCTCTTCACACATGCTTGCATGTGTGAAGAGGGGGCAAGGCGGCAAAGGGGCACAAATTCTATCCCTATCTTCTGCGTGGGCTGCGTATGGACCCGCTCAATCAGGTTTGGTGTGCTGATATTACCTATCTGCCTATGCGACGTGGCTTTCTGTATCTGGTGGCCATCATGGAGTGGCATACGCGCAAGGTGCTGGCGTGGCGGATATTGAACACGCTAGAAGCCGAGTTCTGCGTCGATGCGTTAAACGAAGCCATCCACACGTTTGGCTCACCGGAAATCATGAACACAGACCAAGGCAGTCAGTTCACATCATTTGCTTGGACGGATCGACTACGGCGCTCAGGCGTGCGCATCTCCCCCTCTCATGCATGTAAACATGTACTGCCGGGGCAGTGGATGGATGGCAAGGGCCGCTTTCTCGACAACATCTTCGTCGAACGGCTCTGGCGATCCCTGAAATATGAATGTGTCTACCTGCATGCCTGGGAAACCGGTTCAGAGGCGAAGGCAGGTGTCAGAAAACGGATCCACTTCTACAATTACAAGCGCCGACATTCCGCACTTGGCGGCCAACCACCCGCTGTGATCTATTGACAGCGAAACGAAGCAACACAACCCGATCAGCAGGGGCAAAGAGTAGCTAGAATTACGCCAAAACCTGTCCAAGGATTGGGGAGTAGCTTACGGTTACGTTGCGAATTTAGGGCGGGGCGCTCTTAAGAGGTGACCGAGAGGTGCGGTGAACAAAGGCGCCCCAAATTGACGTGTTTGGACCCGCGACAGTGACAGAACATACCGAAAGACAGCCTTGAACGGATCACAGGAGCGCATGACGCCTTTACCCTTGAGCCATGGGGTTGTTGTGCATGCGGGCAGCTCACGGGCTGCTGTGGCGCTCCGTATTGCGTTCCGAAGGCAGGCAATTGCGCAGAGTGTTAGAGATTTTCGGTAATCTAGATTTCTAACACCTAGCGAACGTTGATTTCGAAGCTGGCGAACGTTGGCCGGATAGTAGGCACATCATTGATCGGCGTCAGGAATGCGCTCTTGATGGGGGCCAGTTGCTTGGCCATGCGGGTGAGGCCGGTGCCTGTTCTCTGCCGCGCAGCTTTCCGCCGCGGTGACGCTGATCTCCTTGCCCGTAAGCCGTGCCTTCATCGGCCTGTCTGGTCGACGCACTCTCCTTTCATCGTCAAAGACCACAGGCAAATCCGGATCGACCGCCTGCTACCATGGTGGATGCCAGTAGGCGGGATTGGCCCGGCATTTACGTTGCATGTCAAAGGTTGGGTATAAAGGTCACAATTGCGGGGAACAGGTAGATCAGGAGAACGCTGAACAACATCAGGAAGATTAGCGGCGTTACCCCCCGGACAACTGTTGCCAGCTTGGTTTTCGCGACTGCCTGTATGACGAACAGGTTCAGCCCCACGGGCGGCGTTATCAGAGCAATTTCGATAAGGATAACAAAGAAGATACCAAACCAGATCACGTCGATCTCCAGCCCCAATACGGTTGGCAGCAGCACCGGCACCATGATCAGCAACATTGACAGGCTTTCCAGAAACAGCCCGATAAACAGCAGGATGCCCGCGACAATCAGCAAGAACAGCCATTCGGAACTAACATGGGCATCGACCAGTTGTGAAACCTGCATCGGCAGCTGATACAAGGTCACCGCCTTGCCAAAAATCTTGGCGCCGATCACCACAAGAAACAAAACGACCGTTGTGGTGACAGTCTTGCGGATCGCCTCAAGAAACAATGCCCAGGAGAAGGTGCGCAGCGGATAGATCACGATGACCAGCGCCAGAACAGCCCCCACAGCCGAGGCTTCGGTCGGGGTGAAGGCCCCGGTATAGATGCCGATGATCATCGTTGCGCCCAAAAACATCGAGGGCAGGGCGCGGATGGTGGCGGTGCGGCGGACCGGCCAGCTGGCGCGGGGCGATGGCGTATGCGCCGACGTGAACATCGAGTGCAGCACCGCGTAGATGCTGAACAGGCCAAGCAACAACAGGCCCGGCCCAATTCCTGCAAGAAACAGCTTGCCGATGCTCTGTTCAGTGATGACACCGAAAACGATCAGCGGAATGGAGGGGGGGATCAGGATTCCCAGCGTGCCACCGGCCGCAAGTAACCCCAGCGTAAAGGAGCGTGAGTATCCACGTTTCGTCATTTCGGGAATGGCAACGGTGCCAACAGTGGCTGCGGTGGCGACCGAACTACCCGATATGGCCGAGAAAATTCCGCACGACAGCAGGGCTGCGATGCCCACACCTGCTGGCCAATGACCGACCCAGCTTTGCACCGCATCGAACAGGTCGCGCCCGACGCCACCTTTCAGCAGGATGTTCGACATCAACAGGAACAGGGGCACCGACAGCAGGATAAAGTTGTCCAGGGCACCATGAAGGTTTTGCGCCACCATGATCACCGGCAACCCTTTGACCATCAGCATCATGGTTCCCAGACCGGCCAACGAAAAGGCGACCGGTAGACCGCTGAACAACAATAAGAGCAGGCACAATACGACGACGAGCAATGTCACGGGCAATCCTTACTTATTCTGTCGCTTCGTCTGCGGCGGCAAATTGGGGGGCGGGCCGGTACGGAATGCGCACCAGATCCGCCAGACTTTGCAGCGCCAGCAGGAAGAATCCGATAATGACCGGCAGTTCGGAAATCCAGTTGGGCATTTCGAGCATGGTTGGCGCGCGCCGACCCATGCGAATGGATTCCAGCATAATGTCGGTGGCATAGTAGACAGCCATCAGGCTGAACGCGATCACCACCAGCAGCGAAAAGGCTTCGACAATGCGGCGGCCATTCGGGCCAAGCAGGGAAACGACCGCGGTAATGCGGATCATTTCGCGGTGACGCAGGGCATAGGCCATCGCCAGATAGGTGAACCACAATTGCAGCGCAACGGCGACATCCTGGGTCCAGATTGTCGGCATGTTAAATAAATAGCGGGCAATCACTTCGCAAAAAAGCATGGCTGCAATCGCAACGACAAGGATGTCGCTGATGATGGCACAGCCGGAGCTGATGCGGTCAATCGTGTTCCAGACACGGCTCAGAGGGGCGGGTTTTCCCGCCACCTCCGGTTCTTCGGGTTCAAACGACGTCATGTTTCGCCGATCTCAATAGAGTTTTTGCACGCTGTCCACCAACTCGCGGCCCGCGTCTCCGGCGCTCTCGATGTAGGCGTCGATTGCGGGCGCGGCGGCTTTGCGCCACGCTTCGATCTGCTCATCCGTCAGGTTGGTGACTTGCATTTCCGTCTCGTCTTCCAGAAACTTTTGCGCATCGAGGTTCTTTGTCTTGGTCTCGTCGCGCATCTTCATTTCCGCCGCGCGGGCGGCCTGCGTCATCCAATCGCGTTCCTGATCAGACATATCCTGCCAGACGCCATCACTCATCACGACCAGAAATTCGGTCTGAGCGTGGTTCGAGATCGTGACGTTGTCCATCACCTCGTGCAGTTTGCGCGACTTGATTGCGGTGGTGCCGGTCATGCCGATGTCGACCGTGCCACGCTGGTAGGCCATAAATTGTTCGGAGCCGCCAATCTTGACGGGAACGCCGCCGACCGCATTGATGAAATCACCCGATGGTTTGCCAAGAACACGAACCTTCTTGTCCTTCATATCCTCGGGTGAAACCAGTGGCCCGCCGTTGGACAGCAATTGCACGGGGCCGTAATCTTGCCACCAAACAACGCGCGCGCCGGTTTCGAGAATCATCTGGTCGATTTTCTGACGTACCGGGCTGTCGGGATCAGCGGCGCTGGCCAGAACTTCGTAGTTCGGGAACATGAACGCAACGCTGAACAAACCCACAGCGGGGATCGTTCCGGCGAACTCGTCGATCAGCACCAACCCCATGTCGATTCCGCCGGAGCTGACCGCCTGAGGGATCTCGCTGCCTTTGTACAATTGCGCTGAATCGTAAATCTCGACGTTCATTTCGCCACCCGAAATATCTTCGAGCTGATCTTTGAAATAAACGATGTTTTCGCCGACTGGATGGTTTGTCGCCACCTGCAACGACAGCCGCAATGTGCGTTCCGCCGACGCGGACATCGCCGTCATCGAGACCAGTGCTGCGGCGAGTGCAGTAGAAGCCAGAAAATGTTTCATAAATCCCCTCCCTGAATTTTATTTCAATAAAGCGACATCGGGCCACAGATTGTGGCGGGCCGGTGCATGCTCTTTGAGGTTTGGAGAGTTGTATACAACGCCACAAAGGTCAACAGATAATAAACACCGGTAACGACTTTGGTCCGGCCTGCGTGCCGACGATTCTTGCGAGGGATCAGCGCGGGGCCAATGCGGCATGTCCGGCGCGGATATGTGCCTTTACCACAGCGCTGGCCCAGATCGGATCGCCGTGGCTCAGCGCCGTTACGATTTCGCGGTGGTGTTGCATGCTCCGGATCAGGCTGGCGGGGCCGTAGTGCGCGTAAGTCCTCAGAACCAAAGGCATGCTCGTTACCTGCCGAACCATCAGGGCCAGTCGCACATTGCCAGAGGCGGTGAGGATGTGTCCGTGAAATTGGTCATTTAGCGTCGCCAGGTCAAAGAGGGATGTAGAGTTTTTATTATTTACAATGGCTTCCATCTGATCGCACAGTGTGGACATCTGTTGCAGGCGCTCGGCCGATACCTCGGGGGCGGCAAGCGCGGCCGCGTGTCCTTCCAGCAACATCCGCAGGTCGAAAATCTGGTCGATCTCGGCCTTGTCCCAACGGGTCACGCGTGCTCCGGTGTTGGGCGATATCTTGACCAGCCCCTCGCTTTCCAAGCGGCGCAGGGCGTCGCGGATCGGGGTTCGGCTTACTCCGACCAGATCAACCAGAATCTGCTCGGTCAGGTGCGCACCGCCTTGCCAGTGTCCTTTCAGAATGCCATCGCGGATGATCTCATAGGCCTTGTCGGCGGTCCGGATCTGAGCTGGTTTTTCTGCGGTCATGCACCTTGCCTTGTTGGTTGCATCGTATACAATTTGCGAACCGGGGTGCAAGTCTTCGCCTCAATAATTTGCTTTTGCCAGCCTAAAGGAATACGAATGTCTGCTCTGAAAACGCGCCTTGCGCAGCCCGGCCTTGTCTCTGCTCCCGGTGTATTCGACATGATCTCGGCCAAGATCGCGGACCGGATGGGCTTTGATGCCTTGTATATGACGGGCTATGGCGCGGTTGCTTCACATCTCGGGCTGCCGGACGCGGGTCTTGCAACTTATACAGATATGGTTGGTCGGGCAGGGGCGATTGCGCAGGGCTGCAACACGCCGCTGATCGCGGATGGCGATACCGGCTATGGCGGGCTGCTGAATGTCCAGCATACCGTACGGGGGTATGAACGGGCCGGCGTGGCGGGTGTCCAGTTGGAAGATCAGGAAACGCCGAAGAAATGCGGCCACACACCGGGGCGGCGGGTCGTGGAGACGGACGAAATGGTCAAAAAGATCAAAGTGGCCGTCGAAACGCGAGACAGCGATGATTTTCTGATTGTGGCCCGCACCGATGCCCGCACGACCTTGGGCATTGACGAGGCCATGCGCCGTGTCGAAGCCTATGACAAGGCGGGGGCCGATGTTCTGTTTCTGGAATCGCCCGAATCGATCGAGGAAATGGCCCGGATCGGACGCAGTTTTGACAAGCCGTTGATCGCGAACATGGTCGAAGGCGGGCGCACGCCGATCCTGTCACGCGAGCAGCTTGACGAATTGGGTTTCTCCCTTGCGATCTTCCCTGCGACAGGATTTCTGGCCGCGGCGACTGCTCTGGAGAACGTCTATTCCACGATTGCGACACAGGGATCGACAAACGACATTCAAAGAGACCTCTATCCGTTTGAGGAATTTTCCAAGCTGATGGGATTTGAAGAGGTTTGGGATTTCGAGAAAAAGCACGCTGACTGACCCCTTTACGCGCATCGCCAGCGGTGCGAGCACCTTGCGCATGTCGTCAACCTGCTTTTGAACACCTGTCCGAATTGGCTGCCGGTTTGATCCGGACTTGCAGCATCATGATTTGACATACGCCGATGCCCTTCCTAAAGTTTTCGGGCTGTCCGCCTGCCTATGGGAGAAGGACTTTGGATTGCGTAAATCAAACTGTAGTGGTGCAAAATATCCCCGGATCGTGGGGCAGACTGCCCCTGTTTGCGTGGAGTATTGAGACCGGCGAGACGGGGCTCGGGGCCAAATGAGCGGTCGAATAGAAATTCTCGCGTCCGGCATGGTGACGGCGGTCGGTCTTGATGCTGCGTCCTCCTGCGCGGCGATGCGGGCGCGGCTCGACGGGTTTCAGGAAACGCGTTTCCTTGGCGCGGGCGGTAAATGGCAGGTGGGTGCGCCGGTGCCAATGCCGCGAAACTGGATCGGTGCAAAGCGCTTGGCGCACATGGCCGCTGCTGCAATCTGCGAGATTTTCGAGAAAGTGCCCGCCGCCGAAGGCCGGACCGATCTGATTCTCTGTCTTGCAGAAGAGGGAAGGCCCGGCCGTCTCGTCGCTGACGGGGGCGACTTTGCCCGCCAGATTGGAGAGATCATCAGCCACATGCCATTGGGGGCCATCCGCATTGTCGCCCATGGCCGTCCGTCAGGGTGCGTTGCGTTGCAGCAAGCGCGACACATGCTGACCGAAGGATCGGAATATGTTATGATCGTCGGGGTGGACAGCTACCTGTCCAGACTGTCAATCACGCATTACCTTGCGGAGGAGCGGCTTTTGACGGCGGCGAACCACAACGGCTTTATTCCCGGAGAAGCGGCGGCGGCGGTCCTCTGCTCTGCCCGCCATCCCGGTCATCTGGTGGTCACGGGCAATGGCCTCGCGCGCGAGGAGGCGTATATTTACAACCGCCAGGGCGAGGATGGTCTGGACCTGCCGCTGCGCGGTGACGGCATGACCCGCGCCTACAAGGCGGCATTTGACGAAGCCGGGGTTGCCCATTCCGATATCACCCTGAAGATCGGTGACCAGTCCGGCGAAAGTTTCGGGTTCAAACAAACCGCGCTTGCCATGCTCAGGACGCAGCGCATCGCGAGCACCGTGCAACCGATCTGGGCCATTGGCGCGAGCCTTGGCAATGTCGGCGCTGCGGCCATGCCCCTCATGTTGGGATGGGCGATGGCGGCGACGCACAAGGGCTATGGACCCACTGGGCCGATACTGATCGAGGCGTCGGGCGATGACGGCGCGTGCGGTGCGCTTGTGGCGCGCGCGCCATGACCGTCTTTGCAAACGGACTTGAGATTTCCTCCAAGGCACAGAGTTGCAAGGTCATCGCCGCGTTCCCTGATACCTGCTTTACGCCGCCCCAGACCCCTGCGACGCCACCGGGCGTTCCGATACCTTATCCCGATTTTGGCGCTGACAGCGACCTTACATCAGGCAGCGGCACAGTGACGATCGCCGACGAGGAGATCAGTCAGGAGAACAGCAGCAAATACAGCAAATGTACCGGTGATGAAGCCGGTGCAGCGCCGAAGAAGGGCATTATCACCTCAAAGAATACTGGTTCCGTTTACGCCCAGAAGTGGTCGATGAACGTCAAGGTCGAGGGCAAGGGAGTAGTTCGCTTTAGCGACATGGCGACAAGCAACCATGCCTGTAACCCGGGTGACGCTCCGCCGATGGTGATCATCGCAAGGCCGACCTCGCCGGGTATCCTCGCCGAAGATGACAACTGTCTCGTCGGGGGGTACGATGCTATACAGCCAAAGTGCAACGAACGCGGCGGTCAGGCGCACCACATCATTCCGGATGAATACATCCGGACTGGGGAACGCGATGTATCGGTGCCTGCTCACCCGGCCTATCCCGAGATCGGTGATGCCTGCGCCATCTGCGTCGGCGGCAGTTCGGCGGGCAAAGCAAGTTCCGAGCGTCAGAGCCCCGAAGGGATTGCCGTAGCAGCCAAAGGCACCGCGCATACTGCGGCAACGGGTGCCCGGCCACTTCAGGACGGACGGGGTCACGGCTATATGCATTATTTCTTCGATGCCACCTTCGGCAACGATGAGCGCCCGATTGGCGATGCGGTCGAAACTGCCAAGCAGGCGCTCACCAACATCGGAACGTACAATTCATCGGTCGTCGACCCCGAATGCGCGGAGAAGGGTAAGGAGTGTTTGGATGACCAGTTCAAGACCGCTTGTGATCTTGATCCTCAGCCACCCTGCACGAGCAACGTGAACAAATCGAACGAGCGGTTCGACAATATGCAGGAACGGCTGAGCAGGGAGGGCCACCTTAACGCCAACCATATGCCAACCCGGCATTCGTCCCTTACCTAACCCTAGTATGTCGCGATGTGGCACCGATCAGAAGGATGGACATTGAATGTATTCGATCCCCATAACCGACACTTCCGCTTTCCTCGTAGAGGACGAGCAAACCGAGGGCTGGCGTTTTTACTATGTCGATTTCGACCCGCTGAGCGTTGACAGTTTTGAAACTCCCTATGGGGGTGTCGTTGTCTCGGCCACCATCAACCCGCAAAGTCAGGCGGTGTGGATGATCGCGCGGGGCAGATTGTTTGCGGCCTCGCGCGAACTGCGGGTCGCTGTTCCGCTACCTTTGCCTGTTGAGGGCGCGGTGGCGTTTGATGTGACACTCATCGGGGATCGTTATTATGTGGCCTTCGACGCAGAAACCATCTGGTATTATGAGCGAAACACCGAGGAATGGGTGCCTGTCATTCGCCCCGGTCCGCGACCGGAAATGCCGGCTCGCGATGCTGGCGAAACGGCAAGGGATTACACCGCGCGGACCAGCTCTGCAATGTATGCGTATGCTCGTAAGCATCCCGATTTTTACAAATCTTTCGCGGTTGGCGGCGATCATTATTTTGCCGGTGCGCTTGGCCATGTGGTGCGGCTGCGTGGTGACAACCTTGCCGAAAGCTGGATCGACAGTGGCGCCCGGCTGGTCCAAGGTTTTGCAGAAGAAGGGGCGGCGGTGCTTTGCGGCGACGACCCTGTCGCCGAAATTTATCGCGGGTCCGTTGACAATGGTTTCGAGCTGATTTTTCGCGACGATGCCAAGGCTCTGCATCTCACCGCATTGCACCGGGGCGTCAGGTACATCGGCGCTGCGCAAGATCCCGACTATGCGGGACCAGCGCTGTTTACCTATGACGGCGAGGATCTGACGCCGGTGATGACGCAGTGCGCGCGCGAACCGGGCAATCTGGCCAATCTTGTCTCGACCGGTTCCGTTCTCTGGGCGATTGATGCGTCCGGTTTGTTTCGGTTGACGTCCGATGGCTGGCATCTCACCGAGTTTGACGACCTCGCGTCGCGTGGCGAACAGGGCTGATCCAATTCCGGCCTAGGGCTTGCGCCGAAGCTCCCGTAGGGCTTTTCCTGCGCCAGACAGTCGTTTTTACCGGCTAGTTCCGGAGGCTTTGCCGAAGATGAGGCTGCGAAGGTCTTCGATTGGCATGTCAGTGGAAACGAAGCCCGGTCCAACCAGAATTTCGGCGTAAAATGGAATATTCGCAAGCCTTTCTTCCAGGGTTTCGTCAATCTCCATCCGGTAATAGCCGCTCTGGTGAAAATAGGTCATCAGGGCGCGCACTCTGGAAGAGCGCGGGTTGAAACCCATATCGGCGAACATGGTTTGCAATTGGGCGATGCGGCGGTTGTCCACACCGGTCAGGACTGCTTGCGTTGTCTCGCACGAATGGGCCCAGTCCCGGATGGCGCTGTCATAGTTAGGATCATAATTGTCTTCTTGCAAAAGCACGCGCACATAGCCGATATATTTCTCTCGGCTATCCAGTTCAGGATTGTCGAAAACCCGGTCGAACGCCGCCGAATTTCGCGTCCGCCAATCTTCGCGCAATTCGTCAAGCAAGTCTTCAAGGTTGGCAAACAGCCAGTAAAACGCACCGGTCGTGGCCTTTAGCTGTGTCGCGATTCGCCTCAGGCTGAGACCCGAAGCGCCATCGGCAATGAGCATCCCGCGCGCTGTGGCGATCCAGTCTTCGCGAGTGAGTGCATTGTTTTTCATACTTTTTTTGTCCGAATTCCCCATTCCGTCCAAACGCGCCTTTCTGTCCTTCTAACGATCATGTTTGACAAGTTACATCCCATATCTCTACAAATGAAAGGAACATAACAGTCGTTATGTAGGGAGCTACTCAGAGATATTTCTAGGGAGGACACTATGAAGAAAAGCTGGATTACCAGAGGTGCGGCGGTTTTTGCCCTGCTTGCGAGCCAGGCCGCGGCCGCAACGACGCTCAAGGTTGCGACGGATTCCGGACCTGAAGGGTCACCATCCGGCGATGCGATCAAGAAATGGGCAGAACTGATCGAGCAAGGCTCGGACGGGGAAATCGACGTCCGGATTTTTTACCAGAACCAGCTTGGCGGCCAACTTGAGGTTTTTGACCTTTTTGTCGCTGGCGAAGTGGATCTGATGCTCAGCTGGCCTTCGACCTCTTATGACAAACGGATCGGCGTGTTGAATGCGCCCTACATGGTCACGTCATGGGACGAGGCGCTCAAGGCCTATCAGCCGGGCGGCTGGGTCAACGGCACGCTCAATAACGTGTTTGCGGACCTCGGCATCACCTATTTCGGCGCGTGGCCTGAGGGCTTTGCCGGTGTCGCGACACGGGGCAGCTATGCGCTGGATATCGAAAGCGCGAATGGCATAAATGTACGCACACCGCCGTTCTTCCCGATCCCGCAGACACTTCAGGCGATGGGGTATCAGACTGCCTCGATTGATTGGTCCGAGGTCTTTACGTCAATCCAGACGGGTGTCGTCGATGGCGATGCGGGGAACGTCATATACTGGGATTTCGAGTATTTCGGCGAAGTTCTGGATTATTATGTGCGCACCAAGCATATCTTTGTGACCGGCAATCTTGTTGCCAATACACAAAGCATGGAGGGGCTGTCACAGGAGCATCAGGATCTTGTCCGCGACTCCGCAGTAACGCTTATGGAGGAGCAGTTCACGGCGGCCAAGGCGACGGACGAGAAATACGTCAAGCTCGCCGTTGAAGGCGGTATGGAGTATTTCGAACCGAGCGAAGAGGATCTGCGCCCGATGATCGAGAAGGTCCGTTCCGAAGTCTGGCCGTTGATGGAGGCCGATATCGGGTCGCAAATCGTCGAACAGATGCGCGCAAACGCGAAGTGACAAAACAGGCGGCATCCTTGAAACGGGTGCTGCCACTATCCGTCAGGGGGGCCTATGCGTAATCTGTTCGAATTTCTCGACAGGTGGCTGATGCGATTGATGTCGGTCGTGATCTTTTTCAGCACGGCAATCATTGTCTGCCTGATCACTTTTCTGATCCTGTCGCGCTATGTTTTCGGATGGTCTGTGGTTGGGTTACTAGAACTTTCCACGCTCAGCGCGCTTTGGCTTTATATGATCGGCGCCGTTGTGGCGTCGCGTAACCGTGAACATATCACGGTCGATTTCACGGCCCAGTCATTAAACAGCCCACGGCTTGCGGCGGCGCATGATCTGGCGATCTCGGTGATCCTTTTCGTGCTCGGGTTGTTCTTTCTCTCATTGTCTTGGGACATGATCGAATGGGCGTTTCGCAGGCCACAGGTAACACCCGGACTGGGCATCCCGCTGTTTGCCGGACAGGCTGCCTTGGTTGCCGCGGCGGTGCTGGGAAT
This sequence comes from uncultured Sulfitobacter sp., assembly GCA_947502265.1. GTDB lineage: Bacteria > Pseudomonadota > Alphaproteobacteria > Rhodobacterales > Rhodobacteraceae > Sulfitobacter. Next base: position 68,651 of record CANMZB010000006.1, read on the forward strand.
GGCGTATACCGTGCGCGACCTCATCAAAGCGACAATCGCTTTGCTCAACGCAAAAAGCGAGGTCTGATCATGGAGCCAATAGTTGCCATTCTCATTCTGATCGGGCTGATGGTGTTCGGTGTGCCGGTGGCATGGAGCTTTGCCGGGGTGCTCATGTTCCTGATCTGGGCCTATGATGTCGGCACCGCCACTTTACTGCTGCAAGGGTTTCGCTCGCTCGATTCGGTGATTTTGCTGGCTTTGCCGTTGTTCGTTCTGGCCGGTTACCTGATGCAAAGCGGCGGCGTGGCGCGGCGCCTGATCGGCTTTATGGAACTTATGGTGCGCGGACGCAAAGGCGGGCTTGGTGCGGCGCTGGTGCTGTCGTCGGGGGTGTTTGGTGCAATTTCAGGCACTGCCACGGCGGCGGTTGCCTCGATCGGAACGATCATGGTCGATCCGCTGGCCGAGCGTGGCTATCCGCGCGGCTATACGTCCGCCTTGCTGGGGTTGTCATCGCTACTGGGTATCCTGATTCCGCCCTCTCTTACCATGATCCTCTTTGGTGTCGTCACACGTCAGTCGATCACCGCACTTTTCGCCGCAACGCTGGTGCCCGGTCTCCTGCTGCTTGTCGGGCTTATTATCTTCAACCGGTTTATGGCCAAACGCTTTCTTCCCGACGCCAAAGAGACGGGCGCAGGCGTAGCCCCACAAGACAGTGGCGGCCTGATTTTTGGCAAGGCGCTGCCGGCGCTGTCGATGCCTGTCATCATCCTTGGTGGTATCTATGGCGGCGTGTTCACCCCGACCGAAGCGGCGGCGGTGGCCTGCGTTGTGGCGATCTTTATCGGCTTTTTCATCTATCGGGATTTGACCTTTACCGGCCTGCGCGACAGCTTTATTTCGGCGGGCGAGACGACAGGAACGATCATCTTCATCCTTCTCTTTTCCTTCATGATCGGGCGGGTGATGGTTGCCGAAGGTGTGCCGCAGGATCTGACCCGCGCGGTGGCCGCAATCACCGAGAACCGCATCCTGATCCTGCTTTTGGTCAATGTGTTTCTGATTTTTGTCGGCATGATAATGGATGACCTTTCGGTCACGGTTGTCATTGCGCCGCTGTTCATGCCTCTGATGCTTGATGTCGGTGTCGACCCTGTGCATTTCGGTTCGATCGTGGCGTGTTCCGTTGTCATCGGGGCAAACAGCCCGCCGGTCGCGCCCATCCTTTATATGGCCTGCCGGATCGGAAAGGTGTCCATCCACCACGCGATCACACCCGCCCTGCAAATGATCTTTTTCGTCGCGCTGCCGGTGATGCTGGCGGTTACGTTCATCCCAGCGCTGTCACTTTTCGTACCGCGCCTTTTCGGCGTTCACTGAGCAAAACTGGACCATACGCCATGAATATTTGCATTCTGGAAGCGGATACTCCCGCGCCCGACCTGCTGAACATCTCCGGCACATATGCGGATATGTTCGAAACATGGCTGTCGCCTGCCATGCCCGGGGCGCGTTTCACGCGGGCCGCCGCGTATAAGGGTGAACTGCCCGCATCGGTTGGTGATCACGATGGCTATCTGATTACCGGTTCACTGCGCAGCGCCTATGATGACATCCCGTGGATACACAGCCTAAGGGACTTTGTGCATACAGCCATGACGCGCGATATACGCGATATACCCGTTGGCGGGGTTTGTTTCGGCCACCAACTGATGGCCGAGGCGATGGGCGGTCGTGTCGCATCATGTGAAGACGGCTGGTCTGTGGGTAAGACCGAATACCGGACAACGTCTGACGGCAGGGAGTTGCTCGGTGAGGACGCGCTGCAAGCTCTTTCCTTCCACCGCGATCAGGTGGTCCGTCTGCCAACGGGGGCGTCTCCCTTGGCTGGAAACGCCCACTGTCCCTGGGCCGCTCTGGCCTATGGCAACCGGGGCTTGTCTGTACAGTTCCACCCCGAATTCACGCAGGACTATGTGTTGGCCCTGATACGCCAAAACTCCGATGGAACGATACCGGCCCATCAGGCGGAAATTGCCCTGAAGAGCGTACATCACGACAATAACGATGTTGTGACACAGGCCTTTGCCAAATTATTCCACAAGGTCTCCGTAGATTCCTGAAGGTGTTTTCAAACAAGAGAAACCTGTCGGCAAAACTCGGGCGGGGTTCGTCGCAATTTATGGAATTGCGCTCAATGTTGTAGGGCGCCTGATCCCGCTGCACAGAAATTTGCGCGGCGGATTTTCGGGATCACATGCAAGGGGTGTCGCATTTCATGCGCCGGATGTCCGATACCAACCGGTGTTTTGTCGTCGGGCATCGCAAATATGGATCGTAAGCGAGTGAGGGCAGAGATGCGATATTCCGGTCTAAGGGTCATCAAGGAAGCACTGACAGGTCACCGCGGGTGGAAACCCGCATGGCGCAATCCCGAGCCGCAAAAGGATTATGACTTTGTTATCATCGGCGCAGGTGGGCACGGGCTGGCTACGGCTTACTATCTGGCCCGCCACTATGGTAAAAAGCGTATTGCCGTGCTGGAAAAAGGCTGGATCGGCGGCGGCAACGTCGGTCGCAATACTACGATTGTCCGCTCGAACTACCTGTTGGATGGCAACGAGCCATTTTACGAATATTCGCTCAAGCTTTGGGAAGGGCTGGAGCAGGAATTAAACTATAATGCGATGGTCAGCCAGCGCGGCATTCTCAACCTGATCCATAACGATGCGCAGCGCGACGCCTTTATCCGGCGCGGCAATGCGATGATTCTGAACGGCGCGGATGCCGAGATGCTGAGCGTTGACCAGATCCGGCGCGAATATCCGTTCCTGAATTTCGATAACGCGCGTTTTCCGATCACGGGCGGGCTGGCACAGCGGCGCGGCGGGACAGTGCGCCACGATGCGGTTGCCTGGGGGTACGCGCGGGCGGCGGACAGCCTTGGCGTTGATATCATCCAGAATTGTGAAGTTACCGGTTTCCGCATCGAAAACGGCACCTGCAAAGGCGTCGAGACGGCCCGCGGGTTCATCGGCGCGGGCAAGGTCGCGTCCTGCGTCGCAGGGTCTTCCTCGCACCTGATGGCCAAAGCCAACATGCGCCTGCCCATCGAAAGCACGGTATTACAGGCTTTTGTGTCCGAGGGGCTCAAGCCGGTGATGCCCGGCGTTTTGACCTTTGGCGCGGGTCACTTTTATTGCAGCCAGTCGGACAAGGGCGGGCTGGTGTTTGGCGGTGATCCGGACCGCTACAACACCTATGCACAACGCGGCAACCTGCCGGCCATCGAAGATGTCTGCGAAAGCGGCATGGCGCTGGTTCCGGCCATCGGGCGCGCGCGGCTGCTGCGGATCTGGGGCGGCAATGTGGATATGAGTATGGACGGCTCGCCGATCATTGACCGCACCGACATCGGTGGTCTCTATTTTAACGGCGGCTGGTGCTATGGCGGCTTCAAGGCAACGCCCGCTTCGGGGATGTGTTATGCGCATCTGCTGGCCACCGATACGCCGCATGAAGTCGCCCAAGCCTATCGTTTCGACCGCTTCCGCCGCGGCAATATGATCGACGAAAAAGGCATGGGGCCGCAGCCAAACGCGCATTGAGGGTTTTATGGGCATGCGCGGCCATCGCGCGCCGCGTTACCGCACAGCGAATTTGCGACAAAGGAAAGACACATGATCATCCATCATCCGCTGCTTGGTCCGCGCGACGCGCAGGAATTCACCTTTTTGGGCGCAGCCACGCTGATCGAGCGGCCCGACTGGCAGGCCGAGGACGCGCAGGAGCAGTTCCACGACTACCTGCACCTTCGGGATAATCCGGCGGGCGAACATCGCGAATTATGGTTTCACGAGACCGGCGACCGAAGCTGGCTTGTGGTCACGCGCAATACGCTGACGCACGAGATCACCAATGTGGAAATGGCCCGCGATGTGGCGCGCCAGAAAGGGCGCAGCAAATGACCCAACCCAATCGTCTGTCAGGTGGGCGGATCGACACCGGCACGGCCCTGACCTTCAGCTTCGATGGCGTGGATTATCAAGGCCATCCGGGCGATACGCTGGCTTCTGCCTTGCTTGCCAACGGGGTGCGTCTGATGGGGCGCTCGTTCAAATATCACCGCCCGCGCGGCCCGTTGACGTCGGGCAGCGAAGAGCCGAACGCGCTGGTGCAACTGCGCACCGGTGCGCGGCAAGAACCCAACACCCGCGCCACCACGGCAGAGCTGTTTGACGGTCTGACTGCCGCAAGCCAGAACCGCTGGCCCTCGCTGCGTTTTGACGCGCTGGCGATCAACGACAGGTTTTCCAACTTCCTGACCGCCGGATTCTACTACAAGACCTTCATGTGGCCTGCGACCTTTTGGGAAAAGTTGTACGAGCCGGTAATCCGCCGCGCTGCCGGTCTGGGATCGTTGACGTTGCAAGAAGACCCGGATGTTTACGACAAGGGGTTTCGCCACTGTGACCTTCTGGTCATCGGGTCCGGGCCTGCCGGTTTGTCGGCGGCCCTGACCGCCGGTCGCGCCGGCGCCGATGTGATTCTCGTCGAAGAGGATTTCCTGTTTGGCGGGCGGTTGAATGCAGAAACCTACGGGCTGACAGACACCTCTACCCAAGGTTGGGTGGCGATGGTGATGAGCGAGCTGGAATCGTTGCCCAATGTACGCTGCATGTCACGCACCACGCTTTATGGCGTGTTCGATCATGGCATCTATGGCGCGTTGGAGCGGGTTTCCGATCACGTTGCGGTTCCGGCTGACGGCAAGCCGCGCCAGATTTTGTGGCGGATATACGCGCGCCGCGCGGTGCTTTGTGCCGGTGCCATCGAGCGGCCTATCGCCTTTGAAAACAACGACCGTCCGGGCATCATGATGGCGGGTGCGATGCGCGCCTATGCCAACCGCTGGGCGGTCACGCCTGCCCGGACCGTCGCAGTATTTACCAACAACGACGATGGACATCGCACCGCTGTCGATCTGATGGCCAAGGGGGTTGGCGTTGCTGCCGTCATCGACACCCGCGAAGACGCGCCCAAGATCGCGGGGTGCGAGATTTTGGCGGGCGCGCAGGTGATCGACACCTCCGGACGGCTGGGGCTTTCGTCGATCAAAGTACGGCGCGCCGATGGCAAGGTGCAAACCATTTCCTGTGGGGCGCTGGGCGTGTCGGGGGGATGGAACCCGAACGTCCATCTGACCTGCCATCAACGCGGACGCCCCGTGTGGAACGAGGCGATTGCCGCCTTTGTCCCCGGCGGCGACGGCCCTCCAGGGCTGGGCGTTGCGGGGGCCGCGAATGGCGCGTTTTCCACCGCCGCCGCGCTGGCGAGCGGCAGCACGCAGGCGCTTGCCGCGCTTGATGACATCGGCATCAAGGGGCGCGCCATTGATCTGCCTCGGGCCGAGGATGCGCCGCTGCGAATCAGTGCTTACTGGCATGTTCCGGGCGGCAAGGGACGTGGCTGGCTTGACCAGCAGAACGACGTGACCGTCAAGGACGTGAAGCTGGCGCATCAGGAAAATTTCCGCTCGGTCGAACATCTCAAGCGGTACACGACGCTGGGCATGGCGACCGATCAGGGAAAGACCTCCAATATGGGCGGCCTTGCGATCATGGCGGAACTGACCGGAAAACCGATCCCCGAGGTTGGCACAACGATCTATCGCCCACCCTACGTTCCTGTCGCAATCGCCGCCCTTGGCGGGCGGGCGCGTGGTGCGCATTTCCACCCCACCCGCAAGACGCCAAGCCATGATTGGGCCGCGCAACGCGGCGCAACGTTTGTCGAGACGGGGAACTGGCTGCGGGCGCAATGGTTCCCTGTTGCGGGCGAAACCAGTTGGCGCGAAAGCGTGGACCGCGAAGTGCGCGCCGTGCGCGGCTCTGTCGGGGTATGCGACGTGACCACGTTGGGTAAAATCGACATTCAAGGCACCGATGGCGCGGTTTTTCTGAACAGGGTCTACGCCAACGCTTTTGCCAAGCTCGCGGTTGGCAAGACCCGATATGGCCTGATGCTGCGCGAAGACGGTATTGCGATGGATGACGGTACAACCGCACGCCTTGCCGAAGACCACTTTGTTATGACCACAACCACCGCCAACGCGCTGGCGGTCTATCGCCATCTGGAATTCGCACGGCAATGCCTGTGGCCGGATCTGGATGTGCAATTGATCTCGACCACCGAAGCGTGGGCGCAATATGCGGTCGCCGGTCCCAATTCGCGCGCCGTGTTGCACAAGATCGTCGATCCGGAATTTTCCATCGACAATGAATCGTTCCCCTTTATGGCCTGCGGTGAAATCACCGTCTGCGGTGGGTTGCGCGCGCGACTGTTCCGCATCTCCTTTTCGGGCGAACTGGCGTTCGAGATCGCGGTGCCGACCCGCTATGGCGATGCCCTTATGCGGCGGATCATGGACGCGGGCGAGGAATTCAATATCTGCCCCTATGGCACTGAGGCTCTTGGCGTGATGCGCATTGAAAAGGGCCACGCGGCGGGCAATGAATTGAACGGGACCACGACCGCGCTCAATCTCGGGATGGGGAGGATGGTTTCGAAAAAGAAAGATTCTATCGGCTCTACCGCAAGCGAACGTGAAGGGCTGAACCGGCCTGATGCCCTGAGGCTGGTCGGGATCAAACCGACCGACAGCAGCGCAAAGATCACCGCAGGTGCGCATTTGATGAACAGCGAGGGGCCGGTGGATGCTGCGCACGATCAAGGCTATGTGACCTCGGCAGCGTATTCGCCGGTCCTCAACAGCGCCATCGGGCTCGCCTTTCTGAAAGACGGCGCGAACCGGATGGGCGAAACGATGCGTCTGGTCAGCCCCGTCACCAACGATAACACGACGGTCGAAGTGGTCAGCGCCCATTTCGTAGACCCAGAAGGAGGACGGCTTCGTGCATGATCTGATCGCCATCACGCCGATGGGTGCCACTGATGCCCGCATCGACACCATCAAGGGTATGAAAATTGCCGAGCGCCCCGATTTCGCGCTTGCCTCGGTCGCGGCACGGGCGGGACGCGAGACGGATACCGTGGATGCGGCAAAAACCGGCCTTGGCCTTGATTTGCCCCCGGCGGGCCGGTTCGTCACACACGCCCCTTATGCCGCGTTCTGGACCGGCCCTGAGCAGTGGCTGATTGAAGCGCCGCACGACAGTCACGAAAATCTGGCCGATCTGGTGAAAGCCGCGCTTGGTGATGCTGCCTCGGTGACCGAGCAGACCGACGGTTGGGTCCGCTTTGATCTGGAGGGGGCAGAGTGCCATGCGGTGCTTGAGTTACTCTGCAATGCCGATACCCGCAGGATGAAAGCAGGGGACGCGACCCGTACGCAGCTTGAGCATATGGCCTGTTTCGTGGCGTGTCGGACGCAGGACATGCGATTTAGCGTCACCGGAGCACGATCCTCGGCGGCGTCGCTACATCACGCGCTGGTCACAGCGGCACAAAGCGCGCTTTGACTCCGGTTTTGCGGGCACCGCATCCCGAGCGCTTTTATGAAGGCACTGTGATATTCTTTTCGACACGGAACAGATTGATCTTTTTGCGATCTTCGTGTGGCGAAATGCCAAAGGTCCGGGTGTACCAGTGAAACAGCGGCGCGGCGGTTGAATAGCCGACCGCTTGTGCGATCTGGGTCATGGTGTCTTTGGAGTAAAGCACGAGTTGACGGGCGGCGTTCATCCGCAGGCCGCGGTAGTAATGCGAGGGGCTCTGCCCGGTGGCCGCCTTAAAGGTCCGTTCCATCTGGCGCGACGACAGGCCAACCATCTGCGCCACATCAAGGATGTTCACCGGATCCTCGATATGTTCGTTGAAAATCACGATTGCCTGTTGAATGGCGGGCGGTAGCATGTCGGCTGTGCTGTTTTGCGCTCCGGTCGGGATGCGCTGGCGCACCCCTTGCCCCCGCACCAAAGGGTGCTGGAACCAACAGGCGACTTCGGTTGTGACAGTGCCGCCGAGCTTTTCCTCGATCAGATGCAGCATAAGGTCGAATGCCGCCGCCGCGCCCGAGGCGGTGTAGCGATCCCGATCAATGGTGATAACATCTGCTGTGGTATGATGATCGGCAAACTCGTTTGCAAAGCTCGCTTCGTAGCACCAATGCACACTACAGGAATAACCTCCCAAAAGACCGGCGCGCGCCAGCGGAAATACACCGCCGCTGACCCCACCCATTTTCGTGCCATGCCGCGCCATATGACGCAGTTGTCCATTGCCGGATTTGGGTGACTCAAAAGTGGCTAACGGGCTGCTCAATAGAAAAAGATAATCCAGAGCTTCTACACCCCCGAGCGCCAGTTCCGGATTGAAACCGACCTGCGCACTCGATTCAACCTGAGTGCCATGTTCCGAGATAAGCGTCCATGTGAACGCGTCCTGACCCGAAATCTCGTTCGCCGCGCGCAGGGGTTCTATCGCGGAAGTCAGGCAAGCCATCGGAAAGCCTGGAAAGATAAGAAATCCGAGCGATGTGGGCCTTTCGATCGCTGACATTGCAAACCTCTTCGGGGGGATTATTCGTTTAGCGTAGCCAGAAACCCACCGGTATTCAAATCCTCAAATCTGGTTCACAGGTGCTGACGTCAGATGCTCCCAAGTATCGCTCTGCGGAATGAAAATGGGGTATCTGACCCGCAGCACGCCTGTCAGGACGGGTCGGTTCCCCCCATTTTACCATTCTCCAAAAGCTTGAGGAACGCGGTCTCCCCGATAATCCGGATGAAATGTCCGGCGATCTGCATCTCTTCTGCCTGCCTGTGCTTGGCGCTTTTCGCATGGCCCGCCAGAAGCGCGAGGTCCTGATCCCCTACGATCAGATGTGTTGTCTTTTTCGTGATCCCTGCCTTCACCTCCATGCCGGCCGCTGCGGCACGGTCTGCGGCTTGGTCGTGCGACATCCCGAGGTTGCCGGCAAAGACAGCCACGCAGCCCGACAACGGGAGACCGGCCGTGGCCCTGCGCGTTACTTTTTTCGCGAAGCGACTGTTTGGCGTTTTGGCGACGGGCAGGACCAGTTCCTCAAACGGCAGGACAAGACGGTCTTCGGCATGCAGAACAACCATCGCCGCCGCCCGCGCGTCTTCGCCGGCATCATGGTGATGGAAGTCAAGATCCAACACCTTTTTGAGATGGGCAAGACCGTGCCCGCCGTTGCCTTTCAGCTCCGGCCATGCCCGTCTGGCAATTGTGACACTGTCACTCCAACGCAGGACAGGCGTTTCAATACCGCAAGACCGGCAGGCCGCGTTCACCGCTTGCTTGTCGAAATTGCTATGCTGGACAAGGTGATGACGCGAAAGCAACGGTAGCAGGAAGCCGAAAGCATCCGGGAAAGCAGGCGCGCCCGAGACATGTTCCGGCCCGATCCCGTGGAGGTTGATGTTGAACCGGTCAAACCTGCTGCGCGGGTCGACCAGCATCGAAAACGTCTGGATCCGGTTATCAGGGGCAACACAGGCCAGCCCGATCTGACAAATACTGGCCGCATCGCTGCACGCCGTCTCGACGTCCAACGCGATAAAACGGAAATTGCCATCCGGCAGGGTGCGGGCATGGGCGAAACTGTGGCGGGATGGTGCGGTCATAGGTCGGATTGTTCGTTTCTTTTGTGTCACAGGGGAGCGTAAGGATTTTGTGGCTGTGTCGATACCGCGTTTTGCCTTTTAAATGACAGACCCGCCAAAATTGTAGATCGGTGTCCGGTGGTCCAATTCCCTATGTAACCCTGATTTTCCGAATTTTCCAACACAGCGCCAGCTAATGCGGCGCTGTGTGGCCTCTTAACGCTGGTTAATGAAGTGATTTACAACAGGTGGTATAGTGAAGCGCTGTATCCAAACGGCACCTTCGAATACCTGCACAAGGAGGGAAAGACGCATGAAACGTAACAAAAAGCCTGATGTGGTCAAGGCGGAACCGGACAATGTTTTGCCGATTCAACCCGAACCGAAAGCTGTTGAAATCGCTGATAATCCTCCTGCCGAGCGGTCGAAAACCGACCCGGCACAAGAATCTCTTTCGCCGGAGTTGGGCTTGCGTTGCGAGGGGGCGGTTTCTGACAACTTCAGCACCGAGAGCCTTGATCGGGCGTTCAAGGCGCATCTGGCCCGCTTTACGATGGGCGTGACGCCGTTCGGGCTGGCGTCGACCTTCTTTACCTGGGGGGCGCATCTCGCGGGATCTCCGGGGAAACAGGTGCAACTTATTGAAAAAGCAGCGCACAAGGCGGCGCGTCTTGCGATGGCCGCAGGTCAGCAAATGCAAAACAAAGAGGTCGAGCCTTGCATCCTGCCGCTGAAATATGACACGCGCTTCGACGCCGAAGAATGGCAGCAATGGCCGTTCAACCTGATCTATCAGAACTTTTTGCTGACGCAGCAATGGTGGTACAATGCCACCAACGATATCGACGGCATGTCGCGCAGCGAAGAGCGGGCAGTTTCGTTTGCCACGCGGCAGGTTCTTGACATGATGTCGCCTGCCAACGGGCTGCTGACCAACCCCGAGGTGATTGCAAAGACGGTGCAGGAAGGCGGTGCCAACCTGATGCGCGGCGGGCAGAACCTGTTGCAGGACTGGGAGCGCGCAATTTCCGGCAAACCTCCGGTCGGAACCGAGGATTACCTTCCGGGGCGCGATGTGGCGGTCACACCGGGCAAGGTCGTCTTTAAAACGCACCTGTTTGAATTGATCCAATACGCACCGCAGACCGACAGTGTGACGTCCGAGCCGGTTATGATCGTGCCTGCATGGATCATGAAATACTATATCCTTGATCTGTCGCCCCATAATTCGCTGGTGCGTTATCTGGTCGAACAAGGGTTCACCGTGTTCATGGTTTCGTGGCGTAACCCTGATGTGGAAGACCGTGATCTGGGCATGGGTGACTATATCAATGCCGTTGGCGAAGCGTTGGACGCTGTGAACGAGATTGTTCCGGACAAGCCGGTTCATGGTGTCGGCTATTGTTTGGGTGGCACGTTGTTGTCAGCCAAGGCTGCGCAGATGGCGCGCGATCATGATGACCGGTTGAAAACCGTATCCCTGTTCGCAACGCAGGTCGATTTCAAGGATCCGGGCGAGTTGCAGCTTTTCACCAGCGAAAGCGAGGTATCGTTTCTGGAACACATGATGTGGGATCAGGGCTATCTGGATACCAAACAGATGGCCGGTGCGTTCCAGTTGTTGCGTTCCAACGATCTGATCTGGTCGCGCTATGTCCATGAATACCTGATGGGCGGGCGGCAGGAGATGTTTGACATAATGGCATGGAACGCCGATGCGACCCGTATGCCCTACAAGATGCACAGTGAATATCTGCGCAACCTCTATCTGAACAACGAACTGTCACAGGGCCAGTACCACGTTGGCGGCAAGCCGGTTGCGATCACTGATATTTCGGCACCGATGTTCTGTGTTTCGACCACGAGTGACCATGTGGCGCCGTGGCAATCGGTCTACAAACTGCACCTGCTGACGGATACCGATGTTACCTTTGTCTTGACCTCCGGCGGTCACAACGCCGGAATCGTCAGCGAGCCCGGTCACGCCGGACGGACCTATCAGATGACGACCACGCTCAACGAGGACAATTATGTGGCTCCAGAGGACTGGCGCGCGCAGGTTCCGGTTGTGGAAGGCTCGTGGTGGCCCGAACTGGTGACATGGCTGCGCGACAATTCCAGCGGAACCGGAAAACCACCGGCGCTGGGCGGAGGCGCGAGCGACGCACTGTCATTGGCTGACGCACCGGGCACATATGTTTTCCAACGCTAACAAGCGAAGATAAACGACATCGCACCCTGCGCAGGGAGGCCCGGGCCAGTTGGATCAATTTGAACAACTGGCCCGATGCGGGTCACGATAGTTTGAAAAGGCTTGGCGTTTGAAAGCCGGATTATAAAGTATCGCGTTCAATTTGGTTTGGGAACCGATGCTCTATGTTCCGGCTCTAGACTTCGGGTCAGACGGGTGTTGATTTACTCGTCGTTGTGGCCTTGTTGGTGTATTCTACAGTCTCTTCGGCCGCTTCAACCTCGTTGGTAACAACGGCACCGGCGCATTGCGTGATCATCTCGGAGCAGGCTTTTGCATCTTCGGCCATACGCCCCATCGAGTTGGTCTGCCAAGCCGCGAGTTCTTTCAGCGCGCTTGCAGGATCGCTCTGGCCTTCGGAAATGATTCGTCGTCCGGCCTCGATCATTGAGCGTGTCGCGACTTCACGACGTTGAAACCAGGCCGTTGTAAATTTTTCTATCTCATCAAGCACATTCTCTTGCGCCTGCAAGGCATGCTTGATCTGTGGTGCGAGAAAGCGTGGATTTGAAGTGAATTCAACCTGAGCGGCATTCAGGGCGTTCTCTTCATCTTCGAATGTTCTTTTCCTCTGATTCGTCATCTTTCTGTCCTTTCCAAGGGAATCGGTGTCCCAGCCGAGTTTAGCCAGCGTCATCGGGCGCTACATTGACCGACATCAATATTAATTGCCGCAGCGTCACCTTTGTGCGCCAGATTTATGTGACAGACCTGCGAAACAGGAAATTGCTCAGCGCCAGAAAGGCGGCACCCAGCCATGCGGGTTGGCTTTCGACAGGCGTCATACCGCCCGAGAGGATCATGATGGGCGTGATGACGAGCATCATCAGCAGCGCAAACTGCGCCATCGTCCGCGCCAACATCCCCAACAGCACCACGATGGGTGCAGTTGCAAAAAGATAAACGGCGGTACCTGCAGGAACAGACCTTTGAAACCGGCAATCGGCACGTACTGCCGTAACCGGCATGAGCAACAGATGTTGAATCGTGCCATGTTCACGCTCACGGATGAGCGTTCGTAAAGGATCAACTTTTCAGGTCTGTGGATGATCGCACACGCCAGCGACAGGCGTTGTCTCAGACCCAATGGCAGTTCACCGGCAAACGAATCCGCATGGGGGCCGAGGTTGAATTGATCCAGCAATTCCTTGACCTGTGCTTCGATGGTGTCGGAGACCATGTTGAAAAGTGGGGTGTGAATCACGAGGTTCTGGCGGATCGTCAACTCACCATAAAGCGAGGAAACTGGGGCATATAGTCCGAGTGTTCGCGCGCGCTGACGGTGCCGGGATCGACCTGTCGCCCGAATAGAGGCCGGTGAGCATCTTCATTGTCGTCGTTTTGCCGCTGCCGTTAGAGTTGAAAACCTCGCCGCGCCTGATCTTCAAGCTGATATCATTAACCGCAGTGAAATCACCGAACCGTGTTTGGCGACGATCATCGGCGCGCCGGAGTCTATGTATAGGCCGGAAGCGCGTAGGGAATGCTGTCGAGATGTATGCGTGCCTCGGCACCGAGACCCGTGCGCATTGCCTGATGGGCCGGCAGGAATATCTCCATATAGACTTGGGACAGGTCCAGCAGCGTGAGAACCTCGCCCGGTTGTGCAAGGCGATACAAGATGCGGCCAAGCGTCGGCGCGGTAGAGGTGGCATCGGCCATCTGGGTTTCGATCTGCGCAACAAGCGCGTTTGCGGCGTCGACACCGCAAACGGCAGAGTCCAGATGCGCAAGCGCGCCTTGCAAGGCTGCCTCGGCGGTGGCGATGCGGGGCTTTTGTTGATCTGCAACGGCCTGCGAATTTATGCCTTTCTGCGCGAGCCGGTTGGCACGGCGTCTACGTTGGCGCGCGCCAGTTGTGCCGCAAGCTCTCGGGTGTCCTCCACCGCCAAAACGTCCCCGGCCTGCACGAGTTCACCCTCGCTCATGCGGATCTATGCAATCCTGCCCGGCGTTTTGGTCGCTATGTCAATCTGATTGGCCTCAAGTCTGCCATTTTCGGTGGCAAACCCATCCGGCAACCCGCCAGCGTTTGAATCCATAACATACCAAAAAACCGATGCGATGGCAGCCATAACCACAACAATTGCAATGACGGGGCGAAGATACTTCATTCGTGACACTCCACTTTGGCACGGTCGTCTTTTGACCGCATCGTCAGGTTTTTCGAAATGGCGGTGCTGACGGCGCTGTTGGGTTAGCTCGGTCGTCAACCTGATGGCGCGCATTGATGCGGATCAAGCTACGGCGTGCGGAGACATTCCAACCCATGGTTGATCGGGGTTAATGAGGGGCGACATCCGGCAATTCATACTTGGGCAACAACGCGGCTTCGGGGCATCCCGCCTGCGCGGTACGACGTTTGTGGCGAAAGGTAAGGTGCGGCATGTCCTCTCAACCCGATCCCCATTCAGGAGACGAAGCGGTTCTCGAATCGCGATTCCCGACGGCCTATACGATCCTGTTTGCGCTGATCGTCCTGATTGCGGCCCTGACATGGATCATTCCCGCCGGCCAGTACGAGCGCGTGATGGACGAAGCGGTTGGCCGCACCGTTGCGGTCGCTGGCACCTATGCGCAGACAGAATCGAATCCGCAGGGGTTCGTGGACGTTCTGCTGGCCCCTATTGCCGGGTTTTACGACCCTGACAGCTATGCCGCGAATGCGATCGACGTGGCGCTTTTTGTGCTGTTCCTTGGTGGATTTCTGGGCGTGGTCAACGCGACAGGGGCAATCGACACCGGCATCAAAAGCGCGATGGCACGGATGCAAGGACGCGAGATCTGGATGATCCCGATCCTTATGGCGCTTTTTGCCGCTGGCGGAACCACCTATGGAATGGCCGAGGAAACGCTGGCCTTTTATGCCATCCTGATCCCGGTGATGATCGCGGCGGGGTATGACGCCATCGTCGGGGTTGCCGTCATTTTGATCGGGGCGGGGATTGGCGTTCTGGGCTCGACGATCAACCCGTTCGCCACGGTCATTGCATCCGACGCGGCGGCGATCCCGTTTACCGATGGCATCGTGCTGCGGCTGGTGCTGTTGCTGGGCGGGCTGCTGATTTGCGCGGCTTATGTGATGCGTTACGCCAAAGCGGTCCAAGGCGACCCTTCACGGTCTGTCGTTGCGCGTCAGGCAGCGGCGCACCGGCGTTTGTTTCTCGCCGATTCCGACCACGACGGAGAGGACAGTCTGTCCGGTACGCAGTCGGTTGTTCTGGTAATCTTCGGTTTGACCTTTGCCGTGATGATCTGGGGTGTTGCGACGCAGGATTGGTGGATGGCGCAGATGGGCGGGCTGTTTTTGGGCGCGGCGATTCTGACCGGGCTGATTGCGCGCTTGGGTGAAAAACGCCTGACCGGCAGCTTTGTCGACGGCGCGCGCGACCTTTTGGGTGTGGCGCTGGTCATTGGCCTTGCGCGCGGCATCGTCGTTATCATGGAACAGGGGTTGATTGCCGATACGATCCTGCACAGCGCGGAACAAACGCTGGGTGGATTGGGTAATCTGGCGTTCATCAACGTGATGTTCTGGATCGAGGTCGGAATGAGCTTTCTTGTGCCATCGTCCTCCGGCCTTGCGGTGCTGTCCATGCCGATCCTTGCCCCCTTGGCGGATTTCGCCGGGGTAGGTCGCGATCTGGTGGTGACAGCCTTTCAGTCGGCCAATGGCCTCGTGAACCTCATCAACCCGACATTCGCAGTGGTTATCGGCGGGCTTGCCATCGGGCGGGTGTCTTATGACCGCTGGCTCGTCTTCATCTGGCCGCTGATGCTGATGCTCATCGTTTTCATTACGGCCGCGATCAGCATCGCGGCACTTCTCTGAGAGAAAGGAAATACCATGTCCGATCACAAATTAGGCGTTCATTCGGAATCCGGAAAACTGCGGCAGGTTATCATCTGTCGTCCGGGTCTTGCCCACCGGCGTCTGACGCCCGACAATTGCGAAGACCTGCTGTTTGACGACGTGTTCTGGGTTAAACAGGCCCAAAAAGACCACGACGCTTTTGGTGATGCGATGCGCGCCGAGGGTGTTGAGGTGCTTGAGACCGGCGCGCTGCTGGCTGAAACGCTGGATATTCCCGAGGCCCGCAAATGGGTTCTGGATCACCGCGTTGCAGCGGAACATGTCGGAATCGGCATGAGGCACGAGTTGCGCGACTGGATGGACGGGCTGTCTGGTACAGAGCTGTCGAAATATCTGATCGGTGGCCTGACCGTTGCGGACGTTCCATTTGATACACAAAGCATGTTCGGTGCCTACCTTGGCCACCACGGGTTCATTCTGCCACCGCTGCCGAACTTCCTGTTCACACGCGACAACTCGGCCTGGATTTATGGCGGCGTGACGCTGAACCCGATGTATTGGCAGGCCCGCCGTCCCGAAACCCTGCTGACCGCTGCGATCTATAAATTTCACCCTAAATTCAAAGATCAGGTCGAGGTGATCTGGGGTGATCCGTTGCAGGATTACGGGCTTGCCACGCTGGAAGGGGGCGACATGATGCCCGTCGGCAACGGCGTCGTGTTGGTCGGGATGGGAGAGCGGACCTCGCCACAGGCTGTTGGCCTTCTGGCGAAAGCGTTGTTCGAACAGGGGCGGGCCGAGCGCGTGATTGCCTGCCAAATGCCAAAATCACGATCCGCGATGCACCTCGACACTGTATTTACCTTCTGCGGGGGTGATGTCGTGACCAGCTTCAAAGAAGTCGCGGACGAAATGACCTGCTATGATCTGCACCCCGGTGAAGGGAACAAGCCGCTGGATATGCGCCACGATCCGCGCCCGATGTTCGACGTGGTGGCGGATGTCATGGGGTTCAAAAAGCTCAAGGTTGTGCCCACCGGCGGCCACGATCCGTTCGAGCAGGCCCGCGAGCAGTGGAACGATGGCAATAACGTGCTGGCGCTGCGCCCCGGCGTTGTCATGGGGTACGACCGCAACGACGACACCAATGCCGCCCTGCGCGCCGAAGGCATCGACGTGATCGAGATGCCCGGTGCCGAATTGGGCCGCGGGCGCGGCGGTAGCCGCTGCATGTCCTGCCCGACCATCCGTGATGCAGTGTAAGGAGTTAACAAAATGGCTTTCAATCTAAGCAACCGTCACTTCCTGACCCTTCGGGATTTCACCCCCGCCGAGATCCGATTTTTGCTGAAGCTGTCGGCGGATCTCAAGTCCGCCAAATACGCCGGCACCGAGGTCGAGACACTGAAGGGCAAGGAAATTGCCCTGATTTTCGAAAAAGACAGCACCCGCACGCGTGTCGGGTTCGAAGTGGCTGCGCACGATCAGGGTGCGACGGTCACTTATCTCGGCCCCTCGGGCACCCACATCGGCACCAAGGAAACGGTCAAGGACACCGCCCGCGTGCTGGGGCGGGTCTATGATGCGATTGAATATCGCGGCTTTGGTCAGGACATCGTGCAAGAGCTGGCCGATTGGTCCGGCGTGCCAGTTTATAACGGCCTCACGGATGAATTCCACCCGACGCAGATCCTTGCCGATTTCCTGACGATGCAGGAACACGCCGAAAAACCCCTGCGCGAG
Organism: uncultured Sulfitobacter sp.; assembly: GCA_947502265.1. Taxonomy (GTDB): domain Bacteria; phylum Pseudomonadota; class Alphaproteobacteria; order Rhodobacterales; family Rhodobacteraceae; genus Sulfitobacter. The sequence goes on from CANMZB010000006.1 coordinate 86,034, forward strand.
GTGGCGTATTGTTTTATGGGCGATGCGGGCAACAACATGGGCGACAGCCTGCTGATCGGCGGGGCCAAGATGGGCATGGATGTGCGCCTGTGTGCGCCCAAATCCCTATGGCCCACGCAGGCTATTCAGGACGAGGCGCAACAGATCGCCAGGGAAACCGGTGCGCGCATCACCCTGACCGAAGATGTGGCCGAGGGCGTCAAGGGCGTCGATTTTGTCTATACGGACGTCTGGGTGTCCATGGGTGAACCCAAGGAGAAATGGGCCGAACGGATTGACCTGCTGAAACCCTATCAGGTCAACGCGGAGGTGATGGAGAAAACCGGCAATCCGCGCGCGCGCTTCATGCATTGCCTGCCCGCCTTTCACAACGCCGAGACCGAAGTGGGCAAGGACATCCAGAAGGAATTCGGCATTGATTGCATGGAGGTCACCGACGAGGTGTTCGAAAGCCCCGCTTCGATTGTGTTCGATCAGGCGGAAAACCGGATGCACACGATCAAGGCGGTTCTGGTCGCCACGTTGGGGGGCTAGACCATGCTGGTTGTTGCAGCGCTCGGGGGCAATGCCCTGTTGAAACGTGGTGAACCGTTGACGGCGAAAAACCAGCGCGCCAACGTGCGTACGGCAGCGGTCGCGCTGGCGGAAATAGTGCGCGCGGGTCACCGACTGGTGATCACCCACGGCAACGGCCCGCAGGTGGGATTGCTGGCGCTACAAGGCGCGGCCTACAAACCTGACGAGACGTTTCCGCTGGACGTGCTGGGGGCCGAAACCGGCGGCATGATCGGCTATATGATCGAACAGGAGCTGGAAAACGCACTTGATCACAGCCATGCGGTGGCAACGCTGCTGACGCAGGTTCTGGTCGATGGCAAAGACCCTGCCTTTCAAAACCCGACCAAATTTATTGGTCCGGTGTACGAGCGCGAAGAAGCCGAGGCGCGCGCCAAGGCGGCGGGGTGGACGATTGCGCAGGACGGCGACAAATGGCGCCGCGTGGTGCCGTCGCCCGTGCCTCGTGAAATACCCGATATGCGGGTGCTGAAGCTGCTGCTTGATCAAGGTGTGATCGTGATTTGCACCGGCGGCGGCGGCATTCCTGTGCTGAGGCAAAAAGACGGCAGCCTGACCGGCATCGAAGCGGTAATTGACAAGGATGCCGCAAGCGCGCTGCTGGCCGGGCAACTGCAGGCGGATGCCTTGCTTTTGTTGACCGACGTTAATGCCGTCTACCGTGACTTTGGTACTGATAACCAAGAGCGGATCGAAACGCTGACGCCGGACGAGGCGCGGGCGCTGGATCTGCCCGCAGGCTCCATGGGGCCGAAAATGGAAGCCGCCGCAGCTTTTGCCGCCCAAGGTGGTCTGGCGGGCATCGGGCGGCTGGATCAGGCGGTCGATATTTTGGAAAGACGGGCAGGAACTTGTGTGCTCCTGAAGACGCCCGATTAAAAAGGACGAAAGAGATGGACGAGATGATTGATTATCTGCAACGCAGCTGGTGGATCTTCCTGCTGCGCGGGATTGCCGCAATCGCGCTGGGGATCATGGCCTTTGCATGGCCTGCGCTGACGCTTGCCGTTTTGGTCGCCTTTTTCGGGGCTTATGTGTTCGTCGACGGCGTTTTCGGTCTGGTTGACGCCGTTCGCTACCGCGACCGGCTGGTCCGGGTCTGGCCTTTGGTGCTGGAGGCGGGGTTGGGTATCGTCGTCGGCCTGCTGACGCTGTTCTGGCCGGGGGTTACAGCCTTGGCTTTGTTGACGCTGATCGCGGTTTGGGCCGTTGTGGGCGGCCTTTTGAGGATCGTGCTTGCGTTCCAGATTCGTAAGGAAATTACCGGTGAATGGATACTGATCGTGGGTGGCCTTTTGTCCATCTTCTTTGGTGGTCTGCTGATTGCCCTCCCTCAAGCAGGGTTGCTGACGCTGGCATGGATTATCGGATTTTATGCCGTTCTCTTTGGCATCTTGTTCGTCGTGCTGGCCTTTGGCCTGCGCCGCGGGCTTCGTTCGGGAGTGGGCAATGCCTGACGCAATGCGCGCCATAAACGCCACCGCGCCGCAGGCGACGGGACGGATCGTCGCCGTGCGCGGTGGGGTCGTTGATGCGATCTTTCAGGGAGAACGGCCACAGATCGACGATCTGCTTTACGCGGACGACGTTGCCCTTCAGGTGATGTCCTTCGTTGAGGGCGGCGCGGCGCGCTGCATCGCGCTTGACCCTGTTCATGGTCTCGGGCTTGGCACCTTGGTGCGCAGCACGGGCAGCCCTGTGAGCGTGCCTGTGGGCGAGGCGGTTCTGGGGCGTATGCTGAACGTGTTTGGCGCGCCGATTGACGGATTGCCAGCCCCCGTCACGGATGAACGCCGCCCCATCCACCGCGCGCCGCCCCCCTTGTCCGATCGCATCCTGCGCGCCGAAGTGTTGGAGACAGGGATCAAGGCAATTGATCTGCTGGCCCCGATTGAACGCGGCGGCAAGACCGGCCTGTTCGGCGGCGCGGGTGTTGGCAAGACCGTGCTGCTGAGCGAGCTTATTCACAACACGGTTGAACATCACCACGGCGTCAGCCTGTTCTGCGGCATCGGAGAGCGGTCGCGCGAGGCGGAAGAGTTGTGGCGCGAAATGGGTGAGGCGGGCGTGCGCGACAAAATGGTCATGCTGTTCGGCCAGATGAACGAAAGCCCCGGCGTGCGGTTTCTGGTGGGCAAATCGGCGCTGACCATGGCCGAATATTTCCGCGATGACCGTGAGCAGGATGTGCTGCTGCTGGTCGATAACATATTCCGCTTTGTACAGGCGGGGTCCGAAGTGTCCGGTCTGATGGGGCGGATGCCGTCGCGTGTGGGCTATCAGCCGACTTTGGCGACCGAATTGGCCAGCTTGCAGGAACGCATCGCCTCGACCCGCAAGGGCGCGATCACCTCAATTCAGGCGGTCTATGTCCCTGCGGATGACTTCACCGATCCGGCAGCCGCGCATATCTTTTCGCACCTGTCGGCGTCTGTTGTCCTGTCGCGCAAACGCGCCAGCGAGGGGTTGTATCCGGCGGTTGATCCGTTGGCTTCGGCCTCTGTCATGCTGACGCCGAACGTGGTCGGCCAACGTCACTATGACATCGCCCGCGCGGTGCGCCGCACATTGGCGGAATACGAAGACCTGCGCGACATCATCGCCATGCTCGGGATCGAAGAACTGTCGGCCCATGATCGCGCCATCGTTGCGCGTGCGCGCCGACTTGAACGGTTCCTGACCCAGCCGTTCGCCACCGTTAGCGCGTCCACCGGCGAGGGCGGTAAACTGGTGCCCCTTGAAGCGACGCTGGCAGGGTGTGAAGCGATCCTTGAGCAGGTCAGCTTTGAGCGCCCCGAAAGCGATTATTACATGATTGGCGCGCTGTCGGATCTGGAGGCAACGGCATGAGCATGTCATCGGATATGCAGGTCAAAATCGGACTGCCGGGGCAATTCTTGTTCGAGGGTCGTGCAGTGAACCTGAACGCAGTGGCCCCGAACGGCGCTTTTGGCATTCTGCCCAATCATGTGGATCTGGTTACTGCGCTGGTGCCGTCTGTCCTGTTGATTATACAGCCGGACGGGGCCGAAAGGGTTTTTGGCATCGACGAAGGCGTGTTGGTCAAAAAAGGCCAATACGTTGATATTGCGGTGCGGCGCGGCGTCGAAAGCGCGGATTTGGCGTCGCTTGATGAAACCGTCGGTGATTTTTTCGAGTCGCTGGAAGACGAGGAGCGCGTGGCCCGTTCGGCCCTGTCGCGGCTGGAGGCCGACATGGTGCGCCGCTTTGCGGGCCTGAGGACACAGCCATGAGCGAGGAGCGCAACAAAAAAGCCCGCGAAATCGGACGCCTTGCCGCGCGCAAACAGGCGGCGCGCGACAATCCCGGCCCCAGCCCGCTGCGCGGCATCGGCACTTTCGGCATGATCGGCTGGTCCGTTGCGGTGCCAACAGTTGGCGGCGCGTTTCTGGGCCTTTGGCTGGATCGGGTGCTGCCACAGGAATTTTCGTGGACAATTGCGCTGATCCTTGGCGGGGTTGCCATTGGTGCAGGCATCGCGTGGGTCTGGATCGACAAGGAGAAGGGCGAATGATGATATCAATAGACTGGCCCCTTTTTGCGCTTGGGCTGATCGGCGGAGCATTGGCCGGAGCGCTGTTTTTTGGCGGACTGGCGTGGGGTATGCGGCTTGCGTTGCGCACTGAGCGGCCCATGGCTGTGCTTCTGCCAAGCGCGGCAATCCGGATCGCGCTGCTGTTGGCTGCGGGCATGTGGGTCGCGGGGCAGGGGGCCGTGGCGTTGGCCGGTTTCGCAATCGCCTTTCTGGTGCTGCGTCTGGTGATGCTGACGGTTCTGCGTGCAGGACCGTCAAAAACAAAGCCATCCAAAGGAGCCGCGCAATGGAACTGACGCCCGACGATACAATTATCTTCAGCGTTTATGGCATCGCGATCAACGCCACGATCGTTTTCACATGGGTTGTTATGGCATTTCTGACAGTGACCTCGGTCCTGATCACCCGCAACCTGCGCGCTGACGTGGCACCGGACCGCTGGCGCACGATGCTTGAAACCATCGTGCTGACCATCCAGTCCCAGATCGACGAAATCAGCGCACGGCCCGACCGCCGCCTGCTGTATTTCGCAGGCACGCTGTTCTTGTTTATCATCACGTCAAACCTGCTGGCGGTGGTGCCGGGGTGGCATGCGCCCACGGCATCCTTGTCCACGACAGCGGCGCTTGCGCTGGCGGTTCTGGTCGCTGTGCCGCTGTTCGGGATTGGCAGCCGTGGCATCGGCGCCTACCTGCACAGCTATCTTGAACCCAACATCATTATGTTGCCGTTTAACATCATCGGGGAGGTGTCGCGCGGCATATCGCTTGCGATCCGTTTGTACGGCAACGTGATGAGCGGCGCAGTGATTGCCGCGATCCTGCTGAGCGTCGCGCCATTTTTCTTTCCCGTGGTGATGGACATGCTCGGTCTGCTGACCGGCGTGATCCAGGCCTATATTTTTGCGATTCTCGCCACCGTTTACATTTCGTCGGCCACAGCGCCGTCCGAAACCCAAACCAAACCTGCAAAGGAACACTCATGACCGATCTTGCTATCATCGCTGCCATCTCGATCTTTACTGCGGGGTTGACCGTGTCTTTCGGCGCGCTTGGCCCGGCTTTGGGCGAAGGGCGCGCGGCGGCTTCCGCGCTGAACGCCATTGCCCAGCAACCCGATTCAGCACCCACCCTGTCACGGACCCTGTTCGTCAGCCTTGCGATGATCGAATCTACTGCGATCTATTGTTTCGTCGTTGCGATGATCCTGCTGTTTGCCAACCCGTTCTGGAACGCGGCGCTTGAGGCGGCGACGCAAGGTACGGGAGGGTAAACCCATGTCTATTGACTGGATCACAGTCGGCGCGCAGATCGTCAACTTTCTGGTGTTGGTCTGGCTGCTGAAACGGTTTTTGTACCGGCCCATTCTGGATGGTATCGACGCGCGCGAATGCGAGATCAAAGAGCGCATGTCCGAAGCAGCGACGATCCGTGAGCAAGCTGAAGCAACCCAGGCCGATTGCCGCGCGCAGATTGCGACGCTGAAAGCGGGGCGCGAAGGCGTGATCGAAGAGGCACGCGAGGCGGCAGAGCGCGAACGCGCGCAACTGCTGGCGCAGGCCAACACCCGACTGCAACGCGAGCAGGCCGCGCGCGAAGAGGAACGCGCCCAAGAGGCCCGGAAATATACTGCAAGTTTGCACACAAAAGGCGCATCGGCGCTTCTGGCCCTGACGCGCAAGGCGTTGCGTGATCTTTCGGATGAAACGCTGGAGCAGCGCATCGTCGCACGCGCGGCGTCGCGTCTGGGCGATATGACGGGGGATCTGGCCGCCGCCGCAGGGGGCAGCGATACAGCCGTGATCATGACCCGCGAAGACCTGCCGGAGGCGCTTCGCGCGCAGATCGAAGCGGAGCTATCGGCGGTGATGCCGGATATTGGTGTGCAGTTCCGGACCGATCCGGACCAGTCTCCTGGCCTGTCCTTGCGATTGGGCGGTGCGCAGCTTGGCTGGACCGTGGACAGCTATATGGACGGGCTTGAGCAGGTTCTCAACGCGCAGGAGCAATCAGATGCCGCGTGAAATGACGTTAACAACAACCGATGAACTGGTGCGGTCTTTGCTGGAAGCCCCCGCCCCCAAGCCGGAGGTGAGCGAAATCGGACAGGTGTCCGAGATCGGCGACGGCATTGCCATCGTTAGGGGGCTGGCCCGTGCTTTGGTGGATGAGCTATTAGATTTCGGCGGCGGGCTGTCCGGTATCGTTTTTGATCTGGAACAGGACCGCCTTGGCGTTGTTCTGCTTGGCCCTACAGGGTCGGTTGTTCCGGGCAGCGATGTGCGCCGGACAGGGCGGGTGATTAGCGTGCCGGTGGGGCGCGCGCTGCTGGGCCGTGTTGTCGATGGGTTGGGACGGCCGCGCGATGGCGGTGGTGCGCCCGCAACGGATAAAGTGCGCCCGATCGAGGTCGAAGCGCCCCCGATACTGGACCGCGCGCCCGTCGCGCGCCCACTGGCGACCGGGCTAAAAGCTGTCGATGCCACCGTTCCCGTAGGGCTGGGCCAGCGCGAGTTAATTATCGGTGATCGCCAGACCGGCAAGACATCCATCGCCATCGACACGATTCTGAACCAGAAAGATACCGGCGTGTTGTGCATCTATTGCGCCATCGGACAGCGTGGTGATGCGGTGGCCAAGGTCATCGGTGCAATCCGCGAGGGCGGCATGCTGGAAAATACCATCGTTGTCGCGGCGGGCGACGAAGAGGCGCCCGGTCTGTCCTATGTGGCCCCCTATGCCGCCCTGTCGATGGCAGAGGAGCTGGCGGCGGGCGGGCACGATGTTCTGGTGGTGCTGGACGATCTGACACATCATGCGCATTCTTACCGCGAATTGTCGCTGCTGTTGCGCCGCCCGCCGGGGCGTGAGGCGTTTCCGGGGGACATCTTTTTCGTCCACGCGCGTCTTCTTGAGCGCGCGGGGCAATTCACGCAGGGTCGCGGCTCTATTACGGCGCTGCCGGTTGTTGAAACGCAGGCGGAAAACCTGTCGGCCTATATTCCCACCAACCTTATTTCGATCACCGACGGGCAGATATACCTGTCGCCGCGCCTTGTGCGCAAAAACCAGTTTCCTGCTGTCGATCTGGGCGTATCTGTCAGCCGTGTAGGGGGCAAAGCACAGAGCCGCGCGTTTCGCGATGTTGCAGGCAACCTGCGCGTGACCCTGTCGCAATTCGAAGAGTTGGAGGAATTCGCCCGGTTCGGCACCCGTCTGGATGACGATACCCGCAGGCGGCTGGCGCGCGGCGGTGCGGTGCGCAACGCTCTGCGACAGGCAGAGCGCGATCCGATGCCGGCCGATGAACAACTGTCGGTGCTGCTTGCTGCGATGGACGGGCTGCTTGACGATATGGACGAGGCTCACGCCGCCGCCGCGATGACCCGTATCCGTGCGGCATTGCGGGCAGGGGGCGCAGGTACCCGCGATCTGATCGCATCGGGTGCGCGGCTGAGTGATGCGGACCGCGCCGGTATCGTGCAACAGGCGCGCGCCGCAGTGACGGAGGATGGCAATGGCCCAGACGCTTGAACGGCTGACCCGCCGCACCGATACAATGTCGAGCATCCGCGGCATCGTGCGGACGATGAAAACCATGTCGGCAATCAACGCCGCCCCGTATGAGCAAGCCGCACGGGCCATCGACGCATGGCGCGATACGGTTCTGGACGGGATGCACGCCTTTTTGCACCGCAACGGCCCGCTGGTTCAGAACCGTTCACAAGAATTGCAGCCGGTGATTATCGTCATGGGGTCGGATCACGGTCTTTGCGGCAATTATAACGAACTTCTGGCGAGCGAGGTGGTGCGCGCATTCCCGACAGATAAATCTGCGCATGTCTTATGCGTGGGTGCCCAGATGGAGGATGCGTTGCACGGCGAAGGCATCACTCCGGCCCACACGCTTTTGCCGCCCGCCAATGCCGACGGGTTGAACCGGCTGGCCGCAGAATTGGTTACCCGGCTTGAACAGGCGCGCGAAAACGCTGCGCCGGGAGATATCGCGGTGACGCTGGTTTATACCCAGCGTGCGGAACATGGCAGGCAGGCGCCGGTTTTGCAGGCGTTGCTGCCGCTGGACAGCGACATGCTTGAGGAACTGGCGGCACGGCCGTGGGATTCACGCAGTTTGCCGCAATTCAACCTGCCCGTGCCTGCGCTATTTGCGGCATTGGTTCGCAACCTGTTGTTTGCCACGCTCTTTCGGGCAGCAGCCGAGGCATTGGTGACGGAAAACGCCGCGCGGCTGGCCCGGATGCAGCAGGCAGAGCAATCTGTCGATGAAAAGCTCGAAGACCTGCGCGCCGAAACGCGCACGGTGCGCCAAAGCGAGATCACAACCGAGTTGTTGGACGTGATCGTCGGGTTCGAGGCATTGCGCGCGCGCGACAAACGCAAGGCCGCCGAGGCATCGCAGAATTTTGAAGATTTATGAGGAAGATATGTTTGTGCGGACAATCATGCAGTCAAAGGTGTCATTTGTCAGGCCGAACACATCCGTTCGCGCCGCAGCGGCGCTTATGTTGGATCGCGATATAGGCATGCTTCCGGTTTGCGAGAATGGCAAGCCGGTTGGCGTCGTAACAGACCGTGATTTGGCGATCCGGCTGCTGAGCGAGGTTGGGCAGTCGGGCGATCAACCGGTCAGTGCCGTAATGACGCCGCATGTTCATTTTTGCCGAGGCAATGAGGACGTCGTGACCATTGCGCGGATGATGGGCAACAATCAGGTCAGACGTCTTTTGGTGTGCGATGCCGACGGCACCCTGACAGGTGTCGTCTCATTAGGTGACATCGCGCGTGACGCAAGCGAGGAACTGGCGGGGCAGGCGTTGGGCGAGATCGTTGAAAGTCGCTAACCGACGGCGGTGGGAACAGCCCGGTTGATAAGAATCGATTTGCGAAAACGGTCAAGGTCGATGTCCGCAAGGGCACAGAGCGCATTCATATCCACCAGCTCGATAGAGCGGGCATTAGGATGCGCAATGATCCCCTCCTGTTCGAACCGGCGCAAAGTGCGACAGACATGAACGTTCGTCATGCCGGTGAATTCACCGAGCTTCTGTTGGGAGATCGGGAAATCGAAACTTTTGCCGTTTGTGCGCCCGACCGCCTGCAGCCTCGTGTGAAACTCTATCAAGGCATAGGCGATCCGGCTTGCCGCATTGCCGCGCCCCAGGCGCAACAGCATCTCGGAGATGCGTGATTGGGTTGTCAGGATCGACGCGGCCAGTACTTCGCGCAGGTTTGCGGAGGCGGTGTCGGGTCCGTTTGCTATGTCGGGGCGAATATTGATGTATTTGATATCGCTCAGCGCCTCCACACTAGAGGCGGCGACAGGCGCGATCCGCGTCCCGATCAGGGCGAAATCTCCGGGTAACATCACGTCGATGATCTGGGTTTCACCCTCCGCGAGCGTTTTCGACAGGCCGACCCAACCCTCGACCAAAAGCAGCGCATGGTCGGCAAAGTCACTCTCATGAGTAAGTATCCGCCCTTGGTCGGCTTTACTGACAAGGATGCGGGTATCTGCAAGAATAGTGTCTGTAAGGGCTGTATGGACGCGACCGGGAATGTTTTTCGACATCTTCGGGACTGTCATATTGAAACGCCTCTCATTGAAAACTGTGAATGCGATCTGAAGTATGCGCACCATGGCGAGAAACCTGCGGCCGTTCGATGACATAGATCAAATAGCGAAAACGGGCTTGCGATGAGCGGAAACCTGCCATCCCGCGCTTTGCGGATCAGGGTTAATGCCCGTTTTGCAGGCGCTGCCGGTTCACCTCCTGCATGTAACCGCGGTTAATACGATTACGGACGCAACACGTTGCAATCCCGCGTATCTGTCATAGACTAAGCATCAGATGCGGAGTGAACGATGACCAAAGACCCCTACGCCGCGCTTGGCTTGACCAAGAACGCAACGGCGGACGAAATCAAGAAAGCCTATCGCAAGATCGCGCGTACGGACCATCCGGACCTTAACCCTGACGATCCGGGCTCAGAGGCGCGCTTCAAGGAAGCGGGCCGCGCCTATGATCTGTTGAAAGACCCCGATCAGCGCCGCCGCTTTGACGCAGGAGAGATTGATGCGACCGGTGCGGAGCAGGCACCGCGCGGCTATTACCGTGATGAAGCGCGGCGACCGGAAAACCCGTATACCCAACGTGGCCCGCGACCGGACGGTGATCCGTTTGGCGAAGGGTTTGACGCCGATGATTTCTTTGCCAACTTTGCGCGCAGCCGTGGTGATGGCCGGAGTTATGGCAGGCCCGGTGATCTGCCGGGGCAGGATGTGCGATACCGCCTTGCGGTGCCCTTCCTTGATGCGGCAACGGGAACCAAAACACGGATTACCCTGCCCGATGGAAGTGCGTTGGAGGTCAAGATCCCCGAAGGCGCACGAGACGGCCAGACCTTGCGTCTGCGTGGCAAGGGCGAGGCGGGCTATGGTGCTGGTCTGCCCGGCGATGCCTATATCACGCTGGACGTGACCCCGCACCCCGATTTCGAGCGTGACGGTGATGACATTATCTCGACGCTGCCCATCTCGATCGACGAGGCGATCCTTGGCGGTAAGGTCCGCGTCGATACCGTGACAGGTGCCGTGAACGTGACAGTGCCGGCCGGTGCCAGTTCCGGCCGGATGCTGCGCCTCAAGGGGCGTGGGCTGAAGGGGCGTAACGGCAAGGGAGACCAGCGGATCACGCTTCAAATCGTCAGCCCGCCAAAAATTGATGACGACCTCAAACGCTTCATGGAAGGCTGGCGGACGGATCACGCGTACGATCCGCGCACCGGAAAGGAGACATCATGACCGATGCATATGCCCCCGAGGAAGTGATCGAAAGGATCACCGCACTGACTGCCGAGCGCCTGAGTCATTTCGAGCGTTTGCGCATCGTCACCCCCGTCACCACCGGAGATGGTCCGCGTTACCGCACGCTTGATGTGCGCCGGATCACTCTGCTGTGTGAATTGACGGATGATTTCGAGGTGAACGAGGACGCTTTGGTCATTATCATGCGGCTGCTGGATCAACTGCACGGTGCGCAAGGCCGGCTTGACCGTATGGTGCAGGCCATTGACGCGGAGCCGTCCGAAATCAAGCTGCGCTTGTCCCGGCGGTTGCAAGATCCCGAGTGACCCGCGCGCAGGGCTTTGATGCGCGTTTAAACGCTATCTGATTTCAAAAATTACTGACGATACACGCAGAGCCGTCGCAAGGACTGCTCTGCGTGTGGGGGTTGGATCAAGCTGTGTCGCTCTCACCGGACTTCGGGAACATCTTCCGGTGCTTGGCGGTGGATGCAGAATAGGCCGCGTCCGATTTCGAGATAAGCGTGTAGAACATCGGCACAACAAACAGCGTGAACATCGTGCCGATCATCAGGCCGGTAAAGATCACCAGCCCCATTGCCTGTCTTGCCGCAGCACCTGCACCTTCCGCAAGAATCAAGGGCACCACCGCCAGACCCATCGCTGCGGTCGTCATCAGGACGGGGCGCAGACGGGTTTTGGCGGCTGCCACGACGGCCTCGCGGCGGGTCAGATTATGCTCTTCGCGTTGCTGGTTGGCGAATTCGACAATCAGAATACCGTGTTTGGTTATCAACCCGATAAGCGTGATCAGACCGACCTGCGAATAGATGTTCAACGTCCCCAACCCGAGGTTCAGCGGCAAGATCGCGCCAAAGATCGACAAAGGCACAGACATGAGGATGATGAACGGGTCGCGAAAGCTTTCGAATTGCGCGGCGAGCACCAGATAGATCACCACAACCGCCGCCGCAAAGGCGAACAGGATCGTGTTTCCCTGTGCCACTTCCAGCCGCGACTGGCCGGAATAGTCCAGAAAGAAACCGTCTGGTAGCACGTCGCGCGCGATTTCCTCAAGCTGGGCCAAACCGTCGCCGGTTGACGTGCCGATGGAGGGGAGCGCGGTCAGCGTGGCCGAATTCAGCTGGTTGAACTGCTCGATCGAGGCGGCACTTGCGCCGGTGCTGACCGTCACAACCGAGGACAGCGGCACCATCTGCCCGTTGGAAGAGCGCACGAAGAACTGGCCCAGACGGTCAGGGTTGTTGCGCCATTCCTGTGGCACCTGGGTAATGATATCGTAGCTGTTGTTATCCAGATCGAACTGCGCCACGGCATTGCCGCCAACGAGCAGGGCCAGCGTATTGCCGACCTCGGATATCGGCACGCTCAGGCTGGCAGCGCGGTCACGGTCGATGGTTACTGTGACCTTGGGTGCATCAAAGCTGAGCGAGTTCTGCACCACGATAAAGCGGCCCGATGCCATGGCTTTCTGACGAATTTCCTCCGCAATCTCGACGACCCGTTCGGGGGCATAGATTGATTGGATCACCAAAGATACCGGCAGTCCGCCCCCCGCACCGGGCAGGGAAGGTGGCGCGAAAACAAAGCCCTCCAGACCGGTGTTTTTGGCAAGACGCGCCTGAATATCGGCCTGCACCTCGGCTTGGCTCCGGTCGCGGTTTGCCCAGTCCTTGAGCGACCAGATATAAATGCCGGTGTTGTTCGCGCCCCCAAAGCCCGCGATGGAAAAGCCCAGATCGACTTCCGCGATATCTGCCGTGTCTTCGGTCACCTTATCAATATACAGCGATGTGTATTCTTTGGTCGCATACCGCGGACCATTGAGGAACGCGAACAATGCGCCGGAGTCTTCTTCGGGAGCCAGTTCTGTTGTGGTGTTCGTGAACATGAAGCCGGTGACCCCCAAGAGTGCCAACACCATCAGGATCGTCACCGGGCGATAATCAAGCGACGACGACACCCGCCGTTCGTACCAATTTGATACGCGGTCCGATGTTTGGTCGACGATCCGCTGGAAGCGGCTTGGCTCACCGCTTGTGAGCAGCCGCGCGGACATCATTGGCGTGATCGTCAACGCGACTATGCCGGAAATGATCACCGCTCCGGCAAGGGTCAGGGCGAATTCGGCGAACAGCGCACCCGTCAGCCCGCCCGTAAAGGCGAGCGGAGCCAGAACGGCGGCAAGCGTGATCGTCATTGCGATGACGGGACCGGTGATTTCCTTCATCCCAAGAATGGAGGCGCTGGCCGGAGTCATCCCGTCTTCGATGTGACGGTGGATGTTTTCAACCACCACAATTGCGTCATCCACCACCAGACCGATGGCCAGAACCATCGCCAGCAGCGTAAGAAGGTTGATCGAATAACCAAGGGCCAGCAGCACGGTACAGACCCCGATCAACGACAGCGGGATCGTCACAACGGGCATCAACACCGAGCGGAACGAGCCGAGGAACAGGATGATGACCAGAACCACAATCACCACGGCCTCGGCGATGGTTTTGAACACCTCCTTGATAGAGGCGCTGATGGTTTCGGTTGAATCGTAAACCAGCGACAGCGACATACCTTCCGGCAGGCTGTCATTGAGGGCGGGTAGCTCGTCCAGAACGGCCTGCGCAGTCGTCAGCGGGTTGGCCGCCGGGGTCGCGGCGATGCCGATGAACGTGCCGCCCTTGCCGTCGAAGGTCACGATTTCGCTCTGGTCTTTCGACCCGAGTTCCACCCGCGCCACATCCCGTAAACGCACAACACCGGTATCGGTATTGAGCAGGGGCAGTTGGCCAAAGGCTTCAGCCGTTTGCAGGGTCGATTCAAGCGTGATCGAATACGCGACATACTCGTTCTCGGTCTTGCCGGGCGCAGAAAGGAAGTTGGATGCCCGGATGGCCGCGAGAACCTCGCTTGCCGTTACGCCACGCGCCGCCAGCCGCAGCGGGTCGATCCAGACCCGCATGGCATAGTTGGCCGCACCGATGATCTGCATCTCGGCCACACCTTCGATGGTTGAAACACGCGGGCGCACAACACGCTCAAGGTATTCCGTCAACTGTTCGGGCGTCATGTTCGGATTTTGCGCGGCCAGATACATCAGGGCAAAGGTCTGCCCCGTCCCCTTGGTGATGATCGGGTCGTCGGCATCGCCGGGCAACTGTCCGCGTACCTGCTGCACCTTCGACAGCACTTCGGTCAGCGCGACATCGGGGTCGGAGCCCAGCTTCATTTGCACCGAAACCACGGAAGCGGAGGGGCGCGACTGGCTGGTCACATAGTCGATGTTTTCCGTTGTCGATACCGCAGCGGCAATGGGCGCGGTGATAAAGCCCTGTATCAGTTCGGGCGCGGCACCGGGGTAAACGGTGGTGACCGTCACCACCGTTTCCTCGACCTCCGGATATTGACGCACCGGCAGGTTGACGACGGATTGCAGGCCCAAAAGGATGATGAGCGCCGCCAGCACTGTAGAAAGCACCGGACGGCGAATGAAGATCTCGGAAATGCTCATGTTGTGGTCCTATTCCAGCGCTGCGTCGGGGGAGACGGAATTGTCGATCACAACGGCGGCCCCGCCAGACAGACGGTTTTGACCTGCGTTCACAATCTCGTCGCCCGCAGTCAGACCTTTCGAAATTTCGACCATTCCGCCAAACCTGCGCCCGACATCAACGAAAACCTGCGCCACAGTCAGCGCGTCCTCATCCTCGTCCTTGCGCACGACAAACACGGAATCTCCATAAAGGCTGGAGCTGACGGCGGTTTGGGGCAGGGCCAGAACGCCATCCTCTACCGGCAGGTCGATGCGCACGCGCAGGAACTGACCGGGAAACAGGGTGCCGTTTGTGTTATTGATCAACGCCCGCGCGCTGATCAGGCGCGATACCGGATCGACGCGCGGCTCGATCGCGATAATGCGGCCCTCAAACTTCAGATCACCGACTTCAGTCATCGCCGTCACCGTGTTGCCGATCTTGATCTTGTTGATCTCTTGTTCGGGAACCGTGAAATCAACCTGCATCTTGTCGAGGTTCTGCAAGGTTGCGTAGATCGTGCCGGGGGTCACATATTGCCCCTGCTCGACCTTGGCGATTCCGATGATGCCGCCGAAGGGGGCGCGCATTTCCTTCTGGTCCAGAATCGCCGTCAGCTTGGCAACCTGCGCGCGTGCATTCTTTTCCTGCACTTCGGCGGTGTCCACTGTGTTGCTGGCGCTGATGCCGCGTTCCTGAAGGGTTTTGTTGCGCTCCAGTTGCGTAACAGCCAGATCAAGCGCGGCCTGCGCGGCACCTAGGTCGGCGCGCTCGATGCGCTCGTCGATCTGCACCAGTTTCTGACCTGCGTTCACCTTGTCGTTCGCGTTGAATTTAACCTCGCGCACCAGACCTGCGGCCTCGACCGCGAGGTCGACGCCTTGCGCCGAAAGCGCGGTGCCGAAGGTGTCAATGCCCGAACGCCATGAGATGGGTTCGATCTTCACAACGGACACGGCCACCGGCGGCGCTTTGCGTCCGGCAAAATACTGCGCGATCATCTGGTCGCGGAACTGGTTGAACCCGACGATTCCGCCCACGATCAGCACGAGCAGGACAATCGCTATTGCGAGGCGCTTTTTCATTGATGTCTCCGGCGTTGATAGAAGTTGGACGCTTGATTCCGGCGAATGTACCGGTGCGTGGCGTGGTGCACAGTGCTGAGTGCAATATAGCTCTGTAAATGTCAATTTCGAGTGTGCGCCATGATGTGACGCAACTGCATTGTATGGCTTTTCAACCGCGCGCCATTGCATTTCCGTCGATTTTCAGCGAAATCAACCGAAATGAACTGATGAAAGACCGAACCTTGAACGACTTAGCCGAGAAGCTCCAACCGATCCTGCGTACCGTCCTGCACCGCAATGCAGGCGAGACCGAATTCCATCAGGCCGCACGTGAAGTGCTGGAAAGCCTTGGACGTGTGGTTGACCGTCATCCGGAATATTCCGACGAGGCGTTGATCGAACGGATCTGCGAACCCGAACGCCAGATCATCTTTCGTGTGCCGTGGATTGATGATGACAATCAGGTACAGATCAATCGGGGCTTTCGGGTGCAGTTCAACTCGGCGCTTGGTCCTTACAAAGGGGGGCTTCGCTTCCACCCTTCGGTCAATGTTGGCATCATCAAGTTTCTTGGATTTGAACAGACGTTCAAGAATGCCCTGACCGGTATGCCCATCGGCGGCGGCAAAGGCGGCTCTGATTTTGACCCCAAGGGGCGTTCCGACCGCGAGGTCATGCGGTTTTGCCAATCCTTCATGATCGAACTTCACCGCCATATTGGCGAATATGTCGATGTACCGGCAGGCGATATCGGCGTGGGCGCGCGTGAAGTCGGCTATATGTTCGGTATGTATAAACGTCTGAATAACCGCTTTGAGGGGGGCGCGATGACCGGCAAGGCCCTGTCCTATGGCGGCTCGCGCGCCCGAAAAGAAGCGACCGGCTTTGGCACCGCCTATTTCGTGCGTTCCATGCTGGCGCGTCAGGGCACCGATTTTGAAGGCAAGCGTTGCGTTGTTTCGGGATCGGGAAATGTGGCGATTTATGCGATGGAAAAGATCCTGTCGTTCGGTGGCAAGGTTATCGCCTGTTCCGATTCCGCTGGCTATATTGTCGATGAAAACGGCATCGACCTGAATCTCGTCAAGCAGATCAAGGAAGTGCGGCGCGGTCGCATTTCCGAATATGTCGCGCTGAAGGGGGACGGTTGTCATTATGTTGAGGGCGCGTCGATCTGGCAGGTGCCTTGTGAAATCGCGCTGCCCTGTGCCACCCAGAACGAGATGCACAACACGGACGCCAAGGCGCTGATCGAAAATGGCGTTATGGCGGTTGCCGAAGGGGCCAACATGCCCTGCACCCCTCAGGCTGTGCAGATGTTCAAACAGGCAGGCGTTCTTTTTGCGCCCGGTAAGGCGGCCAATGCGGGCGGTGTTGCGACCTCTGCGCTCGAGATGCAGCAAAATGCCAGCCGCGACAGTTGGTCCTTTCAGAAAACCGAAGAGCGGTTGGCCGAAATCATGCATGGCATCCACGAGGTTTGTGACGAGACCGCAGAGGAATACGGCGTGCCGGGCGATTACGTTCTTGGTGCCAACATCGCCGGTTTCGTGCGCGTCGCGGACGCGATGAACGCAATGGGCGTGATCTAACCCAGCACTACGGCATCATGCGGCGCCAAAATAAGGCGGCGCTGAACAGGGCAGCGGGCATCATCGCCCGCTGCCCGCCGGTTTCCAACAGCCTCTGACAGACGCGTTTTTCCAATTTTCCTGTGACCGTTAGGCGCGATACAACGTCCCGCCCTTAACCTGAGACAACTCTTGTTGCCAATGCCGCGAGAGCGTCGAAGGTGTGGCAGGGTATTGGTGAGTCAAGTTTAAGGCGGGGCGCTCTAAGATATTGATAACGCCGGTTGGCAGCATTTCTCTTGCGGCTGTTCTGGACATTTCGACGGATACGGAATTAGCTGTAAGGGTTGGCCGGATTGGCCGCCATGCCGGACCGGGGCGCGATCCCGTCGTCATGTCAATTCTTATTGTTGGAGGTCCAGATGGATCGTCGTTCCTTTATGAAGTCTGCTGGCGTAATTGGCGTCGGCGCTACGGCAAGCAGCCTCGCTGCACCTGCGGTCGCGCAGGGCAATATTACCTGGCGCATGGTCACCACATGGCCAAAGAACTTTCCCGGCCTCGGTGTTGGCGCGCAACGGCTGGCCGATCGCGTCACCGCAGCGTCCGGCGGTCGCCTGACGGTTCAGGTCTATTCCGCAGGCGAGCTGGTGCCGCCGCTTCAGTCGCTGGATGCGGTTATCGACGGCACTGCCGAGATGAGCCATGGCGCGGCTTACTACTGGCAGAACAAATCGCCTGCGCTGTCGTTCTTTACCGGCGTTCCATACGGCATGACCACGCCGGAACTTACCGCGTGGATGCGTTATCTGGGCGGTCAGGAAATCTGGGACGAGGTCTATGACCAATTCGGCGTTCAGGGCTTCCTGTCGGGCAACACCGGCACGCAGACCGGCGGTTGGTTCCGCGACGAGCTGAACAGCCTTGACGATATCAAAGGCGTGCGTTTCCGGACACCTGGTCTGGGTGGTCGCGTTTGGGAAAAACTGGGTGCCACGGTGACAAACATGGCCGCTGGCGAGATTTTTCAGGCGTTGCAGTCCGGTACGCTGGATGCGGCCGAATTTGTCGGGCCGTATAACGATCTGGCGCTTGGTTTCCATCAGGTGGCCAAGAATTACTATATGCCGAGCTTTGTTGAATCCGGTCTGGCGACGGAACTGGTTGTCGACAAGAAAAAGTATCAGGAACTGCCCGATGATCTACAGGCGATCATCCGCGATGTTGCTCAGGCGGAATACGATCAGGTATCGTCCGACTTTATCGCCAACGACCCGCGCGCGCTGCGCACGCTGGTCAACGATCATGGTGTGATCGTGCGCAACTTCCCGGACGACATCATGGAAGCGGGCGCAAAAGCATCTGTGGAAGTGACTCAGGAGCTGCTGGACAGTGACGATCCGCTGGTCAAGAAAACCGCAGAGAGCTTTGTTGATGCGCTTGGCCTTGTGCGGGAACGGAGCGAGAAGATCGACATGCCCTATATGTTGGCACGGGAAAAGTTCCTCAAGTACTAAGGTTTCCTTGTTGGGAAATCCGAAAGGCCCGGCAGCAATGCCGGGCCTTTTTTGTTTTAGCCCGCGATAAGGCGCGGGAGCCATGTGGCGATTCCGGGGAACGCGAACAGGAGGCCGATGGCGACGAGTTGCAGCAAGACAAACGGCAGAATGCCCTTGTAGATGGCAGATGTCGGCAAGCTGTCGGGGGCCACGCCGCGCAGGTAGAACAGCGCAAAACCAAACGGTGGCGTCAGGAACGAGGTTTGCAAGTTCACCCCGACCAACACACCAAGCCAGACAGGATCCACATCCATCGCCAGCAGGATAGGGGCGGTGATCGGGATTACGATAAAGATGATCTCGAAGGTATCCAGAATGAAGCCCAGCACAAACATGATCGCCATGACAACCGCAACGGCCATCAACGGGCCACCGGGCAGATTGGACAGGAATTCATGCACCAGATTGTCGCCACCCATCAGGCGGAACACGACCGAAAACACCGAAGCGCCCAGCAGAACGATAAACACCATCGAGGTGATCGTCGCCGTTGCAACCACCGTTTGGCGCAGGATCGTAAACGACAACCTCCAGCGTAATGCAGCAAGGATCATGGCCCCCACGGCCCCCACGGATGCCGCCTCGGTGGGGGTGGCGATACCACCAAGGATCGACCCCAGTACCGACATGATCAACAAAAGCGGCGGCACCAGCGATACCACGACTTCACGCAGCAGGTCCTTTTTCTCGCCTTCGGGAACGGGGGTCGCAGGGCAGCTTTCGGGATCGGTGATCGCCTTGAAGATGGTGTAGGTGAGGTAAAGCCCCACCAGCATAAAACCGGGCAAAATCGCGCCTGCGAAAAGATCGCCGACCGATACGGCGGTCGGGGCGAAATTGCCCTTTTCCATCTGCACCTGAGAGTTAATGCCCGACAACATATCGCCCATAAAGATCAGCACGGTCGAAGGGGGGATGATCTGCCCCAAAGTGCCGCTGGCGCAGATCACACCGGTCGCCAGCTTGGGATTATACCCCGCGTTCAGCATCGCAGGCAGCGAGATCAGGCCCATCGTGACAACTGTGGCACCGACGACACCGGTAGAGGCCGCGAGCAGCGCACCCACGATAATCACCGACATACCCAACCCGCCACGCAGATTGCCAAACAGCTTGCCCATGGTAAGCAGCAGTTGTTCGGCGATGTTGGATCGTTCCAGCATCACACCCATAAAGATGAAAAGCGGCACGGCGACCAGCACCTCGCTGGTCATGAAGCCGATATAGCGGTTTGGCAGGGCGCCGAAATTTGACGGATCGAACACGCCGAACCACATGCCCACAGCGCCGAACATCAGGGACACACCCGCCAGCGTGAATGCTACGGGGAAGCCCAGCAGCAAAAAGCCGATAATGCCGAAGAACATGAGGCCGGAGAGAAGCTCTCCGATAAGGATAGGATCCATCAGGCGGCTCCGTCTGTGGTGGGGGGCAGGGCATCATAGCGTTGCGAAGGCGGCAGCAGATCGCTGCGCCCGCCCAGCACCACGATGGACCGCAAGATCATTGCAACGCCCTGAAGTGCGAGCAAAGCGGCGAAGGCGATGATGAAGGATTTGAGGATATAAAGCCCCGGCATTCCGCCGACATTGGCAGAGCCTTCCTGATAGCTCCATGCGCGCATTACGAAGGGCATGGAGTAAACATAAATCACGGTGCAGAACGGAAGCAGAAACAGCAGCGATCCAAAGAGATCCACCATTGCTTTGGTGCGCGGCGTGGCAGGCCGGTAAAAAATATCAACGCGCACATGATCGCCGCGCATCAAGGCAAAGCCTGCAACGGCAGTAAACATGGCACCGTTAAGCCAGATATAAAGATCCTGCATCCAGACGTAACTGACGGCGAAAAGATAGCGTTGCACGACGACGGTAAAGCAGATTGCGACAATCCCCAGCGAAAGCCACGAAAAAACATGTCCTATAAGACCGTTCAATCCGCAGATCGCCCGAACTATCATTGCCATAATACGCATGGCATCCCTCCCTTTTCAGTCGGATTGCCATGAAAAGACGTTTCACACAATACAACACATGCCCCGATGTACGCGAAAGGCCCGCACGGGGCGGGCCTTTGCAGTTATATCAATGTCGGGACTACTTTGCCGCGCAGGCGCGCAGCTTTTCAACGTCGGGGCCATTGGGTGTGCGCCCAAGGTTGAACGGAGCAGACGCATCACGCCATTTTGCGTAGTCGTTCAGGTACTCGACCTGGCTGAGGTACACTTTGGCGCTGTCGGGGTTTTCACAGGCGGTCTCTTCAATGGTTGTGTTCGCCATTTCCTGAATCTTCGCCAGTGTTTCGTCGTCATAGCGGGTGATCTCGATGCCAGCATCCTTGAACTGCTGATAGGCTTCGGTCGCGCGCTTTTCGGTGAAGGTAAGTGACCAGATCAGGTTGGCTTCTGCCGCAATCTTGAGGGTTTCCTGGGTTTCGGATGACAGGGCATCCCACGACGTCTTGTTGATCATCACACCAAAGACTGACGCGGACTGGTGCCAGCCGGGGGTTGCCCAGAATTTGGTAACCTGCTGGAAACCACCAGAGAAATCCACGTTGGGTGTGGAGAACTCAGCACCGTCGATCACGCCGCGCTCAAGCGACTGATAGATTTCACCACCGGCCATCGAGACCTGGCTGCCGCCGAGTTTTTCCAGCAAGCGACCCTGCTCCAGACCGGACAGACGCAGGCGCATGCCTTGCAGGTCGTCCAGCGTTTCGATCTTCTTGTTGGTGCGGAAGCCGGATTCATTGTTGGTCACGCCGTACGGCAGATAGACCATGCCGAACTTGCCGTAGATTTCGTCATACAGCTCCTGACCGCCCCACTGCTGGATCCAGTTGACGTAATCAACCGCGTTGAACAGTGATGCCGTGGTCGCCAAAGGCGAGAAAGCAGAGTTGCGGCCAGCCCAATAGCCGGGCCAGTCAGCGCCGGCCTGAATGGTGCCGGATTCGACCGCACCGAACACTTCACCCGCTGGAACCAGCGCGCCGCCCTCGAAAAATTCGATCGTCAGATCGTCGCCCGTCAGCTTGTTCGCAAGATCGACGAAATGCTTGTCGATTTCGATCAGCTCAAGCGAGGTGGGCCATGTTGTTGTCATGGTCCAGCTTTCCTGCGCCATGGCAGCACCGGAAAAGCCGAGCGCCGTTGCGGCGGTTGCTAAAAAGTGGGTCAATTTCATGGGAAGCTCCTCTGTTGGGTTCGTTTGTTTTTATGGTTATTTGGAGTAAAGTACATCGGGCAGCCAGAGTACCAGTTGCGGTATGAGTGCAACCGCAAAGCACATGGCGATAATCAGTCCGATAAACGGTAGAACACCCCTGATGATCTGTCCGGTACGGACCTCTTTCGGGGCGATTGCGCGCAGGTAAAACAGCGCGTATCCGAACGGCGGTGTCAGGAATGACGTTTGCAGAACAAGCGCCACCAGAACGACAAACCACAACAACGAGATATCCGGCATCTCTTGAATGATCGGCAGGAAAATCGGGAAAGACAGCAGCACAATGCCGGTCCAGTCGAGGAACGCACCGAGGATAAAGACGATAAACAGCATCGTTGCGATCAACAGCCATGGCGCCATGTCAAAGTTGCGAATGATCTCCTGAGTGACGCGCAGTCCGCCGGTAATGTTGAACACGCCCGTGAACGCGGTGGCTCCCACAACAATAAACAGGATCATCGCTGATGTGCGTCCTGTTTCCAGCATCGCAGAATAGAAATTTTTCAGCGTGAACCGGCCGCGCAGAATGACAATCAGCAGGGCAAGGGCCGCGCCAATGGCGGAGGCTTCGGTCGCCGTGGCAATACCCGCCAACAGCGATCCAAGGATGCCGAGGATCAAGATCAGCGGCGGCACCGCCTCGAATGCCAGCATCTTTAAAAGAGCGCCGCGCGCGATTTTCTCGTCCGGCATGACTGCGGGTGCGGATTTGGGATCAAAGATAGCCACGATGACAACCCAAACGGCATATAGCAGGCCCAGAAGGATGCCGGGGACCATCGCACCGGCAAACAGCTCACCCACCGACAGCGGCGAATAGGACGCCATAAGGATCAGCATGATAGACGGGGGGATAATAATGCCAAGGCAGCCCGAAGCGGCAATAACACCGGTCGTCAATGTCGCAGAATAGCCGTATTGTAGCATCGGGCGCAGCGCCATCACCCCCATCACGGTGATTGATGCGCCCACAATGCCGGTGGTTGCGGCCAGCAGAATAGAGATGAACACCACTGCCAGAGCCAGCCCGCCACGCACGTTGGACAGCAGCAGGCGCAAGGCTTCGAACATCCTGTCGGTGACGCCACTGTCGGATAGAAACCGCGCCATCAGAATGAACAGCGGAATGGCGATCAGAACAAAGTTCTCCAGTACCTCACCGTAAATACGGTTGATGACGATGCCCAGCACCATCGGCTTGCCCGCGATTAGCGCGCCCAGAACCGCCGTGCCTCCTAGAACAAAGGCCAGCGGGTGACCCATGAAAAGCCCCGTAAGCAGCAAGCCGAACATGCAAAGTGCGATAAGTTCAGGAGTCATGATGCGGAACCTCGCGGCCGAGAACAAGTTTCATTACTTCGGAGATGCCTTGCAGGAATAACAGCCCCGCCGCGACGGCCATAGCAAGTTTGAGCGGATAAACGGGTAGCTGCACGGAGCCATAGGTGGTTTCCCCCTGCGCCCATGATCTCATGCCGAAATCCCATGAGCGGGTCATGAAAATCCACGCAAAGGGAAAGAAAAAGATAAGGTACCCGGCCACTTCAACCCACCGGCGCACCCGCAACCCCAGTTTTTCGGTCACCAGATCGACACGCACGTGGGCCTGATGGCGCAGCGCGTATCCGCCCAGCATGACGAAATAGAACCCGTAAAGCTGCTTGGTCACGTCGAACGCCCAGCGGGTCGGATCATTGAAGACATAACGCATGACCACGTCGAAAATGATAATTGCCGCAAAGATGACGGCGACCACCGAAACGATCCTTCCGATGACCTCGTTCAAGCCGTCGATTGCTTTAATAAGCATGGTGCCTCCCCGCAACATTCGCACCACATGACTTAAAATTCCGTAAGGTTACAAGTGTGTTTTCACGCTGATGTTACCTACGCTCTTACGTATGCGCGCGCGCTTTCAGGCACCTTCAGCCGCGCGCAGCGAGCTAAGCGAACAGGCCGCCGTTTTATGGATGATGGCCTTTAGGTTGCGTCAAGCTACTTTAAATAAAAGATACTTCCCTTTGGGGGAAATGGCAGATCGTGTCGACGACCCGCAGAACCGCGCCTTGCGCATTAAGGTCAAATTTTTGGTCGGCCGACTTTGACCGGCGGGCCGAGGTTGCCGAGGTAGCTGCGGTCAAATTCAGGTCCATAGACGGAAAAGGGAGCCCTGTTGTCGCGAAAGCTTTTGTGCGGTTGACCCATGCGCAAGATACTCTCAGCGGCGCTGACGGTCCATTTCGGCGATGTAATTTTCCATCGCGATGTGCATCTGGATGCCGGTAATCGAGAAACGAGACATATTTTTTCCTGCTCAGCTGGGGCGTGAACTGCAAGCGGTGCCTTGCCGGTTCAGCCAGAGGCGGGCCGGTCAGGGGCGAGATACACTGTCGCTCAATCGCCGGATTTATCGACCACGGTGACGTTGTAGGACATATGCGAAGGCACACTGCGCAGCGCCTCGACGGCCTGTCGCATATTTCCAGCACATAGCGAATTATTTGGGGAATGCCGAAACCGGCAGCGCGGACCGAGCGACCGCCAGAAGTCAGCGAAGCGGCAAGACCGGCGTCGTTGATCCCGTCGGCAAAGCCTACAACGCGCCGACCACGCCACGTTGTCGAAAGAAGCGTTGTTTCATTAAATTGCGGATCAGCAGCGGGCCATCTGCATCTACCAGAACAGCTTGCGAGCAATTCACCAGATAGCGGGGCGACGACCAAGAACTGAGGAACAGGGCGGCGCTTTCATCATCACCGCAGACATCATCCCATTGGTCCCAACGCGTCTCGAACTCAGGCATCTGGCGACGGATTGCCAGACGCGCATCGCGCTTTTACGCGTCGTCTGGCCAAGAACACTATGGTTCATGATGTGCTTATATTGACATTAGGCGGCGCTTTCTCAAGATCGCCGCCATGCTTCCTTCGCCCGTTTTCAGCGGTACAAACCGACATCCCCCCTGTTAATCGCGACCTACCGGATTAGACAATATCCGACCGTGGTGCGTGTGCGCCGTACCATTCAAGGCGGCGGCTTCGGCAATCAGGATCGCAACCCGTTTTCTTCCTTGTCGGCTCTCTCCCGTTGGTGCTTGTCAGTTCACGCATTGGTGCGGTTACCTGCGGTTCAGGCAACAAAGTGTCGCTGCGAAGTCTGGATGAAATACGGTGTCTTGCGCTGTAAAAGCTTCGCAAGCGCGGCTCCAGAAGGTATTCGAACTGCTTGGTTTCAGATGCCGTGCCCTTTTTCATTTGTTGGGGTGTCGCACTTTTTGTTGATACTTTAGGCGTGAAAAACGTCTGTCGACAGCATTAATCTTACCAAGGCTATAGTCCATGATGTATGTCTGGTCACCAAGCCCCGCAGTGTTCTTTTCCAAGATCTACGTTGGCTTAAAGCGCCCCGCCTTAAACTTGACTCACCAATACCCTGCCACGTCCTCAACACTCTCGCGGCATTGGCGACAAGAGACGCCTCAGGTTAAAGGCGGGCCGCTTTAGGTGCGGGAATGGTTGTCGGGGGAGTTGATCGAAGATTGCGAGTTTTGGCCACAACGTGGTTTGTCGTGCTGTTCATTCTCGGCATGCAGTCGGTCTATCTGACGCCGCCGTTCGGCTGAGTCCTGTTTTGATGCGCTGGCTTGCGGAGGCGGCGCGAATGCTTGTCATGAGCGCCGCTTGCCGTGGGTGGCAGGTTTCTTGTTGCCGCGCGCGCCGGACGTTGTGGGGGTGTTGTCGCGGTTTTCATCAGAAAGCTTGCGCCACCGGTCAAGGCGCGCCGGATCAAGTGTACCATCGGCCACGGCAGTCTGAACCGCACAGCCCGGTTCGTGCATGTGGGTGCAGTCCCTGAACCGGCAACCGGGCGTGAGCTCGGTAATCTCCGCAAACAAAACGTCCAACCCTGCCGAGACATCGCTGACGTGCAGCGTGCGCATGCCGGGCGTATCAATCACCCAACCACCACCTGCGATGGAATGAAGCGACCGCGACGTGGTGGTGTGACGCCCTTTGGCGTCATCTTCGCGAATACCGCCCGTTGGCTGGGCCTCCTCGGGGGGCTTGGCCGCGAGGGTGTTGAGCAACGTGGATTTTCCCACACCGGATGATCCGACAAGCGCAACGGTCTGCCCCGCACCGCACCACCGTGCCAGCGTCGCTGCGGCGGTTCGGGTTTTGGCGTTCACCGTCACCACCGCCAACCCGCGTTGAAGGGTCGCTGCCTGCTGTTGGTAGGGTGCTGCGTCCGTCACCTGATCTGCCTTCGTCAGGACGATCACGGGGTTGGTCCCTGCCTCGTTCGCGAGGGCCAGATAGCGCTCTATCCGGGCGGGATTGAAATCGTCGTTGCACGAGGTCACGACAAAAAGCGTATCTACGTTTGCCGCGATCAATTGCGGCGTCCGCGCGCCCATGGTCTTGCGTTGCAACAAGGAGCGCCGTTCAAGCAGACGGTGGAGCATGTGTTCACAGGGATCCGCCAGAATCCAGTCTCCGACGGCGAAATTTGTCGTATTTGTATGCGCGGGCAGGCGCAGCTTGACCGGACCGTCGCCGGTTTCAGCAGTCATGCGCGACCGGTGGACGGTCGCAATGCGCATTCGGGCAAAATCTGTCTCGTCAGGCCCCAGTTGGGCGTCAAAATACTGCGACCAGCCAAGCGAGGCTAAAGTGTTGTAAAGCCTGTTATTCACAGCTTCCTGCATGCGTGCGCTATCACAATGGTGCAAGCCTTTCCGTTCGGGATTGTTGGCGGTTTCATCGGCAGGACGGGCATGTCCCGTAGCAGTAATGACCTATTGTCGGGTTCAATCAAAGGCTGTTCTGTCGCGCACAGCCAACCTTGCGGGCGCGGCTATCGGCAACCACATGCCTCTCGAGGGTATTCGCCATCCGCGAAAGGCTTGGCGGCACCTGTCTTTGGCGCTATCACGGGCCTCCGACCACCGCAGGGAGCCAACTTTATGAACGCCGTCGCAGATAGCATCGCCCGCAAAATCGCCACTGACATCGGTGCGCGCCCCGAACAGGTAACCGCCACAATCGCGTTACTGGACGGGGGGGATACGGTTCCCTTTGTCGCACGTTACCGCAAGGAGGCGACTGGCGGTCTGGACGACATCCAATTGCGCCAACTGGCAGACCGGCTTGGCTATCTGCGCGAACTGGAAAAGCGGCGGGCGAGCATCCTTGGCGAAATCTCCAAGCAGGATAAACTGACGGACGCGCTTGCCCGTGCCATCGCTGCCGCCGACACCAAGGTGGTGTTGGAGGATCTGTATCTGCCGTTCAAGCCCAAGCGGCGGACCAAGGCGATGATTGCCCGCGAAAACGGTTTGGAGCCGCTGTTGCGCGCGATCCTTGCCGATCGCGCCGCCGATCCGGCCAAGTTGGCGCAAACCTATCTGTCCGACACTTTGAGCACGCAAAAGGAGGCGCTGACCGGTGCGCGCGATATTCTTGCCGAGGAGCTTGGCGAAAACGCGCGGCTGTTGGGGCGTCTTCGCGACGTCATGCACAAAGACGCCCTGATCACCGCCCGCGTGACGCCGGGAAAAGAGGAAGCGGGGGCCAAGTTCTCGGACTATTTCGACCACAGTGAAAAATGGGCAGCGATCCCGCCGCACCGCGCCCTTGCCATCCTGCGCGCCTCGAAAGAGGAGATCGTGACCATCGACATCGGTCCCGAGCCGGACACGGGACTGGCGCGCATCATCGGACTCATCGCCGCCGAAATCGGGATATCCGGTCAGGCTCCGGGCGATTTGTGGCTGCAAGAGGCCGCCGTCTGGACATGGAAGGTCAAGTTGAGCCTGTCGATGTTTGTCGATCTGATGACCGAACTGCGCCGCCGCGCCCATGATTCCGCGATTGATGTGTTTGCGCGCAATCTGC
This sequence comes from uncultured Sulfitobacter sp., assembly GCA_947502265.1. Classification (GTDB taxonomy): domain Bacteria; phylum Pseudomonadota; class Alphaproteobacteria; order Rhodobacterales; family Rhodobacteraceae; genus Sulfitobacter. The sequence goes on from CANMZB010000006.1 coordinate 113,865, forward strand.
GTGATCTGCTGCTGGCCGCCCCTGCGGGTGCGCGCGCAACGATGGGTCTTGATCCGGGGATCCGCACCGGCTGCAAGATCGCTGTTGTTGACGAAACCGGCAAGCTGTTGGACACCGCGACGATCTATCCTTTCCAGCCGCGCAACGATCTGCGCGGCGCGGAAGAAACGCTGCTGCACATGATCCGCAAGCACGGCATCGCCCTGATCGCGATTGGCAACGGCACGGCAAGCCGCGAATCCGAGCGGCTGGTCAGTGAGGTTCTCAAACGGCTTCCCGCCGGAACGGCGCGCCCCACACCGGTTATCGTGTCTGAGGCGGGTGCCTCGGTCTACTCCGCCTCCGAACTTGCATCAAAAGAGTTTCCCGACATCGATGTGTCCTTGCGCGGGGCTGTGTCAATCGCGCGCCGGTTGCAAGACCCGTTGGCCGAACTGGTCAAGATCGAACCGCAGGCCATCGGTGTCGGCCAGTACCAGCACGACGTCGATCAACGCCGTCTGGCGCAATCGCTTGCTGCGGTGGTCGAGGATGCGGTGAATGCCGTGGGTGTCGATCTGAACATGGCGTCCGCGCCGCTGTTGTCGCATGTTGCGGGGCTTGGCCCGTCTCTGGCACAGTCCATCGTCGCGCACCGCGATGCCAGCGGCGCGTTCGCCACGCGCAAGGCTCTGCTCAAGGTTGCAGGTCTGGGGCCGCGGGCCTATCAACAATGTGCGGGCTTTTTGCGCATCACAGACGGCAAAGAGCCGTTGGATGCCTCCTCGGTCCACCCTGAGGCGTATGGCGTTGCGCGCAAAATCGTGCAGGCGTGTGGGCGCGACATTCGCGCGATCATGGGCGACAGCAGCGCGCTGGCGGGCCTGCGCGCAGAGCAGTTTGTGGACGACAGTTTCGGCCTGCCGACCGTGCGCGACATCCTGTCCGAGCTGGAAAAACCGGGCCGCGATCCGCGCCCGACCTTCAAAACCGCAAGCTTTGCCGAGGGCATCGAGAACATCACCGATCTGAAATCGGGGATGTCGCTTGAGGGGACGGTGACGAATGTCGCGGCCTTCGGTGCCTTTGTCGATATCGGCGTGCATCAGGACGGGTTGGTGCACGTCAGCCAGCTTGCCGACCGGTTTGTCAAAGACCCGCATGAGGTTGTCAAAGCGGGCGATGTGGTCCGCGTTCGCGTGACCGAAGTCGATGTGGCGCGCAAGCGCATCGGTCTGAGTATGCGCAAAGACGGCGGTGACGCCCCGTCACAGAGCGCGCGCGGCCCGGCAAAACCGAAACCCGCCCGCGCGGCATCTGTCGCCAAACCGCAACCGGCGGGCGACAACGGGGGCGCGTTTGGCTCTGCCTTGGCCGAAGCGTTGAAAGGGGCAGGCGGCTCTGACAAACGTAACGGTAAAACGCCAAGGCGCTAACCGGACCGGCAAGGCCGGTGGGGTCAAGCCCCGGTGCTTAACCGGCTTGCGCTGCTTGCAATTCTTGTTGCAGGCGCGCTTCTTCCTTTGCCTTTGGGGTCGAGAAACCGGCTAACAAAACATAGGCCACCGGCGTGAGGTAAAGCGTAAACAGGGTCGCAAGCCCGAGCCCGCCAACAATCACCCATCCCAACGCTTCGCGGGCTTCGGCACCCGCACCGGCAGACAGAACCAGCGGCACACCACCCAGAACGGTCGAGGTCATCGTCATCATCACCGGACGCAACCGGATCGTCGAGGCGTCAAGGATCGCATCATGCACATCCTGTCCCTTATCGCGTAACTGGTTGGCGAATTCGACGATCAGGATGCCGTTCTTGGCCATGATCCCGATCAGCATGACCAATCCGATCTGGCTGTAGACGTTCAGACTTTGCCCCGTCAACAGTAACGCAAAAACCGCACAGGCGAGGCCAAGTGGCACAGTGGCCATCACCACAACAGCGGAAACAAAGCTTTCGAACTGGGCCGACAGCACAAGAAACACCACAAGGATCGCAAAGCCGAAAGTCAGGATAATACCCGAGTTGGTCTGATCCAGTGCCGCCGCCTCTGATAGCGGCACAATGCGGTTTTCATCAGCAAGAATCTCGTCCCCGATTTCACGGACCAGCACCAGCGCGTCCCCCAGAGACAGGTCAGGTGTCAGCCCCGCGGTAAGCTCGACAGACCGGTTCTGCCCCTCGCGGTCAAGCTCGGGCGCGACGGCGCGTTCCTCAAGCGTGACAAAGCTGGCCATCGGGACCATCTGGCCGTTGCCGGACTGGACAAAGATGTTCTCAAGGTCGCCCGGATCGTCGATTGGATCGGTGGTGGACAGCATCTTCACGTCAAAGCTTTTGTCCTCGATGAACACCGCGCCGACTTTGCGACCGTCCAGCACCGCTTGCAACGCTTGTCCCAATCCGGTGATGTCGATGTCCAGATCGGCCGCCAGCGCGCGGTCGATCTGGACGAACAACTGCGGCTGTGTGCGTTCGTATTCCAACCGGACCTGTCCCATCCCGGGAGTCTGGCGCAGCCGGTCTTCCATCGTTTGCGCGACTTCGGCCAACTGGTCATAGCTGCTGCCGGTAATGGCAAAGGCAAGCCCTCTGCCAGCGCCCCGTATGCCCAATGAATTCGGCTGAATGGCAAAGGCACGCACGCCGATCACGTTGCGCAGCCTGCTGTTGATTTCACCCACGATCTCTTGTTGTCCGCGCGTCCGGTCCCCCCAGTTGGCCAGTGTGAACACCATGAAACCGCGATTGTCCGCACCAAAGCCGCTGATGGAAAAGACATTGGTCACTTCGCCATTGTCCTGCAACGGCGTGATAAGATCCTCGATCTGGCGCATTTTGGTTTGCGTATAATCCAGCGATACACCTTGCGGGGCAGTCACGCTTAGCAAAGCAACGGCGCGGTCTTCGGGCGGGGTCAGTTCCTGCCGGATACTGCCTGCCATCATGGCCGCTGTGGCCGCGACGAACACGGCAACCAACACGACGACGAAAGGCATCGCCAACGCACCCCGAAGGGTGAATGCGTAAAACCGCATCAAGCGGTTCCCAAGCCTGATCATCGGCCCCGTCGCATTCTTTTCAGGTGCCTTGGTCAGCAGGCGACTGGCCAGCACGGGACAAAGGCTGAGCGCGACAACGGACGACAACATCACAGCCATCGCTAGCGTAAAGCCGAATTCCCGAAATAGCCCCCCCGCCTGTCCGGGCAGGAACGACAGCGGCACAAACACTGCCGCAAGCGTGGCCGTTGTGGTGATCACGGCAAAGAACACCTGCGCCGTGCCGTTCACGGCTGCCGCCCGTGGCCCCATGCCCGCCGCGCGTTGCCGTACGATATTTTCCAGAACGACGATGGCGTCATCAACCACCATGCCCGTTGCCAGTACCAGCGCCAGCAAGGTCAGAATGTTGATCGAAAAACCGACCAGATAAATCGCCGCCAATGTGCCGACCAATGCCACCGGCAGCGTCAGCGTGGGGATCAACGTTGCCCGGATATCGCGCAAGAACAGGAATATCACGGCCACGACGATGGCGATGGCAAAGCCGAGCGTCTTCAATACTTCTTCGATGGAGCCGGAAATGAATGTCGCATCGTCGGAGGTTACGAAAATTTTCACGTCGTCGGGCAGGCTCTCGTTCAACTCTGCCACGACCTTTCTCACGTTGGTCGAAATTTCCAATGTGTTCGAGGTGGCCTGCCGGATGATGCCAATGCCCAGCCCCTGCTGACCATTGGCCCGCAATACGGTTTCACCCGGAGCAGGGCCCAGCGACACCTGTGCAACATCGCCAATCTTGACGTCTTTCCTGATTTCGAGCGCCTCGAACGCGTCGACTGTCGCCACGCTGGCGGTTGTGCGCACATTAATGGACTGCCGGTTACCCGCCAGATCACCGGCAGGTGCGTCAAAAGCCACGCTGGACAGGGCGCGCTGCATGTCTCCAAGCGTCAGCCCCCGGCTTGCCAACTCCAAAAGGTTGGTGTCGACGCGAAAGATCGGCTCGCGATCGCCGTAAATCTGGAGATCTGCAACCCCTTCGACGGAAATCAGCCGGTCTTCGACGCGATCTTGCACAATCGCGGTCAATTCCTGGGGCGAGCGGCCTGCGGATGTCACGGCGATCCGCATCACCGCCTGCGCGTTCGCATCGGCCTTTACGATTTCGGGCCGGTCCGCGTCTTCGGGCAACTGGTTGGTAATGCGCGCGACGGCATCGCGCACATCGGTCGCTGCCACGTCAATATCGACGTTGTCGTTGAATTCCACGGTGACGCGGCTGCGCCCGAAACGGGAATTAGACGAGATGCTGCGCACGCCCGACACGCGGCCCACGGCCCCTTCAATCCGGCCGGTCAGCTCTTGATCGACGGATTCCGGCGAAGCCCCCGAAAACGTGGTGGTGATGGTGACCACAGGCCGGTCCACGTTGGGCAGTTCGCGGATTTCCGCACCGAACAGCGCGGCAACACCGGCCAGTACAATCAACGCATTCAGCACAAAAGCCAGAATCGGGCGGCGCACAAACAGCGCTGTGCCGGATGACGATTGCGCACTCACAACTCGGCTCCCTGGCCTGTTGTGCGCAGGGCCGACGCGGATTCATCTTGTGTTATCACGCTAACCCCGGCCCCTTCGCGCAGGGTCTGGACGCCTTCGGTGACGACGATGTCCTGCGCTCTAAGATCATCTGATGTCACAAGAACTTCGTCACTGTTGCGCTGCGCGATGGTGACGGCCACCTGCACGGCCTTGCCCTCGCGCACGACCCAGACAAATGGACCGTCGCTGGACCATTGAACGGCCAGGGGCGCAATGGACAGCATCGTTTCCCCCGGAAAGGTAATGTTAACGGAAAAGGCCATACCGGCGCGCAGCAGGTCGGCTTTATTCGGGACGCGCCCCTGCACCAGCAGTGTCCGACTGGCCCGATCCACAACTGAATCTATGGCGCTGATCTCGCCTGTCAATGTCGTGTTGCGCAGGCCCAGCGGCGTCACGTCGAACGTCTGGCCGATTGCGATTTTGTTGACAACACGTTCAGGTACGCGAAAGTCGATCAGGATGTCTGACCGGTCCGTGATTGTAACGATAACATCCTGCGCATTGACGCGGTCACCCTGTTCAAGGTCGATAATCCCGACCCAACCCGAAATAGGGGCCACGATCTGGCGCTGGGACAGGTCGAATTCGGCCTGTCGTACGGCCAGCTCTGCACTGCGCCGCGCCAGTTCGGTTTCGCGCAGACGGACTTCGGTTGTTGCCCCTGTCGCCTCCAGCCGTTTTATTCGCTCGGCCTCGGTGCGGGCATCCTCAAGCCGGATCTTCGCCTGTTCCAGCGCGATTTTCTCTGCCTCGTCCTGAAGCTTGGCGATGACAGCGCCTGCTTCCACATAGCCGCCTGCGTTCAACGCCAGATCCGTGATGACACCCACAGCATTGGAGCGCACGGTGACCGACCGGCGCGCCCGCCCGTCTCCGATGGCATTAATGCGATCTGCGAGGGCGCGTTCACCAACCTTTGCCGCAATCACCCGTGTCGGACCGGCGCCGGGCCGTTCACGGTTTTGCGCAGTGCTCTGTGCCTGCGGTGCTTCAATGCCAAGCAGATCAAACAGCCCGACCCGCTCCAGAAAGGGCTGCGCCGCGGGCACATATGTGATCCACGCATAAAGCCCAGCAACAAGGACAGCAAAGGAGAGAATGATCTGGCGCAGTGCTTTCATTATCGGGGCTTTCGTCTGTTGAACGACACCTGAGTATCCAGCACCTTGCACGGAAACGCACGTCAATTTTATGTGCTTGCGAAGCGAGAACGCATTTTTCAGCGTTCAATCCGGTCTGCCAAGGGGGAGAGGGCAGGAAGCAGGGTGGGGGGATCGCGTTGCGACAACGAACGGGCCTATCGGCGCGCGTGCAGAAGTTGACGCAGATTGTCCTTTCGGGGACGTCGGTCAAAATCACGGCAGTCGATGTGGCGAGTGCCGTGAAAAGGGGCACACATTCACAGCGCCCGAATTTTATACGCGCGGATCAGCGCAACGCGTCGCGTATTTTTTGCAGCATTGCCTTGCGATCCGACCGCGCAGCCAGAGCCTGTTCCATGTCTACCTTGACGAATTTCACGGAGGTGTTCGGCTGTAACTGCCCGATCAGGTCCATATCGGCCGAGACAATCGCACCCAGAGTAAAATAGCCTCCTCCTGACACCGCGTCGCGGTGCAGCACAATCGGCTCCGTGCCGCCGGGCACCTGAATGGAGCCGTAGGAATAGCAGCCGTCGACAATATTTGATGGATCAGCGCCTGCGCCAAAGGGTTGCTCGCGGTCCACAAACTCAAGCGCGCGTCCGCCTTTGAAGCGGTAGCCCATCCGGTCCGCTTCGGCGGCGACAGTCCAGTTGTCCTCGAAAAAGCCGTGGCCGGCGGCCTCTGTCAGGCGGTTCCAGTAGAGACCGGGGAGCACCCGCAGCTTTGCCGGCGTGTCGGGCATCCGGCGTAATTCTTCGGCCACGCTACGTCCGGCAGTGGACAGATCACCCGCCCCGACCGGCAGCAGATCACCTTCAGCAATCGCGCGCCCGCCAACACCGCCAAGACTGCCGATGGGGTAGGTCGAGCGGCTGCCCAAATCAAGCTTTGTGGTGATGCCGCCGGATACGGCGATATAGGCCCGCGCGCCCGCCTTGAGAAAACCGAAACCAAGCGTCTGGCCCGCTTTCACGGCGAACGAGGTCCAGCCCGCGACAGGCTCCCCATCCAGCGTCATCGGGAGATCGGCCCCTGTGACAGCGACAACAGCGCCCTCGGTGAATTCAATTTGCGGCCCCATGAACACGGCTTCGAGGGCCGCAGTATCTTCGGGATTGCCAACAAGCATGTTGGCCGCGCGCAGGGCAAAGCGGTCCATCGCGCCGCTGATCGGGATGCCAAGGTGAAAATATCCGGGCCGACCGAGATCCTGTATGGATGTGGACAGTCCGGGTTTGAGGATTTTAAGCGCCATCGAGAGCCTCCATCAGTTTCGCGTTGGTGCCCGCCATGTCGGCATTGAAATCTTCGAGGTCAAAATCGACCTCTGCGATGCGGGGGGCATAGGTGCCATCTTCGACGGCTTTCACGATGCGGTCATATTCTTCGCGCTCGACGGGTTTAAATTTGACGATATCACCGGGTTTGAAAAACACCATGAAGTCTTTGAGGTAGCTGACTTTTTGCTCCGGATCATAGATCGGCATCGGGGTGATGCCAAACATCTGATACCCGCCCGCACCGCGCACGGAATAGATGCAGGAGAAACAACCGCCATAGCCGACGGTGTGTTTGGGCGTGTCGGTGCGGGGCCGCAGATATTTGGGGACCTGCAACTGTTTGTCACGCTCGACAAGTTGATAAAGGAACGGCAAGCCAGCCACAAATCCGACCATTGACACAAACCACGGCTGCGCATGGTGGGCCTCGATAAACGTTTCGACACTGTCAAAACCGTTGATGCGCGCGGCGTATTCCAGATCGGTGCCGGTGGGATCCTGATGCCGTTCGCGAAACCGCATCACCGTCTCGTGGGTCCACGGATCCTGATAGTAGACGGGAATTTCGATGATCCGCGTCGAGAGCCGCTTGTCCGCGTTGTCGGCCTTGCTCTCAAGCTCTTTGATCCGCGCCATCATCGCATCGGGGGCCGTGACATCTGGATCGAATTTCACCTGAAACGATGCGTTCGCGGGGCAGATTTCCGTTACGCCCGGAATATCGGCATCGCGCACAGCGTTGCTCATGGAAAGGGATTTGAAAAACGCGTCGAGCGACATTTCCTCATCCATCTCCACATAGATGTGCTCATCACCGCCATATGTGTACCGTGTCTTCAAGATGCACCTCCTGTTGTCGCAGCTGATTGGAGTTTTCCCGCTTCCAGCCATGGCTCAAGCCATTGGGTGTGGAATGCGCCTTCCTGCACGGACACGTCATCGGCCAGCGCCAGATGCAGCGGGATCGTTGTTTTCAGGCCTTCAAGGGTGATCGCCCGAAGCGTTGTTTTGAGCTTGGCAATCGCTGCCGCGCGGGTGTCCGCATGAACGATAACCTTGCCCAGCAGTGAATCGTAGAATGGCGGCACCTGATACCCCTCATAAAGGAAGTGATCTATGCGGATGCCCTCACCTTCGGGAAAGCTCATTTTTCCAAGCTTTCCGGGCCACGGCATGAACTGCATCAGAGGGTCTTCTGCGTTAATGCGCACTTCGATGGCGTGGCCGTTGCGGGTGATGTCCTCTTGCGTCATGCTCAGGGGGGCTCCGCCGCAAACCTTGATCATTTCCTGCACCAGATCGACGCCGGTGATCATTTCGGACACCGGATGCTCGACCTGAATACGTGTGTTCATCTCGATAAAGAAAAACTCGTTACTCGCCTCGTCATATAGGTATTCCAGCGTCCCTGCGCCGCGATAATTGACCGCCTTGGCCAATGCCACCGCAGAGGCACAAAGCGTCTCGCGCGTTTGCGCGTCAAGACAAACAGCGCCCGCTTCCTCCCAGACCTTTTGGCGACGGCGCTGCAAAGAGCATTCTCGCTCGTAGCAATGCACAGCGTTGGTGCCATCGCCGATAATTTGCACCTCGATATGGCGGGGGGAGCGCACGGCGCGCTCCAGATACAGTCCGCCGTCGCCAAAGGCCGATGCGGCCTCGTTTTGGGCTTGCGGGGCCAGTTTGCGCAGTTGCTCTTCATTTTCCGCCACGCGAATGCCGCGTCCGCCGCCCCCTGCTGCCGCCTTGATCATCACGGGATAGCCCACGGATTTTGCGACCCTGGCGGCGTCATCCACGTTCTCTACGCGCCCTTTGGAGCCGGGAACAACAGGCACGCCTGCCGCCTCGGCTGCCTTGCGCGCCTCGACCTTGTCCCCCATCCGTTCGATTGTGGCCGCACTCGGCCCGATGAAAGTGACACCAGCCGCCTCGACCGCGCGGGCAAATTCGGGGCTTTCCGACAGAAAACCATAGCCGGGATGCACCGCGTCCGCATTTGTCTGCTTGATCGCGGCCATCACGGCCTTGATGTTGAGATAGCTGTCTTTGGACGGGGCGGGGCCGATGCAGATACTCTCGTCCGCCTGTTTGACGGCCAGCATCTCGGTGTCGCCTTCGGAATAGGCCTGAATCGTCGTGATCCCCAATTCTCTGGCGGCGCGGACGATGCGCACGGCAATCTCGCCCCTGTTGGCAATGAATAGACGTGAAATGGGCATATCAATCGCCCAGCGTTGCAAGCGTCTGGCCCGCAGTGACCGGTGCTGCGTCGTCCACGCTGTAGCCTTTGAACGTGCCTGCGGTTTCGGCCTTCACCTCGATAAAGGTCTTCATCACCTCGACCAGACCGATGGTGTCGCCAGCGGCCACGGTGTCGCCTGTCACCTTGAAAGGGGCCTCTTCGGGCGATGGCTTGTGGAAAAAAGTGCCCGGAAGCGGTGATTGAATGTCAGCCATATTGGTATTCCCCTGTGTTACGTTGATTTTTCTAGAACAGTTGCCGCGCTGGCGATGGTGATACCCGCATCGGTCAGCCCCTTGCGGATCGCGCGGCCCATGTCCAAAGCGCCCGGTGTGTCCGAATGAAAGCAGATTGATTCAAATCCGATGTCGATCTCGTCGCCTTCGACGGTCGTCACCTTGCCGGTCTTGCACGCCTTGACGCATTTCCGTGCCACGGCCTGTGGATCCATCCGTCCGACCTGCCGTTTGAACACGATCGAGCCGCTGTTGTCATAGTCGCGGTCGGCGTAGAATTCGCGCACAACAGGATGGCCGCTTTGTCTGGCGATCCGGTATGTCTTGGACGCCTCCATGCAAAACAGGATCGTATCGCCGGAGGTTTTGGCCAGCATATCGACGATCATCTGCGACAGTTCTTCGTTCACGGCGGCCTCCATATACAGCGCACCGTGCGGTTTTACATGTTGTAGCGGGATGCCGTGACGCCGCCCGAATTCGCGGATCGCGCCCATCTGGTAAACGATATCATTCACCAATTCCTCCGGGCTTGTCTTGATATAGCGGCGGCCAAACCCTTGCAGATCGTTGTAACCGGGGTGCGCGCCAAGGCCCACGCCGTATGTCTGCGCCAGCTTTACCACACGATCCATCGAATTGGGATCGCCCGCATGGAAACCGGCAGCGATGTTGGCCGAGCTGATCAGCGCCATAATCTCTTCATCCGGAGCATCGCCCAAGACCCACTGGCCAAAGCCTTCGCCCATGTCACAATTGAGATCAATAAACTCACGCATGTGAACCAGCCCTCCTGTAGCGGTGTGGGTTGAGGGTTGCTGGTACGGGAGAGTATGTAAAATACTAATTTCAGAACGGTAGTTATCGGAAAATCAGATATGCAGTGTGATTGTCTCTACTATATTTTTTTCGAGAAATATCCGAAAATGCGCCAAGCTCCCCAGTATAACAGTATCTGATTTGCCTATATACGGATGCTGGAAATCAAAATATCGTAAGCACATGAACTTTCGCCACCTCAAATTCTTTGTTGCCACGGCCGAATCCGGTCAGGTCAGCCGCGCTGCGACGCAGCTTTCGATCTCTCAATCGGCTGTTACCAGTGCGATCAAGGATCTGGAGGCGGAGTTGGGCGTTGCGCTGTTCATCCGCTCGGCCCAAGGCATGGAGATGACAGAAGCGGGCCGCGATTTTCTGGCATCGGCGCGCGAAATTCTGGAAAAGCTTGAACAGGCCCGCCGCGTGGCGCAAAAGCAATCACCTGTCACGGGCGTCATATCGCTGGCGGCGACCTATACTGTGATCGGATACTTTCTGCCGCCGCATCTGGACCGGTTGAAACAGATGTTCCCCCATCTGGAAATCCGGTTAAGCGAGCTGAACCGTGAGAGCATCGAGGAAGGCTTGCTTTCCAACCGCTTTGATCTGGGGGTCGTGTTGACCTCCAATCTGAACAACCCCGAGATCGCGACGCAAACCCTGCTGCGCTCCCCGCGCAGTTTGTGGGCTGCGAATACGCACCGTTTCATCCGGCAGGGCAAAGCCACGTTCGAGGAAATCGCGCAGGAAGACTATATTATGCTGACGGTTGACGAGGCGGCGCACACGACCCTGCGTTATTGGAACCAGAACGCCTGCCAGCCGCGGGTCAAGCTGCGCACGTCGTCGGTCGAGGCGGTGCGCTCCATGGTGGCGAACGGGCAGGGGGTCACGATCCTGTCGGATATGGTGTACCGACCTTGGTCGCTTGAGGGGAAACGCATCGGCAGGGTGGCCACGGATCGGGTTATTCCGTCGATGGATGTGGGGCTGGCGTGGCGCAAGGATGTGGAGATGTCGCAGCCGGTTGCCAGTGTGGCGGACTATTTCCGCAAATCTTTTCTTGAGACAAAACCCTACTGAACCCCTTTCGCGTGCAACGCCTGTGCCAATTCTTGCCCGATCCTCTTGACTTCAACGGCTGTGCGCGGTGTAGCTGCGCGCAACATTTGCCCAACGAAAGCGACCGTCATGCACGCCTACCGAAGCCAGACCTGCGCCGAACTGAACGCCAGTAATGTGGGGGATACTGTCCGCCTTTCAGGCTGGGTTCATCGCGTGCGCGATCACGGCGGCGTGCTCTTTATCGACCTGCGCGATCACTATGGCATGACGCAGTTGATCTGCGACCCCGACTCCCCCGCCTTTTCCGAGGTCGAGAAGGTGCGCGCTGAATGGTGTCTCCGCATCGACGGTACTGTGAAGGCGCGCGCGCCCGAACTGGTGAACGCCAAAATCCCCACCGGTGAAATCGAAGTATTCATCCGCGAGATCGAAGTGCTGGGCCATGCCAACGAGCTGCCGTTGCAGGTTTTCGGCGAACAGGAATACCCCGAAGAAACGCGCCTGCGCTATCGTTACCTCGATCTGCGCCGCGAGAAGATGCAGAACAATATGATCCTGCGCTCCGATGTGGTCGCTTCGATCCGCAAGCGCATGTGGGATCAGAAATTCCGCGAATTCCAGACGCCGATCATTACTGCGTCCTCGCCCGAAGGCGCGCGCGACTTTCTGGTGCCATCGCGTCTGCACCCCGGCCGGTTCTATGCGCTTCCGCAGGCCCCGCAGCAGTTCAAACAGCTGTTGATGGTGTCGGGCTTTGATAAATACTTCCAGATCGCGCCGTGTTTTCGCGACGAAGACCCGCGTGCCGACCGTTCGCCAACAGACTTCTACCAACTCGACCTCGAGATGTCGTTTGTCACCCAGCAGGACGTGTTCGACACGATCCAGCCGGTCATCGGCGGTATTTTCGAAGAGTTCGGTGGCGGGCGCAAAGTTGATCAGGACTGGGAGCAGATTTCCTACAAGGACGCCGCTCTTTGGTATGGTTCCGACAAGCCCGACCTGCGCAACCCGATCAAGATGCAGGTTGTCTCCGAGCATTTCGCAGGCTCCGGTTTTGCGATTTTCGCCAAGCTTCTGGAGCAGGACGGCACCGAAATCCGTGCAATCCCCGCGCCCACCGGCGGCAGCCGCAAGTTCTGTGACCGCATGAACGCGTTCGCGCAAAAAGAAGGGCTGCCCGGCATGGGCTATATCTTCTGGCGCGATCAGGGTGAGGGTATGGAAGCCGCAGGCCCGCTTGCGAAAAACATCGGGCCAGAGCGCACCGAGGCGATTCGCCAGCAGCTTGGTCTGGGCGTCGGCGATGCGGCATTCTTCCTTGGTGGCAAGCCGAAGGCCTTTGAAAGCGTCGCGGGCCGTGCGCGCAATGTGATCGGTGAAGAGCTGAAGCTGACCGATCAGGACCGCTTTGCTTTTGCATGGATCGTCGATTTCCCGATCTACGAAAAAGACGAGGAAACCGGCAAGATCGACTTTGAGCACAACCCGTTTTCCATGCCCCAAGGCGGGATGGACGCGCTGCAAGGTGATCCGCTCAAGGTGCTGGGGTATCAGTATGACCTTGCCTGTAACGGCTATGAACTGGTCTCCGGCGCGATCCGAAATCACAAGCCCGAGATCATGTTCAAAGCGTTCGAGATTGCGGGTTACGGCGAAGATGAAGTGCGCAAGCGCTTTGGCGGTATGGTTAATGCGTTCCAGTACGGTGCGCCGCCCCACGGGGGTTGCGCGGCAGGGATCGACCGGATCGTAATGCTGCTCGCGAACGAGCAGAACATCCGCGAAGTGATCCTGTTCCCGATGAACCAGCGTGCCGAAGATCTGATGATGAATGCCCCGTCCGAACCGGCACCGGATCAGCTTATGGAGCTGGGCCTGCGCGTCATTCCACAGGACTAATGCAAAAGCGCCGCAGGAAGCTGCGGCGCTTTTTGTCAGATTTTACGAATATCAATCTTCCAGGCTGTCCTTTTTCTTTTTCTCGATCAGGGTGCGCTCTTCCTTTTTGCGCTCCTCGAACCGCTTCCCGAAGCCCTCGTTATGCTCTTCTCCGATGACCTTGCGGGCGCGCTCGAAAACTTCGTTTTCCTCTTCGTCCATGTGATGCTCGTAATCATGCTTGAGCGTTTTGAAGCGGGTCAGCCAGCCCGAAGATGACATATCCATTTCGTTCAGCTCTTCCATCAGATCGTCTAGCTTTTGATGTTCGTGCACCGAATGGCGCGCGGCGTCCTGCCCCCATGTTTCGGAAATGAGCTTTGAATAAAAGGTCTCTTCCTCGGCGGCTGCATGGGACTTTACATCGTTATAAAACGCCTTCCAGCTTTCGCGCCGCTTCTGGCTGTCGCCGCTTGTATCGGTAATCGTGTCGAGAAGGCTGCGGTGGCTATCATGATCCGCTTTGATTGCATCGTAAATGGAAGGCATGGCTTGGTCTCCTGTGTTTTGGGGAAAACCCGCCAAATGGCCTTGGGGTTCCCGAAAACACGCCGATCTGCCGGGAGAGCCATGCGATTTGGTTCGGAGGTATGAAAAGGGGGCGGTGCAATCGCCGCTTGGCCTGCACGCCTGTGCGCCCTATCACTGTGTTATGAAACCTCAAACGCCTTCCGGCGCGCCGATTGGTGCCATCGTCGAGAACTGGACGCCGCCGTCCTTGCCCGCATGGCTGACCCGCACGGGGCGCTTTGCCGCGTTAGAGCGTTTGGATCCGGATGCGCACGCGGCATTGTTGTACCGTGCCTTTGCGGGTGCGGATACGCTGTGGGATTACATGCCTGACGGTCCCTTTTCCTCGGCCGCGCAGTTTCACCGCTGGGTCCGCGACATTGCAGCGCGCGAAGAACAGGTGTTTTACGCGATCCGAAATCTCCAAACCGGCAACTGGGAGGGCATCGCAAGCTACTTGCGCATCGACCCGCAAGCCGGTTCGATCGAGGTGGGAAACATCAGCTTCAGCCCGACCTTGCAACAGACACCGGCCGCCACCGAAGCGATATTTCTAATGATGCAGTGGGTGTTCGAGGCGGGTTATCGCCGGTTCGAGTGGAAATGCAACGCGCTGAACACCCCCTCGCGGCGTGCGGCACAGCGGTTCGGTTTCAGCTTCGAAGGGGTATTCCGCCAAGCTGTTGTGGTGAAGGGTCGCAACCGTGATACGGCGTGGTTTGCCGTAATCGACAAGGAATGGCCGGCCCTCAAGGAAGCTTATGCCGCGTGGCTTGCGCCGGCGAACTTTGACACAGCAGGGCAACAACGTGAACGGCTGGGCGACATGACGGGTCTTGTGCGCGCGGCCAGTGATCCAAGCCTGTAGTTCGCATGCTTCAGATCGCGATTCTGTCGGTGAGCCGCTGTTGGATAAGCCCCGCAATCTGTGCCGTTTCGGATGTCGCGGCCTCTCCCGCTGCGCGTTTGCGTGCCAGGGCCTGTGCTGCATCCGCCATGCCGTCATCATTGACCGAACGGGCCACACCACCAAGAAACTGTGCGAGATAATCAAGCGTTGCGCCGTCAGGCGGGGTATCAAGCATTTCGGCGGCATGGGTAATGTCGTCGTGATAGGCGATCTTCTCGGGTGTGATTTTCTCGTCCAACACCACACGCAGGCCTTTCGGTCGCCGCTCGGTGGGAAGTTTTTCCAGAACCATTTGCTGAAACACAGCAAGGGATGTGATGGGCTTGGGCAAGAACCCCTGCGCGCCGGCAGCAATCGCCGCATTCTCCCGCTCCGGCTCTCCGGAGGTGGCCAGAATGATGCTTTCGGTGTCTTCGATGTTGCTCAGCTCCGCGATAAGATCTGCGCCGTCTCCGTCAGGCAGGCCCATATCAATCAACACAACCGACGGGCGGTAGACCTGTAAATGGCGCCGCGCCGAGCGGATGCAATCTGCGCGCCGCACCCGTGCCCCGGAGCGCAGACATAACAGTCTGACTGCTTCGCAGGCGTAGCGGCTGTCTTCGACAACAAGAACCGTGAGGCCAAGAAGCGGGCGTGCGGCGGTTGGTGTCGGGTAGTGGGCCGAAAAAGGGTCTGGCGTATCCATGATGGCTCTCCGATTCCTATGCTGTCTCCTGATAATGGGGCATATATGGCTAACGGCAGGTTAACGCGGCGCATTGCTCTTGAACGCAGGGCGGCGCATAAGGGGCCGCAAATCAACCAGAGAGGAAGCATCCAATGATTGGACGTCTGAACCATGTTGCTATCGCCGTTCCCGATCTGGAGGCTGCGGCAGATCAGTACCGCAACGCGCTGGGCGCGAATGTGGGTGCGCCGCAAGATGAACCGGATCACGGCGTCACGGTCATTTTTATCGAACTGCCCAATACCAAGATCGAATTGCTTTATCCGCTGGGTGACGATTCCCCGATTAACGGGTTTCTGGAAAAAAACCCTTCGGGCGGGATTCACCATATCTGTTATGAAGTTGATGATATTATCGCCGCGCGCGACCATCTGAAAACCACCGGTGCGCGGGTTCTGGGCAACGGAGAGCCGAAGATCGGTGCGCATGGCAAGCCTGTGATTTTCCTGCACCCCAAGGACTTCAATGGCGCACTTGTCGAGCTGGAGCAGGTCTGATGGGCGCTGTTTCCGCAGCCGTTCTTTTTGCTGTCGTTTGGTCCATGACGTTTTTTATCGCCCTGCCGTTTCGTGTGAAAACACAGGGCGATCTGAACGAAATTGTGCCGGGCACCCACGCTGGCGCGCCCGAGCATCATCACCTCAAGAAGAAAGCCTTCTGGACGACGATCGCTTCAATCCTGATCTGGGGTTTTCTGGTTTTGGTCATCACGTCCGGCAAGATCACTGTGGACGATCTGGAAAACTGGATCGGGCGGGGCGCCCCCGAGGCAACATCTGGAACAGGTGAGTAAAGGTCGCAGCCCCCAGAATCGGCACCATCAGATTGAGCAGGGGCACCGAAAGCGGGATCGCCATCAGGGTGCCCGCCGCCCAGATCGTCAGCGCGTGTTTGCGGCGTAGCTCTTTGGCGCGTTTACGTCCGACCCGCCGCATCGCGGCCAATGTGTAATATTCGCGCCCCAGAAGAAAACCGTTTACCGCCCAGAAGATAAGTAACGCCACCGGCGCGAAAATCAGATAAAGCGCCAGCGCAAGGATGTTGACGCCCACGATCACACCGAGAAAATTCACCGTATCGCGCATCGCCTCCCAAAATGGCGTGCGCGGGCTTTGCGGGATGTCGGGATAATGTACAGCCTCGACCGCGTCCGCCACATCATCAAGAAACATTGACGTGATGGCAGAGGCCACGGGCACCATCAAAAACACCGACAGGATCAACAGCAACAGCGTCGCACCCCAGCTGAACACATCGTCAAGCCAGCTGATCTCGCCCACCAACGGGACAGATGTGCTATCGCCCGTTAGCCAGTCGACGAACCAGATCAAGCCCGCCGACGCACCAATCAGTAGCGCCAGCGCAAGGCCCACGCCCATCAGCAGCACACGCGTAAAACGCGGATCGCCGATTTGCCCGAACGCCAGACCAAAGGCGCGGAATATCGTCCCTAAAGCCATGTAGTGATCGCCTCTACATCCGGGCGGGGCCGTTCAGGCGGGGCGGACGTTTCGGTGCCGATGTGGATGATCCCTGCGACCCGTTCGTGCGGGGCAAGGTCAAAGGCCTGCTCCCTGAATATCCGGTCGTGGCTGGGCCAGCCGCTAAGCCAGCTTGCCCCCCATCCCGCCGCCAAAGCCGCGTTGAGCAGGGCAAGACAGACAGCGCCGACGGAATAGGTTTGTTCCAGCGCGGGAATTTTCGGAGACTCCCGTTGGACTTCGATCACCGCCACCGCCAGATTGCCCTGATCGAACTGGGTGCGCCCTTTGGTGATCTGCTCTGCCTCAAGGCCAAGCGCATTTGCGCGCGCCTCGGCCAGATCGGCAAGTCGTGCCATAGCGGCGCGATCAATGACGACAAACCGCCATGGTTCAAGTTTGCCATGATCGGGCGTGCGTGCGGCTGTGGTGAGCAGCATCATCAACGTGTCACGATCCGGAACCGGCGTGGTCAACGTTTTCGCGGGGCGGGACCGTCGCGTTTGCAAGAAATGCAAAGCATCTGGATTGGGTGCGGGCATCTGTTAAAGCTCCAACTCTTTTGACATATCGTCGATCATCTTCTTGTGAAACGCCGTGAGGCGCGGGTTGGGTTGGCGGCTGGTAAAGCTTTTGGCCATCGGATCGGGCGCATGGGCATCGCTGCCCGACAGTGCCTCGATCGCTGCGTGACCGCAAAATGGAACATACACCTCGGAATAACCGCCTTCGTGTACCAGCACGAGCTTGCCACCGCACAGCCGCCGCGCCGCGTCTTTCAGGCGCAGCGTCATCTGGCGGTATGTTTCGGACGTGGCCAGCATGGAGCTGAGCGGGTCAGAGCAGGCCGCATCATAGCCGCAGGCGACGATGATGATGTCGGGCGCGAACGCTTCGAGTTGTGGAATGACGATGCTGTCGATGGCGTGCAGATAGCCTTCGTGGCCCAGCCCCGCAGGCAGCGGCAAGTTGAGGTTGAACCCTTTGCCTGCACCACGTCCACGGTCGTGCAGGCCGCCGGTGGTCAGGGGATAGTTCCCCTCCTGATGCAGCGAGATTGTCAGCACATCGTCGCGATCATAGAATACAGCCTCGGTGCCGTTGCCGTGATGTACATCCCAATCGACAACGGCGGCGCGCAGGATACGTCCTTCGGCGCGGGCGGCTTCAATCGCGATGGCGATGTTGGCCAGCAGGCAAAAACCCATCGGCGTGTCCGGTTCGCAATGATGTCCCGGCGGTCGGCTGAGCGAATAGGCGTTTTCGAGCGTCCCGTCAGCCACCGCGCGCACCGCAGCCGTACACAAACCCGCCGACAGCGCCGCGATCTCGTAGCCGCCTTGGGCGAATGGGGCGTGATGCCCCAACTCGCCGCCGCCCGCATCCGATGTTTCCTTGAACTTCGTCAGGTAGTGTTCGGGATGGACCCGCAACAATTCCTCAAAGCTGGCGGGGTCGGCGCTGCGCATGTCCAGATCACGGGTCAGCCCGGTGACCTCCATCAGGTTTCTCAGACGGCGCTTCGTCTCGGGGCTTTCGGGCAGACCCCCGGCGGCAAGCGGCTGTACCAACCCGCCCAGCGGCAGAGTAAAGGCATAGTTGCCCCCCGCGTGCCAGAACGTCCGCTCATCCCAGAAAAACCCGGTGCTCATGGTGCCGCCTCCTGTTTCAAGCGCTTGTTTGTGCAAGATGGGGGCGGGCAGGGCATTTGTCCATGATCCGGTTCACAGGGCCGTGACAGAAAGGTCGTGTGATTAAGAGACCATCCCGACAATCTCATAGGTCTTTTTCAGGATCGGGGCGGTGATCTCGCGCGCCTGTTGCGCGCCTTTGGCGAGGGTGCGGTCGATCTCTGCCTGATCTGCCATCAACTCGGACATGCGCGTGCTGATCGGGGCCAGCTTGGCAACCGCCAGCTCTGCCAACGCAGGTTTGAACGTGCCGAATTGTTGTCCACCCACGTCTGCCAGAACCTGCGCCACCGTTTGCTCGTTCAGGCCGGCATAGATGTTCACCAGATTGCGCGCTTCGGGACGGTCTTTCAGCCCTTCAACTTCGGAAGGCAATGCATCCGGGTCGGTCTTGGCCTTGCGGATCTTCTTGGCGATGGTGTCCGCGTCGTCGGTCATGTTGATGCGGCTGGCGTCTGACGGGTCGGATTTTGACATCTTTTTGGACCCGTCACGCAGGGACATCACGCGGGTGGCCGCCCCTTCGATCACCGGTTCGGTCAGCGGGAAAAAGTCGACGCCATAGTCGTGATTGAATTTCGCCGCGATGTCGCGGGTCAGTTCAAGGTGCTGTTTCTGGTCTTCGCCGACCGGCACATGGGTTGCGTGATAGATCAGGATGTCGGCTGCCATCAACGCGGGATAGGCAAACAGCCCCAACGAGGCCGCTTCGGCGTTTTTACCCGCCTTATCCTTCCACTGTGTCATGCGGCCCATCCATCCCATGCGCGCGACGCAGTTGAAAATCCACGCCAGTTGCGCGTGCTCCGGCACCTGACTTTGGTTGATCAGAATGGATTTCTCCGGGTTGACACCTGCGGCGATGAAACCGGCGGCAAGCTCTCGGGTGTTGTGGCGCAGGGTTGCGGGGTCCAACAGCTTGGCCGTGATCGCGTGCAGATCGACCATGCAATAAACGGTTTGGAAGTCGCCCTGATCCTGCATATCCACAAAGCGTTTGATCGCGCCCAGATAGTTGCCAAGGTGCAGCCCGCCCGAGGGCTGGATGCCGGAAAAGACGCGGGGCGTGAATTGGGTCTCGCTCATGGGATGCTCCGATGGGGGCTGGATATATCGTTGCGATGGGCTTACCCATGGCACCACCCTCAGTCAACCGACCCCATTAGCGAAAGAAGCGCACGCCCCGTGTCAGATCAGCCAGAAGACCCCCCGTTCGAGCCACCTTTCAACACCTTGCCGCCTGTCGTGCTGGCACTTTTTGTCATCATGGCCGGGATCGAGGCGACGCTGTCGCTTGCCGAGGCGGGAATGGTCGGCGGTCCTGCGGCTGTGGGCTGGCGTCTGGCGCTGGTGCGCGATTGGGGCTTCTCGGGGCAGATTTTCGATGCGATGTGGGCACAAGGGTATTTCCCGATGGAGCATCTGCTGCGTTTCATCACCTATCCGTTCATCCACCTCAGCTTTACCCATGCGCTGATCGCCATCGTTTTGATGTTGGCACTGGGCAAGATGGCTGCCGAAGTCATGGGGCAACTCGCCATGCTGGCGCTGTTCTTTGTGTCGGGTATTGGCGGCGCGCTGGCCTATGCGTTGCTGCTGAATGATCCGGTGTGGCTGGTGGGGGCATATCCGTCCGTCTATGGCCTGATTGGCGGCTACAGCTTTGTGTTGTGGCGCAGACAGGCGTCCACCGGCGGTCCACAATGGCAAGCGTTTAGCCTGATTGCGATACTGATGGGCCTGCAATTGGTGTGGAGCTTGTTTGCTTCTGTCGGCAATGGCTGGGTGGCGGAGCTTGCAGGCTTTGTCTGCGGGTTTGCGATCAGCTTTGTCTGCGCGCCCGGCGCATGGGCGCGCATCCTTGGCCGTTTGCGCCAGCGTTAGCGGCGCATGGCTGCACGGAACTCGGACAGGCGGAACGCACCCAACATTTGTCCGCTGCCGAAATAGGAAACCGCCCCCAGCACCAACAGCACAAGCAGCCCGAGACCGCGCCACCATGCCAGCGCCAACAGCGCGCTAAGCTGCATGTTGAAGCCCCAAAGCACCGCACCCATGATCACGCTTGCCGCGATGATCCGCCAGATGCGCTTGTGAAAGCGCGCATCGAATTTGGCCACATCGCCGTACCGCCGCGCGCCGATGGCGAGCATGGCAACCATGGCCCACCCTGCCAGCGTCGCCGCAATCGCGGGCGCCAGCCAGCCAACGAAAGGCGCAAGGCCCACGGCAAGACCCGCGTTCACCACCATCGCGGCAAGGGCAAAATAGAACGGCCGCCGCGTATCCTCGCGGGCGAAATACAACGGTTGCAGGATCTTTTGCAGCACAAAGGCAGGCAGCCCAAGTCCGTAAATCATCACCGCCGTCGCAATGGCCGCACTGTCATCCACTGATGACGCGCCGCGCTGGAACAATACAGAAACCAGCGTCAGAGGGATCACGACCAGCGCCACTGCCGAAGGGATAGTCAGCGCAAGCGAGATTTCAGCCGCACGGCTGAGCGCATTGCGCGCGCCGCCGTCATCGCCCGCGCGCAGACGGCGCGACAGATCCGGCAGCAGGACAATACCCACCGCAATGCCGACCACGCCCAACGGCAACTGATACAGCCGGTCCGCCGCAAAAAGCCAACTCACGGCCTTGTCGTATTGCGAGGCGACCAGCTGTCCCACCACCAGATTGATCTGCATCACCCCCGAGGCCATGGCCGCAGGTAACGCAATCACTACCAGATCGCGCATTTCCGCATTCCAGCGCGGCAACTTTGGCCGTATGTTAAATCCGGCATTTGCCGCCGCACGCCAGGTCAACGCCAACTGGCCAACACCGGCAAGCGGGATGGCCCAGACCAGCCAGATGATCGCGGCACCGCCCGTCACCTGCGCAAGGATCAGGGCCGAGATTACGGCAATGTTCAAAAGCACAGGTGCCGCCGCCGCCACGGCAAAGCGCCCTGTTGCATTGAGGATCCCCGAGAACAACGCAGAGAGCGACATGAACAGGATGTACGGAAACACGATCCGGCCAAAGCCCACTGTCAGATCAAAGCGCGCATCGCCGCTGAACCCTTCGGCAGTGGCCCAGACAAGCGCGGGCATGAACACCATGCCAAGCCCCGTCAGCAATAGCACGATGAATAACAGACCGCTTAGCGCGTTTTGGGCAAACGCCTGCGGATGCTCTTCGCCCTCCAGCCGTTTGGAAAACATCGGCACAAACGCGGCGTTAAACGCCCCTTCTGCGAAAAATCGGCGGAACATGTTGGGCAGGCGGAAGGCGGCGACAAAGGCATCCATCAACGGCCCCGGTCCGATCAATGACAGGATCATCACCTCGCGGATAAAGCCCAGTATCCGGCTGAGCAAAGTCCAGCCGCCCACGGTGAAAAAGCCGCTCATCAATCGAATGGGTTTCATGTAAATAGCGCCTTTGCTGTCATACGCCTTGGCTAGCGATTGCAACAACAGCGCGCAATTGTCTTTTGCCTGACTGTGCGGGTTTGCGCATTGCCTGTCACAAGATCAGACGTCTGCCCGCTTGACCCCTTCGGTTATCGCCTGACGTAGCCGGCTTTCAAGCTGGCTTTGTTTGCTTTCGGAGTAATATTTTAGCCCGAACATATCTTTGACGTAAAAGGTATCGACAACTTGCTCGCCATAGGTCGCAATGACAGCATTGGCGATATAGACGTTGGCCGCCGCCATCGCCCGCGCCAGATCATACAGCAGGCCGGGGCGGTCGCGGGTGTCCACTTCGATAATGGTGTAGATTTCCGACCCGTCGTTATCGAAGGTGATCGAGGTCGGAACGCGGAACGCTCTTTCGCGCTTCTTGACCTTGTCGCGACTCTTGAGCGCATCGCGCGCGACGACTTCACCGCGCAGGGTCTTGCCGATCATCTGGCGCAGGCGGGGTAGACGTGACGCCTCATAGGCGTTGCCCTCGACATCCTGTATCCAGAACGCATCCGTCACAAAACCGTCCTTGGTTGTATAGCTGCGGGCATCGACGATATTCGCACCGACAAGCGCCAGCGCTCCGGCGAGGCGTGAAAAAATGCCGGGGTGGTCGGCCATCACAAAGCAGACGCGCGTGGCATCGCGGTCCTCGTCGGGGTGCAGATCAATGAGGATGGAATCCGCCTCCGCGTTGCGCAACATGTTGGCGAATGCCACATGGGCCGTAACATGCATTCCCTGCCAGTAAGGGTCGTAATGGCGCGCCGTCTCGGCCTTCAGCTCTTTCTTGGTCCAGTCGGGCAGGGCCGCGCGCAACGTCTTTTTCGCCTCCGCCCCGCGGTTCTGCCGGTTAAGATCTTCGAGACCGGTTTCCAAACCGCGCTCTGTCTGGCGGTAAAGGGCACGGATCAGCACTGCTTTCCAGTTGTTCCATGTGTCCGGGCCAACGCCGCGGATATCGCAAACCGTCAGCACACACAGAAGGTCCAACCGTTTGACCGTCTTCACGGCTTTGGCAAAATCACGCACTGTGCGGGGGTCGGCGATATCGCGTTTTTGGGCCATGTCGGACATCAGCAAATGATAGCGCACCAGCCATTCGACGGTATCCACCTCGTCCTGTTTCAGGCCCAGACGCGGCGCGACCTTACGCACGATCTTTGCGCCGAGTATGGAATGATCTTCCATCCGCCCCTTGCCGATGTCGTGCAACAACAACGCCACATAAAGCACACGCCGGTTGACCCCGCGTTCAAGGATTGACGAGGCCACAGGCAACTCTTCGTCCAACTCATGCTTTTCGATGCGGGCCAGATTGGCGATGGTCTGGATGATATGCTCGTCCACGGTATAGCTGTGGTACATGTTGAACTGCATCATCGCCACGATCGGTTCGAATTCGGGGATGAAAGCGGCCAGCACGCCCAGTTCGTTCATCCGCCGCAGCGCGCGTTCGGGATTGCCATGTTTGAGCAGCAGATCAAGGAACATCCGCTGCGCTTCGGGGGTGTTGCGGAATGTATCGTCGATCAGGTGCAGGTTCGCTTTGACGGTGCGCATCGCGTCAGGGTGGATCAGCATGCCGGTGCGCAAGGCTTCCTCGAACAGGTGCAACAGGTTCAACGGCTCCGACAGGAAGGCGGCCTCGTCCACGATGGCAATCCGGTTATGCACCAGAACATAGCCCGCTTTGATGCGCGGCTTGCGGCGGAATATCCGCTCCGGCAACGGTTCGGATTTGACGTGCATATCCTCCAGCTTGGTCAGGAAAATACGGGTCAGATCGCCAACGGCGGTTGCGTGACGAAAATAGGCCTGCATAAAGACTTCTACCGCGCGGCGCCCCTCGCGGTCCTTGTATCCCATCGCCTCGGCAACAGACACTTGCATATCGAACGTCAGCTTTTCGGTGGCGCGGTTTGTCAGCAGGTGCAGATGCCCGCGCACAGCCCAAAGAAAGTTCTCGGCATCTTTGAATGTCTCGTATTCGTCGGTACGAAACACGCCTTTCGCGACCAGATCGGCGGAATGTTCGACGCCGTGAATGTATTTGCCGATCCAGAACAGCGATTGCAGATCGCGCAAGCCGCCTTTGCCCTCTTTGACATTGGGCTCCACCACATAGCGCTGGCCCTGCTTGAGATGCCGGCTGTCGCGCTCGTGCAGCTTTGCCTCGATAAAATCGCGCCCCGAGCCGCTGAACAGATCACGCTTGAGCGTTTCATCAAGCAGCAACGCCAGATCGCGGTCACCACAGACATAGCGATGCTCCAACAGAGCGGTCTGGATCGTGAAATCCTCGTTCCCGAGCTGCACACAATCGCGGATTGTACGGCTTGAGTGGCCGACCTTCAGCTTCAGATCCCACAGGATATACAGCATCGCCTCGATCACGCTTTCGGCCCATGGCGTGATTTTGGCAGGGGTCAGAAACAGCAGATCAACATCCGAAAACGGGGCCATCTCTCCCCGGCCATAGCCGCCCACTCCGATCACGCTCAGCGTCTGGGCGGTGCGATGGTCAACGGGCGGATGGATATAGCGTGTGACCGCGTCGAGCACCACTTTCACCATACCGTCGGTCAGGTAGGTGTAGGAGGCGGTCATTGCGGTGGCGTCGAATGGATTTTGCGCAAGGTTCTCGGCGATCACCTGTCGCCCGCTGGTCTGCTCTGCCTGAAGGATTCGCACGATTTCGGCCTGTAAGGTGGCCGATGATTGCTGTGCGGCCTGCGCTATTTGTGCTGTTGCACCGTCGCGGTCAAAAATCGCGCGCGGATCGGATAACAGACGCGGCTCCAGCGCCGCGTCTGTATTGCGATGTTCGGAGTTTGACACTTTCGCGCTCAGAAGCCCGCTCCGCCAAAGGCTTTTGGTGCACCCTCCAGCAGAACAACCTGATTGTTGCGGACCTCTGCAACCGCGAGACCGCGTTCATTGGTGCCGTTGGCGCGCAACCGGAAGATCCCGTTTGCACCCCGAAACCCTGCGCCCTGTGTCAGCGCGGTACCGGTCAGCGCGTTCGCCTTGCCGCTTTTGACAAGCGAGCCAATCGCGGCCACGCCATCGAAGGCAAGCCCCGCAATATCCAGCGGACGCGTGCCGTAGGCAGTATTGTAGCGCGAGGCAAACGCAGCGCTGGCACCGGGATCGGGCAGTGCAAACCACCCGCCCTGTACACCGGGCAGGGCAAGCGTCTGCGCGGGAATGTCCCACCGGCTTAGTCCGATGTATTGGGTCGTTTCCGGCCCGATCCCGGCGGCGGGTAGCTGGCTTGCAAACAGCGGCAGCGCGGTTGCCGAGCTTGCCGTCAGAAAGAGCGCGGTCGCACCCGAGCTGCTCATGGTGGATTTCAGCCGTGGAATCGCGGCCCGAACCGATTCCTGGCTCAGCGCATAATCGACAGTTCCCGACAGTGTTGCGCCGTTCGCGGCAATCGCCTGCTGGATGGCGTTACGGCCCAGCTGACCACCGATATCATTGGCGTGCAGTACGACAATGCGGTCTTTTCCGGCGCGCTTGGCGTAGCTCACAAGACGGTTGGCAGTGTTGGCAAATGTCGGGCCAAGCACATAGACATTGCCGCCCGCGATCGTGGTGTTGTTGGAGAAGGACAACACATTCACGCCCGACGGCGCCACAGCCACCCCTGCGGCATTAGCCGCTTCGCCGTAAACCGGCCCAAGAATGATCTTGGCCCCGTCTGCGACGGCCTGCTTGGCGGCGGTCGCCGCTGCCGTGGCCTGACCGGCAGTGCCATAGACGCGCAGATCAATCTGTACCCCTTGCAAATCGCGAATCGCCAACCGTGCCGCGTTTTCAAGGTTTTGCGCCAGAAGGTCGTCCGAGGCCGACCCGCCACGCGGCACAAGGAGCGCGACCGGCACCGGCGCTTTGGTGTCAATTTTGGGACCGCCGCCAACCCCGCCTGTCATGGCCGGATCACAGGCGGCAAGCAGCAACGCCACGAGGGGAAGGAGGGCGATCCGCAAAGGCTTTCGGATGGCGCGAAGGATGGCAATCATGTTAGTGGTTCTCCCCAATCAGTAGCACGGCGTCTTGCGCCGCGCGAATTGTCACAATCATACTCTTCGAAAAAGGCGGGTCCAGCGTTGAATTTTAACAAGCAAAAGTTAACGCCCGGTATCACTTTCGTTGGCGTGCCAATCGGAACTGCGCGCGATATCACGTTGCGTGCGCTTGATGTGTTGGCCAGTGCCGATATTCTGGCCGCAGAAGACACCCGAAGCTTGCGCAAGCTGATGGATATTCACGGAATTCCGTTGGACGGGCGCAGAATCATCGCGCTCCACGATCACAGCAAGGCGGCGGTGACGGAACGGCTGGTAAGTGCTGTGCGCGAGGGGCTTTCAGTGGCCTATGCCTCCGAAGCGGGAATGCCGCTTATCGCCGATCCCGGCTTCGAGCTGTCACGCGCGGCGGCGCAAGCAGGCATTGGCGTGACCTGTGCGCCGGGGCCCTCTGCGGTGCTGACGGCGCTGACGCTGGGAGGTTTGCCCACGGATTCCTTTCATTTTGCGGGCTTCCTCCCGAATAGCAAATCGGCGAGGCTTTCTGCGCTCGAAGCTTTGCGCGACATTCGCGCGACACTGGTGTTTTACGAATCACCGAACCGCGTGGGGGCCATGTTGAGGGACGCCGCCACTGCGCTGGGCGCCGCGCGTTCCGCCGCCGTCTGCCGCGAATTAACCAAGAAATTCGAGGAAATCCGGCGCGGAACGCTGTCCGGTCTGGCCGACCAATACGCGACGGAGAAACCCAAAGGCGAAATCGTGGTGTTGGTTGACCGTGGGGATTTACCCACTGTTAATGAAGTTGACCTAAACTCTTCGTTGGAGGCTGCTTTAGCGGAGATGTCGATGCGCGATGCGGTCGATATGGTGGCTAATGCGCACGCGTTGCCTCGCAGGCAGGTGTATCAGGCGGCTTTGGAGTTGAGCAAACAAAAAGGTTGATGGATCATGACCCACATGCGCGCCAAAACAGATCGTGGGGCGATGTCGTTTCATGCCGGACTGGCGGCTGAGGAACGGATCGCGCTGGATTACGAGCGGCGCGGTTTTACCGTGGCGCGCCAACGGTGGCGGGGCCGTTCCGGAGAGGTTGATTTGATCGTGCGGGACGGTGATGGCCTGATTTTTATAGAAGTAAAACAAAGCCGCAGTTTTGATCGCGCGGCGCAGAGGATCAGTGCGGCCCAGATGCGGCGCATCTACACCTGCGCCGAAGAGTTTCTGGGCGCGGAGCCGAATGGCAGCCTGACAGACGTGCGGTTTGATGTGGCGCTTGTGAACGGTTACGGCGAGACACATATCATTGAAAATGCCTTCGGCCACGGTTGAGGCCATTGCGTTGGACGGATTGCTTTGTCATCAAGATGGCAACAGCAAGGATAAGCCCATGAAAATCGCCTTTCAAATGGACCCGATCGGGGCCGTAGATATCAACGCGGACAGCAGTTTCCGCCTCGCAGAGGAAGCGCAGGCGCGGGGGCATTCGCTGTTTTATTACACGCCGGATCATCTTGCCTATCAGGAGGGGCGGATTACGGCACGCGGGCATGACATGACCGTTCAGCGGGTTGAAGGCACGCCTGCCGTGCTTGGCGAGATGCGCGAAGTTGATCTCGCCGGGTTCGATGTCGTCTGGTTGCGGCAGGATCCGCCCTTTGACATGCATTATATTACATCCACCCATCTGCTTGATATGATTTCCGAAACCACGCTGGTGGTGAATGATCCCTTCTGGGTGAGAAACTATCCCGAAAAGCTGTTGGTCCTTAGGTTTCCGGACCTGACGCCCCCCACAACGATTGCCCGCGATCTCGATACGATCCGCGCCTTCAAGGAGAAGCACGGGGATGTAATTCTCAAACCGCTCTATGGCAATGGCGGCGCGGGTGTTTTCAAACTTACGATGGACGACAGAAACCTCAGTTCCCTGCACGAATTGTTCACCGGCTTTTCGCGCGAGCCGTTGATCGTACAAAAATTCCTGCCCGCCGTATCCAAAGGCGACAAGCGCGTGATTCTCGTCGAAGGCGAGGCCGTGGGCGCGATCAACCGTGTGCCGGCGGCTGGCGAGACGCGCTCGAACATGCATGTTGGCGGGCGACCCGAAAAGGTTGGATTGACGGCGCGTGATATGGAGATTTGCGCGCGGATCGGGCCGCTTTTGAAAGAGAAAGGCCAGGTTTTTGTCGGTATCGACGTGATCGGCGACTATCTGACAGAAATCAATGTGACATCCCCGACCGGCATTCAGGAGCTTGAGCGGTTTGACGGCACGAACATCGCTGCAAAGATCTGGGAGGCAATCGAGGCCAGACGCGCGTGAGCTATCGCCGCCGTGGGCTGAACCTGTGGCTGCGAACGGTCGAGAAACGCCGCTTGCGAACCGGCGCACCCGCCACGTTGCGTCGGGCGCTGGAAGTGCAGGCGCGTTTGTTCTTTTATCCGCCGCGCGGCACGCAAACACGCTGGGACATGTTCGGGGGCATTGACTGCCTTGAAATAACGACCAAACGCAGCAGGCCGGACCACGTTCTGTTCTATATCCACGGCGGCGGATTTGTTTTTGGCAGCCCCGACACGCACAGCGCGATGGTCGCACAGTTGGCGCACCGGATTGGCGCGCGCGCTATCCTGCCCCGTTACGGACTTGGGCCCGAAGCGCCATTTCCGGCAGCGCCCTCTGATGTGATGCTGGCGTGGCGCGGATTGATGGCGCAGGGCGTACCCGCCAGTGATGTCGTGATCGGCGGGGACAGTGCCGGCGGGGCGCTCGCCTTCGGCTTGCTGGCAACCCTGCTTGCCGATGGGGCTGATCTGCCGGGGGCGGTCTTTGGGCTGTCGCCGTTGACGGATCTGACCTGTAGCGGGGAGTGTTTTCACACCAATGCGCCGCATGATGTGGTCCTGCCTGCGGAACGTGCGGCTGAATTGATGGATCTTTTCTTGCAAGGTGCCAGCCCCGACCATCCAAGCGTCAGCCCCCTGTTTGCAAACCTCGAAGGCGCGCCACCTGCGTGGATCACAGTGGGCGACACTGAAATCCTGCGTGATGATGCTCGCCGTCTGGCAGAGATGCTGCGCCGTGACGGCACCGACGTGACCTTTATCGAGCGGCACGATCTGCCGCATGTCTGGCCGTTTTTTCACAACGTGCTGCCCGAAGCGCGCGAAACCCTCGACGCGTTGGCGCTCTGGATCAGGCAACGGCAAGGCTGGCAAGACGAAAGCTGACAGCTTCGGCCACATGGGGCTTGCGCACGTCTTTCGCGCCCTCAAGGTCGGCAATCGTTCGCGCCACTCGTAAGACACGGTGATAGCCGCGCGCCGAGAGGCGGAACCGGTCAGCGGCGCGCAGCAAAAGGTCGCGGCCCTCGGCATCGGGCTGCGTCACCTGTTCGAGCAGATCACCCTGAATATCAGCATTGCAAAGCACATCCGGCACGCTGGCATAGCGTGCCTGTTGCAAGATGCGGGCCGCCGCGACCCGTGCTGCGACTTCGGCGGAGCCTTCTCCGGCCGGTGGCAAATCAAGGTCGGTGTAGCTGACCGGCGGTACATCGACGCGCAGGTCGAACCGGTCCATCAGCGGGCCGGAAATACGCCCCAGATAGTCGTCGCCACAATCGGGCACCCGCGCACAGGCGCGCGCAGGGTCCGTGAGATAGCCGCATTTGCAAGGGTTCGCGGCCGCCACCAGCATGAATTTACAGGGATATTTCACATGTGCATTGGCGCGTGCAATCATCACTTCACCCGTCTCGATGGGCTGTCGCAGTGTTTCCAGAACGGTTCGGGGGAACTCGGGAAATTCATCCATGAACAGCACGCCGTTGTGCGCAAGGCTCACTTCCCCCGGTTTGGCGTGCCGCCCCCCGCCGATAATCGCCGCCATGGAGGCGGTGTGATGTGGCTCGCGAAACGGGCGCTCGCGCGAGATGCCGCCTTCGTCCAGCAACCCTGCGAGCGAGTGGATCATCGACGTTTGCAATGCTTCCGCCGCTGATTGTGGCGGCAGGATCGTGGGCAGCCGCGCGGCGAGCATGGATTTACCCGATCCCGGCGTGCCGACCAGCATCAGATGATGCCGCCCCGCCGCCGCAATTTCGAGCGCGCGTTTGGCGCGTTCCTGCCCTTTTACGTCGCGCAGATCGCGGGTGTGTATGGCCGCCGTGACCTCCCCCGGTTCCGCAGGTTGCAGCGGCACCTGACCCGTATAATGCCGCACGACATCGCCCAAGGATCGCGCGGCGATCACCTGACAGGCATTGACCCAAGCGGCCTCCGCCCCCGAACCTTCGGGGCAAAGCAGGCTGCGCCCGTCCTGTGCCGCGGCCATCGCCGCAGGCAGCGCGCCCACCACGGGGACCAGCGTGCCGTCCAATGACAACTCTCCCAACGCGACTACTGTTTCGACGACATCTGCAGGCAGAATTTCAAGCGCGGCCAACAGCGACAGGGCGATGGGCAGGTCGAAATGGCTGCCTTCCTTGGGCAGATTGGCGGGGCTGAGATTGACGGTGATCCGTTTCGACGGCAAAGCGATGGCCATAGAGGTCAGCGCCGCGCGCACACGGTCGCGCGCCTCTGACACGGCCTTGTCGGGTAATCCCACGATAGAAAATGCGGGCAGCCCCGGCGTGACGGCGCATTGCACCTCGACCGATCGTGCCTCGACGCCCTGAAACGAGACGCTATACGCGCGTGATACCATGCGAATTCCCCAAATCTCCCGTTATGGTTAACGTTAAGAGTGTTTAAGAATGGTTAACGCGGGGGGGGGGGCTCAGGCGGGCCAGACTGCCGTGCGGGCAACAGGCGGATAGGGAAACGGGGCATAGCTTCATGGAAGGTACGTTATGGTTAACTTGAATTAAAACCAAACAGTTGCGTCGTGGTCTATTCACGGAAGGTGGTTGATTGTCCCGGCGCGCCAGCCGCCTGCATCGTGATACAGCGTGGTGACAGAGATGTTGTCGATCTTATGGGACATCGCCTTGTATGCGCTTACGCCAAGGGCGCGCTGTACTTGGGTAAGGATGACGCCGAAATGCGCCACCGCGATGATGTGCGCGTCCGGATGGTGCGCGTTCAGGCGGTCAACAACCGCATCCACCCGCGTCCGCGTCTGGTTCCAGCTTTCGCCTTCGGGGGCCTGAATGTCGCCGGGTTTTTCCCAGAATGCACGGCTTAGATACGGATCGCGCGCGGCGATGGCGTCAAAGCGCATCCCGTCCCAGACGCCAAAATCTATCTCGCGCAGGTGCGGCTCATGCGGCAGGCGGCTGTGGTCGGGGCGCGCCAGAACGTCTGCGGTCGCGATTGAGCGGACCAGATCGGATGACACCAGCAACGCCGCGCGGGGCAGGTGGGTGCGGACCCGCCCGATCAGTGCGGTATCGGATAGATCCGCCGGAACATCGCGCCAGCCCACAAAGGATTTCTCATGGGTGGGTCCGTGGCGCACCCAGTGCCAGACCGTCATGGCAGCGCCCCTTTCAACACTTGCGGCAGCCCAGCGACCACCAGAACAGCCAGTTCCGCCTCTGCCGCCAGCGCGATGTTCAACCGCCCCTGCGCCTCGCGAAAGCGGCGCGCTAATGCGTTGTCGGGCACGATCCCGTGGCCCACTTCGTTCGACACGATGATCCATGGCGGCGCACAGTTGCGCAGTGCCGTGATCAGCGTCGCCTGTGCCGTGCCAAGGTCGGCGTCTTCCATCATCTGATTGCTGAGCCACATCGTTGCGCAATCTATCAGGACCGGTTGTTCCGGCGGCAGCGCGGCCAGAGGCGGCCCCAAATCCAGAGGCGCTTCGATTGTGTGCCACCGCGCGTCACGTCGTGATTTGTGGATGTCGACCTTAACTTCGGTTTCTGAATCGTAAATGCGCCCTGTTGCAAGATAAGTCGCATTCAAGTCACTGGAAATAATTAGATTTTCTGCCCACTGGGATTTCCCCGAAGCGGCTCCTCCTAGAACGAATGTCCCTTTGGGCAACATTTTTCGAAACCTTTCGTGAACCAAAGCGGTCCGCCATGCGTAGTTATTACAAATAGCCACCACAAGGTGGCACTTGATATGGGAGATGGATAGCATGGCGTCAGGCACTTCGCAGGAGTTTTCGCTTACCCGCACCGCGATGAAGGCAGAGCTGCTGGATGCAGATACGGAACTAAAGCTTGCCTATGCGTGGCGCGACGAGCGTGACGAGGCGGCGTTACACCGTTTGATCACGGCCTACATGCGTCTGGCAATCTCCATGGCGTCGAAATTCAAACGCTACGGCGCGCCGATGAATGACCTTATTCAGGAGGCGGGCCTTGGCCTGATGAAGGCTGCGGATAAATTCGACCCCGACCGCGGGGTGCGCTTTTCGACCTATGCGGTCTGGTGGATCAAGGCGTCTATTCAGGATCATGTGATGCGCAACTGGTCGATGGTACGCACCGGCTCTACATCCTCGCAGAAATCGCTGTTTTTCAACATGCGCCGCGTTCAGGCGCGGCTTGAGCGCGAGGCGGCGGCGCAGGGCGAAACAATTGACCGCCACCAGTTGCGCCAGTTGATTTCGACAGAAATCGGTGTGCCGTTGCGTGATGTCGAAATGATGGAGGGGCGTCTGTCGGGGTCCGATTATTCGCTGAATGCGACCCAATCCACCGAAGAAGAGGGGCGCGAATGGATTGATGCGCTGCAAGATGATGGCGCGCAGGCGGCTGAAAAGGTCGAAGACAGTCACGACATAGCGCAGTTGCGCGAATGGCTGCTTCTGGCATTGGGTGCGTTGAACGACCGTGAGCAATTCATCGTGCGCGAGCGCAAGCTGCGCGAGAAACCGCGTACGCTGGAAAGCCTCGGGGAGGAATTGAGCTTGAGCAAAGAGCGTGTGCGCCAGTTGGAAGCCGCTGCTTTTACCAAAATGCGCAAGTCGCTTGAAATACAGTCCCAGGAAGTGTTTCACTTCCTGACGTGACCCGCTTTATTCGCCTCCGACCTTGCATGTACGTAGCCCTTGCGGCTGCGCTTTTTGTGTCGCCAGTTTTTTTATCGCCCGTGCGCGCCGAGATCCCGCCAGAGGCACGGGCGGCGGACATCCTTGTGCTGGGAGAGCAGCACGACAACCCCGCCCACCACACGCGGCAGGCGGCGTGGGTTGCGGCCACTGCCCCCAAGGCGCTGGTGTTCGAGATGCTGACGCCCGCGCAGGCCACGCGTGGCAATGATGCGGATCGTACAGATCAAAAGGGGATTGATGCGGCTATCGGGTGGTCCAAAAGCGATTGGCCCGCGTTTGACATGTATTTCCCGATTTTCGCCGCCGCGCCCGGCGCGCGCATTTACGGCGCGCTTACCCCGCGTGAGACGCTGGGCGCGGCGTTGGAACAGCCGTTGGCGGCACATCCGCGCGCGCCGGTCTTTGGCTTGGATGTAACGCCCGACCCTCAGGAACAGGCACAGCGCGAGGCGTTACAAGCCCGCGCGCATTGCGATGCGCTGCCCGCAACGATGCTGCCGGTGATGGTCGATATGCAACGCCTGCGCGATATGACGCTGGCCGATACCGCCCTGCAGGCGCTGCGTGACACGGGCGGGCCTGTCGCGGTGATTGCCGGTAACGGTCATGCGCGCCCTGACTGGGGGATGCCCGCGCTGATCGCCCGCGCGGCACCCGATGTGCAGGTGTTTGCGTTGGGCCAGACCGAGAATGGTCAAAGCATCAGCGGCGGCTTCGCCTTGTTTCTTGATGCGCCGGAACCTGATCGCGAAGACCCCTGCGCGCGCTTTCGCAACTGACCGTCGGGGCTGGTGCCTGATCGGCGCGCCCCCTATGTTGATTGCGAAACAAAGACCGGACAGGGGCACATCATGCTTGCAGGCAAACACATTCTGCTCATCATCGGCGGTGGCATCGCAGCGTTCAAGTCGCTTGACCTGATCCGGCGCTTGCGCGAACGCGGGGCTACGGTAACACCGGTCCTGACCCGCGCGGGGGAGGAATTTGTCACGCCGTTGTCGGTCTCGGCACTGGCGGGAAGCAAGCTTTACCGTGATTTGTTCGATCTGGGGGACGAGGCCGAAATGGGCCACATCCAGTTAAGCCGTGTGGCCGATCTGGTGGTGGTTGCCCCCGCGACCGCCGATCTGATGGCCAAGATGAGCGTCGGGCTGGCGAACGATCTGGCCTCCACGTTGCTGCTGGCGACGGATACGCCGGTGATGATCGTGCCGGCGATGAATGTGCGGATGTGGGATCATCCGGCCACACAGCGCAATCTGGCGACTTTGCGCGCGGATGGTATCCGCGTCGTTGGCCCGAACAACGGCGATATGGCCTGCGGTGAACATGGCCCCGGTCGCATGTCCGAGCCGCTTGATATCGTCGCGGCCATCACGGCGCATCTCAGCGATGGTCCCTTGCAGGGCCGCCGCATCCTTGTCACCTCCGGCCCCACACACGAGCCGATTGACCCCGTCCGCTATATCGCCAATCGTTCGTCGGGTGCGCAAGGGACGGCGATCGCGCGCGCGCTTGCCGCTTTGGGGGCTGATGTGATCTTTGTCACCGGACCCGCCGATGTGCCCCCGCCCGACGGGGTGCAGGTGGTGCGCGTACAAACCGCACAGCAGATGAAAGAGGCGGTCGAGGCGGCGCTGCCGGTCGATGCGGGCATCTTTGCCGCCGCTGTCGCCGATTGGCGCGTGGCGACGGCCAGCGACCGCAAGATCAAGAAAACCAAAGACGGTCTGCCTGCTTTGGAATTCGCCGAAAACCCGGACATCCTGCGCACCATCAGCCGGATGACCCAAGGCCGCCCGCCGCTTGTCGTGGGTTTCGCCGCCGAGACGAACGACGTGATCGAGAACGCCACCGCCAAGCGGCTGCGCAAGGGCTGCGACTGGATCGTTGCCAATGATGTGTCCCCTGCCACCGGCATCATGGGCGGCACGGAAAATGCCGTG
This sequence comes from uncultured Sulfitobacter sp., assembly GCA_947502265.1. Classification (GTDB taxonomy): domain Bacteria; phylum Pseudomonadota; class Alphaproteobacteria; order Rhodobacterales; family Rhodobacteraceae; genus Sulfitobacter. The sequence continues at coordinate 148,961 of CANMZB010000006.1, forward strand.
ACGCTGATTTCTGATGCAGGGGCCGAAGGCTGGCCGCGCATGGGCAAGGATGCCGTCGCGGAAAAACTGGCCGCGCGCATCGCCGGGGCGTTGGCGAAGTGAGCGGTGCAACAGTCGAAATCGCGTGGGACGCAGGCGCGGATACCGCACTTGGCCTGCCGCGCTACGAGACGTCGGGCGCGGCGGGCGCTGATCTGCGCGCGAACCTGAGCGAGCGCGTGAATGTCACGCTGGCACCCGGCGCGCGGGCGCTGATTCCCACCGGCCTGCGCCTTGCGATTCCCGAAGGCTTTGAGGTGCAGATCCGCCCGCGCTCCGGCCTCGCGCTCAAGCACGGGATAACCTTGCCCAACAGCCCCGGCACGATTGATGCCGATTATCGCGGGCCGTTGGGGGTGATTGTGATGAACGCAGGCACTGAAGATTTCACCGTTACCCACGGGATGCGGATCGCGCAAATGGTGATTGCCCCGGTGGTTCAGGCTCGTTTTGCGCTTGTGGAACATCTCGCGCCGACACAGCGTGGCGCGGGCGGGTTCGGCTCTACCGGAACGGAGTAAGCCATGCTGGTTATCATTCTTGCTGCGGCTCTTTGGGGCTTGGGCGCGTTGATGGGGACGCCGCGCAATCTGCGCTGGATGATGATTGCGCTTTTGATTCTCGCTGCTGTTGGTATCCAATTGGTGTTTCCCGACGGCCACCCTCTGCGCGCGGCAACTGGCGGTTCTGCCGCGCTTTGGCTCATTGTCGTGGGGATTGCGGCTGTGGTTTGGGGGTACGGGCGGCTGATCGCGGGGTTGCGCAAGCGCACCGGTGTGGATGATAGCGGGAAAGCGCCAGCGCCCAAACAAGGCAGCTTTTCTGGAACCGAGCTTGACCGTTACGCGCGTCATATCGTGCTGCGCGAGGTCGGCGGCGCGGGCCAGAAGGCGCTCAAGAACGCAAAGGTGCTGGTGGTGGGGGCAGGCGGGCTTGGGGCACCTGTGCTGCAATATCTCGGCGCGGCCGGTGTGGGTACCATTGGCGTGATTGATAACGACACGGTAGAAAACACCAACCTGCACCGTCAGGTCATTCACAAGGACGCGGCCATCGGGATGGCCAAGGTGTTTTCCGCGCAGCGCGAAATGACGGCGCAAAACCCGTTTATCACCGTGCGCCCCTATAACCGCACGCTTGACGATACAATCGCGGAAGAGCTGTTCGCGGACTACGATATGGTGCTTGACGGCACCGATAATTTCGACACCCGTTATCTGGTGAACGCGACCTGTGTGGCGGCTGGCATCCCGATGATTTCAGGGGCGCTGAGCCAGTGGGAAGGCCAGATCAGCGTGTTTGACCCGGCCCATGGCGCGCCTTGTTACCGGTGTATTTTCCCCCAGGCGCCCGCGCCGCATCTGGCACCGAGTTGCGCCGAAGCGGGGGTGATTGGCCCCTTGCCGGGCGTAATCGGCGCGATGATGGCGATGGAGGCGATCAAGATTATTACGGGCGCTGGCGCGCCCTTGCGCGGACAGATGATGATCTATGACGCGCTTTACGGCGAAAACCGCAGCATCCGCATTGCGCCGCGCGCCGATTGCCCCGTCTGCACAAGTGTGCGGCGATTGTAACCGCGCCGCGCGGGTCTTAGGTTGTGGCGCAAAGGAGACTGCCCATGACATCGTCCGAAAACCCGCTGCTGCAAGACTGGAAAACGCCCTTTGGCCTCGCGCCGTTTGACGCGGTAGCCGATACCGATTTCGCCCCCGCCCTCGAAGAGGCTTTGAGCGCCCACAGCGCCGAGATCGACGCCATTGCGAGCAATGCGCAGGTGCCGACGTTCGCCAACACCGTCGAGGCGCTGGAGGCGGCTGGCCATCTGCTTGATCAGGTGCTTGGCGTGTTCTTTACCGTCGCAGGTGCCGACAGCAATCCGGCCCGCGAGGCGTTGCAGCGCGATTTCTCGCCTAAACTCTCGGCGCATTTTTCCGAGATTTCAGCCAACAAGCCACTGTTTGCGCGGATTAATGCGGTCTGGGAAAAGCGCGACACCCTTGGCCTGAGCAACGAACAGGCGCGGGTGCTGATGCTCGCGCACCGTGGCTTTGTGCGCTCGGGTGCGGCGCTGTCAGGGGCGCAAGAGACGCGTTTGAAAGAGATCAAAGGGCGGCTTGCCGTGCTGGGGACCGATTTCACCCAGAACCTGCTGGGCGACGAGCGTAGCTGGTTTATGCCGCTCGAAGAGGCCGATCTGGAAGGGCTCCCCGATTTTGTGATCGACACCGCCCGTGCGGCAGGCGAAGAGAAAGAGGCGGGCGGCCCGGTTGTCACCCTGTCGCGGTCTCTGATCACGCCGTTTCTGCAATTCAGCCCGCGCCGAGATCTGCGCAAGCGTGCCTTTCAGGCGTGGGAAGCGCGCGGCGCAAATGGTGGCGAGACGGACAACCGCGCCATCGCCGCCGAAATCCTGGCCTTGCGCGCCGAGCGCGCCAAGCTGTTGGGCTATGCCACCTTTGCGGATTACAAGCTGGAAACCGAGATGGCCAAGACGCCGCAGGCCGTGCGTGATCTGCTGATGGCGGTGTGGGAGCCAGCCCGCGCACAGGCCAACGCCGATGCGGAAACCCTGCAAAAGATGATGCAGGAAGACGGGGTGAACGACGATCTGGCCCCGTGGGACTGGCGCTACTACGCCGAGAAACGGCGCGCGGCAGAACATGATCTGGATGAGGCGGCGCTGAAACCCTACTTCCAGCTTGACCGGATGATCGAGGCGTCGTTTGCCTGCGCCAACCGTCTGTTCGGGCTTGAGTTCGCGCCGCTTGACGTGCCGCTTTACCACCCGGATTGCCGTGCGTGGGACGTGACGCGGGATGGCAAGCATGTGGCCGTGTTCATCGGTGATTATTTCGCGCGCGGCTCCAAACGCTCGGGGGCGTGGTGTTCTGCGATGCGCGCACAGGCCAAATTCCCCAAGGAGCAAACCCCTGTTGTCATCAACGTGTGCAACTTCGCCAAGGGCGATCCGGCGCTTTTGTCCTACGATGATGCGCGCACGCTGTTTCACGAATTCGGCCATGCGTTGCACCAGATGTTGTCTGATGTGACCTACGAAAGCGTCTCCGGCACGTCCGTGGCGCGTGATTTTGTCGAACTGCCAAGCCAGCTTTATGAGCACTGGCTGGAGGTGCCTGAAGTTTTGGGCGAATTCGCCACCCATGCCAAAACGGGTGAGCCGATGCCGAAAGAGATGCTCGACAAGGTGCTGGGTGCCGCGACCTTTGATATGGGGTTCCAGACCGTTGAATATGTCGCCTCGGCTCTCGTTGATCTGGCATTCCACGAAGACGATGTGCCGGACGATCCGATGGCCAAACAGCGCGCGGTCCTTGCCGGTATCGGGATGCCAAACGCGATCACCATGCGCCACGCGACGCCACATTTCGCGCATGTGTTCTCCGGTGACGGCTATTCCAGCGGCTATTACAGTTACATGTGGTCCGAAGTGATGGATGCCGATGCGTTCGAAGCCTTCGAAGAAGCGGGCGGTGCCTTTGATCCCGAACGCGCCAAAGCGCTTGAGGAAAACATCCTCTCCACGGGCGGCAGCCGCGATGCGGCAGAGCTTTATATCGCGTTTCGTGGCCGTTTGCCGGGGGTCGAGGCGCTGCTTAAAGGGCGCGGTCTTAACGCGGCGTAGTCAGGCGCTCGGGCAGGGCGCAACAGCCGCCTTGCCCGAGCGATACTCAATACCCCAGTTCGCGGTCCACCAGATTGATAAACGGCTCACCCGCCTCGCCGCGGCGGATGTTTTCCACGACAACTTCCGATGCCGTTACCGCGCGTGTATCTGCCGCGATATGGGGCGTGACAGTGACGTGCGGGTGCGCCCAAAAGGGGTGTTCCTGCGGCAAGGGCTCGATCCGGAAGACATCCAGCGTGGCATGGGCGATCTGCCCGGCATCAAGCGCCGCGATCAGCGCGTCATCATCAATCAAAGGCCCCCGGCCCGGATTGATCAGGAACGCGCCCTTGGGCATCTGCGCCAGCGTGTCGGCATTTATGATATTCTTGGTGGCAGGCGTGTCTGGCAACAAGGTGACCGCAATTTGCGCAGCTGCAAGAGCCTGCGCCAGCCCCTCGTCGCCGTGCAGGCAGGTGACGCCCTCGACATTTTTCGCGCTGCGCGACCATCCGGTAACGCGAAAGCCCAGCCCCAGAAGTGCATGCGCACAGGCCGTTCCCAATGCGCCAAGGCCAAGAATCACCACCTCGCGCTCACGCGCCAGCGGTGGTGTTTTTGCGTCCCAATGATGGTCGGGGTTCACAATATGCGCGTCCATGCCCAGATGATAACGCATCACATGGCCGGTAACCCATTCCACCATGCCTGTCGTCAACCCCGGATCAACCATCCGCGCCAGCGGGATATCGAGGGTCTCGTTGCCGGTGATCTTTTCGACACCAGCCCAGAGGTTCAGCACTGCCTTGGCGCGGGTGTAGGGCGTGAAATCCTGTAGATCGCTGTTGGGCGCATAGACGATGTAATCAACGTCTTGGGCGGGCATTTCAGTCGCCAGATTTGCGTCGATTCCGGCAGCTTTCAATGCCGTGCGCAGAGGCGCTTCATAGGTTGTCCAACGTTCGGGGCGGGCGGCAAACAGAACGTTGATCATCGCGCAAAAGCTCCCGCCATGTTGGCCAGCCCTTTTATCTCGATGGGATTGCCCGAGGGGTCCATAAAGAACATCGTCGATTGCTCGCCCGGCTCCCCTTCAAATCGCGTGTGCGGTGCCAGAACAAAATCCAAGTCCTCGGCAATCAAGCGGTCCGCCAGCGCACGCCAGTTTTCATGCTCAAGCACGACGCCGAAATGGGGCATCGGCACCTTATGTTCGCCGACCAATCCTGTGGCCGCGACATCCATCGGTTTTCCCAGATGGCACGACAGCTGATGCCCGAAGAAATCGAAATCAACCCAGGTGTCCGTGCTGCGTCCTTCGGAGCAGCCCAGCAGCCCGCCATAAAAGGCGCGTGTTTGATCAAGGTCGGTGACGTTGAAGGCGAAATGAAAGATAGACATGAGCGGCCTTTCTGGCAGGGGTATTTACCCCCTGTCTAACGTGCCGCGCGGTCCCTGCCAATCGCCTCAACGCGGCCTGTGAACATGGGCCGATTGCACCAGCCCGAAGGCCAGCATCAACACCAGCATCGCAGAGCCGCCATAGCTTACCAGCGGCAGCGGAACCCCCACTACCGGCGCCAGCCCCATCACCATCGACATGTTCACCGAGAAGAACAAAAAGAAGTTGAGCGCGACTCCCAGCGTGAGCAGCGAGGCAAAGCGGTCTTTGTTCATCACGGCCGAGGCGACGCAGAAAACGATGATCAGCGCATAAAGCGTGAGCAGTGACACCCCGCCGAGAAAGCCAAACTCTTCGGCCAACGTGGTGAAAATGAAATCGGTGTGCTTTTCCGGTAGGAAGTTCAGGCGCGATTGCGTGCCTTGCATAAATCCGCGTCCGGTCCAGCCCCCCGATCCCAGCGCGATCTTGGACTGGGTAATGTGATACCCCGCGCCCAGCGGATCAGTGCTTGGATCAAGAAACGTGTCGATCCGGCGGAACTGGTAATTCTGCAACATCTGCCACGAGGTGCCGCGCGATTTGAACACGGTCGTCACCAGCCCGATAAACGCCGCAAGCACCGTTGCGAAATAGGCCCAATGCACACCGGCAAGAAACATCAACCCGCCCCCTGCCGCCAGAAGCAGGATCGCGGTGCCAAGGTCGGGTTGTTTCAGCACCAGCGCCGTCGGCACCAGAATGAATATGAGCGGCAACAAAACCCAAAACGGCCGCGATGTTTTCTTTGTAGGGAGCCAGTCATAATAGGCGGCGAGAAACATAACCAATGTGATTTTGGTCAGTTCCGAGGGTTGCAGCCGCATAAAGCCCAGATCTATCCAGCGCTGCGCCCCCATCCCGACGGAGCCGAAAAACTCCACTCCGATCAGCAGGGCAATCGAGACGCTATAGGCGACACCCGCCAGATTGCGCCACAGCCAGACCGGCACCAAGCCAACAGCGATCATCAGCACCAGCCCGATGGCAAACCGTTTTATCTGCGGCTCGGCCCATGGGTCATAGCCGCCGCCAGCAACGGAATAGAGCATCAGAAATCCGGTGCCTGCCACCGCCGTCAGCAACAGTACAAGCGGCCAGTTCAGATAGAAAATCTTGCGCAATCCGGTCGGGACGGATTTGACGGTATACTCAAGATAGCTCATGCCTGATTTTTGCCCTTGTTGATGCGGGCGTCGGGCTTCACATCACGCAGCTGTTGCTGCTGGGTCTTGATCCGGCCACGATCCGCCGTGGGATAGGCATCAAGCGGCGGCTCGCCGTTATAAAGCGCCTGAAGCATCGCGTCGCGCGCGATGGGGGCTGCGACTGTCGATCCGCCGCCGCCATGCTCCACCAGCACGGCACAGGCAAAGCGCGGGGTGTCATAGGGGGCGAAGCCGACGAACAACGCATGGTCGCGCTGCTCCCACGGCACCTCGTTGTTGTTGACGATAGCGGAGCGGACCTGCGAGGTGCCGGTCTTGCCCGCCATGCGCATACCTTCGGCGATGATGCGGCTGCGGTAACCGGTGCCGCGCCTGTCGTTGACGACGGCATACATCGCCTTGCGCATCCGGCGCAGGTTTTGCTCTTTCATGTCAAGCGATCTGTTCCCGCGCACCGATTCCTCGATCCCGTTGACCGATTTTACGATACGCGGCATCACTTCGCGGCCGGTTGCGATCCGTGCCGTCATGACCGCCAGTTGCAGCGGCGAGGCAAGCATAAAGCCCTGCCCGATAGAGGCGTTTACCGTATCGCCGATCACCCATGATTCGCCGCGCTGGCGCAGCTTCCAGTCTTTGGTCGGCAACAGGCCGGAGTTGACCGAGCTGAGCGGCAGGTCGTGCCGGATGCCCAATCCAAAGCGTTGCGCCATGGCGGAAATTTTCTCGATCCCGACCTTGAGCGCCAGATCATAATAATAGACGTCGCAGGAGTGTTTCAGCGAGCCTTCCAGATCAAGCCAGCCGTGGCCTCCGCGCTTCCAGCAGTGAAAGCGGCGCCCGCCCACCTCAAGATAGCCGGGGCAATAGACGGTTTCATCCGCTCCGATGATCCCTTCCTCGATGGCAGCCATCGCCGTCATCATCTTGAACGTCGAGGCGGGGGGGTACGCACCCTGCACCGTCTTGTTGACGAGCGGGCGGTATCTGGAATTCAGTAGCGGATCGTAATCTCTGGACAAAATGCCGCCGATAAAGAGGTTGGGATCATAGGACGGCGCGGACGCATTGGCGACAACATCGCCCTTTTCGCAATCAATGATCACAACAGCCGCACTTTCACCCGCCAACCGTGCCTGCACATAGTTTTGCAGCTTGGCATCCAGCGTCAGTTGCAGATCGGCACCCGACTGGCCTTCGCGGCGGGCCAGTTCGCGCATCACGCGCCCGGTGGCGTTCACCTCGACCTGTTTGGTGCCTGCTGTGCCGCGCAAAAGCGCCTCTTCGCGGGCCTCTACGTTGATCTTGCCGATATGGAAGCGCGGAATGCGCAACACCGCGTCGGGGTCTTCCAGTGCATCAAGGTCTTTCTGGCTCACCCGGCCCACCCGGCCCACCACATGCGCAAAATCCGACCCGCGCGGATAAACCCGGGTTGATCCCACCTCGGGCGAGACACCGGGCAGGGCGGGGGCGTTCACCGACACAGCGCTCACCGCGTCCCAGCTTACGTTTTCGGCGATGGTCACAGGCAGGAAGGGCGCAGAGCGGTTAAGCTCTGCCAGCGCGGTTTTCTGCTGCTCTTCGGTCAGATCAATGAGCGGCGCAAGACGCGCCATCACGTCCTCCACATCGCCTGCATCCTCGCGCACGATCACGATGCGGTAGCTTGGCACGTTTTGCGCCAGTTGCATGCCGTTGCGGTCGAAAATCTCGCCGCGCTTTGGCGGGATCAGACGGATGTTGATACGGTTTTCTTCGGCCAGCAGGCGAAATTGATCGGCTTGATCGACCTGAAGATATCGCATACGCGCGGCCAGTCCGCCCATAAACAACAGCTGCGCACCGCCGAGCAGGGCGGCACGGCGCGAAAGCTTGCCATGGCTGGCGTCGGTATCGGCTCTGCTGCGTCTCATGTGACCGGTCCTTTCGTCATCCGCGCTGGTTCATGGAATCAAGATCTCCGGGGGCTGATTTTCGCACCCCCATCAGGGTACGGGTCACAAACACGATGGCCGGATAAAACAGAACTGTCATGCCCAGCTCAAACAGGCTGAGCCCCAGTTGCGGCGGCGGTATGAGTAGAACTGATAGCACAAACCGGTTGGCCAGCAAAATGCCCGTCAGCATAACGGCAACTGTGATCCACTCGGCCCCGAAGGTGCTGTCGCGCAGGGTGCGCCCGCGCGTCTTGAGGTTTTCACATGCCAGCAGCGCGAGCAGTGCCCACAGCCCCGGCGGGCGCTGTAACAGCAGATCGCTGACCAGAAAGACCACCGCCAGCAGGATCGCAGGCACATATTCGGGCCGCCGCAGCGACCATGCGAAGGCAAAGCAGATCAACAGATCGGGCGAGACCCACATGCGCGCGCTGCCGTGGCTCAAAAGTTCGCGCAACCGTGCTTCTGCGGGATCAATGGCCGCGAGGGGCGGGGACAGGTCGGGCGCAAAAAGGCCAACCGGCTGGGTTTCGAGGGGCAACAGGTGGAAGAACGCATTCACGAGAGCAAGCCCGACAAACGCGGCACGCATAAGCCACAGCCGCGCGGAGGACAGATTATCCATGGCTCACTCCACCGCTTGCGGGGCAAAGTTGGGCAGCGGGAAGGCATTATCGGCGGCTCCAAGGCCGCTCCGAATGACCGACGGGTGGTCTGCCACGCTTTCGGTGCCGTGATGGCGCAGGACGCGCAGGAATTCCAGCCGCTCGAAATCTGCGGCCAGCCGCACCCGCAGCCGCCCGCCCGGATCGGCGGCAATCTGCCCGATCAGCAGGCCTTCGGGGAATACACCACCGTCGCCCGAGCTGATGACGCGGTCCCCGGGGCGCACCAGATCGGGGTTCTCCAGAAAATCAATTGGCGGCGCGGCAGAGTTGTCACCGGCCACAATCGCGCGCTGGCCCGAAGGCTGGATGGTTGCGGGGATGCGGCTGGACGCGTCGGTCAGCAGGATCACCCGCGCGGTGTTTTCCCCGACGCCTGAAATCCGCCCGACAAGGCCGATGCCGTCCATCGTGGCCCACCCTTCGATCAACCCGTCGCGCCCGCCGATATTAAGCAGGACCGATTGCCGATAGGGCGAACCGCTGTCGGCCATTACAACGCCGGTGACGTAGGTCAGGCGCGGATCAAGCCGCACATTGTTAAGATCGAGAAGCCGCGCGTTTTCCTGCTCAAGCTGCAACGCCGCTTCTTTCCACGTCTGCATCCGGCGCAGTTCGGAGCGTAGCTCCTGATTTTGCGCGGACAGGCGTTGATAGCTTTGAAAATCGCGCACCAGATTGATGGTGCCGGTGACAGGTGCCATCGCCCAATCGAAATTCGGCACAATCTGGTCCGTGATTTGTGCCCGAAACCGTTCGACGCGGGGGCTGTCGATCCGCCAGACGATGAAGATACCCAACAAGGCCAGCACCAGCACAGCCAGCAGTATCCGGCGCAGGGGGCCAGTATAATCGCTCGACTGTGATCTGTCTCTGGCCATGGCGGCGTGGCGCCCTCCGAGGCGGGATTAGCTGTCGTAGTCTATGGCGTGGCGCAGCTGTTTCTCATATTCGAGCGCCTTTCCGGTGCCGAGCGCCACACAATTAAGCGGTTCGTCCGCGACTGAAATGGCCAGACCGGTCTGTTCGCGCAGCGCCAGATCCAGATCGCCCAAAAGCGCGCCGCCGCCCGTCAGCATCACACCGCGGTCCACAATGTCGGCGGCAAGGTCGGGCGGGGTGGTTTCAAGCGCTGTCATCACCGCCTCGCAGATTTGCTGCACCGGTTCGGCCAGTGCCTCTGCGATTTGGGCCTGTGTTACTTCGATCTCCTTGGGGACACCGTTCAACAAGTCGCGGCCCCGGATCTGCATCGAGGTGCCGCGCCCGTCGTCGGGCATCCGCGCGGTGCCGATGGAGGTCTTGATGCGCTCGGCGGTTGTATCGCCCACCAGAAGGTTCTGTTGGCGACGCAAGTAGCTGATGATTCCCTCGTCCATCCTGTCACCGCCCACGCGAACCGACCGCGCATAAACGATGTCGCCCAGCGAAAGAACCGCGACTTCGGTTGTGCCGCCGCCGATGTCCACAACCATGTTGCCGGTGGGATCGGTGATCGGCATCCCCGCGCCGATGGCCGCCGCGATCGGCTCTGCGATCAGACCTGCGCGGCGCGCACCGGCGCTCAGCACTGACTGGCGAATCGCGCGTTTTTCAACGGGGGTGGCACCATGCGGCACACAAACGATGATCTTGGGCTTGGAAAAGGTCGAGCGTTTGTGCACCTTGCGGATGAAGTGTTTGATCATCTCTTCGGCGGTGTCGAAATCGGCAATAACGCCCTCACGCATCGGGCGAATCGCCTCGATGGAACCGGGCGTGCGGCCCAGCATCAGTTTGGCATCCTCGCCCACGGCCAGCACCTTTTTGACGCCATCCTTGACGTGATACGCAACCACCGAAGGTTCGCTCAAAACGATGCCCTTGCCTTTTACATACACCAGCGTGTTGGCGGTCCCCAGATCAATTGCCATATCGGAGGTGAACAGACCGCGCAGGTTTTCAAAGATAGACATATCGGGCATCACCTTGCAAAAATATCGCATCTGCCCGCGACTCTGTCAGAGCGCAGGTTTCGTCCGCTTATAGGGGGCTGTCCGTTTGGATTAAAGGGGTGTCATTCTGTCGTTTCGGCGTGTTGCCGCCGCCCCTGCGATCTGCCAGAGCATACCCGATAACGGCAGACGCCTGAAGGGCCGCGAAATGAAGGGAAATTAGATGCTTGGCGTGCATCATATCACGGTGGCGGATGCAACTGTCTTCGGGGCGCAATCTGGTGATATAATAATGCGGACCGGTAAGTCGGGATAAAACGGGACGGGGTCCAACCCCGCCCCTGTCACAGATCAGCCCACGTCTTTGTAGCTGACTTCACGTTTGTCTGTGCCGCCTTTTTCGCGACGCACCAGCAGCCGGTTGAGGGCATGAACATAGGCGCGCACGGAGGCGACGACAGTGTCGGTATCAGCGGACTGGCCGGTAACAATCCGCCCGTCCTCTTCCATCCGCACCGATACGGTGGCCTGCGCATCGGTGCCTTCGGTGACTGCCGCCACCTGATAAAGCTGCAAGCGCGCGGTATGGGGAACCAGCGCTTTGATGCAGTTAAAGGACGCGTCTACGGGGCCATCGCCGGTCTGCTCTGTGTTTTGCTCGGTGCCATCGACAACCAGCGTCATCGTTGCCGCGTTCGGGCCTTCGGTGCCGCAAACGACGCGCATGGACTTCAGCTTGATCCGGTCGGTTTCGGGGTCTGTCGCGATGCGCATCAGCGCAATCAGATCCTCGTCGTAAATTTCCTTTTTGCGGTCGGCCAGTTCCTTGAACCGCACGAACACATCCTTGAGCTGGTTATCGCCCAATTCATATCCGAGGTTTTCCAGCTTGGAACGCAAGGCGGCGCGGCCGGAGTGTTTGCCCATCACGATATTCGTCTCGGCCAGGCCGACGTCTTCGGGGCGCATGATCTCGAAGGTTTCTGCGTTTTTGAGCATACCGTCCTGATGGATGCCGGATTCATGTGCAAAAGCGTTCTTGCCCACAATCGCCTTGTTGTACTGAACCGCAAAGCCCGACACAGACGCGACGCGGCGCGATATGTTCATGATCTTGGAGCTGTCCACGCCGGTCTGGTAGGGCATAATATCATTGCGCACTTTCAGCGCCATTACGACCTCTTCAAGCGCGGTATTGCCCGCGCGCTCGCCCAATCCGTTGATGGTGCATTCGATCTGGCGCGCGCCTGCTTCCACAGCGGCAAGGCTGTTGGCAGTCGCCATGCCCAAATCGTTGTGGCAGTGGGTGGCAAAGATGATCCCGTCCGCGCCGGGCACTTTTTCCAGAAGCATCGCGATCAAAGCAGCGCTTTCGCGTGGTGCGGTATAGCCGACGGTATCGGGAATGTTGATCGTCGTCGCGCCCGCATTGATTGCGATCTCGACCGTGCGACACAGGAAGTCCTCTTCGGTGCGGGTCGCGTCCATCGGGGACCATTGCACGTTGTCACACAGGTTGCGTGCGTGGCTTACCGTCTCGTGGATGCGGTCGGCCATCTCGTCCATGGTGAGGTTCGGGATAGCGCGGTGCAGCGGCGAGGTGCCGATAAACGTGTGGATGCGCGGCTGTTTTGCGTGTTTGATCGCCTCCCAGCAGCGGTCGATGTCGCCGAATTGCGCACGGGCCAGCCCGCAGATCTGGGCGTTTTGTGATTGCCGCGCGATTTCCGAAACGGCGGCAAAATCGCCCTCGGAGGCAATGGGAAAACCGGCCTCGATGATGTCGACGCCCATCTCGTCGAGAAGCTGTGCGATCTCCAGCTTTTCGGCGTGGGTCATGGTTGCGCCGGGGGATTGTTCGCCGTCGCGCAGGGTTGTGTCGAAGATCAGGACGCGGTCTTGAGTCGTGCTGGAGGCGCGCGCTGCGGATGTCTGGTCGGTCATGTGATTGGCTTTCTGTCTTGCTGCTGTTGCTATGTGTCCTTGGCGCGCGGCACGTCCCTCTGAGCGGGCGCGCCGGATGGCACGCTCAGAGGCGGGTTAGCAGCAGGTCACGCAGCAACGGCGCAGGGGGCTGCGCGGGGGTGTGGGTATGTGCGGCGTATTTCATGTGTTTAGTTATAACGGAGGTTTTGCAGATGGGAAGAGGGGGATTTGAGTCTTTATGGTCTCTGCACGAAGGGTGCAGAGACGTAAGTTTAAAGGCCAAATGAAGCCGGTGGCGTGGGCGCGTCTTTGGAACGTTCCGGATGGGAGGGGTGAAGAGGGGATCAAGGAGACGGCATCGCGGGTGTTTTACCCGCACACGGCGTACACAATTTGTACACAGGGCGTGCATACTGTGGTTGTGGCTTAGCCGTGCAGTTCTTTGCTGTCGTCGGGTGCTTCGTCCCTTTCGAACATGCCGTAATCACGGATCACATGGGCGATGCGCAGGTGATAGTCGCGAAAGAACTCACCGCGTCCCGCTTTTTGCGCGGTGCGGTGTTTTGTCAGTTTGCGCCACGCGTCTACCGCCGCCTCGTCGCGGAAAAACGAGAGCGACAAGATTTTGTCGGGGTTGGTCAGGCTTTGAAATCGCTCGACCGAGATGAAGCCGTCGATTTGATCGACCAGTGATCGCATTTCGGCGGCCATGTCGAGATAGTTTTGTTTGCGGGCGGGGTGAGGGATGACTTCGAAAATGACGGCGATCATGCGGGGGCCTTTCAACGGGTGCGTTCATGGTAGAACATTTTTTGAGGGGAATGCTTTGGTTTTCGTCGAAGCGTGAAAGAGGCCCCGACATTTCGCGCATCTGGCCAAGCTGGAGGCGGGCGGGTTGATTGTGGCGCGCAAATCGGGGTGGCACAAATACATCCCGCTGCGAGGTGGCGGGGTGCTAAAGCCGCTCGATTGGGGCAGCCGTGTGGTTGCGTTTGGGCCCACAGGACGGGGTGCGTTTGTCACGCTGTTTGGTGCATAGCGCGGGCGCCTTGGGCGCGCCGCCCTTGTGTGTGTTGCGCGCTTCTGGTTTTCTGCACTGATATGATCAGAGGCGCAGAGAAAACCATGACAGAGTCGACCGCCTATTTTCCCCATCTCAAGGCTATGAACGCGTACGGGTTTTATTGCATACCCGAAGCCTTCAAGGCGCGCGAGGTGGCCAAGCGGTTGCTTGCCGGCGAGGTGAACGAGCCGCGTACGTTGCAGATCATGCAGCAGTTCATCGACAATGGTGATGTGGTCAGCGGTGGCGCGTTCATCGGGGACTTTCTGCCGATCCTGTCGCGCGCTGCGAAACGTGGTGCCTTTGTGCATAGTTTCGAGCCGAACCCGACGGGGTTTGCCGCCACGACACGGACCATTGCCTTTAACGGGCTGAAGAACGTGAAGCTGTCGCCGGTGGCGGTGGGGCGCGAGGCGGCTGTGCTGCCGTTGAAGATTGCCAAGGCAGATGGCACGCCCTTGGGCGGCATGTCACGGATCGTTGATGTGCCCCTCAAGGGGCAGACCGTGGATGTGCAATTGGTGCGGATCGACGATCTGGTTGACGAGGGCCGCAAGGTGACGATTGTGCAGCTGGATGTGGAGGGGCATGAATGGCCCGCGCTGCAGGGGGCTGCGCGGGTGATCAGCGACAATCATCCGTTGGTCATTCTGGAAACGCTTGTCGGGCAAGAGCCCGAAGAGATCGCGCAAAGCCTGCGCGAGATGTGCCCGGCGTCGGGGTATCAGTTGATGGGCATGATGGAGCGCAATGCGTTTTATCGCCCGTTGGGCCGCTGACGCGGATCAGTCGGCAGCATCTGTGGCGGGGGCGTCGGCGGCCGGTGCGTCTTCGGCGGGAACCTGTAGGGTGCCGTTATCCCAATCGCCGGAGGTTTCCTCGCCGGTGGCATAGCGCATGGTGCCCTGGCCCTGCCGTTTGCCTGCCACGAACGCCCCTTCATAGACATCGCCGTTGGCGTAGGTTGCTGTGCCTGTCCCCTCGATCTCGCCTTGTACCCACGTGCCCTCGTAGACAAAGCCGCTGGGCATCGTGACCTTGCCCTGACCGTTGCGGTGGCCGTCTGTAAACGCACCGGTATAGACGGTGCCGTCGGGGTAGGTTGCCGTGCCTTGCCCGTGGCGCAGCCCGTCATTCCAGTCGCCCGCATAGGTACGCCCGTCGGCGTAGGTCAGGGTGCCTTTGCCTTCGTTGCGGGCATTCACAAAGCTGCCCTCATAAACCATGCCGTTGGGGTAGGTGGCGGTGCCTGTGCCCTCGATCACGCCTGCGACCCAATCGCCGACATAGGTCGAGCCGTCAGGGTAGGTGATCTTGCCCGGACCTTCGGCCAGATTGTCGACGAACGTACCCGACTGCACCGAGCCGTCTGGATAGGTCACGGTGCCTGTGCCTTCGGCGCGTCCTTCGACCCACTGGCCTTCGTAGATATAACCGTCCGCGCCGGTGAATTTGCCCTGCCCGTGGCGTTGGTCGCCCACATAGGCGCCTTCATAGACGTCGCCCGTGGTTGTGGTGGATTTACCCGTGCCTTCGCGGCGTCCGTTCACCAGATCGCCCTCGTAGGTGTCGCCGTTGGCCTGAAGGATAGTGCCTTTGCCGTTCAGCTGCCCGTCTGCCCATTCGCCTTCCAGCGTAAAGCCTTCGGGGTGGGTTAGTTTGCCCTGACCGGCGCGCGTGCCGTTGACGACCGTGCCTTCGTACACTGCGCCTTCGGCATCGCGGATCACGGCCTGACCTGTTGCCACGCCATCTATCCAGTCGCCTTTGTATTCATAGCCGCCCGCCGTTTGCAGCACGCCTTTGCCGTGCCGCTTGCCGTTGCGAAAGGTGCCCTCGTAGCGCTCTCCGGTGACGTGGATCGCAACGCCCTGTCCCATGATCGTGCCTGCGTCCCATTCGCCCTCGTAGGTGCCGCCGTCGGACATGGTGATTTTGCCGATGCCGTCGGGCTTGCCCTTGGAGAAATCGCCCTCGTAGACCGATCCGTTGGGGAAGCGCGCGATACCCTTGCCGCGGATTTCGCCTTCGACCCACTGACCGGCGTATTCATAGCCGTTGGGCAGGTGGTAAACCCCTGTGCCGTGTTGCAGGCCGTCCTTGAACGTCCCTTCATAAACGCCGCCGTCATCGTATTGTTTGCTGAGCACCTGGGTGTTTTGCGCAAAGGCAGGTGTGCCTGCGAGAAGCGGCAGGAGAGCGGTGGCAAGGATCAGACGGGATAGGGGCATGGCGGTCCTAAGGGCTGGGGCATCGGTTCGCCACAGCCTAATGAGCGGCGCAACAGGGGGCAACGCTCTTTTGGGGGTATCGGCGGTCTGCGGCAGAGAGAGGCCGTGGAGATTGCGGGCTTTCCCTTGCGCGGTGATCTGCTACATCACGACGGACAGTGGAAAAGGGGCCTTGATCATGGCAGAGCGGTTTCGCATCACATTGGGTCAGTTGAACCCGACGGTTGGCGATCTGGCGGGGAATGCAGACCTTGCGCGTGACGCCTGGAACGCGGGCCGCGATGCGGGGGCCGATCTGGTGGCGCTGCCCGAGATGTTCCTTGCCGGATACAACGCGCAGGATCTGGTGATGAAACCGGCGTTCCAGCGCGATGCGATGACCCATCTTGAGGCGCTGGCCGTGTCTTGCGCGGACGGTCCCGCGCTGGCCATTGGTGCGCCGTGGGCCGAGGGCGCGGAGTTGTTCAACGCCTATGTCATCCTCAAGGGCGGTAAAATCGCAAGCCGGTCGCTTAAGCATCATCTGCCCCACGAGACGGTGTTTGACGAGATGCGGGTGTTTGACAGCGGGCCTTTGGGCGGGCCTTATGCGGTTGGCGATACCCGGATCGGGTCGCCCATCTGCGAGGATGCGTGGCATCCGGATGTGGCCGAAACGCTGGCCGAAACGGGCGCGGATTTTCTGCTGGTGCCGAATGGTTCGCCCTACTATCGCGGCAAACATGATACGCGGCTTAATCACATGGTCGCGCGCGTGGTGGAAACGGATCTGCCGCTGATCTATCTTAACATGGTGGGCGGTCAGGACGACCAGATCTTCGACGGCGCCAGCTTTGGTCTGAACCCCGGCGGGAAACTGGCGTTTCAGATGCCCGAATTCGACGCGGTGATCCACCACGTCGATCTTCAGCGGGGGGCGGACGGTTGGCGCATTGTGGAGGGCGAAAAGGCCGTTCACGACAGCCAGTATGCGCAGGATTACCGCGTGATGGTGCAAGGGCTGCGCGATTACATGCGCAAGACCGGTTTCAAAAAGGTGCTTTTGGGGATGTCCGGGGGTATTGATTCAGCGATTGTGGCGACGATTGCTGTGGATGCCCTGGGGCCGCAAAACGTGCGCTGTGTGATGCTGCCGTCTGAATACACCTCCAAGGCGTCATTGAAGGACGCCGAGGACTGTGCAGAGGCGCTGGGCGTGCGTTATGATTATGTGCCGATTTCGCAGGCGCGCGATGCGATCACCGCAACGCTTGCGCCGCTGTTCGAAGGGACCAAACCGGACCTTGCCGAAGAGAATATCCAAAGCCGCCTGCGCGGGCTTTTGTTGATGGCGTTGAGCAACAAGTTTGGCGAGATGCTGTTGACCACCGGTAATAAATCCGAGGTCGCGGTGGGGTATTCCACGATCTATGGCGATATGGCGGGCGGCTATAACCCGATCAAAGACCTGTATAAAATGCGGGTGTTCGAGACGTGCCGCTGGCGCAATGCCAACCACGCCGAATGGATGATGGGGCCGAAGGGCCGTGTCATACCGGAAAATATCATCACCAAAGCGCCCTCGGCCGAGTTGCGCGAGGATCAAAGAGACAGCGACAGCCTGCCTGATTATCCCGAGCTGGATGCGATTCTGGAAATTCTGGTGGACCGTGACGGATCAATTGCCGATTGCGTTGCCGCCGGATTTGCCCGCGAGACCGCGAAAAAGGTGGAACACTTGATTTATATTTCCGAGTACAAGCGTTTCCAGTCCGCGCCGGGGCCACGTCTGACCAAAGGGGCGTTCTGGCTGGACCGGCGTTATCCCATCGTCAACCGCTGGCGCGACCCAAGCTGACACGACGCGGCAGCGCGCCCTAACTGGACAAATGCGCGACGTTATGACACTCAGCGCGCTAACAGGAGACACATATGTCCGACAAGACGATTACACGTTTCGCACCCTCGCCGACCGGTTGGATCCATGTGGGCAACCTGCGCACGGCGCTGATGAATTACCTGATCGCCCGCAAGGCGGGGGGGGAGTTTATTCTGCGGATCGACGACACCGATCCCGTCCGCTCGAAAGAAGAATACGTTGACGGGATCAAGCGTGATCTTGATTGGCTGGGCCTACATTGGGACCGCGTCGAGCGGCAATCCCTGCGGATCGAGAAATACCACGAAGCGGCGCAGGAATTGCGCGACATGGGCCGGTTTTATGAGGCGTTCGAGACGCCTACGGAACTGGACCTCAAGCGCAAAAAACAGCTCAACATGGGCAAACCGCCGGTCTATGACCGTGCCGCGCTGGCCTTGAGCGATGACGAAAAAGACGCCCTGCGCGAAGAGCGCGGATCGGGTGTGTGGCGGTTCAAGCTGGTTCACGAGCGGATCGTCTGGAATGATGGTATTCTGGGCGATGTGTCGATTGACGGCGCGTCGGTTTCCGATCCGGTTTTGATCCGCGGCGACGGGCAAATCCTGTATACGCTGGCATCTGTTGTGGACGATACCGAGATGGGTGTGACCCATGTTGTGCGCGGGTCCGACCATGTGACCAACACCGGCACGCAAATCCAGATCATGCAGGCGCTAGGCGGCACGGTGCCGCAATTTGCGCACCACTCGTTGTTGACCGGTCCGCAGGGCGAGGCGCTGTCCAAACGCCTTGGTGCGCTGGCGCTGAAAGACCTGCGCGCGGAGGGTATTGCACCGCAGGCGTTATTGAGCCTGATGTCGCGTCTGGGATCAAGCGATCCTGTCGAGCTGCGCACCGAAATGCAAACGCTGATCGACGGCTTTGACATTTCGCGATTCGGCTCGGCACCGACGAAATTCGATGCTGAAGATCTCAAGCCGCTGACGGCGCATTATTTGCAGACGCTCGCGCTTGAGGATGTGGCCGATGACATCCGCGCATTGGGTGTGCCGGACGATCAGGCGGCGCGGTTCTGGAGTGTGACACGCGAGAACATCACCACGCTGCACGATCTGGAAGGTTGGTGGAAAATGTTCAGCGAGGGGGCCGAACCCGCGATTGAAGACGAGGACCGTGCGTTTATCGCACAGGCGATGGCGTTGCTGCCCGAGGGCGCGTTTACCGACGACACCTGGGGCACGTGGACCGCTGTTGTTAAAGAAGAGACAGGCCGCAAAGGCAAGGGGCTGTTCATGCCGCTGCGCAAGGCGCTGACCGGGCAGGCGCACGGGCCGGACATGTCAGCGGTGATGCCGCTTTTGCAGGTGGTCAAGGCACGCGGTTAAGGTCTGATTCGAATTGAACGACTGAAGGGGAGCGCCATGTGCGCGCCCCTTTTTGCGTTTGTTACGCCTGTATCACCGTGGCGCCGCGCAGGGCGAGGTTTTGATCCACAAGCGCTGTTTCCTGCGCAGACAGGGTTTGCGCGCGTGGATAAAGCGGGGCGGCGCGGTCGTTCAGTATCGGGGTATCCCATCCATCGGTGCTGTCGAAAAAACCGGTAACGCCTTGTGCGCCGAATTCTTTGAGATAGCCCTGAATCACCACATCCAGATAGCTGAGCAGGATGCGGTGATCGCCGCCCGCGACCCATGTGTTTTGGGGCACCGCGTAGTGCGACACCATCACGGCAGGATCAAGATCATGCAGCACCGCGCGCTCTGATCCGATGCGGGCATAGCCGCTTTCGCGGATGTCGAGGGCGGCCCAATCGGCGTTCGGCACCTGTGCAATCAGACCCTCGATCACGCTGTTCGCGTCGGGGATCACGCTTAGGAACGCGACCTTACGCAAGGGTGTGCGCACCCATGCGCGCCGCCAGCCGTCGAGCCGTGCGCGCGCGGCGTTGGTGTACGTGTGGGTGTCACGGTTCACAAGGCTGCCATAGCCGAAAAAATAGGGGTGCATTATTGGCCTTTTCGCTCGGATTTTCACGCTACATAATCACCTGCACAAATGCGGCACAACCGGCGACGTGCCGGATTGTCAAAGACGGATGTCTTTGGCAGAAACAGGGGAATGCGAAAGGATGCGTGGATGAAATTCACTGAAGAACACTTGTGGGTGCGCAAGGAAGACGGCGAGGACGATGTGTTGATCGGGCTGACCGCTTATGCTGCCGAGGAACTGGGCGAGGCAAAATTTGTCGAGTTGCCCGAGGAGGGCGACGTTTTAAGCACAGACGACCCCGCCGTGGTGGTCGAGGGGGATGACACGCTGGACGTGCTGGCCCCCCTCGATGGTGAAGTAACAGAAGTGAATACGCGTCTGGTGGAAAACCCCGGCGTGATCTCGGATGATCCACAAGGCGACGGCTGGCTGTTCCGGATGACGCTGGAGGATCCGGCAGCCTATGACGAGCTGATGTCGGAAGCCGCCTATCAGAAATACATTCGTTAAAGCGTCCCGCCTTTGACCTGAGGCACCTCTTGTCGCCAATGCCGCGAGAGCGTGGCAGGGTATTGGTGTTTCAAGTTTGAGGCGGGGCGCTCTAGGAGGTCAGGGTTTCCTCTGCGGGTTCTGCGATGAGGAAGTTGAACACTTTTTTCAAGCGGTTCCATGTCGCCTTGTCGGGGGCCACAAGCAGATGACCGGACTGGCGGCTGGCCGAATACGCGCCGCCGCCAAGCATTTCAACATGCGCACCGGCGCGCTGTGCGATTAGCGTGCCTGCGGCATGGTCCCACGGGTGTAGCGATGCCGTAAGCAGGAAATCAATGTGGCCCTGTGCTAGCAGGCGGTATTCATGCGCCGAGCAGCGCAGGTTCGTTACCCGTTTAAACGATGGAAAGCTGGCGGCCAGTTGGTGCTGCATGTCCTTGGCAAACATGTGCAGCGGGATATTGCCTGACAGCTCTTCGAGCGGTTTGCCCATCGCGACCCTAAGCGGGCGAGGGGCACCAAAGGGGCGCATGAGTTCTGCTGCGCCGTCTTCGTCTGCAATTGCCCAATCATCGGCGACCGGATCATAGATCATGCCGAACACCGGCTTGCCATAGCGCGTTGCGCCGACGATCACGCCAAACAGCGCCAGCCCGTGCGCAAAGTTCCATGTGCCGTCCACCGGATCAATGTGAAAAGCCAGCTGCGCCTCTTCGATCCCGTCCAGCAGGCTGCGATTTGAGGAAGCGGCTTCTTCGCCGATCACCAGCGCGTTCGGGAATGCGATTTGCAGGGCGCGCGCGATCATTGCTTCGGCCATTGTGTCTGCGTCTGTGACCAGATCGTCGGCGTGCGATTTGGTGCGGATGTCGCTGGAGGACAGCTGTCGGAAGCGCGGCATGATCTCGGCGCGCGCGGCGCGGCGCACAACGTTGATGATGCTTGCACGCTGTGCAGGGCTTAGCGCAGGGGCAAGCGAGGCGGGAAGATTGGATGGTGTGTCGGACATGAAGGCTCTCCTTGTTGGGCAAGGGTTTGACGCTTCGCGCGGGGCGAGGCAAGAGGGATCGGCAGACAGTTATTCGCTTGCGCGAAGAACGGCGGCGGGGCGCGCATCAAGGGCGCGGCGGGCAAAACCCAGTCCCGCCAGCACGGTAGCGGCGATGCCGCCGAAAACAATCATAAGGGCCGAGGACCAGATCACGCTATAGCCGGTTTCCATCACTTGTGTGCTGACGGCCCACCCGCCAAGGATACCCGCCAGCAGCGCCACCGCACCTGCGGCAAATCCCAGCAGGGCGGCGCGCAGGATAAAGCTGGTGGCGATGGCACCGCGCGAAGCGCCCATCGTTTTGAGTATTGCAGCCTCGTAGGTGCGCGCATCCGCCCCCGCCGCCGCCGCGCCGATCAGAACCAGAAAACCGGTGAGAAGCGTTGCCGCCGCGCCGTATGATGTGGCCGCCGCCAGCCCGCCCAACACGCCCGCCACGCGGTCTATTGCATCCTTGACGCGGATCGCGGTGATGTTGGGGAAACTTTTCGCCAGATCGCGCAGGATCGCGGCTTCGGCCTCCGGTTCGGCATAGACGGTCGAGATGAAAGTATGCGGCGCGCCGGACAGGGCGGCGGGGTTCATCGTCAGGATGAAACCGATACCGGCGGTGGAGAAATCGACCTCCTGAAAGCTGGCAATCGTTCCGGTGATGTCGCGGCCCAGCACGTTGATCGTCAGGGTGTCGCCAAGATCGAGGCCCATTTCGGCGGCTTCCTCGGCGGCGAAACTGATGAGGGGCGGGCCGGTGTAATCGGCGTCCCACCAGCGGCCTGCGGTGATGGTGGCATCGGCACCGGCCTGCGCGGCGTAGGTGACGCCACGATCCCCCGTCAGAACCCAGTGATCGCCTGCGACCTCGCGGGCGGGTTTGTCGTTGATCCGGGTGATGACGCCGCGCAGCATCGGCGCGCTTTCGACCTTGCGCACAGCGGGGTCGTTATCAAGCCGTTCTGAATAGCCCGCCATCTGGTCGCGCTGGATGTCGATGAAGAAATACGACGGGGCCACATCGGGCAGGTTGTCCGAAATCGCGCGCCGCAGGTTGCCGTCGATCTGCCCTACTGCGGCCAGCACCGACAGGCCAAGGCCCAGCGAGAGAACAACAGCGCCCGCGCCTTCGCCGGTGCCACCGATGGCCGCCATTGCCCATCGCAGGCGCGGGCGTCCGCGCACGAGTTTGGCCATGCGCCGTGCGCTGATGCGGATCAGCCCCGCAGCGACGACAAGCAACGCCAGCGCGCCTGCGATGCCACCCAGCGTCCAGAGCGTGAGCCACCAACTGCCGTTGAACCAACCGGCGAGGCCCACCAGCAGCGCCAGTGCCAGCCCCGTCGCGACGATGAAATACCACGCGGGCAGGCGCGCGGCTCCGTCCCACGCATCGCGAAACAGGGTTGCGGCGCGGACCTGTTCGGTGCGCGCCAGTGGCCATAGCGTGAAAATAAAGGCGGTCAGCAGCCCGTAGAGGGCGGCTTCGATCAGGGGGGCCGGGAAGATGCCAAAGGCGGCGGGAACCGGCAAGCGCGTCTCAAGCAGCGGCGCAAAGAGAAGCGGCGCGCTGCCTCCCAGCACCACGCCGATGGCAACGCCCAGAAGGGACAGAACGCCGATCTGGATAAAATACGTCTGGAAGATCGTCGCGCGATCAGCGCCGAGTGCGCGCAGGGTCGCGATGACTTCGGTCTTACGGGCCAGATAGCTGCGCACGGCAGCGGACACGCCAACACCGCCGACGGCAAGGCCCGAAAGCCCCACAAGGATCAGGAACGCGCTCATCCGTTCGACAAAGCGCGCCACACCCGGCGCGCCGTTGCGGGCATCACGCCAGCGCATGCCGCTGTCGGTGAAAAGCGCTTTGGCCTCGGTCTCCACATCGGTGATCACAGCCGCATCGGGCAGGTCGAGCCGGTATTTGCTGTTGAAAAGCGTACCCGCCGACAGAAGGCCGGAGGTGGCGAGGCTTTCACGGGTGACCATCGTGCGCGGGCCAAGGGCAAAACCGGCGGCGGCGCTGTCCGGTTCGCGGGTGATTTCCGCGCTCAGGCGGAAGTTCTGCGTGCCCAAAGCGAAGGTGTCTCCGGGTTGCAGGCCAAGGCGGTCGATGAGCGCGCGTTCCATCACCGCGCCCGGCAGGCCGTTTTGCACCGCAAGCGCATCGGCCAGCGGCATGTCGGGGGCAAGGGCGACTGTTCCGATCAGGGGATAGGCGCTATCGACGGCTTTCACCTGCGTCAGCGCGCGGTCTTCGCCTACCGTGGCCATCGAGCGGAACTCGGCTACCCCGGACACCGCATCGGCTTGGGCGTCCATCCACGCGCGTTCTTCTTGTGTGGCAAAGCGGTAGGTCAACTCAAGCTCGGCATCGCCGCCCAGAAGGGCCGCGCCTTCGCGGGCCAGCCCCGCCTCGATCCCCGCGCGTACAGAGCCGACGGCGGCAATGGCTGCAACGCCAAGCGCAAGGCAGGCGAGGAACAGCCGGAAGCCGCGCAGGCCTCCGCGCAGCTCGCGGCGGGCGAATTTGACAGCGAGGCGCAGGCTCATACGATGCGCCCGTCGCGCAAGGAAATGATGCGGTCGCAGCGTTTGGCCAGCGCATCGGCGTGGGTCACAAGCACAAGGGTGGCCCCGTGCCGGTCGCGCAGATCAAACAGCAGATCCATGATCGCGTCGCCATTGATGGTATCAAGGTTGCCTGTCGGCTCGTCCGCCAGCAGGATGGCGGGGCGCGGTGCGGTGGCGCGCGCGAGGGCCACGCGCTGTTGCTCTCCGCCCGAAAGCTGTGCGGGATAGTGATCGGCGCGTGTGCCAAGGCCCACGGTATGCAGCGAATCGCGCGCGCGCGCAAAGGCGTCTTGATGGCCTGCAAGTTCCAGCGGAGTTGCCACATTTTCCAGCGCGGTCATTGTCGGAATCAGGTGAAACGACTGAAACACAATCCCCATCCGGTCGCGCCGGAAGCGGGCCAGCGCGTCTTCGTTCATTGCCGTCAGATCGTGGCCCATGGCGCGCACCGTGCCGCCGGTGGCCTGTTCCAGCCCGCCCATCACCATCAGCAGCGATGATTTCCCCGACCCCGACGGCCCGATCAGGCCGACGCTTTCGCCTGCCGTCACGTCGAAGGTGATATCCTGGAGGATATCGACCGGCCCTGCATTGCCATTCAGGCGCAACGCTGCATCTTTGAGGGAGAATATTGGATCGCTCATCGGGCAGGCCTCTGTCTGGGGTGCTCCCTGTGGGATATGGAGGAAAAGACACGATGCGCAAGGCTTTGGGATTAATTGTTGCTCTGCTCACGGCGGGGCCGGTGTCTGCCGAGACGGTGATTGCGGCGCTGGGCGATAGTTTGACCCAAGGGTACGGATTGCCTGCGCAAGACGGTTTCGTGCCGCAGTTGCAGCGTTGGCTGGACGCCGAAGGGGCGCAGGTGCGGCTGATCAATGCGGGTGTGTCGGGCGATACCACCGCAGGCGGGCTTGCGCGGGTGGGGTGGACCCTGACGCCGGAGGTGGACGGGATGATCGTGGCGCTGGGCGGAAACGACCTTTTGCGCGGCCTTGATCCGGTGCAGGCGCGCGCCAATCTGGACGGGATCGTCAGGGCGGCGCAGGCGCAAAAAGTCGAGGTTTTGTTGGTTGGAATGCAGGCGCCGGGTAATTTTGGCGCCGATTATAAAACGCAATTCGATGCCATCTATCCCGAGCTGGCCGCCACCTATGGCACCGGCTATTTCGAGAGCTTTTTTGCGGGGCTGACGGGGGGCGACAGCGCGCCCGATCCGGGGCTTTTGCGCGACTGGTTTCAACCCGACGGCATCCACCCGAACGCCGCAGGCGTGGCGCGGATTGTCGATGCAATCGGGCCTGCGGTTCTGGCGTTGGTGCAGGCGGCGGCAGCACGATAAAACGGACTGCCTGTGTGGCGCACGATGCGGCGCGACAGGTCCGGGGGCGTGCAAAAAACTTTTGCAGTTGAGAAATTTTACCAGTTGATAAAAAAATGGACCTGTGCCAGCGTTTCCCTATCAGGGACGTATCGGGCAGAGGATCCAAGCATGGCAGACAAGATTTACGAGGCAGGCGTTCAGGCCGGACGGCTGAATTGCGACGCCTATGACGCGCATTTCTCGGATTTGCATCCGGCGCTTGACCGGCACGAGGCGCTTGTTGCGGCGGACCGCTGCTATTTTTGCCACGACGCGCCGTGCATCACGGCCTGCCCGACAGAGATCGACATTCCGCTGTTCATCCGCCAGATCGCAACCGGTACGCCCGACGCGGCGGCCAAAACGATCCTGACGCAGAACATCATGGGCGGCATGTGCGCCCGCGTTTGCCCCACCGAACAGTTGTGTGAAGAGGCATGTGTGCGCGAACTGGCCGAGGGAAAGCCGGTGCTGATCGGGCAATTGCAGCGCTTTGCGACGGATCATTTGCAAGAACAGGGCATCCACCCGTTCGAACGTGCGCCGGAGACCGGCAAGCATGTCGCCGTTGTGGGGGCCGGCCCTGCGGGGCTGAGTGCCGCGCACCGGCTCGCGATGTTGGGCCATGCCGTCACGGTTTATGATGCGCGCGCCAAGCCGGGGGGCCTGAATGAATACGGGATCGCAGCGTATAAAACGCCGCACGGATTTGCGCAGGGCGAGGTTGATTGGCTGCTCAAGATCGGCGGCATCACGATCAGGAACGAAACGGTGCTGGGCCGCGATGTCACGCTGGACGAACTGAACGGGGACCATGATGCGGTTTTCCTTGGCATGGGGCTGGGTGGTGTGAACGCATTGGACGTAAGTGGCGCGGACAAGGAGGGTGTTTTGGATGCCGTCGATTTCATCGCCGACCTGCGTCAGGCGGGGAATATGGCCGACATTCCGGTGGGCCGGGATGTTGTGGTGATCGGCGGCGGGATGACGGCGGTGGATGCCGCCGTGCAAGCCAAGCTGTTGGGTGCTTTGAATGTCACGCTGGTGTATCGTCGTGGCCGCGACCGGATGAACGCCAGTGTTTTTGAACAGGATCTGGCGGCGTCCAAGGGCGTGCGGATTGTGACCCATGCGGTGCCAAAAGCGGTGCATGGCAATGGCGCGGTGCGCGAGATCGAATTTGAGTATGTCGATGCAGATATGAAGCCGACAGGCGCGACTTTGCGCCTTGCCGCGGATCAGGTGTTCAAGGCCATCGGCCAGACGCTTGAGGGGGATAACCTGCCTGCGCTGGAGGGGCGCAAAATCAAGGTGGACGGCACCGGGCGCACGTCTGTGGAGGGCATCTGGGCTGGTGGCGATTGTGCAAGCGGGGGTGATGATCTGACGGTAACGGCGGTGGCCGAGGGGCGCGACGCCGCGATGGATATTCATGCGGCATTGGCGGGGTGAAACCCCGCGCCGGGGCGCGATGCGGCGAAATGTGATACGCTGGCGTAAACAGGGAGGACCGGACCATGTATGTTATGAGCTTTGTTGCGGCAGTGCCGACAGCGCGAAAAGACGATTATCTGGCGCATTGTGTCAAGGCGGCGGAGATTTTCAAATCCCACGGGGCGACGCGTGTTGTAGAGCTTTGGGGCGATTTTGTGCCCGAGGGGCAGGTTACCTCTTATGGCCGCGCGGTGCGGGCGCAGGAGGACGAGACGATTGTCACGGGCTGGCAGGAATGGCCCGACAAGGCGACCTGCGACGCCAATATGGAAAAAGCAATGAGCGATCCGCGCTTTCAGGCGATGGGCGATATGCCCTTTGACGGGAAACGCATGATTTACGCAGGGTTTGACGCCCTCGTTGACGATTAGGAGCATCACGATATGGCTGATCTGACGACTGATTTTCTGGGCATCAAAAGCCCCAATCCCTTTTGGCTGGCTTCTGCGCCGCCCACGGACAAGGAATACAACGTCCGCCGCGCATTCGAGGCGGGGTGGGGCGGTGTTGTGTGGAAAACGCTCGGCTCCGAGGGGCCGCCTGTCGTTAACGTTAACGGGCCCCGCTATGGCGTGATCCACGGGGCGGACCGGCGTGTTCTGGGCCTTAACAACATCGAGCTGATTACCGACCGTGATCTGCAAACCAATCTGGACGAGATCACACGGGTAAAGGCGGATTATCCGGACCGTGCGTTGATCGTGTCGATCATGGTGCCATGCGAGGAAGAGGCGTGGAAGGCGATCCTGCCTAAAGTCGAAGCGACCGGCGCGGACGGGATCGAGCTGAACTTTGGCTGCCCGCACGGGATGTCCGAGCGCGGCATGGGCGCGGCCGTGGGGCAGGTGCCGGAATACATCGAAATGGTCACGCGCTGGTGCAAGCAGTATTACTCTAAGCCGGTGATTGTGAAACTGACACCCAATATCACGGATGTGCGCCAGCCCGCAGCAGCAGCGCGGCGCGGCGGGGCGGATGCGGTGAGCCTGATCAACACGATCAACTCTATTGTGTCGGTCGATCTGGACGCGATGAGCCCGCATCCTTCGGTTGACGGCAAGGGTACACATGGCGGGTATTGCGGCCCTGCGGTCAAACCCATCGCCTTGTCGATGGTATCGGAGATCGCGCGCGCGCCCGAAACGGCGGGAATGCCGATTTCGGGCATCGGCGGGGTGACCACATGGCGCGATGCGGCTGAATACATCACGCTGGGCTGTGGCAATGTGCAGGTCTGCACGGCGGCGATGACCTATGGCTTCAAAGTGGTGCAGGAGATGATTTCGGGGCTGAGCGAATGGATGGACGAAAAGGGCCACACCTCGATTCAGGATTTCATGGGCGCGGCGGTGCCGAACACGACCGACTGGCAGTATCTGAACCTGAATTACATCTCGAAGGCGTCGATCAATCAGGATGATTGCATCAGCTGCGGCCGTTGTTATGCGGCCTGCGAGGACACATCGCATCAGGCCATCGCCATGTCGGACGACCGCACCTTCACCGTGATCGACGAGGAATGCGTGGCGTGCAACCTGTGTGTCGAAGTCTGCCCTGTCGAGAACTGCATCACGATGGTGCAGATGGCGCCGGGTACGACCGATCCGCGCACCGGCAAGGTTGTCGAGAACACATACGCCAACTGGACGATGCATCCCAACAATCCCTCGGCCACGGCGGCAGAGTGATCAGCCGTGCGCCCCTGACAGGCGCGTGAGGAGGGCACCGCCGGGGGTTAATCCGGCGGTGCAGCCACGCCCGATGGATCGGGCGGCGTCAAAAGCTGGCGGTACATCTGTTCAAGGTGGCGCATTGCGCGCGGCTGGATGTTTTTGGCGTCCAGCAGCACGCCGATCTGTGCCTCGAAATCCGCGTAATGCTGTGTGTTGGACCAGATCGAGAAAAGCAGATGTGCGGGATCGACGGGGGCCAGCCTGCCTTCATCAATCCACGTCTGGATCACGGCGCATTTTTGGTCGAACAGCGGTTTGAGATCACTTTGGAGGCGCGGCTTCATCTGCGGCGCGCCCTGAATGATTTCTCCGGCGAAAAGTTTGCTTTCGCGCGGCATCTCGATCGACATGTCCAGCTTGCGCCGGACATAACCCAAAAGCTCTTCGACCGGATCGCCGGTTGAATCCAGTTCGACCAGCGGATCAAGCCACGTTTCCATCAGCTGGCTCAGCACGGTAACGTAGATTTCTGTTTTACCTTCAAAGTAGTAAAGCAGATTGGGTTTGCTCAGCCCGGCATTTGCGGCGATTGCATCAAGCGTCGCACCGCCAAAACCGTCGCGCGAGAATATTTCAAGCGCGGCGTTCAGTATCAGGCGGCGGTTGCGCATCTGGATGCGGCTGGTTTTCTTGGGCTTGATTTGTGACACGCGGCCTCCAAAATGTCTGCCTTGCAATTAGGCATCTGAGAAACCGGGATGTGTATCTTTTCCAAGCAGTTCTTGACAGATACCCGGTGAGCCGCAATCGTGACTTTACCAAATGGTAAAAATTTGATCGCATAAGCGCAAGATCATTCTAATGCAAAGGACCCAGCCGATGCCAGCGCCCGGACAAAACCTTAAAACCAATCCTGACCGTCTTTGGGACAGCCTGATGGAGATGGCCAAGATCGGCCCCGGAGTGGCGGGAGGCAACAACCGCCAGACCCTGACGGATGCGGATGCGGCAGGGCGCGCGTTGTTCCAAAGCTGGTGCGAGGGCGCGGGATGTAGGATGGGGCTGGATCAGATGGGCAATATGTTTGCGCGCCGCGAGGGGACGGACCCGGACGCGCTGCCGGTCTATGTTGGTTCGCATCTGGATACGCAGCCGACGGGCGGTAAGTATGACGGCGTTCTGGGCGTTCTGGGCGGGCTGGAGATTCTGCGCACGCTGAATGATCTGGGGATCAAGACGAAACACCCCATCGTGGTGACGAATTTCACCAACGAGGAAGGCACACGCTTTGCGCCTGCGATGTTGTCGTCGGGCGTGTTCGCGGGCATCCATACGCAGGATTGGGCCTATGCTAAGACGGACGCCGAGGGCAAATCATTCGGTGACGAGTTGAAGCGGATCGGCTGGCGCGGCGACGAAGAGACCGGCGCGCGCAAGATGCATGCGTTCTTTGAATTGCACATCGAGCAGGGGCCGATTCTGGAGTCCGAGGGCCGCGACATCGGTGTGGTCACGCACGGGCAGGGCTTGTCGTGGACGCAGGTGACGATCCAGGGCAAGGACAGCCATACCGGATCGACACCGATGCCGATGCGCAAGAATGCAGGGCTGGGCATGGCGCGTATCCTTGATAAGGTGGACGAGATCGCATGGTCGCACGCGCCACATGCGGTGGGGGCGGCGGGGCATATCGACGTCTATCCGAATTCGCGCAACGTGATTCCGGGCAAAGTGGTGTTCACGGTCGATTTCCGCTCGCCCGATTTAAGCGTGATCGAGGATATGGAAGCGCGGCTGCGCGTGGAAGGTCAGAAGATTGCCGATGATATGGGGCTGGAGATTGCATTCGAAAAGGTTGGCGGGTTTGATCCGGTGGCTTTTGATGCGGATTGTGTGGGCGCGGTGCGCAAGGCGGCGGAGCGGCTGGGTTATAGCCATATGGACCTGATTTCCGGCGCGGGGCATGATGCCTGCTGGATCAACCGTGTAGCCCCTGCGGCGATGGTGATGTGTCCGTGTGTGGACGGGCTTTCGCACAATGAGGCGGAAGAGATCACCAAGGAATGGGCGATGGCGGGCGCGGATGTGTTGTTGCATGCTGTTGTGGAGACTGCAGAAATTGTGGGGTGAAACCTGCGCGAGGAGCCGATGCCGGACTGGGGCCAGCCCCAGACCCCGGAATATTTACGGCCAAAGAAAATAGACGGGGAGATTTGAAATGAGCAAGGTAATCAAGGGCGGCACGGTTGTGACGGCGGACCGGACATGGAAAGCGGATGTGTTGATCGAAGGTGAGAAGATCGTGCGCATTGGCGAGGATCTGGTGGGGGATGAATATATTGACGCGGAGGGCGCTTATGTAATCCCCGGCGGGATTGATCCGCATACCCATCTGGAGATGCCGTTCATGGGGACGACTGCGGCGGAGACCTTCGAGAGCGGGACGTGGGCGGCGGCCTGTGGCGGGACCACGATGATTGTGGATTTCTGCCTGCCGGGAGAGGATGGCAGTATCAAGAACGCGATCAACGAGTGGCATCGCAAGAGCGCGCCGCAGATTTGTTCTGATGTCGGCTATCACATGGCGATCACCGGCTGGAACGAGAATGTTTTCAACGAGATGAAAGACGCCGTGGACATGGGCGTGAATTCGTTCAAGCATTTCATGGCCTATAAGGGTGCGTTGATGATCGAGGACGACGAGATGTTCGCCTCGTTCAAACGCTGCGCGGAGCTGGGCGCGCTGCCGATGGTGCATGCGGAGAACGGCAATTTGGTGGCCGAGCTTCAGCAGAAGTATTTCGACGCGGGGATCACGGGGCCGGAGGGGCATGCGTATTCGCGCCCGCCCGAATTGGAAGGAGAGGCCGCAAACCGTGCGATTACGATTGCGGACACGGCAGGTGTGCCGTTGTACATTGTGCATGTGTCGTGCGAGCAGACGCATGAGGCGATCCGGCGTGCACGCCAGAAGGGGATGCGCGTTTATGGCGAGCCGTTGATCCAGTTCCTGACGCTGGACGAGGGCGAGTATTTCAACAAGGATTGGGATCACGCCGCGCGCCGCGTGATGTCGCCGCCGTTCCGCTCCAAGGACCATCAAGACAGCCTGTGGGCAGGTTTGCAATCGGGGTCATTGCAGGTGGTTGCGACGGATCATGCGGCGTTTTCGACCGCGCAAAAGCGCGCGGGGCGTGATGATTTTCGGATCATCCCCAACGGCTCTAACGGGTTGGAGGAGCGTTTGGCGGTATTGTGGACGGAAGGTGTGGAGACGGGGCGTTTGACGCCGAATGAATTTGTCGCTGCGACCTCGACCAATGTGGCGAAAATCCTGAATATCTACCCGCGTAAAGGGGCGATTGTGGAAGGGGCGGATGCGGATATCGTTGTGTGGGATCCAAAGATCAGCAAGACCATCTCTCCTGCGAATCACCATTCTGTTCTGGATTACAATGTGTTCGAGGGGTTCGAAGTGCGCGCGCAGAGCCGCTATACGTTGAGCCGTGGGGAAGTCATCTGGACGTGGGGGCAGAACAGCCAGCCAAATCCGGGGCGGGGCAAGTTCATTCCGCGTCCTGCGTTTCCAAGCGCGAATGTCGCGCTGAGCAAGTGGAAAGAGCTGAACGCGCCCAAGATGATCAAGCGTGATCCATTGAATATTCCGGCGGGGATCTGACTTCGTGCTCATTGGAAAGGCTAGCAATATTTCGCCATTCGACAGTAGGGAGGAGGTCGTGCCAGCGCGAGAAGCTGTGATCTCTGCCCGCAATCTGGATCTGACGTTTCAAACAAATGACGGCCCCGTCCATGCCCTGAAAGGGGTCGACCTTGAGATTGAGGCAGGTGATTTCGTCAGCTTTATTGGTCCGTCCGGCTGTGGCAAGACGACGTTCTTGCGGGTGATGGCGGACCTTGAACAGCCGACGGGAGGGGAGATTACCGTCAACGGGGTCTCGCCCGAGGAGGCGCGCAGATCACGCGCCTATGGTTATGTGTTTCAGGCGGCGGGGCTGTATCCGTGGCGCACCATTGGCGGGAATATTCGGCTGCCGCTTGAGATTATGGGGATTTCCAAGGCCGAGCAGGCTGCGCGTGTGGCGCGGGTGCTTGATCTGGTGGAGTTGGTCGGGTTCGAGAAGAAATTCCCGTGGCAATTGTCGGGCGGGATGCAGCAGCGTGCGTCGATTGCGCGGGCCTTGTCGTTTGACGCGGATATCCTGCTGATGGATGAACCGTTTGGCGCGCTGGACGAGATTGTGCGCGATCACCTGAACGAGCAGTTGTTGAAGCTGTGGGACCGGACAGGCAAGACCATTGCATTTGTAACCCACTCCATCCCTGAGGCGGTGTATCTGAGCACCAAGATCGTGGTGATGAGCCCGCGGCCGGGGCGGATCACGGATGTGATCGAAAGCCCGCTGCCGCGTGAGCGTCCGCTGGACATTCGCGAATCGCCGGAGTTTCTGGAGATTGCGCACCGGGTGCGCGAAGGATTGCGGGCGGGGCATTCAGATGACTGACCGGCGGTGCATGGAGGAAGTGCGGGAGAGTTTAATCTGCCAAATGAAGCCGGGGCGCGCGCCCTGTCTGCGAGGTGACGCATGAAGTCTGTGGTGCCGGTTTTAACCGTTATTGCAGCGATCATCGGCTTTTGGTTGCTGGCGGTGATCCCGATGAACATGCATTTGGTCGCTGATCAGGCACAGCGGGACGGGGCGGTGGTGATGCCGGACACGCCTATTGCGCGGCAGAATTTTGGCGGTGTGACGTTGGCGTTGAAAAACCCGCATCTGATCCCGCTAACCTATAATTTCAAGCGCCCGCGCCTGCCTGCACCGCAGCAGGTGGCGGTCGAGATGTATGATACGATTTTCGACAAAAAGATCACGTCGAAACGGTCGCTTGTCTATCACGGGTGGGTGACGTTGGCACCGACGCTGTTGGGGTTTGCGATCGGGACAGGCTTGGGCATTTTGCTGGCGGTGGGGATTGTTTACAGCCGTGTGATGGATCGGTCGGTGATGCCATGGGCGATTGTCAGTCAGACGATTCCCATTCTGGCGCTGGCACCGATGGTGATTGTTGTGCTGGGGTCGATGGGGGTGCAGGGGCTGTTTCCCAAATCCATCATCGCGGCCTATCTGTCTTTTTTTCCGGTGGTTGTGGGCATGGTGAAGGGGCTGCGAAGCCCGGATGCGATGCAGCTTGATCTGTTGCGGACGTATAATGCGTCGAAATCGCAAGGCTTCTGGTCTTTGCGATTGCCGGCCTCCACACCCTATTTGTTTGCTTCGCTCAAGATCGGGATTTCGGCGTCATTGGTGGGGACCATTGTGGCGGAATTGCCAACGGGTGCGCGCGCGGGATTCGGCGCGCGGATGTTGGTGGGAGATCAATACGGGCAGCCGCTCGTGTCTTGGGCTGCGCTGTTTGCGGCGGCGTTGACGGCGGCGGCGTTGGTGGGGCTGTTCGGTGTGATCGAGCGGATCACGTTAAGACGGATGGGGATGCAGGCAACATGATATTGGTAGCGATTGCATGTGTCGTCTGGGCGTTGGGGTGGTGGATTAACGTCCGGCTTGCCAACGGGGCGATGTCCGACCGGATGTTGGTGAAGGTCTTGATCCCTTTGATTTTTGGCGCGACCATTCTGGTGGTGTGGGAGCTGATGGTGCGCGGATTCGAGGTGAACCCCGTGATCCTGCCTGCGCCGTCCTCGGTGATGTCACGGCTGAGCGGGGAGGGCGCGATTCTGTGGGCGGATTTCCGGCAAACGATTCTGAAAGGTGCGCTGAGCGGGTATCTGATCGGGGCGGCGGCGGCGCTGGTTGTGGCGGTGATTGCGGATCGTTCCGATTTCCTGACGCGCGGGATTTTGCCGGTGGGCAGTTTCATGGCCGCGCTTCCCATTGTTGGCACTGCGCCTATTTTCGTCAAATGGCTGGGCAGCGATTGGGAATCAAAGGCGGCTGTTGTGGCCGTGATGGTGTTTTTCCCGATCCTCGTGAACACGGTAGCGGGTCTGAAGGACACCACGGGTATGCAGCGCGATCTGATGCGGACTTACGGGGCGGGCTATTGGCCGACTTTGTTCAAGCTGCGCCTGCCTGCGGCGATGCCGTTCATGTTTAACGGGCTGAAGATCGGGACCACGCTGGCGCTGATCGGCGCGATTGTCGCTGAATTTTTCGGCTCTCCGACGGTTGGCATGGGCTTTCGCATCTCTACCAGCTTTG
Organism: uncultured Sulfitobacter sp.; assembly: GCA_947502265.1. GTDB lineage: Bacteria > Pseudomonadota > Alphaproteobacteria > Rhodobacterales > Rhodobacteraceae > Sulfitobacter. The sequence continues at coordinate 183,724 of CANMZB010000006.1, forward strand.
GCCAGCTTGCACTGGATATGGTATGGGCAGAGATTGTCATCGCGGCCGTCGCAGGCAGTGCGCTGTACGGGCTGATGACGCTGACCGAAAAACGGGTGACGTTCTGGCACCCGTCGCAACGATAACGATGATCCCGAAAACGGGGCATAAAAGATAACAAACCGACTAGGAGGTCAAAAATGAAGAAATTAATGATGGCGGCGGCATGTACCGCGGGTTTGGCAAGCGGGCCTGCGTTCGCGCAAACCGACGCTAATAAAGTGTCACTGCAATTGCAGTGGGTCACACAAGCGCAATTTGCGGGCTACTATGTGGCGCTCGACAAGGGGTTTTACGAGGAAGAGGGGCTGGACGTGACTGTTTTGGCGGGGGGGCCTGACATCGCGCCGCCACAGGTTTTGGCGGGCGGCGGTGCGGATGCAATGCTGAACTGGATGCCTTCGGCGCTGGCCGCACGCGAGAAGGGGTTGCCGGTGGTCAATATTGCGCAGCCGTTCAAAACCTCGGGCTTGATGCTGACCTGCTGGAAAGATACCGGAATCACCGGGCCTCAGGACTTTAAAGGCAGGACCATCGGCGTCTGGTTCTTCGGGAACGAATATCCGTTCCTGAGCTGGATGAGCCAGGAAGGCATTTCCACAGACGGCGGCGCGGATGGTGTGACGGTGCTTAAGCAGGGCTTTAACGTCGATCCGCTGTTGCAGCGCGAGGCCGATTGCATTTCGACCATGACCTACAATGAATACGGTCAGGTGTTGGATGCGGGCGTGAATCCTGACGAGCTGATTACGTTCAAGTACGAAGAACAGGGCGTGGCCACGTTGGAAGACGGGATCTGGGTGCTGGAAGAAAACCTGTCCGATCCGGTTTTCGAGGACAAGATGGTGCGCTTTGTGCGCGCGTCGATGAAGGGGTGGAAGTACGCCGAGGGCAATGCCGAGGAAGCTGCGGGAATCATCATTGAGTATGACGAGACGGGCGCGCAAATCGAAGCGGCGCAGGTGCGTATGATGACCGAGATTGCCAAGCTGACGGCGGGGTCTAACGGATCGCTGGATGAGGCGGACTACCAGCGCACGGTGGATACGCTGCTTGCGGGCGGTTCCGATCCTGTGATTTCCAAACAGCCAGAGGGCGCGTGGACCAGCGCGATCACGGATAAAGCGCTGAAGTAAGCGTTGATGGCTTGAAGAAATAGGGAGCCGCTGCGGTGTCGCAGCGGCTCTTTTTATTACGGTCGAATGCGACGTAGAGCGGCCCGGCCTTCGACCTGGCTCACCCATACCCTGCCACGCGTTCGGCGCTCTCATGACATCCGCAACAAGAGATGCCTCAGGTTAAAGGCGGGAGGTTTTAATCTTGCGCAATTGGTTGGTTAGCATGGGGCGTCGCCTGTCACGGCGCGTGCCGTGCGTTGTGAGGTCGGGCGTTTCAAAGGGTGCAGAGGCGTGATTGAAGATAAAGAAAAGGCCGGTGGTTAAACCGGCCTTTCGAACATTTCTTCGGGCACGTTTTAGAGGACCGTAACCTTGGTCCCGATTGGGACACGTTCGTACAGATCCTTCACATGTTCGTTCAGCATCCGGATGCATCCGCTGGAGACGGAACGGCCAATGGATTTTGGGGCTGTCGTGCCGTGAATGCGGTAGTAGGTGTCCTTTCCCCCTTGGAAAAGATACAGCGCGCGGGCGCCTAGAGGGTTGCCCGGGCCGCCCGGCTGCGCTTCGGTGTTGCCGATGAAGCGGCCATAAGAACCTGGGTCGCGTTCGATCATCTCGTTCGTCGGGCGCCATGTGGGCCACTCTTTCTTGACGGAGATCGTGGCGTCGCCGGTGAATGTCAGACCGGCTTTGCCGACACCCACGCCATAGCGCATCGCCTGACCGGGCGCGGTCACATAATAGAGGTAATAGCTGCGCGGCAGAACAATCAGATGACCGGGCTGGTAGCTTTTCCTGACCCGCACAAGTTGCGGTGTGGGGTCGAACGCGACAGATTGGGCTGAAACGATTTGGGGCAGGGCGGTGACAGCCAGCGTGCTTGCGATAAATGTACGGCGGCGCATTGAACGCTCCTCTTTTTTGCAGAAATAATCCTGCCTATTGTGGCAAAACCGGAGCCTATATCAAGCCCTTAACGCGAAAACCGGCCTTTCTATGGAGAAAGGCCGGTCAAAATTTCGTGCGCTGCGACCTTGAGGTCACCCTCGTCGCACCGTCAAAGCTTACGCAAGTGCGATGTTAGTCGCAGATTCGCGGCCGTCACGGCCTGCTTCGATGTCGAAAGTAACTTTCTGGTTGTCGGCCAGACCTGTGAGGCCTGCGCGCTCAACGGCAGAGATGTGCACAAACACGTCTTTGCTGCCGCCATCGGGTGCGATAAAGCCGAAGCCTTTAGTTGTGTTGAACCATTTTACGGTGCCAGTAGCCATTCCGTAGTCTCCTAGTTTTAGTGCCATCCGCGAAGGTGCGATGGCTTGGCGTAGTCGGTCGTAGATCGAAGACTGAGCGCCGCATTGGGAGACAGTGGGTCGATATAGAATAACGTCTGCTCCGTTTATATGGCAGCTTGATTTGATTCTGACAAGGGTGAGAATCGTAGTGCGCCGTTTAGGCGGAAGAGCGCCGAGCGGGCGCTTTGTTGGTTGATGCGTGGCGTGTGCCTTGCAGAGGCCACGCATCAATCGCTTATCTCACGAATTTTTTGTGCTTGAGGCGCTTGGGTTCAAGCGCATCGGCGCCCAGACGGCGCTTTTTGTCTTCTTCGTAGTCCTCGAAGTTGCCTTCGAACCATTCGACATGGGCGTCGCCTTCAAAGGCAAGGATGTGCGTGCAGATCCGGTCGAGGAAGAAGCGGTCGTGCGAGATGACCACGGCGCAGCCTGCGAAATCAACAAGCGCGTCTTCGAGTGCGCGCAGGGTTTCCACGTCGAGATCGTTTGTCGGTTCATCAAGCAGCAGGACGTTGCCACCGGATTTCAAGAGACGCGCCATGTGAACACGGTTGCGCTCACCACCTGACAGCAGGCCGACTTTCTTTTGCTGGTCGCCGCCTTTGAAGTTGAACGACGAGCAATAGGCGCGGGAGTTCACTTCGGCGTCGCCAAGCGCGATCAGCTCTGCCCCGTCGGTGATCGCCTGCCACACGTTATCATCCGGTTTCAGATCATCGCGGGATTGGTCGACGTAGGACAGATCGACCGTCTCGCCCACTTCGATGGTGCCGGCGTCGGGTTTTTCTTGTCCGGTCAGCATCTTGAACAGCGTGGATTTACCCGCGCCGTTGGGGCCGATCACGCCGACGATCCCGCCGGGCGGCAGCGAGAAGCTAAGATTTTCGACCAGAAGCTTGTCGCCCATCGCTTTGGTCAGCCCCTCTACCTCGATCACTTTCGAGCCGAGGCGCTGGCCGTTGGGAATGACGATCTGTGCATTGGCGAGCTTTTCGCGCTCTGACTGGTCGGCCATTTCGTTATAGGATTTGATCCGTGCCTTGGATTTGGATTGCCGCGCCTTCGCGCCCTGCCGCATCCATTCCAGTTCACGCTCCAGCGTTTTCTGGCGGCTCTTGTCCTCACGCGATTCCTGGCTGAGGCGTTTTGCCTTTTGCTCAAGCCAGTCGGAATAATTGCCCTCGTTGGGGATACCGCGGCCCCGGTCGAGTTCGAGAATCCAGCTGGTAATGTCATCGAGGAAATAGCGGTCGTGGGTAACGATCAGGATCGTCCCCTTGTAGTTGATCAGGTGCTGTTGCAGCCACGCGATCGTTTCCGCATCAAGGTGGTTGGTCGGTTCGTCGAGCAGCAGCATTTCGGGCGCTTCGAGCAGCAGTTTGCACAGCGCCACGCGACGCGCTTCGCCGCCCGAAAGTTTGGACACGTCGGCATCGTCGGGCGGGCAGCGCAACGCTTCCATCGACACGTCGATCTGGCTGTCGAGATCCCAGAGGTCTTCGGCATCAATCCGGTCTTGCAGGGCGGACATTTCGTCCGCCGTCTCGTCGGAGTAATTCATCGCCAGTTCGTTGTAGCGGTTGAGTACTGCCATTTTAGCCGCCACGCCCAGCATGACGTTCTCGCGTACGGTCAGGGCGGGATCAAGCTTGGGCTCCTGCGGGAGATAACCCACCTTAGCACCTTCGGCGACCCACGCCTCGCCGGTGAAATCCTTGTCGAGGCCCGCCATGATCTTCATCAGCGTGGATTTACCCGCGCCGTTGACGCCAACGACACCGATTTTAACGCCGGGCAGAAAGTTCAGGTGGATGTTTTCAAAGCATTTTTTGCCCCCGGGATAGGTCTTGGAGACGCCTTGCATGTGGTAAACGTATTGATAAGCGGCCATGGCAGAGAATCCTCGCGCGTGTCAGGGTTTGGACTGCCATATCTCCGGTTGAAGGCAAGATCAACGCGATGGCTGTTGTGGGGGGGCCGTCTGCCGACAGCCCGATTGTATCGGATTAGGATGAAAAAGCAGGTCAATATGTCGCATGGACAGTCTTTTTTGGTCCGTCTGCCGCAAAACGTTGTGCTACGCTCGAATCAACCGGAGGATCGGGGCTGTGTTTCGATACCTTCGGGAATGATGCCGTTTTTTGTCGATGCGGCACAACAACAGGGATGAAACGGATGGCTCAAACCACACTTATCGTGGGTCTGGACGGTTCTGACGCGGGCAAGCGCGCGCTGGATTTCGCCAAGGCTCAGGCCAAACTGATCGGGGATTGCGATATCGCAATCGTCTATGTGATCGAATGGTCGCCTTTCAGCTTCCAGACACCGGAGGAGAATGAACAACGCCACAAGCGCCGCGACGAAGAGTTGGCGTTGGCGCATAGCCGGGTTGTTGATCCTGCGGTCAATGCTGCAACCGAAGAGGGATTTACCGTGGAGGGGATCGCCAGACACGGAGACGTGGCCGAAATCCTTGACAGGATCGCCAAAAATCGCGGCGCGGTGCAGATCATCGTGGGGCGCGTCGGGCATCGCGGCCTGAAAGAGCGGCTTTTCGGGGGGGTGACGGCCCGCCTTGCAGCGGTTTCCAGCGTTCCAATCACAATCATTCCCTGAGTTGGAGAGAGATATGAAACGATTTATCACAACGGGGATTGCAGCGAGCCTTGCGAGCCTCCCCGGCCTTGCCGCAGCGCAAGACGCCGTGTCATTCGAGCAGAAAGTGAACGACGTTTTTGCCAGCTCTACCGGCTGGTTTGTAAATCTTATTTTTGCGCCTTTACCGGGTACGAGTTTTCCATGGATTGTTCTGTGGCTCGTTGTGGCAGCATCCATTTTCACGATTTACTTTGGTTTCATCCAGCTTCGCGCGTTCGGCCACGCGATCAGCCTTGTGAAGGGCGACTATTCAGACCCCGAGGATGCGGGCGAAGTGAGCCACTTTCAGGCGTTGACCACCGCGCTGTCGGGGACTGTCGGCCTTGGCAATATCGCGGGCGTTGCGGTTGCCGTGGGTATCGGCGGGCCGGGGGCGACGTTCTGGATGGTACTTGCGGGTCTTCTGGGTATGGCGTCAAAGTTCACGGAATGTACGCTGGGGGTGAAATACCGCAACGAATTTCCCGACGGGACGGTTTCGGGTGGTCCGATGTATTACATGGTCAAGGGGTTCAAGGAACGCGGCCTGCCTGGTGGCAAGGTGCTGGCGGTCATCTTTTCGATCTTCACCATTGGTGGTGCGTTGGGCGGCGGGAACATGTTTCAGGCCAATCAGGCCCACGCACAGATCGAAGGGATTGTCGGGGACTTCTCGGGTCTGATCACGGGCGTCATCTTTGCTGCGGTGGTGTTCATGGTGATCGTTGGTGGCATCAAATCCATCGCCAGCGTGACGGAAAAGGTCGTGCCGTTCATGGGCATCCTGTATGTTCTGGCGGCACTTGTGATCCTGATTGTTAACGCGGACCAGATCGGTTGGGCGTTCGGCCAGATTTTCGCAGGCGCATTTACCGGCCTTGGTGTTGCAGGCGGTTTTGTCGGCGCGTTGATACAGGGGTTCAAACGGGCGGCGTTTTCGAACGAAGCCGGTGTTGGTTCGGCGGCAATCGCACACTCTGCCGTGCGCACCAAAGAGCCTGTGACCGAAGGGGTTGTTTCCCTGCTGGAGCCGTTCATTGATACGGTTGTGATCTGCACCATGACGGCGTTGGTTATCACCATATCCGGCGTGTTGGTCGTGGATCCTGCAACGGGTAACTTCGTGCTGAACGAAGCAGGTACGGCGATCAAGACGATTGACGGTTCAAGCGGCGTGGGGCTGACATCGGCGGCCTTCGCTGCCGGCTTTAGCTGGTTCCCGTATGTGCTGGCGATTGCGGTGATCCTGTTTGCGTTCTCGACGATGATCTCGTGGTCGTATTACGGGCTGAAGGCGTGGACGTATCTTTTCGGTGAGGGCAAGACGACCGAGCTGATCTTCAAGCTGATCTTCTGTTTCTTCATCATCGTGGGGGCGGCGGCGCAACTTGGCGCGGTCATCGACTTCTCGGATGCGATGATCTTTGCGATGGCGGTTGTTAATATCACGGCGCTGTACTTCCTTATGCCGATCGTCAAACGCGAGATGAACAGCTATTTCGCGCGCCTGAAGTCGGGCGAGATCGTCAAACACGTCGATTGATGCGTGATTGACAAACGGCTGCAAAGACAGTCCTTTCGGCCCCTGAATAACCTCGGGGGCCGATTTTCGTTTTGCGATACGACTTGCCATATGCCGCCCGTGGTCAGGTGATCGGGCTTTTGGGTGGATCGTTCGATCCGGCCCATGCCGGCCATGTGCATATCACGCGCGAATCCCTAAAGCGGTTCGGGCTGGATGCGGTGTGGTGGCTGGTAAGCCCCGGTAACCCCCTGAAAGACCACGGGCCTGCGCCGATGGCGGACCGGATCGCGCGGGCGCGTGCCGTGATGAGCCACCCGCGCGTCACGGTGACAGACATCGAGGCGCGGCTTGGCACCCGCTATACTGCGCAAACCATCGCGGGTATTCAGCGGCTTTACCCTGCGCAGCGCTTTGTCTGGTTGATGGGGGCGGACAATCTGGCGCAATTCCATCTATGGCAAGACTGGCGCGGCATCGTGCATCGTGTGCCGCTGGGCATCCTTGCGCGCCCCGGAGAGCGCATTTCTGCGCGGATGAGCCGGGCCGCATCGCTGTACGCACCTTATCGGATACCGGGGCGGTTCAGTCAGAAGCTGGCCCATGCGGCCCCTCCGGCGTGGTGTTTCGTGAATGTGCCAATGATGGATGTGTCGTCGTCGGCAATCCGCGCGGCGGGCGATTGGTCAGCGCAGACGGGTCGACGCGATGCCCGCGCTCAGGATCACGACCAGTCCGGTCCATGTCCAGACATCGGGTAGATCGCCGAAAAAGAGCCAACCCAGCCCGACTGCTGCAATCAGCTGAAAATACACCAGCGGTGCCAGCCGCGTGGCGGACGCATGCGCATAGGCGAAAAGCAAAAGCATATTCCCCAGCATCGAGCAGAGCGCGGACGTGCCCGCCAGAGCCGCGATCGTCAGGGTGGCGGGCGGCAGATTGGCAAGCCCCAGAGGCAGCATCAGGATCGCGGAGATCAGCAATTGGGTAAATGTCAGTGACACAGGCGTGCCTAAATGGCCAAGCCAGCGCGACATGGTGAGAAAGATTCCGTAACAGGTGCCTGCCAGCACGGCCCAAAGCAACCCGACATTGGCCCCCATTCCGGGGCGCACGACGATCAGTACGCCAAAAAAACCGAACAAAATCAAGATTGAACGCAGCGGTGTGACCGCTTCGCGCAGGAACACCACCGCCAAAACATAGCTGATCAACGGCCCGATAAAGAAGGCAGCAAAGACGGTGGCGATTTCTTCGGTACGCAGCGCCGTCTGGATCGCGCTGATGCCCACGGCGAGCAGGGCGGCGCGCAACCAGATGCGCCAATCGCGCAATAGCCGCCATGCGCCACGCGGCGCAAACGGCAGCACAAGCACCGCCCCCACCGCAAAGCGTGACCACGCCACGAACAGCGGCGCGACGCCCAGTTGTTGCGTCAATATCTTTCCCGCGCTGTCCCCTGCGGGGATCAGCGACATGGCGACAAACATGATCATTACGGCAGGGTTCATGGCGCGCTCGCTATCACGGGCGGACGGGCGGCGGAATCCCTTCTTTACGGCACTTGTCGCGCAGGGGAATCATGCGGTACTTGTGGGTCATGAAAAACAGCTTCTCAAGACGTCGCTTTTTGTTGACGGCCACTGCGGGTATCCTGAGCGCGCGCGCAGCACAGGCCGCGCCGCCGGACGTTTCGCTGCGCCCGGTGCTGCGGGGCGAGAGTTTTTTCAAACGTGCGGTACGCGGCGCTGATGAAATTCTCGCAGACGCAAGGCTGACGGGAAACGTGTCTTTTGCCGTGGCGGATGCCAAAACCGGCCTGTTGCTCGAAACGCAGAGCGCTGCAACCGCCCGCCCGCCCGCCAGTGTCGCCAAGGCGCTGACCGCCCTTTATGCGCTGGATGCGTTGGGACCCGATCACCGGTTCGAGACGCAATTGCTGGCGACCGGCGGCATCGTCGACGGAGAGATCGAGGGTGATCTGGTTCTGGTGGGCGGCGGTGATCCGACGCTGGACACCAATACGCTGGCCACGATGGCTGCAGATCTGAAGGCGACAGGTATTATCGGTGTGAAGGGCGGTTTCAAGGTTTATGAAGGCGCGCTGCCGGCCTTGCCGCGCATTGACCCCGAGCAACCCGATCAGGTCGGCTATAATCCCGGAGTTTCTGGGCTGGCGTTGAATTTTAATCGCGTTCATTTCGAGTGGAAGCGTGCCAACGGAAAATATAGCGTCACGATGGAAGGCCGTTCCGACAAATACCGGCCCGCTGTGCGGATGGCGGCGATGCAGCTGCGTGACCGGTCGGCACCGGTCTACACCTACGAGGATCAGGGGCATGTGGAGGCATGGACTGTGGCGCGTGGTGCGCTGGGCAGTGGCGGCGCGCGCTGGTTGCCGGTACGCAAGCCGGGTCTCTATGCGGGAGAGGTCTTTGCCAGCCTCGCAGGGTCTTACGGCATCCGGCTGGGCGCGCCCGAATTGATCAAGGTGGTCCCGGCGGGAGAGGTACTGGTAAGTCATGGAAGTGATGATTTGCGCAGCATTCTGCGCGGTATGCTTAAATGGTCAACGAACCTGACCGCGGAAATGGTGGGTCTCGCCGCGACACGGGCGCGCGGCGAGACCCCCGATGGCCTGCGCGCGTCTGCCAACAGCATGAACGCATGGGCCAGGGAAGCGCTGGGGATGCAAAGTGCCGCGCTGGTGGATCACTCGGGGCTGGGCGACGACAGCCGCGTCACGGCCGCCGATATGGTGGCCGCGTTGATCAAGGTTCACAACAGCGGCCTTCGGGCCATCCTCAAACCGATCGCGCTGCGTGATAAAAAGCATCGTGTGGTCAAGGATCACCCGATGAAGGTGGATGCCAAAACCGGCACGCTCAATTTCGTTTCGGCGCTTGCGGGCTATCTGACAGGACCGGACGGCACCGAAATGGCCTTTGCCATTTTTGCGGCAGATGAGGATATTCGCGCGACAATCAAACGCGAAGACCGGGAAGGTCCGCCGGGGGGCAAGGCATGGAATGGCCGCGCAAAACGAATGCAGCAAGCGCTGATCGAACGCTGGGGCGTGCTTTACGGCGCGTGATGCGCGCGGGTTTGCCCATTTCTTTTGGCCGGAAATATCCCGGGGGAATCGCCCTTCAGGGTGATGGGGGCTGGCCCCCTTGTGCGGCCTGAAACAGGCACCCCTCCGACAGAATGGTGCTCTTTAGGTTAGATGCCGCGCGCGTGCGCCGCGCTCAATGGCAGCGGCGTGCAGGCGGTCAATCGTCAGCTCGTAACGCATCTCTTCGAGCAACCGCAATTCGGCTTCTTCGAGCTTGCCATCGGCGGCGGCCACGTCGCAGGCCAGCGCATAGGCGGTTTCATGTAGCCGCTCGGGCAGCGCCGCGCGCACCAGACCGAAAAACGCATCCAGACCGTCTTCCTGCTCGAACAGATCAAAGACAATCTGGCTCACGGTTTTGATTCGGTCGATGTCGAAATCGGCAAAGATGGGCAACAGATTGACCGCGGCCTGAATCTTGATCAGCTCTGTGGTGCGGATGTTTTCGTCAGACGCCGACACCGCGACCATGATGGCGACCAGACTGTCCTGAGCGCTGAGCGTGAGGGAGGTATCATCGGTCATCGGAGCATCCTTTGCGCGTACGGTGGTTTGGTGCAGATTATTGACGCCAACAGGGTGACGCAATAGATGAGGCATCACATGCGCGATAGGGCGCTGGTACTTATTTTCGGGAAGTTTAACATGTCTGAGATGCGGGATGCAGCAATGCAAAGCAAAGCGTGGCCTTTTGAAGAAGCCCGCCGGGTGCTGAAACGCTATCAGTCGAAACCGCCGGAAAAGGGTTATGTGCTGTTTGAAACCGGCTATGGCCCGTCGGGATTGCCGCATATCGGTACGTTTGGTGAAGTCGCACGCACCACGATGATCCGCCGCGCGTTCGAAGAAATCAGCGACATTCCGACGAAACTGGTCTGTTTTTCCGACGATCTGGACGGAATGCGCAAGATACCGTCGAATGTGCCGGACCCCGAGGCGCTTGAAGAGCATCTTCACAAGCCGCTCACATCGGTCCCAGATCCGTTTGGCAAGTTCGAGAGCTTTGGCCACCATAACAACGCCATGCTGCGCCGGTTCCTTGATACCTTCGGATTCGAGTATGAATTTATCTCGGCCAAAGATTTTTACGGCGAGGGGCGATTTGACGAGATTCTTTTGCGCGCGGTGGAAAAGTATGACGAGATCATGGAGGTCATGCTCAAATCCTTGCGCGAGGAGCGGCGGCAGACCTATTCGATCTTCCTGCCGATCCATCCGGTGACCGGCCGCGTGATGTATGTGCCGATGAAAGAAGTGAACGCGCAGGACGGCACGATCACCTTTGATACGCCCGAGGGCGAGGAAATGACCCTGCCGGTGACCGGCGGTCATGTGAAATTGCAGTGGAAGCCGGATTTCGGCGCGCGTTGGGCCGCCCTTGGGGTGGATTTCGAGATGTACGGCAAGGACCATTCGACCAACACGCCGATCTATGACGGGATCTGCCGGATTCTGGGTGGCAAAGCGCCCGAGCATTTCACCTATGAGCTGTTTCTGGACGAGAACGGGCAGAAGATTTCGAAATCCTCGGGCAATGGTTTGACGATTGATGAATGGCTGACCTATGCCAGCGCGCAATCGTTGTCGTATTTCATGTATCTCAAGCCGAAGACGGCCAAACGGATGTATTTCGATGTGATCCCGAAGGCGATGGATGAATACGACCAGCAATTGCGCGCGTATCATACGCAGGATCTCAAGGCGCAGCTGAACAATCCAGTCTGGCACATTCACGGCGGTGACGTGCCGCAATCGGATATGGTGGTGCCGTTCTCGATGCTGCTGAACCTTGCGTCGGTTTCCTCGGCCGAGGAAAAATCGCAGCTTTGGGGCTTTATCCAGCGTTATGCGCCGGATGCGACACCTGAAAGCAATCCGGGCATGGATGCCGCCGCAGGGTATGCGGTGCGTTATTTCAACGACTTCGTGAAGCCGAAGAAGGAATTCCGCGCGCCAAGTGAACTGGAACGCGAGGCGTTGGAAGACCTGCGCGCGCGTCTTGTTGCGTGGGACGGCGGGTTGGACGCGGAAGCGTTGCAATCGGAGGTGTTCGCCTGCGGTCGCGAGCGTTTCGAGCCGTTGCGTGACTGGTTCACGGCGCTGTACGAGGTGTTGTTGGGCGCAAGTCAGGGACCACGGTTTGGCGGGTTTATCGCGCTTTATGGCGTGAATGAAACCATTGCTTTGATCGACGACGCCTTGGCCGGAAAGCTTGTTACCACGTGAAACATTTGCCCTTTGACTGGCGTGATTTACCTTAAGTCAGGTCAGTCAGAGGGAGATGTGCGATGAGATTGCTACTTCAGGCGATGGTGTTTTGCCTTGCGGGGACGGTGGGCGCGGGTGCGCAGGACGCCGAAATCAAAGGCGCGATCAGCCAGCAGCTCGAGGCGTTCAGGGCGGATGATTTTGCCACTGCCTTTGGCTTTGCCAGTCCTTCGTTGCAGAATTTCTTCAAAACCCCAGAGAACTTTGGCCGGATGGTGATCCAAGGCTATCCGATGGTCTGGCGACCCGCGCAGGTGCAGTACCTTGATCTGCGCAAGGAGGGTGAGACCTGGTTGCAGAAGGTCAGGATCGCCGACAAAGAGGGCGCGTTTCATGTGCTGGAATACCGGATGCAACGGACGAACGAGGGCTGGCGCATCGACGGGGTGCAAATTCTGGATGCGCCGGACGTGGCGGTCTGAGACGCAACGCCACCGTGACGGTGCTATAGCGGCGTTTTAACGCTTCGTTGATATTTCCCTTTCCTGTTCCGGCCCCTGCGCCGGAGAAGCGCAAAGGGATATGATATGAACAAGGCGATCACCGACGGCATTAAATTCACGCCGAGCCCCTACTCGGAGGGGTTGAACGTTTACTCGAGCGGGGATGGTACGCCGGGCTCGCCGAGCTATGCCACATCGGGCAACGGTGCTTATGTCCCTGCGGATCAGGATTTTGGCGGCGCGCTGGAGATCCAGAAAACCGACAGCACCCAGCGTTTGCGCTATAAGGGCGAGACGCCGGTTATTCCGGGCTGCTATTTGCAGATCAAGGTGCGGATCAAGGCGATCAGCGGCAACCTTCCCAGCGTGCGCATCGCGGCCTATGCGGCGCAGTCCAATGGCAATCCGGTCGCGGGTGTGACGACCGTGGGCGAAACTGTGGCGTTGACGTCCTATGGTGAAATCGTGGAAGTGAGTGCGATTGTCGGGATCGGCAACCGGACCGGCGTGGATATGGTTTGGGGGATGGGTGCCGATTACGGGCATTTCGGCATTGATCTGATCGGGCAGAACGGTGGCGTGGTGCGTGTGGACGACATCGAGATCAACGATATTTCATCGGTCTTTCTGGGTGATGTCGTGGCAACGGTGGATGTGCGCGATTACGGCGCGGTTGGCGATGGCACTACAGATGACACGGCGGCCTTCGCGGCAGCAAATTCGGCCGCGAACGGGCGCACGGTACTGATCCCCGAGGGCACATTTCATCTGAACGGGAGCGTGACTTTTGATGCGCCGACAAAATTCGAGGGCACGGTAACAATGCCGACGGCGGCGGTTCTGCTGCTGCGCCAGAACTACGATTTGCCCAATTACATCAGCGCGTTCGGCAACGAAGAGCTGGCCTTTCGCAAGGCGTTTCAAGCGTTGTTGAACAACTCCGATCACGAGTCGCTGGATTTGGGCGGGCGCAAGGTGGCGCTGACGGGGCCGGTGGACATGAAGGCCGCTGTGCCGGACAAGACGCGCTATGAAACGCGGCGGGTGATCCACAACGGGCAGCTTCTGGCGTTGTCGGACGGGGACTGGGCGACGACGACGGTCACCGCACAGGCAACCTATGATCCTGATGACGCGCGCACGCTGAAAAATGTGGCGAATGTTGCGAATATTGCCATTGGATCACGTGTCAGCGGTGGGGGTGTCGGGCGCGAGATTTATGTGCGGGGCAAAAGTGTGGCGCGCGGCGAACTGACCTTGAACGGGGCGCTTTACGATGCAGCCGGGACGCAAAACTTTACCTTCCGGCGGTACAAATACCTTCTTGATTTCAGCGGCTTCGAAGTGTTGAGCAAATTCGTCATGCGCGACATCGAATTTCAGTGCTCTGCGGTGTGCAGTGGTATCATGCTGGCCAATGCGGGTACTATTTTCACGGTGCGCGATTGTTTCATCACCACGCCAAAGGATCGCGGGATCACGTCGATGGGGGGTGGGTGTCAGGGCATGTTTGTCGAAGGGTGCAACTTCCTGTCGAACGAGGATGCTCTTGGCGTTGCGCAGCGCAGCACAATCGCCATGAACGTGAACGCCAATGACGCCAAAATCCGCAACAACCGCTCGACGCGGTTCAGGCATTTCGCGGTGCTGTCGGGGCGCAACCATCTGTTGACGGGAAACCACTTCTTTCAGGGCGACACGGTGCAAAACGGCATCCGTTCCGCAGGTGTTGTGCTGTCGGAGGCCTATGCGTCCTGCATCTTTACGGGCAATTATTGCGATAATGCCTATTTCGAGTGGACGAACGAGCGCGACCCGACGCCGGGTTTTACCAGTGGCTATTCCTTCAGTGCGATGGAAATCAGCAGCAACGTGTTTTTGTCAGGCGAGGTGGAGCCGAGTTTTAGTTATCTGGTCATCAAGCCCTACGGCGCAGACCATTTTGTGACCGGGCTTAACGTGACCGGCAACCAGTTCCGCAGCATCAACGGGTACATCAACCGCGCGGAGCATGTGGATACCAGCATCGCCGATCTGGATTACAGCCGGATGCGTAATATCCGCTTTACGGGCAATGCGTTCTTTGGCGTGAGCCAGCCAGTGTCAAACCCGCTGAATATCGAGCACAGCGAGAACTCCCATGAACAGACATGGGTGATCAATACCAGCGAGGGGCTGCCGTTTTTGGCGCGGTCATTGAGCGTGGATTCGGTGGTGGTGCGCGGCGGCGTACGTAACACGGCTGATGCACTGGTTTACAGCATGCCGTTTGTGCGCGCACAGCAAGGGCCGGCGTCCGACCGTGTGCATGTGATCTGGAACACGGCCGTAAAGGGCAAGATTGCTGTCACCGTGCGTATGGACAATGATCTGGTCTGACTGTTTGGCTCCGGTGCGTGCAGCATCGGGGCCTTTCGCTTAGAAGTCGCGCCACAGGCCAACTTTCAGCATGCTGTTGCGCAGGTTGCCTATCTCGCTTTCCGAGCCGATCTGAATGCGAAATTTGGTGAACTGGGGAGAGAAAACGAGGGACGGTGCAAAAGTGCCAAATGTGTTCTGGTCCAGATGACCCGCGAAAAGCTGTACCATGCCTGTTGTCATATCGGTGAAATTCAACCCGATTGTCGCGTCGACCTTGGTCAGGTCGGGCGCATAGGTCAGATCCCAGATGATCGCAGCATCAAGGGCTATCCAACCCGATTTCTCCGCAACACTGAACCCGCGACCCCAGCTGAGACCGGTGCGCAGATGGGGCAGGACAGTATCGCCGATCCAACTGGTGCCGATGCCCAGATCATAGGCCCATTTCGATTTCGCCTCTGTCGATCCGATTGCGCGCCGTATGAACAACGTGGTGTATCCGCTGTGCACTCCAAAGCGGGGGCGGACAAAGCCGATGTCGGCGCCCAGCGTTGTTTTTTCCGTCAGGCCGTATTCCAGATATGACTGGCTGACGGTGTCCAGATAATATGTGCTGGAAAAGGAGTTGGACGAGAAGCCGGCCCCTTTTTCGCGTAACCACGCGCCGGCATGGGCGGTGCCGGCACAGGCAATACAGATCAGAACGGCAAAAAGACGAGGCAGCACAGGCAAGTTTCTCCTGCGCCCAGATTTGATTAACTTTGGTTAATAAAGAGTTACGAACGTCGTGTGTGATGCATAAAAAAGGCCCGGCGGGGAAGCCGGGCCTGTTCCGGTTGGCACTTCGTGGGGTCAGGCGCTGACCCGGTTGCCGCGTGGTCCGGCAATGAGCCAGACGATGAACCCGACGACAGGGAAGACAATGATACCGACCGTCCATAGGATTTTCGCGAGGCCGGATGCGCGAGATGTGAACACCTGATAGATGGCGTAGATGTCGGCGACGAGGATGATTAGTCCGAGAAGACCATATTCCATTTAGTTCTCCAGTTCGGCTGTGTTTGCTATTGAAAAAATAACCCGCAACGGTGCCGGATTGTTCCGTCGAGTTGCGACATTTTGTCAGGAAGGGGCATCTGCGATGGGCAGGACGTTATTGGTTGATGGATCAAACCTGCTGTTCTGGCGGGGACAGCAGCCTGATGTGGGAACGGTGTGTCTGGTTGTTGCCGCGCTGCGCGCGAAGGGGTTTTCGCCTGTTGTCTATTTCGATCACAGCGTCACGCGTTTGACGGCTGTGGAGGCCTTGCCGGTGTCGCTTGGTCTTCCGCTTGATGCTTTGCACATTGCCGCGCGTGGCACCCCTGCCGATCCGCTTTTGTTGGCCCATGCGGATGGCGAGCGTCTGCAAATTGTCAGCCGCGACCGTTTCCGCCAATGGGTGCGGGCGTTTCCACGGCTGCGCGGCGATTGGCTGGTCACAGGGCGCATCGAAAAAGGCGGGCGCGTCAGCCTGTCGAAAAAGCTGAAGCGCCCGCCGATTTAGTATCACTTCCGGCGTTTGACGCCGCCACGCATGCCGCCGCGCCCCATCGTGCTGCGCCCTGATGCTTTGTGGGCATCGTCCACGGCTTTTTCCACCGCATACTGGCGCGCCATCGGATCAGCCGAGACCGCCAGATCTACGGCTTCAAGCCGCTTGACCTCGTCGCGCAGGCGCGCGGCCTCTTCGAATTCGAGGTTCTCGGCGGCCTTGCGCATGTCTGTGCGCAGCCCCTCAAGCACGGTTTGCAGATTGCCGCCCGCCAGCGGGTTGTCCACTTTGGCGGTGATGCGCGACTGGTCGGTATCGCCCTTGTAGAGTCCGGCAAGGATGTCCTCGACGTTCTTTTTTACGGTGGTCGGCGTGATGCCGTGTTTTTCGTTATAAGCCAATTGTTTGACGCGGCGGCGTTCGGTTTCGCCCATCGCCCGCTCCATGCTGCCGGTGATGCGGTCGGCGTACATGATGACGCGCCCCTCGGCGTTGCGCGCGGCGCGTCCGATGGTCTGGATCAGAGATGTTTCGGACCGCAGAAAGCCCTCTTTGTCGGCATCGAGAATCGCCACCAGACCGCATTCGGGAATATCCAATCCCTCGCGCAACAGGTTAATCCCGATCAAAACGTCGAACGCGCCAAGGCGCAGGTCGCGCAGGATCTCGATCCGCTCGATGGTGTCGATGTCGGAGTGCATGTAGCGCACGCGGATGCCCTGTTCGTGCAGGTATTCGGTCAGGTCTTCGGCCATCCGTTTGGTCAGGGTGGTGCACAACGTGCGCATGCCTTGGGCGGCAACGCGGCGCACTTCGTCCAGCAGATCGTCCACCTGCATTTCGACCGGGCGGATTTCGATTTGCGGGTCGATCAGGCCGGTGGGGCGGATGACCTGTTCGGTAAACACACCGCCCGCCTGATCAATCTCCCATGCGGCAGGGGTCGCGCTGACAAACACCGACTGCGGGCGCATCGCATCCCATTCCTCGAATTTCAGCGGGCGGTTGTCCATGCAGGACGGCAGGCGAAAGCCGTGTTCGGACAGGGTCATCTTGCGTCGGAAGTCGCCTTTGTACATGCCGCCGATCTGCGGCACGCTGACGTGGGATTCGTCGGCAAAAACAATTGCATTGTCAGGGATGAATTCGAACAGGGTCGGGGGCGGCTCTCCGGGGGCGCGCCCCGTGAGGTAACGCGAATAGTTTTCGATTCCGTTGCAGACACCCGTGGCTTCCAGCATCTCCAGATCGAAATTCGTGCGCTGCTCCAGCCGCTGCGCCTCCAGCAGTTTGCCGTCGTTGACCAACTGGTCAAGCCGCATCCGCAGCTCTTTCTTGATACCGACAATCGCCTGCGACATGGCAGGTTTCGGTGTCACATAGTGGCTGTTGGCGTAAACGCGGATCTGGTCCATCGACGCGGTTTTCTCGCCGGTGAGGGGGTCGAATTCGGTGATGGCTTCCAGCTCTTCACCGAAGAACGAGAGCCGCCACGCGCGATCATCAAGGTGCGCAGGAAAGATTTCAAGCGAGTCGCCGCGCACGCGGAAGGCACCGCGCTCGAACGACGCATCGTTGCGTTTGTATTGCTGTGCCACCAGATCGGCGATCACCTGGCGCTGGTCATAGGAATGGCCGACCTTCAAATCCTGGGTCATCGCGCCATAGGTTTCGACAGACCCGATGCCGTAGATGCACGAAACGGACGCAACGATGATCACATCGTCGCGTTCCAGCAACGCGCGGGTGGCAGAGTGGCGCATCCGGTCGATCTGTTCGTTGATCTGGCTCTCCTTCTCGATGAAGGTGTCAGAGCGGGCAACATAAGCTTCGGGTTGGTAATAGTCATAAAAGCTGACGAAGTATTCCACGGCGTTGTCGGGAAAGAAGCCTTTGAACTCGCCGTAAAGCTGGGCGGCCAGCGTCTTGTTGGGGGCAAGGATGATCGCGGGGCGTTGGGTTTTTTCGATCACCTTGGCGATGGTGAAGGTCTTGCCCGTACCGGTCGCGCCCAGAAGCACCTGATTGCGCTCGCCCGTGTTTACACCCTCGCACAGCTCCTTGATCGCGGCGGGCTGGTCACCTGCCGGTTCGAATTCGGTAACAAGGCGAAACTGTTTGCCCCCCTCCAGCTTGAGGCGGTCGCGCACGTCCGGTGCCGGGTTCGCCATAACGGCGGTCGCTTCGCTTTTGTCTGAGTGGGCGTAGGGCATGGCGCGTCTTTCTATCGGTGTGTGCTATAGGTGTCATTATTGGGGCTGCGTTCAAGGTCTGGCGGTCACCTGCTGACACAAACTGTCAGGTTGTGGTCAAAGAGGGGACACCTCACGCCGCTCTTGATCACGCGGCACCCGCGTGCCATATCCAACCCCATCAACCGACGGAGAGTGTCCGATGCGCGCCAGAATCTATCAACCCGCCCGAACCGCCATGTCTTCGGGCACGGCTAAAACCCATAAGTGGTTTTTGGAATTCATCCAGACCAAGGCGCGTGAGGTTGATCCGCTGATGGGGTGGACGTCTTCTTCGGACACCCAGACCCAAGTGAGTCTGCAATTCGACACCCGTGAAGAGGCTGTTGAATATGCCAGGGAAAACAACATCGACGTGCAGGTTCGCGACCCGCAACGCCGCAAGCCCAACATCCGCGCAGGCGGCTATGGCGAGAACTTTGCAACCGGCCGTCGCGGTTCATGGACGCACTGATCCTGTTGTAATTCGGGGCAAAGATGCCAAGGAATCGGGATGAATATCCCGCGAGACTGCGATCCCATTGACTGACGGGCGGCCTTTGTGCGCGCCCAAATCACTTCAAGCCCGGCTGGAGCCTGTTACTCATGAGCATCACACATCTCGTCACCCATTCCGGTGGCTTTCATGCCGATGAGCTGTTGTCCTCGGTCATTCTGACGCGGTTATTTCCCGTGGCCGAGTTGATCCGCAGTCGCGACAAGGCGTGGATCACACCCCGCGAGGACCGGATCATCTATGATGTCGGAGGCCAATTCGATGCGAGCGCGCAGATTTTCGATCACCATCAGCGGCCCAATCCGCTGCGCGAAGATGGCCAACCCTACAGCTCATTCGGGTTGATCTGGGCGCAGTATGGCCGCGACTATTTGCGCGCGATGGATGTGCCCGAAAAAGAGGTCGAGGCGATCCATGGCTCGTTCGATCGCGGTTTTGTTTTGCCGGTTGATCTGGTCGACAATGGCGCGGTGAACACATCAGAGGCGGGGCCGATTTTCTCTGGAATGACGTTGCCGGTTTTGCTCGAAAGTCTGAAAACCGTATTTGATGATCGCGAAGAGGGCGCAGATGATCGCGCCTTCATGGCTGCCTTGCCCGTGGCACGCGCATTTGTCGAGGCACAGATCAAGCGCAAAGCCGCGAAATTCCGCGCCGGGGCAATGGTGATGGCAGCCATCGAGGCCGCAGGTGAGGGGCGCGTTCTGGAGTTGCCAATGGGCATGCCTTTCCGCGCAGGTGTGGAAAAGGCCGGGGCGGATCACCTGCTGTTCGTCATCCATCCGCGCGGCACCGATTGGGCCCTGACTACGATCCGCGTGGGCGACGACACATTCGAGAACCGCGCCGATCTCCCCGCCGATTGGGCGGGATTGACCGACGACGCGCTTGAAGCCGCCAGCGGCGTCAAAGGCGCGAAATTCTGCCACAACGGGCGTTTTATCGCTGTGGGCAGCAGCCGTGACGCAATTTTGCAGATGGCTGAACTGGCCGTCAAAGAGGCGTTGGAAAAATAGCGGTGATCCCATCGCCCCTTGCAAAAGGTGTTGGATGACCGCTTTTAGCCAGCTGCAAAACGCAGTAGTTTCGAGATCTCCAAGACCCGCTCGGCATTATCCTTTGCGGTTGATCCGTCGGCATGCAGGCATGAATTCTCAAAGCCGACGCGGGCTTTGCCTCCGGCCTCGATCGCGGCTTTCAAACATATGGTTTCGCCTTGGCCAAAGGCGCAAACGGCCCAGTCCACATCCGGCGCTGCGGTAAGCAGGGATGTGATCAGGGGCTGCAGGTCATCAGGATCGGAAACCTGATTGGCCGTGTAACGCCCCAGAACCAATAACGCCTGAAGGCCTTCTTCGGGTATGGATTTGTCGCGCAACAAGTGGTGGAGCATATCAATGTCGGGTTGGTCATAAAGGATGTGCTGGACCGCGATGTCCGCTTCATTGGCCCACTGATAGAAATCTGTCGCTTCTGAAGAAACGCCGTCGGGCAGCATTTCACGCAGAGCGATGGACACCATCGCCGGATTCACGTCGCGCACCAACGCCCGCTGTGCCGCGGGTGAATATTTGCCGACAGCTTCCGTCGTAATCTGGACTGCCATTTCAGGCACAGCCGCCGCGATTTCTTTCATAAGCTCGTGGTATAGACCGGCGTCCAGAACGTGTTTGCCCGCCGTGTCGCGCACATGCGCATGAATGCCGCCCGCTCCTGCGGCATGACACAGACGCGCGGTCTTTACGGTTTCGGCGATTGTCAGGGGGATGGCAGGATGATCTGCCTTGGTCTTGCGCGCCCCGTTCGGAGCCACCATGATTTGGGGAAGCGGTTTCATCGGGGAAGCGCCTGTTCTACGGCCGTGGCCAGTTTTGAAACCAATTCGTCAATCTGGTCGTTCGAGATGATGAAGGGTGGCGCGAGCAGGACGTGATCGCCTTGGCGTCCGTCAAGGGTGCCACCCATCGGATAACACATCAGGCCATGCTGCATGGCGGCTGCCTTGATTTTCTTGTGCACGCCCAAAGCGGGATCAAACGGTTGTTTGCTGTCGCGGTCCTGTACGATTTCCAAGCCACGGAACAGGCCGCGCCCCCTGATATCACCGATATTCGGATGTTGGCCAAAGCTTTGCTGTAGCTTGTCGTGCAGCAGGTCACCCGTTTTTTGCACCTGCGTAACAAGATCGCCCTGCGTTAGCTGGGTAAGAACGGCAAGTGCGGCTGCGGTGGCCATCGGGTGGCCCAGATAGGTGTGCCCGTGCTGGAAGAAACCGCTTCCCTGCGCGATGGTGTCATAAATTTCGGCAGAACATAGCATCGCGCCAATCGGCTGGTATCCGGCACCCAGACCTTTGGCGATGGTCACGATGTCGGGTTGGATGTCATCGTATTCGCAGGCGAACAGATGCCCCGTCCGGCCCATCCCGCACATGACTTCATCAAGGATCAGCAGAATGCCGTGGGTATCGCAAATCTCGCGGATGCGTTTGAAATAGCCATCGACCGCCGGGACCGCCCCAAGGGTCGCGCCCACGACAGGCTCGGCAATGAATGCCATAACGCTTTCAGCGCCAAGGCGCTCGATTTCGGTTTCCAGCTCATTGGCGACGCGCTGGCCATAGTCGAACACGCTCTCGTCCGCCAGCTTTCCACGGTACTCATAGCAGGGGGCGATGTGGCTGGCTTCGATCAGCAGCGGGTTGAATTGTTGCCGGCGCCACGCGTTTCCGCCCGCCGCCAGCGCGCCCAGAGTGTTGCCGTGATAGCTTTGCCGTCTTGCGATGATCCGGTGGCGCTCGCTTTGGCCTTTCTCGACGAAATATTGCCGCGCCAGTTTGATGGCAGCCTCGACCGCCTCCGAGCCACTGGATACGATATAAGCATGGGACAAGGTGTCGGGCGCATGGGTAATCAACAGCTTTGCGAGTGATTCGGTCGGCTCGGAGGTGAAAAAGCCGGTATGGGCATAGGCGATTTTGTCCAGTTGCGCGTGCATTGCCTCGCGCACCGCCTCGTTGGAGTGGCCAAGACAGGAGACAGCCGCCCCGCCGCAGCCATCGAGGTACTTTTTACCTTCTGCATCAAATATATAACACCCTTCTCCGCGCACGGCGGTGGGGAGTTCGGCATGGGAATTTCGATGAAAGACAGCAGTCATTTTGGCACTCCGATTCAAGCCTTCAATTTGGCTACTCGCAATTATATTTGCATTTTTCCTTTACATGCAAATTATTTTGCATCCTAATTATTTTAGGACACAACGTCCGCTTCAATTTTGGGAGATCACATGAAATCGCTTAGAAACCTCGTTGCTGTGGCCGCGTTGGCTCTGACAGCCACAACCGTAATGGCCGATGATCTGATCGTCGCCACCGACACCGCTTTTGTACCATTCGAATTCAAGCAGGGCGACACATATGTCGGCTTTGACATTGACCTGTGGGATGCCATCGCGACCGAGTTGGGCGTAGCTTACGAGCTACGGCCCATGGATTTCAACGGGATCATTCCGGCATTGCAGACCGGGCAGGTCGATGTGGCGCTTGCAGGTATCACGATCAAGGACTCCCGCAAGGAAGTTATCGACTTCTCGGACGGGTATTATGACAGCGGGTTCCTGTTGATGGTGCCGACAGACAGCGAAATCACCGCCGAGGCCGACCTTGCCGGCAAAACCATTGCCCTGAAGACTGGCACGTCGGCTGCGGATTATGCCGCCGAGAATTTCAAAGAGACCGAAATTCGTATGTTCCCGAACATCGACAATGCCTATCTTGAATTGCGCACAGGCCGTGTTGATGCGGCAATGCACGACACGCCCAACGTCCTTTATTACATCGCAAATGCAGGCGACGGTGCGGTCAAGGCAGTGGGCGCGCAAATGCAGGCGCACCAGTACGGCATCGGCTTTCCCAAAGGGAGCGAGATCGTCGAAGATGTGAACGCCGCACTGGCCGCGATGAAAGAAGACGGTCGCTACGACGTGATTTATAAAAAGTGGTTCGGCACGGCACCCGGCAAGTAACGCTTACACTCAGGCCCGCGCAACACGGCGCGGGCAATTTTATCGGAGGTTCCATGCAGGTCGACTGGTCCATAATTCCCGGCTTCATTCCGCAACTCATCGCCGGAGCGAAAGTCACTATTTACATTACCGTTCTGGGATTGATCGGCGGTATCATCATTGGCCTGATTGCCGGGCTGATGCGGGCATATGGCGGCAAGATCGCCAACGCCATCGCCTTTACCTATATCGAGCTGATCCGGGGCACGCCAATCGTGGTTCAGGTGATGTTCCTTTACTTTGCGTTGCCGGTTCTGGCGGATATCAGGATTGATCCGATGTCGGCTGCCGTTCTGGCGATTGTGGTGAACGCGGGCGCTTATATCGCTGAAATCGTGCGGGGCGCGTTTCTGTCCATATCCAAGGGGCTGACCGAAGCCGGGCTTGCCATCGGGATGCCGCACTGGAAGGTGCTATTGTATATTGTCGGTCCGCTGGCCTTTCGCCGCCTGATCCCGCCGCTGGGCAACCAGTTTATCGTCAGCCTCAAAGACACATCTCTTTTCATCGTGATCGGGGTAGGGGAGTTGACCCGCACCGGACAGGAAATTATGGCCGCAAATTTTCGTGCGGTGGAAATCTGGACCGCCGTTGCCGTCTGTTACCTGATCCTGACCGGAACCATGACGATCACCCTTCGTCTCATTGAAAAGCGGATGAGGATTCTATGAGCTTTATTGAATTTCGCAAAACCCTGAAGTGTTTTGGGCCGCTGACGGTGTTGCAGGATGTCGACCTCTCCATTGATCAGGGCGAAGTGGTGGTTCTGGTTGGTCCTTCGGGATCGGGGAAATCCACGTTGCTACGCTGTATCAACGGCCTTGAGACGATCACCGGCGGTGATGTGATCGTGGATGGTCTGTCGGTGAAAGGCGGCAACAGGCAGTTGCGCGAGATACGGCAAGAGGCGGGGATGGTGTTTCAGCAATTCAACCTGTTTCCGCAGATGACCGCGTTGCAAAACGTCGCGCTTGGCCCGCGCAAGGTGCGCGGTGTGGCCAAGGCCGAAGCGCTGCGGCAGGCCGGCGATATGCTGGCCAAGGTGGGGCTTTCGGAAAAGGGGGATCACTACCCCTCCGAGCTGTCGGGCGGACAACAACAGCGGGTTGCGATCGCGCGCGCATTGGCCGTCAAACCCAAGGTCATGTTGTTCGACGAGCCGACATCCGCGCTTGATCCCGAACTAAAGCAGGAAGTGCTGAGCGTCATGCTGCAACTCGCCAGAGAGGGCATGACCATGGTTGTGGTCACCCACGAGATGAGCTTTGCCAAGCAGGTCGGCACGCGCCTGATCTTTATGGAACATGGCAAGATCGCGGTGGACGGTGATCCGCGCGAGGTCATCGACAATCCGCCAAACCCGCGCATGAAGGACTTCCTTAGCCATGTCGATTGATACGAACCCGATTGACTGGCTCAAAGCTGCCGGATCTCCTTTTGAGATCGGGCAGGCCTTGGGGGTGCAGGGACGCGATGCCGTGCATCAGCATCTGGTCCACTCGCAGATCTGGGCGACCCTCACGGATGATCGCCACGTGGCAACTGTGGATCGGTTGATGGCCAATACGGCGCAGCGCTTTCCAGCCATCCGCGAAGAGCTGAACGGTATGGCGGCTGCGCTTGACCTGCCTGAAAGGAACGTTTTCGCATGGAATTGCCGGGGCGATATTCTTGCGTCGGTTCCGGATGGCTGTACAACTCTTCAACGACCCGCGGCGCAGATCTCCATCGCCCATAACGAAGACGGGCTGCCCTTCTTTCGGGGGTCTTGTTTCATACTGGACGCCGCGCCCGACGCCGGGATGAACTTCCGCTCCTTTTGTTATCCGGGGTCTCTGCCGGGGCACACCTTTGGCTGGAATGACGTTGGCCTGTGCAAAGCGGTGAACAATCTTCGCCTGACCGGATGCGTTCCGGAAATTCCGCGCATGGTTCTGGGCCGTGCCGTGCTAAACAGCGAGACGCTGGATGATGCGGTCACTGTCCTGTCTGATGACCCGCGCTGTGGCGGATTTCACATGTCGCTTGCGCAGGTAGGCGATCCGCGATTGCTGAGCATCGAATACGGTGTCGGGCAAGCGTCGGTGCGGCACATCACGCAGCCAAGCGCACATGCCAATCACGCGCTGCATCTATCCGCACCGGATCAGAACATCACCCGCTCTTCGCATGATCGACAGATCCGCGCCGACGTCCTTGTTATGCAACCCGACCTGATCGATCTTGACATCCTGCGTGACGAGGGCGGGGCGGGGCTACCGATACGGCGCGACGATCCTGCGGATCCCGATCACGAGAACACCCTTGGCACCTGCATCTTTAGTGTGTCAAATTCGGAGATCGAATGGAGGATTTATGGCGAAAAAAATGCGGGCCCAGCCTATCAAAGCCGGAACGGACAGCCCTGAGGCGCCGCCCGCATCGCTGGAGGAAATCCGGACACTTCTGATCGGCATTACGCGCGGGGACAGCGATGTTGCGCTTGGCCCCAAGGCCCGCAATGTGTTGGGGCAGATCCTTGACTTGCAAGGCAGCCCCGACCTTTTGTCGATCACCACGCTTTCGGACAGGGTGGGCACCAACCCGTCGACCATCACACGTCTGGCGCGCAGCCTCGGGTTTGAAAGTTTCGGCGCCTTTCAGAAGGCATTGTTTACCACACCTGTGCCACAACCGGGGGCGTTCTACCTCAAACAGGCGCAAACCGCTTTGAACAGCGGTGATCAACCGACAAAGCAGCGTGCCGCGCAGCTTTGTCACGAGAACCAGGCCAACATCGACCGGTTTGTCGAAACCTTTGATCCGGAAAGCTTTGAATACGCCGTGGAGTTGATTGCAGGTGCGGGGCGTGTCACGATCTTGGGAATACGCCAGTTCCATTCCCTGGCCGCGTTTCTGGCCTATGGCCTGCGCCTGATCCGGTCGGATGTGTCTGTCCTCAATGCCAACGCTCTGGGCTTTGCAGAAGAGCTTGGCTCGATGAGCCGCACAGATGTGTGCATCGTCGCCAGTGTTGCGCCCTACTCGACCCAGGTTGTCAGGGTCGCGCAGATTGCCGCAGAGAATGGCCTCGACGTGATCGCAATCACCGATCGCGCCGACTCACCTTTAGTGGCTCATTCCCGCGCCGCGATATTTGTTCCTCATCAAAGCAGCTTTATCTCGAACTCGATCACAAGCTTCTTTGCCGCCGCAGAATGTATAATCAACGCTGTTGCTGCGGCCATGCCCGACGAAACGAAAGTTGCCTTGATGAAACGTCAGCAATTGATCGAACGTCTGAATGTCGAGGACCGCTGAGAGACGCTGCCCCGGCGGCGGATTTGTTGTCTGATTCCTGCGTACGGTGGCGATTCTGGCGGTGATTCCGGGTTTGGTGCTGGGTTTGACGCGGGAATTTTGCTGAAACGGGCAGGGCTGGCGCGGGTTAAGGGCTGAAAGTGGCTTTGCTTTGGGAAAAGTTGTTGGTGGTTTTTGTCGCCAACGTCATAAAAACAGGGCATTTGCGTGAGGTCGCAGCGGTGGGGGCGGGGAAAATGGATCTTTTGGTCATTTTTTTTAAGAAAGCGCTTGCGGGTTTGGGTTGGTAAGCTTAGAAGCCTTTTTACCGGAGGCGCAGCGATGTGCT
>CANMZB010000007.1 GCA_947502265.1 uncultured Sulfitobacter sp.
CTTACCGTGCCCATAGTCAGTCTCCTTTGTTGCAGTAAATGCTATCAAAGGAGCGGCATCAAACCGCGACAGGTCCATACGGCTGGCGAGGCCACAGGTGACGTGTCAGAGCGCGACATCCGGCGGATCCAGATCCGCGAGACGATCAAAGCGCATTTCGACAAGGAAAAGCAGCTCTTCGCTCAAGGGATCAAGGTCCTTTCGCTATTTTTCATCGATGAGGTGATTAAGTACCGTGACTACGGTCAGCCGGACGAAAATGGAGAGTACGCCCGTGTCTTTGAAGAGGAATACGAGCTGTTGAAGGAAGAGTATCTTTCAGAGCTGGCAATCGACAACGAGGCGTACCGAAAGTATCTCGCAGCGATTGACGTGACGAAGACTCACAACGGCTATTTCTCAATCGACAAGAAAACCAAACAGTTGAAGGATCCCGCAGTCGGTGGGCGGGCCGTCGATTCAGATGATGTCGACGCTTATGATCTCATCCTGAAGGACAAGGAGAGCTTGCTAAGTCTTCCCGGTCCAACCGACAGCGCCGATCAACGGGCAAAAAGAGAAGTTCGTTTCATTTTCTCTCACTCTGCGCTGCGGGAGGGGTGGGACAACCCCAATGTCTTTGTCATGTGCATGTTGAAGCATAGCGACAATACGATCTCTCGGCGCCAAGAAGTGGGTCGGGGTTTGCGGCTATCCGTAAACCAGCACGGTGACAGAATGGACCACCCGGCGGTGGTTCATGACATTAATGTTCTTACGGTGGTCGCGAGCGAAAGCTATAAGGACTTCGTGGGCGGGCTGCAGAAGGAAATTTCGGAGACTTTATCCTCACGGCCCCGGCAGGCCACCGAAGCCTACTTTGCAGGCAAGACCATCACCACCGATGCGGGCCCTATTGAAATCACGCCTGCAATGGCGAAGCAGGTCTACAGATATCTCGTCAAGAATGATTACACGGACGACGCTGATCAAATTTCTGAAGACTATCACAAGGCAAAAGAAGCAGGCATGCTGGTCGAGTTGCCTGATGAACTTAAGCCGCATGCCGAGCAGATATTCCAGCTCATTGACAGTGTGTTCAGCGATGCACAACTGCCTAAGATTGACGATGGGCGAAAGCCAAAGACGAACCCGCTCAATGCCAACTTCGAGAAAAAGGAGTTCCAGGAGCTCTGGTCCCGGATCAATCGGAAAGCAGTCTATCGCGTGGATTTCGACTCAGCTGAGTTAGTTCGAAAATGTGTCAGCGCCCTCGACAGCCAGCTCCGCGTCACACCACTTCAGTATACAGTTCAGGCAGGCGTTCAGACCGATGGGATTACTGACGACCAGTTGAAGGCTGGCGACGGCTTCGCAGTTACCACCACTTCCACCCAACATGGTGGCTCGGTGTACTCCCGGGTGAAATATGACTTGGTCGGCAAGATCGCAGAAAATTCCCAACTCACGCGTCAAACTACCGCGTCAATCCTTTCAGGCCTTGAAGCCAGTGTCTTTGCTCAGTTTCAGCAGAATCCAGAGCACTTCATCGCAGAAGCATCGCGAATTATTGCCGAGCAAAAAGCGACGATGATCATCGAGCGTCTGAACTATGACGAGGTCGCTGACCGGTACGACGTCGATATCTTCACCGCCAATCAGAGTGGTCAGGATTTCTCGCGCGCAAGTGCCAAGCTGAAAAATCATGTCTACGATTATGTGGTAACCGACTCAGATGTCGAAAAGCGGTTTGTAACAGACTTGGACACAAGCACAGAAGTGGTCGTATACGCCAAGCTTCCTCGTGGTTTCCTCATTCCCACGCCGGTTGGAGATTATAACCCAGATTGGGCGATCTCTTTCAAGGACGGGGGCGTGAAGCATATCTATTTCGTGGCTGAAACCAAAGGTTCAATGTCGACGATGAAACTGCGCGAGATTGAGAAGACGAAGATCGAGTGCGCCAGAAAGTTCTTTGATGAAATCAGTCAGAAGATTTCGCAAGATAAAGTGAAATATGAAGTCGTCACCGATTACGCGAAGCTGATGGATATCGTCGGTCGTGCGGCGTGATGAAACCCCGCTCGATCAACATCTTCCTCCTTGACGGCGATCCGAACGGGATTCGGGTAGCGCAAATCTCGATGTCAACGATCCAGGCAATCGCCTTCCGCCGCAACCAACTGCGCCGTGTTCGCGAGGCTTTCCCTGAGATTGAGCGGCCAGGCGTCTATATCTTGATCGGCGCCGATGACAATCAGGCTGATCAGCAACTCGCCTATATCGGTGAGTCTGAGGGTATTGGTGGCAGGCTATCCACTCACAACTCGAATGAAAGCGGGCGAGATGCCAAAGGTTTTTGGACAGATACGGTTGTCCTGATAAGCAAAGATGAGAACCTAACCAAGAGCCATGCTCGCTACGTGGAAGCATGTTTGATCCGTAGCGCTGGGAGCAATCCTCGCTGGACCCTCCCCAATACCAGAATGCCGTCCAACGATGCCGGGAAGCTACCGCTTCCTGATCGAGCGGCCATGGACGAATTTGTCGATCAGACGAAGACACTGGTCGGCGCTCTCGGCTGGGATGTGTTTCGCGAGATGCGTGGGCGTGCCCCGCAATTGACACCAACAAAAGAGAGCATGCCACAGCCTGAACCGAGCGAAAGCCCAAAGTTCTTTTTCCGTGGCGAAGGCTTTTCAGCAGAAATGGTGGTCGGCCCGTCTGGAGATTTCATCGTTCAAGCGGGGTCAAAAGCGCGGCTTCGAACGACATCCACAATCCCCAGAGGAACCACGACTTTGCGCTCCACGCTGGTTGAAAAGGGCGTGTTGCGTGAAGACGGAAAGTTTCTCCTGTTTACCAGCAATTATAGTTTTTCATCAGTTTCAGCCGCTGCGGCAGCCGTGATCGGAGCGAGCGCAAACGGCCGAATTCTTTGGAAGCTGCCCAACGGATCAAGCTATGCGGATTGGGAGGCGGGTCCGAGCGAAGTCGGTGCTACCGGGCCACCGAAATAAGAAATTCACGCGTTCGCGATCGGCAGTCCCATCGCAAAGTTTGAGGTCAAGCGCGTCAGCGCTAACGCCTTGATCGCCTTGCAGAAAGCTTACAAGCTGCAAGGAAGCACTATTTGAACGTGTTCTTTTGCACTTAAGGTGCCGACCAACTGCACACCCGCGCCTGCTCCCGCATGACAGCGTAATCCCCCATCATCTCGACGAGGGCCGATCCATCAGGCAGCAACGCTAACTCCTCGGCCGCCTGCGCCTCGAGCTCCCTGCTGTATTCCACCACCGGCGGACATGCTGCCAAGCCGTTCGCTTCAAAACCCTCCGTCGCGCAGCCGGTCAACCAACTCGCCCCGATCACGAGGACGGCGAGCCGCAGCCTGCAGCATCCGGCGTTGGATTTCATTGGCCTTCTCCGTGGTTTCGAGACGTTCAGCAATCCGCCCGACGTGCTCGCCAGAACGGCGGATCGAAAGCAGAAACAGGACGATAACGACAGCCATAGCTCCATAGCGCAAAGCGGCCCGCGCCGATGGGCTGGCGGCGATCCCGCCGAAAATGGTCGCGATCATCTCTTCCCCCGTTTCCAATCATCAACCCGGGCATAGATGGCGACCGCGATCCCTCCGAGCGCCACGGCGATGAACACCCATCGGAGTGTGTCGAGGTAGGGCACCAGCGGCAGTACGGCGGCCTGCGTGTCAGCCAGGACATTCTGCGCGACCTCGACACCTGCCGCTCCTAGCGTCGCAACACCAGCAGCCCCGCCGCCCTTCATAGTGCGGCTCTGAGCCAATACCTCGCGCGCTGGCTGAGTTTCCTCAGTAAAGGCTGTCGCGCGGACCGGGAAGCGCTCACCCCACTGCCGCACCGGGCCAAGATCGACATGCATGAACCCCGAGCGCGGATAGAACCCGAACCCAAGAAAGCCGACTGCTCGCGCCGCCGCCTCGAACGTCACCGGGTCATGGTTTGACATGGCGATGTCGAAGGCCGCGCCGTCCATGTGCTTGGAACGCGTCGCGCCTCCAACGGCGCGGTTGTGCTCCGGGCTTCGATACGCCGAGCGGACGATCAGCGGCTTGCCCAGCCGGTCCCGCAACGCCTGCAGCTTGTCCAGTGCAGGTTCGTTGATCAGCAACTTGCCGGTGCCGCGGCAGGCGATTTCGGCGGGTGAGAAGTTGGGCCAGCGCCAGTCGCTTTCCGGCGCGTCGCGCCAATGGTCGTAAAAGGTCGTGGTCATAGTGTCCTCCAGAAACGAAAAACCCGCCACAAGGGCGGGTCGGTTGGGCGGATGAATGGGAATGGTGAACGGCTACGGGCCGCCGCCAAATATCTTGAGTTTGATCGCGATCCCGGCCAGCAGAGCCAGCATCACGCCTGTGGTGATCATGCGGACGGCCGTCTGCATCGCGGTGCGGCGTACCAGCCGGATGCAGTCGAGCAAGGATCGCAGGTCGCGGATGTCGAGTGCCGCCTCTTCTCCATCGAGGCCGACATCGGCGAGCGCGCGCTTGGCGCCTTTCTCTGCAGCGCGTGCCAACATTGCCTCAAACTCGGCATCGGGCATGCGGACAAAGCCCTGATCAGATCGGGGTGGTGTCATCGAATCCTCCTCCCGCCGCTCAACCGACCTTGCAGCCCCAGAAGGACGTGTGGTCGGCGGCGAAGTAGCCGTCCGCGACTCGGAAATACCCCTGCAGCTCGACGGTATCGCTTGCGTTCAGCGGCACCATGGTCTGCAGCCAGATCGCGGTGGCAAGCGAGAGGTGGGTGGCGGAGATTTCGCCGAGGGAGCCGCGGATTTCGGTTGTGCCGTTCAGGACAAGCCGCCCGCGCATGCGGGCCGTGGCGCTGGCGTTGATCTTGTAAAGCAGCGTCGCGCCGAAGAGGTAGGTACCGTCGACGGGCGCCACGAAGTGGTTGTTCGCCACGTCGAAGGCCCCCTGGTCATTGTAGTCGGTGTTGTTCAGGCCGATCTTCGTCCAGGTCCCGACGCCCACATAGTTGTCGTAGTTGGTGTAGACCTTGAAGCGGGGCAGCTGCGGCTGGTCGATGATGCCATTGGCGTTGTCGACGCTCAGACCGTCGAAGAAGGTGCTGCCATCGGCCGAGACCGCGACCCGGAACCTGTCGGACCCGAACAGTCCCACCAGTGCCTTTGTCACGAAGTTGGTCTGCAAAGTCAGACCGAGGTCGTCGCCCGCAGCCTCCTTATTCATGGTGTAGAAAAGATCGCCGGTCCCGCCTTCTGCCACAGTCTTCGCGGTCCAGAGCGCAGCATTCAGCTTGGCCGAAAATGGGTTGGCGGCGTCGGCGGTGGTCCCCAGCCCAAGCAGTGCGAGGTTCTGCAGATCTGCCGGCGTGGTGCCAATCCAACCCGCGCCATCGTAGACCAGCAGCAGCCCCTCGTTCTCAACCCATGCACGCCAGCCCGCCCGGGGCGGCAGGCGCAGCCAGGTCCCATCTGTGAACAGCGCCACGTTCAGGTCCCACCCCGTCCAGTCACTGGTCCCGCCGCTCGCCACGATATGGCGGTCGCCATCGGCAGGGCTGCCGGGCGGCGCGGTCAGGTCGCGGTCGAGAACGGAGAGCTGCACGAGCCCGTCGAGGAGCCGCAATGACTCGTTGTGGGTGACATGCTTCTGGGCCTGCGCCGCCAGAATGTAGGGCAGCAGCAGTTTGGTCGTGGCATCGGACATGAGATGGCCTTCAGAATGTGAGCGTGACGGTTTTGGCCGCACCCCGCCCGATCAGGGCGGAGAGCTGGGAGATGCGGACTGTCAGCGTGTCGCCGGGCCCGAACGGCGCGCCCCAATCGGTGGTTTGCTGGGCGGCCGTGTAGATCGCGCTTGTTGTGGGCGCACTCAGCACCCGCTTCACCGTGCTGCCATCGAGGATCTCGACCTCGTAGGCTTCCAGTTC
Source organism: uncultured Sulfitobacter sp. (assembly GCA_947502265.1). Lineage (GTDB taxonomy): Bacteria > Pseudomonadota > Alphaproteobacteria > Rhodobacterales > Rhodobacteraceae > Sulfitobacter. The sequence goes on from CANMZB010000007.1 coordinate 5,916, forward strand.
CTCGGTTAGAGGCACCTCAACTGCGCCCCAGCTGTCGGCAGAAAGCGCTCGGGACCGGCGCGTCCAGCGGATGGTCAGATCACCGGGCGTGCGGGGGCGACGCCACGGCTGCTGGACATGGGCGACGGAGAACGGCCGCAGACCCACGCCAACCGGTGTGAAGGAGGCGGCGACATAGGTCTCGTCGCTGACAGACCGGCTTGCGGGACCGACGCGCCAGTTCCAGGGAAGCCCGAGATCGGCCTCGGCGATTGGTAGTGATGCCAGAGCTTCGTCGAGAACTACGACCCGTGCGCCTGCAGGAGCCGGATTGGCCATAGCCGCTTCCGTGCCGCGCTGTCCTCGCAGGAGCCGCGACAGCCTATAACGGCCCGGCGCGATCAACTCGGCTGCGCTCGCCTGCACGATTTCCCAAGTGCCGGGCGCGCTCTCGATGGCCAGCACATTGGCCCCACCGAACAGGGTCAGGTCGGTGATGCTTTCCAGTGTGCCCATCAGCAGATCGATCTGCAGCGAATTGCCGAGATCGAACCGTGATGTGGGACCAGCATAGAAATCCGAGACTAGAGCGCCGATCCGGGCACGCCTGCCAAATGTCGTCAGCAATTCGAACCCGTCGGACGACGGGCTGCGAAACACCGCCATCTCCCCCGGCCAGGGAACGGCATGGCCAGCGATGAGCGGCCGATGCGCAGGCTGATCCTCGGTCAGTTGTGGCAGATCCAGCAACACTGCCTCGGGTGCGCCGAACACTACGGCCTTCGAGAGTGAGGACGGTCTTGGCGATCCGGGCGGAAGGTCGTGGGCTTCCCGATCCTGACGGACCGCTTCGATCCCGCGTGCCTCGGCATCCGCAATGGAGACGAGCCGCAACGGGACGTGCCGCTCGTCATGGGCGAGCGTGACGACATCGGCCGGATCAAGCGCCAGTCGCGACGGCGGCAAACGAAACGCTGCCGTCTCCCGCCCGGTCCATGCTTCCATCAGCGCGCGGCGGCAGCGCCGTTCAGCTTCCTCAGGCGGGACCGCCATGGGGAAGCTTTCCGAGGCGATGCGGGTCGTATCCACTGCGATCCGGCGCGCCTCGACGAGGGCGGCGTCGTAGTCCTCGTCGGCCCGCGCCACCTGCCATTTCAGGGCCTGTGGCAGTTCCGTCTCCTGCGCGCGGGTCAGTTCCAGTAGGTCGCCCTCGCGGGCCGCAACCAGATCGTCATGTGCGATGCTGATGATGGACGCCCGGCCACGCATCACGAAACGGATCATGCCCTCGGTCTCCACCGCGTCGAAACCGAAGTGCCGCGACAGCGTTGTGATGGACGCTCGCGGGGATTCCAGTGCGCCAATCGCATAACCTTCGAGCGCGCCCCAAAGGCCGGTGACGTCGATCCGGGCTTCTGGCATTCCCGCCCGCATGCAGAGGTGGCGGACGAGCGCCGCTAGCGAGACCGCGCCGAGCCGCCCGGTCAACCAGTGGCCGAGCCGCCAGTTCGCGCCGTCCGTCCAGACGTCGGTCAGCGCAGGGAAAAAGGGATAGGGCCGCGCGTCCCAGGTCCAGGCGGCGCATTCCGGGACATGAACCATGCGGTCGCCGTAAACGGCAGACACCGGGTTGTTCGCAGCCTCGCCCCACCAGAGATATGTCGCCTCGAGATAGGCGCGCTGGATGGCGTCGTCGCGCCAACCCCGCGAGAAATGCGGCGTGAAGCTCTCGGATGACTTCGGGTCGAAGAACACGTTCGGCTGGTTCGTCCCGCGGTCGATGGCGGGACAACCGAGCTCGGTGAACCAGATTGGCTTCGACTGCGGCACCCATGCCGTGGGTGTCCCGCTCTCCACCCCGCCCGGGCGGTTGTAATGCGCGTTCGACCACCAGGCGCGCAGATCCTTGTAGCGGAACACCCACGGCTTGCTGGCGGCGCCATCGGTGATCGGGGTACGTACCTGCGCGGAGCGGTCGGCTGCACTTGCATAGAACCAGTCGAAGCCTTCCCCACCCGCAATGTTCCCCTGCAGGTAGGCGCGGTCGTAGATCGCGGGCCAACCCTCGGCAGCATCTGCATGCTCGAACCCGTCGCGCCAGTCCGAGAGCGGCATGTAGTTGTCGATGCCGATGAAATCGATCTCCGGATCGGCCCAGAGCGGATCGAGATGAAAGAACACGTCGCCGCTTCCATCGCTTGGCTGGTGCCCGAAATACTCGCTCCAGTCGGCGGCGTAGCCGATCTTTGATCCGGACCCGAGGATCGAGCGGACATCGGCGAGAAGATCCCGATAGGCCTGCACGGCCGGATAGGTGGATGCGCCCGAGCGGATCGTCGTCAGCCCTGGCATCTCGGTCCCGGTGAGGAAGGCGTCGACCCCGCCCGCCGTGGCGCAAAGGTGGGCGTAGTGCAGCACCATTCGGCGCAGGCCCCAGTCGTTCGCAGCGCCAGTCCACGAGACAAACTGACCTGAAACATTGAAGCTGGCGGGCGCGGCCGCGCCGAACAGCGCCGCGACCTGGCTTGCGGCCGTGGCGGTCTTGTCCACGGTCCCGGTGTAACCAGCGGCCGGAGAACAGGTGATCCGCCCCCGCCAAGGAAAGGCGGGCTGGCCTGTCTCGGCGGCGTTGTCGGAATATGGATTCGGCAGGGTGTTGCCCGGCGGCACGTCCATCAGGATGAACGGATAGAAGGTGACGCGCAGTCCACGCGCCTTCATCTCCTGAATTGCCTGCACCACGGCGAAATCGGCGGGCGTGCCACCATAGACCGGGCGATCCTGATCATCGCGGCTGACCAGAAAGGCATTGGCCCGGCTGACGCCATTCACGGACCATGCCGACGGCGTTGTGGTCTTGGCGGTCACCTCGACCCCGGGCCGCACCTTGCACGATCCCGCGCGCAGATCATCGCCGAACCAGGCCACGACCAGCGACACGCTCTCGACTTTCGGTGCCATGGCCTGCAGCCGGTCCAGTGCTACCACCATGTCAGCGGTGTCGGTCAGCGCGTTGAGGTTCTCGGGCTCAGACGACCCGCCGCTGCCCTTCCGGATGCCCTGCGTGGCATAGGCGAACTCCCCGGATGCCGGGATCATTGTCACCGCCTGCGTCAGACCCTCCGCGGTGTCCGGATCGGCGAGCGGGCGGAAAACCTCAAAACTCAGTTGCGGGATACGGTTGCCATAGTTGCCGAGCGGCATGTCCTCGAAAACGACATAGGCGGTGCCGCGATAGGCAGGCGTGTTGGGCGCGCCCATCTTGGCCGTGATGAACGGATCGGCCGCCTGGCTCTCATCGCCTGGATACCAGCGCCATGTAATCCCGGCGGTGTCCAGCAGCTTGCCGTCGGCCCAGATGCGCCCAATGCCGGTGATTGGACCCTCGCAGAGCGCAACCGCGAAGGACGCATAGTAGAAGTATTCGGTAGTCTTGACCTTGCCGCCACCCCCGCCGCCCTTGCCGCCGCCTTGCGTGGTGGTCTTTGTCTCCTCGCGGAAGTCCGTTGCCCAGATGATGTTGCCACCGATCCGCATGCGGCCATAGAGGCGCGGGATTACCGCACCTTCGGTGGCTGAGGTGATGCGCAGATTGTCCAGCCGCGCGCCTTCGATCCGCTGGGTTGGCGCGAGCGACGAGATGATCCAGCTGTCCACGACCGAGCCAATGGTGGAGCCAATGAAGCCACCGATGGTGGCAGCGCTGACGCCGAGGATAGCGCCACCAATGCTGCCGCCAATGGCAGCACCAGCGGCACCGAGAACGAGGGTAGCCATGGGGGGATCTCAGCGTTGTGGAAATAGGAAGGCGAAGGCGATGCGCCGCCGCCAGGATGCAGTGAGCGGTTCCTCGGTTACGCCGAGACGCTCGTAAGCGTGGAGGAAGGTGTCGGGACCGGTGAGGATCCCAACATGCTTGGCAATGGCGCGCGGCTTCATGCGGAACAGGACCAGCGCGCCCGGTGCGACGTCAGAGGGTGCGATTTCCGGCATCATGCGCCGAGCTCCCTCGGCCAGAACTTCGTGCGGGCCGGTCTCGCCCCAATCCCGGCTGTAGGGCGGGATCGGGAACGGCTCTGGCCCAACGACTTCGCGCCAGACGCCCCGGGCGAGCCCGAGGCAGTCGCAGCCGACGCCATTGAGGCTGGCCTGGTCGTGGTATGGCGTGCCGAGCCATGACCGCGCGATGGTGATGACGCGTGCGGGATCAGCAGAGGTCAAAGCACGGACCCCTCGTGCCCGCCATCCTTGGTGGCATAGCGGAGAACCGCATCTTGGCCGGGGATGTGCGGGAAACCCCGGAAATTGACGGTATTGGCGAACTTGGCGCTGCAGGTCTCGATACGCTTGTCGCAGCCTGCGCGAATGGTGAAAGCATCACCGCCCGCGATAGATCGCACTGGTGCTTCGAGCAGCGTCAGCACTGCGATGCCGTCAGTTAGGTCATGTGCGATGATCTCTGCCTGCCGCCCCACATTTGCGCCACCGGTCCATTCGACCGTGCCGAAGGTGAACCAGCCGGAGGTAAAACTGCCGAGCCCAGATGCGGTGAAGGCCCGGTCGCGCAGGAGATCAATGACGCCACCTATGCCCCTGAACGCGGAGTTCTCCAGATCGATGCCGCAACGGGCGTCGCCGAGTGCGGCATCGCAGGTCGCCTGGAAGGTCCGTCCCACCGTCTGCCCAAGCACGTGAGCCACTGACCGAACCTCGGCCACGAAGGCCAGTCGCCCGCGCCGGATCTGGCCGATGGCCCCGCGCCGCATCAGGACGCGCTGGCTGGTCTCGGCCCAGTTTACCCGCCAGACCTCGACCTCGGCGTTGTCCCAGCGGCCGTCGAGGATATCGGTCTCGGTGATCCGGTCGGAGGTCAGTACGCCCTCTGCGTCCTGTGCATCGACCGACAGGTCGGAGCCAGAGCGCACCTCTGACGCCGTCAACCCGCTTTCCGGCTCGAAGTTCGTGCCGTCGAACGTCAGCGTCCGGTCGTGGTCAGTGAAGCCGAAGGTGACGCCGTCGGCACGGATGATCCGCCAGCACCAAGCGAGCGTTGTTGTCCCGTCGTCCAGATGCGCTTGCAGATCGGGGTTGATGCTTTTCATCTTCGGAGTTCCATAAGTGGGATGGATGTGATCGAGCCCAGCCGCTCAAGATCGAGCGTCACGTCGAGCGCGTCGGTGTCGAAGCGGACCGGCACGTCGAACTCGAAGCCTGCGGTAATCGCGACGCTGGAACCCGGCGCGGTGTTGAAGATGATAACGCCGGTCGTAGCATCGACCGACCAGCCGGAGAGCTGCTCCACCCCACCAAGCGCGATCCGCACGGTTCCTGCCACCGGCTTCGCGATGGCGCGCGTCCAGGATTGCACGCCGGAAATGTAGCGCTTCACGAGCTGGAAGGCGGTCATCGTGCCGTCGCCAGTGCCAATCACCTGATCGGTGGGAGATGGTGTGCCCGAGGTTAAACAGGACTTGTGGTCGCCCCAGTCCTTGAATCGGAAGCCATGCAGCCGCCCGTTTCGTGCTTCAAAGAAGGCCACGACCGCCGCAAGATCATCAGCGCGGCGGATGCCGTAAGCCACATCGTAGCGGCGTCGGGAATTGGCCCAGCTGGCATTGCGTTCCTCGTCGCCGCTGGCCAGTTCGACGATCTGGGTGCGGCGTTCCGGCCCGCCGCGTGCGCCCCGGCTGATATTGTCAGGAAACCGGACCTCATGAAACGCCATCACATGCCCCTCCGCCCGAGGGACACGGCGCGGGCAATGTCCGCCGCGACCTGCGTCCTCGATTGCCGGAAGCTCTCTGCGTCACGGGCCATGATGGTGACGTTCACACCGCCGCCTCCACCATACGATTGCGCCTCACGCCGCGACAGCACGCGTTCGCCACGCTGCAGGATCGCAGGAACCTCGTCGTGGCGCAGCCCGGCAACGCCGCCGGAATGCATGCGAGGCGCTGCCGCGAAGGCCATGGCCGGAAACAATCGGCCTGGCGAGGAGGCTCCGACCATTCCGCCTGCGTGCAGGATATTGGCGAAGATCCCGCCCGCACCGCCGAGCGCGCCAGAGAGCGCGTTAGCGACCGGCCCCAGGATGAACCGGCGCGCCGCCAGCTTCGCAAGGTCAGCCAGCAGCGAGGTGACGAGGTCGCGGAAATCCAGCTTGCCGGTCTTCACGAACTCGCCGACGGCGTTCTCAGCCGACTGAAATGCACCAACCAGCGCTTGGCCGATGTCCCCGCCAATCTCGCGTGCCTTGCTGGCATAGTCGCTGAGCGCTGCGGTGACTGCCTGCCAGCCGGTGACGGCGGCTTCGGTGTTTGGTTCGGCAGCAGCGGCAGCAGCCCCGGCCGCAGCACCGGCACCAGTGGCCGCCCGTCCGGCATCGCCAAGGGTGGTCTCCAGTCGCTCAGCCGCGTCCGTTGCTTCGGTCAGCGCGTCTGCGCCACCCTCATTACTGCCCTGCACCGCGTCACGCAGGGCCTGCCAGCTGGCGAGTGGCGCACGCGCGCCTTCGGCCAAATCCTGCGCGGCACCGCGATAGGTATTGGCTGTGGCAAGGGCGGTATTGGCCGCTGCAGTAAGCCCAAGATCGGGGGCCGTGAGCGGATTGTCCGCAAAAGCGCGGTCGAAGGCGGATTGCGCTGCGGTGGTCGCGGCAGTCGCTGCACCTTCAAAGCGGTTCTCGATCTGGCCCAGCTCAAGATCGGGGATGATCGAGATGCGCCGCTCGGACCCGAGCGCTTCGAGCCCCTGATTGATCCCGCCGATGAATGTGTTGATGCGCGAAACGACGCCATTCAGCATTGCCTCGACACCGTCGATCAGGCTGTTGGCCGCCTGAAACACCAGATCGCCAATGGCCGCCGGGAGCAGTCCCCAGATCGCCTTGATCGCCTCGTAGGCCCCATCAAACGTATTCGCGGCCGTGTTGCCGAAAGCCACGACGCTCTCGATGGCGCTCTGCATGCCGGAGGCGGCATCGGCCTTCAGGTCAAAGAACATCGCCATTGCGGCCGCTCCCGTCGCCGCCGCGCCCATCCTGATCCGCTCCCAGACTTCGACCGCAAGGTCCTTCAGGAGCGACATCGCCTCACCAAATCCGCCTGCGCCCGACACAAGGCGGGTGAACTGGTAGACGAGCTCACCCGCACCGACGATCAGCGCCCCGATGCCGGTGCGGATCAGTGCGCCGCGCAGCAAGACCAGCGCGGTCGCGAGCCCACGGACCGACAGCGCTGCGGCTGCCATACCGGCGACCCAACGCCCTGCAAGAAAAGCCACAAACGTGGTGGCATAGGTGGTCAGACGGCCGATGTTGTCGAAAAGGCCTCGGATCGCGATGCCGAGTGGCCCGGTGCGGCTGGCCACGGCCGCCATGGCATTCGCGACCGCTTCCAGCGCGGGTGCCGCAGCGACCGCCAGCTGGTTCGACAGCCCGCGCCAGATCAGCCCCAGCCTTGAGATGGCGTCGTTCGTCCGCTCGATCTGGTCGGCATCCTGCTCCGACACGACGACGCCGAAGGCCAGAACATCCTCTGTCGCCTGGCGCAATGTCGCGGTGTCGATGCGCGACATTGCGATAGAGCCTTCCTCGCCGAAAAGCTGGCCCGCGACGGCGGCGCGTTCTGCGGCGGGCACGAAGCTCTCGATGGCGGCGTTGATCGCCCCCACTCGCTGATCCAGAGGCAGGGAAATCAGGTCGGCAGCCGACAGCCCGAGCCGCTCCAGCGCATCGGCAGCGGGTCCAGTCCCGGCGGCGGCCTGGCTGAGGCGGCGTGTCAGATCCTTTGTCGCCTGCTCGATGCCCGACATGGAAACACCGGCCAGCTCACCCGCACGTTCGAGGGTCTGGATCGAGGCGACCGTCGTGCCAAGCGACTGCGCGAGCTTGGCCTGCGCGTCGACGGCTTGAAGCCCCGAGCGGACCATGGCCACGCCAGCGGCGGCAGCGGCGGCCACGACGGCAGCGGCAGCCACTCCGACACGGCGGGAAAACGCCGCGAGCCGGGTGTTGGCCGCCTCCATCTCCCGGCTGAGCCGCCCGAACCCACGTGCACCGGCTTCGCCGACACCTTCCAACTCGGCACGTACCTGTCGGCCGCCTACCGCAGCAAGGCGGACAGAAACGCGCTTCTCAGCCATTGGAATGATCCATCTGTTCGTTAAGTTTGGCGACCATCACCGCTTCGATGACGGGCAACAGTTCAGCTGCTGCGGCAGGTGGCACGCCGAGTGCATCGGCCAGCGCCAGCGCCGCCGACATGTCCCAGCCGACAACCGCGCCGGGAAGCACACGCAGCTGGCCGCCGAGACGGCCGACGAGGTCCCAGACCTGCCAGCCTTCAACGGTGACCGGTCGGTTCAGCCGCGCCGGGCAGTCTTCGCACGCTTCAGCGCAGGCTTGACAGTATCGGTCGCCCCCGCCGAAGGACCACTCGGCAAGGGCGCGGAGACGTTTTTTTCCTGTTCTAACAGCAGGCCTTTGGAAACGTAGGTCAGCTGGAAGGCCTCGAAGATCGGCCAGATATCGAGAAGCGCGTCGACGGCCTCGGGACTGGGGTCGATGGGATTGCCATCTGCGTCGCCGATGCCCTCCCAAGCGAGAACTGCCCGGCGCGCCAGCGCCTTGGCGAAGGCAACAGCGCGTTCCTCGTCGGAAACATCCTCAGGAACCGCCTCGACGGCCGGATCGCAGCGCGTTGCAACCATCAGCGCCGTGGTCAGCGGGCGCAGCTGCAAACGCACGCCGGGCGCAAGGTCATGCCAGCGCGGTTGGTTCGTCAGATCGAGCGTCAGCATCAATATACCTCAATATCGTTGATCAGGGTTGCGGTGCACATCCGGCCGACCGTGCTGTCGCGTGCGGCCTGCCAGTCAAAGGTCGCCTGCACGCCCTGCGGTCCGGAAATCTCGATCCGGGGCCGCGGCAGGTAGACGGCGTGCACGGTGAAGGTGAAGCTTTCGCCGGAGGGCAGCACATAGGCGAATTCCAACTCGCAGGGATCGCCGTTGATCGCCTGTGTCACCAGCGTCTGATCAGCGAAGCGCACCTCGATGGAACCGGTCAGCGCGGCGATGGAGGGGTCTGCGCCGTCGATGCGGCCGTCCGAGCGAATGGTTTCGATCCGGTCGAGGTTGTTGGCGTAGGTGATGTCGGCTGAAACCACATTGCCGAGGGCGGAGCCATTCCGCGTGATCGCCCCGTTGAAATGGCCGAAGCGCTTCAACTCGAGCGCGGCGGGTGTCCCGGCGCTGGTTGTCGTGCCGACAGTCTCGCCCTGCGCCACCAGTCGGGCCGTTGCGGTCAGCAGACCAGATCGCTGCATCTGCCAATTGATCTGGTCGAGCACGCATCCGGAATACATCGCGTAGCGCGGCACCTCGGGCATGCCTGTCTCGATGGACATGCTGGGCAGCGTCCAGGACCCTGACTGGAATTCATGTGTCCAGGGGCCGGTGCCGGTCGTGGTCGGGTCACCAAAGGCCGCCTTCAACCAGAACCCGAAGGCCTCGGCGTCCAGTGGCAAGACAACATCGCCGTCCGCCGTAACCGCGTCCTTGATTGGTGCTAGCGGATCACGGCCGTAACCCAGCAGTTCCGAATTGAGCAGCGGCTGCTCTGCACCGAGCGAGGTGCTGGCAAAGGGCATTTTTGTGAAGCCACCCACCGGCGGCGTTCCATAGGTCGTTTCGAACGCAAGCGCCATCTGCGCCCGCGCCCCTTGGGCTCGTGCCATCGTGTTCTCCTCGGATTGTCGGGATCAGCCGAGCGGGTCGGCCGTTGAATAGTGCAGCAACACCGGAATGACGGCTGCCTTCAGGCTGGCCGCGCCCTCAACCGGCAGATCGACCGGGCGTGGCGCTTCTGCCTCGACCCAGTCGCAGAGGCCGCCCAGGGTGCGGTCGGCGGCGAGCGCCACGCCAATGCTGGCGGTCAGAGTGTCGAAAGTGGCGTCGCGGCCAGTGCCCTGCACGACCGCCTCGATCTCCGCGCGGTGCTGGTAGTGGTAGCGCAGCGGCGACAACGTGACCTCCGGCTCCCCCGGCTCGCCATCGCGCAGGATCAGCAGCCCCTCAGCGGGCACGCGCTCAGGCAGCACCTCGCCGCGCAGGGCGGTGGCGGGCAGCGCCGAAAGCAGCGCGTGTAGCGCGGCGAGGATGGTTTCGCGGGGGGTGGGCATTCATTCCGTTCTTTATGTTATTGAGGCAATACGCTTATTGTGGCTTCAATGAGGTCGTTGACTGATAGATAGGCGAGGTGCGGCGTAGTGTTCTACTTGGATGAGTATCCTGAAGAACCGGGAGGCTTTCATGCTCTCTCAACTTCGGCGGATTGGGTGCCGTGGCTCATGAATGCTGTTCCTGCCGGCATTCACCAAGACGTTAGGCGAAGGCTGGTTTCCAACCTCAAGCATATATTTGTCGGTCTTGAGATGAAGGCCGGTCTAATCGTTCCGCATGGTGAGCGGTTGTCGGGAAAGTCAGTACTCTTTGAGCCATATTGCCAGATTATGAATTTTGAGTTCAGCGTTGGTGTCTTCTCCGTTTGCGAGGGCTTAGGGTCTGTCCATCACCTCGTAGGAGTTGGCGATGACGGCTCCACCGGCGTTCGCGTCAATCCGAACGACTGGATTGGAGCTCTCTGCCAGGAATTTGACCCCACCAATGCAGCGAACCTAGAAACCAACTTGCGCCGTGCGAAAGAAGTCCGGGACAAGATGCATCAGGATCGACTGGGTGCACGGGCAAACATTGATTGGCACGATTTCGATTATGCCGAAGCTTTCATTCCATCCCGTGCCGCTTTGCAGCCGCTCTTGCAAAAGTATGTTGATGATGTTCCTGCTCGGACAAACCTCTTCCTTTAATAAGAGCCTCGTTCGAACGTATTAGACCGAGCGAAGTCTCAACGTCGCTCCACCCAGTTCGCAACGATCAGCCCCGGCACGGTGTCCAATGCTCGGTCTGCATCCCGCGCCAGGTCCAGCCGCTTCGGCAGTTTCACCTGCGGCACCAGCAGGAAAATCGGCGCGGTGACCTTTCCTCGCCCGGTCTTCGAGCGCGACACCACCGCCTGACCCTTGGTGTTCAACCGCCCCTCCGCAACCAGCAGGCTCGGTCCGTTCCGGCGATAGACGAAGCGCAGACGCAGCCCGCGCCGTCGCTCCCATTCGCCGGGGGTGATCCGGCCGCCGCGTGTCGATCTGCCTGCGGCGGGCAGCGGGATTGCCAGCCAGAAGCCGTCCTTCGAGCGGATCAATGGACCAGTGTCATGCGCGCCGACGATAACCGGAGCCTTGGACCAAACCAATGCTGCCGCGTCCAGGCTCTCGCCCGACCTCGGGAAGTTCTGGTTGCGGATCGAGTTGGCGAGCCGCCGTCCGAGACCCGCGCCGGTGATCTGGGTGCGCCATGCGGTCTTGAGCCCGGTCCCGGCCTCGCGCATGGCGGCTGTCACCGCGCGTTCGCCTGCCGCGACCTCCGCTGCCATCATGGCCACGATGTCGGGATTGATGTCGAGCTTGAGTTTCACGCAGGCCTCAGATCCACGGTCCAGACCAGCCGCTCGCGATCGCGAACAGGCTCGCCCTGAATGAGGAAGGCATCGCCGTCGATTTCCAAGCGGTCGCCGGGAAGCGGGTGCGCCACCTCGGCCACCCGCAAGTCAAGGCGGTTAGTCTCGGACCAAAGCCGGGCATCGCCAAAGTCGGTGATCGCATCCGCCTGCCGGGAGACGATGCGCACCAGCACGGGCGCGCCGCCATCGGAGGTATAGATCGCCTCTCGCCCAATGTTGGGATCCGCGAACAGCGTATCAACGACGGCGGCAAACGCCGTCATCAGAAGCTCGCGTTCAGGCGCACGCGGCCGATCACGTCGCCCGCGCCGCCCGCAACAGCTTCGGTGGCTACGCCAATCAGCGTATTCGCCGTGGCGGTCTTGGTGGCTTCCTTGTTGGTGTTGTCCCAATAGACCTTGTCACCGGCAGACCAGGCTTGGGACGCGACTTTTTTCAGATCGAAAATGCCGACGAGCGCGGCCTCGACCGTTTCGGCATTAGCGGCATCCCCGGCGGCCACGCCGAAAATGGAGCCAACAAGCAGGCCGCCGCCGGATGTCACGGCATAGGGCGCGGTCAGGGTGATGGTGTTGCCGGGTTGGACGTAGTTTTTCATTGCGGGATCCTTTGCAAACAGGAACGGGCGGCCCGATTGAACCGCCCGTCGGAGGTGAGATTTCAGCGATGGCCCGGTTTATGCGCCCGGGTTCTTGTAGAGTCCGCGCCAATCGATGGCCTTTGCACCGAAGTCGAGGCGGCACTTGATCTCGACGCCGTCGACGTCGAAGCCGTTGCGGGTCTCGATATAGGCACCCTGCTGACCCTCGAGATAAGCGTACTCGATGGTGTCGATCTGGTTCGGACTGGCCGCCAGATACCAAGCGGTCTCGCTGGCCGCATCGAGCCGGGGCTCGCTGATCGGCGCGAGCGTACGGATCGATTGCGGCACGACGTTGGACGTCGCTGCGGGCACCAGGTTCTGAGCGACCATCTGCTCGGCCTTCAGTTCGAGCGATGCGGGCACGATCAGGAAGGCAGGCCGCACGTTCAGCACCGTCTTCTTGTCGAGACCAGTCTGCTTGGCCATCGCCGCACGGGCCGCGCCCACGGCATCGACCGCCAGCGCTGCGCCGGTCCCTGCGAGGTTCTTGTGGTTGGTGTGGAACAGGGCGTTGCCATCGGCCATGGCCGGGTTGGCGGTGATGATACCCCAGACCACGTCCGATTCCAGCTGCGCAATGGAGTTGCCGTACATTGCCGGGATGCGGGTGAAGGCGTCCAGATCATCATTGATCAGCGTCTGCCGGGTAATCGCGACCACCCGGCCATAGGTCTTGACCTTGTAGCTCTCCTTGCTCTCGCCGAGCGTGCCGCGCTTGAACTCGCCGCTCTCACCGACCTCCAGAAGCTGCGGCGCTTCGCCGAGCTGCACCCGGTGCATCGCCTTGAAGTCGGTGGCCAGCACCTGGCGGCAGAACTGCATGAAGGTGCGGGGATAGGCATCATAGGCCTGCCGCAGGGTTTTGTTGGTCACCGCCGACAGGATCTCCGGGAAATCGGACGTCGAATGCAGCGCCCGCGTCGCAACCTCGTCACGAGACAGACCGCGCGTGTTCACGCCCGCATTTCCAAGACTTTCACGCGCCAGTTCCATGAGCGTCATGCCGCGATACTGGCGGGCGGCATCTTCCAGAGTGAAGAGTGTCGGGCTGTAGCGGTGCAGCAGCGCATTCGCGACGGCATCCCGGCGGGTGATCTGCTCGTCACGGCCACCCAACGGGATCGACACCTGGCTGAAGGTGCGGGTTTCCTCGGATTTGGCGGCGACCTGATCGAGGATCAGACGGCGGGCTTCGCCGATATCGGTCCCGCGCTTGACTAAATCCTCGGCAAAGCTGCGTTCGAGGTTCAGACGTCCTGCCAGATCATAGATCGTGGAGACGCGGTCGCGTTCGGTCTCGCGGGCCCGGGTCGCGACGGCTTCGGTATCGGGTACGGCCGCAGTGTCGGCCTTCTGCGGCTTCGGGTGCGCGCGGGTTTCGCTGGCGCCATCTTTCGGTTCGGCCACAGGCGTCTTGGGTTCAGTCATGGTGGTGTCCTCGGTCGCGACTGTGTCGCTGGGCTGGTCTTTGGCCTCTGCGGCCGGGGCGTTGGGTTTGTCCGTCATCGGGATGGCTCCTGTTTGGGTGGGTGAGACGTCCCGGCGATGAAGGACGCAGTCGTGAAGTGGGGATTGGGCGCGGAACCCTGCGGCAGGGTCCGCGCCAACGGGCACGGCGGAGACCTCGAAGGGCGTCCAGTCCACTGCGCGCCAAAGCTCGCGGGCCGCTTCGGGTTTCGAGACCTCGAAGAGGTGAACCTGGTAGCCGATGGAGACCGCGCGGATGTGCCCGGCCTGGATGTCACGCCAGATCGGTTCGACGTCCGCGCGCTCACTAATCCTGACCTGCGCAATGCCGCGACCGTTTTCGATACGCGCCGAACCCGGCACGACCGAGCCGATCACGGCGTCGAGCGTGTCGATCTCATGCACCTTCAGGAAGGGCGCGCCCGCGTTCAGACGATCAAGCCGCACATGGGTCGGGTCGAGGCTCAGCTCTTCGTCATAGGGCTCGCCGAATAAGGTCGACCGGCGAACACGCGCGCCCGCCGACCAGATCACCTCAACGGTGCGGGCGTCGGTATCGGCTGAGTTCGGCGCAAGCTCCGCCGACCGGCGCAGGGCCGGTAGTTCGATCATCGTGTCCATGTTGGTCAGTCCTGTTGGTCGGTGTCGGGCCGCGCCGGGTCCGTATCGGAGTCGTCGGCCGGATCGCTCGCCGGTTCGCTTGTTTGAGCGCTGCCGGTCTTGGTGACGCGGCGCGGATCGCTGTCGAGCACCAGCCCAAGCGCATCGAGTTTGGCATTTGTCGCGGCGATTTCGGCCAGCACGGCGTCCGGGTTGCGGCCCTGTTTCGCGATCACCTCGGCCAACGTCATGGTGCCCGAGCGGATCGACAGCAGGTTGGCCATCGCGTCCTTCTGCGGATCGACCGCCTCGAACTTCGGCGGCGACCATTCGACCGGTACATCCGGCGACGGGATCTGCCCCGCCGCCCACGCGGCCTCGGTGAACCAGCGCCAGACCGGCGCGCAAAACATAGGGATGAACAGCTGCCACTGCACGGCATCGATCTGGCGGCGGAACTCCACGAGCCCCGCCCGGATCGAGGAATAGTTGACCTGCGACAGGTCCCCGGTCAGCAACTCGTAGGGCACCCGGAACCCGGCCGAGATCGTGTGCAGGCTGGCCCGCTTGTATTCGCCATAGCCTCCGGTGGCGGACGGCTGGTTGAAGCGGATATCCTTGCCACCGCGCGCATAGGCGATCAGGCCCGGTTCGAACTGCTCCACCCGGTTGCCATCCGCGTCCACCACGGACGGCGCGATGCCCTGTTGCGCCTCGTCGTCGCCGAACACGATGGCGGTGACGCAGGCCTCGGTCTTCTTGCGGACCAATTCGGCCACTTCATAGTCGTCGAGGTCACGCAGGGACCGTATGACAGGCGCACCCCAGGGAACGCCCCGCGCCTGCGTGCGCTGCTTCTCATAAACATGGGCGATCTCACTTGCCGGGACCGGGCGGCTCTGCAACCCGTTCTGCAGCGCCCCATAGGCGTCGCCCGGATGCTCGGCATGCAGCCAATATGCCCGGCGCTTGCCGACCGGGTCGAACTCGATCCCTTGCACTAGACGTCCTGTGCCGAGCGCGCCGGATTTCGTCGCGTCGAGGAAGTCGGCCTCCAGCACCTGCAATTGCAGCGGGACGGGCAAGCCATCCGCTGCGCGGCGCAGACGTCGACGTACCAGCACCTCCCCGGCCTCGACCATCTCGCGGCAGATCAGCGTCTGCAGACCGTAGAAGTCGAGCTGGCCGTCGGCGTCGGCGGCGTCCGACCACCGGGCGAAGAGTGCATCGACCTTGCGGTCCAGCTTGTCGTTGCCGCTGGCCGCCCGGGGCATGATGCCCGCACCAACAATGTTGTTCACCAGCACCGCCACGGCCTTGGCCGCATGCGGGTTGTTACGCACCAGATCGCGCATCCGGTCCCGCAAGAGCGCCCCGGCCGAGCTGACTTCGGTGTCGGCGGAAGTTCCGGGCGCGCGCCAGCCTTCCGTGCGCCGCCCCTTGGCAGCGCCATCATAGCCACGCGTCAGGGTTTCAAACGCTTGGCGAGCAAGTACGCGCCGAGCCGCTGCGCGCGGTGCGACGGTGGCAATCGCAAGGTCAAACCAGTTGGCCGACATCACCGATCTCCGCGCGAGAAGCCTGCGCGACCAGCGATCGGCAAAGGCCGCATCGTACCTGCGAGGGACCGCTCGATAGTGCGGATGCGCGCCAGCAGATCGTCGGCCGAGCCGTAATCCACGGATTTCCCGTCATAGCTGACCCGGGTCGTGCCGCTGGCATAGGCTCGGCGCAGCGCCGACAGCTCGGTTTCCGTCCAGTCGGTCATGTCAAAACCATCCTCCACGCCGTCCGAGCCAATCGGATTGGCGTTTGCCCTGCGAAGCTTGCGCTTGCCTGTTGATCTGCCCCGCGGGATCCGCAGAGGCGTCGGCGACCCCGAGCTGATCCTCAAGGTCGCGCCATTTCTCATCGGGCCAGCGGTCCGCGCCCGCGATCCAGGCGGCGGCGCGGGCATAGACGCGGCAGTCCAGCGCCTCGTTGCGTTCCCGCAGCTTCTGCCATTCCAGCCGGGCAAAGCCGCGCTTGGTGCGCACCGTCACCAACTGTTCGGCGACGAACTGCTTCAGCCATTCATTCTCGACCCAATGCGGCAGGTGGACCGTGCCGGGCGAAAACGCCGCCCCGTCGGCCATGTCCTCCTCGGTCGGCCGTTCCAGTCGCAGGAAGCGATAGGTCTCGGCCTTGAAGGTCGAGACCGCCACGGTCCAGAGGCGTGCGCCCCGGCGCAGACGTTTGCCGCCCTCGGTCGCGTCCACATAAGTGGGCCCCGATACCGGGCTCGCCCGATTGAACCCTTCGACGCCTTTCACGGGTGCGACCTGTGCGAACCCTTGAGCGCGTGCCCAGCCATAGACCGCCGGAGCCTCGTAGCCGGTGTCGATGGCAAGCCGCGCGATCTTCAGATGCGCGCCGCGTTCATGCGGCCATGTTCGACCGAGCAGGTCTGTCAGGTCGCCCCAGGCCTCATGCCGGTCGGGCCCGCCCTCGATCACAATGTGATCGACGAGCCAGCTTTCCAGACCTCGGCCCCAGGCCCAGACATCGACCTCGATCCGGTCCTTCTGCACGTCGGCCCCAGCGGTCAGGAACAGCCCGCCTGCGAGGACATTGCCCGGTTTCCAGCGTTCGCGCTGGTCATAGAGCCTCTGCCAGTCCGGCGCTTCCCCGGTCTCGACCCATGTTTCGCCGAGGATCGTGTTACGAAACGCCTTGATTGCATCGTCGGACCCCTGCGCCGCGTCCCATGCGCGCACGATCCGCTCCCAACTCAGCCAGCCGATCGGCGAATAGAGCGCGGAGAGGTGGTAGCCGACCGTGTTGGGATCGGCCGCCGTGGCGGTCGCCCGCCATTCGCCGCTCTCAAGCATTGTCGTCTTGTGATGTTCCGCGATTGCCGCGTCACAGCCTTCGCAGTGATATTCCGCCGTCTCCGGCCGCCCCTTCTGCCAACGCAACCGCTCGAACTTCAGCCATTGTTCCTGACCGCAGTGCGGGCATGGGACGAAGTACCGCCGCTGGTCGCTTGCCTCGAACTCCCGCTCGATCCGGCTCAGCCCCCGGATCGTTGGCGTCGAGACCAGGAACACCTTGCGCCGATGGGCGAAGGTCAGCGACCGGGCTTCGGCCAGTGTGACCGGATCGCCTTCCTCATCGGCCGAGGCCGGATAGGCATCAACCTCGTCGAGGAAGATGTAGCGCGCCGGGGTCGAGCGCAGCCCCACGGCCGAGTTTGCCCCGGTCATAATCAGGATGCCGCCCGCGAATTCCTTCGACAACATCGTATTGCCCGCGTCGCGCGAGCGCGCCGGTTTGACCCGCTCCCGCAGTTCCGGGCTCTCGTCGATCAGCGGGTCGATCCGCTGCCTTGAGTTTCGTTTCGCCAATTCCACCGTCGGCTGCACGGCCAGCATTGGGCCCGGCGCCTGGTGGATCGCAAAGCCGATCCAGTTGTTCCCAGCCTCGGTCGCGCCGACCTGCGCCGCCTTCATGAAGACGATCCGCTGTGTCGGATCGCCCGGCGACAGCCGGTCCATGATCTCGCCCATGTAGGGCGTGCGCGCGGTGCGATACCGGCCCGGCTCGGCCGATGCGCGGCCCGAGAGCATCCGGTGCCGGTCCGCCCATTCTGAAACCGTCAGGTCCGGGTCGGGCGTGAGGCCCGCGCCCCAAGCGCGCAGGATCTCTGGCGCACCGTCGAACTCGAGGGCTTCATCACCGGAGATCGGGTTTGACCTCGGCAAGCTCGTCGAGTTGGGCACGGACATGTTTCTCCAGAACTTTCTGCATCGCAGCAGGCTCCACCTCCAGATCGGCTGCCATCAACGCCGCCGCCCGCGCGGGCCAGTTGACCCAGACGTCGCGCTCCTGCCGCGCCAGCCGGAAAACCAGCGAAAGCGCGCGCGCCCGGTCGATCAGCTCGCCCTTCAGCTTTTGCAGCCGGAGGCGGCGTTCCTGCGCCTTAAGCACTTCGTTCGCCGTCTTGGCCTGCAGGAACGTGGTGCCGCTGCCGATTTGTGGCGCCGCTAATCCCTGTTCACGGAGCGTTTCGCCAACTGCGGACACTGCCGCCTCCGGGACAGGTTTGAGTTTTGGCTGCGGCGCTTTTCGGGTCTTCGACGGATCGGTCGCCTCGGCGCGCAAGGCATCGCTGGCCACCGCGTCAATACTGCCATCGCCATGCAGAACCAGCCGCCCCGTCGCCTTGGCCTTCTGGATTGCACCCCGTGAAAGGCCGACGCGGGCGGCATACTGGCGCTCGCTCAGCCCCTCCATTGCGCGCTCCAATTATCATTTAAAATCATGTGCTTATGTAGTTGATAAGCCTCTGCACCAGAGCGAACGTGATCCTACGAAAACGATGCAACTCAACACGGAGCCGCCACGATGACCCGCCTGAACCCGCTCACCACGCCCCGCCACCAACTGCGCGCCGAGAAGGCTGCGCGGAGCAAGGAAGCAGCGCTCAATGCCTTTATGGGCAAGAAGGCCGAGATCGACGAAATGCTGGCGCGCTTGTCGAGCCTCAGCGAAGAGCATTTCAACGCCCATCCCGACGAGATCAACTGGGGCCATTTCGGCACCCTTGAGCACTACGCCAGCCTCCTGAAGCGCATCACCGACAGCGCCTTCAGGGAAGGCGAGCACGCGGAGTAAGCGCTATGGAAACCAGTACTATCCGCATTGCCATTCGTAAGCTGCCTGAGCAGTTCGATCGAAGCCGCATTACAACGGTCCTCGACGAAATCGAAAGCGCCCTGATGGACGACGGCGGCGTTTATGTCCGCGCCTATGCCGACAGCATGACGATTACCATCGAGGTGCCGACCAGCCAGCTGATCGATGCGGCAACCTGCCTGAAGAACCTAGACCTTATCTAAACCGCGCGAACGCGCAGACCTGCCCCGCATGCGCGGGCTCGTCACGGTAGAAGGGTCGCATTCCGCGCCCCTGATGACCGGAGGCAACCATGGCCAAGAATTCCACCCCCACAACAACCGATGCGGCGCCGCGCCAGACCAAGCAGCAGATCATGATCGATCTCCTGCGGCGGCCCGAAGGCGCGGGCATCGAAGAGATCACCGCCGCAACCGGATGGCAGTCGCACACGGTGCGCGGCGCAATGTCCGGCGCGCTGAAGAAGAAGCTAGGCCTCGAGATCACCTCGAAGAAGGTCGAAGGACTCGGACGGGTCTATCGTATCGAGCGCTGATTTCGATCCGGCGCACCGCTGAAGTCACGACTATGAGGAAGCCGTCGCCGTGTCAGCGGCGGCTTCGTCTTTCTCACCCGGATCTCCTCGAAGAGCCGCCGCAGCACATAGGACCGCGCAACGCTCACCACCGTGAACACCGCGCCCATCTTCAGGTTCTGCGCCAGCGTCGTATGCAGCCCGAAGATCGGGAAGACCAGAATTTGTGTAGCGACGGCGACGCCGTAGCCCACGATCACATTAGCGACGGACTCCACCAGCGACATGAGGCGCGACTGCTTCATGCCACCACCTCATCCATCGGCCAGCAATTCAGCTGCAAGAGTTCGGAGCGCATGCGCCGCAACCAAGGGTACCACGCCGTTGCCACAGAGGCGAAGCCGGTCCACCCGGTGGGCCAGCCCATCAGCGCCTCGACGAACAGCGGGTTCAAGGTTCGGCGCTGCTCGGAGGTATCGGTCCCAGCCATCGGCGTCACCAGGACCTGGCGGCCAAGCAGGCCATTCACCGGTGTGTTCGCCAATGTGGTCGCACCGTCCTTGTGATCCCGCGCCGTCGGCGTCATCCACATTCGACTGGCATGGGTCAGATCGGCCGTCTTGCGGTTGCCCGCGCTCGGCTTGCATCCGTCGTTCGCCATCGGCGTCGGCCAATCCCGGGCCATCCCGTCCAGACCTTTCTCGTTTTTCCGGGCACCGCCCCGGCTCCGAAAGCTGTCTGTCTGCGGCGTCGGCCACATGGCGGCCGAGGTCGCCAGGTTCATCCCGTGCTTGCCCGCCGATTGCGACGGTGTCGGCTTTGTTTGCCGGTTCTCGTTGGCGCTCGCCCGTGGCGTCGGCCACAGCCGCAGCATTTCCGTCCGGTTGCCGCCACTCGACCGTGTCCCAGAGCAGGCGCGCGGGGTCGGCCAGTTCGCAGTCCGCTCGGTGCGCGAGGATGAAGAGCCGCTCGCGCTTGTGGGGCGCACCGACTTCCGCCGCCGTGAAGAGGCCCGCCGCAAGGCGGTAGCCCATGCCGACCAGTCCTCCGGCGACTTCGGGAAATCCGAGGCGGAGATGATGGGCGACATTCTCGAGGAACACGAAGGGTGGCTCGACCTCTCCGATGATGCGGGCGATATGCGGCCAGAGGTGGCGTGGGTCGTCCGCGCCCCGGCGTTTGCCCGCGACGGAGAAAGGCTGGCACGGATAGCCCGCAGTGACGACGTCCACCGTGCCGCGCCACGGGCGGCCGTCGAAGGTTCCAACGTCGTCCCAGACAGGCGCGCGATCCAGGGCCGCCTCTTCCATCCGCGCCACGAGAATGGCCGCGGCGTAGGTTTCCCGTTCGACATGGCCCACAGTTCGATATCCGGGCATGGCGATGGTGAGCCCGAGGTCCAGCCCGCCTGCACCGGAACAGAGCGAGAGACCGAACAGGTCTCCGGCTCCGGAAGCGCGCCCGGAGGAAGGTAAAGCCAGGTCATGCATCGCCTCAGCGTGGGTTCGCCGTCAGATCGGCGAAGGTCTGGCCAGTTTCATCCAGCACGGCCTCTTGGCCGGTGAATTGCTGCCAGCGCTGCACGGCGACATCGACATAGGCCGGGTTCAGTTCGATCGCGAGGCAGACCCGGCCCGTGGTTTCGGCCGCGATCAGCGTTGTGCCCGATCCCATGAAGGGCTCGTAGACCGCTTGGCCCGGGCTGGAATTGTTGAGGATCGGCCGACGCATGCATTCGACGGGCTTTTGCGTGCCGTGCACGGTTTCCGCGTCCTGATCCTTGTTGGCGATCTGCCAAAGCGTTGTCTGCTTGCGGTCACCGGCCCAATGACCCTTGCCGGATTTCTTCACGGCATAGAGGCAGGGTTCGTGCTGCCAGTGATAATCACCGCGGCTGAGCACCAAGCGATCCTTGGCCCAGATGATTTGGGACCGGATGTTGAAACCGGAGGCCTCGAGGCTCTCCGCAACCGTCGTCGCGTGCAGCGCGCCATGCCAGACATAAGCGACATCACCCGGAAACAGCGCCCAGGCCTCGCGCCAATCCGCGCGGTTGTCATTCAATACCTTGCCGGTGCGCTTGGTCGCGGCCGCTCCCGCCTTGTTGCGCCAGCCGGGATCGTATTCAACGCCATAGGGCGGATCGGTCACCATCAGGAGCGGCTTCACGTCGCCCAGCAGCCGCTCGACATCGGTGGCAACGGTTGCGTCGCCGCAGAGCAGCCGATGCTTGCCAAGCACCCAAAGATCGCCAGGTCGGCTGATCGGAGTTTCAGGGGCCTCAGGAACATCGTCCTCACCCTCTCGGGACGCAGTCTCGGGATCAACCTCTCCGGCCAACAGCGCCTCGAGTTCAGCTTCATCGAAGCCGATGAGCGACAGGTCGTAATCCTCGGCCAGCAGGTCGTTCAACTCGGTCGATAGCAGCGCCTCGTCCCAGGTGCCGAGTTCCGTCAGCTTGTTGTCGGCGATCCGGTAGGCCCGACGCTGCGCCTCGGTCAGATGGCCCAGAACGATCACCGGCGCTTCGGTCAGCCCGAGCTGCGTGGCGGCCAGCACGCGACCATGGCCCGCGATCAACTCGCCGTCGTCCGCGACCAGGCAAGGAACCGTCCAGCCGAACTCCGCCATGCTGGCGGCGATCTTCGCAACCTGATCCGCGCCATGCATCTTTGCGTTTTTCGCGTAAGGCTGCAGCTTGGCCAGCGGCCAGGTCTCGATTGCGTCCGGGGCAAAGCTCAGGGTCATGCTGGTCAGTTCGCCTCAATCGGGTGGATCCCCTGGACTCCGGACACCGGCAGCCAGCCTGGACTCCGCAAGGGTCCAGCGGCCACCGGACGTCCCCGGCTCCAAGAGTTTGTTTTGTTGTGGTTTTCAGCAGATCGCGGGTGGATGCCCGCTGGGGTGGCTTCCCAAAAAACCGGCCCTGTCGCTGGCGATATTGCGCGCTTCGCCCGCCCGTATAGGTTTACGGCCAGGAAGGACCCGTAAAGTCAGTGGGTTAGCGGCCTGGACCCCAGCTGGACTTCAGGTTGGACCCCGGAAGCCAGTGGGGCATCCAGCAACGAAAACGGGGAGAGCCGTTTTCCAACGCACTCTCCCCATTATGCCCTACGGATAGCACAGAAATGTTGCATGTGTCGAACACAAAAGTGTTGCAACACATTGGATTCGCTCAAGCATTCAGTCGTGAGGCAATCTTGGTAAGCGCCAACTGCCACCTCCGCCACGCAGTTGTACGATCACACCCTAATTCAATACTGATCTGTTTCCACGGCACACGCGCAGCCCGCGACCAGACCAGCTTGCGCTCGGCCTCCTCGATCCAGAGCACCCAGTCGAAGGTCTGCTCGAGCCGGGTGATCGACGCCGCCGAAGGCCAAACGCGCATGGGTTGCGGTTCCATAGCTGCGATCTCGCGGCTGGTCCGCACGATGTCCGGCCATGCATTAAAATACCCACGGGCCTTCACCGGCGGTAGCTTGCGCAGGGTGCGGAACGCTTCTTCGAAGTGATCAGCGACATCGTCAGCAGTCCAGATGTGATTAGCCATGACGCACCTCCCTTGCAGGGCGTGGCCCGTAGAGCTTCGTACCCAATTGTTCGATCAGTTCGCGTTCGGGCCAGGTCAGGCGGTGATCGTAGATGCTGACGGCCAGCACGCCCAGTTCTTGCCAGCCTTCCTGCTTGACCTGCTCGGGGTCACGGCGCTGACCGCCAGAGCCTTTGGGGGTGAACCTCATACCGCACCTCCCTGGGTCTCGATAGCCCAGTGGAGGATGGCGATGGCGTCAGCCTCATTGTCGTCGTCTGGGCTGAAGCCTCGGGCGCGCGCTGCGTCGATCATCGCCTGCTTTGGCGCATTACCCTTGCCGGTCGCGTAGCGCTTGATGGTGCCGACGGGCACGCCCTCATATGGAATGCCCCTGAGTTCGGCCCAGCTGGTCAGCGACGCCATCAGGCCCCCATAGACATGGGCCGCGTCGGTGCCTGCATGCCGACGGACTTCCTCAAACCAGATCGCCGCGCAAGGGCCCGACAGTCGATCCATTTCGGTCAGCCAGTTGGTGAAGCGCAGATAGCGCATGCCACCGCCATCGTAGCGTCCAGGTTTGAACGACGCCGTGCCGGTGGTGATCAGCCCGTCGAAGGTCCGGAGCGCCCAGCCCGTCGTGGTTCCAAGATCGAGCGCCAGAATGCAGCGCGGGTTTTGTGTTTGGGTCATGACGACCTCCTCTTCGGTTTGCCGGGCTCGGCGAGAGGGCTGGCCGGTGAAAGCTGCGGTCTCGCCAGGCCCCGAAGGGTGGTCTGGTCACGTCAGGCGCAGGGCGATCGGGTCGCACTGCGAATTGTTCTTGGTCTTCAAGGTCCCCCCGTGAAGGATTGGGGCCGCTAACCCATTGTCCAGTCTCTATAATATATAATTATTCAATTATTATATAGTTATAGAGGGTGTCCCTCTATTTCTAATCGCGCGCACACACACGCGAGGGGTATAGGTATCCTCTTGAAAGATTGAAGAATGTGAAAGAACAGGTTTTCGGACTATCTTTCATATGGTTAGGCATCATTACAGTTCCTTCTGACTGATTTTGCGCCCTGAAGCATCTCGCCAGGAGCCCATCCAGCGGGCCATCCGGTAGACCATGGCCTGCCTCGTCGATGATCCGCGCATACCTGTCGTGACGTCCCCGGTTTCAATCAGGGTGAGCAGGATCTCATCGCGGTCGCGGGATTTCAGCCACTGGGAGGCACGCGTGATTTCCGACTTGGTGATCCCGTTCGCTCCTGCGGCGCGGATGACCTCCTTGAGCCGTTTCAAGTGGGCCTCGGTCTCCGTGTCGGCCACATGTCGCTCGACGGCTTCCATGGTCTGCCGCGCATAATGGCGCACGAAGTCGATAGCCCAGTCCGCCGCCGAGAGGTCGATCTCGGATTTTGCCGGGTCGCGCCCGACCGCGACGATCAGCGCCAGCTTCAACGCGTTCTCTCCGATGCGGGCCAGGATTGCGGTGAAGGCCGTCCCAGCTGCCGCCCGCAACTCCTCCGTCAATTCGGCACTCAGTGCCTTGAAACGCGCCCTCGCTTCATCGGTCATG
Source organism: uncultured Sulfitobacter sp. (assembly GCA_947502265.1). Classification (GTDB taxonomy): domain Bacteria; phylum Pseudomonadota; class Alphaproteobacteria; order Rhodobacterales; family Rhodobacteraceae; genus Sulfitobacter. Next base: position 30,473 of record CANMZB010000007.1, read on the forward strand.
GGCACGATGGTCGGATTTACTGTCGTGTTCTGATCGGCCGTCTTGCCCGCAAGATTGCCCTTCTGGTGCCCACCCCCAGCGGCCACGCCCTGCAATCCGTGGATCAGTGCTGGCGGTGCCTGGCGGATCCCAACGACGATGTTCTCGTCAGGGTAATCCTCGTCGCTCGGCAGAATCAGAAAACGCGCAAGCGATCCGTCGACCACATTTGCCCCCTGCAGCGCGCCCCAGAAGTGCAAGGGCGTCGTGGTGCCATAGACGCAAAGACAGGGCTGGACGATATCCCGCCGCTCGTTCGAACCATCACGGTTCGCATATTCCGCGCCGAGGAAGATCCCCCCCGCTGCGGTGTAGAGCTCGGTCATGTTGTCGAGGATTTCGGTGATATGGCGCGGACTGCGTCGTCGATCAGCTGCCGCCGCCAAGAACATGCCGAATTCGTCGATCTGGAACAGGATCGCGGGCTGGCGGTGCAGCGCGGTCAGAAGACCCGCCCCGGAGGCGATCTTGTTGCCACCGAGATGATGCGCCAGTCCCGCCTCGAAGAAGACCTCGTTGATGATCTCGCGGGCGTGGTTTTTCCCCGATCCGCTGTCGGCGATGCCGACGACATACAGGTTCGAACGCAGGTTGCTTTCGGTCCGATACTGCCGCCCCATAAGCGCGCCGATCGCACAGAGGCTTGCCCCGAGCGACAAGAGTGGCTGCGGACGCCGGGCCGTCGACAGCATGTAATCCGTCAGATCACCCACCAACCCATCCGGCATCTCCAGAGTGAAAGACGGGCTCGCCGGGGTTTCGACGCCTTCTTCAGGATGACCATCCAGCCTCGACAAAAGCCCCGCCGCTGGATGCTTGCCGTCGCAGGCCATAGACCCATCAAGCCGGAGCGATGCGTCAGGCTGCCAGCCGCGCTCCATGGCGAGGTGATAGATTGTTCCTGCACCGATGCGATCGGGCTTGAAGCTCGTCCACGCCTTGGCTGTGGCAGCGGGTACGTCCTTCGCAGCCTGCGCTGACCAATCCGTGAACAGGTCTTGACCGGCTTCACCGAGCGCGCCCTTGAGGGCCATACCAATCCGCATCCAGCTGTCGTAGTCGAGTTCCACGTTGGGCAACCATTCCAACGCCGCCTGGATTGCAGGCAATGTACCGACCTGGTTATGGCTACGCAGGTGTTCCGCCGCAGGCGACATGGCTGAAAATCCTCGCTGCCGTAACGACTCGGGGAGCAGCGCATAAGCCTCGTCCAAGAATGCGGCTGCTGTCTCGGTGGTGATTTCTGGCAGATCGGTGATGTCGAGATCAGCCAGCCCTTCCTCGGGCCAGACATAGGGGGCGCACGTGTCCGGATGATCGGCATAAGCAAGGAACTGCTGGCCGAGGCAGAGCACTTCCAAAGGGTGGTGCTTGATTCCCCGGAACGGCGCGGCCGTGCGGTAAATCAGCATGCGCTTTGGGGCGCGACCAATGCGCAAGGCGGGCGTATCGCCCAGCCGTTGGCGCGCAAGTTGCTCGATCTGGAGCGCCAATTCGGGATCCTCGACGATATCGATGTCGACAGCAGCAACTGAGCCGCCAACGATCCCGATGCCGCACTCGGGCCAAGCCGACCATGTCGTCACCTCCACCTCGGTCGTGGGGCGCTCTGCATGCCGGTTCCATTCTGGATAATCGGTCCAGGCCCCTCGTTGGAACCGCCCCGGCTTCTTGGTGCCCGGGCCAATCGGCAGAATGGCATAGCCGTTGGTGACCAGCCGCGCGCCGAAACGCGCCATGTAGGATGTCTCGGCCATCAGAAGGGCACCTCCGGGCTCATCCCGTCGAGCCGCGTGCGGTCCTTGGCCGCAAGCTCCCGCAGGTGGTCGCAATATCCGGTGACGACCGCGTCGATGAAGCGGTCCCACTCGGTCACGGTCAGCGTCGTTAAATCGGATTTACCTATGCTCTCGAGGTATTCACCGCCTTGTTGGCCGCCGACGCTCATGGCCTCGCTCTCGTTCGGAGTGGGGTCGATCATGCCCTTCCTCCCATGGCAGATGTCCTGGCAGGCGCGAGAGCAGAGGCGCTTGCGGCTTGCGTCCCTTCGCTGGTCCGAGATCCGGAAGATCGGGTTGAACCAGCCAAAGCCGCGAGGTTCCCGGTGGCAGACGGCGCAGAGGCCGGGGTGGATTTGGCGCATGGATCGAACCTGTAGCCGGAGATTTCAAAATAGCGGCCCGATGAACGGACCGAGATTTCGCTTGGGCGCGTGAGACGGTTTGCCTGCGCAATGGCCTCATTCACGCTAAGCGGAACGGGCAGACCTGGTGCACGTTTGCGCCACCAATCGGCGGCCTTCTGGCGCGCATAGCCCTTATGCTCGAAACAGACCCATTCGCTGTAGGTGGCAAGACCGCAGCTGTAAGTGACCTTGAGCGACGGCCGCCCGCCGCGTTTGTCGTGTCGGGTGTAGGATACGCCGCTCACCTGCAGCCATTGAGACGCTTTTGGCGACAGGACCGGCAGCGTGGCTGCGGTCGGCGCAATCTTCACCTCACGGGCCGGGAATTCATAGCCGCAGTCCGGACATTCGGTGGCCGAGAGCGCCACTATGCTCTCACACATGGGGCAGACCTTTGTGGGTGCCTCGCCCCCGCCACTCTTGCCGGGACGTTTCGGACGCACGAGATCGATCGGCCCGTGGCGTCGAACATTGCCCGCGAAATCCAGAACGAGGCAGTTCTCCTTGCCCGGTGCCAGACGCGTGCCTCGACCGACCATCTGGACATAGAGCCCGGCCGATTGCGTCGGACGCAGGAGCGCAATGAGATCGACGGCCGGGGCGTTGAAGCCGGTAGTCAGCACGCCCATCGACGCCAACGCGCGGATTTCGCCCCGCTTGAACGCGGCGATGATGGCATCTCGCTCGTCCTTGGGTGTGTCCCCGAAAATCGTCTGACAGGTGATACCCTGACGTCCGAATTCCTCAGCGACATGGCGGGCGTGATCGACACCCGAACAGAAGGCCAACCAGGATTTCCGATCCTTGCCATACTCGATGATCTCGGTGACAGCCGCCCGGGTAGTCGCCTCCTGGTCGACCGCCGCCGCCAGGTCGCGGGCAATGAAATCACCAGCGCGGGTGCCGACCTTCGACACATCAAGCCGGGTGGCGGGCTGCTTTGAAACAAGCGGGCTTAGAAAGCCCTGATCGATCAGGTCGCGGACCGGGGCTTCGTAGGCGATGTCCGTAAAGATCGCGTTCTTGCCTTCATGCAGCATGCCGCTGTCGAGCCGAAACGGCGTGGCCGTGAGACCGATTACCTTCAGCGCCGGGTTGATCGCGCTCAGCGCATCGAGAAAACGCCGATACATGGTGCTTGATTTGCCCGGGATCAGATGGGCCTCGTCGATCAGCACCAGATCGGTGTGGCCGATTTCGCGGGCCCGGCGATGGATCGACTGGATGCCTGCGAACAAGACGCGCGCCTGCGCCTCGCGCTTACCCAGACCCGCCGAATAGATGCCCGCTGGCGCGTCAGGCCAAAGGCCGATCATCTCGGCATAGTTCTGCGCGATCAGCTCGCGCACATGGGTCACGATCAGGATGCGCTGATCAGGCCAGGCCTTCAGCACCTCTTCGATGAAGGCGGCCATGACGAGGCTCTTGCCCCCAGCTGTTGGAATGACCACCAGCGGATTGCCGGTGTTGCTCTGGAAATAGCCGTAGATCGAAGAGATCGCAGCGTTTTGGTATGGGCGCAGGGTCAGCATGGCGCGGCCTCCGTGGTACGAGCGTCATTTGACCAGGAGGAGCCATCGGCCATGCGGTAGGTGACGATGTCGTCTCCCGCATCGACGACCTCACCCGGCACGAGATCGGGGATGAAGAGATGTTTGCCGCAGGCGGCACGCTGCTCGGCTGGCGTGAGCATCCGGTCGTGGCGAGCGCAGTGCCATCCACCTTCCACTGGTGTCGCGTGCAAGCAGGACCGGCAAGTCACGGCAGCACCGCCACCGTCGTGGCAAGCATCATGGTGATCGCAGAACCGGCATTCGAACCAAGCCGGGTCCTCGCTGATCCGCACGGGTGGATGCTGGGCGAATATGACCCGACCGGCCTTGTCCAACAGGCGTTCGGCCATGGCTGGATCGGCCTCAACCCGTTCGATATGCAACGCGTCGGTATCCTTGCAGACTGCGACGTAGAGCGCGCGGATGATGCCGGTCAGGTGCATGTAGATCTGCATCTGCGCCGCATGTTGCGGCTTCGACAGCACCACGCCTTTTGAAGTCAAGTCGGCAAAGCTCTTCGCTGAATGCGTCTTGAATTCCAGAACGTGCCAGGTTTTCGGTGCCTCAAGCAGCCCGAGGGCGACGCCATCAAGCGAGCCTCCAAAGTGGCCGCCATGGGCTTCGACGCGGAACTGGCGGCCAGTGTCCGGATCGACCTCAAGCACGGTCGCACCGGTGGCGCGCAGGTTGCGGACCATACGGTCCTCTTCCAGTTGGCCGGTCTCGAACAGACGCAGCAGACGGCCGGAATGGCGTGAAGGCGTCACCCAGCGGAAATCATACCAGAGCTCGCGTGCGCAGGATTTGCCGATGATCGACGCGCCAAGGTGATCGCGAAAGCCATCGCCCTGCCGCTCCTCATAAGACGCATAGATCGCCGTCAGTGTCGGCGTTGCTGGTGAGGGAAGATCAACCATCACAAGCCCTCCCGTTCACTGCGGGCCTGGGCCTCGGCCAGAATGTCGTCCCAGGTCTCCGGATCATGCCGGTCACGCAAAACGCCGATTAGGGCGTCCTTCAGCTTCTCGCGACGACGGCGGCCGGTTCCTTTCGCCAGCAGTTCTGCCCGTTCGCGGCACAGGTGGCGCAGCGCGGTCCGTGCCCGGTGGAACCAGTCGGGATCGATGGGTTTTTGCCCCCGCTGGCGTGCCAGATCGGCGGTCGCGATTTGTGTGCGGATCTTGGCAATATCGTCGTCGAGTTCGATCAACCGGCGCTGGTCTTCAGGCAAGCCGGGGCTGATCACGGCCACAGGGGCCGCGTTGGTCAGATCAGTCATGGAAATATCCTCAGATGTGTTTGGGCGCTGCCCCGGCGAACAGGGGCGGAGCAGCGCGGAGCATCAGCCCTTCTTGTTCCACGGAGCGGAGGCCATCTTGGCCGGGGCTGCTGCTGCGTCCCCGCCGGTCTGGGCTTTCTTCGCAGCCTGCGATGCGGCCGTGCCCTGTTCCGGCGTCATGTAGCGGATCGCATTGCTCTCCCCGTAGCCGTTCTTGGGCGGCTTCACCGTAACCTGGATCGTCATCGGGATGAGGTGCAGTTCCTCGCTGTCGCTGACCTGCATCTTGCCCGTCGCATGGCAGATCGCCGACAGCGTCCGCTGCGCAATCTCGACCGTGGTCGGGTTCGGGTTCACCAGATTCAGCTGGTCGAAGATCTTCCGGCCTTTGTGCGGGCCATCCAGAATATCCAGCATCAGCCAGAGGAACTGGCCCATGCCGTTGCGGGTCACGCGCATCTCGCTCTCGACGATCTGGGCGCTGTATTTGCCTGCGGGCAGCAGCTCATATGCGGTGGTGGGCTCGATGCCCGAGGCATCAAATGCGGCGTCAAAACGTGCCATGGTCGTATCCTTTCAGGTCTGGATTATTCAGGTTGGGGCATGGCTGCGAGGAACTCTGACCACTCGAGCGGCAAGGTGTCCGGCAGGCCGTAACGGTTCTTGGCGAGGAAAGCCGGGCGCTCTTCGGTGTGCATGACGCGCGCACCGGACCCGAGCGCCCGGGTCACCTTCTTGTTGAAGCCGACATCAGATTTTGCGACCGAGATCTGGTAGTTCGCGAAAAGCACCACATCGGAATGCTCCTGCAGCAGCGCCGAGGCGCGGGTCTGCAGCTTGATCACATACCGGTCGTAGGGTTCATGCTCGGGGCTGTCGAAACGCTTGATGTCGGTATGGGCAATCTGGATAACCACCATGCCCTTCTGATCGCGAAGCGCATTCAGCTTATCGAGGTATTCGCGCCAGACGGTCAGAGCCTCGGCGTAACCTTTGCCAAAGCCCGGGGTTTCGATCGACTGCCAGCCGTTGCGTTTGCAGGCCTCAGCCCAGATCAGCGGCTCCAACCAGTCAACGCTGTCGACCACGACGGTGCCATAGCCGTGATCTTCATCCAGCAAGGCGTCGAGCGCTTCCGCCACCTCAACATAGCTGGTCGCCAATGGAAAATGCGGGACCTGCAATTTGCCGAGACCGTCCTCGGTCATAATGAACACCGGCGCGCCAGCGTCAGCCGCGAAGGTGGATTTTCCGACCCCGGCAACCCCGTGGATCAGGATGCGCGGCGGCTGGAGCTCCAATGTCGTGCGCAGAGATGCGAGAGAAATAGCCATCAGCGCACCTCCTCACCGAGCAACAGGCGGAACTTGGCCTTGCCTGTCCGGACCGTGCGCGCGGGTTCAAAACCCTTGCGCCAGGACTCCGGCAGTGCCGTGTATTTGCGCTCTGACACCTTCAACGTGGTCTCGATGAACTCGGCCGGGTCCTCGCCAGCCGATGCGATGTTTTCGGCGATCTGGGCGAGTTTCGCCTGATCCCAATCGATGCGTTTAGCCAAGTCGGCGATCACGGTGACGTCGCCATCTTCAAAGCGGATCGTGCCCGTGTCCTTGCCCGCCTCATGACGGCATTCGGCTGCACGTTCGGCGTATTTCAGGGAGATGGCACCATCGAGCCAATCAGATACAGTTTTGGCCTGGGTGAGCTGCTGATCGGCCGTCTCCTTCAGCATTGCCAGCTGATCAGCGGGCAGTGCCGCGATCTGGCCAACCGGCATGCTGTGGATATCGGCCAGTGTGATGTGGTTAGAAATTGTCATGTTGGTCCCCCTTACGCCGACATCGGGCGGTGGGGCTCGTGGTCAGAGCCGCGGATCTGCTCGACCTCGAAAGCCTCGACATCTTCGAGCCGGTAAATCACCCGACCCCCGAGTTTGATGAATTTCGGGCCTTCGCCCGTCCACCGCCAACGCTCCAGCGTGCGGTGTGAAATGTTCCAGCGAGCCGCCAGCTCAATCTGGGAAAGGTGCCTTAGCGCCATGTGAACCTCCTTCGGGTTTTTGCGAACACTTGCGGGATCAACATGGCGGATGGGGTGGTAGGGCTCAGGAAGGTGTGCGGTAGGGGAACTGGTAGGGGAGCCACAAAAGCAAAAAGCCGCCCCGGAGGACGGCTTTTGTCATCGCAAGATTTCCTTGGATCAGGGCTCGATCCAGCAGTTTCCTTCGGCGTACTTTAGAAATGAACGCCAATCGTCACGGCCGCTGAAAACCTTTGCGAAGGCGTTCGTACCGTCCTTGTAACCGGCTTCAAACAGAACGGCGGCTGTCCGACACTCAGGCGAACCGGACCAGTATGCATCGAACAGCAAGCCCAACAGTTGCCGCTGTTTGTCGCCACGGAAAGTAAGGGTTTCGTTCCGCAGCCAGACAATGCCGTAGTCATCCGAATGGTCGATCGGGAAACGGCGCTGGACTTGACCCGGGAACACCCGTGACCCCAGAACCTGCGGCGAGATCGCGAGCTTGCCGGGTCCCATCACGTCTGCCACGCTGATGACGTGATTGCGCTTGTGAGTGGTGACCGGAATGCGATCGCCCGGTGTCGATGTTAGGATGATACGGACCTCCTCTGGCGGCCTGCGCTTGAACAGGGCCTCGACCGTCGTCCAGACGGCCGGCTCGCCGAGACGCCGCGCAAACCAGACAGGCAAAGGGGCCTTCGCGCCTGCAAGCTTGATGGTCCCTGCGTCCCAGACGAGATCGGCTATCAAAGGGGTCGGACGCGACGGCCCGACGCGCTCGAACGCCAGCAGCATCTTGGCGAGGGCCAGCCCGTAATCGACTCTGCACGCCGCGATCTCCTGCTTATCGACCTTGATCCAACGGCCAACACTGTCGTTGTAGCCATACGACTTCAGCTCTGCCGACCAGGTGGCCGCGATCGGTTCGTCTTCGTAGTCGTCCATACCGGCAATGACCGGAACGTGCCCGCTGGGGAACAGGAGCTTTGCCTGGAGCAGCTTATCTGTTGCTTGTGGCGAAACCTGACGCAACGCCGATGCCTGAACAGATGTGCTGCGGGCTTCCATAGCCCGCAGCAAAAGGTCAACAGCCCGCTTACTCAAGAACATCGCCCTCATCGGTGTCGTCTTTCAGGATGCCCCAAAGGCGCAGGTACTTCTCGCCGATCAGGCGTTCCTGTGGCGTCATGTCCTTCAGATTGCAGCCGTGCGGCATGGTCACAGTCAGAGCCAGCGACTTACCGCGCCCACCTTCGGGACCGGGGTGGAACTTGATCGTGAAGCGCGCGCGGGTGATCACCCATTCAGGCACCTCGTCTACAAAACCGGCCCCATGAGTACCGCCGCCGATATCCAACCCGATGCGGTGTTCTGCCATCTGCCAGATCGTCCGGTCCGCACCCGACATGGATTCAAGCGTGATGCGCTCTTTGGCATCCCCGAGATCCATCAGGCGCAATTCTTTGACCGTTACACTGGCGATGCCGTCGGCCGGGTCCGTCGGAAAGTCGAAAGGCTGCAGAAGCATGCTCAGATCATATTCGCGCAGCGGCAACGCCTGGTGCTCATCAATGGTGATGCCGAGCAGATCCCGCGCCATGAAGCGCGTCAGATCCATACGATCCTCACGGGTCTTGGCCACGACCTCAATCACGCCGGTCGCTGCCTCATAGGTCAATGCGGCCTCGAACACCGGTTTTACGATCCGACGCGCCAGCGTGCTGTTGGCATCAAAGCCCAGCGTGTCCTCGGGGCGCCCCTCACGATAAACCGCGACCTGGACGAGCTCACACTCTTCGCCATCGAGGATCACCCGATGGCGGTCGAAGATGTCGACATGGACATTCGGCGTCTCAAACCGCTCTCGGATCGCTGCGGTGAAGGCCGCGATCGAGATGGGATCCTTCCGCACTGCCAGATCAGCATCGACTCCAAAACCGCTCCACGACCGGGTCCGGCGGCGTTCATCATTGTAGCGGACCTCTTCCGCCAGACGGAAACGGTCGGTCTCATTGAGGAAGACCCAGAGCGAGCGATTGTTTGCCCCTTCCAGCGGGTCGAACACAGCGCGGTTGAGAACCACGTTCTGCAAGGCGTTCTGTCCTGGCTCATCCGCGAGGGCAGCGACCCGGCCTGCATCAAGAACAACGCGCTGTTTTTCGTCATCGTTCATATCGTCGACTGCCTTAATCAAGGGCTCGACGACCTCCGACTCGGGCTTGGTCCAATCGACCGGCGGAAGAGAGGTAAACCCAGCAGCGGTGAAATAGTCTTGCAGTCGGGGGACGGGGGTCTTGCGGAGGAAGGCGGCAATAGCGGTCATGGGAGCCCTTTCTGGCCAGGAGGAGGAGGGAATCGGCGCAAAGCGATACGATGATGTTCGATATACACCGAACAAACCACCATGTCTACTTGCGCGGCACGATTTTGTTCGGCATACCGAACAAGCTTCCTGCAACCAAAGAAAACAAGGATGATACGATGACCACGTCCCTCGGCGCCAAGATCAAGCGCCACCGCCAGGAAAAGGGATACTCCCTAGACAAGCTCGCGGAACTGACCGACTCGAGCAAGAGCTACATTTGGGAGTTGGAAAACCGCGACGCACGAAAGCCGTCCGGAGAAAAACTGACACGGATCGCTCAGGCCCTCGAGGTCACCACCGATTATCTGCTGGATGAAAGCGAGGAGCCCGGAGACGCGGTTCTTAAGGAGGCATTCTTCCGCAAATTCAGCAAGCTCGCCCCGGACGACCAAGCTAAGATCAATCAGATGATCGATATGTGGGGAAAGAAGGATTGAGCCTGCCCACGACGCCACAGGGTTGGGCAATCCGCCTTACTCAGATTCTGTCGCTGCATCAGGCAGCGCATGGGCTACCGCGGTTTCCCATCGATGTGGCGGCGCTGGCGAAGGATTTCTCACGACAGGTGTTTCCGGACGCACCGATCACCATGGTCGGCGGGTTGGACCTGTCCAAGGGCGTCGAAGGCATGTTGATGCCGCACCCCAACGGTTCCGGTGAGTGGGGTATCATTTACAATGAGACCATCCGTTCGCCGGGGCGGCGGAACTTCACGCTGGCCCATGAGCTGGGCCACTACCTGCTGCACCGGCAGACCAACCCCAACGGCCTTGAGTGTAGCAACCGCAATATGGCTGACTGGGATGAGGGCCGGAACAAGATCGAAGGTGAGGCCAATACTTTTGCCTCCTACCTGTTGATGCCGCTCGACGATTTCCGTGAGCAGATCAAGGGTCGCGTCATCGATATCGATGTGATGACTGATTTGGCCGACCGCTATGCCGTGTCGCTCACGGCGGCGATCCTGAAATGGATGACCATCACCGACAAGCGGGCGATGATCGTGGTTGGCAAGGAGGGGTTCATCGACTGGGCATGGTCCAGCGAGCTTTTGCTGAAATCCGGCGTCTTCTACAGGGCGCGGCAAACCGTGACCGAGATGCCAGCCGCCTCCTTGGCCGCGCAGGAGGTGGACTGGGATACTGGTCGCCATGGTCACCTCCACCCGGCAGGTGTCTGGTTGGGATCTGAACCCGTCCATGAAATGACGGTGTTCTCGCCCCGCAACGACCAGATGACGATCTCGCTGCTGCTTTATCCTGACCGCGCTCCATCCCGCTGGGATATGGCCGAGCTGGAAGAAGAACAGACCATCGATACATTCGACAAATTCATGGATGGTCGCCGAGGCTGATTCGGCTCTGTGCTTCCAATTGGCGCCCCCTACGGCCGCATAGTCATTGCGCAGAAATACGCGGCTCTACGCGCAGGTCGATGCTGTCCGCAAATTATTGAATTGCTTGTGATTTTCTCATTTCGCGATACATTCATGGCATCATTCCAATCGCGAAAAGTCGCCATGCCCAGCATCACATCAGGCCCGATTTCGGGTGCCAATCCCCTTTGTCCTGAGCGCATGTCAGCGGATGCGCGCCTCGAAGAAATCGGCCGCATTCTGGCGGCTGGCGTCATTCGCCTGAACGCCGAAGATGCCAGTTCTTTATCTGCCGAAGGCGGAGACAGTTTCGTGGACTTCTCGCCCCGGAAGAGCGGTGGTCGTCGTGCAAAACGTATCCGCATCGGAGGAATTGATGAAGCATCACAATAAGATAAGCCCTAAAAAACCTGGGCAGGACCGATCCATGGATCAAACCGTCCTAGCGCGCCTGGCCACGCTGAAGGCCATGTCGGTCAGGGATCTGAAAGCCGAATGGGAAAAACTTTTCGGCAGTGCCGCGCCGAACAACAGCCGGACCTTTTTGGAAATGCGCATCGCCTATCGTATCCAGGAACTGACCTACGGCGGCCCTGACCGGGAAACGCGCCGCATGTTGGATCTGCTGGCCGATGAGGTTGAGGGTGTCGCGCGGAGGAAAAACCAGATCGCCGATCCGCGCAATCCGGTGGTGGGCACGAGACTGATCCGGGAATGGGGCGGGGTCGAGCAGACTGTGATCGTTCTGACAGACGGTTTCGACTGGCAGGGCCGGAAGTTCAAATCGCTCTCGGCCGTGGCCCGTGCCATCACCGGAACGCGTTGGAATGGCTATCGCTTCTTCGGCCTGCGTGAACGCAAGCGGGAGGAAGCATGATGGATATCAACGCCCGCCCCAAGCGCCGCCTGCGCTGTGCCATCTACACCCGCAAGTCGAGCGAAGAAGGGCTCGACATGGAATTCAACAGCCTCGATGCCCAGCGGGAGGCCTGCGAAGCCTATATCGCCAGCCAGCGATCCGAGGGCTGGGTTGCGACCCGCGAACGCTACGACGATGGCGGTTTTTCCGGTGGCACCCTCGAACGTCCCGGTCTCAAGCTGCTTCTGGCCGACATCGACGACGGGTTGATCGACGTGGTCGTTGTCTACAAGATCGACCGCCTCAGCCGCTCGCTGATGGATTTCTCCAAGCTGGTCGAGATCTTCGACCGCAACGGCGTCACCTTCGTGTCGGTGACGCAGTCATTCAACACCACGACGTCCATGGGGCGGTTGACGCTGAACATCCTGCTCAGCTTCGCCCAGTTCGAGCGCGAAGTTATCGGCGAGCGGATCCGCGACAAGGTGGCGGCATCGCGCAAGCGCGGGATCTGGATGGGCGGCTATGTTCCGCTGGGTTATGATGTGCAGGATCGAAAACTGTTGGTGAACGACGCCGAGGCCGCATCGGTCCGCCGCATCTTCGAGCGGTTTGTCGAACTGGGATCCGCGACGGTTCTCGCACGCGAACTCCGCCGCGACGGCTTCCGCAACAAGCAGGGTACGCTGATCGACAAGGGCTACCTCTATCGGCTCCTGAACAACCGTGTTTATCGTGGTGAAGCCGTCCACAAGGGCAAGGCTTATCCCGGCGAGCACGACGCTATCATCGACAACGACCTCTGGGATCGGGCGCACGCCATCTTGCAGGAAAGCCCGCGCAAACGTGCAAATAACAGCCGGTCGCGGACCCCCGCCCTGCTGAAAGGGCTGATCTTCAGCGACACCGGCGCTGCCATGACGCCCACAAGCACCAAGAAGGGCGCGAAGCTTTACCGCTACTACGTATCGATGGACGTCATCCGGAACCGCGAGACCGGCGAAGAGACCGCCCCGATGCGGCTCGCGGCTGGAATGGTCGAGGACACTGTCGTGACAGAGGTCCGGCGCATTCTGCAGACGCCGGAGGTCGTGACGCAGGTGATCGCGGCCCTGAAGACGGAAAAGGGCGCGACTTCCGAGGCCGACGTCATCGCAGCATTGCATGAATTCACCGCGCTCTGGGCGCAACTGTTCCCGACCGAGCAGGCACGGATCATCCAGCTTCTAATCCGTCGTGTCACCGTCACAGCCGACGGCTTGGAGCTGGACATCAGGCGCGAAGGGATCGCAGGCGTCATCCGCGAGATGGTCGCGCCGCGCAATCTGGAGACAGCCGAATGACCTATGCCGATGACACAATTCGCGTGCAGATACCATTGAAGGTCCGCAAGAAGAATGGTCGGCCTAAAATCATGCCGCCTGCCGATTATCTGCCGAGCGAGGACCAGACGCAGGATCCGCATGTCCTCCGCGCCATTGGGCGGGCGTGGGGTTGGCGGCGGCGCATGGACACTGGCGAATTCAGCACGATCATGGAACTGGCCGAAGCCGTCGGTCTGGCCGAACGCCATGTCAGTCGCCAGTTGCGGCTGGCCTACCTCGCACCGGAGGTGCTCAAGCGGCTGACCTGCGGGCGTGAGCCGTTGGCGGTCAGCCTGTACGATCTGTGCTTTCTCGCCGGAGAGGCTTGGCCAGAGCAAGAACAGCGCGGGTTCAGTTAGATTCTAATGAAAGCTCGCCTGAAAGGCCGTCGCGGTCAACGAGACATGGGCTCCTAGCGGCGGGCGCAACTCAAATGCTTTCGGCTCACGCGAGAAATTCCAGAGACGAAACAAGCACCATTCTGACCGGCGCTCTTCGGCGACCGCCAGTTCATTGCGGGAAATGTAAAAGGGCGTTCGTTCCCAGCCATTTGTCGTTTTCACCTCGATCAAACGCTCCTGTCCGTCCGGCGTGAAGCTGGCAATGTCGTACCCGGCGCCGTCACCATCCTCTTCGGAAATCCACCGCACTTTGCGCGCCAGATCATCTCGACCGGCTACTTTCAAAGCGGACCGTTCGTGTGCAACGACGCGCTCTTCTCCCGCACGTCCGAGGGCGCGGTTGCGTTCATCCCGACCCGCCACGTCGAACTTTTTAGCGACATGCAACATCTGCTCCAGTTCCAGCGGCGGCGGCTGGTTCGACAGCGTCGGTGACGGTCCAATCCAGATCTGCGCAGCCTCGCGCAAACCATTTGCTGATCGCGAGCCCGGCATCCGCCCAAGCCAGGCCGGGTTCCATGCCAACCAGCGCGCCACAGCATCGACCAAGGTCATCTGGAAATTGAACGCTGGCTTGTAGCCGGGGATCCAATCCTCGCCGAGCCCCTTCAATACCGCGCTGATATTCTGATGCTTGAACTCGATCGAGCCTTCTGTTCGGCGCCGCAAAAGGGGCATCAAACTGCGCCGATGCTGAGCCTTATTGTAGGGACGGCCCGCCATGTCCTCGGCCAGCATCGCGAAGTAATCCGCGACGATCAAGTCGTTTTCTGCATCTGTCCAAGGCCCGTTCGACATGTCGCCAGGCTATGAGCGGAAAGTCTGTTTGTCATCAACGACTTCTCGCGACCGTTCGCACCGTTTCGAAGAACCACGCCGCCTTCGAGTGTCTCCGTTTGTTTTGATAAGCGGTCGAACCGGCCTCAACTGCGGCGCAATCCATTTTCGGCAAGCATCTGAAAAGACAAACAGTTTTGAATGCGTCTCGATTTGGGTGAAGGGCGGGTGAAAGGAGACGCGGGGCGTTCGGAGACCAATTTCGGGCCAACGGCCAGTCTCCGAAAGTCGGATGGCCTCGTTAAACCCCTTTGAACCAAAAAGAAAAAAGGCCCGCAGTGGGGCCTCGTCTCGGGTTCGCGAATGGTTTGTGGCGGACAGACAGGGATTCGAACCCTGGAGACGGTCTCCCGCCTACACACTTTCCAGGCGTGCGCCTTCGACCACTCGGCCACCTGTCCGTGACGCGTCTTTAGCAAGGGAGCGCAGGCCTATGCAACCCCGAAATGTCGCTAGCGCGCTGCTATTTCAACTATCCAGGTGAATGTAAATCCGCCGGTTCATCCGGCCCTTCTTTTCGATCTTCCCGAGGCGCAGCAACCCGATCTCTCCGGTGCGCGCGACATGGGTGCCGCCGCAGGGTTGCAGATCAATCCAGTCGCTCTCTTCGCCGATACGCACCAGACGGATATCGCCCGCGCCGCGCGGTGGTTTGACTGCCATCGTCTTGATCAGTTGCGGTACCGCGTCGAGTTCGGCCTGCGAGATCCAGCCATCGCTGACCCGCGCGTCCATCTCAACATAGGCGTTGAGCGCATCCTCGATCTGGTCGCGGTCCTGTGGCGCGTCGGGCATGTCGAAATCAAGCCGTCCCTGCCCCGCTGTTATCGCACCTCCGTTAACGCCGAACGGGACCACAACCGACAGAAGGTGCAACGCCGTGTGAACGCGCATGTGCCGGTGTCTGCGATCCCAATCGAGGTGTTGCATCACAACGGCCCCTACCGGCGGGAGCGGCACAGGTTCTGCGGGCACCAGAACGATGGCATTGCCTTCGCCCTTCACAGCCGTCGCAATGGAATGGCGTTGGCCCTGCCAGTCGAGCCGTCCGCTGTCTCCCGGCTGACCGCCGCCTTTCGGATAAAAAACCGTTGCCTCCAGAACAAGTCCGCCTTCGGCAGTATGGGCAATCACACGCGACTGCGCTTCGCGCAAATAAGGGTCAGTGAGAAAGAGCATCTTGGTCACGTCTCGCTGTCTCCTTTGGACAGGTCATTCTGCGCTGTCTGTTCTGCTGTGACGTCATGCCCGTCCTCCGGTTCCGTCTGTCGGGGGGCGGTAGACATGTTTTGCAGCGCGTCGGGATTGCGCAGCCATACGTTGCGTTGGGACATGGGAATTTCGATGCCTTCTTCGGCAAAGCGCGCCACGACAGCGTGGTTGACGTCACTTTTCACAGCAAGCATCCAATTCACATCGCGCAGGAATAGACGGATTTCAAACTCCAGCGAGTCAGTGCCAAAATTCATCAACAACACACTGGGGGCCGGATTGGTAAGCGCCAGCGGTTGATCCGTCGCAATTTCTTGCAGGATCGCCTCGACTTTGCGTGTGTCCGTACCGTAAGCCACGCGCACCGGCACAATCACACGTCCCACGGTATTGCCACGGGTATAGTTGGTGACGGTGCCGCTCACCAGATCGGAGTTCGGCACAATCACATCCGAGCGATCAAACGTCTCGATGCGCGTGGAGCGCACGGATATGCTACGCACATATCCCATATCTTCGCCAACCTCGATCCAGTCGCCTTCGGATATCGGCCGCTCGATCAGAAGAATAATGCCCGCAACAAAGTTTGAAACGATGTTTTGCAGACCAAAACCGATCCCCACCGAAAGCGCACCCGCCACAATCGCAAGCGAGCTAAGGTCAATCCCCGCGCCGGTGATGGCCGCGAGGGCGGCGAGAAAAATACCGACATAACCAAGCCCCGAGACGATGGCATTCTGTCCGCCTTTGTCGATCTTCGTTTTCGGCAGCACGTTGGTTTTTAGCGCACCCTGTGCCAGTCGCGTGAATAGATAGCCGCCAGTAAAGATGAGTGCGAAAGTGAGGAAATCCGTGGGCGAAATGCGCGAACTTCCGATGGTGAACCCGCGCCGGAATGCCGCCCAGATCTCTGTCAGGTCAGCGACCCGCGCGCCCCAGACAAGCGCCAGCAGCGGCAAAAGCAGCGCGATCAGAACCAGCCCTAAGAAAATCGGCATTAGTGTTTCGCGCGCGGTGGTTCCCTGTCCGGTGATCGCCCCGTAAACATCCGCCGCAAACCGTTGCAGCGCCAACACCAGCCCCAACAGCACAAGCGTGAGAACATAAGGATGCAACAGGGCTTCAGACGCGTTGTAATAGCCGACAGCCTGCAACAGCGGCGACACAACCGCCACAACAACAGCACCCGTTCCGAGACTGCGCACCATCCGGCCAAGCGTGCTGGCGCGCGTCAGCTCGGCGTCCTCCCCTTCGATCGTTTCCTTGCCGCAGGATCGCAAAAGACGTCCCATCCGAAAGACCAGATAACTGATCAATACGGTGAACGGAAAGCTGACCACAGTCACCGCGGCGGTGCCGGCATCGTCAAGCTCCAGCAGCAGGATCAAAAGCCGCTCGGCGACAAGAAAGAGCGTGATACTCCCCACAACAAACCGTGCTTCGGCGCGTTCTTTTGGATAAAGCTCCAACAGCGCGCTATCCTCTTCGCGTGCAAAAACCTGTTCGGCCACCCAACGAAAGCCCAGCATAATTCCGCCAAGCACGGGGATCAACAGGATCAGCTCATCGCCACGCTCCCCGAGAAAGCCCGTGGTCAGCCCGGCAAAGGACAAGAGCGCAAGCCCCGAAAGGGGCAAGGCGATGCGCAACATCGACACCACAAATTGCCATATCCCCAATCCGCGCGCCTCTGCACGGCGCAGTCTGTTTACGATCCGCGCAGACCAGCGCCGCCCGCGCAAAAGCAGCACCAGCCCGCCAAGCGTGGCCAGAAAGATGACCGGCAGTTTCTTGTGCAATTCGGACGAACGCTGTGTGGCCTGTTCGGGTGTGGCCGAATTGAATAATTTCAGAAATGCCGTTTCAAGCGCCTTGAGCGTTGGCTGCCAGTGTCCGGGATTGAGCGGGCTTTCGACCACCATCAATAGTTTTTCGGTTTGGCGTCCCCGCAAGACCCTGTCTATTTCGCTCACCAACCCGTCAGCGCGCGTATAGGCGGCGTCTGCGACCTGAACCGGCGCAAGCAGCGTCGCAAGTTGCTCTTCCAACTCGGTACGCTGGGCCGCAAGCTCGGCGGCTTCGGGGGCTGCATCCGCCTGTTCGGCGGGCGCCTCTCCCAACAGCGCAAGCTGATCGCGCAGGCTGGCGATGCGGGTGGCGTTGACAGTGCGGGCGCGGTTGAATTCCTCGCGATAGGCAACAAGCTCGCTGCGCAACGCCTCCAACTCCGCGTTAGGCGCGTCTTTTGCATCATCGACTGTCGCCTCGGCCTCTGTGGCAATAGATTGCCACGCACCAAGATCCAACTCAGGCAACTCCTGAGCTACGGCCGCAGACAGGCAAACCAGCCAGATGCCGGTCAGCGCGGCGAAAAAGTGCCGCGTAAACGCCGCAAGAGGCGTCATACGTCCTCGAACACCGATGGTAGATCCGCCGCCGCGCGCTCCAGCCAACCCGGTGTGGGCAGCCCTTTTTCACGCAGGAAATTCGGATTGAACAGCTTGGACTGGTAGCGCGTGCCGTAGTCGCACAAGATCGTTACGATGGTATGACCCGGCCCCATCTCGCGCGCCATGCGTACAGCCCCCGCCACATTCACGCCGGAAGACGCCCCAAGGCACAGCCCCTCATGCTCAAGCATATCGAACACAAACGGAAGCGCCTCGGCGTCGGAAATGTTGTAGGCAAAATCAGGCGTAAACCCTTCGAGGTTTTTGGTAATGCGCACCTGTCCGATACCCTCGGCGATGGAGGACCCCTCCATCGCAAGTTCGCCTTTGGTGTAATAGTTGTAAAGCGCGGCACCGTCTGGATCGGCAATGCCGATTTTCACGCCCTTTGGTTGCAGCGCCATCGCCGTACCCGCCAGCGTCCCGCCCGACCCGACCGAACAGATAAAGCCATCGACCTTGCCGCCTGTCTGGCTCCAGATTTCGGGGCCTGTCGTCTCGATGTGGGCCTGACGGTTGGCGATATTGTCGAACTGGTTGGCCCAGATCACGCCATGTTCGCTGGTTTTTGCCAGTTCCGCGGCCAACCGCCCCGAATAACGAACGAAATTGTTGGGATTGCGATAAGGCGCTGCGGGCACCTGAACCAATTCGGCCCCCGCAAGGCGCAACATGTCTTTTTTCTCTTCCGACTGCGTCTCCGGGATCACGATCACGGTTTTAAATCCCATCGACGCGCCCACCAGCGCAAGCCCGATACCGGTATTGCCTGCGGTGCCTTCGACGATGGTGCCACCCGGCTTAAGATCACCGCGCGCGATGGCGTCACGGATGATGAAAAGCGCCGGACGGTCCTTGACCGACTGGCCCGGATTGGTGAACTCGGCCTTGCCGTAAATCTCGCAACCGGTCTCTTCACTGGCTTTGCGCAGTTTGATGAGAGCCGTCTTGCCCACCGCTTGTTCCAGATCACGCGCTACATGCATAACAGCCCCCAATGTTGATAGATCACATCTAGCGAAGCGGCGCTAAGACCTCAACCGCTTCCGATGGAAGGCCAGCCAATAGGCAAGCAGGACCACAGGCGCGTTGGAGAGCCTCTGCGCATCAGCCATTTCCATGAATCGGTCAAAGGAAACAAGGTGCGAGCGGATGTCTTCGGATTCGTGCTCCAGACCGCCAATGCCGGTGATGTCATCGGGCAGATCGGCAAGCCCCACGAACATGTGATAGAATTCCGTACTGCTGCCGGGGCTGGCATAGGTGCGCGCCACAGGTTCCAGCGCGGTGAGGGTAAGGTTGGCTTCCTCCTGCGCTTCGCGCCGCGCCGCGTCTTCGGGTGTCTCGCCCGCGTCCACGGCTCCGGCAATCGGTTCCAGCAGCCAGAGATTGGGATCGCGCCGCCCCAAGGGACCAACGCGGATCTGTTCGATCAAAAGAACCCGGTCACGTACCGGATCATAGGGCAAAACTAACGCCGCATCGGCGGCGACAAGGTAAGAGCGCTCAAGCGCGGGCGACATCGTGCCGTCAAACCGTTGATGGCGCAGCGTCACCTCGTCAACCGCAAGATATCCGGCATAGACCCGCGCCTCGCGCTCAAGCGTGACAGTGGCCTTGCGCGCACCCTGCCCCGCCGGTTGCCGCTCACCCAACGTGCGCGACCACGCCCGCGCACGAATTTGCGGAAACATAGCAGCCACCTGTGCGCTGTCGCGCGCGCCGAAATATCCCATCACCTCGCGCGCGGCGTGGCACGACATATCCCCCCACTGCGCCGTCCAAACCTCAAGATCCCAAAGCGCAGCGGGCGTGCAAACCCCTTCGGCTGCCATATAGACCTGCGCCTCGCTGCCATCGCCAAGGCGCAAAACCCTCAGATCATAGGCAAAGCCACCTTCATAGAAATTGAGCCGCTCCACATCGCTGTCCGACAATCCATCGACCGCAAGCCCCTGCGCCTGCTGCCCTTCAACGGCTACGAGCGCGGGAAATGGTCCTTCGGTGACTGCGCGCACCTCATATCCGGGCAAGGTAGCCTGTCTGATCTGGTCCGTCCCGACCACCCTGCCCAGCACGATTTCCAAAAGCGGCATGTGCCGCAACGTACCAAAGAAAAACAGCCTGTGTTTCATAGGTTAACGCCACCTTCGGGCAGCACCGTCCGTGAGAAGCCCCACAATGACAGCCCCGACAATCGCCGTGCCCATCACGGGCAGCGTCGCAATCATCAGGCCGAACTCCGAGCCGATGAGGAAAATCGCCGTCAGCGCCTCCAACGGGCCATCATAACGATTGCGCATCGCAAGGCGGAACATCTCGTAAGAAGAGTGCACCGCCAGCCCCCAAAGGATCAAAACCACCGTGCCGGTGACGCCGTTATTGATTGCAGGAACAAACCCGCGCCCCGCCCGTGGCCCCATAACCATCCAACCGACAATCAGCCCGATAACCCCGTTGACGTAGTTGAAAACACCAAAACCCGTGCCTTCCGGCATCAGCGGGCGGATCAATTCGGACAATATCCACGCCAGCACGCCAAGACAAATGGCTCCGACAAGTCTCGCGGCGGTGGGCATGCAGAGATCCTTCCTGTGGGCGCTGGCCGTCGTCAGCCCGCTTTGCGCACAGTAATCTGTGTTACATCACAATTTCCACTGTCAAATGTCGCAGCACAGGATGTGAGATAAAAGTTCCACATCCGCCGGAATCGTGCATCAAAGCCAAGGGCGGCGATCTGGTCCCATTTGTTGTTGAAAGTATCGTGCCAACGGCGCAGCGTAATGTCATAGCTTTTGCCAAACTCGACGCTTTTCACGACATCAAGCCCGGCGCTTTCGATCTGCTGGCGCAGCGCATCGGGGCTGGGTAACATGCCCCCTGGAAAGATGTATTTTTGAATGAAATCAACGCCACGCCGATAAATGTTCCAGCGCCGGTCAGCGACCGTGATGATCTGGAGCGTCGCGGATTTGCCGGGCTTGAGACGCTCACGCACGGTGTCGAAATACACAGGCCAGTATTTCTCGCCCACCGCCTCGAACATCTCGATGCTGGCAACCCCATCGTATTGACCGGTCTCGTCGCGGTAATCTTGCAGCTTGAACGTTACCATGTCGGAAAGACCAGCTTTTTCAATGCGATCCACGGCGTACCTAAACTGCTCTTCGCTGATCGTCAGGCAGGTAACGTGCAAACCGCGCTTTTTGGCGGCATATTCGGCGAACCCGCCCCATCCACAACCGATCTCAAGCACATGATCGCCCCGTTGAACGCCCATTTCGTCTACCATGGATTTGTATTTATCCTCCTGCGCCGCCTCAAGGGATTGCTGAGGATCGGAAAACATGGCGCTGGAATAGGTCATCGTGTCGTCCAGCCACAGACGATAGAAATCATTACCCAAATCATAATGATACGAGATGTTCTTGCGCGCCTGTTTCTTCGAATTACGCTGCAACCAGAAGCGCAGATTTTCGAAATTGCGCACCAGCGACATGCCCGGAAAACCGTCATAAAGATCTTCATTGTCGGCATGGATAAAATCCATGAAGGCCTGAAGGTCCGGCGTGCTCCACCACCCGTCAAGATAGGCGTCGCAAAAGCCCAGATCGCCCTCACGGATCAGGCGGGCAAAAAGGTCGTCATTGTGAATGTCCAACTCGACCGCCAACCCCGGATTGGCCCCCTCTGCGCGAAACCGTCGCCCGTCTGGCAAGACGAAATCAATACGACCATTGCGCAGCTTTTTTGCTTTGCCGAGAACCTGCGCAAAATAGCGCGGCAGCCCGGTCTGGCCGTCTGTACTCGTCAAAATCATGCGTCCCTCCATCGCACTTCCGTATTTTCAGTCGGTTGCGCAGCGACAGGCGAAACTTGAAAACCTCCTGTTTTCATAGGCCTGTAGCGCGCGCTTGCGTCCCGCGTCCACATCCACAACAGCGCCGGGATACGCATCTTTGGGCGACATCCCCCAACGGCGCGGGATCGCATCGAAATATCCCAGCGCATCAGCGTGCGGATCCGAATGGCCCTCCGCAATCCAACGGTTGGCATACTCCCTATTCTTATCAAATTTATCGAGCTGCGTCACGGGGTTGAACACGCGGAAGTACGGGGTGGCATCGGGGCCCGAGCCTGCGGACCACTGCCAGCCCATCGCATTGGACGCGGGATCCCAATCTATCAGACATTCCTCGAACCACTTTTGTCCGATGCGCCAGTGGCACATCAGATGCTTCGTCAGATAGCTTGCCACGATCATGCGGCCACGGTTGTGCATACGTCCCGTCACATACATTTCGCGCATCGCCGCATCAACAAATTTGACGCCTGTGCGGCCCTGCTTCCACGCTTTCACTTCGGCCAGCCGCTCGTCCTCGTTCCAGCCGAAATCCTCCCATTCCTCGCGCCAGTTCCGGTCCAGAATGCGCGGCGAATGATACATCAGATGGTACGCAAACTCGCGCCAGACCAGTTCTTTCAAAAACACCTCGGCACCGCGCTTTCCATCGTGCAAAGCGCGCTGTCCCGCGTGCCAGCAGTGCTGCGGGCTGATTTCACCAAGAGCAAGGTTTTCGCTGAGATTAGAGGTGCCATCGACGCCCGGTAAATCGCGGGTCGTGCCGTAACCGGCGATCTTTTCCTCCAGAAACGTACCAAGGCGCGCCTGTGCCGCCTGCTCGCCCAATTGCACAAAGGGGCGCACAATGTCGGCGCCCCGGTTCATGGCCGCGTCCATTTTCCAATCCGATAAGGTATCGGAGGCGGGCCATTTCGTCGGGGCCGGAAAGTGCGAGGGGGCGCTCAGCAGCGCGTCCACATCACGCTTTTTCACCGCATTCCAGAAGGGCGTGTAAACCTTGTAATAACCGCCCGCCTTTGTCTCGACGGTCCACGGCTCAAACATCAGATGGCCACCAAAAGAACGCGCTTCAATATCTTGATCTATCGATATTTTCTTGACTTCGGTATCCCGCTTTATTCCGTCCGGATCATAGGCGCGTGTCCAGTAAACAGCACCTGCGCCGGTTTCTTTCACCAGCGCCTGCAACGCATCAAGCGCACGCTCCGAGCGGCGCAGGATCAGACGGCTGCCTTTTTCTGCCAACGCCTGTGCGAAACACCCGACCCCCAGCCCCAGACGGAACAACGGGGCGGCGCCCAACGCTTCGCTTTGCGCGTCGTGAATGAACACCGGAATAACTGGCCTGCCGCTATTGCAGGCCGCATGAAGCGCGGGATGATCGCCCAGCCGCAGATCGCGGCGAAACCAGACAAGGATAGGGGACGTGTCGCTCACGTGTTCTTTAACCTTTTGGTCACTGTACCATGTCTAACATCTGGAGCAGTCACGCATTAATCAAGGCCGGGTCTCATAAAACAGCATCAAGCGCCGTCAAAAGCTGATCCATTTCGGCTTGTGAGGTGTAGTGCGTGAAGCTAAGGCGCAGAACGCCCGCCTCCGGATCAACGCCCATCGCGCTCAGCGCGCGCCCTGCGTAGAAATCACCGCCGCCCGCCATGATGCCATGCGCGGCCAGATCTTCGGCGGCCTGAAATCCGCAATGGCCAAGCGCCAGCGCAACGGTCGGTGCGCGCAGCCTCGCGTCGGAAGGGCCGATCAAGCGCACCGAATTGCGGTCTTTCACCGCATCGAGCAGTTGTTGCAAAAGCGTCGTTTCATGGGCGCGCATCAGGTCATGCACGATCACGCCACGCGCTGCAGGTGTCGCGGCCCCGCCATCGTGGTGGGCATAAAGCGTATCAATATAATCGGCCATGCCCGCGCAGGCCGCCACCTGCGCGTGATCTGGTCCGGCAGGCGTAAACCGTTTGTAAAGCGTGTTCGCGTTAAAGTAATGGCCCTGATTGGGCAGCAACTCTCCCAAAGGGCGGCGGATCACCATCAGGCCCTGATGCGGCCCGTAGGTCTTGTACGCAGAAAACAGATAGATGTCCGGCCCAAGCGCTCCCACATCGACAAATCCGTGCGGCGCATAAGACACCCCGTCAACACAGACAAACGCGCCCGCCGCATGGGCAAGCGCCGTGATCTCGGTCACCGGATTGATTTCTCCTACCACATTGGAGCAATGAGGAAAGCAGACCAGACGCACCTTGTCGTCCAGCAGCTCTTCGAGCGCGCTGGGGTCCAGATGGCCCGTCTCCGGATCGACCTGCCATTCGCGCACCTCGATCCCGCGCTCGGCCAGACGTCGCCACGGGCCGGTGTTGGCCTCGTGATCCTGATTGGTCACCACAATCGCCTCACCGGCCGTCATCATCTGGCCAAAAGCCTGCGCCAGCACATAGGTGTTCTGTGTCGTCGACGGCCCAAAGCTCAGCTCGTCCGTCGCAACGCCAAGGATCGCGGCCATCCGGCTGCGCGCCTCGTCCATCTCTGCGCCGCCCAGTTGGCTGGCCGCGTAGGGCGCATAGGGCTGCACCTTGCGCTGTGTATAAAACCGCGTGAGCCGGTCAATCACCGCCCCGCAGGTATAGGAGCCGCCCGCGTTTTCAAAAAACGCCTGTCCGCGCAGGGAGGGTTCGCAAAACGCCGGAAACCGGCTGCGCACAAATTCTGTATCAAGTGTCATGTCCCAACGATCCACCAGGAAACAGGCGGCGTCAAATGCAAAAAGCCCCGGAACGGTGTCCGGGGCTTTTTGTGTTCAAATATCCCTTGCCGTGTCAGGCGCGGCGTTCGGACTGAAGCCCCTTCCAGATCGCATAACACATGATCAAAAGCACCACCGTGAACGGCAGGCCGGTTGAAATCACCATGGATTGCAGCGATTGCAACCCGCCCGTAGACAACAGCAGAACAATGGCCACAGCACCTTCGAAGACACACCAGAACACCCGCTGCGGCACCGGTGCATCCACCTTGCCCCCCGCCGTGATCGTATCAATCACCAACGAACCGGAATCAGACGATGTAACGAAGAACACGATCACAAGAATGATCCCGATAAAGCTGGTGATCGACGCCAGTGGCAATTCGCCCAGCATCTTGAACAGCTTCAGCTCAAGCGGCGCTTCCTGCGCGCCGGTAAAGCCGTCTGCAAGCACCTGATGAATCGCCGCGCCACCAAAGACGGACATCCACAACACACACACCAGCGACGGAATCAGCAACACACAGATCAGGAATTCACGCACCGTGCGGCCGCGGCTGACACGGGCGATGAACATGCCCACGAAAGGTGACCAGCTGATCCACCACGCCCAGTAGAACGATGTCCAGCCCTGGCTAAAGTTCACATCCTCGCGGCCAAACGGATTGGCCAGTGCGGGCAGGTATTGGAAATATGCCGTAAGGTAATCGACGAACCCTGTCAGCAAGGCGATGGTCGGCCCGACAACCAGCACAAACGCCAGCAACAAGAACGCCAGCCCCATGTTGATCTCTGACAGAATTTTCACCCCGCCATCAAGACCGCGCATGACCGAAATAAGCGCAATCGCCGTAATGCCGGTAATCAGGATCACCTCGGTTGCTGATCCGGTGGGAATACCGAACAGTTCGTTCAAACCTGCATTCGCCTGCGTCGCCCCGAAGCCAAGCGATGTCGCCAGACCAAAAAGCGTCGCAAGAACCGCCAACACATCAATGGTATGACCCCACCAACCCCAGACACGCTCGCCCAAGATCGGATAGAACGCCGAGCGGATCGTCAGCGGCAAACCCTTGTTATAGCTGAAAAGAGCCAGCGCCAGCGCTACGACAGCGTAGATCGCCCACGGGTGCAGCCCCCAGTGAAAGATTGTCGCGGCAAAAGCGAGCCGAGTAGCCTCCGCTTCGGCCCCGCCAGCAGCGCCAAGCGGTGCCCAGTCCGTACGCACACCGTTCTCGCCGACAGTGACGCCACCCACCGAGCTTGAGAAATGGCTCATCGGTTCAGACACGCCATAGAACATCAGTCCGATGCCCATGCCTGCCGCAAACAGCATCGCAAACCAGCCGACGTAGGTGTAATCAGGCGTGGCATCGGCCCCACCCAGACGCACCTTGCCCACCGGCAGGACGATTAGCAAAAGACAAAACAGCACAAAGATGTTGGCCGCGCTGATAAAGAACCAGTCAAAGCTCTGGGTGACGGTACTGAACATCCAGCTGAACACACGGCCCGCCTGCTCCGGCAGGGCGAGCGTGTAGAAAACAAAGGCGACAATCGTCACCCCCGAAATCAGAAAGACCGGATTGTGAATATCGAGACCGAACGGCCCGATATGTGTTTCGATATTATCCTGACCGATCTCGTAATCGGTATCGATGATTGCCGAAGTCCCTTCTGGCTGCGGTATCCCCTGATTTTCTGTTTCTTCAGTCATATATGCCCCCGTCTTATTATAATATTCTAGGTTTCGTCGCGCTGTGCGTAGGTCGTGGTATCTAGCGCACCACCATGACTGATACTTTTGCATGGCTCGCAATTCTGCCGCCATTGGATGGCCAGATGTAATTACCGAGGGTGGGAACGTGGCTGGCCATAACGACCAAATCCGCGCCTGTCTCCTCGACCGCTTTCAAAAGCGCGGGATCAAGGTCGACCGCCGGATCGTGGCTTGTGGCGGGGTGGGATTCGGCGGTGATCCCGTGTGCGTCGGCTTGCGATCTGGCAAACTCTTCGAGCTTTTCGGCGAACTGCGCAGGCGTGCGTGCAACCGAGCTGGGAGTCGTCGAAGACACGCCCACATATACAACCGTTGCGCCATAGTGTTGCGCCATATCGGCAGCGCAGCCAAGCGCCCTTTCCAGGCCACCCGTATGCGCCAGATCCACAGGCACCATGATACGTTTGAACATGTTCGCTCCCTTCCGTTCCAACCGGACCCCGGAAACGCGTGCCCGTGCTACAGGCGCGCGTCACGCGTCTTCGGATTGCTTTTCCAAATGGTGATAGCACCACCGCTCAAAACAGCCTAACGCGAAAATGCGGTCAGTTTCAATTCGACGGGGCTGGAATTGTTCCGGAACCGACATCCAATGTCGCATAACGCCCGCCATAACAGGCGCAAATCACACATGCGCGTCGCTGCAACCGGACGGGCATCGCCGCGCCAAAGCCTGACAGGCAAGCAGATGGCGCGGCGCTTTATTCAGCCTGCGGTCATGTCAACCACGACGCGGCCCTTGACCTGACCGTTCAGAATATCCGTGGTCAGTTTCGGCAAATCGGACATCACTGCGGGGACGATCATCTCTTCGAGCTTGTCCATCGGAAGGTCTTTGGCGACACGCTTCCACGCCCTCAAACGGTTGTCATAAGGCTGCATCACGCTGTCGATGCCCAAAAGGTTCACCCCGCGCAGCAGGAACGGAATCACCGAAGCGGGCAGTCCTGCACCCCCCGCAAGACCCACTGCCGCCACGGACGCGCCGTACTCCATCTGGCCCAGCACACGTGCCAGCATCGGACCGCCCACCGCGTCCACACAGCCACCCCATGTTTCGCCTTCCAGCGGACGTTTGACGGTCTCGTTGATCTCTTCGCGTGCAACGATCTGTGTGGCACCAAGGGATTCAAGGTAATCAGCCGTCTCGGGACGTCCCGTCACAGCCGCCACTTTGTGGCCCAGATGCGCAAGGATCGCCACCGCAACGGAGCCAACACCGCCCGCCGCACCGGTCACCAGCACCGGACCCGCCTTGATCCCGTGGTCTTCCAGCGCCATCACCGACAGCATCGAGGTAAATCCGGCGGTCCCGATGGCCATCGCCTGCCGTGTGCTCAACCCTTCGGGCAGCGGCACCAGCCAATCCGCCCTGACCCGCGCCTTGCGCGCATATCCGCCCCAGTGCGCCTCGCCCACACGCCAACCGGTCAGGACAACCTTGTCGCCCGGCTTGTAGCGCTCATCGGAGGACTGCTCGACCGTGCCTGCGAAATCAATGCCCGGCACATGCGGGAATTTGCGGACAAGCCCGCCGCCTCCAGGGCTCATGCACAGCCCGTCCTTGTAATTGACTGTGGTGTATTCGACTGCAACGGTCACTTCGCCGTCCGGCAACTGATCCTCGGAAATCTGTGTAATCGCAACAGAGGTCTTGCCCTCGTCGTCCTTGGTTACCAGCACTGCGTCAAACATCGTGTTCTCCTTTTTTCGGGGAAAGTCCCCTATTTCCATTCGCCAAAGTCATTCGTGCGCAAACGCCGTGCAACCCGACCTGCCGCTTGCAGGCCTTTTCCCGCCCGCAAAAGTGATGCGGCAGGTCGCAGGCTCCGCGCCGGTTAAGACATTGCAAATGTAATGTCAGACATTTAAGGTTTTGCCAAATGCAAATTGTCTGACATATGAAAATTGATCCCAATAACGCCACCGATCTTTCGGCCCAGATCGCCAAAGCGATCCGCGACGAGATCATCGCTGGGCGTCTCATCGTGGACCAGCGCCTGCCGTCGGAGGCCGAGTTGGCCGAGCAGTTTGATGTCTCCCGCTCCACGGTGCGCGAGGCGCTCAAACGGCTGGCGGCGCAATCGCTGATCCGCACCCAGCGCGGTGCAACAGGCGGGGCGTTCGTAAACCGCATCAGCTTTGAAGAAGCCTATGCGCAGCAGATCACCACCTCCACCCTGCTGCTCTCCATGAACGCGGTAAGCTTCGAGACCGCCTGCGAGGCGCGTTTTGCGCTTGAGCGGTCTTGCGCGGCGCTGTGTGCGCGCCGCCGCAGCGCCGCTCATCTGGCTGCCATGCGCGCGGAAATCCACCGTCAGGCACAGCCCGGCCTGACCGATGAAGCCTTCTGCGCCTCCGATGTCTCCTTTCACCGCGCGCTGGTGGACGGTGCCGCCAATCCGGTGCTGTCCTATCAACTGGCGGGCGCGGTAGAGGCCATGCAGCCTTTGATGAACATGATCACCTTTACAGCGCGCGACCGTGCCCGGATTATCGCCCTTCATGATCGCATCGCAAATGCCGCCGAAGCGCAGGAGGGTGCCGGTATTGCCGCTGGTCTGACCGCCCTCGAAGAGGAAACCCAGAGCCTTGCCGCCGGGGTCTTCGCCGCGCGCGCCGCCCGGTCGCCTCAAGAATAATCCACGCGCGTCACGGGCAGCCATGCGCCTGACAAACTCCGGAAGTCGGGACTCGGTCCTGACCGACCACTTTCATATGCTGCATCCCGACACTGCGCGTCATCTCGAAAAGGATGGGCGCGGTGGAGGGTGAAGACCGGCCAGGTATAAACCCCCTCGCCACCGCGATAGACGCGCATCATCTGCCCGGAAATAACGACCACCCGCCGCACCTTTGACAGCAACAAGGCAAAGCAGACAGGCGCACAGCCACGCGAAAATAGATGACTTCATAAATTCAGACCTCGCAAAAAAGCGGTTATTCCGGCCGGCCTTCCGCGCGTTTCAGAGGCTGTTAAAGCCAATTCGAACACAGCTGCACGGCCTGCGGGATTGTAGTTTCGATTTCGCCCGCTGTGTCAGTTGCAGATTGGCGCTGGTGAGCATCGGCTCTGGCATGCCGGGATTCCGCCATGGGAGTGGTGGCGTCTGGCATCATTGTCACGCTCTGCCCCTTGAAATCACCGACCAAGTCCCCTATCTTCAAACTGTCCTTAGGGACTATGGACATAAACGCGCTCGTAATAAGCGGTTCGGACCCGGGGGCGGTACCCGGCGTCTCCACCAATCATCCTTCATTTGGGGATCATGGGGACGAAATAGGATCGACGAACGTCTAAAGGGGTTATGCTTTGTCTCGGCTGTCTGCCACCGTTATCGGCGAAACATGTACAATTGCAAATGACAATCGTGCTCCAATGGCGATGGCCGCGTAAGCGACCGGAACTATTGAAACTTAAGCCCTTCGGTTTAGCGACCTAAGGCGGGGTTCGCAGGTACCTGGCAACAGAAACCTGCACTTCCCCCCCCCCACAAGCTTAAAAATTTGATGTCACATCATATGTGCCTTCCATTTTTCCAATGCTTTACAATCTGTCCTTCGTTTGGTTCTTGAGGGCCGCATCAATCCAAACGCACCGGTGTTGAAAACATCACGCGGCAAGGCGTGGAAAAGCGGCTCCGGCGCGCCTTGATCAAAGGATTTGGAGCGACTGGATCTTCAAAAGGTCGAGCCACGCCTGACCTTCCAAGGCTTCCGAACACACGAACGCCAAAATGACCATGCTTTTGCCGATTTTTGGGAACCAGACTTCCCAGATTGGGAGCCGGACCGAACCAAACCCGCGCTCAAGTTGGTAATCTCTATATTTTAAAGGGAATATTATGGTGGGTCGTGAGAGGCTCGAACTCCCGACATCTTCGGTGTAAACGAAGCGCTCTACCAACTGAGCTAACGACCCGTGAGCGAGGGTTTAGCCAAAGCTGCGCGCCATGGCAAGTGTCAATCTAGACGTTTTTGCACAGCATTTTTAATGTGGTAAACAACGCCCTGCCCACAAGGCATTTTGGCCAGATCGTCAATCCCGCCCCCCATGGCAATCGCGCGCAGCATCCGCGAGGTGATCCCGTGCGTGACAATCACCGCAGGCTTGCGCAGATCGGCCAGAAACGCGGCACAACGGAGCGCAAGACGCGCGAACCCTTCGCCCCCCGGCGCGTTTTCGTAGAGTGCCAGGGATGATCCGGCTTCGCCGTACGGCTCAAGATCACAGCGCAGTCGTCCGGCCCATGCACCCACGCCGATCTCGCGCAGCCGGTCATCTGTCCGCAAATCAGGCATATGTACCGCCAAAGCAATCTTTGCCGTCTCAATCGCGCGCCCTTGCGGGCTGCTGAAAATGTCGGCCCCTTCCAGATCAAGGCTTTGGAATATTTCCGCCTGTCGCTGTGCCTGCGCACGCCCGCGCGGTGTCAGGGCCGAGTCCAGCGCCCCTTGCATACGGCCCTCAACGTTCCATTCGGTCTCCCCGTGACGAAGCACATAAAGCTCGCGCACCATCACGGCAGCTTCCGGTGCAGCGCAGTTTCCAGACAGGGTTCGGATGCGGTAACGTCGGATGATCGCGAGAGTCTCAAGACAGAATCCTATGAAAAGGACCGGATCAAAAGCCGGTGCATGGGCACTTACACATCCGGCAAAGATGAATCAATCAATGTGCAATACTGTATTTTGCACCCACAGCGGCAACCATTAAACGGATATTTCGCCAGGTCTGAACAGGTTTTATTTGATATCATCGGAACAGGATGGTGGGTGATAAGAGATTTGAACTCCTGACATCTTCGATGTGAACGAAGCGCTCTACCACTGAGCTAATCACCCTTGGCGTGTCGCATAGCTTTTTATGGCAATCCCTGCAAGAGGCTGGTTGCGAAAAACACCACGCGCACGCCGCCATATTGTTAGGAAGGCGTGCTGGTGTTCGCACCTCCAGATACAGCGCCTGGCGTAGCGTTAAGGGCTGCGGACTTTTGACGCAGCTTGATCACCAGCGCCCGACCATCCGGTTTTTTCTGTGCGCGCTGTACCTTGAACTTGCCAAGAGGTGGCACATTCATTTCGCGTTGCTCCGCAAAAGCATCGCCCAAAACGGCAAGCATGGCTTCGACGACAGGTTTCACGTCTTTACGCTTCATGCCGGAGCGCCCGACCACCAATTCGATCAACTCCTTCTTGCGCAACTCGTTGCCGACCACAACAGGGGCCAGCGTATGTGTTACGATGGGCGACGCGCTGTTCGCTTGGGGCGTTGTCGAGGTGTCGGCCGAGACAGGAGCCGCTGCGGGGGCATCGGTTTTGGCTTTGGAAGACGTGGTTTTCGGGGCTTTTGACGAAGTCGTCATGGGTATCTCAATCCTGTTTGCTCGATTTTTTATTATGTAGAAAACGCTACATCACCATCTGCGAAAAATCCAGCAAAGGCTTTACCATCACAACAAGGGGTAGAGATTTTATGTCATCCTACCACATGGGGCGTTTGACAGGATAACGACCTTATCCAATAGCCACACCACGTTGACCCTTGCTGTGGCAGCAACCGGCGCAATGACGGGAAACGAAAAACGCCCCGCAATTGCTGCGGGGCGTTTCCTTTTTTGTTGGCAGGCTCCGCCTGTCAGTGCGTCGCGGTTGCGTCCGTACGCCCTGATTTCGCCGCCAGCGCTGCGGCGGCTGCGGCTTCCTCGGCGGCTTCGTCCCATTCGACGGGCACCGGCTTGCGGACAAGCGCATGTTCCAGCACTTCGGAAACGTGGCTGACCGGGATGATCGTCAGCCCCTCTTTGACGTTGTCGGGGATCTCCGGCAGATCCTTCTCGTTTTCCTGCGGGATCAGCACCGTCTTGATGCCGCCGCGCAGAGCCGCGAGCAGTTTCTCCTTCAGGCCCCCGATCGGCATCGCGTTACCACGCAACGAAACTTCGCCGGTCATGGCGATATCCTTGCGCACCGGGATTTTCGTCAGCACCGACACGATGGAAGTCACCATCGCCAGACCCGCCGATGGTCCGTCTTTTGGGGTCGCGCCGTCCGGCACGTGGACGTGGATGTCCAGCGTGTCAAACTGCGGCGGCTTGATCCCGATGCTGGGCGAGATCGAGCGCACATAAGAGCTTGCCGCGTCGATGGATTCCTTCATCACATCGCCCAGCTTACCGGTGGTTTTCATCCGGCCTTTGCCCGGCAGGCGCAGCGCTTCGATATGCAACAGCTCGCCCCCGACCGAGGTGTAGGCCAGCCCCGTTACAACACCGACCTGATCGTGCTTTTCGGCCAGACCGTAGCGGAACTTTTGCACGCCAAGGAATTCATCCAGATTATCGCCCGTCACGGTCACGCTTTCGACTTCCTTGCGGATGATCTGCGTCAATGCCTTGCGGGCAACTTTTGCGATTTCGCGCTCAAGGTTCCTTACGCCCGCTTCACGGGTGTAGTACCGGATCATGCCGGTCAGCGCGGAATCCTCGATCTTGAACTCCTTGTCCTTAAGGCCGTGGTTTTTGATCTGCTTGGCCACAAGGTGCCCTTTGGCAATCTCGCGCTTTTCGTCTTCGGTATAGCCCGACAGCGGAATAATCTCCATCCGGTCCAGAAGCGGACCCGGCATGTTATAGCTGTTGGACGTGGTCAGGAACATCACGTTCGAGAGATCATATTCGACCTCCAGATAGTGATCCACAAATGTGGAGTTCTGTTCGGGATCAAGCACTTCAAGCATGGCAGACGCGGGATCTCCACGGAAATCCTGCCCCATCTTGTCGATCTCGTCGAGCAGGATGAGCGGGTTTGTGGTTTTCGCTTTTTTCAGCGCCTGAATGATCTTGCCGGGCATGGAGCCGATGTAGGTCCGCCGGTGACCGCGGATCTCGGATTCGTCGCGCACACCGCCAAGGCTGATGCGGATGAACTCGCGCCCCGTTGCTTTCGCTACCGATTTACCAAGCGATGTTTTACCCACGCCAGGAGGGCCGACAAGGCACATGATTGGGCCTTTCATCTTGCTTGAGCGTTGCTGCACCGCAAGATATTCGACGATCCGTTCCTTGACCTTCTCAAGACCGTAGTGATCCGCGTCCAGCACCTCCTGTGCCTTGTTCAGATCCTTTTTCACGCGTGATTTCACGCCCCACGGGATCGACAGCATCCAGTCAAGATAGTTACGCACAACGGTCGCTTCCGCAGACATCGGGCTCATGTTTTTGAGCTTTTTGATCTCGGCTTCGGCCTTTTCGCGGGCCTCTTTGCTCAGCTTGGTTTCGGCGATTTTCGCTTCCAGCTCGTCCACTTCGCTGCGGCCGTCCTCGCCATCGCCCAACTCGTTCTGAATGGCCTTCATCTGCTCGTTCAGATAATATTCGCGCTGGGTCTTCTCCATCTGCGTTTTGACACGCGTCTTGATCTTTTTCTCGACTTGCAGAACGGAAAGCTCCCCCTGCATCAGGCCGTAGACCTTTTCAAGACGATCAGAAGTCGACAGCGTTTCAAGCAGATCCTGCTTTTGCGCCACTTCAATACCCAGATGCCCCGCGACCAGATCGGCCAGACGTGCGGGATCGTTCGCTTCGGCGACCGAGGCAAGCGCTTCTTCGGGGACGTTCTTTTTCACCTTCGCATAGCGCGAAAATTCTTCCGATACCGTGCGCAGCAGCGCTTCGGTGGTTGCGTCATCGCCCGGCATCTCGGTCAGATACTCGGCGCGCGCCTCGAAGAAGTTATCGTTATCAAGGTATTCGGTGATCCGCACCCGCGCCTGCCCTTCAACCAGCACCTTCACAGTGCCATCGGGAAGTTTGAGCAGTTGCAATACGTTGGCCAGCACACCAGCCCTGAAAATACCGTCGCTGTCGGGATCGTCCACGCCGGGGTCAATCTGGCTCGACAACAGGATCTGCTTGTCGTCTGCCATCACTTCTTCGAGCGCGCGCACGGATTTATCGCGGCCGACAAACAGCGGTACGATCATATGTGGGAACACAACGATATCGCGCAGGGGCAACACCGGATAGCTCGAATTCAGAGGCTCTTTCATGCTCTTTTCCTTATCTTGGCAAAACGGCACTGTCCCTCTTCGAGGCAACTTTTGACCGCTTCCTTATGGATAGGGTATTTGGGCACCCTACCCGCCTGTTTCAATAGACCCCCTCGGGATCGCTGGCCCCGTTGTCGGGACATTTTGCACAACATGGCCCGATCCTGCGGTCTCGGCAACCTCAGAGTGTGCAGGGTTTGACGGAAATTTCGGACGCGCCGCAGACCGATACACGTTCTCCCGTCACGGCCCGTTCTGCGCGCAGGATACCTTACGTAGTGTAACCCGACGCTTGATCACCTACAGCTTCCGCGTTAGTTTTAGATCAACACTTTATATTCAGGAGACTTTCATGGCTCAAGCTTTCATCTGCGACGCGGTTCGCACCCCTATCGGGCGTTATGGCGGCGCTTTGTCCGCGGTGCGTCCGGATGATCTTGCTGCGGCGCCGATTGCCGCGCTGATGGCGCGCAATGGCAATGTGGATTGGGCCTGCCTCGATGATGTGGTGATGGGCTGCGCCAATCAGGCGGGTGAAGACAATCGTAACGTGGCGCGTATGGCCGCCCTGCTGGCCGGTCTGCCCACGGATGTGCCGGGAATCACGCTCAACCGGCTGTGTGCGTCGGGCCTTGATGCCGTGGGACAGGCCGCACGCGCGATCCGTTCGGGCGATATGGACCTTGCCATCGCGGGCGGCGTAGAAAGCATGAGCCGCGCACCTTTCGTCATGCCCAAAGCGACAACCGCTTTCAGCCGCGCCAACACGGTCTATGACACCACCATCGGCTGGCGCTTTGTGAACCCCAAGATGAAGTCCGAATACGGCGTCGACAGCATGCCCGAGACGGCAGATAACGTGGCAGAGGATTACGGCATCAGCCGCGAGGATCAGGACGCATTTGCGCTGCGCTCCCAGCAGCGGTGGGCAGCAGCCGACGAGGCGGGTTTTTTCGCAGACGAGATCGCACCGGTCACGATCCCCCAACGCAAGGGTGATCCGCTGGTGGTGGATCGCGACGAACACCCCCGCCCCCAGACGGACGCCGCCGCACTGGCGAAACTGCGCGGCATCAACGGAGCGGACAAGACCGTGACAGCGGGCAATGCGTCCGGCGTCAATGACGGCGCGGCGGCAATGCTGATCGCTTCCGAAGACGCGGCCAAGCAGCACGGGCTGACGCCGATGGCGCGGGTGGTGGCGATGTCTGCTGCGGGCGTGGCCCCGCGTGTGATGGGCATAGGTCCTATTCCGGCAGCGCAAAAGGTGCTGGCGCGGGCCGGTCTGACCATCGACCAAATGGATGTAATCGAACTAAACGAAGCTTTTGCGTGTCAGGGCATCGCCACCCTGCGCGCGCTCGGCGTGGCCGATGATGCGCCGCATGTGAACGCCTATGGCGGTGCCATTGCCATCGGGCATCCGCTTGGCATGTCCGGCGCCCGTCTGGTGCTAACAGCCGCCTACCAGTTGCAGCGGACCAAAGGCCGCTATGCACTTTGCACCATGTGCGTCGGCGTCGGCCAAGGGGTCGCGGTGATCATCGAAAGGGTCTAAGCGATCAAGGTGCGTGGCCGTTTCAGGCCGCGCACCGCACAATTACAAAGGGTCGATATCGCCTTGCGCGCGGCGCGCATGGAATTCCGCCTGCCATGCGGAGAACGTGCCCGTCGCAATCGCCTCGCGCATCCCCGCCATCAGATCCTGATAATATTGCAGGTTATGCCACGTCAGCAGCATCGAGCTGATGATCTCCTGAGAGCGGAACACATGATGCAGATAGGCGCGTGAATAGTTGCGGCAGGCCGGACAGCTGCACTCTTCGTCCAGCGGGCGCGGATCATCCATGTGGCGCGCGTTCTTGATATTAAGGACACCGCGCCGCGTGAAAACCTGCCCTGTGCGGCCCGAACGGGAGGGCAGCACGCAATCCATCATGTCGATCCCGCGCGCGACGGCACCCACAATATCATCCGGTTTGCCGACGCCCATCAAATAGCGCGGCTTGTCCTGCGGCAGCTGCCCCGTGGCGTAATCGAGGCATCCGAACATCGCCGCCTGCCCTTCGCCCACCGCGAGACCGCCCACGGCATACCCGTCAAATCCGATCTCGCGCAACGCATCGGCGCTCTGCTGGCGCAAATCCTGCTCCAACCCGCCCTGCTGGATGCCGAACAACGCATGGCCCGGCCTGTCACCGAATGCCGCGCGCGAGCGTTTCGCCCACCGCATCGACAATTCCATGCTTTCGGCGATCCTGTCGCGCGATGCAGGCAGCGCCGGACATTCATCGAAACACATCACAATGTCCGATCCCAGCAGCTTCTGGATCTCCATCGAGCGTTCCGGCGTGATCTCGTGTTTTGACCCGTCGATGTGGCTTTTGAAGGTCACGCCGCGCTCGGTCAACTTGCGCAGATCGGCAAGGCTCATCACCTGAAAACCGCCCGAATCTGTCAGGATCGGGCGATCCCAGTTCATGAATTTATGCAGACCGCCCAACCGGTCAATTCGTTCCGCCGTGGGGCGCAGCATCAAATGATAGGTATTGCCCAGCAAAATGTCCGCCCCTGTGGCGCGCACGCTGTCGGGCATCATTGCCTTGACGGTGGCGGCCGTGCCAACAGGCATGAACGCAGGTGTGCGGATATCGCCGCGTGTCGTATGGATCACGCCGCTGCGCGCGTCTCCGTCCTGATGCTGTTTATCAAAGGAAAACCCGCTCATTCGTTGCTCCTGTCATCGCTGGATTTGCCCCTACCCCAAGCGCGCGTATCTTGCAATCAAAGCGGTTTGCGCCCAGATTAATACAAGACATAACCCCGAAGGATACCCCATGCCGATCGAAGAGCTTTTGCTGGACCTTATCCAGAGCAACATCGTCTATCTGCTGCTCGCCGTGCTCTTTATCGTGCTGGTGTTCATGTCGGTCAAGATCGTACCGCAATCGGAGCAACATGTGATCGAACGCTTCGGGCGGCTGCGCTCGGTTCTGGGGCCGGGGATCAACATGATCGTGCCGTTCATCGACCGCGTGGCCCACGAGATTTCAATTCTCGAACGGCAGTTGCCCACCGCCAGTCAGGACGCCATCACCCGCGATAACGTGCTGGTACAAGTGGATACCTCCGTCTTTTACCGCATTATCGAGCCGGAAAAGACCGTCTACCGCATCCGCAACATTGATTCCGCCATCGCCACCACCGTCGCAGGCATCGTACGCGCCGAGATCGGCAAGATGGATCTTGACGAGGTACAGGCCAACCGCTCTGCGCTGATTGCCACGATCAAGGCCAACGTCGAGGACGCCGTAGAGAACTGGGGGATCGAAGTCACCCGCGCCGAAATTCTCGACGTCAATCTCGATGCCGCCACCCGCGCGGCGATGATGCAGCAGCTTAATGCCGAACGCGCGCGCCGTGCGCAGGTGACAGAGGCCGAAGGCAAGAAACGCGCGGTCGAGTTGTCTGCCGATGCGGAGCTGTATGCCTCTGAACAACTCGCCAAGGCGCGGCGTATTCTGGCCGACGCCGAAGCTTACGCGACGCAGGTCGTTGCCACGGCGATCAATGAAAACGGGCTGGAAGCCGCGCAATACCAGATCGCGCTAAAGCAGGTCGAGGCGTTCAACACGATGGGCAAGGCCGAGGGCAACCAGACCATTGTGCTGCCCGCAGATGCTCTTGCCGCCTTTGGCGACGCGTTCAAGCTGCTCGGAGGGCGCGGATGATGGCAGAGCTGCTCACGTTCTGGTGGGTCTGGATGGCCGCAGCGCTTGTGCTGGCGTTGATCGAATTGGTGCTGCCCGGCTCGCTTTTTCTGGGATTTGCGTTGGGCGCGCTGGCGATGGCCGGTGTTGTCGCTTTTTCCGCAATGGCCAACACGGCGGCGCTGCTGGCGCTGTTTGCGGTGCTGTCCCTGCTGGCATGGGTCGCGCTCAAACGGGTCTTTCGTCGCCAATCCAGCGGCGCGCGCGTCGTGACGCATGATATCAACGACAATTAGGGTGCGCGCTCTTTACGCACCCCGCTCCCTTTACGCCCCGCTCCGTAATCCCTATATATTCTGTCAGGAACACCAGATGAGGCGCAGATGAACAATACTTCGCAACCGCTTGAGGGCACACCGCTGATTGCCCCTTCCACCACCGATCACCCGCTCTATGAACAGGTGGTCGAAGCCTGCCGTTCGGTGTACGATCCCGAGATTCCGGTCAACATCTACGAACTGGGCCTGATCTACACCATTGATATCAATCCCGAGAACGAAGTGCGCATCAAAATGTCGCTCACTGCGCCGGGATGCCCTGTTGCAGGCGAGATGCCCGGCTGGGTCGCCGATGCGGTTGAACCTATCGCGGGTGTCAAACAGGTTGATGTCGCGCTGATTTGGGAGCCGCCGTGGGGCATGGACATGATGTCCGACGAAGCACGGCTCGAACTGGGCTTTATGTAAGCTTTTATTATGACGACAGATGTGGCGGGCCGTTTCCACGCGGGGGACGGCCCGCTTTGCGTTATTGCCCCTGCGCACGCGGCCTGTCAGACTGTATGTTCAATCAGGTCCGCAACAAGGGGCAAAGATGCAAAACTGGACCGTGTTCACCGGCGATATTGTGCGCTCTACCGATCTGGGCGCGCAGGGTCTGTCAGAGGTGTTTTGCGCACTTGAAGACGCCGCCCGTGACATGGGCCGCTGGCCCGACAGCACGGTTTCTTTCGGGCGGTTTCGCGGAGACGGCTGGCAGATGGCGCTGCCTGTCGTTTATGCGCTGCGCGCCGCGTTGGTGGTCCGCGCCGCCGTGCGTGCCAGCGGCAAGGGCCGTGATACCCGCATTGGTATCGGGCTTGGCGCGGGCCAGCTGCGCGGGGATGATCTGGCAGGCGCGCACGGGCCTGTTTTCGTGCAATCGGGACACGCGCTTGACACCATGAAACGCGGGGCGCGCATGGCGGCCCCTGATGCGCCTGCGTTGTTGCAAGTCGCGCTGCCTTTGGCAGACCGGATTGCCGCCGGATGGACAGCGAAACAGGCGCAGGTGGTGCAGGCCTTGCTGGCCCCTGCCCCTCCCACGCAAGAAGCGCTGGCCACCGCGCTCGGCCGCAGCCGCCAAATGGCCCAGAAACAGGCCGATGCTGCGGGGGTTAACGCGCTTATTGAAAGCTGCACCGCCTTTGAAACCGCAAAAATGCAACCAAATTAAGTTGCTAATAGCAAAAGCAACCCTTATCAAATGAGCCTTCCTGCCATGCCCCTCACGTCTATCGAGTTGCTGATTGCGTTGATCACCGCGCATCTGCTGGCGGATTTCGTGTTTCAGACCACGCATATGGTGTTGAACAAACAGCGCCCCCTGATCCTTCTGATGCACGGGGTGCATGTGTTTGCCCTCACGGCGTTGCTGTCGGGCGGTGCCATGCTGCTGGCGCTCGGCATCGCCCTGACCCATATCGCGATTGACGCGGCCAAAGTGCACCTTGCCCCCGACACGCTGCGCACCTATCTGCTGGATCAATCCGCGCATCTCGTCATCCTGTTGTGTGCTGTGTTGTGGATGCCCGAAAATCTGCTGGCGCCGTGGTGGCCCCGGCTTTCCACCGATATGCTTCTGGTCGCTCTAATGCTCAGCGGTCTGATCTGTGCGACCATGGCAGGCGGGCCTGCGGTCGGGCATCTGATGGCGCGCTACAAATTCGATGCACAGCCCGACGGGCTGGCGTATGCAGGCCGCATGATTGGCCTGATGGAACGCGGCCTGATCTTTCTGATGGTCATGATCGGAGAACCTTCAGGCATCGGATTTCTCATTGCGGCAAAGTCGATCCTGCGCTTCGACACCGTCTCGCGTGATCAGAAAATGAGCGAATACGTCATCATCGGAACGCTGGCGTCTTTCGGCTGGGCGCTCGCGGCTAGTTTTGCAACACTGGCCGCGCGCGCCGCAATGGGCTACTGACCCCTTGAGATCGGCCCGCCAACCCCCTACCTTGTAAGCAAAGGAGAACGCAAATGTTCGGCATTCCAGGCAAGCAGGCGGTCACCATGACCCCAAAAGCAGCAGCACAGATCATCAAACTGATGCAGGCGGAAGGCCATGCAGGCCTGCGCATCGGCGTCAAGAAGGGCGGCTGCGCGGGTATGGAATATACCATGGAATATGTGAACGATGCCGACCCCAACGACGAGGTCGTGGAGCAGGACGGAGCCTGCGTGATGATCGCCCCAATGGCACAGATGTTCCTTTTCGGCACACAGATCGACTATGAAACCTCGCTTCTGGAAAGCGGCTTCAAGTTCACCAATCCAAACGTGTCCGAATCCTGCGGCTGCGGCGAATCAATCAAATTCGACGAAGCGCTGTTCGCCAAGTAAATCTGGCGCGCGGGGCGCATCCTAATCCTTCGTCTGAAGGTGCTTGTAAGTTTGTGCAAACCGCTTGGCCAGATGCGCGCCTGCTAGCACGGTATCGCCTGAACCGACCGGCGCAACGTTCGTATCATAGGACGGGTTGAAAAACAGCGGCACCGAAATACGCTCGTTCAAGGTGCCAACCACACGGTGCGGCGTGGCGCGGACGCGCCTGTCTGTCCACACCTCCATCATCTCTCCGAAATTGATCACGAACGTCCCGGGCGCGGCGCTAAGCGGGATCCACCCGCCGCCACGCTTGCGTACCTCAAGCCCGGGTGAGCCGTCCGTCGCCAGCAACGTCAGGCAACCATAATCCGTATGGGTCCCGATCCCGAAATCCCTGACCCCGGCCCATGCGGGCCGCGCCGGATAATAATTGCCCCGCAGCAAAGCCATGGGCGCATCGAAAGCGCTGTCAAACGCATCACGCGGCGCACCAATGGCCTGCGCCACCCCGCGCAACACATCCATCGCAACCGCGCCGGCATCATCGTAATAGGCGCTGATAATCTGTTCAAAATCCGCGGGCTTCACCGGCCAGCAGTTCGGCCCGTACACCGCCATCTCGCGGCGCGGATCACCCTGTGGCAGCGTCAAACCGCTGTCGAAGAACTGTTTGTAGTCGGGGTTCGCATCCGGATCGACCTGTTCTGATCCGGCCGCCCCCCAGCCGCGGTTGGCACCGGTCCGGGCCATATTGACGGATTGCTTTTCCGCCTCCGGCAGCTTGAAAAACGCGCGATACGTCTCGATCACCTCACCAATACGTGCCGCAGACAGCGCGGTGTTGTGGACGCTGGCAAAGCCCACGTTGGTGGCCGCTTCGCGCATCGCGTCCAAAGCGTCAGGCGCGCCCGTGCGCAGCGCGTCAAGGTCGATGGCGGGGATCATGAGGGCTCTCCTTTGTCGTCCCTCCCCTCATATTCCGACACCGGCTCAAAGGCCAACAGCTTCGTTGCCCAAGCGCGGAGCGCCTGATACAGAACACTAAACCAATTCAGAGAGGCAGCGCATGAGACGCAAACTGGCCGCAGGCAACTGGAAAATGAACGGCACCGCCGCAAGTCTGGCAGAGCTTGCCGTGCTTGGCGCGCAACTGGGCGATGACGGCCCCGATGTGGTGATCTGCCCGCCTGCCCCCCTTCTGTTTCGCGCCGTTCATGCAGCGGAAGATACCAGAATCGCCATCGGTGCGCAGGATTGCCATATGCAGCCCAAAGGCGCGTTCACCGGCGATATTTCGGCACAGATGATCGCGGACACCGGCGCACAATATGTCATCGTCGGTCATTCCGAACGCCGCGATACCCACAAAGAACGCAACGCTGACATCAACGCAAAAACGCTCATGGCGTGGGCTTCCGGCCTGACGGCGATTATCTGCGTCGGCGAAGAGCTGTCGGATCATGAACAAAACAACACGCTCGACATCATCGCAGGGCAACTCGCAGGCTCTTTGCCCGATGGCGCGCAGGCCCATAATACCGTCATCGCCTATGAACCGATCTGGGCCATCGGGACCGGCAAGGTGCCGACGCTGGAAGAAATCATCGCCGTCCACGACTCCATCCGCGCCACGCTGATCAACCGGCTGGGCGACGAGACCGGCAATGCCATCCCGCTGCTTTACGGCGGCTCGGTCAAACCCGACAATGCCGAAACCATTTTCAAGGCTGAAAATGTGGACGGCGCGCTGGTCGGTGGTGCCTCCCTCAAAGCCGCCGATTTTGCCCCCATCATCGCAGCCCTCGCCAGATCCTGACGCGCGCTCGGCGGTCCACGCACCGTCCAGCCGCTTCATTTGGCCTTTAAACTCAATCCCGAAACATCAACGGGCGGCACGCCTGCCAAAGCGCACCGCCCGTCAAAAACATTCTCCCGGATCCTATCGGGTAATCAGTTCCGGCCCCATCATCATCGTGGGCAGCCATGTGGACATGACCGGAATATAGGTCACCATAATCAGAAACACGAAAAGCACCGCAAGGAATGGCAGCGCGGCGCGCACCACGTTGAGCATTGGCATGTTCGCCACACCGGAGGTCACAAACAGGTTCAGCCCCACCGGCGGCGTAATCATCCCGATTTCCATATTGACCACCATGATGATGCCCAGATGGATCGGATCAATGCCCAGCTCGATCGCGATGGGAAACACCAACGGTGCCACAATCACCAACAGGCCCGACGGCTCCATAAACTGCCCCCCGATCAACAGGATCACGTTGACGATAATCAGGAATACAATGGGGCCGAATCCGGCGTTCAGCATCGCGGCGGAAATCTGTTGCGGGATCTGCTCGTCCGTCAGAACGTGTTTCAGGATCAAGGCGTTGGCGATGATGAACATCAACGTCACGGTCAGCTTGCCCGCCTCAAACAGCGTGTCGCGGGTGTCACGGTGAAAGAACACGGTGATCAACGCAATCGGTTTTCTGAGCAGCGAAATGTTTTGCCCCTCGCCCGCCACATGTAGCGGGCCCATATCGCGATAAACGAAACTCGCGATAAAGAACGCATAGACCGCCGCGACTGCCGCCGCCTCTGTCGGTGTGAAAATCCCGCCATAGATCCCGCCAAGGATAATCACGATCAGGAACAGGCCCCATCCCGCCTCGCGCCCCGAGCTCCAGACTTCACCCCACCCGCGCCATTCGCCGCTGGGTAGATTGCGCACCCGTGCAATGATGTAGATCGTCAGCATCAGCATGAAACCGGCCACAAGGCCCGGAATCACCCCCGCCAGAAACATCCGCCCCACAGACACATCCGTGGCCGACGCATATACAACCATCACAATGGACGGCGGAATGAGGATACCAAGGGTACCGGCCACCGCAATGACCCCGGCCGCGAAATCCTTGGTATACCCGACTTCGCGCATCCCCACGATCACGATAGAGCCGATGGCAACAACCGTGGCAGGCGACGAACCGGAAAGCGCCGCGAACAGCATACAGGCAAACACGCCTGCAATCGCCAGACCACCGGGCAGATGGCCGACCAGCGCGATAGAAAAGCGGATGATCCGTTTCGCCACCCCGCCCGTCGACATAAACGCGGATGCAAGGATGAAAAACGGGATCGCCAGCAGGGTGTAATGCCCCGCCATCGCCTGAAACAGCGTCTGTGCGATAGAGGCAAGCGAGGTATCGGAAAGGACCAGCAAAAACAGGATCGACGAGGTGCCAAGCGCCACAGCAATCGGCACACCGATCAGCATCAGCACAATCACCAGTGCAAAGAGGATAATAACTTCCATGGTCTTACTTCTCCGCGTTCAGGTGCTGGACGTCGCGCACGTCGTCTTCGGCTTCGTGGCTGACGATCAGGCTTGTCGCCTCACCGCGGATCAGACGCAAAGCGGCCTGTATAAAGCGGAGCAAAAGTAGTGCCATACCGATGGGCAGGATGGCGTAAGGGATAAAGCGCGGCAGCTTTTCATACGCCTCGCCCTCGTTCATCACCGGCTCGATAAAGCGCAGCCAGTCGGGCATCGGCAGATCGACGACCTCGTACCACGCCTGATCGCGGCTGTTGGCGAAACCG
Source organism: uncultured Sulfitobacter sp. (assembly GCA_947502265.1). GTDB lineage: Bacteria > Pseudomonadota > Alphaproteobacteria > Rhodobacterales > Rhodobacteraceae > Sulfitobacter. The sequence continues at coordinate 74,825 of CANMZB010000007.1, forward strand.
GTGGGGAACCAGCGCCCCGTTGTGGCATCAAGCCCCGCAAACGGTGCCCAATAATCCCACGCGCCTTTCAGCACCAGACCCGCGTAGATGATACAAACCGTCGCCGCGACAAGCGCGATCACACGCCGCGAGGGCGCAGAGAACAGATTGATCACCGCATCCACACCCAGATGTGCCGTCACCTTGACCGCATAACTCACGCCGAACAGCACAAGCCACGCAAACAGGAACGTCACGGCTTCCAATCCCCAGATCAGACCGGTGTTGAAGCCATAGCGCAGAACCACGTTGATAAAGGTAATGATGGTCATCATGCCGAGAATCAGCGCAATCGCGGTTTCCTCGAATTCGTTGACGATCCGGCCAAGGCCGGTCTTCGCTTCATATGGGTGCGCCATATGATCCTCCCCGATTCAAAAATACCGCCCGCCTCCAGTTTTCCGGAGGCGGGCGGCTGTGCAGGATCGCGCTTTAGTGTTTGGCGTTGATCGCCTGTGCGGCGTCGATGTTTTCCTGACCGATGTCATCGGCGAACTGTTCCCAGACCGGCTTCATTGCCGTGAGCCAGACGTCGCGCTGCTCATCCGTCAGTTCGACAATATTCGAACCGGCATCAAGGATCGCCTGACGGGCCTCTGCGTCAACCTCACCCACGGCGGCATTGCGCGTGGTGGTGACTTCTTCCACGATTGTACCCAACTGCGTGCGCACATCTTCGGGCAGGCCCTCCCACCAGTCGGTCGAGGTCACAACCATATAATCGAGAACGCCGTGATTGGTTTCGGTCACGCCGTCCTGAACCTCAAAAAACTTCTGGCCATAGATGTTGGACCATGTGTTTTCCTGACCATCGACAACGCCGGTTTGCAGGGCGCCATAAACTTCGGAAAACGCCATCGGTTGCGGGCTGACGCCAATCGCTTCCATTTGCGCCTTCAGCACTTCGGACGGCTGGACGCGAAATTTAAGACCATTCGCATCCGCAGGGGCAACCAGCGGCTTGTTGGCCGACATCTGCTTCATGCCGTTGTGCCAGAATCCCAGACCGGTCAGGCCCCGGCGCTCCATCGACGTTTTCATCGCCATGCCCGCTTCGGAGTTCTGGAACTCGTCAACTGCGTTGATGTTTTTAAACATGAAGGGCAGATCGAAAATGCGGAACACTTTGGTGAACTGCTCGAATTTCGACAGCGACGGGGCCGCCATCTGCACGTCGCCTTGCAGCATCGCTTCGAGAACCTGATCGTCGTTATACAGCGTGGATTGCGGGAACACTTCCATGCAGGCTTTGCCGTTCATCTCGTCGTTTACGCGCTGCTCCAGCAGCGATGCGGCGATCCCTTTGGGGTGCTTGTCGGTATTGGTGACGTGGCTGAGTTTGATAACGATTTCGCCATCATCACAGGCCGCCGCAACGGCACCTGCGGATACAGAAAGGGTCAGGGCCACGGTGGCCGCAGTAAAGAATTTCATGGTGTCTCCTCCCAGAGCGCTAATTTTGGATCGCCAGCATTTTGCCGGGCTGCACCTACTATTGGCAGAGCTTCGACTACTCGCAAGAGCTGCTTTTTCGAGGCGCTTTTTTGCGTTAATATATAATTACTTCAACTACTTGAAATACACTTTCATCCACACCATCACCAGCGCAGGGTCGGCGCAGTGCGGAAATCCGCACCACTTCAGCAAGATGTGTGCGAAAATCCGCACACATCACGCAGCGACTCAGGCACGGTAGTCCTCGGGCTTGATCCCGTAGCGCGCGCATTTGTCATAGAAGGTCTTGCGCGGCAGTTTCAGCGCCTTTGCCGCCCCGCTCGCCTGCCCGCCCGCACGGCGCAGCGCACTTTCGATCAAAGATTGCTCTACCTGCGCCAGTTGTTCGGCAAGGCCCAGCCCCGCGTCCATGCGCGGCGCGTCCGACACCCCCATGACAAAACGCATCGCCTCCGTCATCAGCGCGCGCGCATTTCCGGGCCAGTCGCGCGCCATCAACCCCGCCTCGATCTGTGGGGTGATGTCAGGGGCGGATTGGCCGCTTTGCTCGGCGGCTTGCGCGACATAGCGGCGAAACAGCACCGGAATATCCTCGGGCCGCTCGGCAAGCGCAGGCACGCGCACAGGCATCACTGTGAGGCGATAGAACAGATCGGTGTTAAAGCGCCCCGCCTCCATTTCGCGGTCCAGATCACGGGTACTGCCCGCGATCAACCGCGCGCTTGCGCCGTCCTCCAGACGCTCGGCCAGCGCCAATTGGGTCTGCGCCGGCAGCATCGTGATCTCGTCGATAAACAGGCTACCGCCCGCCCCCTCGACAAGCGCACCAGACAGCGCGCCAAGCTCCATACCACTGCCCGCACGTTTCAGGAACGGCCGTTTCGAACGGGTCGAGCTGAGATGAATCACTTCTGCGATTTTGGAAATTCCGCTGCCCTGTGCGCCGGAAATCAACACCTCGCCCTGCGCTTGTGCGACGCGACGCACATGGGCGCGCAGATCCTCCGCCAGATCGGACACACCAAAGATCATCCGCGCCGCCGGATCACCGCTTTCTACCATCTGGCGCAACTCGCGGTTTTCCAGCACAAGCGTGCGGGTCTTCAAAGCACGTTCAACAACGGCCAGCAACGCTTTGGCGGCACATGGTTTTTCCAGAAAATCAAAAGCACCCTCGCCCATCGCCTTCACCGCCATCGGAATGTCGCCCTCACCGGTCAAAAGAACCACCGGCAAATCGGGATCAATGGCGCGCACATGCGACAACAAATGAAACCCGTCCCGCCCCGGTATCCTGATATCCGACACGATGATCCCGTCGAAGGCGGGCGTGATGTGATCGGACGCCACAACAAACGACCCCGCCGCGATGCAATCGAGACCGGCAAGCTCGATCGTCTGCGCCAGCGCCTCGCGCACCGCGGCATCATCATCGACCAACAACACCGTCCCGCTCATGCTGCCTGCTCCTGTTTTACCGGCAGCAATGTCACGCTGAAACACGCGCCGTTGCCGGTATTTTCCGCGCGGATCTCTCCGCCCACGCTTTGCACGATGGCATAGCTGATCGACAGGCCCAAGCCGATGCCTTTGGCCGCGCCGACCTCTTTGGTCGAGTAGAACGGATCGAACACCTTGTCAGGATCCGCCAGACCGGGGCCGCTGTCACTGATCTGTACCGTGATCACATCGCCCTGACGGATCGTGACCGACACGCGCCGTACGTCCGCCCCTGCCACGGCGTCCAGCGCGTTTGTCATCAGGTTGACAAACACCTGCCCCAAACGCACCTCGCCGCCGCGTACCCGGATCGGCGTGACGGGGGGCGTATAATCCAGAGTGACGCCAACCGCGTGCCGCCGCGCCTGCGTCAACTCCAAGGCGGAGGCGATGACCTCTCCTAAATCGACAGGCACCTGCCGCACGCTTTCCTGTCTGGAAAAGGCGCGCAGGTTTTTTATAATCCGCCCCATGCGATGCGTCATGTCCGAAATCCGGTTGAAATTGTCGCGCGCCCGTTCGGGGCGATCACGGTCCAAAAACAGCACACCATTCTCGGCAAAGGATTGCACCGCCATCAACGGCTGGTTCAACTCGTGGCTGATGCCCGCGCTCAACTGCCCCAGCGCGCTCAGCTTGCTGGCCTGCACCAGATCGGCCTGCGCACGCGCCAGCGCACCTTGGGCCTGCGTGCGCTCTGCCGCCTCGCGGCGCAATTCGTTGTTAATGTCGCGCAAGGCCTGCGTGCGCGCCTTTACCCGCGCCTCCAACTGCGCGTTGGCGCGCGCCAAGGTGCGCCGCCGCTCTGTCGCAAGAAACAACAGCGCCCCGAACGCCAGACACAACGCCGCCACCGCCGCCGCCTGACTTGCTGCCAGTCGGCGCACGGGCGCGACATCCATCAACGCCTCGCCCGTCATCCCGATCACCGGCAACTCCTGCGTCAGATGCAGCGCCTCATCAGGCAGATAGGGCCCCCAGCCCAGCCGCCAAATCTCATGGCTCGCCGTCTCGCGTACGGAAAATGACGGGCTTACGCCTGCGGGCGGATAAAGCCCCCGCGCGCCGTCGCGCCGCTGCCAGAATATCAGCTCCGAGCGGTTGGACACCTGTACACGCCCGCGCGCGTCGGTGAAAAATACCGGCGGTGTGTCGCCGCGCCACGCATAGTCCACGCTGCTAAGGTCCGTTGAGACAACAAGTGCCCCCTGCACCTTGCCGTCAACGCCAAACACGGGCGCCGCATAAAAATAGCTGCGCACCGCCTGCCCGCCGCCCGGGCCATAGCCGCGCCCCAAAGCACCGTTAAGCGCGCGGCGCACGAAAGGGCGCGCGCCAACTTTACCTGCGCCGTCCACGGCCGCAGCCAGAACTTCACCCGCAGGGTTCATCACCATCACATCCAGCGCCGAAGCGCGGTCCGCCACCGAGAGCAGCAGCGCGCGATCACCCGGCACCTGCGCGCCGCGCGCCAGCACCTGCGCCACCTGCGGATGCGCCGCCATCACTACCGCCAGATCGCGGTATCGCTGCAACTGCCCCACCAGACGGTCGCTCGCCAGTGCCAGATCGGCCTGACCGCGCGCGGAAAGCTGCGTCAGCCCGTGCTGCGTGGCATAACGCCAAACGCCCTGCGCCAGCGCTATGACGCACATCATAAAAATGCCGATTATCAGGCCACGCCTGAAGAAACCTGTCCCCATGGCCCCAATTTACCCAAGCAACCTTGCATTGACCAGCGCATGAAACACCCCGGTTTTCTCCAGAACCCCTGCGCTATCTACAACTGCGCCCGCGTACGCGCCGCCGGACGCTTGGAAAAGCGGACGACAATTGCCGGATTTGGCTCACACCTGCCCCATGCGCCTATAAAAGAAATCGCCGACACGGCGACAATCGGATCGCGGGTCTATAACGGGAGCATCGTTGTCGATTTAATCTCTTCCATCGACAAAAGCGCTGTCACATTGTGAACCCGCACTTCAGATATCAACGCCTGATAAAAGCGGTCATAGGCGCGCGCGTTCTCGACCCGCACCTTGAGGATATAATCGATATCACCAGCCAGCCGGTGCGCCTCTTGCACCTCGTTGCGGGCATTAAGCGCCTTGAGAAACGCCGCCTGCCATTGCGCATCATGTTCCGACGTGCGGATCAACACAAAGAAACACGCCTCGAACCCCAGCTTTTCGGCATCCAGCACAACAGTCTGCTGCCCGATGACACCCGCCTCGCGCAGCTTGCGAATCCGGTTCCACACCGGCGTCTTCGAAGAGCCGACTTTGCGCGCAATATCGTCCAGGGACTGGCTGGCATCGCGCTGCAGCTGCGCCAGAATTTTCCTGTCTGTGTCGTCAATGCGGACGTTCATTCCAATTCCTCTCGAATTTCATAATCGGTGTTCCAAGCACCGACACCATTAGAACGAATGTTCTTAATTGAATAGGGATGTGGCGCAGTATCGGAATATTTTCCTATATTGAGTGACGCAACACAGGATTTAACCCGATGGACCACTTCCCGATCTTCCTCGCAACCCAATCTCTGCGCATCGTCGTTTCGGGCGGCGGTGACGCGGCATTGGCCAAGCTGCGCCTGCTGATGAAAACCCGGGCACAGATCACCGTTTTTGCCGCCACACCCGCCGCAGAAATCATAGGCTGGCATGACGCGGGCAAGCTCGCGCTGGTTCCACGTGCGATGGTACACGGTGACGCCCTGTGCGCGGGGCTTTTCTACGGTGCCAATGAAGATGCGGCAGAGGACGCGCGCACTGCGCGCATCGCCCGCGATTGTGGCGCGTTGGTGAATATCGTCGACAATCTTCATGACAGCCAGTTCATAACCCCCGCCATCGTGGACCGCGCGCCCGTGACCATCGCCATCGGAACCGAAGGTGCCGCCCCGGTATTGGCTCGCGCAATCAAGGCCGATCTCGAAGAGCGCCTGCCCGCAGCCCTTGGCACGTTGGCGCGGATCGGCAAGACATTCCGTGAGGCCGCCAATGCGCTGCCCTTTGGCCGTGCGCGCCGCGATTTCTGGCGCGCTTATTATTTCAACGCGGGCCCCAAAGCGATGAGCGGCAGCGAAGAGCGCGTGCGCCCCGCTCTCGCTGCCTTGCTGAAAGATCATCTGGAAAATACCGCCCGCGCTGGGCATGTGGCCTTTGTTGGCGGTGGTCCCGGTGATCCGGAATTGCTGACCCTAAAAGCGCGCCGTGCGCTGGATGAGGCCGATGTGGTCATCTACGACCGTCTGATCACGCCCGAGATCCTTGAGCTTGCCCGCCGCGAAGCGACGATGATCGACGTGGGCAAAGAAGGATTTGGCCACCACACACCGCAAGACCGTATCAACGCGCTGCTGCTCGAACATGCCCGGACAGGCGCGCAGGTGGTGCGGCTGAAATCCGGCGATGCCACCATCTTTGGTCGTCTCGACGAAGAGATCGCGGCGGTCGACGCCCATGGCATCGGCTGGCACATCGTACCGGGGATCACCTCCGCCTCTGCCGCCGTTGCCGCAATCGGGCAAAGCCTGACAAAACGAGGGCGCAACGCCTCTGTGCGGTTTCTGACAGGCCATGACATGAAAGGATTCGCCGATCACGACTGGTCCGCTCTGGCCTGCCCGAACGAGGTCGCGGCGATCTACATGGGCAAGAAATCCGCCCGTTTCGTGCAGGGTCGTTTGATCATGCACGGTGCTGACCGCCAAACGCCTGTGACGGTGATTGAAAACGCCTCGCGCCCTGATCAGCGGGTGGTTGAAACCACGCTTGACCGCCTGCCCGCAGATCTTGAGGCCGCTTGCCTCAGCGGCCCCGCGCTCACCTTTCTCGGCCTTGCTCCGCGCGCTGCACTGGCCGCCGCTCCCTCCCTTCAGATCGAGGAATTCGCCTGATGTCTCACGCTTTCAAACCATCCGTGATTACCGCCAACGCCCTTCTCGAGGGTGATGTAGTCTATCTTGGCGCGCATGACTGGGTGCGCGATCTGGCCGATGCAGAGATCCTCACCGACGAAGCAGTCGCAGACATCCGCATGATCGAGGCCAGCGCCCAGACCGGGCGTGTGGTCGGTGTGTATCTGGCCGAAATCGACGCAACCGGCAGCCGCCCCGCACCGGTCCATTTTCGCGAAGCGTTTCGCGCGACCGGCCCATCCAACTATGCCCATGGCAAGCAGGAGACTGTATAAATGTACCAGTACACCGATTTTGACACCCGTTTTCTGGCAGAACGTAACGCCCAGTTCCGCGCGCAGGTCGCGCGCCGCATTGACGGATCGCTGACCGAGGATGAGTTCAAGCCGCTGCGCCTGATGAACGGGCTGTATCTGCAACTTCACGCCTATATGCTGCGCGTGGCGATCCCCTATGGCACGCTGAACGGTGCGCAGATACGCAAGCTGGCCGATATCGCGGACAGGTGGGACAAGGGCTATGGTCATTTCACCACCCGTCAGAATATCCAATACAACTGGCCCGATCTGCGCGATGTGCCTGATATGCTTGATGCGTTGGCGCAGGTGAATCTGCACGCGATCCAGACCTCGGGCAACACCATCCGCAACGTGACGGCCGATCATTTCGCCGGTGCCGCCGCCGACGAGGTGGCCGATCCGCGCCCTGTTGCAGAGCTGATCCGGCAGTGGTCCACCGATCACCCCGAGTTCCAGTTCCTGCCGCGCAAGTTCAAGGTCGCGGTCAGCGGCGCTGCCCATGACCGCGCCGTGATCAAGGCGCATGACATCGGCCTGCGCATCGTCGCGCGCGATGGCGTTCAGGGGTTCGAGGTGATTGTGGGGGGCGGTTTGGGCCGCACGCCGATGATCGGCAAGGTGCTATATGATTTTGTCGCCACCGAAGACCTGCTGCCCACGCTGGAGGCCATTGTCAGCGTCTATAACCTGCTGGGGCGGCGCGATAACAAGTTCAAGGCGCGCATCAAGATCACCGTGCACGAGAACGGGATCGAGGACATCCGCGCCCGCGTCGATGCCCGCTATCGGCTGATCCGCCCGCAGTTTCGCGGCGTGGACCAACAGATGTTGTCGCGGATCGCGGCGGATTTCGCCGCACCCGCGTTCAGAACCGCTTCGACGGACATCTATGATACTGCCTATCGCACCGATCCGGTTTTCCGCGCTTGGGCCGATACCAATCTCGCCGCGCACCGTGCGCCGGGCTATGCCATCGTGTCGATCTCGCTCAAGGCGCATGGGGCCACGCCGGGCGACGCCACATCCCAGCAGATGCGCGTGATGGCCGCATTGGCCGAAGAGGCCGGCCACAACGAGTTGCGCATCAGCCACGAGCAGAACGTGATCCTGCCTCATGTCCACCGCGCCGATCTGCCGGCATTACATGCGCGACTGAAGGCGGCGGGGCTGGCCACGGCCAACATCGGGCTGATCTCCGATATCATCGCCTGCCCCGGCATGGATTACTGCGCGCTGGCCACCGCGCGCTCCATTCCTATCGCCCAACAGATCGCAACCCGTTTTGACGAGTTGAAACTGGAGCACGAAATCGGTCCGCTGAAAATCAAGATTTCGGGCTGCATCAATGCCTGCGGGCATCACCATGTAGGCCACATCGGCATCCTTGGCCTTGATCGTGCAGGCGTCGAGAATTACCAGATCACGCTGGGCGGGGATGGCACCGAAGACGCCGCGATTGGCGAACGTGCAGGCCCCGGTTTCTCTGCGGCGCAGATCATTCCCGCAATCGAACGGATCGTGCTGACCTATCTCGATCTGCGCAGCGCCCCTTCCGAGACCTTCTTGCACACCTACCGTCGTCTCGGCCTCGGGCCGTTCAAAGCGGCCCTTTATCCCGAGGAAAAAGCCGATGCCGCTTGATCACGCCGCCAAAACGGACGCCCGCATCGAAACGCTCAACAAGGCGCTCAAAAATCACGCGGCGGTGGACGTGTTGCGCGCAGCCTTCAACGCCACGCCGAACCTTGCCCTTGTGTCGAGTTTCGGTGCGGAATCTGTGGCGCTGCTGCATCTGGCCGCACGGGTAAAGCCAGACGTGCCGGTGATCTTTATCGACACAATGCTGCTTTTCCCCGAAACGCTGCGCTATCAAAAAGAGGTGGCAAGGCGGCTTGATCTTCGCAAGGTGCGGGTTATCCGCGCCGATACACGTCAGGACGACCCCGACGATACGCTGCACCTGCGCGACACCGATGCCTGCTGCGATCTGCGCAAGACCCAAGTGCTGGCACAGGCACTTGAGGGGTTTGATGGCTGGATCACCGGGCGCAAACGCTTTCAATCGGGACAGCGCGCCGAATTACCCCCCTTCGAGCGGGAAGAAGGCACAGGCCGGATCAAGGTTAATCCACTGGCCCACTGGGCACCGCAGGATGTGCAGGACTACATGGTTGAAAATCGCCTGCCGCGGCATCCGCTGGTGACGCGGGGCTATCCTTCGATCGGTTGTGCGCCTTGCACGTCGCCCGTTAAAAAAGGTGAAGATCCGCGCGCAGGCCGTTGGCGTAACAGCAAAAAAGAAGAATGCGGCATTCATTTTGTCGATGGAAAAATGGTGCGCACAGGAGCAACCACATGAACATACTCGTAAACGACGACGGCTTTGCCACCGACGACTGGACCGGCGGCTATTGCGCGGGCAACACTGCGAACGATTGTCTTGCGCTGGATTTGACGTCGGACATCGACCCGCATGAGGTGCGCCTGAATCCCGCGTTGCAGATGATCCGCGTGGATTTCCCGTCCTGCGCCGACGGGCGCGGCTTTAGCATCGCGCGGGCCTTGCGGTTGCGCGGTTACACGGGCCGCTTGCGCGCGCGCGGTCATGTGCTGGCCGACCAATACGCCATGGCGCGGCGCGCGGGCTTTGACGAGGTCGAAATTGACGAAACCCTCGCCGCCCGCCAGCCACAAAATCAATGGCTCTTTCGTGCCGACTGGCAGGCGCATGACTACCAGAACCGCCTGCGCGGCTGAACATCGCAGGGGCCGCGCATTGCGCACCTGCCCCTCATTCATTAGAAAAGGATCGCGGGGCTTTTGCCGTGCGCAGAAATCATGACCGAGCATTCTCCAGTGAATACACAAACCGCCAAAGCCGTTCCTGCCCTGCCAGACGCGCAGACCGTGACTTCTGTCCAGCACTGGACCGACCGGCTGTTTTCCTTCCGCGTCACACGGCCTGCGAGCCTGCGGTTTCGCTCGGGTGAGTTTGTGATGATTGGGCTGATGGGCGATCCACACCCCGAAACGGGCAAGCAAAAGCCGCTTTTGCGCGCGTATTCCATCGCTTCTCCCTCATGGGACGAAGAACTGGAGTTTTATTCGATCAAGGTGCAGGATGGCCCGCTGACGTCCAGGCTGCAACATATCCAACCGGGCGACGAGATCATTTTGCGGCCCAAGCCGGTCGGCACGCTGGTGCATGATGCGCTGCTTCCGGGCAAGCGGATCTGGTTTTTCGCCACCGGCACCGGTTTTGCGCCCTTTGCCTCGCTTCTGCGCGATCCGGAAACTTACGAGAAGTTCGAAGAGGTCATTATCACCCACACCTGCCGCGATGTGGCAGAGCTGGAATATTCGCGCAAGTTGATTGACGATCTGTTAAACGACGAGATGATGCAGGAATTGATCGGCGCAGAACAATTGGCCAAGATCCGCTATTACCCCACCACCACCCGCGAGCAAAGCCCCAAGATGGGCCGCATTACCACCCTGCTTGAGGATGGCACCATTTTCCGCGATCTGGGCATCGACGGTATCTCGGTCGGGACAGACCGCGCGATGGTGTGCGGTTCTTTGGGGCTGAACACCGATATCAAAGTGATCCTCGAAGGTTTCGGCCTTGAGGAAGGGGCCAATTCAGATCCGAAACATTACGTCGTCGAGAAAGCGTTCGTCGGCTGACGGCATCTGAATGACGGGCACGAAAAAGCCCCGCTTCCGGTTCTGGAAGCGGGGCTTTCTTTTGGCTCAGCTGATCTTTGGCGGCTTATTGCATGCCCAGTGCCTCGCGCAGCTTCTCAAGCGCAACTTTCAGCAACTCGGGATTATCCTGCGCGGCCTTGATTGCCTGCTCAAGCGCGGCCTTGCGGATCGCGCTCAGATCCGAATCCTGGATCATCTCCGAAACTTTCTCCATTGAGAAGTTTTCGACAGTCAGTGCCTCGGCCTCGGTGGTTTCGGTTGCATCAACCGCAGTATTTTCGGTCGCGTCTACGGTATCGGTCGCGGCTTCAGTCGTTGCTTCCGATGCCTCTGTTGCGCTCTCTTCTACCGTTTCAGTCGCCTCTGCGGCAGTATTGTCGGTTGCGTCTGCAGCGTCGGATACGGTTTCTTCAGTCGCTTGCGCGGCCTCTGTTGTTGCTTCCGCGGTCTCTTCTGCCGCTGTCGCAGCGTCGTCTACTGCATTTTCGCTGGCCTCGACAGCATCGGATGCTGTATCCGCAACGTCTTCTGTCACCGTTTCAACGTCCGTGGCCGTTTCCTGCGCAGCGTCGTCAGCGTTGGTCAATGCCTCTTGCACGGCCTCTACGGCCTCCGAGCCGGCTTGCCCTGCGGCCTCAAGTGCCCCGCTCGCGGCTTCGGCTGCATCTTCTACAAGCGCCTCACCGGCTACAACGGCCTCATTTGCAGTTTCGGCTACTGCATCCGCAACTTCGCCAGCAGTGTCGGCGGCACCGGATGCGGCATCATCGGCCACAACCGCAGACGTCTCTGCCGCGTTTGTCGCTGTCTCGGACACGTCAGCTGCGATATCCTGAACGCTACGGCCGGAATACAGAAGGTATCCGCCAAATGCGATGATCGCCGCAAGGACAATCCAAACCAGATTTTTCATAATTCATTCTCCTTTTTGCAAGCGATCACGGACAAATCTGCCATATGGACCACTATTGCCGTTGAAATGCGCGGACGGGCGCACATGTTCAAGGGGCAAACGTATAATAGCATCAATGAACCGGATGATTTTCACCTTGAAGGAAGGGCTTCGGAGGTCTATTTTGTCGACTCGTATGAGATAACCATTAAAGGACGACTATCATCGCTCGCAGACCCCACAACGCGCCGCCCCAACGTGACACTGGCCCGCGCGTCAATGACAACATCCGCTCTTCCGAAATCCGCCTGATCGGCGCAGACGGTGAGAATGCAGGCGTTGTCACGCCCGCCCGTGCCATGGAAATGGCCGAAGAGGCCGGGCTTGATCTGGTAGAGATTTCTCCCAACGCCAATCCGCCTGTGTGCAAGATTATGGATTTCGGCAAGTTCAAGTACGAGACCCAAAAGCGTGAAGCCGAGGCCCGCAAGAAGCAGAAGATCATCGACATCAAAGAGGTCAAGTTCCGCCCCAACACGGACAACGCCGACTATGAAGTCAAGATGCGCAATGTTTACAAGTTTCTTGAAGGCGGCGACAAGGTGAAGATCACGCTGCGGTTTCGCGGGCGCGAGATGGCGCACCAGAATCTTGGTCGTGAACTGCTTGAGCGGGTTGCGGAAGATACCAAAGAGCATGGCAGGATCGAAAACTTTCCGAAGATGGAAGGCCGCCAGATGGTCATGCTCATCGGGCCAATGCCAAACAAGTAATCTTTTGCCGCGCGCGTGCGCCGGACAGATGGATGTCGCTACCACCGGATGTGAAATTCCGGTTGTGGGATAAAGTTACAGCCCCTGCTGCGGTTATTCCGGCAGGGGCTTTTTCATGTCGGCTTTATGAACAGGTTTCCGGTGATTTAGAGGAAAAGGGTAAACCTCTCTCCGATAGGGACCAGCATCCCGGATACAGGAAATCCGCATAGCGGCTAAACGCAAAGGCACCGGCGATCAAACGCCGGTGCCTTTCCTTGTCTTAAATCCGGAATGCATCACCAAGAGGCGAGCAGACCTAGCGCAGCAAACCGGTGATGTTGCGCACCACAGCACGGCGGTTTGACGGCTCGGCAGCCAACGTCGCCACCTTTAGATCGCTCTCCCCATAGCCTTGGACGATAATATTTTCGACCGGTACATCGAAATATTCGGTCAGGGCAAGCGCCACCGTTTCGGCCCGCCGGTCAGACAATGCGAGGTTATAAGTGGCATCGCCAACGGCATCCGTATGCCCCTCGACCAACAGTACGGTGCGGGGATCGTCCAGGACCAGATTGCGCAGGGTGTTGCCGATACGCGCAAGGCTGCGCGCCTGCTCGGGTGCGATGGCGGCAGAGCCGGTGGCAAAGCGTACCGCATCCAGTTCTATCTGTGGTGCCATCGCGCGCACACGCGGCACATCCCGGATCTGACGTAAGGAGAAAGCATCCCCGCGCCGCGCCGATTGCTCGGCCAACAACGCCCGGCGCAACTCATCCTCGCTCGACAAGCCGGCCTGACGGTTTGTAGTCTCGATCTGCGGCAGCTCGCTAACCACAATCTCGCGCTCGACCTGCGTATCGTCGAACAGCGTCAATTCTTCGCCTTGCGGTGTGACACGCACCCGGCGCAGGACGGTGCCATCCGCCCCGCGGATCGTAACGATCTGGCTGCTGTCCGGTTTGGTCACGATGGTGCGGGTAGAACCGTCATCGAAGGTTTCCGTGCGCACATCGTTGCCCGGCTGGCGCAACAGCGCATCGTCGTTCTTCAGAACGCGCAACTCCCCGTCCCGCTCAACAACAACGCGATCGCCCGAACGGCTGACGACTTCGTCGCCGTTTTTCAAGACCTGACCGACAACGGCCGCACCAAGGCCCAGCAACAAAGCCGTCTCGAACTTGCTCAGCCCGCTATCGTCTTTCTTCACCTTGTCGCCGCCAACCGACGTATCAAACTCCTGATCGGAAGAGCGCACATCCTTGCGTGTCAAGCTTTCGGTGACGACATTGACGTCATTATTGTTCTGCTGGTCAGCAGCAGCGGCGGCCTGCTGACGCGCGCGCTTGTCCTGTTGGTCTGCTCTACGTTCCTTGCGGGCCGCCCGTTCCTCTGCCTCAGCAGCCGCCTGACGCTCTGCGGCTTGAAGTTCCGCTTTGCGCGCCTTTTGTTCGGCTTTCATTTCTGCGGCAGCGGCCTTCTCGGCTTCTGCGCGTTCTGCCTTTTTGGCCTGCGCCTGCGCCGCCGCATTATCCTGTTGCTGCTTCGCCTGCCCGTTCGCGCGGGCTTTCGCCATCTCTTCGCGGGTCACGGCCAGACGTTGCTGCATGGTTTTCAACTCGGCATTGAGTGCGTTAGCATCCTTGCTCACATCACGGTCTGCCTGCGAGATACCCAGTTCCAGTTTTTGAATCAGGGATATCTGGCGCGCCTCATGCGCCTTCAAAGCGTCCATCCGGTTTTTCACCAAAACCCCCGAAGGTAGCGTACAGGGGTATGTGTAGGCGTTGATGTCGCCAGTACAATTCGTGGACTGCGCCGTAGCAACTTGAGGAAGACTCAGTGCCAGCGCCAATCCCAACGTCGATGTCGATTTCAGAAGCTGTTTCATCGTGTAATCCTTGTAATTTATGCGCCAGCGCCAAAACATGGCATGTTGGTACATTAAGGATCACAGAGGCGGAAAGTTCCCCTGATAGGCAATATCAATCCCGTTGATAAGCGATAGCCGCCCCGCCAAAAGCCAGTACGGCTATCACTTATTATTTCGTATCAATCACTTATCGCATCCACTGCGCGCCGCGTCATCACAGTGGCCAAATGCGCCCGGTATGCACCCGAGCCGTGCAAATCGCTGATCATCCCCGATCCGTCCAAGGTCAAATCTTTGAGCGTATCCGATTTGAATGACCCGCTCAGCGCCTCTTCCGCTTCGGTCCAACGGAACACGCCGCTTTCTGAGGCCCCCGTCACGGCAACCCGCACACCTTCCTCGAACTTTGCGACAAAGACAGCGACCAGCGGGAAGCGCGAGGCAGGTTGGAGATGCTTTTCATAATGCGACGCTTGCGGGATCGGGAACTTCACTTCCGTCACAAGCTCGCCCTCATGCAGCGCGGTCTCGAACATGCCCAGAAAATAGTCATCCGCCGCGATCTCGCGGCTGTTCGTCACGACAGTAGCACCAGAGCCAAGCACAGCCGCCGGATAACACGCGGAGGGATCGTTGTTGGCAATGGAACCACCAAGGGTACCACGGTTGCGCACCGCCGGATCACCGATGCGCGCCGCCAACTCCGCAAGTCCGGGGTAATGCGCGGCCGCCTCGGTCGCAACAGTGGTATGGGTTGTTCCGCCACCGATACACAACAGCCCGTCATCGTTTTTGCGAACCCCCTTCATCTCGTCAATACCGCTTAGCGATACCAACACCGAAGGCATCGCCAGCCGCGCCTTCAGAGTCGGGATCAACGTCTGCCCCCCGCTCATCGGCTGCGCCTCTTCTGTGCTCAGCGCCTTCACAGCCTGTGCGATTGTCGCTGGCCGCTCCACATCGAAATTATACATCTTCTTCCCTTTCATCAGGGGTGCGGCCTGTTCGGCGCGCAGGCCCCCTGCTTCATTTGGCCTTTAAACTCATGGGGGCTTGCCCCCTTCAACAGATCGCCACGCAGGTGGCGCAGGAGGGGCCAAAACCCCTCCCCCTCCCCGCCTAGCTGTTCATCGCTTCCCAGACGCGGTGCGGCGATACCGGCATGTCGATATGCCCGACATCCTTGCCACCTGAACGCATTGCATCCAGCACCGCGTTGACCACCGCCGGAGGAGAGCCGATCGCCCCCGCCTCTCCACAACCTTTCACGCCCAACGGGTTGTGCGTACAAGGTGTCTGGCAACTATGATCCACGTCATAAAACGGCAGATCGGATGCGCGCGGCATGGCGTAATCCATGTAAGACGCGCTCAAAAGCTGGCCATCACTATCATAGGAACAGTTCTCCATCAGCGCCTGCCCGATCCCTTGTGCCAAACCGCCGTGGACCTGCCCGGTCACGATCATCGGGTTGACGATGTTGCCGAAATCATCCGCCGCCGAGAACCGCTCGATGGTGACCTGACCCGTTTCGGGGTCCAACTCGACTTCGCAGGCATAGGCACCCGACGGGTATGTAAAGTTTGACGGGTCGTAGAATGCCGTCTCTTCCAGTCCCGGTTCGATGTCTTCGAGCGGGTAGTTGTGTGGCACATAGGCCGCCAGCGTTACATCGCCCCAAGCCACGGATTTATCCGTGCCTGCAACGGTGAACGCGCCGTCTTTCAGCTCCACGTCCGTTTCGGAAGCTTCCAGCAGGTGCGAGGCGATTTTGCGCGCCTTGGCGATGATCTTTTCGGTCGCGCGCACCATGGCCGATCCCCCCACCGCAAGCGAGCGCGAGCCATAGGTGCCCATGCCCATCGGCACACGTGCCGTATCGCCATGCACGATTTCCACCATGCTCTCATCAATGCCGATCATTTCGGCCACGACCTGCGCAAATGTTGTTTCATGCCCCTGTCCATGGCTGTGCGAGCCGGTCATAACCACCAGACCGCCGGTCGCATTGACACGTACCGTCGCGGATTCGTACAGACCCGCCCGCGCGCCCAACTGACCGACAAGGTTCGACGGCGCGATGCCACATGCCTCGATATAACAGTTCACGCCAAAGCCGCGCAGCTTGCCTTTGGCCTCGCTTTCCTTGCGGCGCGCGGCAAAACCGGCCACATCCGCGATCTCTTCAAGCTTGTCCATCGTCGCCACATAGTCACCGGTGTCGTATTCCACCGCCACGGGCGTGGCATAGGGGAACTCGGTGATAAAGTTCTGACGGCGCAGTTTGATCGGATCAACGCCCAGTTCATGCGCGGTTTTATCGACCAGACGCTCCAGCTGATAAGTGGCTTCGGGCCGCCCCGCACCGCGATAGGCATCGACCGGCACCGTATTGGTAAACACCGCCTTGACGTTCACATAGATCAGCGGGGTTTTATAATTTCCCGCCATCAGTGTGCCGTGCAGCCATGTAGGTACGGAGGGCGCAAAGGTGGACAGATACGCGCCCATGTTGGCATAGGTGTCCGTGCGCAGGGCGGTAAAGTTGTTGTCCTTGTCCAGCGCCAGCTGGATTTTGGTGACATGGTCGCGGCCATGCGCGTCGGACATAAACGCCTCGGAACGCGAAGACGTCCATTTGACCGCACGGTTACAGGCCTTGGCCGCGAAGGTGACGAACGCCTCTTCCTGATAATGAAAGATTTTCGTGCCAAAGCCGCCGCCCACATCGGGGGCCACTACGCGCAATTTGTGTTCGGGAATACCCAGCACGAATGCGCCCATCAACAGGCGGATCACATGCGGGTTTTGCGAGGTAGTATAAAGCGTGTGATCGCCCGTTCCGCGGGCGAAATCACCCACCGCGACACGCGGTTCCATCGGGTTGGCGACAAGACGGTTGTTGACCAGCTCAAGCGTGGTGACATGTGCCGCGTCCTTGAACGCCTGATCAACAGCGCCCTTGTTCTCTTCGACAAATCCCCAGTCATAGCACAGGTTCGACGTCAGATCGTCGTGCACCTTGGTGGCACCCTCCTTGACCGCATCCTTCATGCTAACCACGGCGGGCAGTTCGGAAATATCCACCTCGATCGCCTCGGCAGCGTCGCGCGCCTGTTCGAGCGTCTCGGCGACAACGGCCGCTATCGGTTCGCCCACATGGCGCACCTTGCCATGTGCCAGCACCGGATGGCGCGGCTCTTGCATCACTTCGCCGTGCTTGTCCGTGATCTGCCAGCCACAGGGGATCGAACCGACAGCTTCGAAATCCGCGCCAGTGAAAATCTTGACCACCCCGTCCATCGTGGCGGCGGCATCGGTGTTCACCGAATTCAACGTGCCATGCGCAATGTCCGAGCGCAGGAAATAGACATAGGCCTGTCCGTGGATGTTTATGTCGTCGGTGTAATTGCCGTCGCCGGTCAGAAACCGGATGTCCTCGCGCCGCTTGCTGCTGGCGCCGATACCACTGTCTTTTGGCATTTTAAATCCTCCCTTGGGGGTGCTGTCGCCGCACCTGGCTATTGATCGGCAGTAAAGGCGGCCCTCCCGTGCCCCCTTTACTGCGGTGTCTTTGCGCGGCCTTTATTCGGCAGCGATGGCGGCCACGTCCTGACCGGATGCGGCCATGATCGCCTTGACGATGTTGTGATAGCCGGTGCAACGGCAGATGTTGCCATCCAGATAATGACGCACCTCGGCCACTGTCGGCTTGGGGTTGTCTTTGAGCAGCGCCGCCGCAGACATCACCATGCCGGGCGTGCAAAAGCCGCATTGAAGGCCGTGATGGTCCTGAAACGCCTGCTGGATCGTGTTAAGCGTGCCATCGGCTGCGGCCTGGCCCTCGATGGTCGCGACCTCAGCGCCTTCGGCCTCGATTGCGAGCATCGTGCAAGCCTTGACCGCCTGCCCGTTCACATGCACCACGCACGCGCCGCACTGGCTGGTATCACAGCCGACATGGGTGCCGGTCAGCCCCAGATCCTCGCGCAGGAACTGCACCAAAAGCGTGCGGCCTTCCACGTCGCCAGACGCGGGTTTGCCATTCACGGTCATTTTAACCTGTGTCATCAATGTCCTCCCAGACTTTCGATTATGCGTTGAGCAGAGTTAAACACGCGCCAGACGCGTTGAGAAGTCACAATCTGGTGGAATGCAAGATGTATAAGGGTGCGCAAAGCTGTGCATCAGGCCTCCGGCTTGCTCCGGCGGGGCTGCGGGCGCGTCGGAATTTCCTTAAGCAGCCCTCCCACGCCCATGGCCGAAATATCCGCAGCGCTTACCGCAATCGCGCACACCACCCGCGACAACACCCAGTCGGCCCCGTTAAGCGCAGGCGAGCGCGCGCATCCGGGCAGGCCGATCACCTGCTGCGTGTCGCGTGTGCCCAGAAACAGCAGGTTGCCGGGATCGACAGGCATGCCAAACCTCTCTATCCGCCCGCCCGCCGCAACCAGCGCCGCAGGGGCCACATCCGCAATGTCGGAAGTGGCAGAACCGGTGAGGATCAACACAAGCGGGCTGTCTGTTGCGCAGATCGCCTCCGTCAAATCCGCGCGACGGTGCGCCACCACACGCACCGCGTCAAGCGTGACACCAAGCGCGCTCAACCGGTCCTCGATCGCGGCGCGCCCCTTTTCGCCCGCCCCTCCGGGGATTTCGGTGATGATCAATGTGGCACGCTTTACCACCGGCTGCGCCAGCGTCACCGCCCCGCGTGCGGCGGCAACAGCCTGTGCAAGGGCGGCGCGCGGCACTGCGTATGAAATGATCTTGATCGTCGCCAGCATACCGCCCGCGCGCATTTGTTGAAACGGGGCCACCGTGGCGAGGGTGATCATCGGATCGACCGAATTGATCGCCGCGATTGCGTCCGTATCCAGCACCGCCACCCCTGCGCCTGCCGCCAGCAGGTTCACCCGTCCAGTGAACGCACGACTGCGCTCAACACCCTGCGCCCCCGCCATCGACGCATCCGCCAAGGCATCGGCAGCCGCGTTTTCATCAACGTCGTCCGCATCAAGCGTGGCGGCGATCACGCTATCGCGCCCTACCGCGCGCAGCGCCTCGATGTCGGGCGGCGTCAGCACATGCCCCTTGCGCAACCGCCCCTTGGTCAGGGCGACAGAATGCGCCAGCACACAGCCCTCGGCGCTATCCAGAGGAACGGCCCCGAATTTCATGGCGCCCGCAACGCTTGAATCATTTGCGCAAGGATCGAAACCGCAATTTCCGCCGGCCCCGCCGCGCCGATGTCCAAGCCTACAGGGCCATGAATACGCCCGAGTGTGTGAGGATCGAACCCCGCCTGCGACAGCCGCCCGATCCGCGCGGCATGGGTACGTTTGGACCCAAGCGCACCGATGTAAAACGCATCGGATTTCAGCCCCAGATGCAATGCGGGATCATCAAGTTTGGGGTCATGGGTGAGCAGCACAAGGGCGGTGCGGCTGTCCACGCCCACCTCTGCCAAGGCAGCGTCGGGCCAGTCGTTCATCACCTGCGCCGTGGGAAAGCGCGCGACTGAGCCGAAAGCCTCGCGCGGGTCGATCACGACAGGATCAAAGCCCGCCATCTGCGCCATCGGCACCAAGGATTGCGCGATGTGGACCGCGCCCACAACCACCAGCCGCAAGGGCGGGTTGTGGACACCCGCGAACACGGCAGCGTTCTCGTCCACGCCGGAACGGTCCGTGCGCAAGCGGTCTGCATGGCCTGTTGTCACCAGCCGCCGCGCGGTACCATCCAAGGCGACCTCGTAGATCACCGGCACGCGCGCCGCGCGTTTGGCAACCAGTTCCTCCAGCATGGCACGCGGTAGCCCGCCTTCGCCAACCGGTTCCACCAGCACACGGATGGTGCCGCCACAGGCCAGCCCGGCGGCAAAGGCATCACCATCGCTGATCCCGTATTCGAGCAGCTTTGTCTCGCCATCCTCCAACGCTTCCAGCGCCTCAAGAACCACAGCCCCTTCCACACATCCGCCCGAAACAGAACCTTCCATCTCGCCCGCGCCCGATACGACCATCTGCGCGCCTGCGCGCTGTGGCGCTGAACCCCATGTTTCGATCACCGTGGCGAGGGCGACTGCTTTGCCAACCTCCAGCCACGCCAGCGCCTGTTCCGGCGCGCCGCGCCGCGCGGTTTTTGGTTTTTGCATTTGCGAAACCTTTCAATCGGGTGAGAGATATGCTGTGTGCGAGCGTCTGATAAATGCGACACGGGTGCAAGCACGGATGAAGCTCCCTTGCACGCGGCGACGGTCACTATTACATCTATCATAGACATAGCCACTGACGGAGTCCCGTATGCCGATGCACCCCCAAGAAATCGAAGATCTCCTACGCGAGAGCTTTCCTGATGCCCAAATCACGGTCGAGGGAAATGACGGGGTGCATATGGCGGCGATGGTTGTCGACGAAAGCTTTCGCGGCAAAAACCGTGTGCAACAACAGCGCGCCGTCTATGCCGCGCTGAAAGGCAAGATGGACGGCTCCACCGGGGAGTTGCATGCTCTGGCCCTAACAACAAAGGTACCTGAATGATGATGTTTCTGCTGACAGCAATTGCGGCGATCTTGTGCGTTGGCACATGGTCTGTCCTCACCCGCGCGGCCGAGCGCAAAGCCGTACCCGCAACCATACCCGTACCCGCAAGGAAGCCCCAATGACCGACGCCACAGCACAGATTCAAGACACCATCACCAAGAATGACGTCGTGTTGTTCATGAAGGGCACCAAATCCATGCCACAGTGCGGTTTTTCCAGCCGCGTGGCGGGGGTGCTGAACTACATGGGCGTTGAGTTTTCCGACGTGAACGTGCTGGCTGACGAAGGCGTCCGTCAGGGGATCAAGGATTTCTCCGACTGGCCGACAATCCCGCAGCTTTATGTGAAGGGCGAATTTGTGGGCGGGTGTGACATCATCACAGAAATGACCCTGTCGGGTGAGCTGGATACGCTTTTTGAACAAAACGGCGTCGGCTTTGACAAGGACGCCGCCGATAAGATTCGCGAAAGCAACGCCTGACGCCTTTAGGCGCGCTCGTTACCTCAGATTGACAAGGCGCGTTCTCAAATCGTTGAGGGCGCGTTTTTTTCGTCCTGCGACAATTTGCCCGACCTTCGCATTAAGGGCTATTCTGCGCGTTCAGGCCTGCGCAAGCATGAAAACCATCGTGCCTAACGGCCTCTTCACTTGGTTGCTTTCAGCCCTATTTCTTAGGGGAAAGCAGGAAATGGCGCGTTCTAGACATCCTTTACGATCCTTTTGAGGGTCGAATGGGCCGCAGATGCGGTTCACATTACGCAGCTCATGGAAAACTTGCGCAGCGGTTTGGTCTTGCGCGCCGGTTGGCGGCGCGCAAAGTGAGATGAAATCAGCGGTGATTGGTTGCCAACAGCGCTACCCACCGACCTTGTCATCCACCTCCGCCGCCAGCGCTTCGGCACGCGCAGCGATTTCGGCCAGCGTATCGGTTACGGATTGCGGCACCACAGGTACCTCGATCCGTTCCGGTTCGATCACCACGTTTCGCAGACCTTCAAGCTCGGCCTCACGCTCGGCCAACTCGGCGCGCACTTCGGCAATCTTGTCCTCGACGCTTGCGGTTTTGTCGGCCAGCATCAGGCCCGCCATCAGCAGCATCCGCGCTTCGGGCATCCGCCCGACCTGATCGGCGAGCACCTGTGCTTCGTCGTCCAGCATCTTGGCGGCAGAGTGCAGATAGCTTTCCTCGCCTTCCTGACAGGCAACATCGAATTGACGCCCTCCGATGGAAATCTTGACCTCCGGCATCAGGCGTCCTCCTCTGTTTCGGGTGTGTCGGTGGCCGCATCGACGAGCGGCTGGAGGCTGGCCAGAATAACCGATGCCTCGGCCACATCCGCCGCGCGCGCCGCGCGCAACGCTTCGAGTTCGGCAAGCATCGCCTTGTTGATCAGATGCGGGTCACCTACACCTTCGGTATTGGCCTCGCGCAACGCGGCGCAAGCATCAGAAAGCTGCGCATTGGCGCGCCGTACCCGTTGCAGTTCGACATCAAGCCGGGACATGCGCGCCTCGCCGGCATCCAGCTGTTCGCGCACGGCGGCCACGTCGGCCTGCGATTTCTCGCGCAGGGAACGGACCCGCTCCTGCAACTGTGCGTTGGCCGTGCGCTCCTCTTCAAGAAGGCTCAGGGTTGCCTCGTCAGGACCAACAGAAACAGGCCCGAGCCTTTCAAGCCCAAACGCCACCTGATCCATCGCGGCTGTGATGCGCCGCTGGAGTTCTTCGATTTCGCTCATATGCCCTCTTTGTTCATCCCGGACCCGGCCCCGCAGGAAGGCGACCGAATCGGTTTTTGCCGATCATTTCTGCAATCCTACCCAAAGTGAAGCAAAAATGCTTCCCCCCCTTTGAGAACAGCGGCTTGGCGTCTGCTCTTCAACCGCGCGCCATCCGCGCGGCCAAATTGCGCCCGACACGGCGCAGGCCGACACGCTTGAACTTTCCCCCGACCCTGATATTGACGCGCCAAGCACCCCATTCTCAAGGAGCCGCAGCCCCGTGGATCTCAAAGCCCTCTCGTCCGCCCACCCCGATCACTGGTCCAAAGCGACCGCCATCCGGGCGCTGACGCTCGATGCCGTGGCCGCGGCAAACTCGGGTCACTCCGGTATGCCCATCGGGATGGCCGATGTCGCGACCGTCCTGTTTGAAAAGCATCTGAAATTCGACGCGGCACAGCCGAAATGGCCCGACCGGGACCGGTTTATCCTGTCGGCGGGTCACGGTTCCATGCTGCTCTATGCGCTGCTGCATCTGGTGGGTGACGTGCAATTCCCCATCGAAGAGATCAAGAACTTCCGCCAGATGGGCGCGCGCACGGCGGGTCATCCGGAGAATTTCCTTGCCGATGCGATTGAAACAACCACCGGTCCCTTGGGTCAGGGCATTGCCAACTCCGTAGGCTTTGCCATGGCCGAGGAAATCCAGCGGGCCACTTACGGCGCACCGGTTGTGGATCACCATACTTATGTGATCGCGGGTGACGGCTGTTTGATGGAAGGGGTGAGCCAGGAGGCGATCACCATGGCGGGCCGTCACAAGCTGTCAAAGCTGATTGTGATGTGGGACAATAACAACATCACAATCGACGGGCCTGTTACGCTGTCGGATACAACCGATCAGGCCGCGCGTTTCCGGGCCGCCGGTTGGGATGTCCAAGAGATCGACGGCCACAACCCCGACGAGATCGACGCGGCGCTGACGGCGGCGAAAAAGACCGGCACACCAAGCATGATCGCCTGCAAAACGCATATCGCGTTGGGCCATGCGGCGCAGGACACCTCCAAGGGCCACGGCGCGCTGACAGATCCCGCGCAGATGGCGCAAGCGAAAGAGGCATGGGGCTGGACCGCTGGTCGGTTCGAGATCCCTGCCGACATCAAATCAGCGTGGGAAACCATTGGCCAGCGCGGCGTTGATGCGCGGCGCGCGTGGGAGGAACGCTTTGACAAGATGTCGCGCGCCAAGCGCGAGACATTCAACCGTGCGCTGGCACTCGACGCGCCAGCCAAGCTGAGCGCCACGATCAAGGCGTTCAAAAAGCAGATGAGCGAGACCGCGCCAAAGCTGGCCACGCGCGCCTCCTCGGAAAAAGTGCTTGAGGTGTTGAACCCGATTTTGCCCGAAACTGTGGGCGGCTCCGCCGATCTGACCGGATCCAACAACACCAAAACCGCCGATCTTGGTGTGTTCGACGTTGATAACCGGGGCGGGCGCTATGTGTATTGGGGCATTCGTGAACACGGCATGTCCTCGGCGATGAACGGCATGGCGCTGCATGGTGGCGTGCGTCCCTACAGCGGGACATTCATGTGTTTCACCGACTATGCGCGCCCCGCGATGCGGCTGTCGGCGTTGATGAAACAGCCGGTGGTCTATGTGATGACACATGACAGCATCGGTCTGGGCGAAGACGGCCCGACCCACCAGCCGGTCGAGCATCTGGCAATCAGCCGCGCGACCCCCAATACGTTGGTGTTCCGCCCTGCCGATACCGTCGAAACGGCGGAAGCGTGGGAAATCGCGCTGACCGAAAAAGAGACACCATCGGTGTTGTCGCTGACCCGTCAGGGCCTGCCAACGGTGCGTACCGATCACAAGACAAAAAACATGGTCGCTCAGGGTGGCTATGTTCTGAAGGATTCCGAGGCCAAGCGTCAGGTGATCCTGATCGCCACCGGTTCCGAAGTTTCCATCGCCCTTGAAGCGCGTGAACTGTTGGAGGCCGAGGGCATCGGTTGCCGTGTTGTCTCCCTGCCCTGCATGGAGTTGTTCGCACAGCAGGACGACGCCTATCGCAAGCGGGTTCTGCCCGGCGGTGCCGTGCGTGTCGGGATCGAGGCGGGTGTGCGCCAGGGCTGGGACCAGTGGCTGCTGGGCGAGCGCGGCAAATGGGGCAAGGCAGATTTTGTCGGAATGGACAGTTTCGGCGCGTCCGCTCCCGCCGAAGAGCTTTTCGAAAAGTTCGGCATCACGGCGGCGCATGTTGTCGAGAAGGCCAAAGCGCTTTTGTAACAATTTTAAACCAAAGATTTACGGCGGGCCCTGACAACAAGGTCCGCCGTTGTCGATTCTGGCGAATTCGTGTCAACGCAAACTCGTCTATTGCTTCCATAAGCCACTTTGTGCTGGTTTTGTCTTATTTTGGGCAATACCCGGCCTTATTACCCAGTTAGATAAAATACATCTTGATCAGAATGCATTCTAGCTTAACGATAGTACTACAACTTAAGGTGGTATTTTTTGAAGGGGTAACAGCATGGCGTATATGCTCACAGCAATCATGTCCGGCGGGGTCGCAGCTCTGATTTCGTTTTTCACGGGCAGCGCGTTGTCACAAGTCGCTTGGAATTACGTTCTCTTTGGCCATCTTGGCATGACGACGCTGGCGCTGGCGATTGTTGCCGCGTCCATGATCGAGCACAAATCAAAAAACCAAGCCTGACTTAGACTGCCGTTACCTTTCGGCTAAAGATAGCGCGCCAGACTGGCGTGATGATTTTTTCTCCGATGGGAATCAGCAACAGCCCCAGCGCCAGACCGAAGACACCATCCATCGTCGCCGTTGCCAGCCATTGGGTTGCCCCTTGGATGGAAGCTGGCACAATCTGCGCCACGGCCACGGCGGCAACGTGGATCCAGTCTCCAATCATGCCAAAGCCCATCTCCTTCAACCCGTGAATGATGATCGACCCTCCGACCCAGAGCATCGCCATCGTCCCCACAATCGTTAGAAGTTTTAGAAACCCCGGCATCGCCTTGACCAAGCCGCGTCCAAAAGCCTGCGTTAACCCCAACCGTCCCCTGTTGGCCATTGCGAGGCCAAGATCGTCCATTTTCACGATCAGCGCGACAGAGCCATAGACAGCCACAGTGATCATTACAGCAACAGTGGCCAGCACCGCCGCCTCAAGCCAGAAGTTGCTTTCGGGGATCTGGGAAAGCGCGATAGTCATGATCTCGGCGGACAGGATGAAATCGGTCTTGATCGCACCTTGCGCCTTTTTCTCTTCAAGCGCCGCAGGGTTATCCATCTGTTCGGCCTTGCCCGGATGATCTTCATGACCATGGCTCAGACCGACCACATGGGCCACTTTTTCGGCCCCCTCGAAACACAGATAACACCCGCCCAGCATCAACAGAGGAGAGATGGCCCAAGGCGCGAATTCCGACAGCACAAGACCGGCAGGCAGCAAAAACACCAGCTTGTTGCGCAACGAGCCTTTTGTAATCCGCCAGATGATCGGCAATTCGCGACTGGCCGCGAAGCCGTGGACGTATTTCGGTGTCACGGCGGCATCGTCGATCACCGCACCGGCGGCTTTTGCACCCGCTTTTGACGCCTGCCCGATCACATCATCTATCGAAGCCGCCGCCACTTTGGCAATCGCGGCCACATCATCCAGCAAAGCAATCAAGCCACTCATCAACCATATCCTTCCGTTTCACTTTTCTTTAGCTAGGGCACTGCGACGGAATTGCCAATGGCCTGCGCCATGTGCTGTCGTTATCGCTAACGTCCATATTTAACGCTAACATCACGTCCCGACGCGGCATTGGGTCTGGCCCCCGACGCATAGACGCCGCTATAGCAGGCCAGAAACGATCACTCAGGAGCCTCACATGACCATCAAAGTCGGTATCAACGGATTTGGCCGGATCGGCCGCTGCACCCTTAGTCACATCGCGGCAACAGGGCGCGACGATATCGAAGTGATCAAGTTGAACGCAACCGGCCCGATCGAGACAGCAGCGCATCTGCTGAAATACGACAGCGTGCATGGCCGTTTTCCAAACGATGTCACCATCAAAGACGGTAATCTGAACCTTGGCCAGAATGACATCAAGGTCATGTCGACCTACAACATGGAAGAGCTGGATTGGTCCGGTTGTGACGTGGTGCTGGAATGTACCGGCCAGTTCAATGACGGCAACAAGGCCCGTACCCACATCGAACAGGGTGCAAAAAAAGTGCTGCTGTCGGCCCCCGGCAAGAACGTGGACCGGACCATTGTTTTCGGTGTGAACGACGATGCGCTGCTGGCAGCGGACACGATGATCTCAAACGGTTCCTGCACCACTAACTGTCTCGCGCCTCTCGTGAAGGTCATGCACGAAGCCGTGGGCATCGAAAGCGGTATCATGACAACGATCCACAGCTATACCGGCGACCAGCCCACGCTGGACCGACGCCACAAGGATTTGTACCGCGCCCGCGCCGCGGCGATGGCGATCATCCCCACATCCACCGGAGCCGCCAAGGCACTGGGAGAAGTGATGCCGGTGATGAAAGGCAGGCTTGACGGAACAGCCATGCGCGTCCCAACGCCGAATGTCAGCGCTGTTGACCTGACGTTCACCGCCTCGCGCGATGTGACTGTGGAAGAGATCAACGCCGCCGCCAAAGCCGCAGCAGAAGGCCCGATGGGCCGCGTCTTTGCCTATGACCCCGAGCAGAAAGTCTCGATTGATTTCAACCATACCGAACACAGCTCGATCTTTGCACCCGACCAGACAATCGTGGTCGCAGGGCGCACCGTGCGCGTGCTGGCATGGTATGACAACGAATGGGCTTTCTCTGTCCGTATGGCGGATGTGGCCGTCGCGATGGGCAAGCTCGGCTAAGGCTTGCCGCCCGGAGTTGCCTGCCCTAGAGAAGGAGCAGGCAACGCGCAAAGGGACACACCATGACGAACCGGATTGCGCTTGTGCTGGGTTTTCTGATCGTCGGCACGGTTATGGTGGATTATCTCTACTACGGAACAGAGCATGGCCTGTTCCTTGCCAAGAAACTCGCCGATCTGATCGAGTGGCTGGCCTTCTGGCGCTAAAGCGTCCCGCCTTATCCCGAGAGCGTGGCAGTGTATTGGTGAGTCAAGTTTAAGGCGGGGCGCTCTAGATCACACCTGCCACTAACCGTATTTATCCGGCGCAGCCGGTGTATTTGGCAGGGTTTTATTTGGCCGGGTCGCAGTTTCGCGCTGACGTGGAATGGCTACAAAACAGAATAACAGGATGCCCGATACGGCGGCGCTCAATCGGACATCCCTGTTGCAAATCTACTTCGCGAACCGCTCGATCAGCTCCCGGTTGACACGTGGCGTGACGAATTTACTGACATCACCGTCAAGCCGCGCGATCTCTTTGACCAGCCTGCTGGCAATCGCCTGATGCTCTGCCTCGGCCATCAAAAACACCGTCTCGATTTCGTCGTCAAGTTTACGGTTCATGCCAACCATTTGATATTCATATTCAAAATCGGCCACTGCCCGCAGGCCACGAATAATCAACGTGGCACCGACATCGCGTGCACAGGTGATCAGCAGGTTCTCGAAGGGGTGCACAATAATCTGCATCCCCGTTTCCATGCTTAGCTGCGTGCATTCCTCTTCGATAAGCGCCACGCGCTCTTCGAGCGAAAACAACGGCCCCTTGTCGCGGTTGATCGCAACACCGATCACCAGCTTGTCCACAAGCGATGCCGTGCGTCTGATGATATCAATGTGCCCCAGAGTGATGGGATCGAATGTGCCGGGATAGAGGCCTACGCGCATAAGGGCGCTCCTTGGGTCAGGTCAATTTCGGCGTAAGAAAACACGCCCTTTTACGAAAAGCAAGGTGGCTCAGTGCCCCCGTATCATCCCTTCGAGCGCGTCGTTCTCCATGGACAACTCGCTCAGCCGTGCCTTGACGACATCGCCCAGCGAAATCAGCGCAACCAGCGCTCCATCGGCCATTACCGGCATGTGGCGAAAGCGCCCTTCTGTCATCTGTTGCAGCACATCATCGGCCCGCATTTCGCGGCTACAGGTCACCAGCTTGGCAGTCATGATGGTGCTGACGGGGTTTTGTAGGCACCCGGCCCCCTCTTTGCCCAGCTGGTTCACGATATCACGCTCTGACACGATTCCATCAAGGCTGCCGTCTCCGCGCGATATGACCAGCGTCCCGATCCGCCGGTCCGACAGCATCTTTGCGGCTTCGGCGATGGTAATGGTCGGTAACGCCGTGACTACACGGTCATCCGCTTTTGACTGTAGAATATGTGACACCAGCATAGCATCATCCTCCCATGGCTTAATGTGACGTCTCGTGATGGTCGCGCGCGGTGCGTCTGTCTGTCAAGGCGTCGATTGCATATCCACCTGTTTTGCAACCTCCTCAAGGCGGGTTACTTCCGATTTGAGGCGCGCAACCAGTTGACCGGCAAACTTTGCCAGCCGCACATCACGCACATCATCGGCATGGCGGATAAGGTAGAACGCGCGTGTCAGGCTCACCTGATCGGTCAGAATACGCTGCACCTGCGGCACAAAAGGCAGGCTGAAGTCATGTACCACGCCCACGCCGGCGCCCTGCCGGATCATATTCACCTGCACCGAAACGGAATTGGACGCAAAAGGCACCCTCCCCGCGCCCAGATCGGCAAGGTAATCCAGCTCCCTATCAAAAATCATATCGGGGATATACCCCACCAACGGATGATCCTTCAGCGCCGCGATGTCGTTGATCGGCCCGTGCGCCGCAAGATAACTCTCGGAGGCGGCAAGATGCAGTTTATATTCGCTCACCTGCCGCACCACCAGTCGACCGGCGGTGGGCGCGCTCACCCCGATGGCCATGTCCGCTTCGCGCCGCGACAGATTGAACACCCGTGGCAGGGCGACGATCTGGATATCAAGCGCCGGATTTTCGCGCCCGATGGCGGCGCAGACCTGTGGCAGCAGATAGTTGGCGCATCCGTCCGGCGCGCCGACACGAATCTGCCCCGAAAGCCGCTCTGTCGGGGCGGCCACGCCTGCTGTTGCGGCGCGCATCGCCTGTTCTGCGGTCCCTGCCCGCGTCAATAACTCTGCCCCCGCCTGCGTGAGGCTGTAGCCCTGGGGGGATTTCACAAAAAGCGCCGTCTGCATGGCCTTTTCCAGCCGCGCCATGCGCCGCCCCAGCGTCGCCGGATCCAGCCGCAGCACCTTGCCGGCGCCCGACAGGCTTTCGGCCCGTGCGACAGCCAGAAACAGGCGCATATCGTCCCAGTTGTGCGCCACGGTGTCCCCTCTTCATTTGGCCTATAAACTCAATCTGCCGCATCCGGCCCCACGGACCTTTGCAATTTTGCAAAACTATTTTGCCAACCTGCCCCTTTTCGCGACCTTTTTGCAAGACTACACTGCGCACGAACACCAACGGAGGATCCCATGCAAGAGCTAACCCATTACATCAACGGCGCCCATGTCAAAGGCACATCAGGCCGTTTCGCCGACGTTATGAATCCCGCCACTGGCGAAGTGCAGGCAAAATGCCCGCTCGCCAGCAAAGACGAGATGGAGCAGGCCGTTGCCCATGCGCAGGCCGCACAACCCAAATGGGCCGCGACCAACCCGCAGCGCCGCGCGCGGGTGCTGATGAAGCTGGTAACCCTGCTGAACCGCGACATGGACAAACTCGCCGAAGCCTTGTCGCGCGAGCACGGCAAGACGCTGCCCGATGCCGCAGGTGACGTGCAGCGCGGCCTTGAGGTTGTCGAATATTGCATCGGCGCACCACAGCTGCTGAAAGGTGAATTCACCGACAGCGCCGGGCCGGGAATCGACATGTATTCCATGCGTCAGGCTCTGGGTGTTACTGCGGGCATCACGCCGTTCAACTTTCCGGCCATGATCCCGATGTGGATGTTTGCCCCTGCCATCGCCTGCGGCAACGCCTTCATCCTCAAACCGTCTGAGCGCGACCCTTCGGTGCCTTTGATGTTGGCGGAACTGGCCGAAGAAGCGGGCCTGCCTAAGGGCATCTTGCAAGTCGTCAACGGCGACAAGGAAGCGGTCGATGCGATTCTGCACAACGAGATCATCCAGTCGGTAGGCTTTGTCGGCTCCACCCCGATTGCGGAATACATCTATGCAACGGGCTGTGCCAACGGCAAGCGTGTGCAGTGTTTCGGCGGTGCCAAGAACCACATGATCATCATGCCGGACGCTGACATGGATCAAGCGGCGGATGCGCTGATCGGTGCGGGTTACGGTGCGGCGGGCGAACGCTGTATGGCGATTTCCGTGGCCGTTCCTGTGGGCGATGACACCGCCGACCGTCTGATTGAAAAGCTGGTGCCACGCATCGAAAGCCTGAAAGTCGGGCCTTATACGTCGGGTGCGGATGTGGATTACGGCCCTGTCGTTACCGCCGCGGCCAAGGCCAACATTGAACGGCTGGTGCAAACCGGTATTGATCAGGGCGCAAAGCTGGTTGTTGACGGGCGTGACTTCAAACTGCAAGGTTACGAAGACGGCTTTTTCGTGGGTCCGCATCTTTTTGACCACGCCACCAAAGACATGGACATCTACCAGCAGGAAATCTTTGGCCCCGTGCTGACCTGTGTGCGCGCGCAAACGTACGAAGAGGCGCTCGCGCTGGCGATGGACCATGAATACGGCAACGGCACCGCGATCTACACCCGCGATGGCGATGCGGCGCGTGACTTCGCCAACCGGGTCAATGTCGGCATGATCGGGATCAACGTTCCGATCCCTGTGCCGCTTGCCTATCATACGTTCGGCGGCTGGAAGAAATCTGCGTTTGGCGATCTTAACCAGCACGGACCGGATTCGTTCAAGTTCTACACGCGCACAAAAACCGTGACTGCGCGCTGGCCATCAGGCATCAAAGAAGGCGGCGAATTCTCCATCCCTGTGATGGAATAAAAATACGGCGGCGCTTCCACCAAGGGGCGCCGCACACCACATCTGATCTGTCGGGGAGGACACAATGGATTTTGCACTGAGCGAGGAACAAACGGCCATTTTTGATATGGCCTATGCTTTTGGACAGGAACATATCGCCCCTCATGCGCAGGCGTGGGAAAAGGCAGAGAACATTCCCAAAGAGCTTTGGCCGCGCATTGCCGAGCTTGGCTTTGGCGGATTGTACGTTTCTGAAGAAGGCGGCGGATCAGGGTTGTCGCGGCTCGATGCCACGCTGGTATTCGAGGCGTTGTCTATGGCCTGCCCGTCGGTTGCCGCGTTCCTGTCGATCCACAACATGTGCGCCAAAATGCTCGACAGCTTTGCGTCGCAGGACATGAAAGACCGGATCATGCCGGACATCCTGTCGATGAAAACCGTGCTGAGCTATTGCCTGACCGAGCCGGGATCAGGCTCTGACGCGGCGGCCCTCAAGACACGGGCCGAGCGGACCAACGAGGGCTACAGCCTCAATGGCACCAAGGCGTTCATCTCTGGCGGCGGCTATTCCGACGCTTATGTTTGCATGGTGCGCACCTCCGATGACGGGGCCGCTGGCGTCTCGACGGTCTATGTCGAAGACGGCACCGAGGGGCTTTCCTTTGGCGGGCTGGAGGACAAAATGGGATGGCGCAGCCAACCAACCGCGCAGGTCCAGTTCGATAATTGTAACATCCCCGCCGAAAATCTGGTGGGTGAAGAGGGACAGGGCTTTAAATACGCCATGAAGGGGCTTGATGGCGGGCGTTTGAATATCTCCGCCTGCTCCTTGGGCGCAGCCCAGATCGCCCTGACGAAAACATTGGAGTACATGGGCGAGCGCAAGGCATTCGGCAAACCCATCGACCAATTTCAAGGCCTGCAATTCCGCCTCGCGGACATGGAGATCGAGCTTCAGGCCGCGCGCATTTTCCTGCGGCAGGCGGCATGGAAGCTGGATACCGGCGCCCCGGATGCGACCAAGTTTTGCGCCATGGCCAAAAAGTTCGTGACCGAAGCCGGCAGCAAGGTCGTCGATCAATGTCTGCAACTGCACGGCGGCTACGGCTATCTGGCGGACTATGGCATCGAAAAGCTGGTGCGTGATCTGCGGGTGCATCAGATCCTTGAAGGCACCAACGAAATCATGCGCGTCATCGTTTCGCGCGATATGCTGAAAAACCGCTGAGGGCATGGCATGAGCGATATTGATATCCGCATCACCGGGCGCGCGGGCCGGATCACATTGAACCGGCCCAAGGCCTTGAACGCCATGACGTATGAAATGTGTCTCGCGATCGAGGCGGCGCTGGATGCATGGCGTGACGAGGATGCGGTTACAGTTGCGGTGATCGACGCCATCGGGGATCGCGCCTTTTGTTCGGGTGGTGACATCGCCGATCTTTATGCCACGGGGATCAAAGGCGATTTTGCTTACGGGCAGAAATTCTGGGCCGACGAATACCGTCTCAACAACAAGATATTTACCTACCCCAAGCCCGTCGTGTCGTTTTTGCAGGGCTTTACCATGGGCGGCGGTGTCGGCATCGGCTGTCACGGATCGCACCGCATCGTGGGCGAGACAAGCCAGATCGCCATGCCGGAATGCGGGATCGGCCTTGTGCCTGATGTGGGCGGTTCCCTGATGCTGTCGCGCGCGCCCGGACGGCTGGGCGAATATTTGGGATTGACCGCCGCCAGGATGAATGCCTCAGACGCTATTTTTATTGGATTTGCAGATACTTATATCCCTCAATTAAAGTGGAAAGACCTCATCTCCGAGCTTGAAGAAACAGGGGATGTAAACCGGATCACGACACACAGCACCGATGCACCGGACGGCACGTTGCAATCCCTACAGCCAGAGATTGATGCGCATTTCGGCGGTGAAACCCTTGGCGACATCGTGGCATCCCTGAAAGCTACCGACACCGGTTTTGCCGCAACCACGCTCAAAGCGATGGGGCGTAATGCGCCGCTTTCCATGGCCTGCACTGTCGAGATGATCCACCGGTTGCGCGGGCCGTCGTTGACCATCGAAAAGGCGCTGGAACATGAATACCGCTTCACCGCCCGCGCGATGGAACACGGTGATTTCCTTGAAGGGGTTCGCGCCGCCATCATCGACAAGGACCGCAGCCCCAAGTGGCAATTCGCGGACGGGCATGTGCCCTTGGCGGCGGTTTCAAAAATGCTGCAACCTCTGGGCGCAAACGCCCTCAAACTCTGACGGGAGACGGAGATGACTGCACAGAAAATCGGCTTTATCGGGCTGGGTAACATGGGCGCGCCGATGGCGCATAATCTGGCCGTTGCGGGTCATGACGTGACCGGATTTGACACTGCCGGCACCACGGCAGAGGGTGTGAAAACTGCCAAAACTGTTCTTGAGGCCGTCGATGGTGCGGATTTCGTCATCACGATGTTGCCCAATGGTGCCATCCTGCGCAGCGTGGCGTCAGACGTGCTCCAAGGCATGAAACAGGGCGCGACCTTGATTGATTGCTCCACCGTGGACGTAGAAAGCGCGCGTGATGTCGCGACGCAGGCGGAAGCCAAAGGCGTTGGGTTTGTCGATGCGCCCGTGTCAGGCGGGATCGGCGGCGCGTCAGGCGGAACGCTCACCTTTATGGCGGGCGGCAGCGATACAGCCTTTGCCGCCGCCGCACCTTTGTTCGACATCATGGGGCAAAAAGCGGTCCATTGCGGCGTTGCGGGGGCCGGACAGGCCGCCAAGATCTGCAACAACATGATCCTCGGCGTCACGATGATCGCCACTTGCGAAGCCTTTGCTTTGGCAGACAAACTAGGGCTTGACCGGCAGAAAATGTTCGATGTTGTCAGCACCTCGTCCGGCTATAGCTGGTCGATGAACGCCTATTGCCCCGCGCCGGGGGTTGGCCCGCAATCACCTGCCGACAACGGCTATACGCCCGGCTTTGCAGCCGAACTGATGCTGAAAGACCTCGGGTTAAGCCAGCAGGCCGCAGAGTCCGCAGACGCGGACACGCCGATGGGCGCGATGGCCCGCGCGCTGTATCAAACGTTTGTCGAAGA
Organism: uncultured Sulfitobacter sp.; assembly: GCA_947502265.1. Lineage (GTDB taxonomy): Bacteria > Pseudomonadota > Alphaproteobacteria > Rhodobacterales > Rhodobacteraceae > Sulfitobacter. Next base: position 109,591 of record CANMZB010000007.1, read on the forward strand.
GGAAGGCGGGCGGGGCAAGGATTTCTCGGCCATGCTACCCCGTTTCGAGACGCGCACCCGCCGCGGTTAATGCCGCAAACAGGCATTTGCGCCCCGTGTAATCGCCTAGGCTGGACCTGTTCCAGCCTAGGCGATACGCCGATGCCGCTGCCCTTTGACGCATTCGCGGCTGAGCTGACCTATGATTCCCGGTATTAGTCACCCCACCATACTGCGCGACGGCATGGGCTGGGGCGCGCCCTGCGGGCCTCAGCACGCCCTGATTATTCCGCCGCGACCTTTTTGCGGGCCGCGAGCATCGGTTTGAGGTATTTTCCGGTATAGCTTTCGACCACCTCGGCCACCTCTTCAGGCGTGCCGGTGGCAACCACGCGACCGCCGCCATCGCCCCCTTCAGGGCCAATATCAATCAGATGATCCGCCGTCTTGATCACATCGAGATTATGTTCGATCACCACAACAGAATTTCCCTGATCCACCAATTCATGGAGTACTTCCAACAGCTTGCGCACATCTTCAAAGTGCAAACCCGTGGTCGGTTCGTCAAGGATATAGAGCGTGCGACCGGTCGAGCGTTTGGCCAGTTCCTTTGACAGTTTCACGCGCTGCGCTTCCCCGCCTGACAGCGTTGTCGCCTGCTGGCCGACCTTGATATAGCCAAGACCTACCCGCATCAGCGCGTCCATCTTTTCGCGGATCGACGGGACAGCAGTAAAGAAATCCTGCGCGTCCTCGACAGTCATATCCAGCACATCGGCGATGCTTTTGCCTTTGAATTTTATCTCCAGCGTCTCGCGATTGTAACGCGCGCCTTTGCAGGTCTCGCACTCCACATAAACATCCGGCAGGAAGTGCATTTCGATCTTGATCACGCCATCGCCCTGACACGCCTCACAGCGCCCCCCCTTGACGTTAAAGCTGAAACGGCCCGGCTTGTACCCCCGTGCCTTGGCTTCGGGCAGACCGGCGAACCAGTCGCGGATCGGGGTGAACGCCCCCGTGTAAGTCGCTGGATTCGAACGCGGAGTCCGTCCGATGGGGCGCTGATCAATGTCGATGACCTTGTCCAGATGCTCCAGCCCCTTGATGGTCTCGCAAGGCGCAGGCGTCTGGCGTGCGCCATTAAGGTTCATCGAGGCGGTTTTGAACAGCGTCTCGATGGTCAGCGTAGATTTACCCCCCCCCGAAACACCGGTGACGCAAACGAATTTGCCCAGCGGAAAATCAACTGTCACATCATGCAAATTGTTGCCGGAGGCTTTGACAACCTTGATTTTCTTTTTGTTGCCCTTGCGCCGATCCGCCGGAACGGGAATCTCGCGCGCACCTGTAAGATATTGACCAGTAATGGAATTATCGTTCGCTGCAATCTCGGCGGGGGTGCCTTGCGCGACCACTTGTCCCCCGTGGACACCGGCACCCGGCCCGATGTCAAAGACATAGTCAGCTTCGCGAATGGCTTCCTCGTCATGTTCGACAACGATTACGGTATTGCCCTGATCACGCAGGTTTTTGAGCGTGAGCAACAGGCGGTCATTGTCGCGTTGGTGCAAGCCGATGGAAGGCTCGTCAAGCACATACAGAACACCAGTCAATCCCGATCCGATCTGGGAAGCTAGCCGGATGCGCTGGCTCTCGCCGCCACTTAATGTACCACTTGAACGTGCCAGCGTAAGGTATTCCAATCCAACGTTATTTAGAAATCCAAGCCGCTCACAAATCTCCTTCAAGATCGCGCGGGCAATCTCGTTTTTCTGCTGGGTCAGCTCACCCGGTACATTTTCACACCAATCTGCTGCTTCGCGGATCGACATCTGAACCACCTGACCCGCATGCAAGCCCGCGATCTTCACCGCCAAGGCTTCGGGGCGCAGGCGATAGCCGTCGCAGGTGCCACAGGGGCGGTTGTTTTGATATCGTTCGAATTCTTCGCGAATCCAGTTGCTATCGGTTTCGCGGTAGCGGCGCTCCATATTGGGAATGACGCCTTCGAACACGCGGCTTACCTCATAGACGCGCCCGCCCTCGTCATAGCGGAACTTGATCTCGTCCTTGCCGGACCCATAAAGGAAAACGTTTTGAATCTTCGGATCAATGTCTTTCCATTTGGCGTTCTGGCTAAAGCCGTAATGCTTGGCAATCGCCTCGATCGTCTGTTTGAAATATGGGGATTTCCCCTTGCGCCACGGGGCCAAAGCGCCGTCATAGATTTTCAGGTTCTGGTCGGGCACGACAAGTCGCTCGTCAAAAAACAGCTCTTTTCCCAGACCATCGCAAGACGGGCATGCCCCGAAAGGTGCGTTGAAAGAAAACAGCCGCGGTTCGATTTCGGGAACGGTGAAGCCACTGACAGGACAGGCAAATTTTTCGGAAAAGGTGATGCGCTCCGGCTCCCCATCGGACGGGGCGGTTTCCAGAACGGCAATGCCATCGGCCAGATCAAGCGCCGTGCGCAAGCTGTCGGCGAGCCGCGTTTCCAGCCCTTCGCGCACGACAATCCGGTCCACCACCACGTCGATGTCATGCCGGAATTTCTTGTCGAGGGTTGGCGGCTCGTCCAACTCGTAAAACTCTCCGTCGACTTTGACCCGCTGGAAGCCGGTTTTGCGCAGTTCGAGAAATTCTTTGCGGTATTCGCCTTTGCGGTCGCGAATGATCGGAGCAAGCAGATAGGCGCGCGTTCCCTCTTCCATCTTCATGATCCGGTCGACCATGTCCTGCACCTGCTGTGCCTCGATGGGCTTGCCCGTTGCCGGTGAATAGGGCGTACCGACGCGCGCGAAAAGCAGACGCATATAGTCGTAAATTTCGGTCACGGTGCCAACTGTCGAACGCGGGTTTTTCGAGGTTGTTTTTTGCTCGATAGAGATCGCAGGTGACAGGCCCGAAATGTGATCCACATCCGGTTTCTGCATCATATCAAGGAATTGACGGGCATAGGCGCTCAGGCTTTCGACATAGCGCCGCTGCCCTTCGGCATAGACCGTATCAAAGGCAAGCGAGGATTTTCCCGAGCCGGACAGCCCTGTGATCACCACAAGTTTGTCGCGCGGAATATCCACGTCGATGTTCTTGAGATTGTGTTCGCGCGCGCCACGCACTTCGATGTTCTTCAGCTCTGCCATTCGGACACCTCTGGTCATTCCTACGCGATATAGGCGCGGCGGCAGGATTCTCCAATGCAAAAATGTGAACAAAGGGTAAACATTATGTCTTTCTACGCAGGACTGCGAGGAAGATATGTAAAATCAACCCCATCCCAAATGCGGCGCCCGCCAGCACAGGCAGACTGGGATAGCCCCACGCCGCCAACGCAACGACCATAACAGGCGGTCCCAGCGTGTTGCCCAGATTGCCCATCTGCGCGATCGCGCCATTGGCCTGTGTCTGGGTTCGGGCCGTGGTATTCAGCTGTGGCACGGCGGCAAAGCTGGACCCCTGAATCAGCCCCATCGCGCCCGCCAACGCAAAGCAGGCAGCCGGGGCCGCCGGTGCGATCCAGAGCCACAGCATGGCAAGCGCCGAAAGTGCAAAGCCGCTGATCACCACATGCACCGCCTTGAAGCGTCGCAAAAGCATCACGCCCAGCGTCATAGAAGCCGCGATGCTGACCAACGGCATCGCGCCCAATACCGCCCCGCGCACGTCTGGTGCCAGATAAGGCGGCAAGACCGTAAAAATGGAAACGAAACAGAATGCATAAAACAGCCAGCCGATGGCAGGGGCCGCAATGTGCGGCGAACGATAGATCATTGCATGGGTCCGCAAGACCGCTCCGGGCGAAAGGTCCGGCATCTCTCCTTCGCGCGGTAGCGCCTTCAAACGCGGCGCGAGATAGAGCGCAAAGGCAGCCATATAGGCGGCGTGGGCAGCGAACAATGCGGGCAGACCGCTGGACAGCGCGAGCGGCCGCCCGCCCCACGCCATCACCGTGAAAGCCACGCCAAAGAATGTTCCCCACAGCGTCAACGCCAGGGCGCGCTGGCGCCCGGTGGCGATCTGCGCAATCAGGGTGGGCGCGGCCACCACGATCGCAAGGTGCGAAACACCTTCGACCAGCCGCAGGACCAGCATCACAGGCAGCGGTGGCAGCAGCGCCTGACAAGCCGACAGCCCCGCGCCAAGCCACAGCGCGCCCAACAAGGCCCGACGATAACGCACCCGCGCGACGAGCATCGCCGCCACCACGCCCAGCATAACACCCAAAGCGCCCACAGAAGACACAATCCAACCCAGCAAAGCGCCGCCCTGCGGATAGGCCTGTGCGAGCAGATCATAGACCATCGAAATCTTGGCGTATTGCCCAGCCGCGCCCAGCCCCGCGCCCCAAAGCGCAAGGATCAGCGACCATGAACCGCGCATCAGCTGCGCACAGCCATCGCCCAGGAACAGACCGGCATCAACGGATCGTTCTCGATATCGTCGGTGGCCTCGTTGTATTCGGGGGGCCACGGCTGTTCGAGGTTGCGCTGTGCGACGTGACGATTACCCCACTGGAAGGACTGGATCATGTCCTCTTCAAAGCCGCATTCGATCAGCAGGTTCTTCAGCCCCCGCGCCGACCAACGCGAATTATCCATCGGTGCAGCGTGAAACGGCACGAAAAACGGCACCGCAACCCAGAAAACGCCGTCTTTCTTAAGCATCTGGCGAACGTGTTTTGTGGCGGCATAGGGGCGGTCAAGATGCTCCCACACCTGATTTGCCATGATCAGATCGAATTTTCGCGGCTTCCCGGTTTCGGGATCGACATAAGGACCGGCGCAGATGTCATAGTCGGGATAGCGAAATTGTTCGTAACTCTTGAACGCGAACTGCTCGCCATAATTGCCTGAAATCTCGGCAACTTTCAATCGCTGAGGTTTCAGTTTCTGGATCATCCGGCGCGAGGCCGGCCCCATGACAACACGATTGAGACTTCCCATCGCGGGACTATGCCAGCAGTGTCAGACCCCGTCCAGAGGCTGCGGGCGCTTACATGTGGATAACGCGACCGTAAGCGTCCAGCACTGCTTCGTGCATCATCTCCGATAGCGTCGGATGCGGGAAGACCGTGTTCATCAGATCTTCTTCGGTGGTTTCCAACTGGCGGCCCACCACATAGCCCTGAATAAGTTCGGTCACTTCTGCACCGATCATATGCGCGCCCAGAAGTTCGCCTGTTTTCGCATCAAAAACCGTCTTGATCATGCCGCTTTCCTCCCCCAAAGCGATGGCCTTCCCGTTGCCGATAAACGGAAAACGGCCCACTTTGATCTCGTATCCGAGGTCTTTCGCCCTGGCTTCGGTGTAACCGACCGAGGCAACTTGTGGATAGCAATAGGTACAGCCTGCGATGCTTTCGGGTTTGACCGGATGCGGGTGTTTTCCCGCGATCAATTCGGCCACCATAACCCCCTCGTGAGAAGCCTTGTGCGCAAGCCACGGGGCACCCGCAATATCGCCAATGGCATACAGACCGTCGATGCCTGTGCGGCAGTATTCATCCGTGACCACATGCGTCCGGTCAAGTTTGACACCCAGCTCTTCAAGACCGAGGTTTTCAACATTCCCAACGATCCCTACTGCGCTGATAACCGTATCAAATTCGTGTTTCTCTACCTTGCCGCCGATTTCGATGTGCGCGGTGACTTTATCTTTGGCGCGATCCAGCTTCTTGACCATCGCTTTTTGCATGATTTTCATGCCTTGCTTTTCAAACGCTTTCTTGGCGAAGGCAGAAATCTCTGCATCCTCCACCGGCAGCACACGGTCCATCACCTCGACCACAGTCGTATCCGCGCCGAGCGTGTTATAAAAGCTGGCGAACTCGATCCCGATAGCGCCCGAGCCGATGACCAACAATTTCTTTGGCATGTGCGGGGGCTTCAGGGCGTGCCGGTACGTCCACACCCGGTCTCCGTCCGCTTCCAATCCGGGCAATTCGCGTGCCCGCGCGCCGGTGGCCAAAACGATGTTTTTCGCGGCCAACGCTTCGGTTCCCTTATCGGTTTTCACGCTGACCTTGCCCTTGGCCGTGATTTTGGCGTCGCCCATCACAACGGTGACTTTGTTCTTTTTCATCAGATGGCCGATCCCACCCGACAGCTGCCCCGCCACCTTGCGGGACCGCTTCACCACCGCATCAAGATCATAGCTTATCCCCTCGGCTTTCAGGCCGAATTCCTTTGCGCGGTGCATCAGATGAAACACTTCGGAAGAGCGCAGCAAAGCTTTTGTCGGAATGCACCCCCAGTTGAGGCAAATACCGCCGAGGTTTTCGCGCTCGACAATACAGACCTTCTGGCCAAGTTGTGCGCCACGGATCGCCGCAACATACCCCCCCGGCCCCGCGCCAATCACGATCAGATCATAGGTTGTCTCAGCCATTGGCGCACCTCACGGGGAATGTTTAATAAATATGGTTTACCATTAAACCATATCTCAAAGCGCAGCAATGGCGCAGGCCCAAGTCAGCGCTGCTTGCGAAACCAGCCAACGCACAGACCCGCCGCGCCGATGATCGTGGTGAAATATCCCACCGGTATCAGCCAGGGAATGCCGCTTCCCGGTCCTGTCTGGGCGGGAACATTCACAGCGAGTGTTATGATGATAATGCCAGCCAGCAAAACGCCGACCGAACTCCACAGGATGAAACGTGCAGACATGGCGAACTCCTCTCAACTTAGGGGAAGAACGCTTGTCTGCGCCGCTGGTTCCCTTTTTAGGCGGCCTGCGTCATTTGCAGCTGTCGCAGGGTATGCCCGTATGCGCCTTTTGCGGCATAGGCGATTTCGCTGCGCGTGTCGGTGCGCCCGAGCGCATCGTTGCGGTAAGGAAAACGCCCGAACTCGCGAATGACTTCGCGGTGAGCCTGCGCGTGAAGCAGATTGTTCGCCCCCGCGGGCATACGTTCCACCAGCAAGCGCACACAGCGGTCCTGATCGCACAGGCTTTCGGAATGCATCAGCGGCAGATAGAAGAACTGGCGCGCCGGAGCGTCGATTTTAAGATCCCAACCCTTGCAGATCGCGGATTTGGCGACGGCCAGCGCACGTCTGTCGAGCGCGAATGCGTCTCCCGTGCCACGGAACATGTTACGCGAAAACTGGTCTGTTAGGATCAGATAGGCGAGCGTGCCGGAAGGATACGTCAGCCACAGGCCAAGACCACCGTCGCGCACTGCTGCCCACGTCTTGCCGAATGTCTCGCGGATTTCAGCATCCAGCGCCTCGTCAATGGCAAACCATCCCTTCGGACCCACACGGTCCAGCCAGAATCCCAGAACCTTTTCAGGACCTACCATGATCGCTCTCCCTCTGCCTGTTCACCTTAGGTTAACCCCAGCATACCCCCATTGGACACACACGAATTGCGACAGAAGCGACATGTTTAGCGCAATCATCCGGCGCATTAGGTCAGATGTTTCCGATCTGCGGCGGGATTATGCCCATTTACACCGCGCCTTACACTACGCCGTCGGCTGCCTCCTCGTCTTCGTGAGCATGCTCGCTCGCATATTCCTGTGCGATTTCAAGAGCGATAGGCGTGGCGGAAGCATAAATCGGAACGTAGCTGCCGGTTTCTTCCACAGGCACCGAACCACGGCGTGTCGAGCGGTAGGCGGCGTACAGGGCAAGCGCGACAAACAGGATCGCCGTAAACAGGTAAAATCCGCCCGGCCCAAGCGTTGTGCCCATCAACCAGCCCGTGATGATCGGACCTGCAATGGCACCCAACCCGTTGATGAAAATCAATCCGCCAGAGGCCGCAGCCATATCGTCGCGGTCGAGAAAATCATTGGTGTGCGCAATCAACAGCGAATACAGCGGATTCGACATCCCCCCCACCATAAAGGCAGAGACCAGCAACATCGGAAACATATGTCCCCACACCATACCAAGGACAGATCCTCCCGCCCCGATGGCCGAAACAACCACAATCAGGCCGCGCCGGTCCATCCGGTCGGATATCCAACCGATCGGGTATTGCAAAACAATCGCCCCGACAAAGAATGTCGCAACGAAGGTCGAGATTTGCGGCACGCTCAGCCCCGCCTTTGCGCCATAGACCGAGGCCATGCCGAATTGTGCCGAGAACACGCCACCGAGAAGGAACATCCCCACGCACCCCAACGGGGAGAATCCGGCAAGCGCGCGCAGGCTCATCGGTTTGGTACTGTCAAACGCGGGTGTCGGGCTGATCGAAAGGAGAATCGGCGTGACTGCGATGCTCACCAACACGGAGGGAATCACAAACAGGATAAAACCGCCGGGATCGGCCACCAGCAGCAGACCCTGGGAAACCACGATGCCGAGCGTCTGAACGATCATGTATAGTGACAGCGCCTGACCGCGATTTTCGTTAGTGGCTGCATTGTTGAGCCAGCTTTCCGCCGTAACGTACACCGCTGAAAAGCAAAAGCCGATCAGCACACGTCCCACCGACCAGCTTATGATGTTGGGAAATGTCGGATACAGGATCATCACCGCAGAGATAAGCGAGGCGAGAGCCGCGAAGACGCGCACATGGCCCACGCGGCGAATCAATTCCGGTGCTAAACGTGACCCGCCCAGAAACCCGACAAAATACGCCGACATCACAATCGACATCGCAAAGGTGTCAAACCCTTCGATTTGGCCACGAATACCCAGCAACGTGCCCTGCATGCCGTTGCCGACCATCAACAGACACATTCCCAGAAGGAGCGCCCACGCGCCTGAAAGGACCTGAAACATACCGCTACACCTTTTATTATCCGCCCACCCTTAGAGGTGGCCTGCGCCCTCTGTCGGGTTCACCTGCGACAGTTTGGAGCGTTAGCGCGCCGGTATCAGCAGCGATGCATCTCCGTAAGAGAAAAAACGATAATTTTCCGTAACGGCATGACGATATATTTCGCGCAACCGGTCTTGCCCCATCAACGCGGAAACCAGCATCATCAAAGTCGAGCGCGGCAGATGGAAGTTGGTCATCAACGCATCCGTGACCTGAAAGCGGAAACCAGGGGTGATAAAGATGTCTGTATCGCCCTCCCATGCCCTGATTTCGCCCGCGCGCGCGGCTGTTTCGATCAAACGCAGCGCCGTCGTGCCCACAGGGATCACGCGGCCTCCGGCGGCTTTGGTTGCGCGGATCGCGGCGGCGGCTTCGGCGCTCACCTGCCCCCATTCGCTGTGCATCTTGTGCTCTGCCACATCATCCACTTTGACCGGCAGGAACGTCCCTGCCCCGACATGCAGCGTCACATAGGTGAACTGCACGCCGATCTGCGCCAGATGCTCCAACAGCGGCGCGTCAAAATGCAGCGATGCCGTGGGGGCGGCAACCGCGCCGTTGTTTTTGGCCCAGACGGTCTGATAATCGGTGCGGTCGCGCGCATCTGCGGGACGTTTGGCGGCGATGTAGGGCGGCAACGGCATCGCTCCCGCCGCGTTCAGCGCCGCATCGAAATCATCGCCCGTCAGGTTAAAGCGCAAAAATGCCTGACCGTCCGCCACCCCCTCCAGCGTTGCGGTGAGCACTTCGGAGAACACGATTTCTTCGCCCTGCTTCAGCTTTCTAAGCGGCTTGACCAGCGCGGACCAAACCCCTGGTTGCGCTTGCGGCTCCAGCAGTGTGGCTTCGATGCGCGCGGTAACCGGCCCTTGGGTGCTGTCGCGGTGACGCAGTCCCGACAGGCGCGCGGGAATCACACGTGTATCGTTGAGCACCAGCCGGTCGCCTGCGCGCAACCAGTCCGACAGGTCGTAGACATGGGCATCATGGGTCACGCTGCCATCCGCCACCAGCAGCCGCGCAGACGAGCGGGGCTGCGCAGGGCGCACGGCGATCAGCGCATCGGGCAGATCAAAATCAAAATCACTTAGCTTCATGGCGCAGCGTCTAACGGCCTTCGTAGTCGCGCACAACGGGACTTGGCGGTTGCGGCGCCGCGCTGCCCGATTCGCCCTCGACCGGCGGCACTTGCGTGGGTGGCGCGCGAAACACATCGCGCAAGCCCCCCGGCATCAGCGCCGAGAGCGGATTGACAGAGACTTTGGGAGATTTGGCCGCCCCTCGTAAGCTGTAATTGAACCCGATCAGCCCCTCGCCCTTGCGGGTAAGCAGCGAACCGATGCCGTTGAGAAGGTACACCGGCGTAATCACCCCCTGCATCGCGATCTGCCCCGTATCGGTGGCGTAAATCCCGTCCATCGACAGCCCCAGCGAGACGCCCACCGCGCTGGCGCGCGATAATGTCATACGGTTGGGGGTCAGGCGGAATTCCGCTTCGACTTCGTTAAAATAGATGCCATCACCATTCATCTCGTTGACAAGGCCGACCACGGAAATCGCATTGACGAGGGCCGCCATCGCAGGTGCATCCTTGACCGACAGGCCGTCGATTTTGAGACGCCCGTCAAAGGCACCACCGGTGCCGACCGGCAGCAGCGTCAGATCAAGCGCACCGCCAACCGCTTGTTTCAACACGCCCGCAGAGCGCAGCAGCCCCCCCGCATCCGCAGATTTCACCCGCACAGCGATACGGCCCTTTTGTGGAATTACGGTGCCTGAAATGGCCGTGCCGCCGTTCAGCCGGGCCTGAAACGGCCCCGAAAGCCCGCCGCGCGTCGAGAATGTACCGGCAAGACCCGAGAGCCAGATCGTCTCGGAGATTTGCAGTCGGTCGAGTTGCACATTTATCGGGGGTGAGGCCGAACTGTTAGCGGTGTTTCCGCCGCCTGCGCCGAATTGGGCGCGCCGCAAATCCAGACGCCCGCCCCTGATCACGACTTGCGGTGCGCGCCCTTTGCCCTGTCCGACCAGATCCACCGGCACATCCAGCCAGTCGTCCAGCCGCAACCGCTCAAGTCGCAACCGCTCAAGCCCGCCGCCTTGCGCCAGTGTCAGGCTGCCTTGCGCCACAAGCCCCGCCGCGCCGAGCGACAGGCGCGGCACAACAGGTGTCGCCCCCAAAAGAACCTCTAGCTCCAACGCGCCGCCACTCGCCGCAGTTTTGCGCCATCCCAGTTGCGGTATGCTCAGCGAAAGACCCCGCAAATCAGAGCGCAGCGACAGGCGCGGGCGCTCTCCTTTCTCCAGATCAATGGCAATCTGCGCCTCACCAGCACCGCCCAACGTCCCACGCGGCAAGGCCACATTGAACGCCTCCAGCGCGTCTTGCGTGATCTGCGCTGTCGCGGTCACTTTACTTGTGTGGCTGCCTTTGCCGATCGGCTGCTGCCAGCGCGCATCAAACGGCACCCCGTCAAGCGTCCCCGCGCCTGCAATCTCGACCTTTTTGTTGCTTGCGACCAGCGCCATGCGCGGGCTTTGCAAAAGCCGCCCCTTGATCAGGGTGTCGCTTGTCAGATCGCTAAGTGTAGCAGTCGCATCAAATATCACATCTTTCGGATCACCGCCCTTCTTGAGCGGGAAAGCCAGAGTACCGGACATCTCCACCTGCCCTTCTGCCAGCGTCACAGGCAGGCCCGCGCGCTGCATCACTTCCATCCGGGGCTGGTCCAGCACCCAAAGCGCGGCCGTTACACCCGAGCGGGCGTTGAGCCGCACGACGGCAGGCGCGCCGTCTTTGACGGTCGTGTCCGGAATGATGAAAGCGGATCGTTCAACATTCAGCGCGCCGCCTTCTTCGGCCAACATCGTGCCCTCATCCAGCGAGACAACAAATCTGTTGGCGTCAAGGCTGGCGTGGCCCTGTGCGCCGGTGATCGGCGGCAAGGTCTTGAGCGCTTTGACGGTTGCGTCCTCGAACGCGAACGCAAGGTAGGTGCGCGGTTTTTGCCCCGGCATCACACGCAGCGCCAGATCGGCATCGCTGATCCTCCCCCCTTTGAGGTTCTCGCCCAGCCATTTGCGCGTCTTGGCTTTGACCCGCTCGGGCCAAAGCGCGAGAATCCGGTCATGGGAAAGGCTGTCCGCGCGCGCATCCAGCGACAGTTTCCAACCGTCCGGCTCTGCCGTCAGCTTTCCCGATGCGCGGCTGGTTTGTCCCTGATCGGTGATTTCAAGCCGCCCCAGCTCAAGCGCAAAGGGGGCGGGGCGCAGCAAAAAGTCCATGCTGGCACGGTCGAGCTTTACCGCCTGCGGATACAGGTCAGCCGGATTGGCGCTTAGCTCGGTGATGTCGAACTGGCCCACAAGCTGCTCCAGCGCGCCCGAGCGCAGGCCGGTCAGCGTGGCAGTCCCTTCGGCGCGCGCCGTGATCCACGGGCTGCGCACGGACAACTCGTCAAAATGCAGCACACCTTGGGCAGCGTCATAGGAGAAATAGCTGCGCGCCGCGTCAAAGGGCACCGGAAGGGTGCTCTCGTTTGGTTGCACGAAGCCTTTGCCGATCTGCAATGTCGCATAAAGCGGCGCAAGCGTGCCGTCGGCCCGCACCCCCGCGCGCACAGCCCCCGAGATAGGCGCGCGCAGTACGCCCAGCCATCCGAACGCACGGCCTTGGGTGGCGATGTCCGCAGCCGGCATATTGGCCAGCGTCACACCAAACTGCGCCTCCTGCGCGCCAATGATACTGTTGAAATTGGCCGCAAGTGTAGTGACGCCCGGCCCCTCGCCCAGAAGCGCAAGATCCGCTTTGATATCAAGCAGATCACCTTCGCGGGTCGCAATAAGACGGCCCCCGTCCAGCGTAAACGCGCGCTGTGCGCGCCGGTCGATAAATTGCAACGTCAGCCCGCGCATCTCGGCACGCGCGAGGCCTGCAAGACCGGGTTGCGATGCAAGCCCGTCGATCGCCTTGACCACATCTCCGGCTGTCTCGAAGCGCACGCCGCCTTTGCTTTCGAATTCTGTCTGCAAGGCAAGGCTGCCGTTCTCTTCGCGGATCAGCGTTGCAAAGACGCCGCTTATCGTGATTTCACGCGGTTCGATCTTGCCGGCAAGCAAGGCGGCCATCGAAAATTTGGTTTTGCTTTCGGAGAACCGGACGATTTCTTCGCCTTTGAGGTTTTGCACCGAAACATCGCGCAGCCGGATCTGGGGTTTCCAGCCTTCTTCGACCAACACGCGCAGCTCCCCGAAGGTGATGCGCGCCTGCGGTAAATCATGGGCCAGCCGCGCCTCGATCCGCGCCTCGACCCAATCGGGGGCGACAAGCGGGCGCTCGTAGATAAAATATATTGCCCCGACCAATGCCATCACAACCAACACGCACAGCGTCCAGATCGCGTAAAAAACACCGTGAAGCAGCAAATACCGCTTGCGCCTGCGACGGGGTGCAGGCGGGGTCTGTTGCTTGGGCGGGGCAGGATCGACCATGGGAAAGGAATACTCGAAAAGACAGGGCTGTATCACGCGGCAGGGGTTGGACTTTGCCCGCGCACCTCTACTATGGCAGAGGTAATCAGGCGGTCCAAGGCCGCACCCCTCACATTAAGAGTATCGAGATGCCCGAAATATCCCACCCCGCTCCGGATTTCACCCTGCCCGTCACCGGCGGCGGCACCGTGACGCTCTCGGGGCTGACAGGCGCGCCGGTTGTTCTGTATTTCTATCCGCGCGACGATACGCCGGGATGTACCAAACAAGGCATCGGATTTTCCGGACATCTGGCCGCGTTCGCGGCGGCAGGTGTCAAAGTGTTCGGCATCTCGCGCGATACCATGGCCAAACATGACCGCTTTGCCGCCAAACACGATCTGAGCGTGCCGCTTTTGTCGGACGAAGAAGGTACTGTGACCGAAGCCTACGGCGTGTGGGTGGAGAAAAACATGTATGGCAAGAAATCCATGGGAATCGAGCGGGCGACCTATCTGATCGACGCGCAAGGTGATGTGGCGCGGATCTGGCGCAAGGTAAAAGTGCCGGGCCATGTTGAAGAAGTCCTCGACGCGGCGCGCGCGCTATGATCGCGCTGGCCCGGATGGCCGAAGCCGTGTTGCGCACGGCAGACGGACGCGAGAAAACGGCGCTGTCGCATGATTTTGCGGCCCAATGGCGCGCGGCGCGCGATGCCGGAGCAACGCCGGAAATCGGACGCGCCGATCCGCCGCTGCACCCTGCGCGCCCCGCCACCCCCGAACTGTTAAGCCCGCGTGACGTGCCACGCCGTCGCCCCGGTACGCCAGAGGGCCGGATTGCGCTGTTGCATGCGGTCGCCCATATCGAGCTGAACGCTGTTGATCTGCATTGGGACATCATCGCGCGGTTTTCCCATGTGCCGATGCCCATCGGATTCTACGATGACTGGGTGAAAGCGGCGGATGAGGAATCAAAGCATTTCAACCTGATGTGTGATTGCCTTGAGGCTGCGGGCAGCCATTACGGCGCGTTGCCCGCCCATGCAGGCATGTGGCGCGCTGCCGAAGACACGGTGGATGACCTGATGGGCCGTCTGGCCGTGGTGCCAATGGTGCTTGAGGCGCGCGGCCTTGATGTCACACCCGGCATGATCGAGGTTTTCAAGCGGGCAAAGGACGCAGGTGCCATCGCCGCGCTCGAGACGATTTACGCCGAAGAAGTGCATCACGTCGCCTATGGATCAAAATGGTTCCATTTCCTGTGCGGGCGTCACGAGCTTGATCCGACAGTGAAATTTCACGCGCTTGTGCGGCAGTATTTTCACGGGCAACTCAAACCGCCGTTTAACGAGGAAAAGCGCGCAGAGGCCGGAATCCCGCCCGATTTCTACTGGCCGCTGGCCGAAAGCAGGTAAGGCGCGGGGGCCAAGGCTTTGACGTAGGCGGTTTTTTGCCCATTTGTCACAATATTCGGCAACGAATCGTCTGAGGGGCGTCGAAGGGTTGTTCGATGTGTTTCGCCTAGCTATTGCAATATTCCTAACAGATGCGTGCGGGACACACGGATCCGTCAGAGGACTTAGGGGATATAGTAAACGTGCGGACACAGCTCGCGATTAAAACTCATGCCGTTCTGGAGAAATACTTCCCGGAGCGCCGCGTATTTCTTAAATCGGACAACGACACCCGGTTTATTCGCCTGCGACCCGCGACACAGCTGATCGCGTTTGCAGGGTCCGCGGCGCTGGTGGCTTGGGCGATTGTCGCCACAGCCATTGTTTTGATGGACAGTATCGGCGCCGGTAATTTTCGCGAGCAGGCCAAGCGCGATCAACGCACCTATCAGGCCCGCCTGAACGATCTGAGCGGACAGCGCGACGGGCGCGCCGAAGAGGCGCTT
Source organism: uncultured Sulfitobacter sp. (assembly GCA_947502265.1). Taxonomy (GTDB): domain Bacteria; phylum Pseudomonadota; class Alphaproteobacteria; order Rhodobacterales; family Rhodobacteraceae; genus Sulfitobacter. The sequence goes on from CANMZB010000007.1 coordinate 124,720, forward strand.
GCGGCGCAGGAACGCTTTAACGCCGCCCTCGCCCAGATTTCCGTGATGCAGTCCGAGCTTTTGAATTCGGAAAACCGCCGCCGCGAGCTTGAGACCGGGATCGAAGTGATCCAGTCCACGCTGCGCGACACGATGAAAGACCGCGAAGCTGCGCGTACGCAGATTGCGGGTATGATGGATGAAAACGGCGGCACCGTGCAGGTCGCGGCAAGCAACGCGCCGGTTGAATTTCTGGCTGATGCGCTGACGCGGACCGCCGCCGAGCGTGATCAGGTGATTATTGATGCACAGGATGCGCTGTTGCAGGCCGACGAGCTGGTCCAGAAAATCGCCCTGATGGAAGAGCAGAACGACGCTATTTTCCGCCAGTTGGAAGAAGCGATGACCGTATCTGTTGCCCCGCTGGACCGGATGTTCCGCGCCGCAGGGATGCCGACAGACCGCATTTTGAAGACCGTGCGCAAAGGGTATTCTGGCCAGGGTGGCCCGCTGACCCCGCTCAGCTTTACCACCCGCGGCGAGCAGCCCACGAGGGACACGCTGCGCGCCAACCGTCTGCTTAACCAGATGGACAGTCTGAACCTGTACCGCATCGCGGCGGCAAAAGCGCCGTTTGCGAATCCGGTGAAGGATTCGTTCCGCTTTACCTCGCAGTTCGGGTATCGGCGCGACCCCAAGACCGGCGGCCGCCGGATGCACCAGGGTGTCGATTTTGCCGCAGGTTCCGGCACGCCGCTCTATGCAACAGCGGACGGTGTAGTTGTTCACGCCGGTTGGAGCTCAGGATATGGACGTTTGGTCAAAATCCAGCACGAGTTCGGAATCGAAACCCGCTATGCCCACATGTCGAAAATGCGCGTGAAAGTCGGGCAAAGAGTATCGCGCGGTCAGCGGATTGGTGATATGGGTGCATCAGGACGGGTCACCGGCGTGCATCTTCACTATGAAGTTCGCGTAAGCGGGAAACCTGTCAATCCAATGATCTATATCAAGGCAGCAAACGATGTTTTCTAAGAGCAAAATCAACGATCCGGCCCCAACCACCGGTGACACCAACAAGCCGGCGACGCCTGCGTCCTCCCCTGCTGCACCTGCGCAAAAGCAAAACGAATTCAAGGCCAGCGCGCCAAAGGCAAAGCCGCCTGCGTCGGTCCTGTCTGCCGATCTGCATGTGACGGGCAATATGAAAACGACCGGTGATATTCAGGTTGAAGGCACGATAGAGGGCGACATTCGTGCACATCTGCTTACCATCGGCGAGACGGCGACGATCAAGGGCGAAGTGGTTGCCGATGATGTTGTGATCAACGGTCGCATCGTTGGCCGTGTGCGCGGCCTGAAGGTGCGTCTGACATCCACGGCGCGCGTCGAGGGTGATATTATCCACAAGACCATCGCAATCGAAAGCGGCGCGCATTTCGAAGGCTCTGTGCAGCGTCAGGACGATCCGCTGAACCCCGGCGCGAAATCTGCACCGGCACAAAAGCCGAATCCGGCATCCTAAAGCGCCCCGCCTCAAACTCGAATCACCAATACCTTTCGGCGCTCTCGCGGCATTGGCAACAAGAGTGACTCAGGTTAAAGGCGGGACGCTTTAAGCCGGACACCAGATCTATTCCGGAGCGCCGCAGTGTTTTCTGCGGCGCCTTTTCTTTGAGCATGGTTGTTCGCCCTACTCAGCCATCCAACGAAAAAAGGCGCTCCCTGACGGAGCGCCTTTTTTTATTCAGAAAGGGACGCACTCCTTAGTCCGTTACGCTCACCGTCTGCATTACATCCGGTGCGCCGATAACGGCACCATTCGGGCCGGTCCCGCGTTTGATCGCGTCAACCACGTCTTGCCCGTCAGTGACCTTGCCCACAACGGTGTAGTCGCCGTTAAGGAAAGGCGCTTCATCGAACATGATGAAAAACTGGCTGTTGGCCGAATCGGGGTTTTGCGCACGGGCCATGCCCAACACACCTTTTTCAAACAGGAGGTCGGAGAATTCGGCAGGCAGGTCCGCCATGTCCGAGCCACCGGTCCCCGCGCGGCGCATGTCGCTGCCCATGCGGCCATGTTCGACATCGCCGGTTTGCGCCATAAAGCCGTCAATCACGCGGTGAAAAACCACGCCATCGTACTTTCCGTCAGCGGCCAATGCGGTGATCCGCGCGACGTGCTTTGGAGCGACATCTTCAAAAAGATCTACGGTGACGGTGCCATTCGCCTCGCCGGCGACTTCGATCTTGAGACCGGTTGCCGCAGCAGGGCCCGCGATCAGCGCCGCGAGGGCTGTGCCTGTCAGAAACTTACGCATCCGCAGCTACCTTGACGCTGATCATGCGGTCGGGATTCGCGGGTGGCTCGCCCTTGGCGATGTTGTCCACATGTGCCATTCCGTCGATCACCAAACCGTAGACAGTGTATTCCCCGTTGAGGAAATCATTGTCTTTGAAGTTGATGAAGAACTGGCTGTTGGCGGAATTCGGGTTGGCCGAACGCGCCGCCCCCAGAGAGCCGCGCGCATGCGGGATCTTGGAGAATTCGGCAGGCACATCGGGGTGCTCAGAGCTGCCGGTGCCGGCGCGACCGGGGTTATAGTCTTTTTCCATATTGGCGTGCTCTACATCGCCGGTCTGGGCCATGAAGCCCGGGATCACGCGGTGGAACGCCACGTTGTCATATGCACCGGCGCGCGCCAGCTCTTTCATCCGCGCGACATGCTTGGGCGCGACATCGGGCAACAGCTCGATTGTGACAGTGCCGTCTTTCAGTTCCATCAGGATAGTATTTTCCGGGTCTTTGATCTCGGCCATGGGGGGCTCCTTCATAAATATACCGTGTTACCTAAGGCGCGCGACGAGAATTGCCAAGCAGGTGCATTGACCCTCGGCAATATAACGGCAAAACAGCACGCGGAACCGACGGAATGACAAGGAATACCGCCATGGGCTGGAAATCACTCGACGATATGGAACTGCACGACAAACGCGTGCTGGTACGGGTCGACATCAACGTGCCAATGGAAAACGACCGCGTCAGCGATGCCACCCGGATCGAGCGGATCGTACCAACGGTGCGCGATATTCTGGCCAAAGGCGGCAAACCGATGCTGTTGGCGCATTTCGGACGGCCAAAGGGCAAGGTAAATCTGGATATGAGCCTGCGGCAGGTGCTGCCTGCGCTGCGCGATGCGCTGGCGTGTTCAGTTGCGTTTGTTGAAACGCTGGCCGGGGCCGAGGCGATGACATCCGAAGCGGCGCTGGCCGATGTGATCCTGCTTGAGAACATCCGGTTCTACCCCGGCGAAGAAGCGAATGATCCGGCGTTTGCCGCGCGCATTGCGGCTTTGGGGGATGTGTTTTGCAACGATGCGTTCTCGGCGGCGCACCGCGCGCATGCCTCGACCGAAGGCATTGCGCATCATCTGCCGTCGTGCGCGGGGCGCCTGATGCAGGCGGAGCTTTCGGCGCTTGAATCGGCGCTTGCCAAGCCGGAACGCCCTGTGGGGGCTGTGGTGGGCGGAGCCAAGGTTTCGACCAAGATCGCGTTGCTGGAAAACCTTGTGAACCGCCTTGATCTGCTGGTGATCGGCGGTGGCATGGCCAATACGTTTTTGGCGGCGCAAGGCGCGCACCTTGGCGCGTCGCTGTGCGAGCCGGATTACCTTGAGACCGCGCGCGAGATCATGGCGCAGGCAGAGAAAGCCGGTTGTCGCGTGTTGCTGCCCGTAGACGGATTGGTCGCGCGGGAGTTCAAGGAAGGTGCTGCACATGAGATAGCGCAGCTTGGCGCCGATACCGTTCTGGAGGATGACCAGATGGTGCTGGATGCGGGACCGGACAGCATTGCCTTGATACATGCCGCTTTTGACGGGTTGAAAACGCTGATCTGGAACGGCCCCCTCGGCGCGTTCGAGATTGCGCCCTTTGATACCGCAACCGTCGCCGCAGCGCAGCACGCCGCCGCGCGTACCCGCGAGGGCGCGTTGATTAGCGTCGCAGGCGGGGGCGATACTATTGCCGCCCTTAATCAAGCGGGCGCGGCGGATGATTTCACCTATATTTCCACCGCAGGCGGTGCGTTTCTTGAGTGGATGGAAGGCAAAACATTGCCGGGTGTGGCGGCCTTGGGCGGCTGATGCCCGCTTGATGTAGAATACCCACAAATTTCGACCAAACGTGCCGGTACGATTCGCAAGGGATTCCTTTTGCGAATCTCTTGTGTCATAGTGAAAAAACCATCCGCAAAGAGGTGGCGAGAGCAGCATTTCATTCAGGCATCCCAAGGCACCTTCATGAGCAGACCGGCATTCGGCCCCCTCCTCTTTTTCGCCATCGCATTCGCGCTGAGCCTCTATTTCACCTTTGCCGCCGTGCAAGGCGACTTTGGCCTCTTCCGGCGCGCCGAAATATTGGGCGAAGCCAGCGACCTGCGCATCCAGCTTACCAAAGTACGCGCGGACGTGGCGCGCATGGAAAACCTCACACATCGGTTGTCGGACGATTACCTTGACCTTGATCTGCTTGACGAGCAGGCGCGCCGCGTGTTGGGCATGGTGCGCGCAGACGAGATTGTAATCCGCTGAGCGTGCGTGTTTTTGCGCGCCCCGTCCCCTTTACACAAGCCCTCTCGCCATCCCGTTTCGAATCCGGTAAGCTATAGTTTAACGTTAAACTACATTCGGCGCACCCCGCGCCGCACCACCGGGAGGATCGCCATATGGCCGCCAAAAAGCCCAGCGAGAAAGCTGCGCCATCGAATATATCTGCCGAGGAGCTCAAGGCGTATTACCGCGATATGCTGTTGATCCGGCGTTTCGAGGAAAAAGCGGGCCAGCTTTACGGTATGGGACTGATTGGCGGTTTTTGTCACCTCTACATCGGGCAGGAAGCCGTTGTTGTCGGCCTTGAGGCCGCGGCAGAGGAAGGCGACAAGCGCATCACCTCTTACCGCGATCACGGGCATATGCTGGCGTGCGGGATGGACCCCAACGGCGTCATGGCCGAGTTGACGGGCCGTGAAGATGGCTATTCCAAGGGCAAAGGCGGCTCCATGCACATGTTCTCGAAAGAGAAGCATTTTTATGGCGGGCACGGCATTGTTGCGGCGCAGGTGCCGCTGGGTGCGGGGCTGGCATTCGCGGATAAATACAAGGAAAACGGCCGCGTGACATTCACCTACTTCGGTGACGGTGCGGCGAACCAGGGCCAGGTTTACGAGACGTTCAACATGGCCGCTCTCTGGCAACTGCCCTGTATTTTCGTGATCGAGAACAACCAGTACGCCATGGGGACATCGCAGCAACGCTCGACCTCCTCGCCCGAAATCTATGAACGCGGCAAGGCCTTTGGCATCCCCGGAGAGGCGGTCGATGGTATGGATGTGCTGGCCGTGAAAGCCGCAGGCGAGACGGCGGTGAAACACTGCCGGTCCGGCAAAGGCCCCTATATTCTGGAAATCAAAACGTACCGTTACCGTGGCCACTCCATGTCGGACCCTGCGAAATACCGGACCCGCGAGGAAGTTCAGAAAATGCGCGACGAGCGCGATCCCATCGAAGCCGTGCGTACTCTGCTTTTGACGGGCAAGCACGCCTCCGAAGACGATCTGAAGGCGATCGACAAGGAGATCAAAGCCGTCGTCAACGAGAGCGCCGAGTTTGCCAAAAACAGCCCCGAACCTCACCTTGACGAGCTTTGGACCGATATTTACGCCACAGAAATCCCACAGGAGGCTTGATCCATGGCAACTGAAATTCTGATGCCCGCCCTGAGCCCCACAATGGAAGAAGGCACATTGGCCAAATGGCTGGTGAAAGAAGGTGATACCGTCGCCTCCGGCGATATTATGGCCGAAATCGAAACCGACAAGGCGACGATGGAATTCGAAGCGGTCGATGAGGGGATTATCGGCAAGATCCTGATCGAGGAAGGCACCGAAGGCGTGAAAGTGAACACCCCTATCGCAGTGCTGCTTGAGGAAGGCGAAAGCGCGGACGATATTGCGGACGCGAAATCCGAACCCGCTTCGGCCCCCGCGCCCGCCGACAAGGAACAGAGCGCGCCAACGCAGAGCAAACCGGCGCCCGAACCGCAAGTGGACGCGGCTCCCGACTGGCCCGAAGGCACGAAACTGAAGCAGCAGACCGTCCGCGAAGCCTTGCGCGATGGCATGGCCGAAGAAATGCGCCACGATGAAAACGTGTTCATCATGGGCGAGGAGGTCGCCGAATATCAGGGTGCCTATAAAATCACCCAAGGGATGCTGGATGAATTCGGATCCAAGCGGGTGATTGATACGCCGATCACCGAACACGGTTTTACCGGTATCGGGGTCGGCGCGGCTTTTGGCGGGTTGAAGCCGATTGTAGAGTTCATGACTTTCAACTTTGCGATGCAGGCAATGGACCAGATCATCAACTCGGCGGCCAAGACGCTGTATATGTCGGGTGGCCAGATGGGTGCGCCAATGGTGTTTCGGGGTCCCAACGGTGCAGCGGCGCGTGTAGGCGCGCAGCACTCGCAGGATTACGCCGCGTGGTTCATGCAGGTTCCCGGCCTGAAAGTGGCGATGCCCTATTCCGCCTCCGATTACAAAGGTTTGATCAAAACCGCGATCCGCGATCCAAACCCTGTGATTTTTCTGGAAAACGAAATCCTGTATGGCCGTTCGTTCGATGTGCCGGACCTGGACGATTATACCGTCCCGTTCGGCAAGGCCCGCATTTGGCGGACCGGCGACGATGTAACCATCGTGAGCTTTGGAATCGGGATGACCTATGCGCTGGAGGCAGCTGACAAGCTGGCCGAAGAAGGCATCAAGGCCGAGGTCATTGATTTGCGCACCCTGCGCCCGATGGACACGCCTGCAATCATCAAATCAGTGATGAAAACCAACCGTCTTGTGACGGTCGAGGAAGGTTGGCCGCAAGGCTCTGTCGGGAGTTATATCAGTTCTGTGGTGATGCAGGAGGCATTCGATTATCTGGATGCGCCTGTGATCTGTTGCACCGGCAAGGATGTGCCGATGCCATATGCTGCCAACCTCGAAAAACACGCGCTCGTCACCACCGCCGAGGTGATCGAGGCCGTGAAAAAAGTTACTTACAAATAAGGAGCGGTCACGATGCCCACAGAAATCCTCATGCCCGCCCTCTCGCCAACCATGGAAGAAGGCACATTGGCCAAATGGCTGGTCAAGGAAGGTGATACCGTCTCGTCCGGTGATTTGCTGGCCGAGATCGAAACCGATAAGGCCACGATGGAGTTCGAAGCCGTTGACGACGGCACGATCGGTAAACTCCTGATCGAAGCCGGAACCGAAGGGGTCAAGGTGAACACACCCATCGCGGTTCTGCTCGAAGAAGGCGAAAATGTTGACGACATCGCTGAAACCTCCGCTCCACAGGAAGAAGCCCCCTCAACTGCGGCCCCTGCCGCGGTAACGGAAAAGGCCGAACCCGTTGACGAGAAGGACGCGACACCAGCTCCAACACCGGCTGCGGGCAAAAACACGCAAGGCGAGCGTATTTTTGCTTCTCCGCTGGCGCGCCGCATCGCCGCACAAAAGGGGCTCGATCTGGAAGACGTCAAGGGTTCCGGCCCGCGTGGCCGCATCGTCAAAGCGGATGTGGAGGGGCTAAGCAAATCAGACGCCCCCAAAGCTGCCGCCGCACAGACCGAGCCGGCAACGGCAGCAAAATCCGGCGGTTCCATGCCGACCGGCCCGTCTGCCGATACCGTGGTCAAGATGTACGAAGGGCGCGATTACAAGGAGATCAAGCTCGACGGGATGCGCAAAATCATTGCTACACGCCTCACAGAAGCCAAGCAGACCGTGCCGCATTTCTATCTGCGCCGCGATATCCAACTGGATGCGCTGATGGCGTTCAGGGCAGAGTTGAACAAACAGCTTGAGCCGCGTGGCGTGAAGCTGTCGGTCAACGACTTTATCATCAAGGCCTGCGCGCTGGCGTTGCAGCAAGTACCTGAGGCCAATGCCGTCTGGGCCGGTGACCGTATTTTCCAGCTCACCGCATCCGATGTCGCCGTGGCTGTCGCCATTGAGGGCGGGCTGTTCACACCGGTCCTGAAAGATGCCCATCAAAAACCCCTCTCCGCGCTGAGCGCCGAGATGAAAGACCTCGCCAGTCGCGCGCGTGATCGCAAACTCAGCCCGCAAGAGTATCAGGGCGGCAGCTTTGCCATCTCCAACCTCGGTATGTTCGGCATCGACAATTTTGATGCGGTCATCAACCCGCCACATGCTGCGATTCTGGCCGTGGGCGCAGGGATGAAGAAACCCGTTGTCGGGAAAGACGGCGAACTGGCGGTCGCAACCGTTATGTCCGTCACGCTTTCCGTCGATCACCGCGTTATTGATGGCGCTCTGGGCGCCGAACTACTTGGCGCGATCAAGGACAATCTCGAAGCGCCAATGACGATGCTGGCCTGAGGTCTTCATTTGGCCGGTAACCTCTGGGGAGTGTGAGGGGCTAGCCCCTCGCCGTCGCCCCGAGGCGACCACATATCGCATAAAAGGCCGGAGCGCAGCTCCGGCCTTTTTTCATTTCAACAGCATCCGCAGAACCTCAGCCCTCCCACGGCCCCAGCATGTGGTTCATCGAAACCGAGGGCTGTTCGCAGCCCGCTTCGCCCACAATGCGCGCGGGGATACCCGCGACCGTTTTGCAGGCCGGCACCGCTTCCAGCACGACCGAGCCCGCCGCGATGCGGCTGCAATTGCCCACCGTGATGTTGCCGAGAACCTTGGCCCCTGCCCCGATCAAAACACCATCGCCGATCTTCGGATGCCTGTCCTCTTCTTCCTTGCCCGTCCCGCCCAGCGTTACGGAATGCAGCATCGAGACATTATCGCCCACGACGGCCGTTTCGCCGATCACAATTGAATGCGCGTGGTCGATCATGATCCCCTTGCCGATCCGTGCCGCCGGATGGATATCGACCCCGAAAATTTCCGAGACCCGCATCTGGATGAAATAGGCCAGATCGTATTTCTTTTGTCGCCACAAATAATGCGCAACGCGGTACGCCTGCACTGCTTGATACCCTTTGAAGTACAGGATCGGCTGCAACAGCCGATGACACGCCGGATCACGCTCGTAGATCGCGACAAGGTCGGCGCGGGCCGCAACAACAAGCGACGGATCGGCTGCATAGGCCTTGTCGACAACTTCACGGACCACCATCATCGACATCTCGTTCGAGGACAGCTTTGCCGCCATCCGGTAGCTCAAGGCTTTGTCGAGGGACGGATGATGCAGGATCGTTGCATGCACGAAGCCACCTATCAGCGGCTCGTCAGCAACCGCCTGTTCGGCATCTTGTTTGATCCTGTCCCAAACGGGATCGACCGAGGTAATGTTGCTTTTGGGGGTGGCCATGACTGCGGCTCCTTTTCGCGATTGTCCTTTTATTTAGCACAGTGACCCGAAACGCAAACACCAAGCGCGTGCGAATTTACCAAGGATTGCCGCTACGGTGTTCGAGAGCGCGCAAAACAACAAGGTAGCATGCCTTGAGCGAGGGGGTGTCTGGACCACAACCAGAGCCGCACGGGTATGTCATTGACGCGGCGCGCAAACTGCCGTCACCCCATGCAGGGTGCAGTTTGTGCAATCGTTTGACGTATTTGTCCGCCGCATGCGCGCGCTCCAGCAGCCGGTCGCAGAAACCCGCGCGCAGTGGCGGTGCCACCATCTGCACCGCGCGCGCCGCATGGTGCAGATCCATCAACCCGATCCGCCGCATCACACTGTGATTTCGATGCGTTTAAACAATCCGGCACCGTATGTTGCCGAAATCTGCGCCACTTCGACGGTGATAGCACCCGTTGCCCCGTCCGCCGCCTGCTGCCCGGCGCTGTAGCTGTATGCCGGCTCTGTTACGATAGCCTCATGCAGGGTGATCCCCGCCTGAATGATGCGCAACAGATAGCTCTCGGTTTCTTCACCCAACGGCACGTCCGGCCCTTCCCAGTCATCACCGTCAACGCGTGTACGCCTGATCCAGCCCAAGCTAATCGCGCCGCTAATCTCGGCCTTTGCCCGCAGGTGCGCGGGCGCATAGGGGCGCAGACCGTTGCCATCGAACGCGCGTTGCAGTTGGCGATACGACGGGTCGCTCACGGCGCGCTGCGCAGGCCCGATCCGGTAGTATTGCGCGACGCGCCGCAGATTTCGGCCCAGCTCGATCTGTTGCGGCACCCCGTTCAACAGCACGAACTGCGATCCCGCAGGCCAGACGTCCGGCATCAGCCCGTCCGATCCCGCCTGCCCGCGCAACCGCTCGCTGAGCAGATAGGTTCCCGGCGCCAGAAGTTCGGCCTTGCGGAACTGGAACACTTCCCATCGGTCCGAACTGCCATCCCCGATGGCCGCCAGATTGGCTCCGCTCAAAAGCGCCTCGGGCGTGACTGTCTCCAACCGCCCGCTGATCAGCTTTACCTCAAGCGCATCGCCGCGATCAATCAAACCCGCACAAGCCGACCCCATCGCAGAGCGTGTGGCCCCGATGGCCGCACGGATCGGCAGAACCGTATTAATCCCGAAATCCTGCTCTGACTGACTGCTATACAGCGCCACACTGCCCGGCCACGGCATGGCAGTGGCGGCGATGTAGGGCGCAAAGGAAACTTCATCGCCTTTCAAGAGCGGCAGGTCAAGGAACAGCGGCAGAACCGGAACCGGAGCCACGAAGCGGCGCAAACGCACCTGTTCGTCCTCCAGAGGGGCCGCATCATAAACCTGTGGGTCAATCCGCACCGCGTCGATTTGTTGGAACTCTGCCTGATCCACGCGGTCAACACGATAAAGCGATGGCCCCTCGTCCTGATCCGCGGGCAGACGCACGATATCGCCCGCACGCACCGGCAGATTTGAGGGTGGCAGCGCGAACTGAACCGTATCGCGCGCAATCCGTGCCTCGTTAAGCCACCGCTCGGCAACCTGCCGCCCTTCTGCACGGGTCAGCATCATTGTGAATTCGGTTGCGGCCACTGCATGGGTTTGTTCGTCGGGCAAAACCGCCTCTTCGGAAATCACATCATAGCTGGCATCCGCCTGAATGAAACGCACGCGCACGCGGCCTGACAATGCGGCCTCTGCCTCGCGTGTCTGCACGGTGACGCCGTCCATCTCGCCGCTCACGGCAAAGCGGTCGGGATCAAGCGCTGTCTCGCGCAGGCCATCGCGCATCCGGAATATCAACGTTCCGTCCCGCTCTATTGCATCAAAGCCGAAACGCACCATCAAAGGCTGAAGCGATGCGCGGGCATCGCCCACATCCGAGACACCGTAGCCACGCACAACGCCGTAAAGCGCGCTGGTGTCATAGGCCACTACATCCGCACGACGGCAGATCTCGTCCACAACCGATGCAAGGCTGCGCGACGAGCTGCGCCCGTTGAGCCAGTGACCACGTGCATAGGCTTTTCCGTCGCTCCAAAGATCAAGGTTTCCGGGAAAGAACGGATAGGGCCGCACATCCCATGCCCAGACAAAGGCGCGCCGCATGTCAATCATCGGCCCTTCGTATTCTATCCCTTGCGGATTGTTTTCCGGCTGCGCCCAATAGTCGATCATCGCGCGCAGGTATTGCATCTGCATATAGTCATCACGCGATCCGTCGGAATGCCGTGGCAAGCTGCTTTCAGAGGACTTGGCATCAAGGAATTTATTGGGCTGGTTTGTCCCCTTGTCGATGGCCGCACAACCGTATTCGGTGAACCAGACGGGCTTCAACCCCGGCAGCCATCCCGTTGGTGCAATCTGGCGCTCTCCGTCGATCCGGTTGTAGTGCAGATTGCCCCACCAATTGCGAATGTCCTTATAGCGGTAAATCCACGGCTCGTTATGGGTGCCATCGGTGATCGGCGTGCGGATTTGCGCCTCGCGCTCTTCGGACGATGCGTAATACCAATCATACCCCTCACCGCCTTCGATATTGGATTGCAGATATTCGAGGTTATAGATGGAATCCCATTCCAGCGCGTCACGATGCGCGACACCGTCCCGCCAATCGGACAACGGCATATAATTGTCGATGCCGATAAAATCAATCTGCGGATCGGCCCATAGCGGATCAAGATGGAACAGCCGGTCACCGCTGCCATCCAGCGGCTGATAGCCGAAATATTCGCTCCAGTCAGCGGCATAGCTGATCTTGGTCTGTGGCCCCACAAGGGCACGCACTTCGGCGGCCAGCACGCGCAACGCCTCTACCGCCGGAAACGTATTGCGCGCGCTGCGAATACGCGTGATCCCACGCATCTCGGACCCGATGCAAAAGGAATCGACCCCGCCCGCCGCCTGACACAGCGCCGCGTAGTGCAAAATAAATCGGGTCAGGCTCCATTCTTCGGGCCCGGTATAGCTGACGATCCCGTCCGCAACGGTGAAATCCGCCGCTGTGACGGTGCCGAAAAAGGTCGCAACCTCGTCAGCCGCCGCCGGTGTCGCGTCGGTTGATCCTTCGCGCCCGGGCGCAAGCGCCGTGGTGATCCGCCCACGCCACGGCAACGCAGGCTGTCCCGCCTGGCCCGTATAGGGATTGGGCAGATCGTTCCCCTCATGCTGGTCCATCAGGATAAACGGATAAAACATCACCGCCTTGCCTTCAGCGTTCATTGCCTGAATAGCTTCGATCACAGAGGCATCCGCCGGTGTACCGCCATAGATCGGGCGGCTGTCTGCGCCGCGCGCTATGACACCGGCACTGGTGCGTGCCAGACCGGCCACACGCCAGGGCATCTCGTCCCCGTCAATTTCAGGATCTTCGACCTTGGGGCGCACCGCACATTCCCCCACCCGCAGATCCGAGCCGAACCACGACACCACCAACGAGGCCGCCTTCAACTCCGGCAACTCCTCTGTCAGCGCGTCCAGCGACGTGAGGAAATCGGTCTTGCCCGAGGGCGAGTTGATATTGGCGCTCCAGCGCGCCTGATCGTCGCCCTCATAGCTAACCGGCGTTGTGGCGAGCGAATATTCCCCTGTCCCCGGAATCAACGCGACGCCTTCAACGCCATAGCTCAACGCATGGCTGGCGTCCGGCGCGCCGCGCTGTTCGGGGCGGATTACCTCGAACGAGAACTGCGGCACGCGGTTGCCAAAACGTTGCAACGCCAACGCTTCCATCACCACATAGGCAGTGCCGCGATAGGCAGGCACCATGCCCGCCCCTTCAATCGCCTCGATCAACGGATCGGGCGGTTGCGCCGCGCTGCCTGTGTAGACGCGCATGTTCAAATCATCTGGCGCGATCTCTTCACCATCGGCCCAGATACGGCCCACGCTGGTAATTTCGCCCTCGCACAAAGCAATCGCTAGGTGGACGGAATAACTGTAAGCTGTTGTGCGCGGCTCGGGGCTACCGCCTTTACCACCGCCACTTGTGGTCGCAACCTCCTCGAAATCCGACGCCCAGATCACCTGCCCGCCCAACCGCAGCCGACCATAAAGCTGGCTAACGGGATCGCCCTCACCGGCCCCTGTCAGACGAAACCGGTCCACGCGGCCTGTCTCGACCGCCTGCGCACCGGCACCGAGTATCTTTTGATCCACCACACGGCCCAATGTTGCACCCACGGCGCGGCCAACGGCCACCGAAGAAAGCCCCGCCAACGTGCCGCCAACGGAGCCGCCTACAGCCGCACCCGCTGCTGAAAATAATATCGTCGCCATCAGGAAACCTCCTCGGGAAATTCAAAACACGCCACTATGCGGCGGTGCCACGGGGCGCTCAGCGGGCTTTGCACAACCCCGTGACCGCAATAGGCGTGGATAAACTGCGGCACGTCGCCCGCCTGCGACAGGATGCCCAGATGTTTGGCCACCGAGCCCTGCCGCATCCGGAACAAAACGACATCGCCGGGCAAAGCGTCGCGCACAGGTTTGGCCGCCAGATGCCGCAATGCCGCCGCCCAAAGCCGCTCCTCGCCCTGCGGTTCTGACCAGTCCATCGAATAGGCGGGAATGGCCTCGGGTTCCTGCCCGTACACCTCGCGCCAGACGCCGCGCACTAGCCCCAGACAATCGCTGCCCGCGCCCCTGACAGAGGCCTGATGCACATATGGCGTCCCAATCCAGCCGCGTGCCGCCGCGACAAGCGCTGAACGGATCATCGCAACGATCCGCCGCTGTTGGCCTTGCCGCTCGACGGAATGGACACAACCCAATCCTCGCCCGGCAAATCCGGAAACCCTTGAAAGTTGTCAAAATTGTTGAACTTTAGCCTGCACGTCTCGGTGCGCTTGTCACACCCCGCAATCAATCGAACCTGTGTGCCAGGCTCGACAAGTCCGCGCACCGGCTCCCACAGCTCGACAATGCGCGCGCTGTCCTCAATACGGTCACTCTTGATCGTCCCCCACAGCCCCTTTGCGGGCCCGCTCATGATTTCCAGACGTCCGCGCGTGAACCAATCGGTATCGAACGACAAAAAACCCTCCCAGACAAAGCGCCGCGCGTCCTGCACGGCCTGCGCCGGCAGCACATGTGCATAGCCCTCACGCGCCAGATTAAAGCGGCACGCCTTGTCGCCCAGAACCGCCGTACACGGCTTTTGATACACGCGCCCTAGGGGACGGTTCAACGCTTCGGTCAGCCCGCGCAATTCTGCGCGAAACGCACCGCCCGTGCGGGTCAGCTCGCCAATGGTACCGCGAAAGTTAAGCCAATGCTGCGCGGGGTTTGCCCAGTTAACCAGCCACGCACGCACCTCTGCGCCATCAAAACGACCCTGTTCTATCTCGTCCTCACGCAATGACGCATCGCTCAGCGCCCCCAACGCCTCGGTGTTGTCCACCGACAGGCCGGTGGATTGCGCCAGCGCCAACGCACTTAACCCCGTGTCTGCCCGAAACGTGATACCCGCGAAAGACAATGGCAGATCGTGATCGGTAAACGCAAAAACCTCACCATCACGGCGCATGATCGCCCACGCATGGCACACAGTTGTCAGACCTCCCTCAAGGTGGGCTGCAAGATCGGAATTGAAATCAACCATCACACACGCACCTCCCGGACTGGAATATCCGGCACCTGTCCCGCCTGAAAGCTTGCGATGTTGGTCAGAATGCGATCACTGTCAAAACGCACAGGCACGTCGAATTCATACCCCACATAGACCCGCGTGTCCGGGTCGGGCGGGCGCATGAAACTGATGATACCCGTTGTATCATCAATGGAATAATCAATGGTCTCACGCTTTTCGTCCTGCTCTACCATGACCAGAACACTACCCTTGACCGGCTTGGTGATCGGACGCGCATAGGCATGATCCCCCGAACGATAGGTTTTGATGATCTGGAATTCCTTGCGCACCCCATCACCGGTGGCAATCTGCTGATCATCATAGGCGATCCTGGCCGAGGGCTTGGCGGATTTGAAATCCGACCAGTCCTTCCAGCGAAACCCGAACATCTGGCCGTACCGCGCCTCGTAAAACGCGATCACCTTTTCGATGTCGTCAAGCGAGCGCATCCCCAGTCCCGCGTCATAAACACGACGCGAATGGGCCCAGGGCGTGTTGCGCTCCTCATAGCCGTTGGCAAGCGTCACCACATCGACCCGCCGCTGCGGACCACCCAATGCGCCAAAACTCAGATCCGCCGGAAACAATACCTCATGAAAATTCATCTCTAATTCCCTCGCTTAACGGTTTTTCTGGCCGGCACTCAGCGCACGGCTCATTTGGGCGGCGATCTGTGCGCGCGACCGCTGGAAGCCTGCCACATCAGGCGTCGAGATGTTCATCACCACCGTTGGCGTACCGCCACCGCCACCACCCGCACGCACCCCCAGCTTGCCGTCGGGGCCGCGCGCGAGCGGCATAATCGCCTCCGGCCCCGCTTCGCCCATCACGCCCATGCCGCCGCGCATGCCGAAATGCGTGGCCTGACTGACCACGCCCCCATCAGCAAATGGCATCACACGGCCCTGACTGAACGGCGCACCATTGGCAAAAGGCAGAACCCCCTGCACCAACCCCGTAACCCCTTGGGAAATCAGCCCGCCTAAATGATCGGTCACCGGTTTGACCGCGGCGCTATAAGCCGAGCGCGACAGCGATTGCGCCACGGTAGTTAACGCATCCGACAGCTTCATGCCGTCGAAAACCACGCCATCAAACGCCTTGCGCAAACCACGGCTCAGACCACGCTCAAGCGTCGCCACATCCTTGCCCGTGGCCGCCAGTGAGGTTCGCATCCGGCGCAATTCGCTGTCAAAGCCCGATACCAGAACACTGGTCTGCCCCAGCGTCTGGTTAAGCGACTGCGCGTCCGTGCCCAGTGCGTCAAAGGTTTCTTCATCCATGATCGTGATCCTTTTGCTTGTCCGGATAGGCCGCCATCAGCGCCTCCAGCCCCTCGCTCAGCAGCGGCGCTGTGCCGCTGCCGCCTGCCCCCAGCATCAGCTGCAATTCCGCAGGGGTCAGCGCCCAGAACGCATCGGGCGTAAGCCCCAGCCCCTGCAACCCCGCCCGTATCAGCGCGGGCCAGTCAAAGCCGTCGCTCACGGGCGCACCATAAACGCCCGCGCCAAAAGCTCCGCAGCGGCCTGCGCTGCGGCCATCGGGCCACCCTCAATCTCGGCGTGCGCCAGCGTGTCCGCATCCATGCGCACACCCGCCCCCCGCAGCCCCGCCGCCAGCAACGCCAGCACATCGCGTGTGCTATACCGCCCGCCCTCGAACCGCTCGACCAGCGCCACCAGCGACGGCTCGTCCAGCACCTCTTCCAACTCCGCCAACGCACCCAGCGTCAGCTTCATCCGGTGACGCTGCCCATCGACCGTCAACGCCACCTCTCCCCGCCACCGGTTGCTCATCTTCAAATTCCCGAATCGACGTAAGGCACGAACTGCAACTGACCGGCAGACGCAAGCGACAGCTCATAGGTCGCCTCACCATTCAACTGGCCCGCGTATTCCAGCGAGGTCACCTGAAACGGCCCCTCGACCACACCGAACTCCGGGATCACAATCTGGAAATCCGGCGTCAGCCCGTCGAACAAAAGCTGGCGTGCGCGCTCGTCCGTGGCCTCGTCGCGAAACACGCCCGAGCCGCTGATCGCCGCCGACCGCACACCGGCCCCCGCCAGCAACTGCCGCCAACCTCCCGCGGAATCAAGCGATGTGACATCCACCGCCTCGGCGTTGAAATTGATGCGCGTGGCACGCAGCCCCGCAATGGTCTCAAAGTTGCCATCGGTCGTCATATCAACCTTGATCAAAAGGTCTTTGCCTGCTTGAACAGCCATTCTGTATACTCCTGTTAAAAGCCTGAAAGCGTTTTACTATTCAGTCGTCTTGCACCCGTGCACGAAACCGCAGATCAATCTGGCGCGCACTTGCCGCATCAATCCGGCGCGCCGTAGCCCGATCAAATCCCAATGAAACAAGCCGCCCGCGCGCCAGCGTCAGATCGGCACCATGCAGCGCATCGCTGATCGCTGCCGCCGCGCGCTTGGCGCTGGCAAAGCCGGGGTTGGTCGTAATCACGGAAACGCTCAATGTATGCGCCGCCCCCGCGCCACTACCGTCCGAGGCATCGCGCACCGTCTCTGTTCCCAGTTGCACATAGATCTCCGGCAAGCTGCCCGCAGGCACCGCATCATAGATCGCGCTGCCCACCTCAGCTGCCAACGCCGTATCGGCCGTCAAGGCCGCGAATACCGCAGCCTGAAGCGCTGCTGAAACCGCATAGCTCATACCACCTGCTCCTCTTGCGCAAAGCAGGTCAGATAGCGCCCGTCAGAGTCGCGCTCGGCCACTGCTTCGATGGTAAAAATCCGGTTTCCCTGACGAAACCGCTGTTGCGCCGCAGGGCGCTCGGAACTGCCGGCAGGGGCCGCGCGCACGGTGATTTTATAGGCCATCCGGCTCACCGGTGCTCCGCTTGCGGCGGTCTCGCGCCCTGTACGCGCCGTCATCTCGGCCCAGACAATTCCCACCGGCACCCACCCGTTGACAAATCCGCCCGCCCCGTCGCTCAAACGGTCCGGCGCTTCCAGAACCAGCTGCCGGTTCAAACGCGGCACGCTCATGTCCGCGCTCCAGCGCCAAGGCGCATCATGCGGAACCGCTCGATCAGGCTGGTCACCCCAAAAGGCATACAACCGCCACTCAACCCTGTGTCGTGGCGGTATTCATAGTAATGCGCCGCGAGCATCAGAACCGCCTGCTGCAAATCGCTCGGCACATCGTCCCATTCGGGACCAAATCCCGCCAGAAACCGCACCCGCAACTCGCCGCCTCTATCGGGTGCAGGCAACGCAGCACCCGCCGCCCGCAGGCGCGGTGTGTGCATATCGCGCTCCAGCCAATAGGCCGAGGAATGAACCGGACGGATCGCGCCATCCCTTCCAACCATAGTCACATCCGCAATCACCGTCACAGGAGCCACGCCAAGCGCCAGCGCCTGACCGTTTCTCAATTCGTTGACCGACAGCGTAAACTCACGCTCGATCAGCGCCTTGCCGGTGCGGGCCTCGATCGCCGTCAGAGCGGCGCGCAGAAAACCACGCAACACCACATCCTGCACCTCTGCATCGGCAAAGCCCGTGCCCATGCGCATATGCGCCTTGAACGCTGCTACCGGCAGGGCTTCATCCGGCACGTTTGTCTCTTCGATCAACATCTCAAAGCCTCTCTCAACTTCCCTCAACTCCCCTATCTCGGACGCACGCCCCGCCCCTCCGCATTGCTCGGTTGGAGGGGAGCAGCTAGACAACACGATGGGGTCTCAACAGGGGCGCGCGCCCGGTCCGGAGCAAGGGATGACCCCCGCCCCGGCTTCAGCATTGCCGTCTTAGGCCGTGCCGAATTTCAGAAGCTTGATCGCAGCAAAATCGCTCACATCACCGCCCACACGCTTGGTCGCGTAGAAAAGCACATGCGGCTTGGCACTGAAGGGGTCACGCAAGATACGCAGATCGGGGCGTTCCGCGATGGTGTATCCGGCGGCAAAATCGCCAAAGGCAATGGCCATCTCGTCGGCATCCGCATCGGGCATGTCCTCGGCAATCAGTACAGGATAGCCCATCAGACGCGCAGGCTCTCCCGCCGCCAGACCATCGGACCACAGGAAACGACCGTCCATATCCTTAAGCTTGCGAATGACACCCGCAGTTTTCGAGTTCATCACAAATGTCGCATTGGCGCGGTACTGCGCACCCAGCGCATAAACCACATCAACGATGGCATCGGCGGTGACTTCACCCGCTACACCCGTCGGCACATACCCCAGATTACCCCAGGCCCAGACGTCATTGTCGACGGTGCTATGCGCAAGCAAACCCTTGGGCTTGTCGATGCCGTCCCCGTTGATAAACGCCCCCGCTTCGGCACGCGCAAACTTGTCCGCGATACGCCCTGCAAGCCACCCCTCGATGTCGAACGCAGCATCATCCAACAGACGCTGGGACGCCTTGGGCAGCGCGCTCAGCTCGTGCAGTTGCACGGTGATGCGGTCGATCTGCGGCGTGTCGCTTTCGCCCACAATCGTGGATTCTGTGGCCCAACCGGCACCCACATCGGAATGATCCACCAACACGTCATAAGACGTCGCCTCCACGTTCACCACAGACGCAATTGCGCGGATTGAAGCGGTGGTGTTCAGCACCGATTTCACGATGTCCGAGGTCTGCGGATCAACCAGATAACCGCCGTCGGAATTGACAGCTGTGGACAGCGCCTTGCCTTCCAGTTGCAGCCCGCGCAACCCGTCGTCATCGCCAGTCCGCACATAGGCGTTAAAGGCTTTTTGATGCGGCGCACCCGCATCGGTGGCACCCGCCAAAGGTGGACGCGACGCATTGAGTGTTTTACGATCCAGCATGTTCATTCGCTCTTCTGTTTGTTGAAGTTTGGTCTCGATCTCGGCCTGAAAGCCTTTGAATTCGTGGACAAAGCCGGTCACGGCCCGCCGCACGTCTTGTGCCGGGGATAATTCGTTTCCCACGGCCTTTTCTTCAGTCATGCTCATGCGCATTTCCCCCGTTTGGTTGCTGTTTTCGGTGTTTTCAATTCGGCACGCGCCGCATCAAAACCCGCCGCCATGTCACGCAGGATCGCTCCAAGGCCGACGAAACCGTCCGCCTTCGCCGCGACCCGCGCACTGGGCAGCATCGGAAAGGTCACCAACGACACCTCCCAAAGCTCCAGTTCCTGCAAGAGCCGCTGGCCCTTGGTATTTTTCGTGGCTTTCACCGTGCGGTATCCGATGGACAACCCGTCAATCGCTCCCGCCTCGATCAGGGCGATCGCCTCGCGCCCCTTGTCCACGGATTTAAGGATACGCCCCTTGACGAACAGACCACGCGCGTCCTCGCGCACCTCGTCCCACACGCCGATGGGTTGCGCCGGATCATGCTGCCACAGCATCTTGACGCCCCGTTTCGCCGCCGACAGCGCCTTGAGGCTCGCGCCGTACGCCCCCGCTTCCACTACGTCATTGCCCTGATCCACCGCCCCGAAAAAGCTGGCGTAGCCGCTAATCTCGACACCCGTTTCAACCTTCGCGACCTCATCAAGCGCGATGAATTTGCGCTCCAGCCCGGGCAATCCGCCCCCGTTCCCCGGGGCTGGCCCGAGGTCGTTTCCACTCATATCCATGGATGTCTCCTTGTTAGAATTTTCCGTCTAGGGGGCCACCGCCAGAAACGATTGCACCGCCTGCGCCAGGATCATCGCCACAACCCCGTAAACCGTCAGCCACAACCGCCGCTCCAGCCGCTCCATCATCACCTCGATCCGGTCCAGCCGGTGGGTCAGATTGGCAAAATGGATCGCGCTGACCTGCTCATGCGCCTGAAGCTTCATTCCCGGCGCGCATTGAAACCGCTCGACCGGAAGATCACTCATCGGCAGCCACCACAGGCAGGCCCAGCAACTTGCGCTTTTCCGCCTCCGTCAGGAAATCCGCACCCGCAACACGCGCCCATTGCGCATCGCGCTCGGCACTCAGCGCCGGCACCTGATCCAGATCGGGTTTCAGAGCGACCACCTCACCGGTGAACCCCGACAGCCAATGCGCCAGCACCGCCGTCACCCGCGTCACCAAAGGCAGCACCGTCAGACGGTAAAACGCGCGGTTCGCCTCTTGAAAGTTTGCATAAGTCGCATCGCCCTGGATACCGATCAGCATTGGCGGCACCCCGAAGGCCAAAGCAATCTCGCGCGCCGCCGCTTCCTTGGTCTGCTGGAATTCCATGTCCGAAGGCGAAAATCCCATCGGCTTCCAATCCAGCCCACCTTCTAGCAGCATCGGACGGCCCGCGTTGCGTGCGCCCTGATGATGGCTTTCCATCTCGCTGACCAAACGCTCGTATTGGTCGTTGCTGAGCGTCCCTTGCCCCTCGGCGCCTTTATAAATGATCGCCCCTGAAGGCCGCGCCGCATTGTCCAGCAACGCTTTGGACCAGCGCGAGGCAGAGTTATGCACATCCATCGCCATCGCCGCCGCCTGCATCGGTGAAAAGCCGTAGTGATCGTCTTGCGGATGGAAATTACGCACATGACAAACGGGCGTGCCCTGCGTGGCATCAAACCGGTGCTTGCGCCCCCCTACAGCGTATTCATACGCCACCGGCCAGCCATCCGCGCCCGGCACCACCGACATCCGGTCAGAGCGTAGAACATGCAACTCCAGCGGCACACCTGTCTCACCACCCACCGCCTCGACATAACCATCACCAGACAGCAGCAGCTGCGCATAAAGCGCCTCCAGCAGCTCCGCACGCCCCTGCGCGCCGTTGGGCCGCGCCAGCAACGCCAGCATCGGATGCACCTCAAAACGCTGCTCTGCGTTCTGCAACACCAACGGCAGCGCCGCCGCCGCTTCCGCAATCAACTTGACCGAACGAAACCCTACCGGATTGCCCAAAAACCCCGTCCGCGTCAGCGACACCGTATCGCGCGGGCTCCAGGCCACGCGACCCGCACTCTGCACCGATACGACGCGCCCCGTGGCCGAGGCCTTTGCCTCGATCACATCTCCCGTGCCGCGCCGTAGAAAATCAAACATCATCCCGCTCGCTCCTTGCCCATGTCCCGTGGCAGCCACGACTGCCTCAACGCTTCGAAACACAATCTCTCACCAAAGAATTAAGGGGGCCGGACCAGACCGTACGTTGCGCACGACGCACAAAAATCCGCGCATAAAAAAAGGAGGGCCAAAGCCCTCCGTTTTCCCGTCCAACCACCACCCCCTAAAGCGAGCGCACACCGGGCTGTCGCCATTTCGCCGCCGGTGCGATCATCAACTCGTGCAGCGCCCAAACCAGCGCATCCACACGGTCGGGCGAACCACCGCCTTCGTATCCGCGCGCCGTCATCCGCGTCATCTGGTCCTCCAACCCGTCCAGATCAGGCATATGGCGTACACGCCCCTGCTCGTACAATGCCGCCACCGGCTCCGCCCGCGCGACCTTCCCGCGCGTGGCGTGAACGCCCTTATACGGCACCAACGGATCAATCTGCCGGATCACCTCCTGCACCATCTGCCCGCCCTGATTAACCTCCGCCACCAACCGGTCCGCGCCGTATTGCTCCATCGCAGCGATCGCGGCCCGCGCCCAGCCGCTCGGCCCCTCACCGCTCACCGTACAATCGGCCAGCACAAAGGCCCGCCAGTCCTGCGGCGGGCCGCTGCTTTGCACCCCGGCCACCACAATCCCGCATTCATCCGCTGCCTTGCCCGATGTCGTCGCCGGATCTATCGCAACCACAATGCGGTCCAGCACAGGCACCTTGCGCACACGGCACGTTTCCAGCATCGCGCTCGTCCATAACGCCCCCTCTGCATCCGCCAACAACACCCCGTCCAACTCCTGCCGCCCCAGCCGCGTACCGCGATAACGCGCGCGCACCTCCTCCAGAAACGACGCCGCCAGATTGGCACGGTTCGCCTCTGTCGGCGCATGGGTCACAACCGTCGAAGGCGACTTCAACAACTCCTTCAACACGCCCACATTTCGCGGCGTGGTCGTCACGCACACCTGCGGTCGTTCCCCCAGCCGCAAAGCGAATTGCAACATGTCCCACGTCTCTTGCGCCTTCTTCCACTTGGCGATCTCGTCCACCCAAGCTGCATCAAACTGCGGCCCGCGCAGCCCTTCGGGATCATGCGCCGAATGCACCGTCGCAATCGCGCCATTCGGCCAAACCAGCCGCTTGCGCGACGCTTCCCAATCGGGGCGTCGATCCTCGGGCGAACAGGCTAATATCCCGCTGTCACCAAAAATCATCACTTCGCGCACCTGATCTATCGTCTCTCCCACAAGAGCGACACGCGCGCATTGCCCCTTGTCCAGCGGACGTGCACCTTCCACCACGGACCGGACCCATTCGGCCCCGGCCCGCGTTTTACCTGCACCACGCCCTCCCATTATCACCCACGACCGCCAGTCTCCCTCTGGCGGCAACTGGTGCGGCATGGCCCAGAAGTCGAATAAAAAAGGGAGAGCACGAAGCTCCCCCTCTCCCAGCTCATTCAGGAATTGATCCTGTACCGATGGTGCTGCGGAGCCGATCCAACTTGCACCCGATGTCAGCCCGCGCCTGATCGAGATCAAGCGCGTACCCCCCGCGTGCAATTCCGGCTCGTTTGTTTCGACAGTCATACAGCATCAGCTCCGCTTTCTGGCAGCGCCCGATGACATCAGAAACGCTACTGATGGTTTTGGCCGCTGCGGTTGCATTGATATCCTCCCCGGCTCTGGCCCGTTCTTTCAGGCTCTCTATCTCTTGTCTCAACTCGGCCAGCGTGCGTTTGACAGAGGCAAACAGGGCTTCTGTTTCAGCGAGCTCGTCGAGGTGATGCGCCGGGGTGCTAACAGTCATCCGATATCGGTCCTTCCGCTTGGGTATCTCCAACCGAAAGACATGAAAAAATGATCCCTGACACGCCGTCAGGGCCGCTCCTTCAAATCTCCTAGCATGTTTGAATACCTACCCGATAAACCGGGCAGAGTCAAGAAAAACGGGGTTAACAGAACCTGCTAACCCCGTGCGTTGCTTGTATAAATCGTTAACCAGCGTACAGTTTTAAAGAGATCAGTTCCCGCCCGTAGAGGCATTTCCCGCTGCCGCTGCACCCTGCTCCGCTTCGATCTGGCGCCAGCGTGCCACGTTGTTATTATGCTCTTTCAGCGTTGTCGCAAAGGCGTGCCCGCCCGTACCGTCCGCCACAAAGAAGATGTACTCCGTCTGCTCCGGTTGCGCCGCCGCCATCAGGCTCGCGCGTCCGGGGTTGGCAATCGGCGTGGGGGGCAAGCCCGCGATAACATAGGTGTTATACGGTGTCTCGCGGCGCAACTCGCTGCGCCGCAACCCACGTCCCAAAACGCCTTCACCCTTTGTGATGCCGTAAATCACTGTCGGATCGGTCTGAAGCCGCATTCCCTGATTAAGACGGTTCACGAACACACTGGCAACCTGCCCGCGCTCCTGCGCAACTCCGGTTTCCTTCTCAATGATA
Organism: uncultured Sulfitobacter sp.; assembly: GCA_947502265.1. Classification (GTDB taxonomy): domain Bacteria; phylum Pseudomonadota; class Alphaproteobacteria; order Rhodobacterales; family Rhodobacteraceae; genus Sulfitobacter. The sequence goes on from CANMZB010000007.1 coordinate 149,206, forward strand.
GAGGCAAGAATCAACAGCTCTTCTGGGCTGTTAATCGGCAGGTCCGCGTCACGCGCCTCCCATGCAGCTGCCAAATGTGCCGCCTGTGCCGTCTCCATCTGCGCGATTAACGTCGCACGGTCATCGCCCTTGCGTACCTCATAGCTGTCAGGTGCCAACGCCCCCTCGGCGGGTGTCTCGTCCACATCGCCGCTCAGCACCTCCATGCCTTCCAAAGCGTTCACAATCTGCCAGCTGGTCACCCCTTCGGCCATCGCAATCCGCAGCCGTGTATCCGCTTTCGCCAGCGTTTCGGTGTACGCCTGCGGTGCCTCCTCCGCGACCGGCGTGAATTCCGCCAGCTCGACAAACCGGTTGGTCGCCGGATCAAGCTCGCGCACCTGCACGCTCACCTGGTTTACCCCGATACGGTACACAATCTCGGTGCCACAGGTGCTGGCCCCGCCGCGGGTGATCACATCAACGATCTCCTGCATGCTCGCCTGCGGTTCCACCAAAAAGCTGCCCGCCTTCAACTGGCTTGATTTTTCCTCATAACTGGCACCAAGCCGGAATATCGCAGCAGATGTCACAGCTTTCTGATCCGCCAGATTCTCGCTGACCTTGCGCATGGATGCGCCGCGCTCGACCTGCACACAGATCGCCTGGCTCAGCGGTCCGGGCGTATCATACTGGGATTTCCCCCAGATGATCAGCCCACCCAAAAGGAAAAGCCCAAGCATGAGGAACGTGATCGCATTGGCCGCAATATGGCGCCACATTCAGTCGACCTTCCCGAACAAAACGCTCGCATTGGTGCCGCCGAATCCAAAAGAATTGCTCAGCGCCACGTTGATTTCGCGTTTGACAGGCGCGTTTGGCGCCAGATCAATCTTCGTCTCGACCGCCGGATTATCAAGGTTGATGGTCGGCGGCGCGATCTGGTCACGGATCGCGAGAACCGAAAAAATCGCCTCGATCGCACCCGCAGCGCCCAAAAGATGCCCTGTTGCCGATTTTGTCGATGACATGGTCACCTTGTCGGCATGATCTCCCAGCATCCGCTCGACCGCGCCCAACTCGATGGTGTCGGCCATTGTTGATGTGCCATGCGCGTTGATATAATCAATGTCTTTCGGCTCTTTGCCCGCATTGCGCAATGCCGCGCGCATGGACCGTTCGCCGCCTTCCCCGTCCGCTGACGGCGCAGTAATGTGATACGCATCACCCGACAGGCCATAACCGATCACCTCGGCATAGATTTTCGCGCCGCGCGCTTTTGCGTGCTCGTATTCTTCCAGCACCACAATGCCCGCGCCTTCGCCCATAACAAACCCGTCACGGTCCGCATCATACGGACGGCTGGCATTTTGTGGATTATCGCCGTGTTTCGTCGACAGCGCCTTGCAGGCGTTGAAACCCGCGATCCCGATTTCGCAAATCGCGGCTTCGGCCCCGCCCGCCACCATAACATCGGCATCGCCAAACATGATCAGACGGCTGGCATCGCCAATCGCATGCGCACCCGTGGAGCAGGCCGTCACAACCGAATGGTTCGGCCCCCTGAACCCGTATCTGATCGACACCTGACCCGAGATCAGGTTGATCAAAGCCCCCGGCACGAAAAACGGGCTCACGCGGCGCGGGCCTTTTTCGGCCATCATCACGGCTGTATTCGCAATTGAATTCAGCCCCCCGATGCCGGAACCGATCAAAACGCCCGTCCGCTCCTGCCCTTCACGGTCCTCGGGCATCCATCCGGAATCTTCGACCGCCTGTTGGGCTGCGGCCAACCCGAACATGATGAACGTATCCACCTTGCGCTGTTCTTTGGGCTGCATGTATTTGTCGGCGTTAAAGGTGCCGTCCGTGCCATCGCCCAAAGGCACCTCGCAGGCATATTGCGTGACAAGACGGCTGGGATCGAATCCCGTAATCCGCCCCGCACCGGACTGACAGTCCAGAATGCGCCGCCAGCTTTCCTCGACCCCGTCCGCCAACGGTGTCACCAATCCCAAACCTGTCACGACCACTCTGCGCATATGCTAGCCTCTCGGTGTTTTATTGCTTGATCGGCTATACAGCGCAAAAGCGGTTTTGTTCAAGAGCGCAGGCCATACGCTGCGCGCGGATTGCTGCCAAATTGCGGGGCAGCATCAGGACCAAAGCCGGTCATTGCGCCAAATGAACACCTGCAATCTGCGTAACATCCACGTCGTAGCGATCAAACGAAAGCTTCCCGCGCAGTCCACCTCAGACAGGAGGCCCCTTGCGCGTCATCAAAAGCACTTCCACGCCCTCCACCTCGACACTGCGGATCGGCACATAACCAAGCGTCTTTGCAATTTCCTGTGAGCCGCCATTCCCCGGCGTGATCATGCACACAGTGCGCCCCGCCATCACACGGTCGAACCAGTCATGCGCCGCGTTCGCCGCCTCCATACCCAATCCGGCCCCCTGCGCATCAGGGTCAAGTACCCAACCCGCCTCGGGAAACGGATCAAAATCCTCCCCCAACCCGCGTGAGCCAAAGAAAAAACCGGTCTGCCCCGACATTTGCGGCTGGCCATGCACCTGCACGGCCCATTGTCCGAAACCGGTGATCTGCCAGTGTCCCGCGTTACGCAAAAACGAATCCCAACTGCGCGCCTTGGGCCACGGTTTGCCACTGATGTGCGCCACGACTTCGGGCTTGGCCCATATCTCGGCAAAGCGGGCGAAATCCTCGCCGCGCATCGCGCGCAGGGTCAGACGGGAGGTATTGATGGTCGGTATAGTGCGTGACATCTGGTGAATAACCTTCACTCTATAGGTGTGCTCGGGCGCTCACCCTCACCCGAAGCGCGCGCCGCCGACAAGCCACAAAGCGGTGGGAAATGAAAAACGGCGCCGATCCGCAGAGGATGGCGCCGTTTGAGAATTTTCTTGCCGAGCGGACCCGGCCGGTGAGGCTTAGGAAGCTTCTTTGATGAACTTCACCGCATCGCCGAACGTCTGGATATTTTCAGCCGCATCATCGGGGATTTCGATGCCGAACTCTTCTTCGAAGGCCATAACCAACTCGACTGTGTCGAGGCTGTCTGCGCCCAGATCGTCGATGAACGATGCGTTCTCGACTACTTTGTCTTCTTCAACACTCAGGTGCTCTACAACGATCTTTTTAACGCGGTCTGCGACGTCGCTCATAACTTTGGTCCTCACTCAATCAGGCCACATGGCCCCTTTTGGTTTCCGTCCCTCCCAGATTTCGAAGGGGCCGGCGAATGCCCCAAAAGGGGCGGCTCGTTCTCCTTGTTTGCACAAGGTGCGGGTCACAATCAAGCGCCCGCCTAGTTTAATCTGCGCTCCCTTTAGCATATGATGCAAGGGACGCAAACGCTTTCAGTTAGCGTTGTCACAACATGGCCATGCCGCCATTCACATGCAAGGTCGCTCCTGTGATATACGCAGCCTCGGCGCTGGAAAGATACACAACAGCGCCGGCAATCTCGTTTGGTGTTCCCATGCGCCCGGCCGGAATTTGTCCCATGATTCCCGACTTCTGATCATCGCTCAACTTGTCGGTCATCGCCGTCGCGATAAATCCTGGAGCAACCGCGTTCACGGTAATTCCGCGGCTTGCCACCTCATAGGCAAGGCTTTTGGACATGCCGATCATGCCCGCCTTTGACGCAGCATAATTCGCCTGCCCCGGATTGCCGGTCGCTCCTACGATGCTGGAAATATTCACGATCCGACCCCAACGCGCCTTCATCATACCGCGCATAACACCCTTGCACAGCTTGAACGTCGCGGTAAGATTCACATCCAGCACCGATTGCCATTCATCATCCGACATCCGCATGAACAGATTGTCACGCGTGATACCAGCGTTGTTCACCAGAATATCAACCGCTCCCATCGCCTCGATCGCCTGCTTGGGCAACGCCTCGACAGCGACCATATCGCTCAGGTTGCAGGGCAGCACATGCGCGCGCGCGCGCAGTTCCGCCGCCAGCGCCTCCAACGGCTCGGTCCGCGTACCTGACAGACCGACAGTCGCCCCCTGCGCGTGCAATGCGCGGGCAATATCCGCCCCGATACCACCCGACGCGCCGGTGACCAACGCGCATTTCCCTGTCAGATCAAACATAGTTTTTCCTTCTCAGTCATATGTCGTGACGGGCGCCGTCAGCAGCCCGTATTGCGCGATTTCATCCGCGCTCGTAATGTGTATCCGGTTCGACGGGGCCACCTGCAAGCAAAACCGGTAAAAATCTCCCGATCCCGCCACATCGCGCACACAAGCTTTTTTCGCACGATGCCCGGGCGCGTCGGGTGAACCTAGCCTGTAACGATCTGCTGCACATCCGCGGCGGCACCGACGTTGCGCAAAACAGCGGCCTTGTGAATCCGGCGGATCATACCCGAAAGCGCCTTACCCGCGCCGATCTCCCAAAACTCGGTCACACCCTCCGCCACCATCCATTCCACCGACGAGCGCCAGCGCACGCGGCCCGTAACCTGATCCACCAGAAGTTGCGGGATTGGACCTGCGGTATCCACCGCCTCGGCCAATACGTTCGCAACCAGTGGCACAGCCGGATCGTTCAGTGTCACATTGCTCAGCGCCTCGGCCATTGCATCGGCGGCGGGGGCCATCAATGCACAGTGAAACGGTGCAGAGACAGGCAGTGGCAGCGCCCGCTTGGCCCCTGCGGCCTTGGCCAGATCAATCGCGCGCCCGACAGCCGCCTTGCTGCCCGAAATCACGTTCTGCGTCGGATCGTTTTCGTTTGCCAGCGCACAGACATCATCGCCCGCGGCCTCTGCCGCGATACGCGTCACATCCTCGGCTGGCAGGCCCAGAATGGCGGCCATCGCCCCCTCGCCCTGCGGCACCGCCGCCTGCATCGCGCGGCCCCGAATGCGCAAAAGGCGCGCCGTATCAGCCAGCGAAAACACCCCCGCCGCGCACAGCGCCGAATACTCGCCCAGACTATGCCCCGCCACAAACGAGGCACGCGTCACCGCGACGCCCTCGGCTTCCAGCGCGCGCATCGCCGCCATCGAGGTCGCCATAAGCGCAGGCTGCGCGTTCTCGGTCAGCGTCAGCGTCTCGATATCACCCTCCCAGATCAGCGCGCTCAGCTTCTCGCCCAACGCCTCGTCGACCTCGTCAAAAACAGCCTGCGCCACCGGGTAGGTCTGCGCCAGATTTCGGCCCATCCCGATGACTTGCGCGCCTTGGCCGGGGAAAACGAATGCGATGCTCATGGCTCTGTCTCTCCAATAAAGTTGGACTTTGGTTTAGCGAAGGCCGACCAGCCCCACAAGAGCGCACAATACACCTGCACCAGCGATCATTGCCCTGCCCGCACGGCGCGATATGTTGCCAAAACCCCCGAAACGGAGACACCCTTTGACCCTCTCGAACACCACCAGCCACTACGGCAGCGTCACCCGCAGCTTTCACTGGCTCATCGCCCTTCTGGTGCTGACATTGATCCCGGTCGCCATGATCGCGCAAGAACTGCCCTATGAAACCGCAGAACAGCTCACGCGCAAGGCGCTGCTGTTTTCGTTGCACAAGACCCTTGGCGTGTCGGTCTTTCTCATCGCCCTCCTGCGCATCCTCTGGGCCGTGACGCAAACCAAACCCGCCTCCCTGCATCCCAAGCGCAAGGTCGAGACCCTGCTGGCCGAGACCGCGCACTGGTTGCTCTACGGCTCGCTGGTGCTGGCCCCCTTGTCAGGCTGGATCCATCACGCGGCCACATCCGGCTTTGCGCCAATCTGGTGGCCCCTCGGCCAAAGCCTTCCGATGGTGCCAAAGTCGGAATATGTGGCGGCCGTCGCGGGTGGATTTCACTGGGTCTTCGGCAAAGTCATGGTGGTCACGCTGATCGCGCATCTCGCAGGCGCCCTTAAACATCACTTTATAGATCAAGACGCCACCCTGCGCCGGATGCTGGGCCGCGCACCCGACCTGCCCGCACTGGCTCCGACGCAGCACCGAATCGCGCCGCTCCTCGGCGCTGCAATTGTCTGGGCTGGCGCATTGGCGCTTGGCAGCGTGCTCGGCGTTTACAGCGAAAAAGGCGCGGGCGTAACTGCTGCTACGCTGCAAGACGTGACTTCCGGCTGGACGGTACAGGACGGCCAGATCACCCTTAACGTCACGCAATTCGGCTCGGAAGTACAAGGCAGCTTTGCCGACTGGACGGCAAGCATCACCTACGATGATGACGTCATGAGTGGCCCCGCCGGTGCCGTCGATGCCGTCATTTCCATCGGGTCGCTAACGCTGGGGTCGGTCACGGATCAGGCGATGGGGCCGGATTTCTTTGACGCCACGACCTTTGAAACTGCCACCTACACGGCGGACCTCATCAAAGGCATCGACGGCTTCATGGCCGAAGGGACATTAACGATCAAAGACCGGACCGTGCCCGTCACTATGCCCTTTAGCCTGCTGATCGACGGCGACACCGCGCAAATGCACGCCTCCCTCACGCTTGACCGGCGCAGCTACGGCATTGGCGACAATATGAACGACGAAAGCGCGCTGGCGTTCGATGTCGGCGTCAACATCGACCTTGTGGCGACCCGCGCCAGCGATGCCCAATAAATCGTGCCACCGAAACGAAGAAAGGCCGCCGGAACAGTCCGGCGGCCCTTTTTCTAACCTCAAATCAACCTCAGTCGACTTTACCAGCCTCGACCGAGATTATAACCTGTACTTCATCACTGATGTGGGGCGCGAATTTGCCAAGGTTGTAATCAGTGCGCAGTAGCGTTGTTGTCGCATCAAAACCGGCCCAGAGCTTGTTCGCCATAGGATTGTTCGCCGCCTGATTCAGCGTCGCATCAAGGACCACGGATTTGGTTACATCGTTCAACGTCAGATCGCCGGTGATCTTGGCGGTATCATCCCCCGTCACTTCGATAGAAGTCGAATTGAACGTGATCATGTCTTCATCTGTCGCGCCAAAGAAATCGTCGGTCATGAAATGGCCGGTACGCTCTTCCCAGCCCGTGAACATGGACGTCGTCGGCATCGAAACAGTGACCGAGGAGTTCGCAGGGTTTTCCTGATCAAACATGATTTCCCCGTCGAATCCGGAAAACATGCCGTAAGTTGTCGAGAATCCAAGGTGCTCCCAATGGAACACCACTTGGCTGTGGCTGGGATCAAGCGCGTATTTATCGGCGGCCAGTGCCATGCTGGCAGAGGCGGACATCAGGGCGGCAAGGACGAGGGTTTTCACATTATATTCCATGTTAGGATTTGCTCCAAAGAGATATGTGGCGTGTGTAAGGTGAATCTCAATCCTGCAAGGGTCAACAAGGTCTGCGCGTGTATGAACAGATCAGGCTAGGAACATGCACAAACTATCAGGCAAGTTTGCCCGCCCGGCGCAACGCACTGATCAGGATCGCATGGGCAGCTGCGTTGCCAAGGGTGATTTCCGCCAGCATCCGCGCGTCTTTGGCCCAGAAGGTGATTTGCCGACCGTTCTGTTCGGCCCCGCCCAGATCGTCAAAGCGGCACTGCTCGATCAATCTGCGTCGCACCGGCCCGCATTCGCGCACCAGACGCAGCTCACCCCCCTTGATGTCCAGCTCGACCACAGGCGGCGCTGGCGCCATACCCGTCTGCCAAAGACCCACCCCGCCCAAAAAGGCGGTTATGGACAGAACCAGCTTGAACAGTAAAACCTCGCTCTCCCGATTTGAACCGGGCAGAACCCACAAACACAATCCGCTCAGAACGAGCGCCGCCGCCAATACCCGCAGCGCCAGACGGATAATAAACCTGCTCCCATCCCGCTTGTTTGCCGTCTCGCACAAAGGCTTGCGTCCAACGTCTTGTTCCGCAGTCAGGGTCATCCGGTATTACTCCACGTTCCGACAACATCTTCGCAATCCAGCAAAACCGGTAATTGGGGCGTTGCCGTGGCGCGGGTATGGCAATGCGGCCAAAATACACCCGCCAATGCAGGAAGGTGCAGTTTCTTGCCCCACCCCCGTCTCACCGCTTGCCCTGCCTATGAAACCGTGTATATGCGGAGTTTCCTTTGCAAAGACAGATAAACCGCGCAGTCTCTCGTGGTAGGGTGGCAAAGGGATCATTGCCCTGCCTATGAAATGCGCCTTGAAATAAATGGAGCACACATGCCGCTATATGAGCATGTTATGATTGCGCGTCAGGATTTGTCCAACACGCAAGCTGAAGGCCTTATCGAACATTTTGGCACCGTCCTGGCCGACAACGGCGGGAAACTCGTGGATAGCGAGTATTGGGGCGTCAAAACAATGGCCTACAAAATCAACAAGAACCGCAAAGGCCACTATGCCTTTCTGCGCTCCGATGCACCGGCTCCTGCCGTGCAGGAGATGGAACGTCTGATGCGCCTGCACGACGACGTAATGCGCGTTCTGACCATCAAAATGGACGAGCACAAAGAGTTGCCTTCCGTTCAGATGCAAAAACGTGACGAGCGCCCCGAGCGCCGTGAACGTCGCTGATTCCGGCTTGTAGAAAGAGGACATAACCATGGCTACAAAACCATTTTTCCGCCGCCGCAAGGTCTGCCCCTTCTCGGGCGACAACGCACCGGCCATCGACTATAAAGACACACGTCTGCTGCAACGCTACATTTCCGAGCGTGGCAAGATCGTGCCATCCCGTATCACTGCAGTTTCTGCGAAAAAGCAGCGTGAGCTGGCCCGTGCCATCAAACGCGCCCGCTTCCTCGCCCTGCTGCCCTACGCCGTCAAGTAAGGAGAAAGCACATGCAAGTTATCCTTCTGGAACGTGTGGCCAAGCTTGGTCAAATGGGCGAAGTCGTGGACGTAAAGCCCGGCTATGCCCGCAACTTTCTGTTGCCACAGAAAAAGGCGCTGACCGCTTCAAAAGCAAACGTTGAAGCGTTCGAGGTTCAGAAAATTCAGCTTGAGGCGCAAAACCTCGAGACGAAAAATGAAGCCGAAGCAATGGCGGGCAAGCTGAACGGTCAGCAGTTCATCGTGATTCGCTCTGCATCCGACGCAGGTGCGCTGTATGGCTCTGTCACCACCCGTGACGCCGCCGAATCCGCAACTGCCGAAGGCTTTACCGTGGATCGCAAGCAGGTCGTCCTGCGCGCACCGATCAAATATCTCGGCATCCACGAAGTCGCTGTTGTTTTGCACCCCGAAGTCGAAGCCACTATCGAACTGAACGTTGCCCGTTCGCCCGAAGAGGCCGAGCTGCAATCTGCCGGCAAGTCCATTCAGGAACTGGCTGCGGAAGAAGAAGCCGCGGCTGAGTTCGAGATTTCCGAACTGTTCGACGATATCGGTTCTGCACAGAACGAGGACGACGATAGATCCGAAGGGTCTGCTGCCGATCAGGAAGACACCACAGGCAACTAAGCCTCCGTTCTTTCACGACATTAAACGCCGCGCATCATTTGCGCGGCGTTTTTCGTTTCGAGCGGAAGGGCGGCTATCCGCGCATACAAATGCCGCCATCTTGCGCTATAGCATGAGCTGTTTCTATTGTGCGGCGAACACTTCGATAGAGACTCTCATGCCCCAACACACACGCCGTCGCTTCCTGATCTCAGCCGCCGCTGCGGCATCCGTGGCCGCCTGTGCGCGCCGCTCTGATCAACCTCCTGCACCGCGATCCGCGATCCCGCTCCACCCGAACGAAACACCCGAGCTGCGCCGCAAGATCAACTTTTGGTCGGATCATTACGAGCTGCCACGCCCCTTGGTTCACAAGTTGGCCATCCGGGAAAGCACCCACAATCCCAACGCACGCAATGGTCCCTACTACGGGCTTCTACAAATCCTGCCGGCCACTGCGGGCACCATGGGATTTCGTGGACAGCCATCCGCGCTTCTGGATGCGGACATCAATCTGCAATACGCGGGGAAATACCTGCGCGGCGCGTGGCTCCTGTCTGACGGAGATCACAGCACGGCAATCGGTTGGTATGCGCGCGGCTATTACTACGAAGCCAAAAGGCGTGGCATGCTTGTAGAGACCGGACTTAGGCAAGGCTAACCGGAAAGGTCGCGCCTTTCAGACCGTATTTTCGAAAACTACCTGATCCAACGCAAAAGGGCCACCCGATCGGATGGCCCTTCTAAATTTCTAAAGAAGAGATTTACTCTTCTTTTTCAAGCTCTTCGACAGCCTTTTGCAGGTCATCCTTGGAGACTTCCTTTTCGGAAACGGTCGCCTGCTCGATCACATGATCAACAACCTTGTCTTCAAAGATCGGTGCGCGCATCTGCTGCTGCATCTGCTGGTTCTGCTGAACGAATTCAAAGAACTGCCGCTCCTGACCGGGGTACTGGCGCGCTTGGTTCATGATCGCCTGCGTCATCTCGGCATCGGTCACTTCGATCTGTGCCTTCTGGCCAAGCTCGGCCAGGAACAATCCCAAACGGACGCGACGCGCGGCCAAGGTTTTGTGCTCTTCGGTTGTCTCGATCTCGGGGTGATCGTGGCCTTCGACTTCGGGGTTGTCCTCGTGCCACAGCTGGTGCGCGATCTGGCCCGCTTCGGCGTCCAGCAGGGAGGGCGGCAGATCGAAATCCACCAGCTTGTCCATCTGGTCCAGCAGGCCGCGCTTCATTACAGCACGCGATGCGCCAAGATATTCCGCTTCCAGACGCTCACCGATCTGGGTTTTCAGCGCGGCCAGATCTTCGGCACCGAATTTGGTCGCCATCTCGTCGTTGATCTCGGCGGCGACAGGTTCCTTCACCTCTTTGATGGTGCAAGCGAATGTCGCCTCTTTGCCCGCAAGATGCGGTGCCTGATAATCGTCGGGGAAGTTCACGACGACATCTTTTTCCTCTTCGGCTTTCACACCGGTCAGCTGCTCTTCAAAACCGGGAATGAAGGAGTTGGACCCCAGCACCAGCGGATAATCTTCGGCCGAGCCGCCTTCAAACGCTTCGCCGTCAACCTTGCCCACAAAGTCCATCACGACCTGATCGCCGCCCTTGGCTTTGGAGCCTTTCTTGCGCGCTTTGAAATCCTGTGCAGTTTCGGCAAGCGACGCGAGCGCTTCCTCAACGGAGGCGTCATCGGCCTTTACGACCAGTTTCTCCAACGTGATACCGGACAGATCGACTTCGGGGATTTCCGGCAGTTTTTCGTAGGTCATTTCGACCTCGACATCATCGCCTTCTTTCCAGTCTTCGTTGGTCATTTTCACGTCAGGCTGCATCGCTGGACGGTCACCGGAGGCCTCGAAATGATCGGTCATCGCGCCGTCGATGGCTTCCTGCATCGCTTCGCCCATCACTTTCTGGCCGAACTGCTTTTTCAAAAGCGCCATCGGGACTTTACCCTTGCGGAAACCCTTCATCTCGACTTCGGGCTGCGCTTCTTTCAGCTTTTCAGTGACTTTTGCTTCCAGTTCACCCGCCGTAAGCGTGATGGCGTAGCCGCGTTTCAGACCTTCGTTCAGCGTCTCTTTGACCTGCATGTGTGCTCCATAGCGTTGGGCCGCGCCTCAAGCCGCGCGGGGCATAAATTTCCGCTCTTTTATGGGCGGCGGGACCAGTGTGCAAGGGCCGTTTCGCCCTTACCTGCCCGCTCACATTCCGAGCGCTTCCTTGTACATCTCCATTACGGCCTCTTCTTCGGCAATATCGTCAGGTTCACGCTTGCGCAGCGCGATGACCTTGCGCAGTACCTTGGTGTCGTAGCCGCGCGATTTCGCTTCGGACATCACCTCCTTTTGCTGCTCGGCAAGGTCTTTCTTTTCGGCATCCAGCCGCTCGATCCGCTCCACAAACTGGCGCAGCTCGTTTGCCGTCACGCGATAGTTTGAATCGGCGGCCGACTCGGTCGGGGCGGGATTGGTGCTCATATCACTCATAGTCTGCTCCATCTTGGCGGGATCGGGATAGAGGGTTTGACTACCCTGCCCCAAACGCCCCCGCAAGCCGCTCTTGCTGCGCCGCGCAGATTATCATATGGCTGCGCTCATGGAACAAACCGCAACATCTCCTTTTGAAATGCTGATCTGGGCCGGGACAGGTGTCTCTCTGCTGGGATTGTTGGGGCTGGTCTATTGCATATTGCGCGTAAGCCGCGCCAAACGGGCGCAACTGCCCGATGAAGACATGCGCGCAGAACTCAAGAAAGTCATGCCGCTGAACCTAGGCGCGTTGTTTCTCTCTGTGATCGGCCTGATGATGGTGATTGTCGGGATATTTCTCGTCTAAACGCGCCGAGAAGCCTTGCGCCTTCCTGTTTTAACCTTACATATTCTAACTTATGAATGCGAGATCAATGCCAGCGTGGCACCGGATCTGGCAACAATTTTTCTATAAAAAGGAAGCTATCATGCCTCTTGACTGGATTTGGGGATTAATCGGCGGATTGCTGATCGGGTCTGCTGCGGCGCTCTATCTTTTAGGCAACGGCCGTATCATGGGGGCCAGTGGTATCGTGGGCGGTCTGGTTGATGGCTCGGCGCGCGGATTCGTTTCCGAACGGCTGGCTTTTCTCATCGGCGTCATCGCCATGCCTGCGGCGCTCTTCGCCCTTGGCTCCCCCGTTGATACCCATGCAACAAACAGCCTGCCCTTGCTGGTGACCGGCGGTCTTCTGGTGGGTCTTGGTACGCGTGTTGGCAATGGCTGCACGTCGGGCCACGGGGTGTGCGGGATTTCACGGCTCAGCCTGCGCGGCATGATCGCCACCTGTTTTTATATCGGCGCGGGCGTTCTTGCCGTTGTCGCACTGCGGGGGTTGCTATGACCCGTCTGGTTTTGGCGCTGCTGGCTGGCGCATTGTTTGGTGCGGGGCTGCACCTGTCCGGCATGACCGACACGCAAAAGGTTCTCGGCTTCCTCGATATTTTCGGCGGTTGGGATCCGACGCTGATGTTTGTCATGGGCGGCGCGATACTGCCCATGTTTGTGGCATGGCGATTTACCCGCGGCCGCAAACCGGTTGTCGGCGACAGCTTTCCCCAACCACCCGCCGACAAGATCGACGCCAATCTGGTTATCGGCGCGATCCTCTTTGGTCTTGGCTGGGGCACCGTGGGGCTATGCCCCGGCCCCGCGATTGCTTCTCTCACCTATGGCGGCAGCGCCGGTTGGATCTTCTTTGCCGCGATGCTTGCGGGGATGGCTCTTGCGCCGCGCACACGCGCGCTTCTGGACAGGGCGACGGCCTGACGGTAAAGAGCGGGAATGGAAATCAAACAGCTTACCCCCCGCTATTTCGTCGGCCCCCAGATCGAACCGGCTCGTATGGCCGCGCTGAAAGAGCGCGGCATCACACGCATCCTGTGCAACCGTCCCGATACCGAGGTGCCAGCCCGCCTCGGGACGGCTGCAATACAGGCGGCGGCAGAAAAGGCGGGGCTGGAATTTGCTGTCCAGCCCCTGACGCATCAAACGATGACTCCCGAAATCATCGCCCACAACCGTGCCATCGGCGCGGAAATGGAGGGTGTTACACTGGCTTACTGCGCCTCCGGCACCCGGTCTTGTATTGCGTGGGCGTTAGGTCAGGCAGGCACGCGCAGCACCGACGAGATTTTGCAAGCTGCGCAAAATGCCGGCTATGATCTCGAACAGATGCGCGGGCACCTCGACTCCCTAACATCCTGAAACCAGTCGGCACCAACCGCCATTAACTTTGACGGCAGACTACCAAGCGGGCTGCCGTCGCCGGTCCTCTCCTTCGGACATCCCGGATTCTGCGCTGCCTTCCGCCGAAACTTCCGCCACATCGACATCTGACATATCCGGCATCGCATCCGCATCACCAAAAATATCCACGCTCTCTTTTTCACGATGACCGGCAGCCTCGGCAGGCACGCGGTCCTCAACTACAGGCGCTACTACTTTTGCGGTGACATCGGGCAATTCCAGATCCTCGCGATCCGACGCACGCCTGCGCGGCTGGGTTGTTACCGCTTTGTCATGCTCAAGCTGCACCGCCCGCATGCCGTCCAGTTGTCCCAACGTGGCACGACTTACCACCTTGCCACCCACATCAATCACCAAAGCCTGCGCAAGGCTCGACATATTCAGATCGACAACGTCGCCCGCCTTGAAATCACTGACCGTTTGCAATGGCAAACTGAGGCGGGCAAGCGCCACCGTCAGTTCCGTCTTGAGCAGCAATACGGTCTTGGACAGTGTTTGTGGCTGCCGGGGCGAGGTTTCGCCGTCGTTCTCTGCCGTCTGCGGCTCGGACACAGCGGGTATCACGGGACGCGGCAGGATCAACGTGAGTGTACCAGAGCGCACCCCCCCCGCCAGATCAAGCGTCATGCAGACCACTTCGTAATCAAGCTTGTCCAAAGCCAGCAAAGCCACGCGCGGCTCTTGCGCGCGCACACCAAAGCGGTAACCGTGCAGCAATTCGCGATCTGCCGACTCTTCCGGCATCGCTGCTGCATTTCCCATCAACGCTTCGACAAATGGCGCGCACAAAGCCGCATCCGTCTCGGTGTGAGGGCGCGCGCCGGATATTGGTGTGACCTTGCCCATGGTCTGTTGCTGGATCAGACCGCTAACAAGTCCGGCATCCAGCACTGCCGCGCATACCTGATACTCAGGACCATCCATCAACAGGATCAGGGACTGCGCATTCAACAGATCAGGCAACGCCTCAGCCGTCGCAGCGGTGCGCGTGACACCCAGTGTATTCAGCGCCAACCCCATCATCCGGTCTGCCTGCTTGGCGGCGGTCAGCCGCAGCGCGCGCCCCAAAGACATCGCGCGCGCGGCCTGAAGCTCTCGCCCGCTACGCGCTTTGCGCCCGATCAACGATGTCATCTGTGCTGCGCTCATATCTATTCGCCGCCTCTCGCATTCTGCCCCGGATCGCGGATACGCTTCCACAAACCCGCCGGTAACAGCGGTGTAACAAATGAATGGTTACCAACGGATTTATACGCTCAACAAAGATGCGGATGTCTCCGCCTCCGCAGACGTGGCAAGACGCACCTCGAAGGTCGCGCCACCAACGTGCGAGACATAGCGGATTTCGCCGCCCAACCGGGTCAGGATCTCGCGGCAAATCGCAAGGCCAAGGCCCGCACCGTCCACATCCTCATTACACAGCCGCGCGAATTTCTCGAACACGATCCCTTCCCCGTCCGCCGGGATACCGCTGCCGTTATCCGTAAAGGCGACCACAATCACATCGTCGTCGCGACGCACGGCAATTGTCAGCTCCGGTTTGGCCGCATCGCAGTATTTTATCGCGTTTGTCACCAGATTGATGAACACCTGCGCCAGCCGGTCGCCGTCAGTAAACAGCACGATTTCCTCGGCCTCCGGTGTCCGGTGTACCGTGATGACATTCGATGATCCGGCCCGCGATGTCATGACGGCCTGATCAATCACCGCACGCAGATTGACCGGCTTGGAATTAAGCGACACCTCGCCGTTTTCCATCACCGACAGATCCAGAAGATCATCCAGCAGCCGCGTGAGCCGGATGGTTTCGGTGTGGATGATCGACGCAAAGCGGGTTTTCTCTGTGCCTGTCAACGCGTCGGTATCACGCAGGATCTGTGAAAACGAACGGATCGAGGTCATTGGTGTGCGCAACTCATGGCTGATCTGGCTGAGAAAGCTGTCCTTTTGCAGTGACAACTGGGTCAGCTTCTGGTTCGCGTGGCCCAATTCCTGCGCCGTCTCCGTCAACTCGCGCGATTTCGCCTCCAGCTGGCTGGAGTATTCGTGAATCTGCGCCGATTCGTCAGCCACCGCCATCAAATCCTCGACAGAAAGCGCCTGTCCCCCGATGATCTGCCCGATCATGGCGTTTGCCGTCGCCGCCCCCACAGACCCAGCTAACTCGCGTTCAAGCGCTTGCACAAACGCCGGCGTCGGGCGAGGCAAACCGCCCGTTGCCCCTTGCCAACGCGCGTGCCGTTCAAAAAACGCGCGCGCTTCAGTCGCGCCAAGGATTCGCTGTGACATGATCATCAGGTCTTCGGCGCCGCTTGCGGCAACTGTCCAGCCATGTGCAGGTCCAGAAGAATGATCAAACACATTGACAAATTGCGCCCCCTGCAACCGCTCCAGCGGATGCGGGAAGGTAAAGAAGGACACAACAGCGAAAGCAAATGTATTGAGCGACAGGCTCCACCAGATCGCGTGTACCGTCGGATCAATCCCGTCGATTCCGAACAGGGCCTGCGGGCGCAACACGCCAAGCCCGAGAAGCCCGTGATCGAAAACCCCCTGCGACAACGCCGCCCCCGGTCCAAAGCTGGGCAAAAGCATCGTGAACATCCATAGCATAAAGCCAATGCCAAGCCCCCAAATCGCGCCCATGCGCGTCGCTCCGCGCCAGAAAATACCACCCAACAATGCGGGCAGGAATTGCGCAACCCCGCCAAACGAGATCAACCCGATCGCGGCCAGCGCCCCCGAACCTCCCGATGCGCGATAATAGAGATAACCAAGCGAGATGATCAGCAAAATCGACAGCCGCCGCGCGCGGATGATAACGCCGCGCACATCGCCCGATTGCTGCGCACCGCCGCCTCTAAGCTTGAGCCAGACCGGCATGACGATATGGTTGGACATCATCGTGCTCAGCGCCAGCGTCGCCACGATCACCATCGAGGTGGCCGAGGAAAAGCCGCCGAGAAAGGCGAACATCGCCAGACCGTTGTGGCCCTGACTTAACGGGATCGACAACACATAAAGGTCTGGATTGGAACCCGCAGGCATCAGATCAAGGCCCGTCACGGCAATCGGCACCACAAACAAGCTCATCAGCATCAGATAGAGAGGGAAAGCCCAGCTTGCGATCTGGAGATGCCGCTCGTCGTCGTTTTCGACGACCAACACCTGAAACATGCGGGGCAGGCATAGGAATGCAGCGGCAGACAGAAAGATCAGCGCGCTCCACCGCCCGCCTTGCGCCTGCCAGCCGCCGATGGACGATGCGTCAATGCGCGCAAGCGTCTCGTTCAGACCACCCGCAATTCCCCAGACCACAAATGCACCAACCGCCAGAAGGGCAAACAGCTTGACCACAGCTTCGACGGCAACGGCGATGACCACACCGTGATGGCGCTCGTTGGCATTCAGATTGCGGGTGCCGAACAACACTGTAAAAAGCGCCAGCCCGCCCGCAACCCAGAACGCCGCATGCGCGTTATTAAGCGCAGCGCCGCCGGCGTCCGGATCGGGCGAGGCGAAGATAGACAGCGAAAGCGTGACCGATTGCAGTTGCAACGCGATGTAGGGCGTGACGCCGATGACCGCCATGATGGTGATCATAATCGCCAGCACGTTCGACTTGCCATAGCGCGCCGAAATCAGGTCCGCCACCGACGTGACCCGCTGGCTGCGCCCGATGCGCACCAGACGGCGCAAAACCCACCACCAGCCGATCATCACCAAAGACGGCCCCAGATAGATGGTGACAAATTCCATCCCCGAGCGCGCGGCATACCCGACCGCGCCGTAGAAAGTCCAGGCGGTGCAATAGATCGACAACGACAGCGTATAGACCAGCGGCGAGCGCAAAAGCCAGTCGCCGCGGCCACGAATCGCTGCGCGCTCGGCCAGAAACGCCACAAGAAAAAGCCCCGCCACATAGACGAGGCAAACGCCGATCAACTGGTTGAGAGAGACCATCAGGCCGACGTATCGGCAGCAGATACAGCCGCATCGACATCACCCGACCGGATGCGCCACCACAACGCGAAAGACACCATAACCGCCAGCGCCCATATCCCGAAGATATACCATAGCGCCGCCGAGAGCGGCGTTGCCGCGTGTGCGCCCTGCCCGCCCGACCACATCAACGGAACCACCATCCAGAGCGCCGCACAGACAAAAGGCATAAACCGGATCGCATCCATGATCCGACGCATCCGGTAGCTTTTACGCTCCAGAAACAGGGACGTCCTGGGCATCAGCCCACGCGTCCGGCCGTCAGATCACGCACCGCAGCCAGCATCTCTTCGTTCGCGAAGGGTTTGGTCATGAAACGGCTGACGCCCGCCTGCATGGCCTGATCGCGGTCGCGCGCCTGCCCGCGTGCGGTCAGCATCAGCACCGGCAGATCGGCACAGGCCGGATCATTGCGCAATTCCGCCAATACCTCAAAGCCAGTCTTGCCCGGTAACATGACGTCAAGCATCACCAGATCGGGCATACCCGCGCGAATTACATCCGCCGCGTTGGACCCGTTCGCCAACGTCTCGACCCGCCAGCCCTCGCGGCCCAGCAAAAACCGGATAGCTTCGGCAATATTGGTTTCATCCTCTACCAACACGACATGTTTGGTCACGCAGCTGTCCTCCCCCCGAATCGCACAGTGCCGTTTTGATCTTGAGGTCAAATCCGGTCGCGGTACATGTCACACGATGCACCCGTTTTCACGGGCTGTCAAAACCGTTGTGAAAACAACGCTAACCGGTGAGGATCGACGGCTCGCGCCGCGCCGCGCAGGCGTCACGTGGGCAAATACGGCAGGTCGCCCCCACGGCGCGCGCAGGCAGGCTGGTATTGCCCGCCGGCACGGGGAGCAAAAGCATCACCGCCCGTGACAGCGCAGGTGCGTTATAGTCGGGTGCCTGTGCCAGGTCGGCTGTCGCGTAGGCATCAAATTGCACCTGCCCGCGGCCCAGTTGCCCCACACGTTCATACAACACCGACCCCGGCGCGCACAGGCTCGCAAAAAGCGGCCAGAGCGGGCAACAGGTATCATAGCGCGGCACCGAAAACCCGTCGACAGATTTGCGGAAAATCACCGTGCCGGAGCGGTCACACACAACCAGCCCCGCGACCAGCGCGGGCAAGGATGCCAGCCGGCGCAAGACCACGGCCACCGGGACGTTAAAGCTGCGCGCAAGAGCGACGGGATCGGGTGTCGTCCCCTTAATGGCATTCTCCAATGCACTCAGCGCCAGCACCTGCGCATCCTGTGCCATCTGCTCCAACACCCCGCGTAGAATAAAACGGGCGGCCCCGGTCATCTGCTCCTCTTCGGGTGCTAGCAACGTGTCGATCTCTCCCGCACCGCTCCCCCGTTCAAGCGTCTGGAAATGATAGCGATGCGCCTCCAGATAGGTTTCGACCTCTTCTTGCGGTGATTGCCCGCCCGACTGCGCGCTCTCATCATGTTCAAGATAGCTGACCAGCGATTGCGCGCTGTCGGCAAGGCGGCGGCTGTCAGCGTCTATGTTGGTATGAAAACGATGCTGCCATTCCGGCTCCAGCGCCTCGCTGCCTGCAAGAATTCCAGCCGTCGAGCGCACGGCGGCAGCGGTGGTAAGAAGCTCGTGCATCGAGGCCGCCAGATGCGGATCATGCGCCATACGGTCGCTCAGGTTCTCGACCGTGCGTTCCAATGCCGCGATGCGCCGCTGGCTGGCGGCAAGCGCTTCGGCCCAGCCCGGAAAGCGGCCCGCAAAAGCTTCGGCGCGCGCGGCGTCTTCATCGCTCAGCTTTGCCGCCAATGCCGCCTCGCGCAGCGACCCCAGCAATGCGGCCTCTGCCCCTTCGGTCAACGCCTGTGGCTCGACCGCAAGCACATCTGCAATATCAAGCAGCAATTTTCCGCCGATTCTACGGCGGTTGTGTTCGATCAGATTGAGGTAGCTTGCAGAAATCCCGACGCGCCGTGCGAGATCGGACTGCTTGAGCGACAACATTACGCGCCGCTCACGGATTCTGCTGCCCGTCAGGCTCTCACGTCCCATACGCAACCAGAGCGGTATTTACACTGAAAATCAGGGGCTTTCTGCACTGCAATATCATGTAATTTACACTTTCATCATTATCCATGTGGATTTATTTACAAATAAATCCTGTCAATCAAGGGGCTTATTGCAGCAACACCCCCCCACCGTAATACTGAATTTGCACATAGTGCCTGCGTCAACAGCCAGAGAATGTTGTGGCGCATGTTTCAACATCTCGGGAGGACTTCATGTCAATCTTTAATCCGACGCGTCGCGGTCTGATCCAAACCGGCGTCGTTGCCGGCGCGGGTCTTGCGCTGCCCACCTACCTGCGCGCCGACTCGCACGCCGGCTTCACCAACGCTCCGGCAGGCGACACTGTCACCCTTGGCTTCAACGTGCCCCAGACCGGCCCCTATGCGGACGAGGGCGCAGACGAGCTGCGCGCGTTCGAACTGGCGGTCGAGCATCTGAACGGTGAAGGCGACGGCGGCATGATGCAGACTTTCAGCTCCAAGGCGCTTGAGGGCAACGGCATCATGGGCAAGAAGGTCGCGTATGTCACAGGTGACACGCAGACCAAATCGGACGCTGCGCGCGCCTCTGCCAAGTCGATGATCGAAAAAGACGGCGCCATCATGATTTCCGGCGGCTCCTCCTCGGGTGTGGCTGTTGCTGTGCAAAGCCTGTGCCAGGAAACGGGCGTTGTCTTTATGGCGGGTCTTACGCACTCCAACGACACAACGGGCAAGGACAAGAAGGCCAACGGTTTCCGCCACTTCTTTAACGCCTACATGTCGGCCGCCGCTTTGGCACCTGTGCTCAAGCAGTTGTACGGCGAGGACCGCTCAGCCTATCACCTGACAGCCGATTACACATGGGGCTGGACCCAGCAGGAATCCATTCAGGCCGCCACCGAAGCGCTGGGATGGTCCACCATCAACGACGTGCGCACGCCGCTCGCCGCGACCGACTTTTCCTCCTATATCGCGCCTGTTCTGAACTCCGGCGCAGATGTTCTGATCTTGAACCACTATGGCGGCAACATGGT
This sequence comes from uncultured Sulfitobacter sp., assembly GCA_947502265.1. Taxonomy (GTDB): domain Bacteria; phylum Pseudomonadota; class Alphaproteobacteria; order Rhodobacterales; family Rhodobacteraceae; genus Sulfitobacter. The sequence continues at coordinate 169,918 of CANMZB010000007.1, forward strand.
CAACTCATTGACCAACGCGGTACAATTCGGCCTGCGTGACAAGCAGGTGAACGGCAAGAATTTCGAAATCGTTGTGCCGCTTTATTCCGAGTTGATGGCCCGCGGCGCAGGCGAAAACATCACCGGCATCGTCGGCTCCCAGAACTGGGACTGGAAACTGGAGAACGAAAAAGGCGAACGCTATGCGGGCACCAACGCGTTCGTCAAATCCTTTGGCGAAAAATACGGTTTCCCGCCCAGCCAGGCAGCCCAGACATGCTATGCGCAGACGCTGCTTTATGCGGATGCTGTGGCGCGGGGCGGCTCGTTCAATCCATGCTCCGTTGGCGAAGCGCTCGAAGGCTTCGAATTCGACGGTCTGGGCAACGGTCCAACGCTCTACCGTGCGGGTGATCACCAGTGCTTCAAGGACGTTCTGGTCGTGCGCGGCAAGGAAAACCCCGAGAACGAATACGATCTTGTCGAGATCGTCGAAGTCACGCCGGCAGATCAGGTCACTTACGAGGTAGATCATCCGATGTTCGCCGGTGGTGATCTGGGGCAGTGTAACCCGGGCGCGTAATCGCGCACCGCAGGGCGGGTATCGCCCGCCCTGCACACCCTTCTACCTATCCCCCAAAATGACGAGGCCGCCGCGATGGACGCCATACTTTTGCAACTTCTCAACGGGTTGGACAAAGGCTCTGCCTATGCGCTGATTGCGCTGGGTCTTACCCTGATTTTCGGCACACTCGGCGTGGTGAACTTTGCGCATGGTGCGATCTTTATGATCGGGTCTTTCTGCGCGGTCACGCTCAGCAAGATTTTCGCACTGTCACACAAAGCCGCCGAGCCGTCGGGCAAGGATTTTCTTGGCAACCCCAAGTATGACGATGTTCTCTACATCACCGAATGGTTCGGCGACGACATCGGCAACTGGATGATCGACTGGTCGGTGCCTCTGGCGATCCTGTTCGCAATCCCGATCATGCTATTCATCGGTTATGTGATGGAACGCGGCCTGATCAAACATTTCTACAAGCGTCCGCACGCAGACCAGATCCTTGTCACCTTCGGCCTTGCCATCGTGTTGCAGGAAGTCATCAAATACTTTTACGGTGCCAACCCGATCCCCACATCCTCTCCCGAAGCGCTGCGCGGTTCGTTCGACTTTGGCGTTCTGATCGGCTTTGATCCCGATGTGATCATCTATCCGGTCTGGCGTTTGGTGTATTTCACCTTTTCCACCCTGATCATTGGCGCGGTGTTTGCCTTCCTGCAATTCACCACCTTCGGCATGGTTGTGCGCGCCGGTATGGCCGACCGTGAAACCGTCGGCCTTCTTGGCATCAATATCGACAAACGCTTTACCATCATGTTCGGCATCGCCGCCGCTGTTGCCGGTCTGGCGGGTGTAATGTACGCGCCGATCAACTCGCCCAACTACCACATGGGTATGGATTTTCTGGTGCTAAGCTTTGTCGTCGTCGTGGTCGGCGGGATGGGGTCTTTGCCCGGCGCTGTGTTGGCGGGGTTCCTCCTGGGGATCGTCGAAAGCTTTGCTTCCATGAACGAGATCAAGGCCATCATCCCCGGCATTGACCAAATCATCATTTATGTAGTTGCAATCGTGATCTTGCTGACCCGGCCCCGTGGCTTGATGGGTCGCAAGGGCGTGATGGAGGAGTAATCCATGCTTGGACTGGACAAAAAAGACACCCTTATGCTGCTGGTTGTGACGGCACTTGTCGTCTTCGCACCGATCCTGCTCAACCCGTTTCCGGCAGAAAGCTCCATGGCACAATTCAATGCGGGTTATCCCGACCTGATGCAGCGCTTTGTGATTTTCGGCATCCTCGCGATCGGCTTTAACATCCTGTTTGGCTTGACCGGCTATCTCAGCTTTGGTCACGCGGCCTTTCTCGGCGTGGGGTCCTATTCCGCCGTCTGGATGATGAAGCTGCTGACGATGAACGTGATCCCGGCAATTTTGCTTTCGGTGATCGTTGCGGGACTGTTTTCGGTGTTGATCGGCTATATCAGCCTGCGCCGCTCGGGCATCTACTTTTCGATCCTGACGCTGGCGTTTGCGCAGATGTCGTTCAATCTCGCCTATTCGGTTCTGACACCGATCACCAACGGCGAAACCGGCCTGCAAATCACGCTGAACGATCCGCGCATTCTTGACGGGGCAAATGCGCCCGCCTACCCCAACCTTTTCGGGGCGCAGATGAACGAAGCGACGACGCTGTTCTTTGGCGGATGGTCGTTCACCTTCTCGGTCGGCTACTATCTCTGTGGCATCATCATGCTGCTCAGCTTTTACCTTTCCATCCGCATTTTCCGCTCGCCTTTCGGCATGATGTTGCGTGCGGTGAAATCGAACCAGCAGCGGATGAACTATACCGGCCTTAACACCAAACCCTACACGCTGGCGGCTTTTGTGATCTCGGGCATGTATGCCGGTCTGGCGGGTGGTTTGCTTGCGTCGATGGATCCGCTGGCGGGTGCCGAACGGATGCAATGGACCGCATCAGGCGAGGTGGTTCTGATGACCATCCTTGGCGGTGCCGGTACGCTTATCGGACCAATCCTCGGTGCGGGCTTTATCAAATACTTCGAGAACATTTTCTCGAAGATCAACGAAGCAACGCTTGAGGCATGGTTTGCCTTCCTGCCCGCCGGTCTCGAAGATTTCGTCGTCGCGATCATCTATCCCTTTGTGGGCAAGGGGTGGCACCTGACGCTGGGCCTTTTGTTCATGCTGGTTGTTATTTTCCTGCCCGGTGGTCTGGTCGAAGGGGGCCAACGTGTGGCCAAACTCTTCCGCCGCCGGGACCGCCAAACCACCGATGCCGAACCGGACACCACCCGGCAAGGTCAAATTCCCCCCGCAGAATAAGGAGCGTTTAGACATGGGTATTCTTGAAGTCAAAAATGTCGGCAAGCGCTTTGGCGGGTTGCAGGCGCTCTCCAACGTGAACCTCAGCGTGGCCGAGAATTCGGTCCACGCGATCATCGGCCCGAACGGGGCCGGTAAATCCACCCTGCTCAACTGTCTGGTTGGCAAGCTGGTCCCGGACACCGGATCGGTCATGTTCGACGGGCAATCGGTCCTGGGGCGCAAACCCTACGAGATCAACCAGATGGGCATCAGCCGCGTATTCCAGACGCCGGAGATTTTCGGTGACCTGACGGTGATGGAAAACATGCTGATCCCCTGCTTTGCCAAACGCGACGGCGCGTTCCAGATGAATGCGCTCAGCCGCGTCATCGCACAGGGTGAAGTGATCTCAAAAGCCGAAGAGATGCTGGTGGACATGAACATGGCCAACAAACGCCACATGATCGCGTCAAGCCTATCGCGCGGTGACAAACGCCGCCTCGAAATCGGCATGTGCCTCAGCCAGCAACCGCGTCTTTTGCTGCTGGACGAACCCACCGCAGGTATGGCGCGGGCCGATACCAACAACACCATCGACCTGCTCAAGCAAATCTCGGACGAGCGCGACATCACCATCGCCATCATTGAGCACGACATGCATGTGGTCTTCAGCCTTGCCAACCGGATCACCGTGTTGGCCCAAGGCACGCCGCTGGTCGAGGATACGCCTGACAACATCAAGGGCCATCCAAAGGTGAAAGAAGCCTATCTGGGCGAAACCCAAGCCGCATAACCGTAGGGTTCCACCCCACGCCCCTCCCCATCCGAGGATACGACATATGAACACTGTGACATTCGACAAAAATGCCAATCACGCGGCCACAGCGCCTGCTTTCCTGTCGGTCTGGGATATCCATGCCTACTACGGCGAAAGCTACATCGTGCAAGGCGTCAGCTTTAACGTACACGAGGGCGAAATCCTTGCGCTTTTGGGCCGCAACGGGGCGGGCAAGACATCGACGCTGCGCACCATCGCGCAAATCGGTGATCCCGAATTGCGCAAGGGCGAGGTCTGGCTTGATCATCAACCGCTGCACAAAATGGCCAGCCACGAAGCCTCTGCCGCTGGACTCGCGCTTGTGCCCGAAGACCGCCGCATCATCGCCGGTCTCACGGTCGAGGAAAACCTGAAGCTCGCCCAGATCGCGCCGCCCATCGGCTGGTCGATCGAACGGGTGTACGAGCTGTTCCCCCGTCTGGGAGAGCGCAAAAATCAGGAAGGCATCACGCTATCGGGCGGCGAGCAACAAATGCTGGCGATTGCCCGTGCGCTGTGCCGTGACATCAAGGTGCTGCTGCTTGACGAACCCTACGAGGGGCTGGCCCCCGTGATCGTCGACGAAATCGAAAAGACGCTGCGCATCATCAAGGCACAGGGCATCACGACCATTCTGGTCGAACAAAACGCTGTGCGCGCGCTAAGGCTGGCTGACAGGGCGGTAATCCTCGACACCGGCGGCGTCGTCTTTGACGGCTCTGCACAAGAGGTGCTGGAAAACGAAACACTGCGCGCCGAATATCTTGCTATCTGATTCGCGACGACCACACGACACCCTTTCCCAACCCCGCACGGGTTTATAAACATGCGGCCCCCGATCACCGGGCGGTTGGCTTCGACCTGTCAGAGCGCACTTTGATCACAGGCCAGCCGCGCCAGCGATGCGAAAGTCGCGGCTTTCAATGCGCCTTTGCATGCCATATAAGCGCTCGCAAAGCATCAGGCTGCTCACGCCATTCGCAACCGTCGAGGACACACATGACAAAGAATACCCATGACTCCGATGTCGCGTTTATCCGCGCATTGGCCGAACTGTTGAACGAAAACGATCTGACCGAATTACAGGTCAAACGTGACTATGCCGAAGATGACAGCCTGAACGTCCGTGTGTCGCGCAAACCGCCACAGCAGGTGGTTGCCCCGCAGCAAATGCACGCCGCGCCCGCGCCGATGGCATCGCCAGCACCCGCACCGATGGCAGCGCCCGATGCAATCGCCCCTTCCGACCCCTCCACCGATCCCGGCGCGGTATCCTCGCCCATGGTCGGCACAGTATATATGCAGCCCGAGCCCGGATCACCCGCGTTCATCAGCGTTGGCAAAACAGTAGCCGAAGGCGATACGCTACTTATCGTCGAAGCCATGAAAACGATGAACCACATTCCGGCCCCCCGCGCGGGCACCGTCAAACGCATTCTGGTCGAAGACGGAGCCGCCGTCGAATTTGGCGCACCGCTTGTGATCCTCGAATAAGGAGGATCTTTCATGTTCAGCAAAATCCTTGTCGCCAACCGCGGTGAAATCGCTCTGCGCGTGATCCGCGCGGCCCGCGAAATGGGCATCCGTTCGGTTGCCGTACACTCCACTGCCGACAGCGACGCCATGCATGTGCGTATGGCCGATGAATCGGTCTGCATCGGGCCGCCTTCGTCGCAACAATCCTATCTCTCGATCCCGTCAATCATCGCCGCCTGCGAAATCACCGGTGCCGAAGCGATCCACCCCGGTTACGGCTTTTTGTCGGAAAATGCAGGCTTTGTGCAGATCGTCGAAGACCACGGGCTGACCTTCATCGGCCCCACCGCCCAGCACATCCGCGTCATGGGCGACAAGATCACCGCCAAGGATACGATGAAAGAGCTTGGCGTGCCCTGTGTACCCGGCTCTGACGGTGGTGTTGCCACGCTGGACGACGCAAAACGCATCGGTGAGGAAATCGGTTATCCGGTGATCATCAAGGCGACTGCGGGGGGCGGCGGCAAGGGGATGAAGGTTGCACAGTCCGCCAACGAGATGGAGCGCGCCTATCAGACCGCCCGCGCCGAAGGGAAATCGAACTTCGGCAACGATGAAGTCTATATCGAGAAATACCTGACCACCCCGCGCCACATCGAAATTCAGGTTTTCGGCGATGGCAAAGGCAACGCTGTGCATCTGGGCGAGCGGGATTGCTCCTTGCAGCGCCGCCACCAGAAGGTCTTCGAAGAAGCCCCCGGCCCCTCGATCAGCGCCTCCGAGCGCGCACGCATCGGCAAGGTGTGTTCCGATGCGATTGCCAACATCAACTACATCGGCGCAGGCACAATCGAGTTTCTTTATGAAAATGGTGAGTTCTATTTCATCGAGATGAACACCCGCCTTCAGGTGGAACATCCGGTGACCGAAGCGATATTCGGCGTCGATCTGGTGCGCGAGCAAATTCGCGTGGCCGAGGGACAACCGATGTCCTTCACTCAAGACGATCTTGATATCAACGGTCACGCTATCGAAGTACGCATCAACGCCGAAAAGCTGCCGAATTTCACGCCCTGCCCCGGCAGAATCACACAGTATCACGCCCCCGGCGGCCTTGGTGTGCGGATGGATTCTGCGCTGTATGACGGCTACAAAATTCCACCCTATTATGACAGCCTCATCGGCAAACTGATTGTGCACGGGCGCGACCGACCCGAAGCCTTGGCCCGGCTCGCGCGCGCCTTGGGAGAGTTGATCGTGGACGGCGTCGACACCACCGTTCCGCTGTTTCACGCGCTGTTGCAGGAGCCCGAAATCCTGAGCGGCGAATACAATATCCACTGGCTCGAACACTGGCTGGAAACGAACTTCGGAGCTGTCTGATACCAATGGGGGAGATCACACCAGAGCTGTTGCTGCACGGCTATAGCGTTGGCATCTTCCCCATGTCCGAACACCGCGACGATCCAGAGATATTCTGGGTCGATCCGCGCCTCAGAGGTGTCATGCCGCTCGACGGCTTCCACATCTCGCGCAGCCTGCGCCGCGCCATGCGCCGCAGCACCTGGACCATCACAACAGATCAGGATTTCACCGGAGTGGTGGACGGCTGCGCCGACCGTCACGACACATGGATCAGCGGCGAAATCCGCGCGCTTTACGCAGCCTTACACCTCAAGGGCTGCGCCCACTCGCTCGAAGTTTGGGAGGATAGCGTATTGGTGGGAGGCGTATATGGCGTCGTTTTAGGGGGCGCGTTCTTTGGCGAAAGCATGTTCTCGCGGCGCACCAACGCTTCGAAAATCGCGCTTGCCTGTCTGGTGGACCGTTTGCGACAAGGAGGATTTACCCTTTTTGATACGCAGTTCATCACAGGCCATCTGGCGTCATTGGGTGGGACCGAAATAAGCCGCGCCCAATACCATGTCCGGCTTGCACAGGCCAAAAACCGGCGTGCGTCCTTTAATGCTGCCGCCGATGCCACGCCCTACGAGGTGATGCAGCGCATGACCCAGATATCATAGCGTTGATGCTCCATCGCATTAAGCGCCGGAGCCGAAGCGATCATCCAGCCGCTGAATACCGTTCCTACATGTCCCGTCTCGGAAACCTCAAGCGCTGCATAAGCGTCGCCAGATGGATTGCCTGCGGGATACCGGCATTCGCCGAGAGCGATTTGCAAACGGCCAAGCTGTACCGATTCTCCGCTTCGAACCTCCAGCTCAATCGTCTGGCTGGATATTTTGTCGAGCGCGCGTAGGACGGCACCCTGCCCGGTGTGGGTTTGTTGCGCGGAGGCGGTGCCGCCCAGCAACGCCAGAACGACAAGCAGTTTACGCACTGGATTGCTGCGGATCACTCAGGCTTCCAAGCCTCGTAATCACCGCGGTCGGCAGGATGCTCGCGGCGGATAGAACCAGCCGGTGCATAGGCGAGCATCGTGCCGGTCAGGTTTTCCTGATGCGGTTTTTCCCATGCTTTACGCACGGCCGGCTTGTTCGTGGGCAGGTCGTCCCCTGTGCGATGCAGCCAGCCGTGCCAATCCGGCGATACGCGGGACGCCTCGATCTCGCCGTTGAAGATCACCCAGCGTCTGCTGTCATCTGCGTTGTGATAATAAATGTTGCCCTGATCATCCTCGCCCACTTTCTCCCCCTTGCGCCAGGTAAAGAGCTGGGTGTTCAAGGTTTGCCCGTTCCACCAGGTAACCGACTTGAGCAAGTTGTTGAGAAGTCCCATGGATGCCTCCGAAAAGCTTTGACTTTGATATGACCTATTGGCGCTGAAACGTCCAGTGGCAGTTAGGTGGCTGCAAGCGCCGTCACCTCGATCTCGATCCGGTATTTCGGATCAATCAGGCCGCATTCGATCATCGTCGCGGCGGGCGGGTGTGCGCCGAATGTTTCAGCCAGAAGCGGCCAGCACGACGCGAATTCGGCGCGGTCGGGCAGCATGTAAGTCACCCGCACCACATCCGCGAGGGTTACGCCCGCTTCTTCCAAAGCGGCGGTGATGATGCGCAACGCATCGCGGCATTGTGTGACCACGTCATCGCCCTGCCCCACGGTGCCTGCCACATGCACAAAACCGCCCGCAACAACCGCGCGGCAATAACCGAGCTTCTGTTCGAATTCACCACCCGACGAAATACGCTTCATTGAAAATCTTCCCAAAATGATCAAAAGGCAGACCGCGAGGGCCTGCCTTTCAAGAATTCTTCAAACGATCCGGTTATCCTGCCGTGGCAGACTCTTTTTCCGCGTCCGCATGGATCATCAGCGGCTTCGCATCCGAGTTGACAGCCTCTTCGTTGACAACAACTTCGGTCACGGTGTCGAGACCCGGCAAATCGAACATCGTGTCGAGCAGGATATCTTCGAGGATCGAGCGCAATCCGCGTGCACCGGTCTTTCGCTGGATCGCGCGCTTGGCAATGGCAACCAGCGCATCGTCGGTAAAGGACAGCTGCGTGTCTTCCAGTTCGAACAGGCGCTGGTATTGCTTGACCAATGCGTTCTTCGGCTGCGTCAGGATCGTGACAAGCGCGTTTTCGTCCAGATCCTCAAGCGTCGCCAGAACCGGCAAACGGCCCACGAATTCCGGAATGAGTCCGAATTTCAACAGATCCTCCGGCTCAAGCTCGGTAAAGATTTCGCCCACACCGCGGCTGTCGTTGTCACGCACATCCGCGCCAAAACCCATGGCAGACCCTTTGCCGCGCGCCGCGATAATCTTGTCGAGACCGGCAAACGCCCCCCCGCAGATGAACAGGATGTTCGTGGTGTCCACTTGCAGGAATTCCTGCTGTGGGTGCTTGCGCCCGCCCTGCGGCGGAACGGAGGCCACGGTGCCTTCCATCAGCTTCAGCAAAGCCTGTTGCACACCCTCGCCCGACACATCGCGGGTGATCGACGGGTTCTCGGACTTGCGGGTGATCTTGTCGACCTCGTCAATATAAACGATGCCACGCTGCGCACGCTCGACGTTGTATTCCGACGATTGCAGCAGCTTGAGGATGATGTTTTCCACATCCTCGCCGACATACCCCGCTTCGGTCAGCGTCGTCGCGTCGGCCATGGTGAACGGCACATCCAGAATACGCGCCAGCGTCTGCGCCAGCAACGTTTTGCCGCAACCGGTAGGGCCGATCAGCAGGATGTTGGATTTCGCCAACTCGATATCGCCGCCTTTTTGGGCGTGATTGAGTCGTTTGTAGTGGTTATGCACCGCGACAGACAGCACCCGCTTGGCCATCGCCTGTCCGATGACATAATCGTCCAGAACATCACAGATGTCTTTCGGCGTTGGAACGCCATCGGTGGCTTTGAGACCGGATGCTTTTGTTTCTTCACGGATGATATCCATGCAAAGCTCGACACACTCATCGCAGATGAACACGGTCGGCCCCGCGATCAGCTTGCGCACCTCATGCTGGCTCTTGCCGCAAAAGCTGCAATAGAGGGTGTTTTTGCTGTCGCCGCTGGTCGAATTGGCCATGGGAACCCTTTCAGGTCTAAATCTTGTGAATGTCGGGGCGTGAGCCCGGATTGGCGTCACGCTGAATTGGCTTGCCCGTCAGTCTAAATCAGCCTCCCCGGTCCTGCAATCGCAAAACCGGAGAAGTGCAGTCTGTCGCTTACTTGCCTTTCTTGCCTTTGGTCGAATTCGGATCATCCGCTTTGCCGCGGCTCTCTACGATCTCGTCGATCAGGCCCCAGTTCTTCGCCTCTTCGGGCGACATAAAGTTGTCACGCTCCAGCGCCGCCTCGACCTTTTCAAGGGTCTGGCCGGTGTGCCTGACGTAGATTTCATTCAGGCGGGTTTTGAGCTTCTGGGTTTCCTGCGCGTGAATCATGATGTCCGTCGCCTGCCCCTGATAGCCACCCGAAGGCTGGTGGACCATGACGCGGGAGTTGGGCAGCGAGAACCGCATGCCCTTTTCGCCAGCCTGCAACAGCAGCGACCCCATGGAGGCCGCCTGCCCGATCACCAGCGTCGACACCTTGGGCCGGATATACTGCATCGTGTCATAGATCGACAATCCGCTCGTCACGACACCGCCGGGGCTGTTGATATACATAGAGATTTCCTTGGACGGGTTTTCCGCCTCAAGGTGCAAAAGCTGCGCCACAATAAGCGAGGCCATGCCGTCATGCACAGGGCCGCTCAGAAAAATGATCCGCTCTTTGAGCAAGCGGGAGAAAATGTCGTAAGCGCGCTCGCCACGGCTGGTCTGCTCCACCACCATGGGCACAAGATTCATGTAGGTTTCGACGGGATCGTGCATAATGCTGGCCTTTGTGTGTCAATCGGCGGGACCATACCCGCAAAACTGTTTAAGAGAGATTAGTCTCGCCAACTCCGAGCTTCAAGGGGGGCTGACCGGCTGTCGTACAGACAACGGCCCTGGACGCGGGGTCATCGTTAAATGGCCCCGCGAAGCGATCACGCAACAGGGTGCGCAAAGATTGCTGTCTGATCCGGCGTCACGCCGCCTTATTCTGCCGCCAGACATCCCCGCACCATGTAACAGGTCCGCGTAAAGCGCGCCCTGCACCCCTGTCGGATCAAGCGTCGCAATGCGGACCTACCGGCCCTCGGTGGCGGTATCCAGGAGGCTTGTATTCAACTGCGGCTCCGCAAACGGGAGATGCCGTCAGCGTTTCGCGCAGCGCCTTGATGCATGACCCCGACATCCTGATTCTCGACGAAGCGACCCAAGGGCTTGCAGCTTTGGGCGGGCTGGCAGGCGCGCTCCACTTTGACACGCCAGCGGGGCCACGCATCGTCACATGTGCCGCGACACTCTTTGCGCTCAGCGCCACACTTGTTCCTCTGATCCGACGGCAATAGCGCAGGGTGCGCCGCCGGATAGAACTTCATGCGTCAAGTTAATTTCAAGATTTAAGATGCTGCGATAAGACGATTTACATAAACATCACATCGCCATCAAGTGACCTTTGAACGCACCTTGTACTTATCTTGATCCCACAGTTTGTTGTTCATCACATCGGCCAGTATCGCCACTGCCGCGCTGATGTCCGCGGCATCCAGATACAGCGGCGTGAATCCGAAACGCATGATGTCGGGCGCGCGGAAATCTCCGATCACCCCCCGATCAATCAGCGCCTGCATCGCGGCATACCCTTCCTTGAACCGGAACGAGACCTGCGAGCCGCGAATGGATGTATCGCACGGGCTGGCCAGCACCAGCTGCGGCACGTCGCGCTCGACCTCTTCGATGAACTGCTCTTGCAGCTTGAGCGATTCCGCGCGCAGCTCCGACATATCAACGCCCTCCCACAGCTCCATCGCCACCTCAAGCGCAGCAAGCTGGATCACCGGCGGTGTACCAACGCGCATCCGCTCGATTCCTGCTCCGGGCGTGTAATCCAGATCAAAGGCAAACGGTTGTCGATGACCCAGCCAGCCGCTGAGCGCGGGTTGCACATGATCGGCAAGATCGGGACGCACATAGATGAACGCGGGCGCGCCGGGGCCACCATTGAGGTATTTGTAGGTACAGCCGATGGCAAATTCGCAATTGGAACCGTGCAGATCTACCTCTACCGCCCCCGCCGAATGCGCCAGATCCCAGATCATCACGCACCCCTTGGCCTGTACCACCTTAGTGACCGCTTTCATGTCGTGCTTGCGACCGGTCCGGTAATCCACCTCCGTGAGCATCACGGCAGCGATGCTGTCATCAACCGCATCCACAACGTCTTCAGGTGCCACAGTGCGCAGCTCGTAGCCTTGCTCCAACAGCCCCACCAAACCTTCTGCCATATACAGGTCGGACGGGAAATTGCCCGTATCGCTTAGGATCACCCGACGTTCGGGGTTAAGCTTGACCGCAGAGGCCAGCGCCTGAAACACCTTGATCGACAGCGTATCGCCCATCACCACTGTGCCCTCGGGCGCGCCAACAATTCTGGCCACCATGTTGCCCACGCGGATGGGCTGATCCATCCAACCGGCTGTGTTCCAGCCCCGGATCAACATTTCGCCCCACTCATCGGTCAGCATCGTTTGCACACGCGCAGCGACCGCCCTGGGCATCGGCCCCAGAGAGTTGCCATCCAGATAGATCACCCCTTCGGGCAGGATAAACGCGTCTTTATTCAGGATATTCGACATTAAAGCGCTCCTCTGACATTCCATAACTCGGGGAAAAGTTCCACTTCGAGCATCTTGCGCAGGTATGAAACCCCCGCCGTGCCACCGGTGCCGCGTTTGAACCCGATGATCCGCTCGACTGTGGTGACATGGTTAAACCGCCAACGGCGGAAATAATCCTCAAGATCAACCAGCTTCTCGGCCAGTTCGTACAATTCCCAATGCGCGCGCGGGTCTTCGTAGACACGTTGCCACAGATCCTGCACCTGCGGCTTGGCGCTCCAGACCTGCGCTTCGGGCGCGCCCGCCAAAGGTGTATGATCAAAACGCGCGCACAGCAAATCAATAGCAACCTGATACAGGCTCGGCTGCTCCAGCTCTGCCTCCAGCCGCGCGTAGGCTTCGGGGCGGTGTTTGTGCAGCTTCTTCAACGCGCCGACGCGGTTACCAAGAAGATATTCCACCAGACGGTATTGATGCGACTGAAAGCCACTGGAGTTGCCCAGAGAGGGCCGGAAAGCCGTGTATTCGCTGGGCGTCATGGTCCGCAACACGTCCCAGGCCGAATTCAGCTGTTCAAATATCCGCGCCACACGCGACAGCATCTTGAACGCCGGCGGCAAATCACCCCGCAGCATCGCACAGCGCGCGGCTTCCAGCTCGTGAATGGCGAGCCGCATCCACAGCTCGGACGTTTGATGCTGGATGATGAAAAGCATCTCGTCATGCGCCTCGGAGAGCGGATGTTGCGCGTTCAAAATCGGATCAAGGTTCAGATAGTCCCCGTAGGACATATCCTTTGCAAAATCCATTTTGGCACCCGCAGATGCCGCTTCGAAATCACTCATACTTGAAACCTCCTGTTTGGTGATGCCGCGTGGGCAAAACCGCGCGCCCGCCTCATGCCATCAACACCCGCACACCCGGAAGCGCAGCGATTGCGGCCACATCCTTGTCGTAGAGTTCGGTCATCTCCTCGACAAATTCATCGGTCCAGCCGGGCATGTCGAGCTCCTCCTCGATCTCCTCCTCCAGCGCGTATTTATCAAGAAACGCCGCAATCGCGCGACGCTTCTGATGTTCTGTCATCGCCGGATGGTCCTTGAGATAGGCGCGAAAACGCTTCATCCCTTCGGCGCTCATAATTGCGCCAAGCAGGTCAAAACCGCCAATGATCTTATGGTCATCCGGCAAACCGGCCATCTGCCGGATCACATGCGCCCAGATCAGCGGCGTATCCTCGTTGCACCACACCGTCAGCGGCACTTCTGGCACAGCTTCGCGCAGCAAGGCGATGGTTTCGGACCACCGCACCTCGCGCGGATCCCGCCCGCCCCAAAACGCACCCTCTTCTGGCGCGGACGATTTGTTGTGAAAAACCGGCAAGAGCGTCGCAGGGTTGCGGATGCCCATAAATATTTCCACGTCATCGGCCGCAAATATCTGCTTCATCCGCATCATCCGCACAGGTGCCGCCGGATAAAGCATGCCCTGCTGTACCGCTGTTTTTGGGGTCCGGAAAAAGTTGGGATCCGACAGGATCACCCGCGTTGCGTTCTCGTCATCGAGAATCGCATCAACCAAAACATCCCGCGCGCCTTCGGTCGCGGGTGTGCTAACCATCGCATTAAGCGTATCGCGCAGGATTCCACGATATTTGCTCGGCCCCGGCACCGAAACCCCACGCGCCGAGAAGTCGTCCGCATTGCGCAAAAGACACTTCAACAACCGATCTTCTTCGGTAAAATGGACACCTGTATGTAAGACCAGTTTCATTCTTTATCGCCAATAATTGCCTGTTCAGCAGTATAGTGTGTTTGCAGATGTGTAAAACCTTCAAAACGAGTGCAAAAGGCTCTTGCACGATCATCGCATTAGCTTTAGATCACCGCCCAGTGCCCCTATAGCTCAGCTGGTAGAGCAACTGATTTGTAATCAGTAGGTCCGCGGTTCGAGTCCGTGTGGGGGCACCATCTCATCATCCAGAATAGTCCGAAGACATCCGAAAAACCCTGTGTTATATAGGTTTTATCGAGATCGTTCGTCCGATGCCGTTTTATAGCATCCAGCAGCGTACCCCCTATTTGGGGGTATTATTGGGGGTACGATGAAATCTAAAGTATGAGCGTACCCCCACGATGCCTCTGAGTGACATAAAGATCAAAAACCTCAAAGCCGAAGAAAAGCCGTACAAGGTGAGCGACTTTGAAGGCCTGTTCATCTTGATCAAAGTGAGCGGCTCGAAGTCATGGCGCTTTAAGTATCGAGTCGATGGCAAAGAAAAGCTTCTCGTCATCGGAGACTATCCCGCCCACAGCTTGGCACAGGCCAGAAAGGCCCGCGACGCGGCTAAGGCCCTGCTTGCGCAAGGCATCGACCCAAATGAAGCCAAACAAGAAGAAAAGCGAATCCGAGAATCTGCAAAGGGTGAAACATTCAAAAAGCTAGGCCACGCATTTTTGGCAAAACAACGCAAAGAGGGCAAATCCAAAGCAACTCTCGACAAGACGGAATACCACCTCAAGCTTGCAAACCAAGATTTCGGGCACAAACCAATCACCGAAATCACTGCACCAACGATCCTCAAGACGTTGCGCAAAGTCGAAGCCAAAGGCAACTATGAGACAGCCCACCGATTGCGCGCCCGTATCGGCTCGGTCTTTCGCTATGCTGTCGCCAGTGGCGTGGCAGAGCAAGACCCAACCTATGCGCTGCGCGATGCGTTGATCCGCCCAACACGCGTTCACCGCGCGGCCATTACAGACCCGAAGGCACTGGGCCAACTGATGCGCGAAGTTGCTCAGTTTGACGGTCAAGCCACCACCCGCATCGGATTGCAATTGCTGGCATTGCTCGCCCAGCGCCCCGGCGAAATCCGAAATGCCAAGTGGGAAGAGATCGACTTTGCCAACAAAGTATGGGCCATCCCTGCCGAAAAAATGAAGATGCGCCGTGATCATCTGGTTCCCCTCCCCGATCAAGCGATTGCGTTGCTGGATGAGTTGCGGCGATTGAACGGAAACGGTGAGTACCTGTTCCCTTCCTTGCGCACATGGAAACGCCCCATGTCAGAGAACACATTGAACGCTGCCTTACGGCGCATGGGCTATTCCGGCGAAGAAATGACCGCACATGGGTTTAGAGCAAGCTTTTCTACTTTAGCCAACGAAAGTGGGCTTTGGCACGCCGACGCGATTGAACGCGCCTTGGCGCATGTGGAGAAAAACGAAGTCCGTCGCGCCTATGCACGGGGTGAGCATTGGGACGAACGAGTGAGGCTGGCGGATTGGTGGGCTGGATATTTGGCTGATGTCGCTGCAGTGTAGGACAGTATGATCCAATGGAGTGTGCTGATGTTCGAAAAAAACGTAAGGAAGTTATACTCGCTGTATTTCTATTGCGAGTGGCTTCTTGATGCCGGAGATAAAAACCTCTTGTCCCTCGGCAAGGAGTTTGATGAACGAATTGTTGATCTCCTTGCATTCAGACAATTGGTCGAAAAGGAAATAAGCCTTCTATCCGAAGAAGAATTGGCCCGTCTCGTTGGCAACTCAACCGAAGAAGTCAGCGAGGACGATCAAGCCACAACAATCAGACATGACAAAAAATTTCGCAATCTCGCTAGAGCTGCTCCCGCAGAGGTTATCATGTCAAGTAAGCAAGCATTCACACTGTGGGCTCTGGGCCTCCGCCCAGAGGTTTTTGCCGACTTCGACTATTGGGAAAAATTTGAAGCTTTTACTCTTGGTGAACTTGCTTGGCTTTCAACCGGATTGACCCCTCAAACTGCGACGGCTGAGAAAGAGCTTCAAAAAATGGCTAGGACGCACGTCTTCCCGTTGGCTGAGCTGGAACGCCGCAGAAAGTTGATACTCCGAGCATTCCCCAAAGCACGAAGAGGCCACATTACGGCGCAAGAGTTTCATATTTGGTCATCGCAAGTGCGACTAGAATGGTATGGTCCCTTTCATGAGATGATCCAAAATGCAGCAAATCTGTCTGACCAAGATCAGGTAGAAACGCACCTTACAACCAGTGAAAGACCACCCGATAAGCGGGAAATCGACAAAATCGCGCAGTTGTTTACTGTGATGGCGATTGACCACCTTGGGTATGATCCGAACGCAAAGCGAAGCCCAGTACCTAAAGAGATTTCTGATTTGGCTGCCGAAATCGGGGTAGATGTCAGTGATGATACAGTGCGCAAATACTTAAAACTGGGTTCCCGTTTCATTCCAGATGACTGGAAACCGAGTATTCGCTAATCGGTTAACGAATAAAAACTAAAAATTCACACAATTACAAAAACTTAAATTCCATCTGGATAGCGATTTCGCTGTTCCGATACAGGCCAAACCGGACTTGGCAGGTTGTGCTCACACTCCATCAAATGAGGATGAGCATAAATGGACTACCCACACTTCCCAAACACAGGCTTTGTTCGCCTGTCTCAAATTCTAGCACCCGCTGGCCCTATTCCAGTCGCCAAATCCACATAGTGGCAAGGCGTCAAAGGTGGTCGCTTTCCAAAACCTCAAAAGCTTGGCCCCCGCACCACAGTCTGGAAGGCCGAAGACATCCGCGCACTCTTTGAAGGTGCGTCAGATGAATAAGCGCGCCAATCCGATGGCTGTAAAAGCAGCCCTGACCTACGAAGTGGGTGAAGCTGCGAAGGCACTGGGCAAATCCAACGCGACGATCCGCAACTGGATCAAAGACGGCCTTCCTGTGATGAGTTCCAAGAAACCCTACCTCATTTCTGGTTTGGAGATACGCAGCTACCTACGTCAAAAGTACCAAGGTCAGAAGACGCCTCTTCGTGATGATGAGCTGTACTGCCTGTCGTGTCGCAAGGGACGTCAGCCCCTCAACTTGCAGGTTATCCCCACCCCCAACACGACAAAAACCCTGCGGTTGATCGGCACATGTGAGCGATGCGGCGCGGCTGCCAGTCGCATAATTTCACGCACGAAAGTCCAACAGTTCGCCCAAACCTTCCGCTTCCAAAAAGACGGCAACAGCTAGGCCTATTAGATACCGCCAGCCCCCGCCTAAACTATCACTTAACAAGGAGCGCCAACCTATGCGCAAAATCAATGAACAAAACGAGCGGATCAAGCGCCGCTACCTACAATACCTCAAGACGGCCCAGCGCAAAGATGCCACAACCGTTCAGAAGGCCGCAGAAGGCATTCTACGTTTTGAAGCAAGCACGAAATACGCTGACTTCAAACGCTTCCGCATTGAGCTAGCCATCAAGTTTCAGGAACGGCTAGCCGAAGATGTGAGCAAGTCAACAGGCAAGCCCCTCTCGAAATCCACCATCCGCAGCATTCTTGCGGCAAACAAAGGCTTCATCTTTTGGCTCGCCGAGCAAAACGGGTACAAAAGCCGCATCCGTCATTCTGATGCTGACTACTTCAATATGGATGCCAAAGGTGCGCGGATCGCTAACGCCGTGCGCGACACGCCCTATCCCTCTATGCAAATGGCGCGCCATGCCTTCTCATACATGCCAGAAGAGACTGAAATCGACTACCGCAACAAAGCGCTCTTCGCTTTCCTAATGCTCACAGGCGCGCGCGATGGCGCGGTTGCCTCTCTACGCCTCAAGCACATCAACATGATCGACGGCTGCGTGTATCAAGATGCGCGTGACGTGAAGACCAAGAACTCCAAAACCATCACGACGTACTTCCTGCCTGTTGATCCTGAATATCTGACCTGCTTCACGTCTTGGGTGTCACACCTCAAGGAAACGGCACTTTTCGGGCCAGACGATCCGCTGTTTCCACCCCCTATGAACAAACCCATAGACGGTGTGTTCAAAGTGGTTGGCCTACGCCGCGAGATATACAAAAACGCCAACGCTATTCGGCAAGTGATTAAAGAAGCCTTCACGAATGCCGACCTCCCCCCGTTTACCCCCCACGCATTTCGCAAGACCTTGGTGAAGTGGGCAGACACCGCCTACCCCACCCGCGAAGCGTTCAAAGCATTCTCACAGAACATCGGGCATTCCAGCGTTATCACCACGATCAGCGCCTACTGCCCCGTTTCAACGGAGCGGCAAGGCGAGCTGATCAAGAAACCTCAAACGGTCTAGCCTTTCGGCTTTCGCCCACCCGCTGGGCAGGGCAAAGTGCCCGAAAAGAGAGAGCATCCATGTTTGAACAAACCTTCAAAACCCTCGACGATATCATGTTCCAAGAGCCGGGCTGCAACTCCGAGCTGGACTATGCGGAGCAATCGTCGTGGATGCTGTTCCTCAAATACCTCGAAGACCTTGAGGACGAGCGTGAAGCCGAGGCGCTGATGGATGGCACGCCCTTCCAGCCATTATTCGAACCCAAATACCGCTGGGGCGCTTGGGCCGCGCCAAAGCTGGCAGATGGCAAACCTGACCTCGATAACATGCGCATCGGCCAAGACCTTGTGGATTTCGTCAACAACGATCTGATGCCCTACCTGCGCAGCTTCAAACAAACCGCCCCTGATCCCTATTCGATCCAAGCCAAGATCGGCGAGATTTTTGGCGAGGTGCGCAACAAGTTCGGCAATGGCTACATGCTGCGCGACGCGTTGGACAAGATTGACGAGCTGAGCTTCGGCACCCAAGATCAGAAATCCGAACTCTCCGACCTCTATGAGACGCGGATCAAAAGCATGGGCAACGCGGGGCGCAATGGCGGGCAATACTACACCCCCCGCCCCCTGATCCGCGCGATGATCGAAGTGGTGCAGCCGCAACTGGGCGAGACGATATATGACCCCGCTGCGGGATCGGCGGGCTTTCTGTGTGAGGCGTTTGATTACCTCAAACACAAGGCGACCACGCCTGACACCCGCCAACAGCTGCAAAAGCATACCTTTTACGGCAAGGAACAGGCCCCACTAGCCTATGTGATCGGGCTGATGAACATGATCCTGCACGGGATCGAGGCCCCGAACTACCTGCGCACCGATACCCTGTCCGAGCGTGTGGCAGACATCGAGGAAAAGGACCGCTTTGACATCATCCTTGCCAATCCGCCCTTTGGCACCAACAAGAACAAACAGCTGCAACAGAACTTTCCCGTCAAATCGTCGGAGAGTGCCTATATGTTCTTGCAGCACTTTATCGAGAGCCTGAAGGCGGGCGGGCGTGCGGCTGTGGTGATCAAGAACACCTTCCTGAGCAATACCGACGGGGCGTCCATCGCGCTGCGCCGCCAGCTGTTGCAGGATTGCGATCTGCACACGATCCTTGATTGTCCGGGCGGCACGTTTCTGGGCGCGGGCGTGAAAACCGTTGTGCTGTTTTTTGAGCGCGGGCGCGAGACGAAGGACATCTGGTATTATCAGCTCGACCCCGGTCGCAACATGGGCAAGACGAACCCGCTGAATGACAAAGACTTGGCCGAGTTCGTGGAAATGCAGCGGGGCCGCGCGACGGGCGACAAAGCGTGGGTCGTGAACGTGGGTGATCTGGACGAGGCGACATGCGATCTGTCTGTCAAAAACCCCAACGCGCCAGAGGAAGCGCCTTTGCGCGCGCCCCAAGAGATCATCGCGGATATGCTGGCGCGGGACAGTGAGACAGCAGAGATTTTGCGCAAGATCGAGGGGATGCTGTGAAGGCGGGCTGGGAGGTTAAAAAACTCTCCGAAGTGACTTCAAAGATTGGGAGCGGGGCAACTCCAAGAGGTGGGCAAGCGGCCTACAAGTCGGAAGGTATATCTCTCATCCGAAGCCTCAATGTGCATGATCTTTGGTTCAAAGAAAAAAACTTGGCCTTCATCGACGACGCACAAGCTGAAGCACTTTCAAATGTTGTGGTGAAGTCAGGTGATGTGCTTCTCAATATTACTGGTGCCTCTATCGCAAGATGCTGCACCGTACCTGATGAAAGGCTGCCAGCACGTGTTAATCAGCATGTTTCAATTTTGCGGCCTAATCCCGACGCGGTTTCGTCTGAGTACTTATCGTATCTGCTGACCTCGAAAGAGCAAAAAGATAAACTGCTGGGCATCGGCGACGAAGCGGGTGCAACGCGGCAAGCGTTGACCAAAACACAGTTACAAAATTTCCCAATCCCCCTCCCCCCCCTTGAGGAACAAAAACAGATTGTTGCGGTTCTGGATGCGGCGTTCGAGGGCCTGACCCGCGCCCGCACCCATATAGAGACCAACCTCCAAAACGCGCGGGAGTTGTTTTCCGGCTCCATTGCATCGACATTCGCGACAATACCAACCGATCAAATGAAACCAGTTGGAGAGGTTGCAGTCCACTCACTCGGAAAAATGCTCGACAAAAGTAAGAACAAGGGTTCCCCAAGGCCATATTTAAGAAATGTAAATGTCCGTTGGTTCGAAGTTGATACATCTGACTTGCTGGACATGCGCATTGAAGATCGAGAAGTTGAGAGGTATTCAGTCCGCAAAGGTGACTTGTTGATCTGCGAAGGCGGATATCCCGGTCGATGTTCTGTTTGGGAAAATGAAGACAGCATCTTCTTTCAGAAGGCCTTGCATCGCGTCCGCTTCGAAAACGAAATCTGTGGACGACTTCTCATGTACTACCTCTATCTGAGTGATGAAACAGGCGACCTTCAAAATCACTTCTCTGGAACGGGAATCCAACACTTTACAGGTAAATCTCTTGGCAAGTTTACGATGCCATGGCCCTCCTTTGAAAAGGCTACAGAAATTGTCAGCACCATCGAAGCGATGAAAAACAAGTCCGAAGCACTCCAAGCCCACTACCGCCAAAAACTCCAAGACCTAGACGACCTGCGCCAATCCCTCCTGCAAAAAGCCTTTGCGGGGGAGCTGACGTGACCATCCCCTCTTGGCCCCGCGTAAAAACCGCTCTAACCTCCCCCTATGGTTGATTATTCCACGCTCCACCCGCATCTGATCGCCACGGAATCCGAGGCGGACACCCGCGCGCGTCGCATCGACCCTGCGCTGCGCGATGCGGGCTGGGATGTGACACCTGCCTCCCTCATCAGCCGCGAAGACATCGCACCGGGCCGCATCACCGCACTCGGCAAACGCGAAAACCCCATGTCGTGTGATTACGTCCTCACCTACCGCGATCAAAAGCTCGCCACGCTGGAAGCCAAGCGCGCAGGCCTCAACACATCCCAAGGCGTCGCACAGGCCAAGGAATACGCCAAGCGCCTGCACACCCGCTATACCTACGCCACCAACGGCCTGACATGGTACGAGATCGACACCGGAACAGGGCCAAACCCCAAAGTTATAGAGCGCGAGATCGCAGCGCCCCCCTCCCCCGACGACCTATGGGCGCGCACGTTTGAGGCCGAGCTGCCGTGGCGCAACCGTTTCGGCGCAATTCCATTCGAGGTGGGCGGCGGCAAATGGCAGCCCCGCTATTACCAGCACAACGCCATCAGCGCCGCCCTAGAGGCCATCGCAAAGGGCGACACCCGCATCCTGCTCACCCTCGCCACAGGCACGGGCAAAACAGGCATCGCCTTCCAGCTGTGTTGGAAGCTGTTCCACGCTAAATGGAACCTGAGCGGTGAACCAACCCGCCGCCCTCGCATCCTGTTCCTCGCTGATCGCAACATTCTTGCCAACCAAGCCTACAACTCCTTCGGCGCATTCGAGGACGGCGCGCGCATCCGCGTGGACCCCAAAGAGATCACCAAACGTGGCGGAATGCCCGAAAACGCTTCAATCTTCTTCACCATCTTCCAGACCCTCACCACAGAACAAGGCGGCAAGCTGGGCTATGAACACTACGCGCCCGACTTCTTTGATTTCATCATCATCGACGAATGCCATCGCGGCGGTGCCGATGCCGAGAGTTCATGGCGCGATATCCTTGAGCATTTCAAACCCGCCGTACAACTGGGCCTGACCGCCACCCCCAAACGCACCGACAACGCCGACACCTACGCCTATTTCGGCGAACCCGCCTACGTCTACTCCCTGCGCGAAGGGATCGAAGACGGCTACCTCACCCCCTTCCGCGTGCGCCAATACGGATCGGACCGCGACGTTTACGAGTTTGACGGCGCGGATCACGTCTTGGCCGGAGAGGTAGAGGAAGGCGACACGTTCGAGGAAGCTGCGTTCAACCGCAAGATCATCATCAAAGAGCGAGAGCTGCACCGCGTCCGCACCTTCCTGAGCGAGATCAACATCAAGGAAAAGACAATCGTGTTTTGCGCCACGCAGGATCATGCTGGGCTGATTTGCAATTTAATTAATCAAGAGGTGCAGTCCCCCTCGCCCAACTACTGCGTGCGTGTCACTGCCGATGATGGCGCTAGGGGGGAAGCCTTCCTAGAGTTGTTCCAGCAAAACAGCCGCACGATCCCGACAATCCTGACCACCTCGCAAAAGCTATCTACAGGGGTAGACGCCAAGAACGTCCGCAACATCGTGCTTATGCGCCCCGTCAATTCCATGATCGAGTTCAAACAGATCATTGGCCGTGGCACCCGCACCTTCGACGGCAAAAACTACTTCACCGTCTATGACTTCGTAAAGGCCCATGAAAAGTTCGATGATCCCCAATGGGATGGCGACCCCGCCGACATCATCATTGACCCACCTAGCGGGCCAAAAACGCTAAAGCCGCCCTCCGACGATCCGAAGCCATCTAGCGACCCAATTGATCCTGACGACACCCCGACACCCCGCCCTGAAATGATCCAGATCAAGCTCGCCAACGATCATATCATCAACATCGCAGCGACAACATTCTGGGGGCCAGACGGCAAGCCAATCAGCGCCAAGCAGTTTATCGAGCGTATGTTCGGCGAATTGCCCGAGCTGTTCGATGGCGAAGACGACCTACTCGCCCAATGGAGCGACCCCGACACACGCAAGGCCTTGTTGGAGCGATTGGCCGAGCGCAGCTATGACGAAACCGTGCTGGCCGACGTTCAGAACGCGTTGAGCGCGAAGGACTGCGATATTTTTGATATTCTCGCTCATGTCGCATACGCGCGAAACATGCGGACAAGGCAAGACAGGGCTGATGTAGGTCGCCGCCGTGTCGAAGATCAGTACCCACCGAAGATGGTCGCATTTCTGGACTATGTGTTAGATAGCTATGTCGAAAACGGCGCGGCCAACCTTGACCGCTCTAAGCTCAATGACTTTGTGAAAATTCGATATAACACAGCCAAGGAATGCGGGATCGAGTTAGGCGGAATGCCTGCTGTTGTCGAAGCGTTCGTCGGCTTTCAGAGACACCTCTACACTCCTTCGAATTGACGATTGGGGGTACGTTTGGGGGTATGCATCAACAACACAAATTTTACTCCATTTAATCTCAACAACTTAGCCGTTAAACGTGGGTACGTGTGGGACCAGAGATTTCCGTGGGTTAGCAGGGAACTGCTAGCCCATTTTCGTTTACAGCAATCACCTAGCTACCACCCTGCATGAAAAAGCGTAGATTTCCGTGGTAATCCGTGCGCGAACGGCATGAACTTTTTAGCGGTCAGGTTGGCAACTAACTAATTGCTTTTTAGGTATAAATTTGACTTTTAGTCGATTTTCAGTACACTGTATTTGACAGCATAGCACGCAGTAGACCTGTGTGGCGCGGTGTCAGGCGTATCTGGGCACTGCCTTTGAGCGCCAAATCTTTCAACATAATCATATATATCAAGGAGCGTACCATGACGGTTAACGCACTCTCAGAACCTGTCAAACTGACAGCTACAATGTCTCCATTGCAAAAGAACCGAACGCTGAATGACCACTTCCGCAAAACGGCCAAGGGCGGAATCGTTTCGATCTCTTGGGGTATCCATATGCTCGGTCGCGCAGAGGCCGACACCATCATGAAAAAGCTCAGTGGGGCGGAGGGCGATAGCAACTGTGACGCTGGTAGCGAACACGACAATGGCGAGGTCACCGTCAACAGTCGGCGCATCTATTGGGAGATCAATTACTACAACAAAGCCTTTGATGACATGTCGTTGGATTCCACCAACCCAGACCAAACAACACGGTTCATGACGCTGCTCCTCGATAGCTATAGCCCTACGGCCCTTCTAGCGCAGGTCCGTCGCCGCTTGCACCTGCATCCGCCCGCAGGGAGTCGAATATGATCAAGGCGATGGTGAAACTCGCAGTCACGGAATTTGACCTTAAACGGATATGTAGACAATCCCTTTGAAGGGCTAACTATCGCGGAGACCACCAAAGCCCCACAAACTGAGTGGGAACGGCATGACCTTTTCCCCGTGGCGGCCTTGTCTGAGATTCGCAAACGGTTGAATAAAAAGGCAACAAACCCTGAGCTTGATCTGAAATGGCGCATCCTTGAAGGAACGGGGTGTCGCGGCGCTGACGTCGTCGGACTTCGTGTCGAAGACGTCCATATTGATCATGCCTACCCTCACATCTGGGTCCGGTGGCACGAAGTCCGCCGTGTTAAGACCGCTGTGTCCATCCGTCAGGTTCCCCTTGTGGGAGGCGCTCTGGGCGCTGCCAGGGAGGCGTTAACTCGCTGAGGTGAGCGTGAAGTTGGCCCTGATGCCACCTCTCAGGCGCTTATGAAGCAGCTAAGGGCAATCACGAAAGACCCGCGCCACTTTGTCTATTCCCTGCGTCAAAACATGAAAGATCTGCTGGTCTCCGCTGGTGTGCCTCAGCGTGAGGAAAACCGCATTCTCGGCCATGCGCTGGGCGATCTTGGTGATCGCGTTTAGCCTCGAAGGCCACACGCACCGAGCATCCATAATCCCTCAACGCGGCGATGAGGCGGTTGAAGTCGGCAAGTTCGTCCAAAACAGTTAAGCGCCGTCGCCGTTTCTTATCTGGAATAGCGATCAAAACTTCATGCCGGGCCTTAGCAATGTCGATGGCCCCAAAACGGGCGCATCCTGTGCAACAATAATCTCGGTCATGGTCGGTCTCATTTACGGTGTGGTTTGTGCAAAACCACTGTAGCGGCTATGGTCACCTGCTGCGCTTTTTGAGGGCTGTGCAGGTGGCCTTAGCCTCTCAATCAGATTCATTCCCAAGGTGTTACGGCCCCGATTATGTCAGTGAAGCGTTGGTAGCCTAGGCTTCCAAGCACCATACCACTCTATCATACATCCAGCCGGGCAAGCCTCAGCCAAACGCATATGTCGAGCGTTACCACCGGACTGTTCGCAATGAATGGCTGGGAGCTCATATCTTTCACACACTCCAAGAGGTGCAAAATCACGCCGCACAATGGCTATGGACTTACAACAATGATCGCCCAAATATAGGTCTCGGCAGGCTTACCCCCGCGATTAAACTGAACCAGCACCAAATGGCTGCGTAGTTCTAGTTGAAAACGCCTCCACAAATGGGGGGATTACCCAGGCATCGGTGTGACGTTGATCCCTGAAATGGCGGTGCCGCTCGAAACACGTTCGGCTGCGGTAAGCATCGCGTCGCTGGGCGCGCCATATCCCAAACGCACCGTCGGAATGGTGTCGCGCAAGACTTCCGCGCCTGGCGATCAACTGGACCGTATCGCGAAGTATGTGCGCGTCGCCGCCGCCGCGCGCGCCCCGCATTTGCGGAGCGCTCCGACGCCTGAGCCGTATGCGCCACCGCGACACAAAAAAGGGGCGCCCGCACGGACCAGCCCCTTGCGGCAAATGTTGAAATAATTGCTTCTGTTGGCCGCACTGTGGCCAACATTTCTTTTCAGACAAGACACTTGACGCATTCTCAGAGGGAGAGATCAGGTGAGTTTTGTCTCGAAAATATCTTCGACAGAAAATCCGCCTCTGGAGCGCAGGTTTCCCGAAGCCTTCAGAGGGCTCGACCTGAACTTTTGCCGCAACCCCGCGTGCGACAGCTTCGGTGTGCATCCGGACCCGTTCAAAAGGCCAGGCGGGGAACCGCCGGGCGTCCTGCGTGGCGAGGTCAAAGGCAGGAAACACGAAGAGTTCTTTCAGTGTCCGACCTGCAACAAGACCTCGCGGATCAAGAATAACCGCGCGATTACCGAAGAATACAGGCGCCTCAAGAGTTTGCAAGAGCATGACCCGAACGTGCCTTCTTGCAAGACGCCGGGATGCTTCGCCCAAGGGATGGCGCCGGAAGCGCATCCCGAATTTTA
>CANMZB010000008.1 GCA_947502265.1 uncultured Sulfitobacter sp.
TGTGTAAGACGGGGTGTGTTTGCGCCGTGTCATAAGGTTCATCCTTGGAGAGTTTGCTCTCAGGTAAACCCGGGGCGGTTCAGACTGACCTTCCCGCATGGTTCGCAGCCCTTCGCAAACGCGACGGCATATCGGCGCTATGGTCAGAAATCGACCTTGAAGCGCAGCTTCGGATTATCCCGAAAAAACGCATGAAGGCGCAGCGCGAACACCGCGTTCCTTTGACCGCCGAAGCCGTTGCGCTGTTGAAGGCTTTGCCGCGTGTCGAAGGGTCTGATTTTGTGTTCCCTGCGGCGCGGGGCGGTGCCCCGTCTGATATGACCTTATCGGCTGTTATGCGCCGTATGCAGGACACCGCGACGGCCAAGGGCGGCAAGGGTTGGCTTGACCCGCGTTCGGGCCGTCCTGTGGTGCCCCACGGGCTGAGGTCGGTTTTTCGTGACCACTGCGCAGAACGCGGCGTTGACAGGGACATGGCCGATTGGGCTGCGGCTTGTCGCGGCGCATTGGCAAGCGGCGTCGTCGTGCCAATGCGGGGAGCGGTGTAATGGAATAACTACCGTTTAACCCACATGAAGGCGATGTTCGACTTGCTTCGATTGCCGCATTCGTTGTCTGCGACGTGTCGGAGGTTGAAACCGCTTTCGGGCAGATGTTTGCGTTCAATCTGTGGGCCGCAGAGCGTTCGGAAAACAGCCAAGCAAAGCAAGAGGCAAAAGAACTTCGTCGCATGGCGGAAGTTTTGGGTAATGCAAAGCACTCTGATCTTTCCGATATGCGCGACGAATTTTTTTTCAATGCAGATGTCGCGGAACACTTCACAGACCAAAAGGCGTATCCCGCAACAAGGGGTAGAAAAGAGCGGGCGCGTGTTGTTGCCAACGGCGTAGCAAGGTTGTTCGCCAATACCGGGCGCAACATTGGCGTCGGCAAAGACCCTTACTCGGGCGACCCTTCCACCTCATTTGGGCGGGCGGTGCAACATGCCCTTTCCGCTTTCGAGATAAACGCGAATTGGTATCAACCTGCG
Source organism: uncultured Sulfitobacter sp. (assembly GCA_947502265.1). Lineage (GTDB taxonomy): Bacteria > Pseudomonadota > Alphaproteobacteria > Rhodobacterales > Rhodobacteraceae > Sulfitobacter. The sequence goes on from CANMZB010000008.1 coordinate 1,031, forward strand.
AAAGACGCCCGCGACAATACCACCTAGGTTCCAGACTCATTAACTTAGAGCCAAAACAGGACGGTTGCCGCGAGAGCGATGGCAGATAGGAATACCCTGGGGCAACGGTCGTATCGGGTGGATATCCGACGCCAGTCTTTCAGACGACCGAACATGATTTCGATCCGGTTGCGCCTTTTGTAGCGGCGCTTGTCCACTGTCCGACAGGGTATTGCGCAGCAATGTCCCGAAAGGGATATTTGATGGGCTCGTCGCGCGACTTCCGTCCGGGAATGCAGGGCTTTATTCCCTTATTTATCAAGGCTTCGCGGCACCAATTGATGGCAAGCTGCTCACCATGGCTCTGGCCCAGGTGTAATCGCTCACTTGACCGGCGGTCATGAAGAACCGGATCGGGCGCCCTTTGACGTCGGTGACAGCATGTAGCTTCGTGTTCATCCCGCCTTTCGTCCGCCCCCCTCTCGTGCATTGCTGCGCAATACCCTGCCGGCAATGGATCAGCCTGCCACGCCCCCCTTTTTTAACCGCAGGCTGGACGCCGTGCGGTGTGCTTTGAGGTAGGTCGCATCGATTGATATCGTCTTGTTGTCAGGTGCCTCTGCCGCCAATCCCGTCATGATCCTGGCGAAAACCCCCATGTCGCTCCAGCGCTTCCACCGGTTGTAGAGCGTCTTTGCTGGTCCGTATTCCTTGGGCGCATCACACCAGCGTAACCCATTGCGATTGATAAATATAATGCCACTTAGAACACGCCGGTCATCCACGCGTGGCACGCCATGGCTCTTCGGAAAATAGGGACGAAGCCGCGCCATTTGCTCTTCGCTCAGCCAGTAAAGATTGCTCACAATTCCCCCTCAATTTGGAGGAGTTGAATCACGCACACCTGACAGCCTCAAGCCGATTAATGGGTCTGGAGCCTGAGGTGGACGGTGACATACAAACCGTCAGGGCCCGCAATCTTGTGCAACTTATTCCTTGGTTCCGATGAAATTGGAGGCCCGGGATACCGTCAACCACACAGTATCCCACCAATATAGATTGAAAGGCCTGGAGCGAATAGGATCATTCAAATCAATGTACTACATCGAATTTTAGAGTGGTGATGGATGCTGCAGCGCATCCGAAAGTCATTCCCATTCGATGGTGCCGGGAGGTTTGGAGGTGATGTCGTAGGTTACGCGGTTGATGCCGGGAACTTCGTTGATGATCCGCGTGGCGGTTTCGCCCAAAAACTCGTGGCTGAACGGGTAGTAATCCGCCGTCATGCCGTCAACGGAGGTGACCGCGCGCAGCGCACAGGCGAAATCATAGGTCCGCCCGTCGCCCATCACGCCCACGGTGCGCACCGGTAGGATCGCCACAAAAGCCTGCCAGATGTCATCGTACAGGCCATGGCGCCGGATCTGGTCGATATAGACGGCATCGGCTTCGCGCAGGATGTCCAGCTTTTCGCGGGTAATCTCGCCGGGGCAACGGATCGCAAGGCCCGGTCCGGGGAAGGGATGACGCCCGATAAACGATGGCGGCAGGCCCAATTCGCGACCCAAGGCGCGGACTTCGTCCTTGAACAGCTCGCGCAGCGGTTCGACCAGTTTCAGGCCCATCTTTTCGGGCAGGCCGCCCACATTATGGTGGCTCTTGATGGTGACCGAGGGGCCGCCCGAAAAGCTCACGCTTTCAATGACATCGGGATAAAGTGTCCCTTGGGCCAGAAACTTGGCATTCTCGATCTCGTTGGCGTATTTCTGGAATACGTCGATGAAAAGACGACCGATGATTTTGCGCTTGGTCTCGGGATCGGACTGGCCGTCAAGCTCGCCCAGAAACAGGTCAATCTCGTCCGCATAGATGACTTTGAGGTTCATGTGGTCGCGGAACATCGTCACTACTTCTTCGGCCTCGTTTTTGCGCAGAAGGCCGTGATCGACAAAAACGCAGGTAAGCTGATCACCCACCGCCTCGTGGATCAGCGCGGCGGCCACGGACGAATCGACGCCGCCAGACAGACCGCAGATCACATGGGCATCGCCCACCTGTTCGCGAATCTTTTCGATCGCTTCCTCGCGGTAGGCGTTCATTGTCCAATCACCTGTAAAACCGGCGATACGGATGAAATTCTCGAAGAACTTCAGGCCATTGGGCGTGTGATGTACTTCGGGGTGGAACTGGACGGCATAGAACTCGCGATCAATGTCTGCGGTGATGGCAAAAGGCGCGTTGGGCGAGGTGCCGTAGACTTTGAAGCCGGGTGCCAGACGGCTGACGTGATCACCGTGGCTCATCCAGACCTGCTCGCGTTCTGTTTCAAACCAGCCTTGCAGCAGGCCGGTTTTCTCTAAGGACGGTGCGACATAGGCGCGGCCGAACTCGGCGGTACCGCCGCCGCCGGAGATTTTGCCTCCCTCGACCAGACCGCCCAGCATTTGCATCATCACCTGTTGACCGTAGCAGATGCCCAACACCGGAACACCCAATTCGAACACGCCCGCAGGAGGACGCGGGGCGTTTTCGTGAACGACGCTTGCCGGACCACCCGACAGGATAACTGCCTTGGCGTTAAATTCTTGCAGGAAAGCATCATCCACAACGTTGAACGGGTGGATTTCGCAATAGACATTCAGCTCCCGCAGGCGGCGCGCGATAAGCTGCGTAACCTGGCTGCCGAAGTCGATGATGAGGAGGCGGTCATGGGTTTGTTCTGTCATGCGCTCTGATTAGGACGGTCCGTTCTGGCTGGCAAGCGTAGACTGGGGCGCTGCCCCAGACCCCGTGATATTTAGTGCCAAAAGAAATGGGGAAGGGGGCGAATGTCGCTTTTCTACCGCGACCGCCGCAATCTGTGTGGGCGCGGGCGGAGCGATAGGGTAATCGGAAGGTAAATCTTTCACCGGAAGGGAATTCTCATGACGGAAACAGCACGGCGCGCGCGCGGCGGTGGTGGGGCAGCGCGGCGCGCAGCCCGTAGCGCGGTGTCTTTCGAGACAGCGAAATATATCGAGCGTAACATCCCGAATTTTGAAGTGCTGACGCAAGAAGCGCTGGAGATTATCGAGGCAAACGCAGAAATCGTGCTGGAAGAGATCGGTGTGAATTTTCCTGACAATCCGCGCGCTTTGGAGCGCTGGCGCAATGCGGGTGCGGATGTGCAGGGCGAACGGGTGCGTATCCCCAAGGGGCTGGCGCGCGAATTGTGCAAGACAGCACCGTCGCAGTATACGCAGGTTGCGCGCAATCGTGACCGCGATGTTGTGATTGGCGGCAAGAACCTTGTGTTGGCACCTGTTTACGGCCCGCCTTTTGTGCGCGATGTCGCCGGGGGCCGTCGTTATGCCACGATGGAGGATTTCCGCAAATTCGTGAAGCTGGGTTATATGTCGAAATGGTTGCACCATTCGGGCGGGACGGTTTGCGAGCCGACGGATGTTGCTGTGAACAAGCGTCATCTGGACATGCTGTATGCGCATATGACATTGTCGGACAAGCCGTTCATGGGGTCGGTCACGGAACCCAGCCGCGCACAGGATTCGGTGGACATGTGCGAAGTGCTGTTCGGCAAGGATTTCGTTCAGGAAAACACGGTGATGACATCGCTCATCAACATCAACTCGCCGATGACGTTCGACGATGTGATGATGGGCGCGCTGGAGGTCTATGCGCAAAATAATCAAGCGTGTATTATTTCACCGTTTATCGTGGGCGGTGCGATGGCACCGGTTTCGGTGGCGGGAACGCTGACGCAGGTGTTGGCCGAAGTATTGGCCGGCATCGCTTATAGCCAGCTTATCCGCGCGGGCGCACCCGTTATCATGGGGGCGTTTGTTACTTCTATCGACATGAATTCGGGAGCGCCGACGTTTGGCACACCCGAGGCAGCGCACATTACCTACGGGGTGGGGCAGTTGGCGCGGCGGTTGAACCTTCCGTATCGTTCTGCCGGATCATTCTGTGGCTCGAAACTGCCGGATGCGCAGGCTGCCTACGAGACGTCGAACTCGCTCAATATGGGGTTGCTGTCGGGGGTGAACTTTATGCTGCACGCTTGCGGTTGGCTCGAAGGCGGGCTTGTGTCCTCTTTCGAGAAGTTCGTGATGGATGCGGACCAGTTGGGTACCTTGCATCATCTGGCGCAGGGCGTTTCGATGGACGTAAATGCCCAGGCGATGGATGCGATCCGCGAAGTGGGCCCCGGCGGGCATTATCTGGGCTGCGCGCACACGCAGGAGAATTTTAAAACCGCGTTCTGGAAGTCCGATCTGCTGGATTACAAACCTTATGAGACATGGGAAGACGAGGGCGCGCGCGACACGCAGACGCTGGCGGCGCTGCGTGTCGAAAAGATGCTGAACGATTATCAGCAACCGGCGCTGGACCCTGCGATCCGCGAGGCGTTGGATGCTTTCGTTGCCGGGCGCAAGGCTGCGGAGCCAGACAGCTTTATGTAACCGAAGCAAGCTGTGGGCCGCCGTGTTGAGTGGCCCGCAGATCGCGCGCTTCGCTCACGATGGCGATCAGTATATCAACATGCCGCACCAGATTGTAGCTCGCGTCTGACGCCCCGCGCAGGCGCTCCTGATCTGCCTCCATATCCATCAACCGCATCAATGCCTGCCCGTGCCGCGGCAAAACACCGTATCCCAAAAGACGCGGTAAATGCGCCGTGCGGCGGTAATCCTGCGCGCCAATACGTGCTGCCCGCATCAAAAGGCGGGGGCGGTGCAGCGCAGCGAGCAGGGTGTGGATATCTTGCATTGAATCAGTCTCCTGTGGCGTATCGCAAGCCGGATTGGCGCGATCCTGAAGACCCATATTGTTCTAGTTTTGCGAGTGTTGCGCGAAGTTGTAAAGCTGCGGTCGGACTCTTCAGTATTGTTTATCATTTAGAAACAATGATGTCCTGACTGACTGATTTTAACCAATAGGTAACCAATTCTCTCAAGGGTTGAGTTTACTTTTATTTAAGTTTTGCGGAAGGAGGCGGGCTGACCCATGGGGCGAGTGTGGCACAATATTGAACAAAACGAACATCCGCGGGGACACGCGCATGGACCTGTCCCGAGATGGGTGCCCAGATCGGTCCAGAATTATCTTGACCATACGGAGAAGGGCGTGCCGATCCGTGCGCTGGCACGCCAGCAGGGGTGCCATGCGTCGACGGTGCTGCGCCAGATCCGGCGGGTCGAGACGCTGCGTGATGATCCGCTTGTCGACGGCATGCTGAAAACTCTGGGAGAGGCCGCCGAAGAACCGGCGCGCGCATCTCCCGCAACAATCAAAAGGAAAACTGTTGCGATGATGCCTGCCTGCGTGACCAAAGACCCTCTGCCAGATGATACCGAGTTTTCAGGACAGGCCGTGCGCGTGTTGCGCCGCCTGTGCGAGACAGGCGCGGTGCTGGCTGTGGCGACCGAAATGGAAAAAGCGGTGATTGTGCGTGACGGGCAGGCTGGCCCCGATACCCGCACCGGTGTTGTCGATCGCACCATTGCAGAGGCGATGGCCCTCAAAGGCTGGATCGTGGCTGGTACGACGGGGCGCATCACGCGCTATCAGATCAGCGCGGCAGGCCGTAGCGCCCTTGCCGATCTGATGGCCCGACAGGAAAATGCCCAAGCCTCCGGCGCGCCCGAAAGTTATGAAGAGGCGAAGAGCAAGGATCGTGGAGTCCCGCGCCGGATCCGTTATGGGCTGGCAGAAAGCCCGCTGGCAGCCCTCGCGCGGCGCCGTGACAAAGACGGCGAGACGTTTCTGACCAACGATCTTGTGCGCGCTGGCGAACGGTTGCGCGAGGACTTCGAGATGGCGCAGATGGCCCCCAAGATCACCAAGAACTGGGAGGAATTCCTAGCAACCTGCGGTTCTGCCTTGCCGTCAGAGAATGCCGAAGGTGCGCCTGCGACCGTGAGTGCGCACACGCGTGTGTTGGCCGCGATCAGGGATCTGGGACCGGGGCTTTCGGATGTGACGTTGCGCTGCTGTTGTTTTCTCGAAGGGTTGGAGACAGCGGAGAAGCGGCTTGGCTGGTCGGCGCGTTCAGGCAAGATTGTCCTGCGTATCGCGCTCATGCGTCTTAAACGCCACTATGAAGAGAGCGCGGGCGTACAGGGACCGATGATCGGCTGATTTCGGGGCATTCGCGGGTTTGGCTGCTAGGGCGCTGTCGTGTGAACGGCTGCGCCCTTTTTTGCGGATAGCGACAATATCGCGTGTTGGTCTTTTGTTCGGCGCAATGCATGTTAGAAAGAGCAACACGTCTCTAGTGAGGTTCTCATGCGTGATCTGAAAGTTCCCGAACTGCGGCACCCTGAAAAGGCGCGCCGGCCCGATAATCCCCAGCCGAAAAAGCCGAGCTGGATTCGTGTGCGCGCGCCCGGTGGGAAGGGGTATGAAGACACCGCAAGAATAATGCGCGATAACAAGTTGGTCACCGTCTGCGAAGAGGCCGGATGCCCCAATGTCGGCGAATGTTGGAGCCAGGGCCACGCCACCATGATGATCATGGGCGAAGTCTGTACCCGCGCATGCACCTTTTGTAACATCGCCACGGGCAAACCGCCGGACGATCTGGATGCGTTCGAGCCGGGGCGCGTGGCCGAGGCGGTGCAAAAACTGGGGCTGAAGCATGTTGTCATCACCTCCGTCGACCGCGACGATATCGAAGACGGCGGTGCGGAGCATTTCGCACAGACGATTCGTGCGATTCGCCACCGCAGCCCTGACACGACAATCGAAATTCTGACGCCCGATTTCATCCGCTGCGCTCCCGAGGCGCTTGAGAAAGTCGTGCAAGCGCGTCCGGACGTATTCAATCACAACCTTGAGACGGTGCCGGGCCTGTATCCCCAAGTGCGCCCCGGCGCGCGTTATTTCCATTCGCTGCGCCTGTTGCAGCGGGTGAAGGAGCTTGATCCGTCGATGTTCACCAAATCGGGCATCATGGTCGGTCTGGGCGAGGACCGCCAGTCTGTCATTCAGGTGATGGAAGACATGCGCGCCGCAGACATCGACTTCCTGACCGTTGGTCAATATCTGCAACCCACGCCAAAACACCACCGTGTGGACCGCTTTGTGCACCCGGACGAGTTCGCAGCCTATGAAAAAGCGGCTTATGGCAAGGGGTTTCTGATGGTCTCGGCGACACCGCTTACGCGGTCAAGCTATCACGCAGGCGATGATTTCACGCGCCTGCGCGCGGCGCGAAATAAAAAGTTGGGGGTTGCCTGAGGTTTAGAATTTGCGCGGGATTTTCTCGGCCTTGGCCCACTCCGGCCAGAAGCCGAAATACTCAAGCCCGATAATCACCAGCGCGACAATGATCACACCGAACACCAGTTTGACCCGCCCCCACGAGGGCGGGTTTTGCGCCCAGCGTTTTGCGCGCAAAAGATGGCGCGGATCAAGCATGTCTTGCCTCAGTCTTCATCGGTAAAGCGGACCTTGCCGATGAACGGCAGGTTGCGATTGCGTTGGGCATAATCAATGCCATAGCCCACGACAAACTCGTCGGGGATCTGGAATCCGATATAATCCGCGCGCAAATCCACCTCGCGGCGGGAGGGCTTGTCCAGCAAGGCCACGGTTTTCAGACGCGCCGGTTTGCGCGCACGCAACAGGCCGGTGACGTGAAACAACGTGTGACCGGTATCGACGATATCTTCAACCACAAGCACATCGCGCCCTTCAATGCCGCCACGCAAGTCTTTGAGAATGCGGACTTCGCGACTGCTTTGCGTTCCATCTCCATAGCTGGAGGCCTCCAGGAAATCGACTTCGATCGGTAGGTCCAGTTCGCGCACCAGATCGGCGATAAACACGAAGGAGCCGCGCAGCAGGCCCACCACAACCAGCTTATCCGTGTCCGCGAATTCCGCCTGAATGTTACGGCACAATTCTTCGATACGGGCCGCGATGGATTTCGCCGAGATCATTTCATCTATGACATAAGGACGCGCAGGCATGGTGAACCTCTTGATTGTGCCGCCCTTCGGGCTTTGATACAGCGCTACGCAACTGAGCACAGGAAATCAATGCCAACCCATTCAGAGACCCGCGTATTGCCCTATTCGGCCGGACAGATGTACGATCTGGTGGCCGATGTGCAAAATTATCCGCAATTCCTGCCGTGGACCGCCGCTGCGCGCATCCGAAGTGATGTGGACAAGGGCGATCATCGGGTGATGGACGCGGATTTGGTTATTTCTTTCAAAGTGTTCCGCGAGCGGTTTACCAGCCGTGTGGTGCTGTGGCCGGAAGATATGAAGATCGACACCGAATATCTGGACGGTCCGTTCAAAAAGATGATTTCGAACTGGGCGTTCGAAGACATTGAGGGCGGCTGCAAGGTACATTTTTTCGTGGATTTCGAATTCAAAAACGCAATCTTGCAAAAAATCATCGGCGTTGTGTTCAACGAAGCGATGCAGCGGGTCGTCAAAGCGTTTGAGAAGCGCGCCAATGCACTTTATGGCCGGGACACGGCGCATTTGTCGTGAGGAAGGACGCCATGGGTATTACCGATCAGTTGATAAAATTCTACCGGACGGATGTGCCGGAAGAGGCCGCAGCGATGATGCGCCTGTCCTTGTTCGATTGGGCGGCATGCGGGATTGCAGGCGCGCAAGAGGCTGAATTCCAACCCTTCAAACGTGCGCAGATGGTCGAGGACGGCCCCGCCCATGTTTTCGGTGGTGGCGCGTCGGGCGCCGCGGTTGCTGCCTTGGTCAATGGCACGCTGAGCCATGCGCTGGATTACGACGACACGCATTTCGCCCACATCGGCCACCCGTCGGTTGCGGTGTTGCCTGCGGTGATCGCACTGGCCGAAACGCTGGATACCCCGCTGACCGATGCGGTTGATGCGGCGGCTGTGGGGATTGAATCGTCGATTCTTGTGGGGCTTTGGCTGGGCCGTGAGCATTATCAGGTGGGGTTTCACCAGACCGCAACTGCCGGCACTTTTGGTGCCGCGCTTGGCGCTGCGCGACTGCTGGATCTGTCGCCGGCGCAGACCCGTCATGCCTTGGGGCTTTGCGCCAGCATGGCGTCCGGCATCAAGGCACAGTTCGGCACCATGGCCAAACCGCTTAACGCAGGGCTTGCCGCGCGCAGCGGCGTCGAGGCGGCCCTTTGGGCGCAAGCGGGAATGAGTGCGGCAGCCGACGGGTTGGAGGGTGATTTGGGCTTTGGCGCGACCCATCACGCGCAGGCGGCGGATGTAAAACTACCCAAAAAAGCGTGGCATATCAGCACGATCAGTCACAAGTTCCACGCCTGTTGTCACGGATTGCACGCCATGCTCGAAACGCTTGGTGATGCAGATATCCAACCTGACAACATCGCCGCCATACGCATCCGTACGCATCCGCGTTGGATGAGCGTTTGCAATATTGCCGCCCCCGCAACCGGTCTCGCGGTAAAGTTCAGCTATGCCCATACCGCCGCCATGGTGCTTTTGGGCCATCAAACCGGTGCCATCGAAAACTTCAGCGATGCGGTGGCGAAAGATGCGGACATTATCGCGCTGCGCGAAAAAATCGAGGTGGTCGCGGATGAAACCCTGACGGAAACGCAGTCGCAGGTCACGTTTACGCTTACGTCTGGCGGGGTGCGCCGGTTGCGTCACGATCTGATGGCGCCGATGACGCTGGAGGCGCGCAGCAACAAGCTGCGTGCAAAGGTCGAGGCGCTGCTTGGGCCGGAGCGGTCGGAGGCGTTATGGCAGGCGGCAATTGGCGCAGAACTCGACACGCTGACGGCGCGATTCTCACAGACCACACCCGAAACGGCCTAGTGCGGTTTACGTCACAGGTAAGTCCCGAAGCGCGTTGATAAGCATTTCCAGCGCATGATCGCGCGCCGCCACGCGCACGGCATCGCGGCCCAATGGGCCAAACTCGACTGTGTGCGCCTGTGTATGCCCCGCCACGGCCAGCCCGAAACAAACGCGGCCTTCGGGTTTGTGTTCTGATCCGCCGGGGCCTGCGATGCCGGTGATGGCCACGCTTAGCTGCGCGTGGCTATGCGCCAGCGCGCCCGCCGCCATCTGCGCGGCGATTTCCTGCGACACCGCACCCACAGCCTCCAATGTCGCCTGCGACACGCCCAACATTTCGACCTTGGCCGCGTTTGTGTAGGTGACAAACCCCCGCTCGAACACGTTCGAGGAACCGGGGAGATCGGTCAAGGCGGCAGACAGCAGTCCCGCCGTGCAGCTTTCGGCGGTGGCAATCATCACGCCGCGCGCTTGGCCAAGGGCAAGGATATCAGCGGCCAGATCAGAAGATCCCATGTGAAATCCCCGCCAGGATGACAACACCGATGGCGGCAAAGATACCGGCAATTACATCGTCTAGCATCACGCCCAAAGCATCGCCGCGCCGGTCGGCCCAACCGACAAGCCAGGGCTTCCAGATGTCGAAAAGCCGGAACAGTACAAAGGCCGCAATCCATCCCGGCCACATCACCGTAATGTCAATTCCCATGCGCCAGCTTGCGATGGACAGCGGCAAAAGCGCGATCCATTGGCCGACCACTTCATCCACCACAATCTCGGAGGGATCATGATCGTCGCTGCCTGCGGTCATCTTTGATGTGGCCCACCAGCCCGTCAGAGATGCCACAACGATTGCCACCGCCAGCAGGGGAAAACTGCCAATTACATGCAGCGCCCACGCCCACGGTAATGCCACCAGCGATCCCCATGTGCCGGGCGCGGGTTTAAGGTATCCAACACCTAAAACCGTGCCGGTCATCCGGGCGAGCGTCATGATTTCACCAGTGTTGCAGTGGCCATACAGGCGATGCCTTCGCCACGACCGGTGAAGCCAAGCCGCTCGGAGGTGGTGGCCTTGACCGACACGCGCGCCACCTCGATCCCGAGCATCCCGGCGACCGCGGCACGCATCTCGGCGGCGTGGGGACCAACCTTGGGGTGTTCGCAAATAAGGGTGCAATCCACATGGGTGAGAGTGAATCCTTCACTGCGCGCCATATCCCCTGCATGGCGCAGGAAGATATGGCTTTGCGCGCCTTTCCATTGCGGATCAGAAGGGGGGAAATGGGTGCCGATGTCGCCCGCCGCCAGCGCGCCATAGATCGCATCGGTAATCGTGTGCAGGCCCACATCCGCGTCAGAGTGGCCCAGTAGCCCCTGATCATGTGGTATTTTCACGCCACACAGCATCACATGATCGCCCTCGCCAAAGGCATGTACGTCAAATCCGTTGCCGGTGCGTATATCCATCGTGTTCTCCAATATGCGGGCCGCGCGGGTAAAATCCGGCGCGGTTGTGATTTTCAGGTTATCTTCGCTGCCTTGCGTAATGGCAACCGTCAGCCCGTGCGCGCGCGCCACCGCCACATCATCGGCGGCAGGCCCGTCATAGGCCGCATGGGCGGCGCAAATGGCGGGCATGCGAAAACCCTGCGGCGTTTGTGCGGTGTACAGGCCGGTGCGGTCCTGCGTTCCGGTGACGCGCGCCTCCGCACCGGTCCAAAGCGCATCTGTGATCGGCAGCCCGGGCGCTGCGCCCTGGCTATCGCACAAAGCGTCGAGCACATCGTCGATGATCTGCGCGCTCACACAGGGTCGCGCCGCATCGTGGATCAGCACGACATCGCAATCTGGGGCAAGCGACAGCCCTGCGCGCACGGAATCCGCCCGCTCCGCACCGCCCTGAACCACGGCGATACCTTGCTCCTCGAAAAAAGCGGCTTCGCCCATGTCGTCGGCGTGCAAAACCAGTGCAATCTGGTCCACCCGCGGATGCCCCGAAAAAGCGTCAAGCGTGTGATCAATCACCCGCGCACCCGCCAGAGGTTGCCATTGCTTGGGGCGCGGACCGCCCGCACGGGTGCCGCGTCCGGCGGCCACAATTAGAGCGCACACGCGCATAACGGCTCCTTTCCGGTTGCCTGTCCTATCTCATAGAAAATCACGCGCGGCGGCGCAATCACCGCGCAAGATGCACGTCGCACGGTACATCGCCTAAAAAACGGGCAATGCTTGCAAACCATCCGCCTCCTGTTGCCTGAAAAGTTGTGCTTTGGCCTATGGTGCTCTAACCCTAAATCAACGCCCAATGATTAAGCACAGGTTCATGAATTTTCCACTCGACGTTTCACCGCCTGTTTTTCTTGCTCCGATGGCGGGCATTACCGATCTGCCGTTCCGCTCCCTTGTGAGCAGCTTCGGCGCGGGGCTTGTGGTGTCCGAGATGATTGCCTCCGGTGAATTGCTGAGCGCAAGGCCCGGCACGAGGGAAAAAGCCGAGCTGGGCCTTGGGCTGTCCGGCACCGCCGTGCAGATCGCAGGACGGGAGGCCGCGCCGATGGCCGAGGCCGCGAAAATGCTTGCAGGGCAGGGCGCACGGATCATCGACATCAATATGGGCTGTCCTGCCAAAAAAGTCACCCAGGGCGCGTCCGGTTCGGCCCTGATGAAAACGCCCGATCACGCGCTGTCGCTGATCGAGGCGGTCGTCGCGGCGGTCGATGTGCCGGTGACCTTGAAGACGCGGCTGGGGTGGGATGACGCTATGCTGAATGCTGCCCCCATCGCGCAGCGGGCCGAAGCGGCGGGTGTGCAGATGATTACGATTCACGGGCGTACAAGATGCCAGTTCTACAAAGGCCGCGCCAATTGGGCTGCCATCCGCGCCATAGTCGATGCGGTGGATATCCCCGTCATCGCCAATGGCGATATTATCGACGCCGTAACGGCGCAACTGGCACTGGCGCAATCGGGTGCGGCGGGCATTATGGTCGGGCGCGGTATTCAGGGCCGACCGTGGCTGCTGGCGCAGATCGCACATCATCTATACGGCACCACCGCGCCGGTCATTCCCCAAGCAGAGGCATTTGGTGAAATGGTGCTGGGCCATTATGATGGCATCTTGCAATTTTACGGTGCCGATCTTGGCCTGCGTGTCGCGCGCAAGCATCTGGGCTGGTACATGGATCATGCAGCCACGCCAGCCGATCTGCGCCGCCGCGTTCTGACTGCGCGCAGCGCGCAGGCAGTCAAAGCACTGTTGCCGCAAGCGCTGTCAGGCACGCCAAAGGATATTGCCGCATGAGTGTGCAGCCCAACAAATCGCCCGAAGTCACCCAAGCAGATGATTGCGCCCTTTGGGCGTCCCTGCCTGTGCCGGCTTTTCTGGTGGCCCGTGACGATACCATCGCCGACATCAACGCCGCCGCCGAAGGGTTTCTCAACGCTTCGGCCAAGGCGGTGAGAGGTGTCCCCGTGTGGGATATGATTGCCGTCGATGCGCCGTTGGAAGACGCATTTGCGCGCGCCCGCGATACCGGCACGCCACTTTTCGTGAATGACGTAGACGTGGGCAGCGGCCAACGCCCGCCGCTGCAATCACAGTTACAGATCGCCCCCCTGTCAGGCTCGGACGGGGTGATGATCCTGATGATATCGCCGCGCGAACTGGCCGGGCGGATGACGCAGAACCAATCGGTAAAATCCGCCGCCAAATCCGCCATCGGCATGGCCGAAATGCTGGCGCATGAAATCAAGAACCCGCTTGCCGGCATCACGGGCGCGGCACAGCTGCTCAGCATGAATTTGCGCAAGGATGATCTGGAGCTGACCGATCTGATCGTGACCGAAAGCCGCCGCATCGTGAAGCTGTTGGAGCGTGTTGAACAGTTCGGCAATCTTACCGAACCCGAACGTGCGCCTGTTAATCTGCACGATGTGCTTGATCGTGCGCGCCGTTCCGCATTGCTGGGCTTTGGCGCGCAGATGAAAATAATCGAGGATTACGACCCTTCCCTGCCGTTGGCGTGTGGTGACAAGGACCAGCTGGTGCAGGTGGTTCTCAACCTGCTCAAAAACGCCTCCCAAGCCGCCGGACAGCACGGCGGGACCATCAGGTTGCACAGCTTTTATGATCGCTCATTTCGTCTGCGTCGCGCGGATGGCAGTGGACAACTGCTGCCCTTGCAGATCGAGGTGATAGACGATGGTCCCGGTCTGCCCGAGAGCATCAAGGGCGATGTGTTCGATCCCTTTGTTTCAGGGCGCGAAAACGGCACCGGTCTGGGGCTTGCATTGGTCAGCAAAATTATACTGGAGCACGGCGGCTGGATTTCGGTCACATCTGTTCCGGGTCACACTGTTTTCCGGATTTCCCTGCCGTGCGCGGACGGGAAGCAAATGAAGGCTGCAATAACGCCCGAGAAAGAGGATTAATCCATGGACGGTACAGTTCTGGTCGCGGATGACGACCGTACGATCCGCACAGTTCTGACGCAGGCGCTGACGCGGGCAGGGTGTAAGGTGCATGCCACCTCAAGCCTGACAACGCTGTTGCGCTGGGTCGGTGAGGGCAAGGGCGACGTGGTGATCACAGACGTCGCCATGCCGGACGGTAACGGGTTGGAAATGTTGCCGAAAATCGCCGCCGATCGCCCCGATCTTCCGGTTATCGTGATCTCGGCGCAAAATACCATCATGACCGCGATCAAAGCCGCCGAAGCGCAGGCGTATGACTACCTTCCCAAACCGTTTGATTTGCCCGATCTGATGAAACGCACGGCCCGCGCGTTGGAACGCGCGGACAGGCCGCGCAGATCGACCGAACGGCCCATGGCTCGGGAGGAAGACGATTTGCCCATGGTGGGGCGCACAGCGGTAATGCAGGCGCTCTATCGTATGATCGCGCAGGTGATGAACGCCGATCTGCCGGTGCTGGTCTGGGGCGAAAGCGGCACTGGGAAATCGCTGATTGCGCGCGCAATCCATGATCTGTCGGACCGGCGCAGCCTGCCTTTCGTCACCGTTACCGAAGCGGACCTGCGCGATATGGAAGGCCCGGCGCGGGTTCTGGCGCGGGTTCGGGGCGGCACGCTTTTAATCGACGAGATCGGGGATTTTCCAGATGAGGTACAGGCCCGCATTGCCCGGATGATGGACGCGCAAACGGATGACCAGCCCCGTTTTATCGCCACTTCGCAAACCGATCCGGGCGGCGAAAACGCCGAAGACAAGCTGCGCCGCGATCTTTATTACCGGCTTTCGGGGGCGACGCTGCATGTTCCGGCGCTGCGCGATCGTGTGGACGATATTCCGCTTCTGGCAGCACATTTTCTGGAAAAAACCGACACTGCCGCCGCAGGCCCGCGGATTCTGTCTGACGAAGCCGCGAAAGTGTTTAACAATTATCCTTGGCCCGGCAACGTGCGACAGCTTGAACACGCCATGCGGCAGCTCTCGCTTACCAGCCGTAATCGCGAGATTACCAGTGCCGAGGCCAAGCAGATTGTCGGCGGCGAACCCGGACCGGAGCCCATCCGCGTTTCGGGCAATACCGAGAAGCTGGGTGCCAGCGTGGAGCGACACATCAGGCGGTATTTCGAATTGCACGGCGATATGTTGCCGCCTCCGGGCCTTTATCAGCGGATTCTACGCGAATTCGAAGGCCCGTTGATCGAGGTTGCATTGGCTGCAACCTCAGGGAATCAGGCCAAATGTGCGGAGCTTTTGGGGATCAACAGGAATACTTTGAGAAAGAAAATCACAGATCTTGAAATAGAGGTTACACGCGGTAGAAAAATGATGTAAAACTGCCACATAACCGTGGCCATCAGGGGACAACCTTGATCAGGACCACAAAATATGGCGGTCGGTGCTTCTTGCACCACATCAGGTGAGGGCAGTGGCGTGGCGCCCCGTACACTAAGTTCTATGGTGACGCGACTGAACCGTCTGCGACGGCTCAAACGCGTTCGGGCGGCGCTCAACTTCGGGTTGGTGGTGCTGGGACCTGTTCTGGCGCTGGTGACCTATCTGGCGCTTGGGCCGCTTGATCAGGGCAGCACCAATTTCCTGCGTCTGATTTTGCTGCTTGATCTTATCTATATTCTTGTCGTTGCGGCCCTTGTACTGGCCCAAGTTGCCCGCCTGATCGCGGCGCGGCGGGCCAAATCCGCAGGCTCGCGCCTGCATTTGCGGCTGACGGGTGTGTTTGCGTTGATGGCGTTGATTCCCACCGTTTCGGTCGCTGTTTTTGCCGTCCTCACTATAAATGTCGGGATCGAAAGCTGGTTTTCGGAACGCGTGCGCGAAGTGGTCGGTAATTCGCTGCTGGCCGCGCAGGCTTATGCCGAGGAAGAGCGTGAAGGTCTGCGCGCCGACGCGCGGACGCTGGCACGCAGCATTGATCGCGCGCGGCGCGGCGGCATCGACCTGTCCGACAGCGAGCTTTTGGGGGAGGGTCAACGCCAAATCCAGCGCGGCCTGCGCGAAGCGTACCTGATCGACGGCACCGCCGAGATTCGCGCACGGGGCGACCGGTCGTATCTCTTCGACTATGATCCGCCCTCTGCCGAAGATATTACCGCCGCCACAGAACAATCCGTGCGCATCATCGAAGACTGGGCCAACAACGAATTCCGCGCGCTTGTGCGGCTCGGCTCCTTTGTGGATCGTTACCTCTATATCAGCCGCGACGTAGACGGCGAGATTCTGAGCCTGCTGGACGAAACCGAAGAGACCATCCGTCTGTATCAGCAACTCGAAAGCGAACGCGGCAGGATGCTGTTCGAGTTCGGGCTGTTGTATCTTGCCTTTGCGGTCATCATCATTCTGGCGGCTGTCTGGCTTGGTCTCTGGTTCGCGGAGCGGCTGTCAGGGCCGGTGGGGCGTCTGACGGGGGCAGCCCAACAGGTTGGCGCGGGCGATTTGGACGTGCAGGTGCGCGAGGATGACGGCGATGACGAAATCGCGATGCTTGGCCGCTACTTTAACCAGATGACCCGGCAGCTCAAAGGCCAACGCAACACGCTTTTGGACAACACCCGCCAGATCGAACGCCGTCGGCGTCTCTTTGATTCAGTGCTGTCGTCGGTCACTTCCGGCGTAGTGGGGCTGGATCCCGAGGGGCGGGTCACCTTCGTCAACCGCTCCGCCATGCGCTTGCTGCACTGGGAAGAGTACCAGCAATCTCTGGCGCTTTCGGTCGCGGTTCCTGAATTCGGGCCGTTGTTCAATTCAGTCACCACCGGCCCCGCCGAAGCAGCGCAGGAAGAGGTCAAGGTGTCGCGACAGGGGCGAACAGAAAATCTTCTGGTGCGGATGTCCACACGGCGGACCGACGACGGACGCCTCGAAGGCTATGTTGTCGCGTTTGATGATGTGACCGATCTGGTCAGCGCACAGCGGATGGCCGCGTGGGGTGACGTGGCCCGCCGTATCGCGCACGAGATCAAGAACCCGCTCACGCCGATCCAGCTTTCGGCGGAACGGATCAAACGCAAATTCGGCCCGAAACTGGGCGGGGACAAAGACAGTCTGGATCAGCTGACCGGCGTGATTATTCGCCAGACAGGCGATCTGCGCCGTATTGTCGATGAATTCTCGAAATTCGCGCGCATGCCCGAACCGGAGCGCAGGCCGCAGGATCTGCGCCAACTGGTGCGCGATGCGGTGCTGCTTCAGCAGACAGGCCGCCCCGATATCAAGGTGCGCGCCGATCTGCCAGCAGAGGCAATCCCCGCGATGATCGACGGCACGATGATCTCGCAGGCGCTTACAAACTTGATCAAGAACGCGGGCGAAGCTATTGATGCGCTGAAAGAAAACAGTCCGCCAGATGATCTGGCTCCACAGGTTCATGTGACCCTCGCGGTCGTGGACAAAACCGCCCGCATCACCATTGCGGACAATGGCACCGGTCTGCCCGAAGACCGCGCCAGCCTGTTCGAGCCTTATGTGACCAACCGCAGCGAGGGGACCGGCCTTGGCCTGCCCATCGTCAAGAAAATCATCGAAGAGCATGGCGGCAGCCTGACCCTTACCGACGCGCCTGTCTTTGACGGGCAAAACCATTTTGGCGCCATGGCGGAAATAAAACTACCGCTGGGCGATATCTGAACCAAACGAGGAGTATTTGAGCATGAGTGACATCCTAATCGTAGACGATGAGCGCGACATTCGCGAACTGATCTCCGATATTCTCGAAGACGAGGGCTATGCCACGCGACTTGCCGGTAATTCCGATGACGCCATGCAGGCGGTCAACACCGAGCCGCCTGCACTGATGATCCTCGATATCTGGCTCAAAGACAGCAAGATGGACGGGATCGACATTCTCAAGACCGTCAAGCGGGATAATCCGGATGTGCCGGTGGTCATAATTTCGGGTCACGGTAACGTGGAAATTGCCGTCGCGGCGATCAAACAGGGGGCGTATGATTTCATCGAAAAGCCCTTCAATATAGATCAGCTGCTCGTGGTGATCCGCCGCGCCATGGAAACATCGCGCTTGCGCCGCGAGAACCTCAGCCTCAAACGACGCGACACGGCGAACATGGATATGATCGGCAATTCCGCCGCCTTCCGCACGCTGGTGAGCCAGCTCGACAAGGTCACCAAATCCAACGGTCGCGTAATGCTCACCGGTCCTGCGGGTTCAGGCAAGGAAGTAGCCGCGCGCTATATCCATACCAATTCCGCGCGCGCCTCCGCGCCCTTTATCACGGTGAACTGCGCCGGTGTGTCTCCCGACCGGATGGAAGAAGTCCTGTTTGGCCGTGAAACAGCCGAACGCGGGGTAGAGCCGGGCCTTTTGGAGCAGGCGCATGGCGGTGTGGTCTACTTCGATGAGGTGGCCGACATGCCTCTGGGCACCCAATCCAAAATCTTGCGCGTGCTGGTGGACCAGCAGTTCACCCGCGTTGGCGGCAACGACAAGGTGCGCGTGGATTTGCGGGTTATCTCAAGCACAAACAGGGATCTGGTTATCGAGATCGAGGCAGATCGCTTCCGTCAGGAACTCTATCACCGGCTCAACGTCGTCCCGATCGCGGTGCCGTCGCTGGCCGAGCGGCGCGAGGATATCCCCCTTCTCGCGGAACATTTTATCGCCGAATTCAATGCCTCCCAAGGGCTGCCCCAACGCGAGATCTCAGACGATGCGCAGGCGCTATTGCAAACGATGATCTGGCCCGGAAACGTACGCCAGCTCAAAAATCTGGTAGAGCGTGTGCTGATCCTCGGCGAAGGAACCGCTCCGATCGAGGCGCGCGAATTACCGGGAGAGGAAGATCACGGCGATGAAGAAGGCCGCGTTGTGCTGTCGGGCGCGATGGCCAGCCTGCCTTTGCGCGAGGCGCGCGAGGCGTTCGAGCGCGAATATCTGCTCACCCAGATCAACCGGTTCGGCGGCAATATCTCGCGCACGGCAAATTTCGTCGGCATGGAGCGCTCGGCGCTGCACCGCAAGCTCAAGAGTCTCGGCGTGGTCACCTCCGCCAAATCCGGCACTCGTATCGCCCATGTGGATGACGCCTGAGATGCAAATGCCCATTTCTTTTGGCTGAAAATATTCCGGGGTCCGGGGCTGGCCCCGGTCCGGCGGTCACATCTTCAACCGGCGTTGACGATCTGGAAGCTGCCGTCGCGGTTGCGGATCACGCAGGAGTTGTCGGTCAGGCGGGGCAGGCGGGTTGTCGCGCGCGCCGGTGCTGCAGCGCGCACCGCGTCGCTGCACACCGGAATCGAAACAGGCGCATAGCCGCGATCCGCCATACATTGCTGTGCGACCCGCGCGCGCAAGTTCCGATTTGGATCGTAGGTAACTGTCTCGCCCGGCATCCAATAGCCTTCGATAATGCGGCATTTACCGTTTTTGCGGCAAACTTTGCGCGCTGGCACAAACTCGGGCGGCAACCGCCGGACCTGCAAACGCGTTGGCACATCGCGTTCTGCGCGCACATCACATTGGGTCTGGTCGCGGTTAAGCTGCGTGACGCTCGCCCCCACCTTGTAATTGGTCTGGAGCGGCGCGCAGGCGGCAAAAAGCAGAAACGGCAGAACTATTTTATACATTCCTCCACAATGCCAGAGCTGCACACATCTGACAATTGAATTGACCCCATCGCGACCATCTGCCATCTCTGGCGCGTTCAGGCACACGCAGGGCGCACGCTCACGCCCGCGCAGCAGGGGATCATCCGGTCATGAAAATTATCGTATGCGGCGCAGGGCAGGTCGGCTGGCAGATCGCGCGCCACCTGTCGGGAGAGCGTAACGACGTGACCGTAGTGGACAGCAACACCGATCTGGTCCGCCGCGCCACCGATACGCTCGATGTGCAGGGCGTCGCCGGATTTGCAAGCTACCCGGACGTGCTAGCACGCGCGGGGGCGGCGGATGCGGATATGATCATCGCCGCGACCCACTCGGACGAGGTGAACATGGTCACCTGTCAGGTTGCCCATTCCGTTTTCGGCATCAACCGCAAGATCGCCCGCCTGCGCGCACAGTCCTATCTTGATGCGATCTACGCCGATCTGTACCGGCGCGATCATCTGCCCATCGACGTGGTGATCAGCCCCGAACGCGAGGTGGCCGCCGCCGCACTCCAACGCCTGTCGGCTCCCGCCGCATTTGACACCGAAGTTTTCATGGACGGGCACGCACAGCTTCTGGGCATCACGCTGGATGCGGATTGTCCGGTTCTCAACACCCCGCTGCGACAGCTCACGGATCTTTTCTCGACCCTGCGGGCGGTTGTGGTCGGCGTGCGGCGGGAACGAAAACTGTTTGCCCCCGAACCTCAGGACCAGCTGTTCGAGCGCGATGATTGCTATATTTTCGTTCACCGCGATGACATCTCCCGCACGATGGAAATTTTCGGCAAGACGTCCTCAAGTCAGGAACGCATCGTTCTTGTGGGAGGCGGTAATGTCGGCCTCAGCGTGGCGTTAAAGCTGGAACGAAATGCCAAGCGGGTGCGCACCAAGGTGATCGAGAAAAACCGCGCAGCAGCCGAACGCGCCGCAGAGGCGCTGGAGCGCACAATTGTGCTTAACGGTGACGGGCTGGATGCGGCGCTGCTGGCCGAAGCGGGCATCAACCGCGCCGATGCCATGCTTGCCGTTACAGACGACGACAAGACCAACATGCTGGCGTGTGTGCGCGCCAAAGCCGAGGGGTGTGATTATGTCATCGCCCTGATCAACGATCCGACGCTTGTGCCGCTCATGCAACCCCTGGGCATCGACGCCTATATCAATCCGCGCGCCACCACCGTCAGCTCGATTCTGCGCCACATGCGCCACGGGCGGGTCCGCGCCGTCTATTCCATCGGGGACGCCGAAGCCGAAGTGATCGAGGCCGAAGTGCTGTCAACTTCGCCGATGGCGGGCAAATTGATCAGCGAGATCGACTTTCCCGAAGGCGCGTTGATCGGGGCCGTGCGCAAGGGCAAAGAGGTCATCCGGCCATGGGGCAACACCCGCATTGAAGAGGGCGACGTGATTGCCGCCTTTGTGCTGACAAAGGATGTGGCAAAGCTCGAGCAGCTGATGCAGGTTTCCATCGACTTCTTCTAACCCGCGACATTTCGCCAGAAAGGGCCATCCTGCGTGCGCCGACCAAGCTATCTTCGCCGTGAACTGCTGCAACTGCCGCTGTTTTTGCTGATGTTCGGTGTGGCGTGTCTGTCGATGTTCGTGCCGGCCGGCTATGCGCTTGCGATCAATGCCCACAGCACGGCGCAGGCGTTCTTTTACGCCGGGGTTTTGGGCACTGTCACGTTTTTGCTGATCGGGGTGGCCCATGCGGGCCGCAGACCGCGCCATGGCACGCTTGGCCCGCTTCTATCACTGTTTTCGGCCTTCGTGTTCCTGCCTGTGGTGCTGGCAATTCCCTTTGTCGAAGCCCTGCCGACAACCCGTTTCGCCCACGCCTATTTCGAGATGCTGAGCGCGCTGACCACCACGGGGGCCACGCTTTTTGACAATCCTGCGCGTCTGGGAGACACGTTGCATCTGTGGCGCGCGCAGGTGGGCTGGATGGGTGGAATGCTTATGTGGGTGGCTGCCGTGGCCATTCTTGCGCCGCTCAATCTGGGCGGTTTCGAGGTGACGGCACAGGCAGAACCGGGGCGGCGCGAGCATTATTCCAACATTATGACCCCGCTCAGTCCACGCCAGCGGATCGGGCGCGCAGTGCGCACGCTTGTTCCGCTCTATGCAGGGCTGACGCTGATTTTGTGGCTATTGCTGATCTATACCGGCCAGGCCGCACTTGAGGCGCTTGCTCATGCGATGTCTGTCATGGCCACGTCCGGTATCTCCGCGACCGGCGGGGGAGGCGGCGGTTCGGGCGGGATCGCCGCCGAGGTTGCTATGGCGCTTTTCATGCTGTTTGCGTTGTCGCGTCTGACTTTTTCCTCCGATACGGTGACGTCTGCCCAGGGCGGGTTGCGCACCGATCCAGAATTTCGCATCGGTATGGCATTTGTGGTGCTGGTGCCGCTGGTGCTGTTCCTGCGGCATTTTCTGGCGACCTACGACATGCAAAGCGAAACGCCCGTCACCACCGCGCTTGCCGGGCTTTGGGGGGGCGTGTTTACGGTGATTTCCTTTCTCTCGACCACCGGTTTCGTCTCTGACTACTGGGCCGATGCGCAAAGCTGGTCAGGGCTGCGCACGCCGGGGCTCATTCTGATGGGGTTGGCTTTGATCGGTGGCGGGGTGGCCACAACGGCGGGCGGGGTCAAGCTGTTGCGCGTGTTTGCGCTTTATCGCAATGGTGTGCGCGAGATGGAGCAGTTGGTGCATCCCCATTCCGTCAGCGGTGCAGGGGCTGCGGGGCGGCGTTTGCAATCGGGCGGGGCGTTTATTGCCTGGGTGTTTTTCATGCTCTTTGCGCTGTCATTCGCCGCCGTGACACTGGCGCTGGCCTTGGTCGGGGTCAGCTTTGAAGATGCGCTGGTGTTGTCCATCGCGATGCTGTCAACAACGGGACCGCTGACACAGGTGGCCGCAGATACACCTATCACGTTGATTGAACTAAGCTTGGGCGCCAAAGCCATTCTATGCGCCGCGATGGTCTTGGGGCGGCTTGAAACCCTCGCGATCATCGCCCTTTTGACACCTGACCTGTGGCGCGCGTGACACGAGAATGACTGCCATCTTGCCAAATGGGGGGATTTGGGGTGGAAACTTCCCAATTCGGTCTTCATAGTTGGTGCTTAGCGGGCCAACGACGGCAAATAGCAAGAATAAACGAAAGAATCGTAAATGGCGTCTGACAGACAGAACCTTCAGGATGCATTCCTGAACCACGTACGCAAAACCAAAGTACCGGTCACAATTTTTCTGATCAACGGGGTCAAGCTGCAAGGCGTGATCACATGGTTCGATAATTTCTGTGTTCTGTTGCGTCGCGACGGTCAGTCGCAACTGGTCTACAAGCATGCAATTTCAACCATCATGCCAAGCCAACCGATCAGCCTATATGAGGGCGAAGAGGCTTCTTGAGTAAAGCTCAATTCCAGATAGACGAGTCGGACGGCCCCGCGCAAACGCGTGCATGGGTCCTGCATCCCGACATAAAATCCGATCAAAACCGGCGCGATGCGGACCCCGCATTGGCCGAAGCTGTCGCCTTGGCCGAGGCTTTGCCGAACATTCAGGTCATCGGTTCCAATGTCGTGCCATTGCGCACGGTCAGTGCCGGTTACCTTTTCGGTTCGGGCAAAATCGAGGAAATCCGCCAAATTCTCGAAGACAACGAAATCGAGCTGGTGCTTGTGGACGGGCCTGTTACGCCTGTCCAGCAACGCAACCTTGAAAAGGCGTGGAAGGTCAAAGTGCTTGACCGGACGGGGCTGATTCTCGAGATTTTCTCGGACCGTGCTGCCACCCGTGAAGGTGTGCTTCAGGTCGAGATGGCCGCGCTTAACTATCAACGCACGCGGCTGGTGCGCGCATGGACGCACCTTGAGCGCCAGCGCGGCGGTCTCGGATTCGTCGGTGGACCGGGCGAAACACAGATCGAGGCGGACCGCCGCGCGATTGACGACCATCTTGTTCGCCTGCGCCGACAGCTTGAGAAAGTCGTCAAAACCCGCGCCCTGCACCGCGCCGCGCGCGCCAAGGTGCCGTATCCGATTGTCGCGCTGGTGGGATATACCAACGCTGGTAAATCCACGCTGTTCAACCGGCTGACCGGTGCCGATGTGATGGTCAAGGACATGCTTTTTGCCACGCTCGACCCGACCATGCGTTCGCTTGAACTGATGGATGGCCCCGAGATTATCCTCAGCGATACGGTGGGCTTTATCTCCGATCTGCCAACCGAACTTGTCGCGGCCTTTCGGGCCACGCTCGAAGAAGTGCTGGCCGCCGATATCATCCTGCACGTCCGCGACATTTCGCATGCCGAGACGGAAGAGCAGGCGCGCGATGTGCGTGAAATCCTGACCTCGCTTGGCGTGCCGCCGGAAACGCGCAGCTTCGAAGTATGGAACAAGCTTGATCTGTTGCCTGCGGATCGCGCGGATGCGGTGCGCGCGCGCGCCGCGCGTGATGACGATGTTCTCGCCATCTCTGCGATCACCGGCGAAGGGCTGGACGATCTGCAACATGCGGTGGGCACGGCATTGCAAGGTGCGCTGCGCGAAGCGGACCTGACCCTGAGTTTTGCGCAAGGGCGCAAGCGGGCGTGGCTTTTTGATCAGGATGTCGTGCTGGAAGAGACGCAAACCGATGACGGCTTTGACTTGCGCGTGCGCTGGTCGGCGGAGCAGGAAGCAGCGTTCCAGCGGCTCTGACTTTTTGAAAGCGCGACATCGGTTTTTGAACCCGGTGTGTTATGTTAAAGCTAGGGCCTGTGGACAATCACCGTACTGCGATGAGTGTTACGGCTTGCTTCTTGTTGACTGCATATCTGTAATCTATTTTGTTGTGGCGTGTGGCTATTACCCTGAGTACCTTGATCTTTTTGAAGTAGTTTTCGACCATATTTCGCGACTTTTAGACCTCGGAGTCATGGGAGCGTTGCTGATTTCGAATGGATTTAGAGCGCCCCGCCTTAAACTTGACTCACCAAGACCCTGCCACGCCCGCAACGCTCTTGCGGCATTGGCGACAAGAGATGCCTCAGGTTAAAGGCGGGAGGCTTTAGGCGCGATCCCCCTGCAACCCGACATTCGCCGCAGTTGCATTCTATAGTATTTTTTCACGATGGCCTGAACCTTGCCTCGCGGTCTTGATCCAAGCAGATGTTCTATGGAAAGCTAAGCCCCATGGGACTGATGATTATGCAATGCGTCAATGTCTAGGCCACCTATTTGGGCAAGGAATTCGACAACTTAGCCCACTCCCTGACCTTGTTTGAGTGCGCAAAAAAACTGTGGGCAAATTTGGACGCATTCTCTTGCTGTAGCACCTGCATCCGCATTAGCGCTTCAGCATCTTCCTGAGTGTGGTGTCATTGGTGATAACACCGATAGAAGGGGTGGCACTCAAAGCCCGGCTGTTAACGTTGTCTTACTAGGACCAACAGGGCCGCCGATGCCCGCGCGCAAGGGGACGTTTGAAGCTGTCATGTGCGAAAATTCCTTGAATACTGAGTTTCGTGTTTCATCACGCGATGTCACCCATGAAGGCTGTTGAGGACAGGTCAGCCAAGCTACCTGCTTGTGCTTTATCAGCCACCTCCATGCACAGCGGTGTCAGCGCTTTGATGAGACTTTGAGCTTCTGTTTGACCAAGAGGGACAAGCCGTATGCCCGCGGTTGCGAGGTTTGACAGGAAGGCTTGCAGAAACATTGTCAGCGTCAAATCAAGCGGCAACCCTCGCAAGTGCGCAGCATGCCCGACTGCGACCGGGTAAGTCACGCCCGGCAAGGTCAATTGCCAAATCTCTCTCGTTGCCTTTGCGAAAGCTTCACCTTGCAACACCGTTTCTTTCAGCAGCTCTGCGGAGGCCGCAAAGGCGCGAACAATGGCGTCTATCTCACGCAGATCATCTGCACGGTCGGCCGCCGCCAGAAATAGCGCATCACTGTAGCCCGCGCCAAAGCTTAGAATGGTATCCAACCAGTCCTTCAAACTGTGGCAACAGGTAACCTGCTGGCTTTCCACCGCCCACACAAGCCCGTGACTATATGCAAACGCGGCCACCGGATAGGCGGGCGAAAAACACTGGGCGAGCGTCAGGATGTGTTCAGTGTTCAGTGTGCATGTTCATGGTAATTATGGGTTGCGGTATGGTCGTGGCCGTGGGTGCGCCCATGGCCATATGCACCACCCTCGGGCACGAACGGCTGACGGATCGCGCGCGTATTCGCCCCAATCTGGTGCAGCATATCGCGGACGACTTTGTCACGTTGGATCACCCGCCGCACATCCTCGATCTGACAAGGCGTATGGCGGTTGCCAATGTGCCACGCGATACGGGCAAGCCCCTCGCCGGTGACTTCGAGCAAGTTTTCATTGGCGGCGATCACTTTAACAAGCGCACCGGTTTCCAGTTCAAAAGCATCCCCGTGATCAATCGAAGTAGTGTACTCAAGATCAACAAGAAAGGGTGAGCCTTTGCCTGAGATCAGCACTTTGCGACGCAAGAAACGGGCATCGTAGGTTAGCTCGACAGTGTCGTGCGCACCCGTCCAGTGACTTGCGCGGATGATCTTTTGGCAAAGTAGCTGTTTCATAAGGCCTCTCAAAAACGGAAGTAACGTTGGGCCATAGGTAATACCGAGGCTGGCTCACATGTGAGCAACTTTCCATTGGCACGGACCTCGTAGGTTTCAGGTTTCACCCCAAAGAAAGCAGGGTTCCACAGCACCAGGTCGGCGCGCTTGCCTTCCTGGATGGAGCCGATTTCGTGCGATACCCTATCAGCGATCGCACGATTGTTGGTGTATTTCGAAATGTAGCGCCACACGCGAAAATTGTCGTTATGTCCGGTTTCCTCTGCCAACCGCCCGCGTTGTTTTTTCATTTTGTCAGCCGTCTGCCATGTGCGGATGAGTACCTCTCCGACACGGCCCATAGCCTGACTATCAGACGCGATGATGCTGAACGGGCCCATGTCGTGCAGAATATCTTCCGCCGCTATCGTCTCGCGTCTGATCCGACTTTCGGCAAAGGCCACATCTTCGGGGATAGATTTGTCGAGGTGATGACAAACCATCAGCATGTCGAGATGCTCTTCCAGAGTGTTCACTGTAAAACGGGCGCGTCGGGTTTGTGGACGAGGGCGGTACATGCTCTTCACCGCAGATTTTGATAATGTCCGGCGCATGGCCGCCGCCAGCCCCTTCAGTATGAAACGCGTGGATCGTGCGCCCCTTGAGGGCGTTTACTGTGTGCTCGACAATGCCGCTTTCGTTGAGCGTGTCGGTGTAGATCATCACCTGCACATCCATCGCATCGGCTACGCTTAGGCAGCAGTCGATGGCGGCGGGTGTTGTGCCCCAGTCTTCGTGCAGCTTCAAGGCGGATGCTCCAGCCTTAATTTGTTCCTCAAGCGCGGCGGGCAGCGAAGCGTTACCTTCGCCCGCGATCACCTCGGTGCCCGGCCCGACGATGATGTTCACGCCCGGTTGGGTGTCGGGGTTGCCCGCTTTGCCGATCTTGGCGATCCGCCCGTCACGCAAACCAGCGTCGGCTTTGTAGATGCCGGAATGGTCAACGATCAACGCATTGGTGATGACTGTGTCTACCGCGCCAGCTTCGCGGGTGACTTGCGATTGGCCCATGCCGTCGCGGATCACCTTACCGCCGCCGAATTTCACTTCTTCGCCGTAAGCCAGCGTATTGCGACCTGCCAATTGGGCAGTCAGGTCGCGCTCGACCTCGATGATAAGATCCGTATCGAAAAGGCGCACACGGGCGCCCGTTGTGGGGCCAAACATGGCGGCATAATCCGCGCGATTGATCTGGGTTGCCATCAGATATCTCCCATCACGGCCTGATTGAAGCCAAAGATTCGATGCGCACCGGATATGTCGATCAGCCGCACTTCCCGGCGCTGGCCCGGCTCAAAGCGCACAGCTGTTCCTGCGGCGATATTCAGCCGCTTGCCATGTGTCTGGTTGCGGTCAAACTCAAGTGCTGGATTGCTTTCCGCAAAGTGATAGTGACTGCCAACTTGCACCGGCCTGTCGCCCGTATTGAAATCCATCAACGTAATCGCCTCGCGCGTTGGGTTGAGCGTCAGGGTCCCGTCGGCGGGGAAGATTTCACCGGGGATCATGGCTTGGGCGAGACTTTTCGACGCAACAGTACAGCCCCTACAAAAGCAGCGACAACCGCCAAAGCAGCAAGTGCCCAAGTCATGTCCGAAGTATGCGTATGCGGCAGGGCCGCTTCATGGGCGGCAACGGGAGCCGCGATTGCGAATGAACAAAGAAAAGTTGCGAAGTTTTTCATCGGATAGGTCCTTATCTGATAGGGTTGTGAACGGTGACAAGCTTGGTCCCGTCCGGGAATGTCGCTTCGACTTGCACTTCAGGGATCATCTCTGGAATGCCTTCCATGCAATCGTCACGCGTTATGATCTGCGCACCGGCTTGCATCATGCCAGCAACGCTATGGCCATCACGCGCCCCTTCAACGACAGCATCAGTGATAAGTGCAATCGCTTCGGGGAAGTTGAGCTTGACGCCCCGTCCGAGGCGCTTACGCGCGACCTCGGTGGCCATAGCGATCAGCAGTTTGTCTTTTTCACGCGGCGTTAGTAGCATGTTACGTCATCCATGATCTGGGGAGTGCGTTGTTCGTGAGGTGCACTAAAACGGGGACAAGCGACTTTCGAAGCACAAAGCTGTCTTCCGCCAAAATACGCGAAACTAGCAAATCTTTCCCGATAAGGCTGGCGCCAGCCGTTTCCGGCAACAGATCCCTCAGCTTTGCAATCATTGTTTCAGCGTCGGGCGCGGCATCAACGATCAAAGCCATGGCGCCCGCGTTGGCCGCAACGCTCGGCATCGCCAGATGGCGCGTCAGGTTACCTTCGAGGGTTATGGCGTGAAGGAAGAGCGGCTTGCCTTGTTTTGGACGCTGATCGTGTCCTTGAAGCAGGGGCTGCGTAGCGTTTCGTCCATTGCGGCGCGTCCAAAAACGAGTGGCTCGACCAACAGAAGTGTAGCATCCGCTTCCAGTTAAATATGCATCTGTCGCTCAAGCGCGCAGGCATCAAATAGAATGGTTTCTTGAGGGAGCCAGTCGACCCGCGCACGCGCGCCAACAAGCAAGCGATTCATTACCGTAGCCCACTCGTCTGGCCGAGCTTTATATACCCGTTCAGCTGCTTGACTGGTGAGGCTGAGTAACGAACCTTCGCCTGCACAAGCGCTAAACGAAAATTTGTCACCGCCCGTAATGCCGCCAGAAGTGTTGATCATGATGGCTTGTAATTCTTGCGCACATGGTCGTGGAAACAGCGTTTTCATGGCCCCCAACTGTCGCAAGTCTGCAAGAGCGCTCCCGAGGGGGCCATGCTTTATTGACAGCCCGACAGAGCCTAGCGAGCGCTGTTGCGTTAAAGGGCGTGGGTATGGCGGTTGAGACGGTAATTTAGTCGCTCCAGAAGCACGTGTGTACTTTAAGGCTTCAGCACACTCCAAAGACCGTGTCTGCGACAAGCGTCATTAAGGGCACCCCGCCAACTGTTTTGCTTATGATTTAGGCAATATGCCCTCGGTTTGTTCAAGAGTCGTGCAATCCGGTGCTTCTTATCGCATCTATCGTCCACATCAAGGTGGCATCAATGAGCCGGTTGCGCTTACTTTTTGACGGCAGCCATTTGAAACTAAGTGACTGATTGCCCAGACAGCAAAAACTGTTCAGCGGGGGGGTGAATAGTATTGTGGTTTGCCTTGGTATACGTTGGTGGAAAAAGTAAAATTGCTGCTGCGCAATTCCTGAAAGCCTTTTGATTTTTGGTATGCGCAAAATGCAACTCATGTCCGCTTTCAACACTCAAGTCATATCGTAGCCTCATCAGGCTTAAGGACGGATTCCTTTCAGGCGAAATATATGTACGCCCTCATTTTAGGCTCGCTGCGGATGTGTCGGGAAAACTAACGGCTTTAGAGCATTGACAATTCTGCGTACAAAGGGACTTCTGACATGATGGAACGGAAATCTCATATCGATACTTTCGGCGCAGTGGCCCTGATCCTGTTTGCGCTTAATCTCGCGTTCAATCAGGTGGTGATCAAGGTCACTTCCGGCGGGTTCAGCCCTGTTTTTGCGGCGGGCATACGCTCGGCCGGGGCGGTCGTGGTGCTTTTGCTGTGGATGTATCTGCGGGGCGTTTCCTTGCGCATGCCGCGAAACGCTTTGCCTTGGGCAGTGTTGTCGGGGGTTTTGTTTGCGCTTGAATTCATCTGCCTGTTTACCGCGCTGGATTTGACAACGGTTAGCCGCTCGTCGGTGATTTTCTATTCCATGCCGCTCTGGCTGGCGTTGGCCAGTCAGGTGTTGTTGCCCGAAGAACGTTTGACGCGGCGCAAATCGGCGGGGCTGGCTTTGGCGATGGCAGGCGTTGTTATCGCGCTTTCGGACCGCAGCGGCGGGCATGTCAGTTGGACAGGCGACCTTCTGGCGCTGTTCGCGGCGCTCTGCTGGGGAGGCATTGCATTGCTGGTTCGGGTGACGCCGCTGGCCGAAGTGCCCCCCGAGCAACAGCTTATCTCGCAAGTCGCTGTCTCCGCGCCCCTGTTGCTGATCCTTGCGCCGCTTTTCGGGCCATTGCTGCGCGAAGTGATGCCAATCCACATCGCGGGTATGGCGTTTCAGATCATCGCAGTGGCGTCATTGGGGTTTCTGGCATGGTTCTGGCTGATGAAGCGGTATCCAGCCAATTCGGTGGCGTCTTTCAGCTTTCTGTCGCCGGTGGCCTCTGTGCTGATGGGGTGGGTCTTGTTGGGAGAACGCATCGCGCCGTCGATCTGGGTGGCACTTGTGATGGTGGCCGTAGGCATCACACTGATCAACCGCCGCCCGCGTGAAAAAGTAATGAGCGTTTAAGTCCCGCAGAAGGTTGCAGGGATTACTTCGGATGGCGCTGGCGGTTTTGACAACTCTGCATCGGTCTCGACATAGGGCGTGGCGAGCGCCTTCATCAACCGCTCGAACGGGGCCATGTCGCCCGCGACTGCGGCTTGGATCATCTGCTCCATCCGGTGATTGCGCGGGATAACGGCAGGGTTTGCGGCGGCCATGACGGCAGGTGCATCCGGTTCCTGCGCGATGCGGAGCTGGTGTGCTCTGGCCCATACATCGAAGGCGTCGCGGTCGCTAAACTGGTCGCGCGCGCTATCCGTTCCAAGGGCGCGGAAGGTATTGGTGAAATCTGCGCCGTCTTTTTGCATCAGATCCAGCAAGTTCTGGACAAGGACCGTGTCACCCTCGCGCGGCGCGGCAATGCCGATCTTGGCCGCAAACCGTTCAAGCCACGCGGCCTCGATCTGATCGGGCATGGCGTGGATGATGGCAGTGGCTTCGTCCACGGCGCTGTCTTTGTCGTCCATTTGTTGCAGCAGGGCTGTCGCGAATTGCGCCATGTTCCAGATCGCCATATTGGGCTGGTTGCCAAAGGCATAGCGGCCCTGCCTGTCGATCGAGGAAAACACCCGCCCCATATGGAAATCATCCATGAACGCGCAGGGGCCGTAATCAATCGTTTCACCCGAAATGCTGCAATTGTCGGTGTTCATCACCCCATGGATAAACCCAACGGACATCCACGCTGCGACCAATTCAGCCTGACGCGCGCAGACCGCGCGCAGCAGGTCCATCGGGCCCTCAGCTTCGGGGTCGTGGCGCGCGATGGCATAAGCGGTAAGCTGTGCCAGTTCTTCCACCTGAGCACGGTGCGCAAAAACCTGAAAGCTGCCGACCCGTAGATGGCTTGTGGCGACGCGGGTGAGCACGGCACCGGGCAGGGCGATTTCACGGTAGATATCCTCGCCCGTGGCCACAGCGGCGAGCGCGCGGGTGGTCGGGATGCCGAGGGCGTGCATGGCTTCGGACATCACATATTCGCGCAGCACCGGCCCCAGCCACGCGCGCCCGTCGCCGCCGCGTGAATAAGGGGTTCGCCCCGCACCTTTTAGTTGAATGTCGCGTCGTATACCGTTGGAATCTAACACTTCTCCCAGAAGTATCGCGCGTCCGTCGCCCAGTTTCGCAGTGTAGTTCCCGAATTGGTGGCCCGCATAAAGCTGCGCAAGGGGCGTGGCGTTTTGAGGTACTTCATTACCCCCGAAAATCGCGGCCAACCCGTCCGCATCCCCCGTTTCAATCCCCAGCTCTTTTGCCAGATCGAAATTGAAGGCCAGAAGACGTGGCGCTTTTACCGGCGTGGGGGTCACCCGCGTGAAAAAAGCATCCGGCAGGCGGGCGAATGTGTTATCGAAAGAAGCTTTGAAATCCATAAGTCACATATAGGGACCGGACGTGCGTGATGCCAGTAGGCGGCTCAAAGTCGTTTGGACATGAACATATATTTGTCCCGCGTATGGAACCCCGCGCGCCGGTAAAGTTTGAGCGCCGCGGCGTTGTCGCGATCAACTTCGATGTGCATCGCTCGCAGGCCCGCACCAGCCAGCGCGCGTGGCAGGGAGATCAACGCTTCGGAGGCGATGCCGCGTCCGCGCACGCCGGGGCGAATGTACAATTCGTCGATAAGGCCATCGAGGCCGCCGAATTCTACGGACCAGCCGAAGGTGATGACAATATAACCGATGGGCGCGCGCGGCGGCCCGATCATATAGGCGCAACCGTGCGGCACGCCGTCCAGCAGAGGCACGACACCGGCGCGCCGTTGTTCATCCGTCGACTGTATGCCTTCTTCGGCGTGAAAGGCAGCCACAAGCACCAGCATCCTGTCCAGATGCTCGGGGGCGGCAAGCGTGAGCGCGGCACTCACAGCCGTGCCAGCCGTTCGGTAAGCAGTGAGAAAAAGCCGTCGGCATCCAGATCGCCGATGAAAAGAGCGTTGGGCGCGCGCTCTGTGACGCCCCACCAGTCGGCAACGGTCATGCCCAGAGTCAGCGCGCTTTGCGTCTCGATCTCGACGTTGATGTGGCGGCCTGTGAACAGGTCGGGCCGGATCAGATAGGCGGTGACGCAAGGATCATGCAGTGGCGCGCCGTCGCTTCCGTATTTTTCCTTGTCGAAACGCTCGAAAAAATCGGTCATTTGGGCCACGGCAGTGCCGACAGGGGTGCCAATCGCGCGAAACGCGTCGTTGCGCGCGCGGGTGACAAGCGCCTTATGCGTCACATCAAGCGGCATAACCACAATTGGAACACCTGATTTAAACACAATATCAGCGGCTTCCGGATCGACGTAAATGTTGAATTCGGCGGTGGGCGTGATGTTCCCGACCTCGAAATAGGCACCGCCCATTAAAACGATTTCCGCGATACGCTCTGCGATGTCGGGCGCTTTTTGTAGCGCTGTGGCGATGTTGGTCAGCGGGCCAATCGGGCAAAGCGTCACCGTCCCCGGCGCATGGGCCCGCAACTGTTCAATAATGTAATCCACGGCATGCCCGTCCTCCAGCGGCATCAACGGATCGGGCAGATCAGGACCGTCAAGGCCGGTTTTGCCGTGAACATGCTCTGCGGTGACAAGGGCACGGCCCATAGGGCGGTCACTTCCCGCAAATACAGGGACATTACCTTTGCCCGCCAACTCGCAGATAATGCGCGCATTTTTAGATGTCAGGTCAAGCGGAACATTGCCAGCGACACAGGTAATCGCGATCACGTCAATCTCTTCGGGGCTTGCAAGGGCCAGCAGAATGGCCACCGCATCGTCCTGTCCGGGGTCGGTGTCGATGATAATTTTGCGTGGGGGCATTTTGCAATCCTTGGTCGCTCGGTCGCGCGCACCCTGACAAGGGCCGGTCGGCTTGTCCAGCGTGCAGGTATGCTTGCGCAGGGCGGCGCTGATTGGGTAAGCGTGTCGATATGAACGAGCCAAGACCATTGTATCTGCATCTGGGCGCGCACCGCACGGGCACGTCTTCGTTCCAGATGATGCTGGCGCAGAACCGTGAGGTACTGCGCGCGGCGGGCTATGATCTGGCTTATCCGGGGCGCGATGACATTCCGGGCGGTGATCTGGCGTTGCGCCTGCCGCAGCCGCGCAACAAGGATCAATGGCAAGACAGGTTTGTCCCGAATGCTACCATCGAGATGCGCAAATATGCGGGTGTCGATAGCACTGCGTTGATCCTGTCGGAAGAGAACATTCCGGGGCGGATGATCCATTTCGGCGCTGGCCGGTTCTATCCGGCAGCAGAAGAGCGTTTCAAGACGCTGGCGCAAGCGGCGGGTGCGCCGATCTTGCGCGCGCTTCTGGTGGTGCGCGATTATGCCGATCTTTATATCTCGGCCTATCGCAAGCGGGCCGAGGACAATCACTCCGATCCGTTCGAGAATGACCGCCGCAACATGTTGCGGATGGATCGCGGATGGCCCGAACTGGTAGAGTTGATCCAGCAACATCTAAAGGTTCGGGAACTGGTGGTGGTGGAGTATGGCCATCGCGGGCGCAGCGTTGATTTATTGGGCCATCTGGTGCCGCACGTGCGCGCGCTGCCGATCGTGGAACCGGCCAAGCGGATGAATCCAAGCCCCACGGACGCGGCGTTGGATGTGTTGCAAGCGATTTATGCCAGAGGCGAGACGCTTGAGCGGGAGGCGTGGCAAAAGATCATTGTCGCACACAAGGACGACCGCGCCTCGCGTGGGATTTCGGAATTCACCAAGCGCCAGAACCGCATTCTGCGCGGGCGCTACGCCGAGGATCTGGACCGGCTGGCGCAGATGCCCGACGTTGAGCTGTTGCGTTAGGGTTTACCTATACGCTCGTCCCGTTTCACAGCATCCCAAAGCGCGTCCATCTCTGTCAGATTGCTATCGGCGGGGGTTTTTCCTGCATCGTGCAGTTTGGCCTCAACCCCTTCAAAACGGCGGATGAATTTGGCGTTGGCGGCGCGCAGGGCGGCTTCCGGCTCGACTTTCAGATGGCGACCAAGGTTCGCCATCACAAACATCAGATCGCCAAACTCCTCCTCGACCTCCTGCTGGCTCAGGGCATCGCGCGCCTCGACCAGCTCGGCGGCTTCCTCCGCAATTTTGGCGATCACATCACCGGCGTCGGGCCAGTCAAACCCCACACGCGCCGCGCGCTTTTGCAGCTTGTAGGCGCGCAACAGCGCAGGCAGGCCCACAGCAACACCGTCAAGCGCGCCTTTTTGCGCTTTGCCCGCGCGCTCGGCGGCCTTGATCGCTTCCCAATCGGCGGTTTGCTGCTCGGCTGATTTGTCGCGGTTCGCGTCGCCAAATACATGTGGATGACGCGCCACCATCTTGTCCGAGATCGTGCGCACAACCGATTGAAACGAAAACAAACCCTGCTCTTCGCCCATTGCGGTATGGTACACGGATTGCAACAGTAAATCGCCCAGCTCTCCCTCCAGCTCGGCCCAGTCGCGTCGCGCAATCGCATCGGCAACCTCATAGGCTTCCTCGATCGTGTAGGGGGCGATGGTGTCGAAATCCTGTTCGATGTCCCACGGGCAACCGGTTTCGGGGTCGCGCAGGCGGCGCATGATTTCCAACAACCGCTCGATGCCTGCATTTTGGTCGTTTATCAGATCGTCAGCCATTGCGGGTCCCTTCGCTGTGGTGTCAGATAAGGACAACAGACCAAAGGAGTCCACCCATGCCCGTTATCAACCGGATCGCCGATTACGCCAAAGACATGACGGCTTGGCGCCAGCACCTGCACACGATTCCCGAACTCAGCTTTGATTGCCCCAAGACGGCGGCGTTCATCAAGGAGCGCTTGCAGGAATTCGGAGTGGACGAAATTCACGAAGGGATTGCGAAAACGGGCATCGTGGCGATCATTAACGGCACAGGTGCAGGAAGCACCATCGGCCTGCGCGCGGATTTCGATGCGCTTCCCATCGAGGAAGAAACCGGCGTCGCCTATGCCTCGACCCACCCGGGCAAGATGCACGCCTGTGGACATGACGGCCATACGGCGATGCTGTTGGGGGCCGCGAAATACATGGCAGAGACGCGCAATTTCGCCGGACGTGTCGCCTTGATCTTTCAGCCCGCCGAGGAAGACGGCGGTGGCGCGCAGGTGATGTGTCAGGAAGGGATGATGGACCGCTTCGACATCGCGCAGGTCTATGGCATCCACAATATGCCGGGCCTTGAGACAGGCACGTTCAGCACCACGCCGGGGCCGATCATGGCGGCGGTCGATTCGTTTACCATTCATATCAAAGGGCGCGGTGGCCATGGCGCGATGCCACACGAGACAGCCGATCCGGTTGTCGCGGCCTGCGGTATCGTTCAGGCAATCCAGACGATTTCCAGCCGCAATGTGCACTCCGCGCAAGAAAAGGTGATTTCCGTCACCCAGATTCATACCGGCAGCGCCAGCAACATCATCCCCGATACGGCGATGGTCAACGGCACGGTGCGCACCTTTGACAAAGACGTGCAGGCGTTGATCGAAAAGCGGATGAACGAGATCGTGCAGGGGCAGGCGGCATCGTACGGCGTCACCGCCGAACTGGATTACGAAGAAGGCTATCCCAGCACTCATAACGCGCCCGAGCAAACCGAATTCGCCGCCCGCGTAGCGCGCGAAGTAGCCGGCGAGACACGGGTAGACACGGAATTCGGTAAAGTCGCGGGCGCAGAAGACTTCGCCTATATGCTCGAAGAGCGCCCCGGTGCCTATCTGTTCCTTGGCGCGGGCGAGGGCGCGGGATTGCACCACCCGAAATTCAATTTCAACGATGAAATCGCCCCTGTGGGCGCGTCCTTTTTCGCGCGACTGGTCGAGCAGATGCAACCGGTAACGGTCAAGTAGATGGCGCTGGAAGACGCAAAAACACAGGTTGATCAGGCGTTTACCCGTGCCGATCTTAAGGGGCTGAGTTTCGAGAACGCCTTTGGCGGGGCCACGTCGTTTCTGCGGCGGCGTTATACCAAGGATCTGAGCGGCGTAGACATCGCCATCACCGGTGTGCCGTTCGATCAGGCGGTGACCAACCGCACCGGCACCCGCCTTGGCCCGCGCGCCATCCGCGAGGCAAGCACGCTGCAACCTTATGATCCGCCCTACGGGTGGGGTTTTGACGTGTTGTCGGAGTTTGCCATCGCAGATTACGGCGATCTCGCGTTTGATTATGCGCAGGTGTCGGAATTTCCGGCCACGCTCACGCGCCATATCAAGGGAATACTGGACGCGGGGGCGGCCAGTGTCGCCCTTGGCGGCGATCACTACATCAGCTTTCCGATTCTCAAAGCCTATGCCGATAAATTCGGCCCGATCAGCCTTTTGCAGTTCGATGCCCATTCCGACACATGGCCCGACGATGACATGAACCGGATTGACCACGGCACGATGTTTTACAAGGCGATCAAGCTGGGGCTGGTTGATCCTGCGACCTCGGTTCAGGTGGGCATCCGCACCCATAACGACGATACGATGGGTGTGACGACCATTGATGCGCGCGAAGTGCATGAAGGCGGCACCGCGGCTGCCGTCGCCAAGATCAAATCGGTATTGGGCGACAATCCGGTGTACCTTACCTTTGATATCGACGCGCTTGATCCGGCATTTGCGCCCGGCACCGGCACGCCGGTCTGGGGCGGGCTGACATCGTGGCAGGCGGCGGCAATGCTGCGTGATCTGGCGGGCATCAATATCCGTGGCGGTGACGTGGTCGAAGTGTCCCCGCCGTTCGACACAACAGGGGCCACAGCGATTGCGGGCGCGCATGTGGCAACCGAAATACTGTGCCTTCTGGGCGCGAGGATGCGCAAAGCATGAGTAAAAAGAACCAACCCCTTGGCGGGAACGAACTGGCGCGGTTTTCGGGGCCCAATACTTTTATGCGTTTGCCTTCGGTCAACGATCTCAAGGGGCTCGATGTGGCCGTTTTGGGTATTCCGATGGACATTGGCACCTCGTGGCGGTCCGGCACCCGTTTCGGCCCGAAACAAATCCGCGCCGAAAGCGCGATGCTGCGGCCCTACAATCTGGCCACAGGGGCGGCCCCGTTTGATAGTTTGCAGGTGGCGGATGTCGGTGATCTGGCGATAAACACTTTTTCTCTTTCTGATAGTTTAAAAATAATATCAGATAGTTATGATGATATCCTCAAGTTTGACGTGATGCCGGTGGCGATGGGCGGGGATCATTCGATGACCTTGCCGATCCTGCGCGCGATGGCCAAGCGATACGGCCCGGTTGCTTTGGTCCATGTCGATGCCCATGCGGATGTAAACGATCACATGTTCGGAGAACGCGAGACCCACGGCACCGTGTTCCGACGCGCCTATGAAGAAGAGCTTATAAACCCTTCGAAAACATATCAAATCGGTATCAGGGGCACAGGGTACGGGGCGGATGATTTCACCGAGGCTGTTGGCTGGGGGTTCCAGCAATGGCCCGCCGAGGAGCTTTGGCATCGCAGCCTGAGCCAGTTGGGTGAAGAAATCCGCCGTGACATCGGCGATATACCGACCTACATCAGCTTTGACATAGACAGCCTTGATCCGGCCTATGCACCGGGTACAGGTACGCCGGAAATCGGCGGGCTGAGCACTCCGCAGGCATTGGAACTGATCCGTGCATTGCGCGGGGTCAACGTGGTGGGTTGCGATCTTGTTGAGGTATCGCCGCCCTATGATACGTCGGGCAACACGGCGCTGACGGCAGCAAACCTGCTTTACGAGATGCTGTGCATCTTGCCGGGCACTGCCTATCGCGACCGCTGATATGGTACAATCAAGGTGCACAAGATGATCCTGACCCTCGTTATTCTGGCCCTTGTGGCGCTGCTGGCTTTCATCCGGCTGGCACCGTCCGATGTTTCGCGCTGGCACAGGCCGATCGGTTCCGCCGAAGACGTGACAGGCAGCGGATGGGCCGCGCGGGTGATACCTGCAACCCCCGCGTTGCTGTCCGACCTGCATCAGGGGATGCTGGCCCTGCCGCGCACAGAGCTTCTGGCGGGTAGCGTGGGCGAGGGGAGTCTGACCTATATCACGCGCAGCAAATGGATGGGTTTCCCCGATTACACCACGATCGAACAGGACAACGGGCAGATCAAACTCTATGGTCGCCTGCGCTTTGGCAAGTCAGATATGGGGGTAAATGCCAAACGTTTGGACCGGCTGATAAATTCGGTCAAAACCAAGCGGAGAGAGGGATGAGCTGAGACACCCCTCCTGTACCTCGCGCCACATTGGCACGTTCAGCGACATCTGGCATTGCGCCATGAACATCCGTCCGCCCACCTCCAGACAGATGGTTTCGCCCAACTCGATGCGACCGCCGGTGCTGTCGGTGCAATAGCAGTCAATGGTTTTTCCTTGCGGGGTCAGGATGTCTGCCCGCGCCGCAAGCGGGATCAATGCAAGGATCAGCGCAATGCGTTTCATGGTGTATGATACCACGGTCTGCCTCTTGACCAAAGCCGTTCCATAGGCCACTTCCAACGCCATGATACCTATGGACCGCCTTGCGCAGATCACCGCCCGTTTTGAATATCTTGAGGCGGCAATGTCCGCTGCCGGAGGGGATATTGCCAAGCTTGCCAAGGAATATAGCGATTTACGCCCCGTGGTGGAGCAGATTTCGGCCTACCGGACGCTTTTGGAGAACCTTGAAGGCGCGCGCGAGATGCTGGACGAGCCGGATATGGCATCGCTTGCCCGCGAGGAGATCGCGCAGATCGAGGCGGCCATGCCTGCCGCCGAGGCCTCATTGCAGATTTCGCTTTTGCCCAGGGACGAAGCCGATGCGCGCCCTGCGATGCTGGAAATCCGCCCCGGCACGGGGGGCGACGAGGCGGCGTTGTTTGCGGCTGATTTGTTGCGCATGTACCAGCGTTATGCCGAAGGGCGCGGTTGGAAGGTTGCGCTGATCGAAGAGCAGACGACCGAGCTGGGAGGGATCAAGGAAGTCGTGGCGCACATCACCGGCGACAATGTGTTTGCCCGCCTGAAATACGAAAGCGGTGTGCACCGTGTGCAGCGGGTTCCATCCACCGAAAGCGGCGGGCGTATCCATACGTCGGCGGCGACAGTTGCGGTGCTGCCCGAAGCCGAGGACGTGGATATTCACATCGACGCAAACGACATTCGCATCGACACGATGCGGTCGTCAGGTGCGGGCGGACAGCACGTCAACACAACCGATTCGGCCGTACGCATCACGCATATCCCCACGGGTATCGTCGTCACCAGCTCGGAGAAATCCCAGCACCGCAACCGCGATATCGCGATGCAGGTGCTTAAAACACGTCTTTATGATGCAGAGCGGAATCGGATGGACAAGGAGCGCTCGGATAGCCGTGCGGCACAGGTCGGCAGCGGCGACCGCTCCGAGCGAATCAGAACATATAATTTCCCCCAAGGCCGGATGACCGATCACCGGATCAACCTGACGCTGTACCGGCTTGAGTCGATCCTACAAGGCGATCTGGACGAGATCATTGATGCGCTGACGGCAGACCATCAGGCGCGGATGCTTGCGGAGATGGGGCAATGACGACAGCCGCCGTCGCCATGGCAACGGCAACGGCGCAGCTGCGCGCGGCTGGTGTGCCCGATCCCGCGCGCGATGCGCGATTGCTGCTGGCGTATGCGGCGTCCGTGGATGCGGCGCGTGTCACGTTAATTGCGCCCGAGGAAATCGCGCCGGAAATCTGCGCGCGTTACGAACAGTTGATTGCACTGCGCGCGGTGCGCGTGCCGGTCTCGCATCTGGTGGGAGAGCGGGCGTTTTACGGACGGGGCTTCAAGGTCAGCCGCGACGTGCTGGACCCGCGACCCGAAACCGAATCCTTGATCGAGGCGGCGCTGAGTGTCCCGTTTGGACGGCTGCTGGATCTGGGCACCGGTTCGGGCTGTATCCTTGTCACGCTGTTGGCTGAACGTCCGAATGCCATCGGCGTGGGCCTTGATCTGTCAGAGGCGGCCTGCCTTCAGGCCAGCGCCAATGCGGTGCTGCACGGGGTGGCCGACCGAAGCGACATTCAGGTATCCGACTGGTTTTGCGCAGCCGAGGGGCGCTTTGATCTGGTCGTGTCGAATCCGCCCTATCTTGCGCAGGAAGAGATGCACGAAATCGCCCCTGAGCTTGCCTTGCACGAACCCGCGATGGCGTTGACAGACGGGGCTGACGGGCTGAGCGTGTACCGGTTGATCGCAGAGCAGGCGCAGGGATATCTGAGCGCACAGGGCCGTGTGCTGGTCGAGATCGGCTGGAAACAGGGGGCTGCCGTGCGCGCGATCTTTGAGGCGGCAGGGTGGGGCGAGGTTATGATTCTGCCCGATCTTGACGGTCGGGATCGTGTTATTTGCGCCAAAAACCCCGCCTGAGCGACTTTTCCCGCCTGTTTTCCGGTTTTTCGTGCATTCCCTCTTGCCCGCCTTGGCCGACATGGCTATTTAAAAGGTGTTGCAGCGGTGGATGCTGACTAGCGGTCCCGCGCGGCGTTATGCCCAACATATGTATATGCCGGTTTTTATTCGATGCGCGCTGTTGCGCTTCCGGCATGATTGAAAAACAGCACCAAAAGGCTGACTTCCTTTATGAAACCTCAAAGATCGCGTTCGCGAAACAAGAATAACCGTAGCCGTGGTGGCAACAACCAGGGCGGCGGGAATGTCGTCAACCGCGTATTCGACAGCTCCGGTCCCGAAGGCAAGGTGCGCGGCACCCCGAGCCAGGTGATCGAAAAATACAACCAGCTGGCGCGTGATGCCCAACTGTCCAACGACCGTGTTGCGATGGAAAGCTTTCAGCAGCATGCGGAGCATTATCTGCGCCTGCTGTCCGAGGCCCAAAAGGAACAGGA
This sequence comes from uncultured Sulfitobacter sp., assembly GCA_947502265.1. GTDB lineage: Bacteria > Pseudomonadota > Alphaproteobacteria > Rhodobacterales > Rhodobacteraceae > Sulfitobacter. Next base: position 42,711 of record CANMZB010000008.1, read on the forward strand.
CACCAAACGCGAAGAGCAAGAGCGCCAGAACCGCGAGCGCCAGGCCGAGCGCGACCGCGAACGCACCGAACGTCAGGAACGCGAAGCCGCCAACCAGCCAAAGCCCGACGATACTCCGGTGGCCGAGCCCCACGTTGCCGAAGCTCCCCCAGCCGAGACCGTCGAGAAGGCACCGCAGGAAAGCGCCGGAGAAGAGGAAAGCAATCTGGTGGAAACACCCGAGAGCAAGCCCAAGACCCGCCGCGCCCCCCGGCGCAAGCCAAAGCCAAAATCCGACGACACGCCCGAGGATGCACCGAAAAACAATGGTGGCGATCAACCGGAAGCGGCGGAATAAGAGTTCAAAGGCCTCGCACCCCTGCGGGGCCTTTTGCTTTCAGGTGTGAAGGTGTCGAAGGCCAGCCCCCGCGCGGGTTTTTCCACCTTGAACGTCTTCATCGGGTTGTTGATGCGCCGCTTTTCAGGTCAGCCCAATGACAGGTTCATCAAATTTATTGGATTGAAGCCACAAGCATCTTCTTGCCACGATGGCAAAGCATGGACTTCTAAGTTGTGCGATCGCCAAGCATGCCGCCATCAAAATGGATGCGTCCATTCGGCTGCACATTCATGCGGTTCCAGATCATGCCCAACCTGCGGCGCATCAACGGTGACCACACTCGGGAACGGTCCACAATAACCAAGAGGGGACCAAAAGGTGCAGCGCGCCGGTTCCACCACGATACGGCAGGCTCACGTTCAGCGGTTTTTGACGGCGGCACAGGCTGCTCAAGTCCGGCACCGCCCAATACAGTTCGAGCAGCGGTAACAGGCTTTGCACAAAACCTGTTGTCTGGATCGCGGCCTCAGGCTGTCATAGCGAGATGACCTGCTCGTGGTCTTGTATTTCGCCGGGGCCCAAAGGTTTATACTTCGCAGCGATCAAATGGGATTCATGAGGTGAATCCTTCATGTGATTTGTACAACAAAGCCGACCGGACACAGAAGCACCTCCAAACCTGATTTTTACGCGGCCGTATGTAACCGGTTTGGGGACGATAACATCTCTTAAAAGAGTGCATTTCGGCACGAATTCGCTGTGATGGTTGCGCGCTAAAATGTGGTTCTCGACTGCCTCCAGATATCCCTGCTTTTTGGTAAGAATGCGCTTTACAACGGGAGCCATGTTCCGTTATACGCCAACATGTTAGGTACATTTGGCGCTTGTTTAATTGAGCGTGCGCCTTTTGCACCCGAACACTCCTCCCTTTGAGGAGGACATAGCAATGCGCGGTTGTAGCTCAGCTGGTTAGAGTACCGGCCTGTCACGCCGGGGGTCGCGGGTTCGAGCCCCGTCAACCGCGCCATTGCTTTTAATTGCCCTGATTTTTTGTTGTTTTGCGGATATCCATCCGGCTTTTCATAATACCTTTCATGAAAAGCGAAAAGCGCGCAGATAATGGCTTGACGCCTATCACCGCATCGCATATTCCGCACAAACACTCTGGGGCATATGTCGCAGAGATGCAGCGGGCGGTTGTAGCTCAGTTGGTTAGAGTACCGGCCTGTCACGCCGGGGGTCGCGGGTTCGAGCCCCGTCAACCGCGCCACTGCTGCTTTGAAAAGGGTCTCCTTACGGGAGACCCTTTTTCTTTATGATGTATGGGGTTGTGTGATTATCTTCATGCAGGATTCGGCAGGGCGAACACATCCTCTATTTCGGGTTCAAGCTGTGTGTTCATCCAGTCGACATCGGCAAGGTCCCATGTTTTCGGCGCGGCCTCGCGCTCTATCGAGGCGCGCCACTGGTTGCCCATGCGTCGGGTGACAGGCCGGTAGCCGTGCGGTGTATGTTCCAGCCCGTAGGCCTCTCCCATCGCATGTAAAAACGCCACCGGATCAGCGTTGAACCGCTCCAGCGTGACGTAAACCACAGAGCAGCCGCGATTGAGAAAACTCAGCAGCCCGCGATGCTTTACGTTGCGCATCTCGAAGATATTTGCAAAGCGGCGGCCCGTGACCGGGTGCCGATCCCATTGCAGTTCATTCCCCAGCGGGCGTAGCTCGGGGTGGACCACTTCGAAGTGGTTCATATTGTCGATCACGCCCTGCCACGGTGTGCGCAAAAAGTCGTGAAACCCCAGCCCTTGCAGCGAGACATCGGCGTGCCATGGCCGCTTGTACAGCGATGTGGCCCAACTGCGCGCACCGCGCACGACGCAGATCGTCAGAAACGAGGGCGGCAGGCCCACCATGACCGGAACACCGTGTTTCCACCCCAAACATTCCGTCCGCGCGATCTGAAGCGTTTTAGAAATACTCTTGCGCACCACATTGGTGCCACAACCGCGCTCTCCCATCACCTGAAAGCGGTCAAAGGGGCCATCGCTCTCTTTGTGAAAGTGCCAGCCCTGCGTGGCCATATTGCCTGCAAGCGCCGCAAATTCCGCGCTCAGCCCTGTCTCGCCCATTGTCATTCTGCGCCTCTCGCGGCTTATTACCGTCAATGTAGGAGTTTCGCGAATTCGCCACAGAAAGAAAAGAGGGCAGCCATGCAGACAGTAGCCGCAGTGACAATGGTGCGCGATGACGCATTTTTTCTCGAAGCGTGGCTAAAGCATTACGGCGAGACGTTTGGCCGCAAGAATTGCTATGTTATCAACCATGGCTATGGCGCGCAGGTGGCCGATATTGCCAAGGGCTGCAACATCATCGGCATTCCGGGGGATCCGCATCAAAGCTTTGATGTAAAGCGTTGGGGGCTTTTGAACGGGCTGCTGTCGGGGCTGCGCAAATATTACAAGCACGTCATCGTCGGGGACGTGGACGAATTGGTGGTGGTGGACCCCGAATATGGCAAGAACCTGCTGCAATACCTTGAAGAGGCACCGGAAAAGCGGGTGCTGACGCCCTTGGGGCTTGAGATCATTCACCGCGTCGATCTTGAGCCGGAGGCGATCACTGATCACATCATCGGGCCGCGCCGCTATGTGCGCCCTGCGCCGCATTATTCCAAGCCGTGCATCGTTTCGGCGGCGTCCAAGCTGTCGCGCGGGGGGCATTTCGCGCAATACCCCAAGCTGCACACGCCGCCGGAATTGTATCTGTTCCACCTCAAATTTTGTGACTTTGGCCACTATGTCGCCGCGATGGACCGGCGCAATGCGGTGACGCAAGCTGTGGGTGCCGAGATCAAGGAGGCCGCCATCGGACGGCACTGGTTCGCCGAGGCACGCGGCGAGGATCGTGCGATATTCGATGATTTTGCCGCGCTGAGGTTGGAAGAGGGGTTTGATTTGCGGTTTATTCGCAAGCGGATGCAGCGCTCGTTTCGCCCGCGCGGCGAGACGGGGCTTTATGAATTCAACCGCCCCGAATTTGCCACCCAGTACAAGCTGCCAGAGCGGTTTATCGGAACGATCTGAACCATCTCTTGCACGCCGGATGCAACCGGCGTGCAGACCAGGCGGCTGTCTAGCCGCGTTTTTCTGCAAGCAGCGCCTGCATCTGCTCAAGCGGCAGGTAGCCGCGCAACAACTCGTCCTGAAGCACGAATGTCGGTGTGCCGGAGATTTGTAACGCCCCTGCAAGCGCGCGTGTCGCGGCGATCTCGGCGGTGACCTCGTCGCTGTCCATTTGTGCTTCGACGGCGTCCATATCCAACCCGAATGTGCTGCCCAGACGGCGCAGCGTTGGCAGTGTCACATCGCCGTTGATGCCCATCAGCGCGTCATGCACCGCCTTATAGCTTTCATCGCCCGCCACCTGCTTCACGGCCACGGCAAAGCGCGACGCCAGCACGGAAGCATCCCCCAGAATCGGTAGTTCCTTGACGATCAGCTTGATGTTGCCATCCTGCGCCAGCAGCTCTTCGACCTCGGGATGTGCGCGTTTGCAATAGCCGCAGCGGTAATCGAGAAACTCGACCAGAACGATATCGCCATCCGGATTGCCCCCCACATAGGAATAACCGTCGTTAAAAATGGCATCGGCGTTTTGCGTCACCAGATCGAAATCGGCCTGTGCCTGGCCTTGCGCCTCGCGGGTTTGCAGGATTTCAACCGCTTCCATGATAACTTCTGGATTTTCAAGCAGATAGGCGCGGACTTCGGCGCGGAACTGCGCGCGCTCGGCATCGCTCAGCTCTATGACATCTTGGGTCAGACCGGCGCTGGCGAAGGTGCCCAGAAGGGCGGTGGTGGCGAGAAGACGCTTCATGAAGAATTCACTTTCTTTTGGCTGCACGTTGGGAGGCAATCAACACATCCTGCGCCCGCTGCCAAGGGCCGGAACCTGTTGCAAGAAGGCCGGTGGCGCGTTTCGCATGAATACCGGCGTCTTTAAACCGACCGCTCAGCGCATAGCGCTCGGCGGTGACAAGGGCCGCCATGCCTGTCTGGCCGGTTTTGGCATAGGCCGTCGCCAGATCGCGCAGCATCGAACCATCGCGAAAATCCTGACGGCGCGATTTCTCGAGCACCGGAAGCGCCTTTTGCACCTGACCGTTTGCCAGCAAGGCACGACCATAGCCCGACAGAATCAGCGGATTATTCGGAGCCATCTGCGCGCCACGGCCATAGGCGTTTACGGCTGCGGAAAAATTGCGCGTCTCCAGCAGGATTTGGCCTTTTTGATCTTGCAGGAACGGGTCTTTGGGCCGCGCCGCAATGGCGCGATCAATCGCGCTCAGCGCGTTTCTGGTCCGTGAATTGCGGTGCTGGGCGACGGCTTCGCGCAGCAGGGCCACGTCCTTGTAGCCGCTATCGCCCAAGCGCCGTAGCGTCCACGACGGCGCACGGGTATAGGCCGTCAGCTTGCCTTTGAGGCGCGCGAACCAATATTCCGCTGCCGGATCGGCGGGCAGGGTGCCATAGCTTGCGACATAGCCTTGCACCGCGCGCACGCGGTCACGGCTTAACGGATGGCTGCGCAGATACGGGTCTTGTCGCCCCGCACTCAGCGCTTCTTGGCCTTGGAATATCTTCAGCGTTTCCAACAACCCATCGGGCGAGGCACCCGCGGACTTCATGTAACGCACACCGGATTGATCGGCGGAGGCTTCTTCGGCCCGCGTGTGGCCCAGAAACGCGCGCTGTGCCGAACTTGCAGTGCCCAACGCGATCCCGCCCGCCGCTTGCGAACTGCCCGAGGCGGCGGCCGCCACGGCCAGCGCAAGTCCCAGCCCCGCGATTGTGCGCGCGTTGGCCATGTTGCCCATGCGCCGCGCGATATGTCCGTTGGCGATATGGGCCGCTTCATGGGCGATGATTCCTTGCAGCATCGCCGCCGAGCCAAGTCTGTTAATCAGCCCGTAGTGAATAAAAATGGCGTCATTGCTGACGACAAAGGCGTTGAGCGAACTGTCGTTAACCACCAGAACCTTGACGCGATCGGGGTTTAAACCCGCCGCGCCCAGCACCGGCGCGGCCATCTGGCGCAGGGCGTATTCCATATCCGCATCGCGCAGCAGGCTGGTCGCGTGTGCGGGCAGCGCCAGCAGCAGCGCTGTGAGGAGGGCAGGGATTGACGCCGCGCGGCGAATGCGGTGAAAGCTCATGCGCACACCTTAGGAGAGCGATCATGCGAAATTCAACCCGATCAAAGGTCGATCCCTTTATTGTGATGGATGTTATGCAAGCCGCCGCACAGGCCGAGGCCGAAGGCCGCCACATCATTCATATGGAAGTCGGGCAGCCCGGTACGGGCGCGCCCAAAGGGGCAACCCGTGCGCTGGCACGCGTGATGGAGGAAGCGCCGCTGGGATATACTGTCTCGCTGGGCCTGCCGGCGCTGCGCGCACGCATCGCGCGGATGTACGGCGATTGGTACAATGTCGATCTTGATCCGAACCGTGTGGTGATCACATCGGGGTCTTCTGCGGGGTTCATCCTTGCCTTTACCGCGTTGTTCGACAGCGGTGATCGTGTCGGTATTGGCGCGCCGGGCTATCCCAGCTATCGCCAGATTTTGGGCGCGCTTGGCATGACGCCTGTTGATCTGCCCACAGCCGCCGGAAACCGCTATCAGCCGGTGCCAGCGGATTTCGCAGGGCTGGACCTTAAGGGCCTGCTTGTTGCCTCTCCGGGGAATCCGACCGGCACGATGCTGGACCATAGCGCCATGTCGGCGCTGATCGGGGCCTGTCATGATACGGGTGCTTCGTTTATTTCTGACGAAATCTATCACGGCATCGAATACGATAAAAAGGCGGTTACCGCGCTTGAGATCACCGATGAAACCTATGTGATCAATTCGTTCTCCAAGTATTTCTCGATGACCGGCTGGCGTGTCGGCTGGATGGTGGTGCCGCAAGATCAGGTGCGCGTGATCGAGCGGATCGCGCAGAACATGTTCATCTGCGCCCCCCATGCCTCGCAAGTTGCGGCCCTAGCTGCGTTTGAATGTGACGATGAATTGCAAGCCAACATGGATGTGTACCGTGAAAACCGCGCGCTGATGCTTGACGGTCTGGCGCGCGCGGGGTTTGACCGGTTTGCCCCGCCGGACGGTGGTTTTTATGTCTATGCCGATGTGAGCGGGATCACCGATGACAGCCGCGCGCTGGCCGCCGAGATCCTTGAAAAGGCGGGCGTTTCCGTCACGCCGGGGCTGGATTTCGACCCCCTGCGCGGGCACACAACGCTGCGCTTTTCCTATGCGCGCAGCACCGAAGACATCCGCGAGGGGCTGGCGCGCCTCACCGCATTTATGCAGGCGCGCTGAGGCGCTGGATTGAGCGGGCCTGCGGTGGTAGCGTTGGCGAAACGGCAGGTGCAGCAATAGCCGGAGCAGTCATGAAACGTCTTATTCTCAGCCTCGTCTGTGCGCTTGGCCTGTCACAGGCAGCTTTTGCGCAGGATCTCACGGCGCTTGCGCGGGTCGACCCTGCCGCGAGCGCAATCAAAGACGGATGGTGGGGCCGCAGCACGCTTGAACTACATCTGAGCCAAGGGGTGCCGTTCCGTGTCTTTACCCTGAATGATCCTCCGCGGCTGGTTGTAGACTTTCGCGAGGCGGATTTTTCCAGCGTTAAATCGGTTGATCTGCTGAAGGTGCCGGGACGTGTTGCCGCCGTGCGGTTTGGCGCGTTCCAACCGGGCTGGTCGCGATTGGTGGCCGAACTGTCAGAACCGATGTTACCCCGACAGATCGGGATGCCGGTGGGCGAAGGGACGGGTCGCGCGGTACTGGAGATCGACCTGAAAACAGTGTCGAACGAGACATTCGCCGCCGCGTCCGGCACCCCGAAAGACCCGAACTGGACGCCTGCGTTTTTGAACGCCGCGAAACCACCGCACGCGGGCGATGACCGGTTTACCGTGGTGCTTGATCCCGGTCACGGCGGCCTTGATCCCGGAGCAGTGCGCGACGGTGTGACCGAAAAAGACCTGATGCTGGCGTTTGCGCGCACTTTGGCCGAAGAACTGCGCCGCGCAGGCGTCGAGGTTGTGATGACCCGCGACGACGATATTTTCGTAGCGCTTGAGACACGCGTCGCAATTGCGCACCAAAGCGAGGGTGATCTGTTCATCTCGCTGCACGCGGATATCCTGAGCCAGGGCGGTGCGCAGGGGGCCACCGTTTACACCCTCTCGAACGAGGCCAGCGATGCGGCGACAGAGCATCTGGCGGCGCGGCACGACCGTTCCGACATCATCGCGGGCGCGGATCTGACGGGCTCTGACGATCAGGTGGCAAGCGTGCTGCTGGATCTGGCACGTCAGGAAACCGAGCCGCGCTCGGCCGCTCTTGCGCGCGCCCTTGTGGCGCGGATGAAGGCGGCGGGCGGGCCGATGAACCGACGCCCGTTGCGCGAGGCGGGGTTCTCGGTGTTGAAATCCGCCGATATTCCCTCGGTTCTGGTCGAAGTCGGCTTTCTCAGTTCAAAGCGTGATCTGGCCAATCTGCGCGATCCGGTCTGGCGCGCGGTGATGGTGGGCGGCATTGTCGAAGCCATCGTACAATGGCGCGACGAGGACGCGGCCCGCGCCGTTCTTGTGCGCCAATAATTCGGCGGTAAATCGCTTTTTTCTCCTGCGGTTGTGTTTTGACCATTCGGGCAATCGGGCGTATAGGAGTGCAAATCCTATCAGCCTTGCTTAGGGAGCTGCCCGCGCGTGTTCCGTTTTATCCTGTCTTTTTTCGGCGGTATTTTCACCACTGTCACGATGTCTGTGGGCATGTTTGCCCTGACCATCGGGGCTATTTTCTGGATGTACGGGCGCGATCTGCCAAGCCACGAATCTTTGGCACAATATACCCCGCCCACCATCAGCCGGATTTACTCGGGGCAGGGGCGTCTGATCGACGAATTCGCGCAGGAGCGTCGGCTTTTTGCACCGGCGGATACGATTCCCGACCTGATCAAACAAGCGTTTATTTCGGCGGAAGACAAGAATTTCTACGACCATGACGGCTATGACCTGCGCGGTATCGGTGCGGCGGCTGTCGATGCGGTGAAGTCGCGCGGACGCGATGTGCGCGGGGCGTCGACGATTACCCAACAGGTGATGAAAAACTTCCTGTTGTCCGGTGATCGCCGCGCCGAGCGCAAGATCAAGGAAATAATCCTTGCCGCGCGCCTCGAAGAGACTCTGGACAAGGAGAAGATCCTTGAACTTTACCTCAACGAGATTTTTCTCGGGCAGAACTCCTATGGGGTGGCTGCCGCTTCGCAGACCTATTTCAACAAAACACTGGGTGAACTGGCCCCACACGAGGCCGCGTTCCTTGCATCCTTGCCCAAAGCGCCGTCCGATTATCATCCGGTGCGCCGCAAGGACCGCCTGATGGCGCGCCGTAATTTCGTTTTGCGCGAGATGAAGGAAAACGGCTATATCACCGAAGCCGCCTATGCTGAGGAACGTGCGTTGCCACTGCGTTCTGTCCAGAATGGCGATTTCGAAAGTTTCAAGGCGGAACTGCCGCCGCGCGACTACTTTACCGACGAAATCCGTCGTCAGCTGTCGGAGAACTTTGGCGAGGGTGAATTTTTCACCGGCGGTCTGACCGTGCGCGCCACCATCGACAACGAGATGCAGCCGATCGCCGCCGATGCCCTGCGCATCCAGCTTGAACAGTATGACCGTGGCATCGGCATCTGGCGTGGCACCGGCCTGACACTGCCCGAAACGGCGTTGAAAGATGAAGAAAGCTGGCGCGCGGCACTTGGTAGCCTTGTCGTGCCGCGTGACATTCTTCTGGAGACACAGTGGTTCCCGGCTGTAGTGCTGGAAACCGCGCCAAAAGGCGCGCGTCTGGGCATCGAAAGCGTCGCGAATGAAGAGGGCGGCAACTGGGTGCCGCGCGAAGACATGCAATGGGCGCGCAAGCGGCTTGAAAACCGCAAGCTTGGCAACCGCGGTGATCTGGTCGAGGTTGGTGATGTCGTGCTGGTGCGGCGCATGGTGACGGACGCCGATGGCAGCTTTATCCGCTGGACCCTGCGCCAGATTCCCGAGGTACAGGGCGCCTTCGTCGCGATGGACGTGAATACCGGTCGTGTGATCGCCATGCAGGGCGGCTTTAGCTATCAGGCGTCTGTTTTCAACCGCGCGACACAGGCCAAACGCCAGCCGGGGTCCAGCTTTAAACCGTTCGTCTTTGCCTCGGCGCTCGACAGTGGCTACACGCCTGCAACAATCGTTGTGGACGCGCCCATCGAGATCAACACACCGCAGGGCGTCTGGCGTCCCAAGAACGCGTCGAACCGGTACTACGGCCCCACGCCGTTGCGCACCGGGATCGAGCAGTCGCGCAACCTGATGACGGTCCGTCTCGCGCAGGAAGTGGGCATGAACGTGGTGGGCGATTACGCCGAGCGTTTCGGCGTTTACGAAAACCTCTCGCCGGTGCTGGCCAACGCGCTTGGTTCACAGGAAACCACGCTTTACCAGATGGTTGCGGCCTATGCGATGTTTGCAAACGGCGGCGAGCGGGTAGAGCCGACATTGGTAGACCGTGTGCAGGATCGCTACGGGCGCACCGTGTACAAGCACGACAAGCGGGTGTGCAATGATTGCGCCTCGCCCGTGTTGGCCGCTGGCACCGCACCGCGCGTGATTTCAAACCGCGAGCGGGTGATGGACCCGATCACGGCGTACCAACTGACCTCGATGATGCAGGGTGTGGTGGAACGTGGCACCGCGCGCAGAACTGTCAATCTTGGCGTGCCGACCGCGGGCAAAACCGGCACCACCAACGATTCCAAAGACGTCTGGTTTGTGGGGTTCACCAACAATATCGTCGCGGGCTGCTATATCGGGTTTGATACCCCGCGCAACATGGGGCGCGGCGCGTCGGGCGGTGGCATGTGCGGCCCCGTGTTCCAACGCTTCATGTCAAAGGCCGTTCAGAAGTATGGCGGTGGCAAGTTCGAAGTGCCGCAGGGCTGCGAGTTCATTAATATTGACCGTTTCACCGGCGCGCGGCTCAGCCCCGATGCCTCGGGTGCAAATGTCGTGTCCGAATGTTTCCGCGAGGGCGAGTTCATCAACTTCGGCATCACCTTTGACGGCGGCTTTGCCATGGGCGCGGATTTGCCGCTGGTCGAGGAAGTCGGCGGCAGCACCTCGCGCGAGGTCACAACATCGACCGGCAAGAAAGCTGTCGTCGGCCCCAAAGCGGGCTTTGGCACGCTCAGCTCCGGCGGTCTGTACTGAGGTAGGTCACATGGGGGAAAGCCCACCCTACGCCTTGTCGTGGCGCGGTGGCTGGTTTATCACGGGAGGTGGCCCTTGCGATGCGGGGGCCATCATTCATTTCGGGACAGATTATGCGCGCAGAAGCACAAAACACCGCAGACCAGATCGCAAAATCGCTGGAGCTTCTGGCACAGCGTCTGAACGTCGAGACCGCGCCCTACCGGCTGGAGGAATTCAATGCGCGCGTTGAGGATCCGAATCTTTGGGATGATCCGGATGCAGCGCAAAAGCTGATGCGCGAGCGCCAGGCACTGGTGGACGCCATCGACACCTACGAGAGCATCAAGACCGATCTTCGGGACAATATTGATCTGATCGAATTGGGCGATATGGAAGACGACGCGGAAGTTGTCAAAGAGGCAGAGACTGCGTTGGCGGCGCTGGCCGTGACAGCCGCCCAGAAGGAGCTTGAAGCGCTGCTTGATGGCGAAGCCGATTCCAATGACGCGTTTCTCGAAATCAACTCGGGTGCGGGGGGGACGGAATCATGTGACTGGGCCTCGATGCTGGCGCGGATGTACATCCGCTGGGCCGAGAAAAAGGGGTACAAGGTCGACCTTCAGTCCGAGAGTGCAGGCGAAGAAGCGGGCATCAAATCGGCCACCTACAAGATCGAGGGTCACAATGCCTATGGCTGGTTGAAATCCGAATCCGGCGTACACCGTCTGGTGCGTATCTCGCCCTTTGACAGCGCGGCAAAGCGGCACACATCCTTTACCTCTGTGAAGGTATATCCGGTTGTTGACGACAATATCGAGATTGCGGTGAATCCTTCGGATATCCGCATCGACACCTACCGTTCTTCGGGGGCAGGCGGGCAGCACGTCAACACCACCGATTCGGCAGTACGAATCACCCACCACCCCACCGGCATCGTCGTGACCTCCTCCGAGAAATCCCAGCACCAGAACCGCGATATTGCCATGAAAGCGCTGAAATCACGGTTGTACCAGATGGAGCTGGACAAGCGGTCGGCGCTTGTGAACGAGGTCCACGAGAGCGCGGGCGATGCGGGCTGGGGCAACCAGATCCGGTCGTATGTGTTGCAACCTTACCAAATGGTGAAAGACCTGCGCACGAACTACGAGACATCCGACACCAAAGGTGTTCTTGACGGCGATCTGGACGGGCTGATGGGGGCAACGCTGGCGCTGGCTGTCTCTGGCAAAAGCCGCTCGGAAGCGCAAGGCAGCTAAAGCGCTCCGTCGCCCGGCGCGCTTTGCGGGGCTGGCTGCGGGATTGCGTATTGGCAGCACAAAAAAGCAGGGATTGCGCGGGTAGTCTTGCCCGTGCTTTTCTATGCGGATGGATATTTTGAAAATGGATGCGCGGGCCCAATCCGCGGCACTTGAGCAAGGAACGTTTTCGGCGGTCGAACTGATGGAAGCGACGCTTGCGCGTATCGGGGACGTCAACAGCACGCTGAACGCGATTGTGAGCCTGCGCGACGAAGACAAGCTGTTGGCGCAGGCGCGCGCCTATGATGCGGCATCGCGCAGCGGCTGGCTGCATGGCATCCCGATCGCCATCAAGGATCTCGCGGATGCGGCGGGCTTTCCCACCTCGATGGGGTCGCCATTGTTCGCGGATCAACAGTCGGAAACCGATGATCTGATGGTGGCGCGGCTGCGCGCAGCGGGTGCGATTGTGATCGGCAAAACCAACACGCCAGAATTCGGCCTTGGCTCGCATACGTTCAATCCGGTGCACGGCGTGACGCGCAACCCCTACGATACGACCCGCTCGGCGGGCGGCTCTTCGGGCGGTGCGGCGGTCGCGCTGGCGGCGGGGATGCTTAGCGTCGCGGATGGCTCTGACATGATGGGATCGTTGCGCAATCCGGCGGGGTGGAACAACGTTTACGGGATGCGGCCCAGTTGGGGCACGGTGCCAGCCGAGCCGGAAGGCGATCTGTTTTTGCATCAGCTGTCCACGTCCGGGCCGATGGCGCGTACCCCCGGCGATCTTGCTGCACTTCTGGACACGATGACAGGGGCTGATCCGCGCCAGCCTTTGAGCCGTGACAGCGCGCCTACGCTGGCAGGGATCGAGCGCGCGCCAAAGGGGCTGCGCATCGGTTGGCTGGGGGATTGGGACGGCGCGTTTCCCTACGAGAACGGTATCAGCGCGCTGTCGCTGGCGGCACTGGCGCAGATGGGTGATCTGGGTCACCGGATCGAAACGCCGGATGCTCCGTTCAGCGCCGATGCAATCTGGCAATCGTGGACCGACCTGCGCTCTTTTGCCGTGGCGGCGGGGTTGGGTGCGCTTTATGATGATCCGGCCAAACGAGACTTTCTCAAGCCCGCAGCCCTTTGGGAGATCGAGCGGGGCCGCGCGATGGGGGCCGCGCAGGTGCAGGCGGCCAGCACCATCCGCTCTGACTGGTTTCGCCGCACGGTGCGGCTGTTCGAGAGCGTTGACGTGCTGGTGCTCCCGTCGGCGCAGGTATGGCCGTTTCCGGCAGAGTGGATTCATCCCGAAGCGATTGCAGGGCAGCAGATGGATACCTACCACCGCTGGATGCAGGTCGTCGTGCCCGCAGGTCTGATCGGGTTGCCGGTGGTAAATGTGCCCGCTGGTTTCGGAGAAAACGGATTGCCCGGTGGTCTGCAACTGATCGGGCCACGCGGGAGCGATGGGTTATTGCTCAGACTGGCGCAGCAGTGGCATAGTGTCACGCAATGGCCGCAAAGACGGCCTCCGACATTTTGAAACAGGGAGAGAAATGTGATGGTTGAAGGGGTTATGGAGCGCCCGCATGGCGCGCCTGCTTTTGGAACGCCTACGGTGGCGATATTCCGGAACGCCCTGCGCGCGGGATGGCGTGATTTTCGAGCAGCACCGGCATTCGGACTGACGGTCGCAGTGTTATGCCTGCTGACCGGGTGGGGCATGACGGCGCTGACCCTGTGGGCGGGCCATACGTTCTGGTTCGTGTTGGGCGTTTTCGGCTTTCCGCTGTTCGCACCCTTTGCTGCGCTTGGCACTTACGAGGTGTCGCGCCTGCGCAGTCGGGGGGCGCCGTTCGGCAGCCGCGACGTCTGGCGGGTGCTTTGGCAGGAACGGGGCCGCCAGTTACCGTGGCTGTGCGCGCTGATGATGGTGGTATTGCTGTTCTGGTTCTTCCTTGGCCATATGATTTTTGCTCTGACAATGGGGCTGAAGCCGATGACAAATATCATGTCCTCGACACAGGTTTTCCTCAGCGGCAGTGGCTTGATGATGCTGGTGTTGGGATCGCTGGTTGGCGGCGTTTTTGCGCTGCTTTTGTTTTCGGTCTGCGTCGTAGGATTGCCGATGCTGTTGGACCGTGAGGTGGATTATGTCACTGCGATGATACGCAGCATCGGCGTGGTGGCGCAGCATCCTGTATTGATGCTGGGCTGGGCGGCATTGATCGCCGCGCTGTTGCTTATCGCGATGATGCCTGCGTTTTTCGGGTTGCTGGTGGTGCTGCCGTGGCTGGGCCATGCGTCATGGCATCTTTATGCCGCGCTACGCGACGAGGGCGCGCTGGCCGGACGTTAGAGCGGTTGTTCGCGCCCCATATCGACGAGCGCGGCGCGCAAGGCGGCTGTTTCGGGGTGCCCGCACTCCAGCGCAAAGATATGCGCGTGGGTAAGATAGAAGGCGCGCGCATCCACATCGCGCGCCTGCATCGCCGCGCGGCGATAAAGCGGCACCAGACCGGCGGTGTCATGGGCGCGGTGCGCCGCCAGCAACGCCGCATCAAGATCCTTCATTCAGCGGCAAGCGACGTTGTACGGTGGCGCTGCATCTGGGAGGCGACCCAATCGTGAAACATGTGCGTTGGTCCGTCCATCACGGGAGAAAAGCGGCCCCCGTCAAAAGCCGGCGCATGACGGCCACGCTGCATTCCCTCGACGACGAAGACATCTTCCATAAACACCGCTTTCCATAGCGCTGTGTTGCGTGTGCGCAGGCCCGCGTCCGTCTCTTGGGCGGCATAGTAGACGTGGATATTTTCCACCGTCTTTTCCGGACCTTGCGGCACCAGAATGATCGCGAAAGTATGATCACGGTGGGCACCCAGCAGCACGTTGGGATAGACGGAGATATATTCTGCTGCCGTATCCCATTTATCGCTCAGGCCGTCGAAATCGGGAAAGGCGCTATCTGCCTCGTCCTTGAGCTGGCGATAAACCAGCGTACCCTGACCTGAAAAATAGCCCTTATTTTCAATATGGTAATGATCTTCAAGGCGCGAATAGCTGTTGAGGCCGGGGTGTATCCACGGCAGATGATAGCTCTCGCAGTAGTTCTCGACCGCTAGCTTCCAGTTGCAGTTTACAGTCAGCTCGAAGCGGCTGTCTGCGCCGCCATGATACAGCGGTTTGTCAAACTCGGCCCAGCGCTCCAGCAGACCGGCATTGGCTTGTTCAAAGGGCAGGGCGGTGCCGGAGACGTTGATCCAGATGACATCCATCCAGATGTGGCTGCGCACCTCGATGAGCCCCAGAAGCGCGCGATTAATGCCTTCGTGGGTGTTGTGACCCGGACCGCCGACATGCGGCGTGCTGACCAACCGGCCTTCGGTGCTGTAGCACCACGAATGATAGGGGCAGCGGATCGCCCCTTCAATCTTGCGCGGTGCATCGACAAGGATCATGCCGCGGTGGCGGCAGATGTTATGGAACACCCGAACGGTGTTGTTACGGTCGCGCACCACCAAAAGCGGCATGTCCAGAAAGGTGACTGGAACGGCATCGCCAATGTCCGGCACATCGGACGCCACAGCAAGACCCGACCAATTGTCGAACAGCACCGCCTGACGTTCTTCGCCGTAGAGGGCCGGATCAATGTAATGGGCGTTGGGAAGGCCGTTTGCCGCCGCGATGGGCTGGCGTACACGGCTCAGATCGGTGGGGGCGGTATCCATGGCGGCTCTCCTCTGGATGATGAGAAAAGCCTACCGGTTCCGCGCGCGCCCGACATGCTGCGAGCGACGCGATTTGTGCAAGGGCGACATATCCGGTCGCAGCCGCTGTGATACCGGCGGCCAAACTGGGTTCATTCAGCTGCCGCGCGACAGGGCCGCAACGCCGGTGCGGGCCATCTCTGAAAGGCCAAGAGGGCGCATCAGATCGGTGAAGGCGTCGATCTTCTCCGGCGCGCCGGTGATCTCGAACACAAAGCTTTCAAGCGTGCTGTCGACCACGTTCGCGCGAAAGATATCCGCCAGACGCAACGCCTCGACGCGCTTGTCGCCGGTGCCGGTGACCTTGAGAATGGCAAGCTCGCGCTCGACGCTTGCGCCCTCGACGGTCAGGTCGTGGACCTCGCGGACCGAAATGATGCGGCCCAGTTGCGCCTTGATCTGCTCGATCACCTGCGGAGTACCGGTGGTGACGATGGTGATCCGGCTCAGGTGGCCGGTATGGTCCACCTCGGCCACGGTGAGGCTGTCGATGTTATAGCCACGGCCCGAAAACAGGCCGATAACCCGCGCCAGAACCCCCGGTTCGTTCTCGACCAGAACGGCTAGGGTATGGCGCTCCTCGACGTCCGAGAAGTTGGGGCGCAGGTTGTAGGCGGAATGGCTGGTGGCGCCTTTTTTGATTTTTAGAGCTGACATTTTTTGTTCCTTTCGTGGGCAAACTGCATAAGATCACCCCCCAACGTTTGAGCTGCAGGGGGTATTGTGCAGTGTCCTAGACCAGTACCTTGCCTTCGGCGTCGATGGCGGTGCTTGTGTCGACCTCGCCCATGATCATCTCGTTATGCGCCTTGCCTGACGGGATCATCGGAAAGCAGTTTTCGTGCTTTTCCACCAAGCAGTCGAAAATCACCGGCCCCTCGTAGGTGATCATTTCCATGATCGCCGCGTCCAGATCGTCGGGGTCAGAGCAACGGATGCCTTTGGCGCCAAACGCCTCGGCCAGCTTCACGAAATCGGGCAGGGCCTCGGACCAGCTTTGGCTATAACGCTCGCCGTGCAGCAACTCCTGCCACTGGCGCACCATGCCAAGGCGTTCGTTGTTCAGAATGAACTGTTTGACAGGCAGGTTGAACTGCATCGCCGTACCCATTTCCTGCATGTTCATCAGCCACGACGCCTCGCCTGCGACATTGATCACAAGGCTTTCGGGATGCGCCATCTGAACGCCGATAGACGCGGGAAAACCGTAACCCATCGTGCCAAGGCCACCCGAAGTCATCCAGCGGTTGGGATCTTCAAAGTTGAGGTACTGCGCCGCCCACATCTGGTGCTGGCCCACTTCGGTACAGATGTAACGGTCGTGTTCCTTGGTCAGCGCCTCAAGCCGCGACAATGCGTGCTGAGGCTTGATGATCTTGCCCTTCTGCGTGAACTTCAGGCAATCGACGGCACGCCACTCTTCGATCTTCTTCCACCATTTTGCAACGGCTTCGGAATTTGTTTTGCGCCCGCGCGATTTCCAGACCTTCAACAGGTCTTCAAGCACATGTCCCACGTCGCCCATGATCGGGATGTCCACGCGGATCACCTTGTTGATTGAAGACGGATCAATGTCGATATGCGCTTTTTTGGAGTTGGGGCTGAACTTGTCGACCACACCGGTGATGCGGTCATCAAAACGCGCACCGATGTTGATCATCAGATCGCAATCATGCATCGCCATGTTCGCCTCGTACAGCCCGTGCATCCCCAACATGCCCAGCCATTTGTCACCGGACGCCGGATAACAGCCAAGGCCCATCAGCGTCGAAGTGATGGGGAATCCTGTGGCGTCCACCAATTCACGCAAAAGCTGGCTTGCGGCGGGGCCGGAGTTGATCACGCCGCCACCGGTATAGAACACAGGCCGTTTGGCTTTTTCGATTTCTTCAACCAGTTCGACAATCGCGTCCATGTCGCCTTTTACCTGCGGTTGGTAATGCGAGACGGAGGGTTTTTTGGGCGTGTAGGTCCCGTTGGCGAATTGCACGTCCTTGGGAATGTCTACCAAAACCGGACCGGGGCGGCCTTTGGTCGCCACATGGAAGGCCTCGTGAATCACGCCGGACAGTTTGTCGGTCTCTTTCACCAACCAGTTATGCTTGGTACAAGGACGTGTGATGCCAACGGTATCGGCTTCTTGAAACGCGTCCGATCCGATCATGAATGTCGGCACCTGTCCGGTCAGAACCACAATCGGGATGCTGTCCATCAAGGCATCGGTCAGGCCGGTCACAGCATTGGTCGCACCCGGACCGGAAGTGACCAACGCCACGCCCGGCTTGCCGGTAGAGCGCGCGTAACCTTCGGCGGCGTGTACCGCCCCCTGTTCGTGACGCACCAGAATATGCCTGATGGAATTTTGCTGGAAAATCTCGTCGTAAATCGGGAGGACCGCGCCGCCGGGATACCCGAATACGGTATCGACACCCTGATCTATCAGGGCTTGAACGATCATCTTCGCTCCGGTCATCTGGCGTGTCATTTTGCTGGTCCTTCTTTTGGCTTGCGCGTGTATCGTGTGGCCTTTTCGAGGCCGGGGGTACAATCGTTAAAGTGTCGCAGAGAGGAGGGCGCATAAAAAAGCCCCCGAGAATGTCGGGGGCGCATGGGATCGAAAAGGGACTACCGTTACCGGCCCATGCGCTTGTTTCCTACAATGACGACTAGGCGCGACATGGCCTTTTTACTCCTTGGATTGTCGTCGGACATTATGAGCCTGTCTCAATGGGGTCAACAGGTAAAGGGCATAAAAATATGTCTGTGGGGTGATTGGTTTTGTACTTTTATTACGTTACAGGCGGGTCTTGCGATGCTTTGTTAAAAGTATCTTGCGAAAATGCCGCTCTAACAGGATATTATCGTCCTATTTCCACCTCGCCATGATGTGCCTGAATATCCACGCCGATCCTCTGACGCACATCGTGCCGTGGCTGAGGGCCGGATACTGCACATGGAAAGGGGCGCCCGTTGCGGTGCTTTTTTCTATGCTTTTCTGTTGCATGGGGGGGTGAGGACGGGATTGAGTTTAAAGGCCAAATGAAGCCGGGGCCGAGTGCGTCATTTGTTGGCGCGGCGGCCGTGTCAGGCAGAAAACCGGTCTAGCGGCGCGGCGGTGCCAGATCGGGCAAGGAGATATTGGCCACCTGTTCGGCGATGGGATCACTGCCCAGCGGGTGCGATTCCAGCGCAAAGTTCTCGGGGTCGCGCATTGGCTGCCATGCGCCTCCAATATAAACTTCGAGCCCTGAAAACTTGGCCTTATAGCCCATTTTCTGGCTGCCCGGCACCCAATAGCCCAGATAGACATAGGGCAGCCCTGCGCTGCGCGCGATTTCGATATGGTCAAGGATGATGTAGTTGCCCAAGCCGTCGCGCGGGCGGTCGGGGGTGTAGAAGGAATAGACCATGCTTACGCCGTCGCCCAGTACATCCGTCAGGCAAACGCCGATCAATTCATCAGTGGCATCGTCGGTATATTCGATCACGCGGCTGCGGATCGGGGTTTCCTCGATCATGGCGGCGAATTCGAACACGTCCATGTCGGCCATGCCGCCATCGGAGTGACGGCTGTCGAGGTAGCGGCGGAAGAGATCGTATTGGTCTTCGGTCGCCCATGGCGATGTCGCGCGGCGGGTGATTGTGCTGTTGCGTTTTGTGATGCGGCGCTGGCTTTTACTTGGCTCGAAGCGGGCCACATCAATACGCGCGGAAAGGCACGCGCCGCAGTCGGTGCAGGACGGGCGGTAAAGCACATTCTGGCTGCGCCGGAATCCCTGTCCTGACAGGCTGTTGTTCAGCTTCTCGGCATTTCCACCCTGTAGTGCGGTGAACAGTTTGCGTTCCACGCGGCCCTCGAGATACGGACAGGGCTGTGGTGCCGTGACATAAAACTGGGGAGCGATGGGGAGCGAGTGGCGCATGAGTACTTCCGTGTAAGACAGCCCAGAGGATAGCGCGTAAGTCGGGGCGCGCAAACTTTAATGTTCGGTAAGTGCGAAAAGTTGCACCTTATGTCCTGCGGTTCAGCGCGACACTGCCCAGAACCAGATCGCTCACCCCCTGCCGGCGTTCGGTGCTGCACATCAGCACCACGGATGCGATTTGTACCAATGGCACCGACCACGAAAGGCTGTAGCCCAAGGTGTGAAAGACGGCTGTCGGCAGATCGAAGGGGCGATCATCGTTGCTGCGCAACTCAAGAGCAAAAAAGCGCATCCCCCATGTGGCAGAGCCGCGTGACAGGGTGATAACACGGTAGGCGAAGCTGATAATGATGTAGAGCACAGGCAGGAAAAACAGCCCCGTGAAAGCGGTGAACGGTACCGCGAGGGCGGTGAGCATCGAAATGATCAGAACATCAACGACCCATGCCAACAGGCGTTTGGTCGGGACGCCGTCGTAAAATTCCGGGTTGAGAGCGGGATCGGGGATCATGGCAGGCCTTTGGATACGGTGTCGGAGAAGTAGAGAGGCCCACCCGATGTGGGAGGGCCAGGGGCCGGTGTCAACCCGGCCGGACCGGTCAGCTCTCGCTGGTGTCGGCGCTGCGCTTGGCGCGCTCGTCCATGAAAGCATCGAACTCGGTCTTGTCTTTCGCTTCGCGCAGACGTTCGAGGAAGCTCTCGAAGCTGCCCTGCTCTTCTTCAAGACGGCGCAGGGTGTCGGCCTTGTAGGCGTCGAAGGTGCTGTTACCGGTCGGACGACCCATGGCAAAGCTTTGACGGCTACGTCGCGCACATGAGCGGGTGGAAGATGAAAACATACGTTTGCTCCATATCATATACGCCAGCAGGGCCAGACCTGCGGGCCAGAAAAAGATGAACCCCAGCACCATGGCGGCGATCCAGGCGCCTTTGCCGCGCGCATCGAGCCAATCTTCGGCTTTCCCGAACCAGTTGCGGCTGGCGGCGGCGCGTGAGGGGTAAGAAGCGGTGTCAGTCAGTGTGGCCATATCGGTCCTCTTGTGCGTGGCGGTGTGCTGCCGCCGGAGGTGGGGCGCTGCACCGGAGAAAGGATCAATGTAAATTCCCTTCACATCACTCAATTTGGGGAGGATCGGTGAAATTGCAAGACTTTATGTAAATGGCGTTTACATTTTCTTGAAAGTATATTTGTTATCAGTGAGTTGAGGTGGCGAAATAATTGCGCAACATGTATTGACGGGAGCAGGGAGTTCCCGCAACTCTGACACATGCAGGAAAAAACGCTTTGCCAACTGATCACACGCGCTCCACGCCATACGGCACCTCCCGACGCGGGTTTGCCGCTTGAGGCATTCGATGCGGGGCTGCACGATTTGTTGGCGGGCACGGCTGCACTTTCGCCCTATCTTGGCGGGCTGATAACGCGCGAGGCGGATTGGCTTCAGGAGGCGGTTGACGCACCCCAGGCGGCTTTGGCCGCGTTGATCGCCGCGCCTGTGGAAATGCAGGCAGATACATTGGCGGCCGGGCTGCGCCAGGGCAAGCGGCGTGTGGCGCTGTTGGCGGGGCTGGCCGATCTGGGCGGCGCGTGGAGCCTTGAAGACGTCACCGGCGCGCTGACCGGCTTTGCCGATGCGGCCACGCAGGCCGCATTGCGTGTGGGTGTCGCGGCCCAGATAAAACGTGGCAAGATGCCCGGCCTTATGGAAGAGGATGCCTTGAGCGCAGGCGGTATGACCGTTCTTGCCATGGGCAAAATGGGCGCGGGCGAGCTTAACTATTCCTCCGACATCGACCTGATTTGCCTTTTCGACGAAAGCCGTTTTGATCCGGCCGACTTTCAGGAGGCGCGCACGGGTTTTATCAAGGCGACCCGCGCCATGGCCGCAAGCCTGAGCGAGATCACCGCCGACGGTTACGTGTTCCGCACCGATCTGCGCCTGCGCCCCGATCCCGCCGTTACGCCCGTGTGTATCGGGCTGGTCGCGGCAGAGCGGTATTACGAGAGCCTTGGCCGCACATGGGAGCGCGCGGCCTATATCAAGGCGCGGCCCTGCGCGGGCGATCTGGAGGTCGGGGCCGGGTTTCTTGAGACCTTGCGCCCGTTTGTGTGGCGCAGGCATCTGGATTTTGCCGCCATTCAGGACGCCCACGACATGCGGCTGGCGATCCGCGAACACAAGGGGCTTGGCGGGCCGATCACCTTGCCGGGCCACAATATGAAGCTGGGGCGCGGTGGCATCCGCGAGATCGAGTTTTTCACGCAAACCCGCCAATTGATTGCAGGCGGGCGCGATCCGGATTTGCGGGTGCGCCCCACCAAAGAGGGGCTTGCCGTGCTGGCGCGCAAGGACTGGGTGCCGGATGCGATTGCCGAGACGTTGGCCGATCACTACACTTTCCACCGCACGGTCGAACACCGGCTTCAGATGGTACAGGACGCACAGACCCACACGCTTCCCCATTCGGCGGAAAACATGGCCCGGATTGCCGCGATGATGGATATGGATCAAAGCGCGCTGGAAGCGGAACTGCACACGCGCCTCGGCGCTGTTCACGAGATTACCGAAGGCTTTTTTGCCGGAAGCCGCACCCCCAAAACCGCACCGCAAAGCGATCACAGCTTTGATACAGCCGTGTTGGAGCGCTGGCCAAACTATCCGGCACTCCGGTCCGGGCGCGCGGCGGAGCTTTTTGCGCGGCTCAAGCCCGCGTTGCTGGCGCAGTTGGCGCGGGCGGATAAACCGGACGAGGCATTACTTGCGTTTGACGGGTTTCTCGCAGGGCTTCCGGCGGGGGTACAGCTTTTTTCCCTACTTGAAGCTAATCCGCAGCTGGCTGATTTATTGATCACTATCGTCTCTGTGTCGTCAAAGCTAGCAACGCATCTGTCGCGCAATGCGCAGGTATTCGATGCGGTGATCGGCGGTGATTTCTTTGCCGACTGGCCGGGGCAGGCGGCGCTGGAAGAGGCATTGCGCACGCGGCTCGAAGGGATGGATGATTACGAAGCGCAGCTTGATAGCACGCGGGCATGGGCGCGCGAATGGCACTTTCGCATCGGTGTGCATCACCTGCGCGGGCTGGTTGGCGCCGCACAGGCGGGGACGCAGTACAATGATCTGGCGCGCGCGGTGGTGTGCGCGCTCTGGCCGGTGGTGATTGCGCATTTTTCCCGCCGCCATGGCCCGCCGCCGGGAAACGGCGCTGTGATCCTTGGCATGGGCTCTCTTGGCGCGGGGCAACTGACGGCGCAATCCGATCTCGACATGATCGTGATTTACGATCCCGACGGGGCGGAAGCATCGGAGGGCAAGCGCCCGCTGGCGACGCGGCAGTACTACGCGCGACTGACACAAGCGATGATTACCGCGATGAGCGCGCCCATGTCGCAGGGGCGGCTGTACGAGGTGGATCTGCGGCTGCGTCCGTCCGGCAACAAAGGGCCAGTGGCGACCAGTCTGGAATCATTTCGCAGTTACCAGCGCGAAGAGGCATGGGTATGGGAGCATCTGGCGCTTACCCGTGCGCAGGTGATCACCGGGCCACAGGCGCTTGCGCGCGCTGTTGAAGAGCTGCGGGTCGAGATCCTTGAGCGGCCGCGCGATGCGGGCGACGTTGCGACGCAAACGGCACAGATGCGCGGGCGCATCGCGGCGGCAAAATCCCCCGACGGTGTGCTCGATGCCAAGATCGGCGCAGGACGGCTTCAGGACATCGAGCTGTTTGCACAGGCCGGTTCCCTGATTGGCGGGGTCACGGCGCGTGATATTCCCGCCGGAATCGCAGCGGCGCAAAAGGCCGGGCTGATCGACAGTGCGGGAGCGGCGACGCTCGGGGATGCCTATGCCCGGATGTGGGCGCTACAGGCCGCATCGCGCTTGCTGTCGGGGCAGGTGGTCCAGATCGAGGCCCTGCGCGAGGCGGGACAGGGTTTTCTGATCCGCGCCGTGGCGCTACACCCCGATACCGACACCACCGCCGATCTTGAGGCACAGCTGGGCCGGATCACGGCACAGGCGGATACCATCATCACGGCGGCACTGGGCAGCGCAAAGGAAAACCCATGAGCACAAAAGGTACTCCCGATGATCCCAAAGGCCTTATTTACGAGGCTTACCGGATAGAAGGCATCACCAAACCGCAATGCCGGGCGATCTTTTTCGACTGGGTGCTGAGCGTCGAGACAGATCGCGACAGCCGCGCGCGCCTGCGTACCCTGTTGGAAGAACACGGGCAGGACGGCGCGCATCCGATGACCGAGGTAATGACGGAAGGCCTGCATGGTATTGCGACCCCGCACCGCAGGGGCGGTTGGCGCAGCCGCAAGCGCGACTGAGGAGGCTACCTCGATTGAACAGATTTTCCCGAAACCGCTATTCCTGTTAATATAACAGGAAATACCGCCGATTTGCGCCGGATTCTTCGCGATTTTATCTAAAATCTGCCGCAGTCCGGCGTGAGGTTCATCTCATAACCAAAAAAATGGTCTGATGGCCTTTCGGAGAACGGGATGAAGCTGATCAAACTTGCCTCTGCCCTCGGCCTTGCCTTTGCCCTGTCGGCTTGCGGTTCTGCCGATATGGTAACCCGTGACGCGCCGTTCAGCATGCGCACAGAGCCCCGGACAGTTAAACTTCATAGACACACCGCGTTCGGCTCAAGCCGTGAGCGGGCAGCGGCTGCTTCCCGAAGAGATCATGCAAAAGATCAACGTGGCGCAGATCAATGTGCTCGCCCCCGACAGCCTGACCGTGGCGGAGGCCAACTGGTATTATCCGGGCAGCGATATCGTGTGGGGCGAAGACCCGATCGGTGACCGCCACGCGCAGGTTGCGCACATTCTTCAGGACGCTCTGGGCGCGGGTAGCAGGCGTTTCAGGGTCCGGTCCCGATCACCCTTGATGTCGAGATCGAGCGGTTTCACGCGCTGACCGAAAAGGCCCGTTATACCGTAGGCGGCACGCCCAGCATCCGTTTCAAGACGCAACTGCGCGATGCGCTGCCAGGCAATGCGCTGACTGATGTTACGGTTGTGCGGGCCGATCTGGATGCCTTTGGCGGCCAGCAGGCCATTGTGGCCAAAACCCGAAGCCTGACGCAAAAGGTCCGCATCAGCAACCACATCGCCAAAGTGATCCGTCAGCAATTGGTACAACCGGGCGGCCACAAAAACGCGCTTCTGTGATTCTTCCAGCTTGTTAACAAAATCTTACCTTTCCCTTACCTCGGGAACAGACTAGGGAAGGGCGCTATGACAGCGCCCTTTTCAGTATCTCACCCGCTCCCCGTCGTCCGGCTTATGCCCAAGGCCAACGCCCGTGCCATCCGGCATGGCGCGCCGTGGGTTTACGCCAACGAACTCGTCACCGACCGCCGCACCAAGGGGCTTGCCCCCGGTGCCATCGCGGTTCTTGAGGACAGTTTGCGCCAGCCTTTGGGCGTCGTGACGGTCAACCCCGTATCGAAAATCATCGGTCGCATGCTGGATAGCGATCCCGCAGCGGTGATTGATCAGGCGTGGATGGCCGCGCGCCTGCGCCGCGCGCTGGCTCTGCGTGAGCGGTTGTTCGATGCCCCGTACTACCGGCTTGTCCACGCCGAAGCCGACGGCCTGCCCGGTGTGATCATCGACCGCTTTGGCGATACAATGGTGATTCAGCCGAACGCGGCGTGGTCCGATGCTCTGATCGAGCCGCTGACAGCGGCATTGATCGAGGTGACAGGGGCCAAAAACGTGCTGAAAAACGCCAGCGGGCGGACACGTGCCCTTGAGGGGCTGGACGATGTCAGTGCTGTGCTGGCAGGCACCGCACCCGATTCTGCCGTGCCGGTGGAAATGAATGGCGCGACTTATCTGGCCGATCTGACCGGCGGTCAGAAAACCGGCATTTTCTACGACCAGCGGCCCAACCACGCTTTTGTCGCCTCTATGGCGCGCGGGGCGCGGGTGCTGGATGTGTTCTCTCATGTCGGCGGCTTTGGTCTTGCGGCGATTGCGGGCGGTGCCTCCTCGGTCTTGTGCGTTGACGGATCCGCGCCTGCCTTGGCGCTGGCCGAACAGGGTGCTGCTGCGATGGGCGTGAGCGACAAGCTGACAATCCGGCAGGGCGATGCTTTTGACGTGCTGACGGCATTGCGCGCCGAGGGTGCGGAATTTGATATTGTGATCTGTGATCCACCGGCCTTTGCGCCTGCAAAGCCTGCACTTGAAGCGGGGCTGCGCGCCTATGAGCGGCTCGCACGGCTGGCGGCACCTCTGGTGGCCGAGGGCGGTGTTTTGGGTCTTTGTTCGTGTTCCCACGCGGCGGATCTGACACAGTTTCGCACCGCGTCAATCCGTGGGATCGGGCGCGCAGGGCGCAGACCGTCGCTGATCCACAGCGGTGCGGCGGGGCCGGATCATCCGCAATTGCCACAGCTTGCCGAAAGCGGTTACCTCAAGTCGCTGTTTTTCCACGTCTGAATGAAGCTGTTGCTCGATGCCTGTGTGATCTACCCGACGGTCATGCGCGAGATGCTGTTGGGGGTGGCGCGCGCAGGTGGCTTTACGCCCCTGTGGTCGGCGCGAATCCTCGAAGAATGGGCGCGTGCAGCGCGCAAGATCGGTCCCGACGGCGAAGCACAGGCACGCGCCGAGATCACAATGCTGGGCGTTGCCTTTCCAAAAGCGGTCATAGCCCCGCATCCGGGGCTGGAGGCGCGGCTGTGGCTGCCGGATGCCAATGACATCCATGTTCTTGCCGCTGCGGTGGCGGGCAATGCGGACGGCATCATCACAATGAACGCCAAGGATTTTCCGCGCGGTATTCTTGCGGAAGAGGGGCTAAGCCGGAACGACCCCGATGTATTTCTGCTAGGGCATTGGCAGGCGGACCCAGCGCGCGTGGCAGATGTGGGACAGGCGGTTCTGGCACAGGCGCGCAGGCTTTCGGGTGCGGATTGGACAATGCGCGCTTTGATGAAGAAAGCCCGCCTGCCGCGATTGGGGAAAGCGTTGAGCGAAGTTGACCCAGTAGATTAACTTAACCCTTCAAGGCGTTGATTTACCTATCCCATTTAGATTTCAAAGTACTGAGCGCGGCAATGCGCTCTTCGGTCTTCGGGTGGCTCAACAGCCACGCGGGCGCGCGCCCGCCACCGGATTTTGTCAGCGCATCAAGCTTGCGAAACAGCGAGATCTGCGGCGCGATGCCAATGCCCGCCTTTGTCAGTAGCGCCGCCGCATAGGCGTCTGCTTCGTATTCATCGCTGCGCGACAATTTCGCCGCGAGCATCGTCGTCAGCGTGTTTGCCAGCCAGATCCCGATACCGGGGATAAAGCGACCCAGCACCATGCCCAAAGCCGCGCGCATGGCGTTCTGGCCTGAGAAATCAATCATCCGGCGGCGTGAATGGCCAAGCGCCACATGTCCCAGCTCATGTGCGATCACCGATGCCAGCTCCTCGGCGGTGACCTCACCCGCGCGAAATTTGTTATAAAATCCGCGCGTTATGAAAATGCGCCCGTCAGGGGCCGCCAGCCCGTTTACCGGTTCGATTTCGTAGATGTGGACCTTGATCCGCGGCAGATCCAGCGCGCGGGCCATTTGTGCGCTCATGTGTTGCAGCGTCGGATCGGCCAGCACTGTCGACTTGGCATCAAGCTCCTTGCCCGTGCGCCACACGGAAAAGCGATACATCGCGAGGCCGTAAAGCACGGCGAGGAGAATGGGCAGAACACGGATCATACAGATCAATATGGGGAAGAAACGCCGCAGGGCAAGCGGCGAGCGGTGAAATGCGCAGTGGTTTCCCGAAATACAGGCGTTTCCCAAAATCCGGGGCGCTCTAATGTGCCCCGGAAGAAGATGGATCAGACCAGTTGTGCGTCCATCGTTATTTCCGCCGTCATCAGCTTGGAAATCGGGCAATTTTCCTTGGCGGCTTTTGCCGCTTCGGCGAATTGCTCTGCGGTGGCATTTGGAATGCCGGCTTTCACGTCCAGATGGATTTTGGGAATGTGGAAGCCGCCGTCTTTTTGCGCCAGATGCACGGTTGCCTGTGTGTCGATACTGTCGGCGACAAGGTCGTAATCTTCAAGGATCATCGAGAGCGCCATGGAAAAGCATGAGGCATGCGCCGCGCCGATAAGTTCTTCGGGATTGGTCCCTTTGGCATCTTCAAAGCGGGTGTTGAACCCGTAAGGTTGTGCGCTCAATACGCCCGTTTCGGTGGAAATGGTGCCTTTGCCTTCTTTGAGGTTGCCAGCCCAATGTGCGAAACCTGTTTTCTTGATATCCATGAAATATTCTCCCTGTGTTATGTATTGCCTAGGGCAACGCAGGGGGCGCAGCGTAAGTTCCGACATCACGGGAAAAATGGATCGTACACCTGTTTTGCGTACGATCCCGGTGGCGCGCGGCTTTGCTATTTTAAAGAGCGAGAATCAGCGGGTAAGTGTTTTCATGCCCCGCGACAGCCCTTCGAGCGTCATCGGCACCATCGCCTCTTCCCCGAAAATTTCTTGCACCATCTTGATGGACTGGGTGTAGGGCCAGTATTTCTCGGGGATCGGGTTGATCCACAGAGTACTTTTCCACTGATCGCGTGCCCGACCCAGCCATGTGGCGCCGCTTTCGGGGTTCCAATGCTCGCTTGCGCCGCCGGGATAGGCGATCTCGTAGGGCGACATCGAAGCATCGCCCACAAAGATACAGCGGTAATCCGGCCCGTATGTTCGCAGGATTTCTTGTGTGGGGGTCTGCGCTTCCCAACGGCGGCGGTTGTCGCGCCAAACGCCTTCATAAAGACAGTTATGGAAGTAAAAATACTCCATATGCTTGAATTCGGTGCGCGCGGCGGAAAACAGTTCTTCGACCACCTTAACATGCGGGTCCATCGAACCGCCGACATCGAGAAACAGCAGCACTTTGACGGCATTGCGCCGCTCGGGGCGGGTTTTCACATCGAGATAGCCGTGCTCGGCAGTGGAGCGGATGGTGCCGCCCAGATCAAGCTCTTCCTGAGCGCCGTCGCGCGCCCAGCGGCGCAGGCGTTTCAGCGCCACCTTGATGTTGCGCGTCCCCAACTCGACCGTGTCGTCAAGGTTGCGGAACTCACGCTTGTCCCACACCTTGACCGCCTTTTGATGGCGCGATTTGTCCTGCCCGATTCGCACCCCTTCGGGGTTGTAGCCATAAGCGCCAAAAGGCGAGGTACCGCCCGTACCAATCCATTTGCTACCGCCTTGGTGGCGTTTTTCCTGCTCGCTGAGCCGCTTTTTCAGCATCTCCATCAGCTTTTCAAAGCCGCCCGCCGCTTCGATCTCGGCTTTTTCCTCCTCGCTCAGATGCTTTTCCGACATCTTCTCAAGCCATTCGCGCGGGATTTCGACCGCCTCCAGCACTTCTTCGGCCGAGATACTCTCAAGCCCGGAAAAGGTGGCGGCAAAGGCCTGGTCAAACTTGTCGATGTTACGCTCGTCTTTCACCATCGAGACACGGGCCAGATAATAGAACGACTCGGTGTCATAGGTGGAAAGACCGGCGGCCATACCATCAAGAAATGCAAGGAATTCCCGCATCGAAACGGGAACTTTGTGTGCGCGCAGTTGCTCAAAGAAGGGAAGAAACATCAGGCTGTCATCCGGTCGATAATTACAGTGGCGAACATGCCCAGAATCAGGAAGGCCATGCCGTATCCTGCTGCGTATTGCGCGATGTCCTTGCGGTTGCCGTGGCGTTTTTTCGCGGTCATCGCGCCCACGATCGCGCCAATGATGGCAGCTCCTATCACAATCATAACGCAGCCCTTTTATTGCGCGGGCATTTATTTCAGCGGGTTCAAAGACGCGATTTCGCGCAATTTGCCCCGCACAGCCCAATCAGAGCCAAATCCGTAGCGCGCCCATCCCAGACTGTCCAGACGTACGGCCTTGGCTTCTGATGTTCGATGCTCCAGATCCAGTGCCTCTGCGCGCAGCAGCAAGAGCGTGGAAAGCAGCGCGGCGTTCTCGTTCAGATGCGCCGTCTGGATATGCGGGCGCACCAGCGTTATCGCATACTCTCCCCGACCTTTGCTGATTGCATAGCCCGCAAGCTGGGCCGCGACATAAGCGCGGTGCAGGTCTGTGCCGGGGGTCGCATCATAATAGGCTTTCGCGGTGAGAAAATGTTGCTGTGCCGTGTCGGGGTCGCGATTCTGGAGAACCCGTCCCATGGCATAATGGGCAAACGCGCGGCGATGATCGTTCCATTGCATCAGGCCGGAAATCCGCACCGCTTCTGCGGCACCTTCGATGCGTTGCGCGTGGGTGGAGGCCGGACCCAAAGCCGTCTCGATGGCCGTTTTCCATTGCTTCGGGGTGCGTGTCGAGAATTGTGCCGATGCCACTTCGCCGCGCGGGTTGATCCGGCGCAGGATGGCGGGCAGGGCGGCCGCGACCTGACCGCGCGACATGCCATTGCGCAGCTCGGGCGAATAATAGGTGCGCAGCATCAACATATCAAAACCGGTGAGGACCGTATGTACGTTGTCGTCGTTAAAGACGGAATCAGGCAATCTGTAGAGATCGTTCAGCGGCCCGAGCGCCTGTGCCAGTTCTTCGTGCAGGCAGTCGCGGATTTCTTGCGGGGCCGCGTCATTGGGCAGAAATATCGCAAGCTTCGTGCGTTCGCGCAGGCGCGACCAGCTGGTTTTCTTGCTGCGCCGCGCTTTGCGGTATTCGGCCAGCGTGCTGACGTTCGGGGCAACAAAACAGGCGGCTTGCGGTAAAAGCTTGCGGATGTCGCTACGCGGCACGGCATTGATGGTGATATTGGCCGGACCTGCACCGGTTTGCGAGATGTCGATTCGCGCCTCCGCACGCAGTCGCGACACCAGACGGTTCAAATCATACTGAAGCGATGCAGGCGCATTTCCATTGATTGCCACAGTGACCGGCCCTTCAAAGCGGGTAAAAACCGGCAGATTCCGCCCGCTTTCCAGTTTGAAAGAAAGTTCGATAAAGTCGAGCGCCAGATCGTTGTTGGCGCGCACCGGACCACGCGGAACGGCGGACGCGAATACTTTGGCCGGTGGCAGTGACGAGTCTGCAAACGATACTCCCCGCGAAACTTCGCCTCCGGTTGTGGGGGTGCAGGCATTGAGTGCCATGGACAGCACAAGCGCGATACGGGCCGTTTTCATGAATGTGATCCGATCGCGTAAACCACCGGAAAACAACGCGAAAGGCGCGTTGGTGCGGGGCGCACGGATCGTGCAATATACTTGTTCATAACCTGCCTGCCTGCCCTTTTGAGCTTCGATTGGAGATCTTTTCGCCTCCCATCCTGTTCACGGTAGGGAGCAATCAGGGCATAATCGAGACAAATTTCCCCGATTGTGGCAACCTGTGGTTGGTGGACACAAAAAAAACACACTTAATCGGATCGCCGCGGCGGGCGTATGTGCGGGGCAGGGGGGCGTGCAAAAACAAAGGGGGAAGCCCCGGGTGTCAGGCCATCGGCAATGCACGCTGCGTTGCCCTGACCTTTTGGGACAGAAAAGTGGCACGCCCCCTACGATAGGGGCCGTGCCAGAGTGTGCGCTTATTAAACTTGAAACACCAATACCCTGCCACGGCCTCAACGCTCTCGTGGCATTGGCGACAACAGATGTCCCAGGTTAAATTAGCGTCCGCCGCGTGCCATGAAGGCCAGCCGCTCGAACAGATGCACGTCCTGCTCGTTTTTCAACAGCGCGCCGTGCAACTTGGGCAGCGCAGAGGCACCATTGGAGCTGAGGTCTTTGGCCTCCATATCTTCGGCCAGCAGCAGCTTGAGCCAGTCGATAACCTCGGAGGTTGACGGTTTTTTCTTCAGCCCTTGCTGGTCGCGAATGCCATAGAACTGGGTGAGCGCCGTGGTCAGCAACTCCTGTTTGATGCCGGGGTGGTGAACCTCGACGATTTTCTTGAGCGTGTCCATTTCGGGGAACTGGATGTAGTGAAAGAAGCAGCGGCGCAGGAACGCGTCTGGCAGCTCTTTTTCGTTATTCGAGGTGATGATGACGATGGGGCGAACCTTTGCCTTGACCGTCTCGCCGGTCTCGTAAACGTAAAACTCCATTTTATCGAGTTCTTGCAACAGATCGTTGGGGAATTCGATGTCGGCCTTGTCGATCTCGTCGATCAGCAGGACGACTTTCTCCTCAGCCTCGAAAGCCTGCCACAGCTTGCCCTTACGGATGTAGTTTTTCACATCATGTACACGCTCGTCGCCCAACTGGCTGTCGCGCAGGCGGCTGACGGCATCGTATTCGTACAGACCCTGCTGCGCGCGAGTGGTGGATTTGATGTTCCACTCGATCATCGGCAACCCGAGAGCGGCGGAGACCTGACGCGCGAGTTCGGTTTTGCCGGTGCCGGGTTCGCCCTTCACCAGCAGCGGGCGCTCCAGTTGCACCGCCGCGTTTACTGCGATCTTGAGATCATCTGTTGCGACGTAATCCGCCGTCCCCTGAAATTTCATCTGTCTGTTAACCTTCTGAGCCAAGTTTCTGTTTCTTCGGGGAATCATCATAGCGTATGATTGCATAGTGACAATCGCTGACCTGTTCTATAGACCCCGCCGCAGGGAAGTATCGGCAAGGAGACATCCATCGTGACAGTGGTAAATTCCGTTGAGAGGATGGAACATATGAAGCAGGAAGCTTTTTTACCGGATGATTACCGTCCGGTCGAGAGTGAACCGTTCATGAACGAGCGGCAGGTTGAATATTTTCGACGCAAATTGCTTAATTGGAAGGCAGAATTGCTGGTCGGGAGTCGCGACACTATCGAAACGCTTCAGGATGGCACGCGCAACATTCCGGACGTAACGGATCGCGCCTCCGAAGAGACAGATCGCGCACTTGAGTTGCGCACACGCGATCGCGCGCGAAAGCTGGTGTCCAAGATCGACGCCGCTCTGCGCAGGATCGAGGAGGGCGAATTCGGCTACTGCTCGGTGACCGGCGATCCGATCTCGCTCAAACGCCTGGACGCGCGGCCCATCGCCACGATGAGCCTTGAAGCGCAAGAGCGTCATGAGCGCCGCGAAAAAGTTCACCGCGACGATTGAAACTGCCGCGCTCGGAGAAATCTTGCTGACGTTTCGTTCAAGCCTCATTGACCTCAAGCGTCTGATCAATATGAAACGCCGTAGCGCCCGCTGCGGCGTTTTTATGTGACAGGAGAGCCCCATGGGATTGAGCAATGCGATCGTTATCGGGGCCGGCATCGGAGGGCTGGCCAGTGCCATTGCCCTGGCGCGGCGCGGGGCGGCGGTGACGGTACTTGAACAGGCCGAGACCATTCGCGAGGTGGGCGCAGGGCTCCAGATCAGCCCCAACGGACTTGCGGTTCTGCGCGCATTGGGGGTGCAGCGGCGTTTGCTTGAACGCGGTGCCGTGCGCGCCCGCGCCGTTGTGTTGCGGGCGCATGATGCTGCGGACGACGTGGCGCGGTTGGATCTGACGCGTTTGCCCGAAGCGCAAACCTATCTGTTCGCGCATCGCGCCGATCTGATCGACGTGCTGGCGCAGGCCGCGCGCGAGGCCAATGTCAGCTTCGAATTGGGGGCCGAGGTCACATCCATCACCCCCGGTCCGTTGCCGCAGATCGGTCTGGCAGATGGCAGCACCCGTCAGGCGGAACTGATTGTGGGGGCCGATGGTATTCACTCGCGGGCGCGCACGGCGCTAAATGGTGCGGATGATGCATTCTTCACCCATCAGGTCGCATGGCGCGCGACCGTGCCAAACACCATGGGGCATCCGGATGTGGCGATGGTCACGATGGGGCCGGGACGGCATCTGGTCAGCTATCCGTTGCGCGGCGGCAAATTGGTCAATCTGGTTGCCGTGGAAGAGCGCGAAAGCTGGGCTGGCGAGGGGTGGAATCACGCCGATGATCCGGCCAACTTGCGCGCGGCGTTTAAGGATTTTACCGGCATGGCCGCCGACATTATCACTGCGGTGGATGCCCCGACGCTCTGGGGGTTGCACCGTCATCCGGTTGCCCCTGTCTGGCAGTCGCAAGGCGTGGCTCTTCTGGGCGATGCGGCACATCCGACGCTGCCGTTTCTGGCACAGGGCGCAAACATGGCGCTTGAGGATGCTTGGGTGCTTGCGCGCGCGGTCGCACAAGACGGCGTAGACGCGCTGCAAACCTATCAACGCGCCCGCGTGCCGCGCGTGACCCGTGTGATCAAAGCCGCCGAGAACAACGCGTGGCGCTATCATCTGAAACCCGGACCCGTCCGCCTTGCCGCACATGCCGCGTTGCGGTTGGGAAGCAGGGTCGCGCCGGGCCGGATGCTCGGCGCGTTTGACTGGATTTATGGCGAGGACGTGACCGGCGGTGCCAAGCTTTCCTGACTTGCGCGCTGCACCATCCCGAACAGATCGCGAGGATCATCGGGATCGGCCAGCATGTCGAGCAGGGCAAAGAAATCGGTTCCCTTGACCGCGTCCCGCACATAACAAAGCGCCGAGAAATCCTCGATCGCGAAGCCGACACTGTCGAACAACGTGATCTGGCGCGCGTCTGTGCGCCCCTTCGCCGCACCTGTCAGCACTTCCCAGAATTCGGTGACGGGATGATCGGGGTCCAATTGCTGTATTTCGCCCTCAATGCGGGTCTGTTCGGGGTATTCCACAAAGATCTGCGCGCGATTCAGGATTGCGGGGGCAAGCTCGGTCTTGCCGGGGCAGTCACCGCCGATGGCGTTGATGTGGACACCCGCGCCAACCATATTGTCCGTCAAGATGGTGGCGTACTGCTTGTCCGCCGTGCAGGTGGTGATGATCTGCGCGCCCAGAATGGCCTCTTCGGCAGTTTTGCAGCGCACCACCTTCAGGCCATGCCCCTCAAGGTTTGCGGCGCATTTTTCGGTCGCGGCGGGATCAACGTCATAAAGACGCACCTCGTTCACACCAACAACCGCTTTCATCGCAAGGCTTTGGAACTCGGACTGCGCACCATTGCCGATCATCGCCATCACACGGCTGTCTTTGGGGGCTAACACCCGTGCAACCAACGCCGAAGTCGCCGCGGTGCGCAGTGCGGTAAGAATCGTCATCTCGGAAAACAGTACCGGATATCCGGTGGCCACGTCCGCCAGCAGGCCAAAGGCCGTCACGGTCTGCAAACCGCCCTTGGTGTTGGCTGGATGCCCGTTGACGTATTTGAAGCCATAGACCTCACCATCCGAGGTCGGCATCAGTTCGATCACGCCAACGTCGGAATGGCTGGCCACCCGTGGGGTCTTGTCAAACAACGGCCAGCGCCGGAAATCGGCCTCGATCCGGTCGGCAAGGCCGCGCAGCATCTCTTCAATGCCGATGTGGTGGATAAGATGCATCATCTGTGCGACTGAAACATATGGCACAAGCGCCTTTTTCGAGGGTTTGGTCATGGGAATATCCTTGTCATTCTGGCGATCAGTAGGCACGTGTCGGGCGGTCAAAGACGTTGCGGCCAAGGCCGGACGCGGCAAGTTCGACCATCAGCAGGGCAGTCTGGCCACGGTTGTCCAGAAACGGGTTCAGCTCCACCAGATCAAGCGATGTCATCAGCCCGCTGTCATGCAGCATTTCCATCACCAGATGACCTTCGCGTACGGTCGCACCGCCCGGAACGGTGGTACCGACGGCAGGGGCCACCGCCGGATCAAGGAAATCCACATCGAGCGAGACATGCAGCATGCCGCCCGCCGCCGCGACCTTGTCCAGAAAAACGCCCAAGGGGCGGGCGATGCCGGTCTCGTCGATCTCGCGCATATCAACGCGGGTGATTGCGGTGTCCTGCAAGGCCGCGCGCTCTGCCGGATCGACCGAGCGCAGGCCGATCATCGCGATGTTTTCATACGGAACCGGCGCGGGCAGGGCGGGCCAGCCGTCAAATGCGCCGCGCCCGGTGAAATACCCCACCGGCGTGCCGTGCAGATTGCCGCTGTCTGTGCTGTCCAGCGTGTGAAAGTCGCTGTGCGCATCAAGCCAGAGCACAAAAAGAGGCCGGTTCTGGCGGGTGGCGTGGCGCATGGCCCCCAACACAGTACCGGCGGCCAGCGCGTGATCGCCGCCCATGGTGATTGGCAGCCCGTTGCGCAAGGCGGCTTCGGTGCTGTCGGCCAGCGCCTCGGTCCAGGCGATGGTTTCGGCCAACCGGTGCAGATTGGTCTGGATTGTCTCGGTAAAGGGGCGCGGGGTTATGTTGCCGCGATCTGTTACACTGTGGCCCAGATCCTCCAGCGCCTCTGCCAGACCGGCGGTGCGAAAGGCGTCCGGCCCCATCAAACAGCCACGACGGCGCTTGCCGCTATCCAGTGGTGCGCCTTGCAAAATACAGTGTCGCTTGCTCATGTCCGGTCCTTCGTGTTGATCTGTGCTGGTTATAGATTGCGAATATGCGCTATGAATAGCGTGCAAAGTGATCAATTCGGAGACGGATTATACAGATTGGAGAGTATAGGTGGACGATACGGACGAACGGATCATCGCAGCCCTGCGCCACGACGCGCGCGCGTCCTATTCCGATCTAGCCGCACGGCTGGATCTGTCGCGCACCACAATTCGAACGCGCATTTCACAGTTGCAGATGCGCGGTGAGATTGTCGGCTTTTCGGTTGTCACCCGCGCGGATGTGGCGCGCGATCCGGTGCGCGGCATGATGATGATCGGCATCGAAGGGCGCGGCGCCGAGCGGATCAAGCGGCAACTTGCGCAGATGGCCGAACTGCGAGCCATCCATTCCACCAACGGGCGCTGGGATTTAATCGTCGAGATCGGGACAGCTACGCTGTCGGATTTCGATGCGGTGCTGGACCGTATTCGCCGTCTGGACGGGGTGATTTCAAGCGAGACGAGCCTACTGCTCAGCACCCGCAAATCCGGTTAACGCGCGCTGCGCGCTGCCATGACCCAGATCAGCGCGAGGCCAAGCGATATCACCGCGTTCCATCCCGCCATGCTGATTCCTGCAAACTGCCATGCTATTTCGTCGCAGCGCACCAACGGCGCGCCGAGGATCTGGTCGAGCAGTTGATCGGCGCTCAGGCCGCTGACACCGGTCGAGGAGCACGATGTCGGCCCTTCCCACCAGCTTTGCTCGACCCCGACGTGATAAAATCCGATGCCTGCCGTGGCCAAAGCCGCCAGCACACCTGCCCATGCCAGTTGTGCGCGGCAGCTGGCCAGCACCAGCACACCGATAACGATAGCCAGCGCATGCGGCCACCGCTGCCAGAGGCACATCTTGCACGGGGCCATGCCCCCAAGATGCTGAAACCCGTAAGCGCCAAGCAACAATGCCACAGAGCCGAGCGTGGCAAAAAACGTCCATCTGCGCAGGTTCATAACCATCTCAATGCCATAAAGCCGCCGATCAGAAACACAACGAACAATGTGAACATAAGCGGCAGGCGTTTTTCAATAAAGGCGCGGACCGGTGCGCCGAACTTCCACAGCAAAAACGCCACCAGAAAAAACCGCAAGCCGCGCGCGAGAATCGAGGTGGCGATAAAAGTGCCAAGCGGCATTCCCGTCCAGCCCGACATGATCGTGATCACTTTGAAAGGGAAGGGGGTAACACCCGCCGTCAACACCGCCCAAAAGCCCAGATCGTTGAACCTTGTGGCGAATTCGGCCATCGAATCTGCCTTGCCCATCGCCGTCAGAATCGGCGCACCCAACGTCTCGTAAGCGAGCGCGCCAATTGCATAGCCCAACAGCCCGCCCAGCACAGACGCAAAAAGGGCAACCGCCGCGATGACAAATGCACGGCTGGGCCGCGCGATGATCATCGGAATCATGATCACATCCGGCGGGATCGGAAAAAACGAGCTTTCTACAAATGAGACAAGCGCAAGAACCCACAGCGCGTTGCGATGATCCGCCAAGTTTAGCGTCCAGTCATAAAGGCGTTGGATCATCGTTTTGCGTCCTGATATGGTACAGGTCTCAACACCATGAAGGGGCGTTGGGGTCAAGAGCTTCACGCAACGTTGAATTTGCACTTGCCCCCTGCGCGCGCGCGCGCTAGATCGTGCTTCAGTGCCCAAGTGGCGGAATGGTAGACGCAGGGGATTCAAAATCCCCCGCCGCGAGGCGTGCCGGTTCGAGTCCGGCCTTGGGTACCAAGGGCTTAGCCGATTTATCGGCAACATGACTGTAGTGAGTCCCACATGGGAGTCCTACAGTCATGTTTTATTTCATACTTCATGTTCTCCGCTCCTGAGCGGATTTCAAAAGTGAGCGGCGACTTGCTTTGGCGTGATCCTGCGCCGTGCCAGACTGGCAGAAGCGAGGGTGTCAGCATACGCCGCAAGATAGCTGGCGGCCGGTTCCGGTTTGACTGGCAGGTTTGCCTCACTGCCAATACTCTTTGAACGTACATGAAACTTGTATCATTTTGCACAATTGCGCCGCCCCGGATCAAGGGCGGCGCGTCATATTTCAAGAAGATCTTTATAGGTTACGCAAGCAGATCGAAGCTTTCTCCACCGATCACGACATTAATCTCTTCTTGTTGCTGCCCGTCGATCAGCGCCCAAAGAATCTGCCCTGTCGGCTCGTAGGTGACAAAGGCTTCCTGAACATCGTCGCTCCCCGCATTCGCGGTCTCGGCAAACTGCACCAGAAAGTCGTCTGCCGTGGCATTGGCATTGCCACCGAAAACGAACACGTCATTTTCGCCGTCGAAGTCCTGGACAAAATCAGTCCCGTGCCCAGCTACCCCAGCGTGATAGACCCTGTCCGCACCGGTTCCGGTGTTGATCTGGTCGTTGCCAAAGCCACCGTTGAAGAAATCGTCACCATCACCGCCGAACAACATATCACCGCTGGCACCCCCCGTCAGAACGTCGTCTCCATCCTGACCCACGAGAGTGTCACCGCCTGCGCCACCGATTGCGATATCGTTACCGGCACCGCCATAGATAATATCGGAACCGTTTGCGCCATCAAGGTTGTCGTCGCCCGCGCCGCCATCAATGAAGTCCGCGCCACTACCGGCCTTGATGGTATCGTCACCCGCATCGCCGCGCAGCGTGTCCGCACCGCTGTCACCGATGAGGATGTCGTTGCCGTCTCCGCCCGAGGCAAAGTCTGCGCCGGTTCCGATGTGCGTGTTCATGAAACCGTCATCGCCATCTGCCCATGAACCTACATGAATTTCATCGTTGCCTGCGCCACCAAAGATCACATCGGCCCCATCGGCTGTCTCGTCGAAAGTCTCGCTTGTCGCGGATGCTACGCGGCTGTCTTGGTCACCGGTGATGATGTCGTCGCCATCGCCGCCGTTGATCGTGTCATTGCCCGCACCACCTGCATAGGCATTGTCATAGTCATCAATGGTCAATGCACCGGATGCTTTATCATCCGCAGCATTTGTTGCGTTGGTGTCGCGGACACCACCTTCAAGTACATCGGCATCGTTTCCACCCGACAAAACATCGCGCCCGGAACCACCTTCGAGCAGGTCGTCATTATCACCACCGAGCAAGGTATCGTCCCCGCCGCCGCCATAAATTTTGTCTTCACCCGCGCCGCCATTAAACACATCGGCACCATCTGTCAGCGCCGTCGTGATACTGGCCATATCCATCTGGTCATCAAGAATATCAAAAGCTTCCGTGCGATCAATCAGCTCGATTTCACCCGCCGCCGCCGGAAGGAGGCCAACCACACCGTCCTGTGTACCGTCCACTTCACCATCGGTGCCTGCCCCGATACCTGTGGGGACGTCCACACCATGCAAAACAATTTCTCGCAAACTCAGCGGCATCAGGTCAGCCGACGTGTAGTCGTTGCCAAAGGGGCTGAAGAACAAATCGTCGTTGTCCAGATCGTAGGAGGCAAAAAAGGTCAGATCCCCGTTCGCATCTGCAAAGGGGAGCGCGCCGTCAGAGCCGAGCAAGGTCAGGATGATATCGCCGTATTGCCCGAGGCCTTCGAAGACCTCGACCATACCGTCAAGATCTGCGTCATCTTCAAGGGTGGGAGTAGAGGAGTTAGCAGGGTTCATCTCATCGTCGAAAAGCCCGTGAATGTGCTGCGCGTGCTGCACATCTGGTGCCAAGCCTTCTGCCGAAAGAGAAATATTGAGAATGCGGGAGTCGTTGTCGTCGCTACCGATTGCAAGGATCGCGGAGCCATCGACCCCGGAAGAATTGAGCGCTGAAAAGTTAACCGCGTATAACTCAGCGGCATTATCAATGAACGACGAAAACGATGTGAAGTTGGTGCCTGGATTAGCCATTTTTTTGATCTCTCTATTTGGTTTCAATATGACTAGTCACGTATTGAGTTCGAGATAGTTTCAAAAAAATATGGAAATAGTCTCTTATCTGGTTTCAGGGCAACGTCGTTAACGCACACGACCACTACGCAAAGCCTCTTCATTGACCTGCAACCGCCAGTGTTGAATGGTCGGGCAAAACCTGTTGGGACTACAGGCCCGGCAATCGCCCGGGCCTTGAGGCTTGAGGGGATACTAGACCAGTACAAGGAAAAGAGCCCCCGTGACCCGACCATGGCTGAAAAATTCAACGCCTGCCATTTTGCAGGTTACAAAGAACACGTCAGCAATCTGATCATCCGTGTATCGCTAGAGACGATGACGATTACCGAAGCGATGAAAGCTGCAAAGCGGGATGATATTGAGGCGAGATAGCATGTTCTCATGGCTCAAGGCAAAGCAGACCGGCCCAAGACGGGTGTGACCAACATGTGTGACAGGGATTTTGGACCCTTCACTTTTACAATGGATTCAGGAAATTACATGGCATTTATGTAACTGGCGGAGAGACAGGGATTCGAACCCTGGGAAGGCTTGCACCCTCAACGGTTTTCGAGACCGCCCCGTTCGACCACTCCGGCACCTCTCCGCGGGGGTCTGGTGCGTTCGTTTAGTCGGGATTTCTGGCAAGGACAAGCCCCGCTTTGCGCAAGTTTGCCGTCACACGGATTTTTCATTGCAGCGCCGCGCAGAAGGCTTACTTTGACCGCCAAAGCCCGAAAGGATACTCTATGCGACTGATACAGCAGCTTCTGGTCGTACCGGCCATCGTTTTAATGGCGGTGGCCATGCCCGCCAAAGCGGCCGAACGCGCAAGCGTCGTGGCTTTTCTGGAAGTTACGGGATTTGACGTGGCGCTGGAAAGCATCAGGCTTTCTGCGGATGCGGCGCCGCAAATGTTGGGGATTGAGGCGGAGGATTTCGGGTCTGAATGGCAGCGGCTGGTGCGCGACGTGTTCGACACCGATCTCATGCACGACATGGCCATCGAAATCCTGCAAGAAACGCTGGACGAAGAGCTGCTGGCCCATGCGGCGCAATTCTACGCCTCTGATCTGGGGCGGCGGCTGGTCGAGACCGAGAACCGCTCGCATATGATCGAGGAAGACGGGCTGAAGTCCGAAAGTGGCGGGCAGATCATCGAGGGGCTGCGGGGCATCGACTCGCCGCGCATCGCCAATCTCGAGCGGTTGAATGCGGCCAGCGGGAGCGAGGATGCCTCGGTTCAGGCTATTCAGGAGGTGCAGATCCGGTTTCTGACGGCCGCCGCCGCCGCCGGGGTGATAGAGATGCAGATGGATGAACCGGACCTGCGCGAAGCCCTGCGCACGCAAGAGAAAGACCTGCGGGCCAGCTTGCGCCAAAGCGCGCTGGAGGGGTCTGCCTATACCTATCAAGCGTTTTCGGATGCCGAACTTGTCGCTTATACGCAGGCGCTTGAGGAACCAAAGATGCAAAAGGTGTACGCGTTGATGAACGCCGTTCAGTATGAAATCATGGCCAACCGCTATGAGGCGGTGGCCGAGCGGCTGCGCGTGATGCAGCCCAGTCAGGATTTGTAATGCAGCGTTTTCTTGTTGCCGTCGTTATCATGTTGAGCGCTCTACCGCTTTGGGCGGGCGCACGGCATACCGTTCTGATGGATGTTATGGAAATCCGCGAGCTTAGCGGTATTTTGCATAGCGAGGGGATCGAGTTTGGCGCAACGCTCAACCGTGACTGGCTGAACGGGCAGGGTGGCCCCGCCTGGGAACAGCAAGTGGC
This sequence comes from uncultured Sulfitobacter sp., assembly GCA_947502265.1. GTDB lineage: Bacteria > Pseudomonadota > Alphaproteobacteria > Rhodobacterales > Rhodobacteraceae > Sulfitobacter. The sequence goes on from CANMZB010000008.1 coordinate 84,324, forward strand.
CCGTATTTACGACCCAGAGCGCATCAGCGAAGGCATTCGCGCCGGATTGGAACCCGCGTTGGAGGGGGATGTTCTGGAAGAGGTGATCGCCTTTTTCGCCGCAGATCCGGGGCGCCGCATTATCAAGCTGGAGAATTCCGCCCGCGCGGCGTTGTCCGATCCCGACGTGGAGCAGGCCGCGCGCGAGCGGTTTATTGCTTTGCAAGGGGATGATGATCCGCGCCTTGTGCAGATCGAGCGGATGATCGAAGCTGGCGATCTGATTAACCGTAATGTGACCTCGGCGCTCAATTCCAACTACCGGTTCCTGCGGGCTTTGGTCGATGGCGATGTCTATGCCATGAGCGACACTGAAATCCTCAACGATGTGATGTCCGAGCGCGACGACATCGCCGTTGACACCGAAGGCTGGCTGGGGGCCTTTATGCTTTTGGCGTATAGCCCGCTGAGTGATGACGAGCTTGAAGCTTATGTCATGTTCTCCGAAAGCCGCGCAGGCGTGGCGCTCAATACAGGGCTGTTCGCGGGTTTCGATCCGCTTTACGAAGACATCTCTTATGCTTTGGGCCGCGCGATGGCGACGAACATGGTTGCCGAAGAGCTTTAGTGTACTGCGTGTGCGCTAGCGCTTGACTTGGCGGCGCGATGCGCACATAAGCCCCCCACTGTACGGGAATCTTTTCCGCGCAGCGATATATCAATGACGCCCAAGGGCGCGCTGTTCGACGGTGAAGCGCAGCTTCGCAAACGCCCGAAGACGGGGGCCACAGAACGCGGAAAATGTGAAGGAAGACCTATGTTTGCGGTCCTGAAAACAGGCGGTAAGCAATATAAAGTTCAGCCCGGCGATATGCTTCGGGTGGAACGTATTGCGGCCTCTGCCGGTGAAACCGTTCAATTCAACGAAGTTCTGATGATCGGCGGCGACGATCCAAAAGTCGGTGCTCCCCTGATCGAAGATGCCGGCGTTCAAGCCGAAGTTGTCGACCAGATCAAAGGCGAAAAGATCATCCACTTCGTCAAGCGTCGCCGGAAGCACTCGTCCAAGCGGACCAAAGGCCACCGTCAGAAGCTGACGCTCGTCAAGATCACAGAGATCATGACGTCGGGCGCAGGCAAATCGGGTGTATCCGCTGCCGTTGGCACCGGTTCCGTTTCCGCAGCAGCGGTTGCAGCCATCACAGGCCGTTCGGCCGATGCAGCACCCGCGAAGAAGACCAAAGCCGCGCCAAAGACCAAGAAGGCCGCGGCAACAGACGGTGATGATCTGTCCCAGATCAGCGGCGTTGGTCCGGTTATCGTTGGCAAGCTGAACGGTGCGGGCATCACCACTTTCGCCCAGATCGCAGCCTGGACAGATGCGGATGTGGAAGAGATCGAAGAGAAACTGTCATTCAAAGGTCGTGTCGGTCGTGAAGACTGGATCGCACAGGCCACCGAATTGGCTAAAGGCTAAGGAGAGACCAGATGGCACATAAAAAAGCAGGCGGTTCATCCCGTAACGGGCGCGACTCAGCTGGTCGTCGCCTTGGTGTAAAGAAATACGGCGGCGAACTTGTTGTTCCCGGCAATATCATCGTGCGTCAGCGCGGGACCAAATTCTGGCCCGGTGAAGGCGTTGGCATTGGCAAGGATCACACGATCTTTGCGACCGTCGATGGCAATGTTTCATTCCACAAAGGTCTGAAAAAGCGCACATTCATCTCTATCGTACCGGCGGCCGAGGCCGCAGAATAAGCCGTACCTCAGTGATGAAGCAAAATCAGGGATCGGTGGAAACGCCGGTCCCTTTTCGTTTTTCCAACGCGCCTTGCAGCCACATCTGCAAAAAGGAGTGGCCCCATGATATCCAGTTATAAAAGAGCGGCTCATCCGTGAGCGTTGCATTGCTCCCGCTGGCGGTTTTCGCCGCGAGCCAGATCGGCACGCCGGGCCCAGCCAATCTGGCGCTGATGGCCACCGGAGCGCGCTTTGGTTTGCGCGCCGCATTGCCGTTTGTGGCAGGCGTCGCATTGGGCAAACAGCTGATTATCTGGCCTGTGGGTTTCGGTTTGATGGAGCTGGCAGAAACAGCCCCCGCTGTGTTTACCACGCTCAAATATGTATCCGCCGCCTACATCATCTGGCTCGCATGGAAGGTCGCCAATCTGCGCCTCGGTGGGCGTGATACCAAGGCGACGGTGCCCGGCTTTGCCGCAGGGCTTGTCGTGCATCCGCTTAACCCCAAGGCATGGGCGATGATCGTGGGTAGTTTTACCGCCTTTGTGGGCCCCGATACTTCGGCGCTGACAGCCACCGCAACAATCGCAGCGGTGCTTCTGGCTTGCCAGTTGGTCATGCATCCGCTCTGGACGCTGGGCGGGCAAGCTATTGCCAGCACAGTTGCAGGCACCCGCGCGGAACCTTATCTGATGTGGACCCTTGCAGCCCTTACCGTTGCATCGGTTTTGTTTGTTCTCTTTCTGGGAGGATCGTAGGGATGGAAACAATTTCTCAACAACCAACGCTGGTGACTGACCGTTTTGTGCTTCGCCCTGTGCGCCGCTCCGATCTCACGCGGATCGAACATTATGCCTCCGACGTTCGCGTCGCGTCCCGTACCGTGCGCATCCCGCATCCGCTCCCTCCCGGAGCCATCGAGGGCTTCATCGAGCGCGCTTTGAAGCAAGAGCGTGACGAAGATGTCTGGGTGATGGACGGGGGCGAGCCGAACGGATCCGAGGTTATGGGGGTAATCAGCCTTATCCGGCTGGACCGTAACCAATCTGAAGTCGGGTATTGGGTCGCACCGCCGTTCTGGGGCACGCATGTGGCCTCTGATGCGGTGAATGCGCTGGTCACCAGTAATCCGCTTGGCCACGATACGATGTTCGCATCTGTCTTCCATGACAACCCGGCCTCTGCCAAAGTGCTTATCAATGCGGGCTTTCAATACCTTGGCGACGCCGAGATGTACTGCCTTGCCCGCGCCACCACTGTGCCGACCTGGACCTACAGCAGAAAATTGCTGCGCTAGAATACTTTAGGATAGATTATGAAATTCCTCGACCTTGCCAAAGTCTATATCCGCTCCGGTGCCGGCGGCGGCGGGTGCGTTTCTTTCCGCCGTGAGAAATACATCGAATTTGGCGGACCTGACGGCGGCGATGGCGGCGGGGGCGGTTCTGTGACCGCTGTGGCCGTTGACGGACTGAATACGCTGATTGATTTTCGCTATCAGCAACACTTTTTCGCCAAAAACGGCCAACCCGGCATGGGCAAGCAGCGCACCGGCAAGGACGGCGACGACATTGTCTTGCGCGTCCCTGTCGGAACCGAGATCCTTGACGAGGATCAGGAGACGGTGATCGCCGACATGACCGAGTTGGATCAACGGGTTGAACTGGCGCGCGGTGGCAATGGCGGCTGGGGTAACCTGCACTTTAAATCTGCCACCAATCAGGCGCCGCGCCGCTCCAACCCCGGACAGGACGGGGTGGAGCGTACGCTTTGGCTGCGGCTGAAACTGATTGCGGATGTGGGTCTTTTGGGGCTGCCCAATGCCGGAAAGTCCACCTTTCTGGCGGCGACATCCAACGCGCGTCCCAAAATTGCGGATTATCCGTTTACCACGCTGCACCCAAATCTGGGTGTGGTGGGCGTGGACAACGCCGAATTCGTTGTCGCGGACATTCCCGGATTGATCGAAGGGGCTCATGAGGGGCGCGGCATCGGCGTGCGCTTTCTGGGCCATGTAGAGCGTTGTGCGGTATTGCTCCATCTGGTTGATGGCACATCAGAAACGATCGCGGATGATTACCGCACCATCATCGGGGAACTCGAAGCCTACGGTGGAGAACTGGCTAACAAGCCACGGATCACCGTCTTGAACAAGATTGATGCTTTGGATGAAGAACAGCTTGCAAATGCCCGCTTTGAATTGGAAAAAGCCATTGGCGATGATGTGATGTTGATGTCAAGCGTTGCGCGGACCAACACGACCGAGGTGCTGCGTGCGCTGCGCGCCGAAATCGACGATGACCGCGTGCGCCAGAACCCTGTCGAGGAGGAAGCACCTTGGCAGCCCTGACTGATGCCCGCCGTCTGGTCGTAAAGATCGGGTCGGCGCTGCTGGTGGACCGTTTAACCGGTGCATTGCGCGCTGGTTGGCTTGCGTCCCTGGCACAGGATGTTGCGTGGCTCAAGGGGCAGGGAACGGATGTGGTACTGGTTTCCTCCGGCTCCATTGCTCTAGGGCGCGAGGTGCTGGGGCTGGGCCGTGGCCCGCTGGCGCTGGAGCAATCACAGGCCGCCGCCGCCGTTGGACAGATCCGGCTGGCACGCGCTTACGAAGAGGTGCTTGCGCCTCATGACATCACTACCGCCCAGATCCTTGTGACGCTGGAAGACAGCGCGAACCGTCGTCGCTATCTTAACAGCCGCGCAACGCTGGAGACCCTTATCAACCTCGGTGCCGTGCCTATCGTTAACGAAAACGATACCGTTGCAACCGACGAAATCCGGTTTGGGGACAATGACAGATTGGCCGCGCAAATCGCTGTGACTGTTGGCGCGGATCAGCTTATCCTGCTGTCGGATGTGGATGGATTTTACAGCGCCAATCCCGCCGACGATCCCGCCGCAACCCGCTTTGGCGTGATCGACCGGATCACGCCCCAGATCGAAGCAATGGCAGGCGACGCCGGATCGGGGCTGAGTAAAGGCGGCATGAAGACCAAGCTGCTGGCCGCAAAAACCGCCGTTTCGGCCGGATGCGCCATGGCGATTACCGAAGGGTCTGTGTTGCGGCCACTCACCGCTTTGTCGCAAGGCGCGAATGCCACATGGTTTACGGCCCAAACCGATCCACAAGCCGCGCGCAAAGGCTGGATTGCCGCGATGAAACCAATTGGCACTGTGACACTGGACGCAGGCGCGGTAACTGCGCTGAGCCGTGGCAAAAGCCTGCTCCCCGCAGGAATCACCGCCGTCTCCGGCACTTTCGGGCGAGGCGATGCCATCGCTTTGCTGGGCCCGGACGGTGCTGTGATCGGCTCCGGCCTCAGCCGCTACACCGCTCGTGAGGCGGGGTGCATCAAGGGCCACCAAAGTTCGGAGATCGAAACGATTTTGGGGTATCCGGGCCGTGCAGCTCTTATTCATCGCGATGATATGGCACTTTAAGTATGAATGGTAATATTATGAATGATATTAATATTTCTGAAATGATGGCAGATATCGGGCGTCGCGCCAAAGCGTCCGCGACAAAGCTTGCGACTGCCAGCGCGGAACGCAAGCACGCCGCATTGATCAGCGCCGCCGAGGCTGTCTGGAGCAACCGTGACGCGATCTATGAGGCTAACGCCAAGGACATGGCGTTTGGCCGCTCCAAAGGATTGTCGCCCGCGATGCTGGACCGGCTCAAGCTTGACGAGGACCGGTTGCAAAGCATCATCGACGGGTTGCGCGCCATCGCCGAACAACCCGATCCCGTTGGCGAGGTATTGTCCGAATGGGACCGGCCAAGCGGTCTGCATATCAAGCGCGTGCGCACCCCCTTGGGGGTGATCGGTGTGATTTATGAATCGCGCCCCAATGTGACCGCGGATGCAGGTGCGTTGTGTCTCAAGGCGGGTAATGCGGTGATCCTGCGCGGCGGCTCCGAAAGCTTTCACAGCTCGCGCGCGCTCCACGCCTGCCTGCAACAGGGCTTGCGCGATGCTGGACTACCAGAAGATGCGATCCAGCTGGTGCCGACCCGTGACCGCGCGGCGGTTCAGGAAATGTTGACCATGACCGATACCATTGACGTTATCGTGCCGCGCGGCGGCAAAGGGCTTGTGGGGCTTGTCCAGCGCGAAGCGCGCGTGCCTGTCTTTGCACACCTCGAAGGGATCGTGCACATCTATATCGACAAGGCGGCTGATGCGGAAAAGGCGCTTAAAGTCGTGCTGAACGCGAAAACGCGGCGTACCGGCATTTGCGGCGCGGCGGAATGCCTGCTGATCCACCGCGACGTGGCGAAAAGCATCGGTAAGGGCGTGATCCGTGCGTTGATCGACGCCGGTGTGGAGGTACGCACCGATGCGGAACTGTCGCGCATCGAGGGGACGACACCTGCGCAGGATGAGGATTGGGGGCGCGAATACCTCGACCTGATCATCGCCGCGAAGGTGGTAGAGGACATCGAGGGTGCCATCACGCATATCCGCAGCTATGGCTCAAATCACACGGATTGTATTCTCACCGAGGACGCCAGCGCTGTTGCGCAATTCATGGGCCAGCTGGACAGCGCAATCCTGATGCACAACGCTTCGACACAGTTTGCGGATGGCGGCGAATTCGGAATGGGTGCAGAGATCGGCATTGCGACGGGAAAAATGCACGCGCGCGGGCCTGTCGGGGCCAAGCAACTGACAAGTTTCAAGTATCTTGTCAGCGGTGACGGAACTGTGCGTGCTTAGATTGTGACGACGATCCGCGTCGGCTCGCTGCTGATGCGGATTTTGCGGCCCTCGTCCGCTGCGATCACGGGCAACAGCCCGAATTGTACATGTGCAGGCACCAATGGCGCGCTGCTTTTGCCTCCGCTGAGCCTGGCCCAGAGCGCCTCGTCAATGTTGAGCTTGTCCGCATGTCCGGTGAGCGTGATGCGCTCGTCCTCCACGGCGATCTCGACCCGTCCACCATAGGGCATACCGGTTTCGAGACACAGCAACGCCAGAAACGCCAAACGGACAAAGCGGCGCTGCTGTCCTTGCGAAGGGAGCCATGTCGCCGTCAATCGAGAGCCGGCATAGACGTCTTCGAGAATGGAGATCACTTCGGTCTGGCCGACGATCTGCTCTCCCGCTGCTCCGAACGCGATGCGGAAAAACCGGATGCGGGCGCTGGCACTGCTGACGCTTTCGCTGATCAGCGCCAACTCGGGGCTGCCCGCCTTGCTGCTCATTTCAATCAGTTCCAGCCCATTGTTGATCGCACCGATTGGCGATATCAGATCGTGGCAAATGCGGCTTCCGATCAGGGTGGCAAAAACTGTATCCTGGCTCATGTTTTGAACTCCTTGGAACGAGAGGTGCGAAGATGGATGACCTGAACGCGATACTGACGCCGGGTATGTTTGTCCGGCATCCGGGCGCACCGGAGTTGGGCGTGGGGCAGGTTCAAAGTAACATCGGTGGCAAAGTCACCGTGAATTTCAGGGATTGTGGTAAGTTGGTCATCGATAGCTCCCGCGTTGCACTGCTTCCCGTGTTCGAGGGTTAACCATCCCACATCACTTGTTAACAAATCGTAACATCCATCCCAACCTCGACTTGATAACCTTGGGTTGAAGGCGTCAAGGGTGCTTCGTTGCTTTTATGGGGGGGGCGGCGTATCTGTCGCAGCGAAACAGGATGGGGGCGCAATGGCACATCACAGCAGGGCGGAGTTTACCGTCAAACTGGCAGAAACCAAGGCGGAGCTGCGCGCCGCGCAACGCCTGCGCTACGATGTTTTCATCCGCGAACTGGGCGGCAGCGGAGAGATGGTCGATCACGCCGCCGGCCTTGAACAAGACCGCTTTGATCCCTTTTTCGACCATCTGATCCTGACCGCGCGCGGCAGCACCGATGTTGTTGGCGTGTACCGCCTGCTGCGCGCAGAGCGCGCAGCGCAAGCGGGCGGGTTCTATTCTGAAGACGAGTATGACCTGACGCGGCTCAAGGCATCAGGCCGCCGCGTGTTGGAACTTGGCCGTTCCTGCCTGCATCCCGCCTATCGCGGCGGCACGGCGATGCATTCGCTTTGGGGCGGGCTGGCCGACTATGTGGCACAGCACCGGATTGATGTTCTTTTCGGCGTAGCAAGCTTCCACGGCACCGATGCAAAGGCGCTTGCCGCGCCCTTGTCGCTTTTGCATCACCGTTACCTTGCGCCAGAGGCCCTTCGCGTTCGCGCCCTTGAAAAATCATTTCAACGTATGGACTTGATAGATGAAGCTAACCTGAACAGGCGGGCAGCGATGATCCGTGTGCCGAGCTTGATAAAAGCTTATCTGCGCTTGGGGGGATGTGTGGGCGAGGGGGCGTTCATCGACCATGCCTTCAACACGACCGATGTCTGTCTGCTGATGGATACGGCCCGGATGAACGCGCGTCAGGCAAAGATATATGGCGGCAGCGCCCTGTGAGCACGCCGTGGGACGCCGCGCCCTATCCCGCGCGCCCGAAAATCAACGCGCTTGCGTTGATCCGTGCGGCGCTGCGCGGCTTGGCACTTGTTGTTTTGGTGTTTGGAAGCCTGTTTGTGCTGTTGCTTGTCCGCGCAATCGAGAGGCCGCTTTGCGGGACGGCGCGGCCCGTCACACCGCATATCACCCGATTTGTTTGCCGCAACGCGCTGCGTATTCTCGGCGTTGAACAGCGCCAGACCGGCACGCCGATGACGCATCGCGGGGCGGTAGTGGCCAATCATACCAGCTGGCTTGACATCTTTACGCTCAACGCGCGCCAATGCCTGTATTTCGTGTCAAAATCCGAAGTCGCGCGCTGGCCCGCGATTGGGTGGCTGGCCCGTGCTACCGGTACTGTCTTTATCGAACGCAATCCGGCGCGGGCCCGCGCACAGACCATGCTTTTTCAGGAACGGCTGGTGGCGGGCCACCGATTGCTGTTTTTCCCCGAGGGCACCAGCACCGATGGAATGCAGGTTTTACCTTTTAAAACAACGCTTTTCGAGGCGTTCTTTGCGCCACAAGTTCGCGATGAAATCTGGGTGCAACCGGTCGCGGTTGTCTATCATGCGCCTGCGGGACAGGATTTGCGTTTTTACGGATGGTGGGGAGATATGGATTTTGGCACTCACCTGCTCGCAATGCTTGTTCCTGCGCGCCAAGGCTTTGTTGAAACGGTTTTTTGCCCCCCGATCCGTGTGAAGGACACCGAAAACCGCAAAGCGCTGGCGGCGGCATGCGAGGCATCCATCCGCGCCGCCCATGACGCTGCGCGCGCCGGTATTGGGGCAAAGGAAGCCGGAAAATATCGTTAAACAAGCGGGCAGGGCGCGTTACAGCACAGGAATGTGCTTTCGTGCTTGTAGTGCGGGCCGTGCGGGTGTATGCGCCCCTCACTTAATCCCGCAGTCGGGGATTGGGACGCGCGGGGGGAGAAATCCTCGCAGTTCCGCCGGTTGGCACATATTCCATGTGACAGACCCCCGATGAGGCTAAACCGGAAAGGTATAAAGACATGGCTCTTCCTGAGTTCTCCATGCGCCAACTGCTCGAAGCAGGCGTACACTTTGGTCACCAGACGCAGCGCTGGAACCCGCGTATGGGTCCGTACATCTACGGCGCGCGCAACGGCATCCACATCATGGACCTGACGCAGACCGTCCCGATGCTGGATGAAGCGCTGAAAGTCATCCGTGACACCGTCGCCAAAGGCGGCAGCGTACTCTTCGTCGGCACCAAGCGTCAGGCAGCACAGCCGGTCGCCGATGCCGCAGAGAAATGCGCACAGTATTTCATGAACCACCGCTGGCTCGGCGGCACGCTGACCAACTGGCAGACCGTGTCCAAATCAATCCAGCGCCTCAAGCACATTGACGAACAGTCCGAACTGGGCTTTGGCGGTCTGACCAAGAAAGAGCGTCTTGGCATGGAGCGCGACCAGATGAAACTGGAAGCGTCCCTTGGCGGTATCCGCGAAATGGGTGGCCGTCCCGACCTGCTGTTCGTCATCGACGTGCGCAAGGAACAGCTGGCGATTGCCGAAGCCAACAAGCTGGGTATTCCGGTTGTGGCCGTGGTTGACACCAACTGCTCGCCCGATGGCATTGACTACATCATTCCGGGCAACGACGACGCGGCCCGCGCGATCGCGCTGTATTGCGATCTGGCCTCGCGCGCGGCACTTGACGGCATGTCTGCCCAACTGGGCGCGGCTGGCGTTGACATTGGTGCGTTGGAAGTCGCGCCCGAAGAAGAAGCTGTTTCCACCGGTGTGGAAGTTGGCAATGCCTCGGACGAAACTGTATCGAATGATGTAATGTCCAAAGACGCTCCGCTGGACATCGAGTCCAAGCAGGAAACTGTCGAAAAAGCTAAATCCTGAGCGGGCAGGCGGCAGGTATTCCCTGCCGCCCGCATACGCTTGAGACATCAGGAGCGGTATTGACCGTCCCGTACACACCAAATTTTTAGGAGAACCAGAGCGATGGCAATCACAGCATCCATGGTCAAAGAACTCCGCGACACGACCGGCGCGGGCATGATGGACGCCAAAAAGGCGCTGACGGAAACAAATGGCGATATGGAAGCAGCCGTTGACTGGCTGCGCACCAAAGGTCTGGCGAAAGCCGCAAAGAAATCCGGCCGTACAGCGGCTGAAGGTCTTGTTGCGGTAAAGGTTGACGGCGGGCGCGGCGTTGCGGTCGAGGTGAACTCCGAGACGGATTTCGTTGGCAAGAACGCCGATTTCCAGAAAATGGTTGCTGGCATAGCCGATGTTGCTGTCACACAGAATGACATCGAATCGCTGAAAGCAGCAGCCATGGGCGGCAAGACAGTCGAGCAGATCGTAACAGACGCTGTTGCCGTCATCGGCGAAAACATGTCGGTCCGCCGCATGCAGGCGCTCGAAGGCGAAACCGTTGTATCCTACATCCACAACGCCACAGCCCCCGGCATGGGTAAAATCGGTGTGCTGGTTGCACTGAACGGCGGTGACGAAGCGTTCGGCAAGCAGGTTGCGATGCACATCGCCGCTGTGAACCCCGCGTCGCTCTCCGAGGAAGATCTTGATCCGGCAGTTGTCGAGAAGGAAAAGCAGGTCCAGATCGACATCGCCCGCGAATCCGGCAAGCCTGAAGCGGTGATCGAAAAGATGATCACAGGCCGGATGCAAAAATATATGTCCGAAGTGACACTGGTTAACCAGTCCTTCGTGGTGAACCCCGATCTGACGGTTGGCGCTGCCGCAAAAGAAGCGGGCGCGACCATCACAGGTTTTGTCCGTCTCGAAGTGGGCGAGGGCATTGAAGTGGTGAAAGAAGATTTCGCCGCAGAAGTGGCTAAAGCCGTTAAGGGCTGAGCCTCCGGGGCAATATGACTAAGGAAACGGCGTTGCTCGGGCAGCGCCGTTTTTTCATGTTCTGCTACGCGGCAACATAAAACCAGAGCGGCCACCGGGACAGCGGCCGCTCTGATTCTGGCTCCACGAAGAAGACATTATACGTCTCACCCAGGGAGGTGTGGAACCGCAATGGGTCCGGTCAGCAAGGTCGAGTATGGGCCTTCTGGATCCGGCGATCTGGCAGAGCTTTGAAATCCCAAAGTTTTCCAAACCGTTTGCAGGACCAGCTTAGCTTTTGCGACCCTACAATTACATAATGCCGTGAAGGGGGATCCCTGAAAAGTACGGGATTCCTTACCTTAGGTCAATTTGTGTTCATTTTTGACGTCCAGAACGAACATCTGGTTGGCAAATGCCGCTTTGAAAACAGCCTGCGCGGTGGTTTCCACAGACAGAACCTCGCGTGCGAGACGCAAGTGTTTCTCGATTGTGGGGACCGTCAGCCCCATGAGCAGCGCGATGTCTTGCGTATTCTTGCCGTCACCGACCCATTGCAGCGCTTCACGCTGGCGCGCTGTCAACGCACGGGTCGGAGTGGCGAAGGGCAGGGTAATGATTTTCAGGTGTACGATATTATTCATCAACGTGATGTCGTCGCCATGCTCGGCCCATATGGCATCAACCTCGTCCTGCGAGATGCCGTTCGGACCGGTCAGCGCAATCGCTCCCTTGGTGCGCGAAGTCACCGACCTGAAGCTTACGGTATAGCCTGCCGTCACGCCCATATCGCGGTTGAACTCCAATACCTGACGGGCTTTCGCGCTCAATTCTTTTTCGCGCTCCATTTCATGGATCATCTGCCAGCTTTTCGCACCGTCGTTGGCCAGCGCCCAGCGGACCATGGGCGCATGCATCAGCAGATCACCATCCAGTAAGAAATCCGTATATTTCTGATCGTGATTGGTCAGAAAAACAAAATCATCAGGATCGCCCAGCGATGTTGCTGTGCGATAACGGGTATATCCGTAAAGCAGCCGGTCAAACCCGTATTCCGCCATTTTGGAGACATGCCCGTCCCAAAGCTCTTCGAGGCTCTGGCTGTCAATGACCGCCGTGAGATACGCGCGTAAGCTCATGCGGGACTGGTCCGCGCCGCCAACACGTCAAGCGCCATCAGATAGCCTTGCGCCCCAAAGCCGCAAATCTGACCAATCGCGACGGGCGCAATGTAAGATACATGCCGGAACGGCTCGCGCGCGTGGATATTGCTCAGATGCACTTCGACCACGGGCAATTCGACCGAGGCAATCGCATCCATCAAGGCGATGGAGGTATGCGTGTAGGCACCCGCATTCAAAACCACGCCAGCGCGGGTTCCTTTGGCCGCGTGTATCGCATCAATCAAAGCGCCTTCATGGTTCGACTGGACAAAGACAACGTCCAACCCGAGGGTTGCTGCATGATCCCGACACATGGTCTCGATGTCAGCGAGGGTCGTTGCGCCGTAAACCTCGGGCTGCCGTGTACCCAGCAGATTGAGATTGGGACCGTTCAGAACAAGAACCGAAACCATAGGTGCACCTTGTGTTAATCTGTATGCTTTCTCGCAGCAGTACAGCTTTCTGTCCAGCAGGTCGCGCACAACAGCTTTCCAAAGCGCGCTGATCTTGCATCAGTCTTATTCATGCAATTTGATCAATAATAGATAGCCGGGATTGAGTGGTCGTTAGAAAATTTAACATAATACTGATTATACAAACTCTATTCGCACTTAGGGCATAATTGCCAATCGGCTGATCAACAGCACCGGCCATCCTGATCAGCCCAACGCATAGCCGGCGCCGCGCACCGTGCGGATGTAGTCTGCTCCGCCTTGCCCCGTCAGTGCCTTGCGCAGTCGCGCGATGTGAACATCCACAGTGCGCGTATCCACATAAATATCGCGTCCCCAGACCAGATCAAGAAGCTGGTCGCGGCTGAACACGCGGCCCGGTTTTTCCAACAGAGTGATCAGCAGCCGGTATTCTGTCGGCCCGAGCTTGATTTCTGTAGTGTCACGCGTCACGCGGTGAGTTTCGGAATTAAGCGCGATGTCCTCGAATACCAGCACCTCGTCCGAAGTCGCAGGCCGCGCACGGCGCAATTGACCGCGCACGCGTGCCATGAGTTCGCGCAGGTTATAGGGCTTGGTCACATAGTCGTCCGCGCCGGTATCGAGCCCGCGGATCGCATCCACCTCTTCTGAACGCGCGCTAAGCATGATTACCGGAATATCACGCGTCTCGGGCATGGTCTTGACCTGACGGCAGACCTCGATCCCCGACAAGAGCGGCATCATCCAGTCGAGAATGATTATATCGGGCGCGGCCTCGCGGATCATCAACATCGCTTCCTCGCCATTTTCGGCGCGGCGCACGGCATAGCCTTCGGCCTCAAGGTTATAGGCCAGGATTTCGCGCTGCGCGGGTTCGTCTTCGACAAGCAAGACCTGCATCGGGTGAATCGACATCCGGGTTATCCCTTCTTCATCTCATCAAGGCTGCACAGCGAGCGAGGTCGTGTCCGCCTTGGGCCGCGAATCATCGGGGTGCTCGCCCGTGACAAGATAGATCACCTGTTCGGCCATGGCAGTACATAAATCGCCCATCCGTTCGATGTTCTTGGCGATGAAATGCAGATGCATACAGGCCGTGATATTGCGCGGTTCTTCCAGCATAAAGGTCAGAAACTCGCGGAAAAGCGCATTGTACATCTGGTCCAGATCCTCGTCGCGCGCAATGACTTCGGCCGCCAGCTGCACATCACGGCGGATATAGGCATCAAGCGCGTCATTCAACATGTCTCCGGCCTGACGCGCCATGCGGCGGATCGACCCCGCACTGTCGCTTACCGGCGGCATCTGCGACAACACAGAGGTACGTTTCGCCATATTCTTGGCATAGTCGCCGATCCGTTCGAGATTTGCGGAAACCTTGATGACGCTGAGGATCACACGCAGATCAATCGCCGTAGGTGCGTGCAAGGCGATCAGCCGCGCGGCATGCTCGTTGATGTCGCTTTCCAGCGCATCAATCGCGCGATCTGCCTTGCGGACATGTTCGGCCAGCTCTTCATCACGCATCTCAAGGCTTGTTGTCGCTTGCACGATCGCCTCTTCAACAAGGCCGCCCATCTTCATGATCCGGGCCTGAATATTTTCAAGATCACGGTCAAAAGACGATGCAATGTGTTGTTCTTCCATGATATCAACCGATCCTTCCGGAAATATTGCTTTCGGTCAGGGGATCTTCGGGCGCGGTGAAGATCCTGCCTGTATCCCCGAATTTGACAAGATGACCAAGGTGAAAAAATGCCGCGCGCCGAAGGAAGATACCTTCTCGAGGTCGGCCAGATCGCGGTTGGAGTGCTTTTGTCCGCGCCTAAGCCAGTGGCAGGAAAACCCTGAACTCCGCGCCCTGCCCCGGCTTGGAGGCGATTTTCAGCCGTCCGCGGTGCCGGTTTAGGATGTGTTTTACAATCGCCAGCCCTAGGCCCGTACCGCCCAGAGATCTGTTGCGGTGGCTGTCAATACGGTAGAATCTCTCTGTCAGGCGCGGCAGGTGAACGGGATCAATACCCGGCCCTTCGTCGCGCACGCACACCTCTACCCCCGGTGCGCGCAGCACATTCGTTTGTGCGTGCAAGGCTATGGTAATATGAACTATTTTTCCGCTAGACCCATATTTAACCGCATTCCCGACCAGATTGGTAAACACCTGCAACAGCTGATCCTTGTCGCCCAATACCATCACGGGTTTTTCCGGCAGGTCGGTGTTGAACGTCACACCCGCATCAACGCCCAGCGGACCAAGGTTGCGCAGCGTGGTGGACAAGAGCGCGCCCAGATCAACCTGCTCTGTCGGGCGCACCCGCTCGGCGGCTTCCACACGGCTTAGGGACAGTAGATCGCCGACCAGCCGGTTCATCCGATCTGCCTCGTCTGTCATGATCGACAAAAACCGGTCACGCACGGTGGCATCGTCGCGCGCAGGTCCGCGCAGTGTTTCGATGAATCCCATCAGGGCTGTCAGCGGGGAGCGCAGCTCGTGGCTTACGTTTGCAACGAAATCACGCCGCATCTGGCCTGCGACGGCAACGTGGTTGATGTCCTGAAAGGTCAGAAGGGCATTACCCGAGGTGCCAATGGCACGCACCGACACGTCATAGGTGACATCCTGACCGTTTTCGCGCGCCAGATACTGCGCCACCGCCGCCGATCCGTCCGCAAGGCACTGCTCCACCGCCTCGGCCACCGAGGGTTGGCGCAATATGGTGATAAAATGCTTGCCGGTCACGTCAGTGTCCAACAGCTTGCGGGCCAGCGGATTGATCGCAATCACTTGCTCTGACGGTGCAATCGCCAGCGCGGGCAAAGGCAGTGCCGCGATCACATCCGAGACCGGCAGCGGTATGCTCACGGCGTCAGGCTTCCACGAGGTCTTTGGCAAAGCGCGCGGCGTTTTCCTGATAGTGCAGCGCGCTGGCTTCCAGCATTGCAATTGCTTGTGCGTCCAGTTCGCGCACCACTTTGCCCGGCGCGCCCATTACAAGGCTACCGTCCGGGATCACCTTGTTTTCGGTCACCAACGCCCCTGCCCCGATCAGGCAATTCTTGCCGATCTTCGCGCCATTAAGGATTGTCGCCCCCATACCGATCAGCGCGTTATCCCCGATGGTGCAACCGTGCAGCATGACCTTGTGCCCGATGGTGCAGTTCACCCCGATTGTTAGCGGAAAACCCAGATCGGTATGGAAAACGCAATTCTCCTGTACATTCGATCCTGCGCCAACCGTGATCCGTTCGTTATCGCCGCGCAAGGTCGTGCCGAACCAGACCGAGCTTTTTGCGTCAAGCTGCACATTGCCGATGACATTGGCATCGGGAGCGACCCAAGCGGACGGGTCAATCTGCGGGCGTTTGTCTGCGAGTGCGTAAATGGTCATGAGATATCCTCGAATTCGTTTTGCAGGCGGCGGACTTGTGCGCTTAACCCCGGCTGTTGGTGGAATTTCAGCCGCTCCGCCATGATGATAGTCTTCAGCCGCTCTTCGGTCACGTCAAGATCATCGTTGATCAGAACATAATCGTAACCGTCCCAGTGGCTGATCTCGTCCCAGCTTTTTTGCATCCGTTTGGCAATGGTGGCCGCATCATCCTGCCCGCGTGACACCAACCTGCGGTGCAGTTCCGGGATCGAGGGCGGCAGGATGAAAATCGAAAGCGTGTAACGTCCCAGCGACGAGTTGCGGATCTGCTGCGCCCCTTGCCAGTCGATGTCAAAGATCACATCGCGGCCTGCATCAATCGCCTCCTGCACGGGCGCTTTGGGCGAGCCGTAGAAATTGCCGAACACATGCGCGTGCTCCAGCATATCGCCGTCCTTCACCCAGCCGCGAAACGTCTCTTCGGGGACAAAGAAATAGTCCTTTCCATCAACTTCACCCTCGCGCGCCGGGCGCGTGGTGGCGGAAACGGAAAATTGCAGACTCGGATCCCACCGCATCAAGCGGCGCGCGAGCGTGCTTTTCCCGGCACCCGAGGGGGAGGAAAGGATGATCAGTAGACCACGGCGCAGCGAGGTTTCGGGCATGTCTTACTCCACATTCTGTATTTGTTCGCGCATCTGGTCGATCGCCGCTTTCAACGCCAGCCCCAGCCGCGTCAGGTCGGTGCTTTGCGCTTTCGAACAAAGCGTATTGGCCTCACGGTTGAACTCCTGCATCAGGAAATCCAGCTTGCGCCCCACCGGACCATCGCCCTCCAAAAGCGCCTGCGCTGCGGCAACATGGGCCTGCAGGCGGTCGATTTCTTCGGTGATGTCGGATTTGACGGCAATAAGCGCCAGCTCCTGTGCGATACGTGTCGCATCAACGTCATCGGTATTCTCGATCACCTTCGCAAGATTGCGGCGCAGGATCGCGCCCGCTTCATCGCGGCGGGCCTCTGCCAGCGTCGCCGCTTCTTGGGTCAATGCTGCGATCTGGCCCAGCTGCTCTGTCACCACCGTGTACAGCGCGGCCCCTTCGGCAGTGCGCATCACGTTGAATTCGGCCAGAACCGCGCCGAATTCTGCAACCAGCGCCTGCGCCAATGCATCAACGTCGTCCTCCTGCACGGATTGCTCAAGCACGCCGCGCATTGTCACGATGTCGGTTGCCTTGGACGGGGCCAGCGATACGCCTGCATCCATTGCGGCGCTTTCAATCTGGCCAAGCGCATCAAGCACCGTTGCCAGCTGAGCGGCATTCACCGCCAACCCACCGCCGCCTTCCTCGCGCACTACACGCAGGCCCAGCGTAACATTTCCGCGCGCGACACTCGCGCCGAGGTTCTTGCGCAGGGTCGTTTCCAGCCCCGTAATCCAGTCCGGCACACGCACCCGCAGATCAAGGCCCTTGCCGTTGACCGCGCGCAACTCCCAGCTCCAGCTATGCGGCCCCAAGGCACCGCTGCGGGCTGCAAACCCTGTCATGGATCGTATCATCTGCGTACTCCCGACTGACCGTGCGTAGGTGTGCAATAGGGGAGATTTCCTCTGTCCTGCAAGCACAAAGCCCCATACACCAGCAAGCGGCTCTCCTGCAATATTAACCAAATGGTCCAAAAAATGACCACAATGTGTTTAGCTATGATAAATCCGACACATAATCGTTTGTGCAGCAGAACGCGCCGTCAATTCAAACCTGCTCCTCAGCCGGTGGCGCGCGGAAATCCGCCGCCGGAGGCGGGTCAAGTACCGTTTTAGACGAGAGCTTCGATGGACAAATTACATAAAATCAACCAGAATGTCTTAATCATGTCAGACTATCAATCCCATAGCGGGTTTGCACCGCTCTCTCAGGTGGAAGCCTATTGGGAAGCTTTGCGTTCCGGGCGCGACATTCCCCGGCGTGCCGAAATTGATCCGCGTGGCATTGAAAGCGCTCTTGAATTTGCCTTTATTCTTGAACGGATAACACCCGGCGTTGCGCGGATGCGTATCGCGGGCAATCATCTGCACTTGCTTATGGGGATGGAGGCGCGCGGCATGCCGTTGACCTCGTTCTTTCGCGCGGACGACCGACAGCGCATTGGTGATGTTCTTGAGGAAGTGTTCCAGACGCCTGCCACCGCCGAGCTGTCGATGACGGGTGGACAGGGCGCGGCGCTTGAAGCGCGGATGATCCTTTTGCCGCTCAAAAGCGATCTGGGTGATGTCAGCCGGATTCTGGGCTGTCTCATGAGCAAGGGGGAGATCGGGCTGGCACCGCATCGCCTGACATTGCGGACCGCGACGGTTCGCGCGCTTGATTGCGCGCCACGCCCCGTAACACCGCAGCTCTGTGCAGAAACGGGCCAGCGCAGCGGATTTCAAGAGCCTGCAACCCCGTTTGACGCTGCGGGCAAAAACAGAACCCGCCCGTCCTACCTGCGCCTGATCAAGTCAGACGATTAGGCCGGTCTTATTGGGTCGTCGCCTGCAAGGCCGGTGATAAACAACCAGCCTTGCAGTGTTTTTATCAGCCCGCTGCCTTTGCCACAGAGGACGTGCGCCGCGCCGACAGTTCTTCGGCCACAAGAAACGCGAGTTCGAGCGATTGGCTGGCATTCAGACGCGGATCGCAGGCCGTATGGTAGCGGGCTGACAGATCTTCGTCAGAGACAGCGCGCACACCGCCGGTACATTCCGTCACGTCCTGCCCTGTCATCTCGAAGTGGACACCGCCGGGCACGGTGCCTTCGTTGCTATGCACCGCAAAGAATTCGCGCACTTCGCGCAGGACGGAATCGAAGGGCCGCGTTTTGTAGCCGGACGAGGATTTGATCGTGTTGCCATGCATCGGATCACAGGTCCAGACCACGTTTGCCCCCTCTTCCTTGACCGTCTTGATCAGGCGCGGCAGGTGGTCCCCCACCGATCCCGCGCCAAAGCGTGCGATCAGGGTCAAACGCCCCTCCTCGTTGTCTGGATTAAGCTTTCTCATCAGCTTTTTGAGGTCATCCGCCTCCATCGTGGGACCGCATTTGAGGCCGATGGGGTTTTGCACGCCACTGGCAAACTCAACATGCGCGCCATCCGGTTGGCGCGTGCGGTCCCCGATCCAGATCATGTGGCCGGAACCTGCCAGCCATTTGCCGGTCTCGGCTTCCTGACGGCACAGCGCCTCTTCATATTCCAGCAACAAGGATTCATGGCTGGTGTAGAAATCAACCGATTGCAGCGTATGCGCCGTGTCCGGCGTCACCCCCGCAGCCGCCATGAAATCCAGCGTGTCCGAGATGCGCGTCGCGATATCGCGGTATTTCGCCGCCTTTTCGCTGTCGGTAAAGCCGAGCGTCCAGCCATGCACCTTGTGCACATCCGCATACCCCCCCGTCGAGAACGCGCGCAACAGGTTCAGCGTTGCCGCGGCCTGTGTGTAGGCGCGCAGCATATTGTCGGGATTGGCGATGCGTGATTCAGGTGTAAACGCGAGATCATTGATGATGTCGCCGCGGTAGCTGGGCAATTCCACCCCGTCCACTGTCTCCATCGGGGTCGAACGCGGTTTAGCGAACTGTCCGGCCATGCGGCCCACTTTGATCACCGGCACCTTGGCCCCGTGCGTCAGCACAATGGCCATTTGCAGCATGACCTTGAACGTATCGCGAATCATATCCGACGAGAACTGTTCGAAGCTTTCGGCGCAATCGCCGCCTTGCAACAGAAACGCTTCTCCGCGCCCCGCCGCAGCAAGCTCTTTGCGCAGACGGCGCGCCTCGCCTGCAAAGACCAGAACCGGATAACGTGACAGCCGTGCCTCGACCGCGTTCAGCGCGGCCTGATCTGGATAGTCGGGCATCTGGATCCGTGGCTTGCTGCGCCAGCTCGATTTGGTCCAAGTGGTCATGGTCTTGCTCTCCGGTCAGGGCGTTGCGCGCCAGTACACGCGCAAACGCAGGTCAGGAAACCTGTATACAAAACCTCAAGCGATGTGGCCATAACCGAATTTGCATGCTTGACCTATCATCGCTCCTCGGAGAAGACTCGGTATAGCATATATTATAGTCGCGCAAACCGGATCGGAAATTGTCAGTATGGGTCCACCCTCTCCCGCACAGCGCATGCCACGAGACGCGGACAAGCCGCGCCGCTTCGTGTTTGTCCTGCTCGATAGCTTCAGCTTGCTCTGCTTTGCCACGGCTCTTGAAAGCCTGCGCATCGCAAATCGCATGGGCGGCAAGAAGATATTTGAATGGAAAGTCATCGGTGAAGGCGGTGAACAGGCGACGTGCTCTGCCGGCACGGTGTTCCAGCTTGACGATGATCTATGCGAGTTGAACCGCGAAGATACTGTGCTGGTCTGCTCGGGCCTTGATGTGCAGACCGCAACCACCAAGAAAGTACTATCATGGTTGCGCCGCGAGGCCCGCAAGGGGCTGGTGATGGGGGGGCTGTGTACCGGTGCTTATACGCTGGCCAAGGCGGGTCTGCTGGATGGCAAGCGGGCGACGATCCACTGGGAAAATCAGGACAGTTTTGCCGAGGAGTTCGAGGAAGTGACGCTGACCAAATCGGTTTTTGTTGTGGATAACAACCGGATGACAACCGCTGGCGGCACTTCGTCGATTGATCTGATGCTTAAAATCATCGCGGATTATCAGGGCGAGGATCTGGCGAATGCAGTGGCCGATCAATTGATCTATTCCTCGATCCGCACCGATCAGGACACCCAGAGGCTCAGTGTGCCGACACGCATCGGTGTGCGTCATCCAAAGCTGAGCCAGGTGATCCAGATCATGGAAACCAACATCGAAGAACCGATCAGCCCATCGACGCTGGCGCAGGATGTGGGCATGTCGACACGGCAGCTTGAGCGGCTTTTCCGCCGCTATCTGAACCGAAGCCCCAAGCGCTATTATATGGAATTGCGGCTGCAAAAGGCCCGCAACCTGCTGATGCAGACGGACATGAGCGTCATCAACGTGGCGCTGGCCTGCGGCTTTGCCTCGCCGTCGCATTTCTCCAAATGCTACCGCGCCCATTACGAGACGACCCCGTACCGCGAACGCGGCAGCCATGCCGCGCGCCTGTCGAATTAAACCGGCCCCCGCGCGCTCAACCCCGTTCCCGCCTCTGGAAAAATCTGCTTCTCTTTTGGCAAGACCCCGCTTAGGCTCATCGCCGAACGTTACGTTCCAACATGGGAGAATTACATGAAAAAGATGCTTATGGCCTCAACGGCTGCAGCACTTGTCGCAACCGGCGCAATCGCTGCCGACACCGACGAAGTCAAACTGGGTATTCTGTTCGGTTTTACCGGCCCGATTGAATCCCTGACAGGGCCGATGGCAAGCGGCGCGGAACTGGCGATGACGGAAGTTACCGACAGTGGAAAACTGCTGGGCGGGGCAAAGGTTGTGCCGATGCGCGCCGATACCGGTTGTATCGACAGCGGCCTCGCAACCTCCAACGCTGAACGCCTGATCGCGGACGGCATCAGCGGTCTGATCGGTGCGGCATGTTCGGGCGCGACAGGCGCGGTTTTGCAGAACGTCGCGGTGCCGAACGGCATGGTGATGATATCGCCCTCCTCCACTTCCCCGGGTCTGAGCACGATGGACGACAACGGTCTGTTCTTCCGCACAGCCCCGTCTGACGCGCGTGAAGGCGCAGTCATGGCGGAAATCCTGATGGAACGTGGCGTAAACTCCATTGCGCTGACATATACCAACAACGACTTTGGCAAGGGTCTGTCGGATGCGATCGAAACCTCGTTCAAGGAACTGGGCGGTGAAGTAACCATCGTGGCCGCGCACGAGGACGGCAAAGCCGACTATTCCGCCGAAGTAGGCGCGCTGGCCTCTGCGGGTGGCGATATTCTGGTTGTTGCTGGCTACCTTGATCAGGGCGGTGCGGGTATCATCAAAGCGGCTCTTGATGCCGGTGCATGGGATGTGTTCGGTCTGCCCAATGGTATGGTCGGTGACAGTCTGCCCGAAACAATCGGTCCCGATCTAGACGGTTCTTATGGCCAGATTCCGGGTGCCGAAGGCAAGGGGATCGAGACATTCAGCAAAATGGCAACGGATGCCGGTTTCGAGGGCGGTTCTTCCTACGCACCCGAATCCTATGACGCCGCAGCGCTGTTCATGCTGGCAATGCAGGCTGCCGATTCCACCGATCCTGCGGTCTATGTTTCCAAGATCCTCGAAGTCGCTAACGCTCCGGGCGAGAAAATCTATCCCGGCGAGTTGGGCAAGGCGCTGGATCTGCTGCGTGACGGTCAGGACATCGATTACGTCGGTGGCTCGGCAGTCGAGCTGATCGGGCCGGGCGAATCTGCGGGTTCCTACCGCATGATCGAGATCATTGAAGGCAAGGTCGAAACAGTCGGCTTCAAATAAGTCACCAGACCCCGATCACGGGGCGTTCGGACAGCAACAGCCCGGTCTTTGTGCCGGGCTGTTTGCAAAATTAACAAGAGCTGTGCATCAGATGCAGCCAACGGGGATGAATATATGATCGTCGTCGACGATTTACACAAACACTTCGGTGGATTTCACGCCGTTGACGGCGCAAGCCTGACCATCGAGCAAGGCTCGATCACCGGGTTGATCGGCCCCAACGGCGCTGGAAAAACAACCCTTTTCAACGTGATCGCAGGCGTTCTTAAATCAACGTCGGGACGGGTCAGCATGGCGGGCGAGGATATCACCGGCCTGCCGCCGCATACGCTTTTTCACAAGGGATTGCTGCGCACCTTCCAGATCGCACATGAATTCCATTCGATGAGTTGCCGCGAGAACCTGATGATGGTGCCGGGCGGACAATCGGGCGAGACGTTGTGGAACACCTGGTTTGGCCGCAAGCGCATCGCGGACGAAGAACGCGCCTTGCGCGCCAAGGCCGATGAGGTGCTTGAATTTCTCACGGTCGAGCATTTGGCCGACCAGAAAGCCGGACAAATCTCGGGCGGGCAGAAAAAGCTGCTGGAACTGGGCCGCACCATGATGGTGGACGCCAAAATCGTATTTCTCGACGAAGTGGGCGCAGGCGTGAACCGCACCCTGCTCAACACCATCGGGGATGCCATTTTGCGGCTGAACAAGGAACGCGGATATACATTTGTTGTGATCGAACATGACATGGATTTCATCGGGCGGCTTTGCGATCCGGTGATTTGCATGGCCGAAGGCCGCGTTCTGGCGCAAGGGACCCTGGACGAGATAAAAGCCAACGAGCAGGTGATCGAGGCCTACCTCGGCACCGGCCTCAAAAACAAGGAACAGGTGGGCGCATGAGCCAAGCCTATAGCGACCGCGGCAACAAGGACCGCTCGGTAGCCAACCCCAAAGGGCAAGGCTCGGTCATTCCCAAAGGCACCGGCAAAAGCCATGCCTCCCTCGGTGGTCCCTTCCTTATCGGGGAATCGATGACGGGCGGGTATGGCAACGGGCCAGACATCCTGCACGATTGTACCATCGCGGTGGAAAAGGGCGAAATCGCTGTGATCGTCGGCCCGAACGGCGCTGGTAAATCGACAGCCATGAAAGCGGTGTTCGGAATGCTCAACGTCCGCTCCGGCCATGTGAAGCTGGACGGCGAGGACATCACCGGCCTTTCTCCACAGGCCCGCGTTGCCAAGGGAATGGGGTTCGTGCCGCAGACCTCGAATATTTTCACCTCCATGACGGTCGAAGAGAACCTCGAGATGGGCGCATTTATCCGCCGCGATGACTTTCGCGATACGATGGCGCAGGTCTATGACCTTTTCCCGATCCTCAAAGACAAACGCAATCAACCTGCGGGCGAGTTGTCGGGCGGTCAACGCCAACAGGTCGCGGTGGGCCGTGCACTGATGACGCAACCCAAGGTTTTGATGCTGGACGAGCCGACAGCAGGCGTGTCGCCCATCGTCATGGACGAGCTTTTTGACCGTATCATCGAAGTGGCCCGCACCGGAATCCCGATCCTGATGGTGGAACAAAACGCCCGACAAGCGCTTGAAATCGCGGACAAAGGGTATGTTCTGGTGCAAGGCGCAAACGCCTACACCGGCACGGGCAAGGAGCTACTGGCCAATCCCGAAGTCCGCAAAAGCTTTTTGGGAGGGTGAATGATGGCTTTCCTGTGTAACACCGAGGTATCCGTCTGATGGACTTTCTCAATGCAATTGTGGCGCTGGCCAACTATGTGCTGATCCCCGGCATCGCCTATGGCAGCCAGCTTGCCATTGGCGCTTTGGGTGTCACGCTGGTTTACGGCATCCTGAGGTTCTCCAATTTCGCCCATGGCGATACGATGGCTTTCGGCACGATGATCGTGATCCTGCTCACATGGTGGCTGCAATCTCTGGGCATCAATCTGGGGCCGTTGCCCACCGCGCTGATCGCCCTGCCCGTCGGTATTCTGGGCTGTATCGGGATGGTGCTTCTGACCGACCGGTTGGTCTATCGTTTCTACCGCGAGCAGAAGGCCAAGCCGGTGATTCTGGTCATCGTCTCGATGGGGGTCATGTTCATCATGAACGGGGTTGTACGCCTCATCATCGGGCCGGATGATCAGAGCTTTGCCGATGGTGAACGGTTCATCATTTCCGCACGTGATTTCAAGAATATGACAGGTCTTGCCGAGGGGCTTGGTATCCGTACCACCCAAGTGCTGACGGTTGTGACGGCGGTGATCGTGGTGGCGCTGCTGTTCTGGTTTCTCAACAAGACGCGCGCAGGAAAATCCATGCGCGCCTACTCCGATAACGAGGATCTGGCGCTGCTCTCGGGCATCAATCCCGAACGTGTGGTGATGTTGACGTGGATCATCGTGGCGGCCCTCGCCACCATTGCGGGCACGCTTTACGGCCTTGATAAATCGTTCAAACCTTTCACCTACTTCCAGCTTTTGCTGCCGATCTTTGCCTCTGCGGTGGTTGGTGGCATCGGGAACCCGTTGGGTGCCATTGCGGGCGGCTTCGTCATTGCGTTTTCCGAGGTAACAATCACCTACGCGTGGAAGAAAGTGCTGGTGTACCTGATGCCGGAACCGCTTGAGCCGTCCGGCCTCGTTCAATTGATGTCCACCGACTATAAATTCGCCGTGAGTTTCGTGATCCTGCTGATCGTGCTGCTGTTCAAACCGACCGGCCTTTTCAAGGGGCAATCCACATGACCGATACCGTCAAGAATACGCTGCTTTTTGCGGTGGTGTTTGGCCTGATCATCACGTCGGGCTTCTTTCAGGGGTGGAACAGCGCGATGTTCATCCTCAACATGGGGCTGATTTCGGCGATCATGGCTTTGGGCGTGAACCTGCAATGGGGCTTTGCCGGGTTGTTCAATGTCGGTGTCATGGGTTTTGTCGCCCTTGGCGGACTGGCGGCGATACTGGTGGGGATGCCCGCCACGCCCGGCGCGTTCGCGGCGGGGGGACCGGGTATAATCCTTGCTTTGGTGCTCGGAATCGCGACCATCTTCAGCGCCGTTTTCACGATGAAAAAGATGGCTCCGGGACGCACACGCAGCCTGACGATCACGGCGATCCTGATCTTTGGCTTCTTCGTATTCCGCGGTTTTCTTGATCCGAACGTCGAGTTGATCGAGGGGATCAACCCGGCGCAGACCGGCTACCTTGGCGGGTTGAATCCCGGCACTGCGGAAACCTACAAGCAGAACGGATGGATCATGCTTTTTGCATGGCCTGTCGGGGGATTGTTCGCCGCAGGGGCCGCATGGCTTATCGGCAAGGCGGCTCTCGGATTGCGGTCTGATTACCTTGCCATCGCCACGCTGGGCATTGCCGAAATCATCATTTCGATCCTCAAAAACGAAGACTGGCTGACGCGTGGCGTGAAAAACGTCATCGGTATTCCGCGCCCTGTGCCCTACGAGATCGACCTGCAAAGCTCTGCAGTTTTTGTAGACCGGGCCGCTTCGATGGGATTTGATCCGGTCGAAGGCTCGACCATTCTCGTCAAGCTGCTGTACGCGGTGCTTTTTGCGGCTGTGCTGCTGGTCCTCTTCTGGCTAAGCCATCGCGCGCTCAACTCCCCTTGGGGGCGAATGCTGCGCGCGATACGCGATAATGAAGTGGCCGCCGAAGCGATGGGCAAGGATGTCACCAAGCGGCATTTGCAGGTGTTCATTCTGGGATCGGCTATTTGTGGCATTGCGGGTGCCATGATGACAACGCTTGACGGCCAGTTGACCCCCGGCACCTACCAACCGCTGCGCTTTACTTTCCTGATCTGGGTTATGGTGATCGTTGGTGGCTCGGGCAGTAATCTGGGTGCTATTCTGGGCGGTTTCCTGATCTGGTTCCTTTGGGTGCAGGTGGAGCCGATCGGCTTGTTTGTGATGAATATCGTGACTTCCGGCATGGCCGAAGACAGTGCATTGCGCGCGCACCTGATCGACTCAGCGGCACAGATGCGGCTTTTGACCATGGGGCTGATCATGATCCTTGTATTGCGGTTCAGCCCGCGTGGGCTGATCCCCGAAAAATAAAGGCTTGGATGTGTGAAAGCCCCCGCGACCGGGATCGCCGGGGGCTTTTGCGGGATTGAGTTTAAAGGCCAAATGAAGCAAGGGGACGACGTATCATTCGCACCTGTCCGTTTATCAGCGGCCTCTGAACAGACCGCCCAGAATACCGCGCACGATACGGCGACCAGTTGTGCCTTTCAGCTCCTTGATAACGACCTCGGCAATGGCACCGCCAAAGCTCTCGTCATTCACGCTGATCTTGTTCGTGCGGCGCGATGTGGTTTGGGCGGGGGCCGCCTTGCCGGCGTAGCGGCGCGCGTTTTTGAATTCCCTGAGTGACGGATTTTCGGCAGCTTCAGCCTCTTCTGCGGCCTCTGTGGCACGGGTGCGCAAGATCTCGAACGCGCTTTCACGGTCCAGCGCTGTGTCGTATTTACCGGCCATGTCAGAGCGCGCCATCAACGCCTTGCGTTCGGCATCGGTGATCGGTCCGAGCTGTGATGAGGGGGGGCGGATGAGCGTACGCTCCACGATTCCCGGCACACCCTTTTTCTGCAACATCGAGGTGACGGCTTCGCCCACCCCTACTTCGCGGATCGCTTCTTCGGTGTTGAAGGCGGGGTTTTCGCGGTAGGTTTGCGCGGCCATGCGCAATTCCTTGCGGTCTTTGGCGGTAAAGGCGCGCAAGGCATGCTGTACGCGGTTGCCCAACTGGCCAAGGATATCGTCAGGGATATCGGCCGGGTTTTGCGTTACGAAATACACGCCGACGCCTTTGGAGCGGATCAGCCGCGCGACCTGTTCGACCTTGTCCACAAGCGCTTTGGGCGCACCGTCAAAGAGCAGATGTGCTTCGTCAAAGAAGAAAACCAACCTGGGCTTGTCCGGATCGCCTACCTCCGGCAGCTCTTCGAACAGTTCGGACAGAAGCCACAACAGGAATGTCGCGTAGAGCTTGGGCGCGCGCATCAACCGGTCGGAGGCAAGGATGTTAATCATACCGCGCCCGTCTGGGTCACAGCGCATCAGATCCGCAAGCGCCAGCGCTGGTTCGCCGAAAAGTTTCGCCCCGCCCTGATTTTCCAGCACCAGCAAACGGCGTTGGATCGCACCGATAGAAGCCGCAGACACGTTGCCGTAGCGCAGCGATAATTCCCTGGCATTCTGGCCGATCCAGACCAATAACGCCTGCAAGTCTTTCAGATCGAGAAGCGGCAACCCGTCCTCGTCCGCCAGCCGGAATGCGATGTTCAATATTCCTTCCTGTGCTTCTGACAATGCCAGCAGCTGCGACAGCAAAAGCGGTCCCATTTCGGAGATGGTGGTGCGTACCGGATGGCCCTGTTGCCCGAAAAGATCCCAGAACGTCACTGGAAACGGCTGATAGGTATAACCGGTAAAGCCGATTTTTCCGGCGCGTTCGGTAAACGGTGCGTGGAGCTTGTGCGCAGGATCACCCGACAGCGCCAGCCCGCTCAGATCGCCCTTTATGTCCGACAGAAAGACCGGCACCCCGGCGTTGGAAAAGCTTTCTGCCAGAATTTGCAGCGTCACCGTTTTGCCCGTTCCGGTTGCGCCCGCAATAAGCCCGTGCCGGTTGGCATATTTCAGCGTCAGAAATTGTGGTGCGCCATAGTCGGGGCCACCACCACCGATGAAAATATCCGAACTCACGATGACATACTCCCGTATCATTTCCGGCTCTGCGGGATCAGACCGCCCAGTTCCGGCTGAGCATACTAACTTAACCTTTGGGCGCCATAGTGAAACTGTCTTCGGTGCATATGTCCTTGGACCGACGACATTTCCTCCCTGTCAGACTGGCCGTGCCTTCGGGTACGGCCTTTTTTCATCAAATGGTTGAATTTCAACATAGAAAAAATCTGATTTAACTGTTGACCGGCTGGGATTGCGCGAATAACGTTACGTTATAAGTCGGCCCAGTCCGACAGGGAGTTATAAAAAATTCTAAAAGAAGGTGCTTTGCGCCTTCTTTTTTCGTTCAGGCATCTCGCAAACATGCACAAATACCCCGTTTATCAGCAAAAATACGCCTTTCGTGCCGGTCTGGCGCAGGCAAAGTTCCTGACATCCCGCTTGTGGGATGTTAGAGAACGGCAGATGCAATCAACCATGGATATCTCATGAACAAGTTTCTGACAGCCCTGCCGCTTTGCGCGGCGCTCGCCGTGTTCGCTCCTGCGGCAGTCTTTGCCCAAACGACAACCCCCGAAACGACAACGCCAGAGCCTGCAACAGGGGAAACCGATGCGGGCCAGAACACATCTGTTCAGGACGCTTTGAGCCTTGGAGAGGACGCGGACAAGGATTCGGATGTTGGCCAACCCTACGCCAAGGAAACGATCGGCGCGTGGGAACTGCGCTGTATCAAGCTGGAGGAAGGTGAAGAGCCTTGCCAGATGTATCAGCTTTTGGACGATGGGCAGGGCGCGCCTGTCGCAGAAGTTTCCCTGTTCCGTCTGCCCGAAGGCGGTAAAGCCGTCGCCGGTGCAACCATCATCGTTCCGCTGGAAACCGCCCTGCCCCAGCAAATGACCATGACAATCGACGGGGGCAAAGCCCGCCGCTATCCGTATGCGTTCTGTAATCCTGTGGGCTGCTACGTCCGCCTTGGCCTGACTGAAGGCGATATCGCTGCTTTCAAACGCGGCAAGGAAGCAACCCTGACCATCGTTCCCGCACTGGCACCCGATCAAACAGTGGAATTGCGGTTGTCGCTGGACGGGTTCACCGCATCCTACGAAAAGGCTTCTGTTCTCGAACAGTAAGCGTAGCACTTGTTGAGAAAATCAAGCCGCCCCCGGTTCGGGGCGGCTTTTTCGTTTTGAATCAACAGTGGTAAGCTTGACCAGGCACCGTTCAGACGCGGCGCAGCGCAAGTACGGCATTCATGCCCCCAAAGGCAAAGGCATTGCTGATCGCCACATCTACAACCGCCTCGCGCGCCTCGTTCGGAACCACGTCAAGCGCACATTCCGGATCAGGTTCTTGATAGCCGATGGTCGGCGCGATCACCCCGTCACGCAGCGCCATGATACAGGCCAAAAGCTCGACCGCGCCCGTGCCGCCAATCAGATGCCCGTGCATGGATTTGGTTGAGCTGATCATAAGCCGGTCCGCGTGCGGGCCAAAGACATCCGCAACAGCGGCGCATTCGGTTTTGTCGTTGGCGGCTGTGCCGGTGCCGTGCGCATTGATATAGCCGACATCGGACGCATTGATGCGCGCATCCGCCAGCGCGCCTGCCATGGCCCGCGCGGCGCCGTTTTTAGATGGCATTACGATGTCCGATGCATCCGACGACATGGCAAATCCTGCCACCTCACACAGAATTTCTGCGCCGCGTGCGCGGGCGTGTTCGTATTCCTCGAACACAAAAATGCCAGCGCCTTCGCCCTGCACCATGCCGTTGCGGTTGGCCGAAAACGGACGGCAGGCGTCCTTTGACATGACGCGCAGCCCTTCCCATGCCTTCACGCCGCCAAAGCACAGCATCGATTCCGATCCGCCCGTCACCATCGCAGGCGCCATGCCAGAGCGGACCATGGCAAACGCCTGCGCCATCGCGTGATTGGAGGACGCACAGGCCGTGGAGACGGTGAATGACGGCCCCTTGAGGTTCCACTCCATGCTCAAATGGCTCGCGGCGGCGTTGTTCATTAGCTTGGGCACCACAAACGGATGCACGCGGTTTTTGCCCTCTTCATAAACCGCGCGGTAGTTGTCGTCCCATGTGCTGACACCTCCACCCGCCGTTCCGAGCACAACACCGGAGCGGGCGGAAGTCTCTCCGGAGAAGATAATGCCCGATTGCTCGATGGCTTCGCGCGCTGCGGCCAGCGTGAATTGGGTAAACCGGTCGTACAAAGATATCTGCTGGCGGTTATAGCGACCTTCGGCCTCGAAACCGCGCACCTGACCGCCGATCTGGATCGACAGCCGCTCGACATCGCGAAAGACAAGCGGGCCGATGCCGCACACGCCTTCGCGCATTGCGGCCAGTGTATCGGCTACCGAATGGCCCAACGCATTGATTGTACCGGCACCGGTGATGACAACCCGTTTCACGGCGCTCTATTCCTCCCCGGCTTTCAGCCGCTCGATACCGGCCACGATGCTGGCCACGGTGCTGATGTCGAAATCGGAATCCTCCGGGTTGTTGGCGTTGAACGGCACCGTGATGTCGAATGCCTCCTCGATCGCGAAAATGCTTTCGACAAGGCCAAGGCTGTCGATGCCCAGTTCTTCCAGCGTGCTGTCCATTGTCACGTCTTCGGGTTCAAGTACCGCTTGTTCCGCGATAATGACTATCACCTGTTCTTTGATGCTCATGGTCTGATCCTCTGCCATTTCAGGGAAGATTTAAGTGTCCTTGTCGCCGTTGAACACAGCATTTTTCAAAGCGGCCACATCGCGGATCATCCGCGGCAACCGGCGCAGCGCCTTATAGCTTTCGACCTGCGTATCCATCCGCGTCGCAGGATACCCCAGCATGGTTCGACCCGCAGGCACATTCGACATCAGTTTGGTGCCGCCCCCCGCGATCACCCCGTCGCCCACGACGATATTGTCGTTCACACCGCATTGACCGGCCAGC
The DNA here is from genome assembly GCA_947502265.1 of uncultured Sulfitobacter sp. GTDB lineage: Bacteria > Pseudomonadota > Alphaproteobacteria > Rhodobacterales > Rhodobacteraceae > Sulfitobacter. Next base: position 115,462 of record CANMZB010000008.1, read on the forward strand.
ACGACACTGTTGCCAATCACCGCAGAGCCCGCAATGCCGACCTGCCCGCAGATCAGACAATCACGCCCGATGACCACGTTATGGCCCAGATGGACCTGATTATCGAGCTTGCTGCGATCCCCGATCACCGTGTCGCGGATCGTGCCGCAATCAATCGTCGCATTCATGCCGATTTCGACATCATCCCCGATGCGGACCGATCCCAATGAGTGTATCCGCGTCCACGGTTGTGCCTGCGTCTCGCCCTGATCACCAAGCGTCTTGCGCACATTCTCCACGCTGCTTGGTTCGGCGGTGACAAAGGAAAAGCCGTCGCCACCGATACGCGCGCCGGGCTGCGCGATGAACCGCGCGCCGATCCGGACGCGCGCGCCGATGCTGACCGCCTCGCGCAGATAGGCCCCCGCACCCAACGTCGCATTCGAACCGATATAACACTGCGGACCAATCACGCTGCCCGCCCCGATGCGCGCGCCCGCACTGATCACGGCCATGGGGCCAACACTTACGTCCGCGTCCAGAATGGCATCGGGATCAACGAAAGCGGTCGGATGGATCCCTGTGGCAAACCCCTGCCCCGAATCGAGCATTTTGGTTAACGCAGCCATCGCATAGCGCGGACGCGGCGCGATGATTGCAGCGTGCAGGCCCATTGCCTGCCAATCGGCCCCCTGCCAAAGCATGGCAACCTGTGCGCGTCCTTCTGTTAGACGGGCAGCGTATTGAGGGTTCATCGCCAGTGCCAAATCATCCGGCCCTGCCTCTGCCGGTTCTGCTGCGCGCATGATCTTGATGTCGGTAGCGCCGAAAGCTTCTGCTCCCAGCGCTGCCGCGATCTCTTTTACCGTATGGGTCATGTCATCGCGTCCTATTTGGGTCGCGCGCAGATTTACCCCTGAACGCCGGTCAGTGCCACCCCTGCCTTTTGCAGCGCGTCCCAGATTTGCGCATCGCGGCCATAGATATCACGACGGAAGTTCAGGTTTCCGCGCGCATCTGTGTAAGCCGTACGATAGATAAGGTGCACTGGTACGCCGGTTTCAAGGTTCACACGGCTTTCGCGCCCGGTGCGCAGTTGACGCTGAAAGAACGCTTCGGGGTCTGATTCCTGCTTTGCCAATAGAGTGTATGCGAAATCGAATGGATCATTCAGGCGCACACAGCCATGGCTGAACGCGCGCACTTCGCGGCTGAACAGGGATTTGGAGGGCGTATCATGCAGATAGATATTGTATTTATTCGGAAACATGAATTTCACCAGCCCCAACGCGTTTGACCTGCTGGGGGGCTGGCGCATGGAGTAAGGGAAGTTGCGCGCGGTGTAGCGTCCGAAATTCGCCGACGCGCGATTAACCGTGCGCCCGCGCCGATCTACCACGTCGATGTGGCGCACTGCGTTCGGGTTGGAGCGCAGGGCCGGAAGATACTCGTTCACGATGATGGAGCGTGGCACATACCAGCTGGGATTGATGACCATATGGCTCATCACATCGGAGAACTCCGGCGTGGGCCGGTCTTCGCGAGTAGCCCCCACAACCGAGCGGGTTTCGAATGTGATGCGGCCATTGTCGATGATTTTCGCTGTGAAATCGGGGATGTTGACCAGAATATGGCGCGCGCCACGCTCGTGATTCAACCAGCGCTCGCGCTCCATCGCCACCAGAACGGGTTTCAGGCGGCTCTCGATGCCTTCGTTGATCTGCGCGATCGTGCCGGCGCCCGCCACGCCGTCCTGCTCCAGCCCGTGGGCTTTTTGAAACGCACTTACCGCGGCGGTAAGTCCGGCATCATAGGTCCGTGCGTTGGAACGTGGCAGATAGCCCATCCGCATCAACCTGTTGCGCAAGCTGATAACGCCCGGCCCCGACGAGCCCGGTTTTAGCGACGTTGCGTTAACGGTTGTGCCCCAGCCGCCCCGCGCAAGCTGTTCTTGCAGCATCAGCTTTTGCTTCATCAGTGCACCGTATTCGATGGTGCGCGGCGCGAGGTTGCGCAGATAGCTTGCGGGGGGCCCCTGCACAAAGCCGCGCAGCAGTTCGGCCCGGTCTGTGTAGGAAACTTCGCGCTTGATCGCGCTGACCACCTTGGACGGGACCAATGCGCCGCTTTGCAGATCACGCGCATACATAAGATATACGCGCGTCATCTCCACTTCGAGCTGACCCAGATCGCGCGGACTGTGCACTGCGGCCATCTGCCGCTCAAGCTTGTCCGCGTCATAACGCGCCACGGGCAGACCGTGATCACCGGCACGGCGCAGCGCATCCAGAAGCGCCGACCGGCGCTGGCGGTGCAGATCATCCCCGCCCGTCCAGATGCCTTCAAAGTCCTGTTGACGGTAGAATTTCGCAATAGCGTCATCGCGCGCGCCCGTCTCGGCAACTGCCTGCTTGAACGCTGTTACCTGCGCAACACCCGCCTGCGGCAATGACATCGCTGCGGCTCCCAGCGCCAAAGCAAAAAGCGCGGCTTTGGACATACGACCGGCAAGACCCGTCAACACCATGAAATATCCCTCGAAAATTATGTCGTTTGTAGAACTTACAACTATTCAGGTCCGATGCGCACTAAGTCCAATCACAAAAATGTCGGGATGCACAGAATACCTGTAACCGATGCCGAAAAGGCACCGCCTGCGAACCGGCACCGCCGCGCCACAGCCAATACAGACAAATGCGCAAAAAATTGCCGAAAATCTTTCGCATCGGGAACCTTTCCGATTCATCTCTTGGTTCATCTTTTGGGTTATGCAATAGATGTCGGGCATCTGGGGAGATGAAAACAGCGCGCATGTAACATCATGGGCACATTGGCAGTCTAAACAGTTACGCCTCCATCGGGCAATGAACGGGACAGAAAATATGACAGGCACACACACAACGGGCATGACCCGGCGTGCGCTACTGGGCGCATTCGCAGCAACGGCAGTCACAGCAGCACCCACATTCGCAAACGCAGCAGGATTTCTGCGCGGTGCAGGCGATATCCGACGGTTGAAAATGTATTCCGGCCGCACCGGCGAACGGATCGACATGATCTACTGGATCGAAGGCAAATATATCGCCGATGCGGTTAACGAGATCAATTATTTCATGCGCGACTGGCGCACTGATGATGTCTACAAGATGGACATTCGTAACTACGATATCATGGCGGCGGCACACAACCTGCTGAATGTGAACGAACCCTATATGCTGCTTTCAGGCTACCGCAGCCCGAAAACAAACACGATGCTGCGCTCCCGCTCAGGTGGGGTGGCAAAAAATTCGCTACACATGCGCGGTCAAGCTGCGGATCTGCGTCTCGGTTCCCGTTCTGTCCGCCAGATCGCCAAGGCGGCGGCTGTATGTCGCGGCGGTGGTGTAGGTCGCTATTCCGGCTCCAATTTCGTTCATATGGATTGCGGCACAGTGCGCACATGGGGCGGCTGAATCGCTCAAACATCCACTTGAAAGAGCGCTCCACATGGGGCGTTTTTTTGTGGTTTAATCAGGCATGCCGTGAGAAAAAGAGCGCGCGGATCCGGCGTGGTAACGGTTCTTGTCATTCGCCAAACTGGTTGTAAGATGGGTGATCCACGGACAGGCCTCTTGCACGCATCCAGCATCGACATAAGCCAGATAACTGGCGAACCGAAACTCACTCTCCTTTAGATATTGCCAATTACATAGGTTTTCCTAGTTTCATCATGTATTGGCGCGTAAGGAACCTATAAACCATAAGCCGGTGGCTTCATGTTACGGCTTAAAGCTGGGTCGAGCCGCCATTCGGCAGCCTCATGTCACGTTAAAATCATCGTCGCGTTCTGGCGGCATTTGGTTCTTGATGTATTCGGCCCGAAATCTCGTTTGTCACATGGCGGCTACTGGCCCAAATACCTCTTGTTCACTATCCCGCCCCCCTTAGCAATTTGTGTGAACTGCATCCTTTCAGATATTGCACTGTCCGGCCAACAAGTTTGGCGGGATCGCAGCAGGAGGTGTTTAGGTGGCGCAGGTTGCGCGGCGCTGTGCAAGGAACTCGGGATCAATCCGAAGACTGTTGCCAAGAGGCGAAAGCGCGAGACCCTTGATGATCGCAAAATTGGGCCCAAAGAGCCCCGCTCAACCTTTCTCACAGAGGCGGATGAGGCGATGATCGTCGCATTCCTGCGGCATTCTCTCCTGCCGTTGGATGATTGTCTCTATGCCCTACAGCCGTCCATTCCGCATTCGCACTTGCCGATTGTAAAGAGTCCCTCTTATGGTTTGAAGACAAACCATTTCCGGCCAGTGGGCAAGCCCAAGCGGCAGAAGTTCAAGCGCTACCCCTTCGGGTTCTTCCATATCGACTTCGCGGAAGTTCAGACGAAGGAGGGCAAGCTTTATCTCTTTGTGGGCATTGGCCGGACCAGCAAGTTTGCAATCACCCAACTCGTGGACAAGGCAGATCGTAATGCCGCACGGGACTTCCTCGAACATCTGCTCAAGGCGGTCCCCTATCGCATCCACGTCGCTGACCTGTTACCCGGGAGGCGATACGCAATATCGACGAGAGGGCATAACAGCTTCGGTGCATCAGCCCGGAACACGTGGTTCACCTTGTCGCGCGGACAGGGCGCAGACGTGTCAGGGATTGTTGTTCTGACCACCTTTCCGCGCACGGCACCCCTTATTCCGATCTGTTTCATCCACTGCCCGACAGGTTATTTCCGAAGAAAATGTCCCGAAAGGGAGGCGGTCCACGGTGCATCGCGCCAGCGTAAAGCCCTCGCGCTTCATCTGGTGCCACGCCTTGCGGACTCCGTAGACTTTGTAATTGTCGTCCCAGACCCGTTGGAGTTCAGGGCGCAGCTCTGCGTCACGCTGAGCACGCGCAGAGGCTTTTGAAGGAGCGGCGCGCCAGGCCATGGTACTATGTCGACGGCGCAACCGGCAGATCGACACGACGCCGCAGATATCGCGCTGATCGTCAATAAAGCCGATCAGCGCTTCAGTGGGCGGTCGAGTTCCGCCTGCGCAAAATAAGCTGACGCCTTGCGTAATATCTCATTCGTCTGGCGCAGTTCGCGAACCTCACGTTCCAGGGCCTTAACCCGGCCCCGTTCCTCGGTCGTCACGCCGTCGCGCATGCCACTGTCTTTTTCAGCCTGCATGACCCACCCCGCAACGTTTACGGATTACACCCAATCTTGGGCGCAATGGCCGCGATCGCGCCCGCCTGCCTTTCGTAAGAGCCTTGATGCTCGAACACCATCCGAACCGCACGGGCGCGAACCTCAGGCGAGTAGCGAATTGCCATTTTGCTTTTTGTCATAACCATCATCCTTACTTATGTTGATGGTCTCTGGTAAACTCGGGGCGTTTCACACGATCAGTTGCGAACACATCTCGGCGACTTCATGGCCGCCTACGACTTCGCCCGCAGACTAAAACTCTCAGCGGCCTCACGCCCCACGAACATATATGCAAAACTTGGACTTCAGAGCCTGATCGATTCATCATCGATCCGATCCACCAGACGTCGGGACTGAACACCTAAATGACAAGGCAATTTAATGTCGAAAAAGACAGATGTATCGATCTTCAACTTTAAGGGCTTTTGGTGGTCCCAGCTGGATTCGAACCAGCGACCTCTCGCTTCGGAGGCGAGCACTCTATCCAGCTGAGCTATGGGACCGTTAGGGGCGGTATAGTCCGCCTGCCCTCCACCTGCAATTCAAAAAACCGCAAGCGATGCAGATCAGGCAAAAAGGTCGTGTGCCAGTTCCAATGCCTCGACCAGCACGTCGATCTCGCCGGTGGTGTTGTACATACCGAACGACGCGCGACAGGTCGCGTTGACGCCGAGGTGTTCCATCAACGGGCCGGTGCAATGCTGCCCTGCGCGCACGGCCACGCCCTTTTTATCGAGGATGGTCGAAATGTCGTGCGGATGGCCCGCACCATCCATCGTAAAGCTGAAGATCGCGGCCTTGTCCGGGGTCGTGCCTTGCACCTGTATCCAGTTCAGACCGTCCAGCTTTTGCACGGCATAGTCGCGCAGAGCGGTTTCGTGCGCTGCGATGTTCTCCATTCCGACATCCATCATGTATTCAAGCGCAACACCCAGACCGATTGTTTGCACAATACCGGGGGTTCCTGCCTCGAACTTCATTGGCGGGTCGTTATAGATCACGGTGTCTTTGGTCACTTCGCGAATCATGTCGCCACCGCCGATAAAGGGGCGCATCTCGGCCATCCGCGCGGATTTGATGTAAATTGCGCCCGAGCCGGACGGACCATAAAGCTTGTGCCCCGTCACGCAGTAGAAATCACAGCCGATGTCGGCCACATTCACAGGCATGTGAACCGCCGCTTGAGACCCGTCAACAAGGACGGGAACACCCTTTTCATGCGCAGCGCGGGTGATTGATTTCACATCAACAACAGTTCCCAAAACATTGGAAAGATGTGTGATTGCGATCAATTTTGTCTTGGGGCCGATGGCATCTATCACCGCTTGTGGATCAAGCGCGCCGGTGCTGTCCACATCGATCCATTTGAGGACAACGCCCATCCGCTCGCGCAGAAAATGCCAGGGCACGATATTGGCATGATGCTCCATCACGCTGAGGATAATCTCGTCGCCCGCCTGCATGCGGGGCATGGCCCAGCCGTAGGCCACCAGATTGATCGCCTCCGTGGTGCCGGAGGTGAAAACGATCTCGTTCTCGTCCGGCGTACCCAGAAAACGCGCAACAGTGCCGCGCACCGCTTCGTATTTATCGGTAGCGAGATTGGACAAGTAATGCAGGCCACGATGCACATTGGCGTACTCGTGGCTGTAGGCCTGTGTGATTGCGTCAATCACGACCTGCGGCTTTTGTGCAGAGGCCCCGTTATCGAGATATACCAACGGCTTGCCGTTGACTTCACGCGACAGGATCGGAAAATCGCGGCGCAGTTCGGTGACATCATACATTCGCGGGTACTCCTATAGCGACAAGGCCAATCAGCCCGCCCAGTAACAACAGCCCGAACACCAGCCCGACAGCCGCCAGAACCAGCACGCCAAGGCCGTGCAGCAGGCTGCGCAGGTGCAAGGCCTGCGTGATGAAATTCACGGTGATCCACAACCCGAATGCGCCGACGACCAGCGAAAAAAGCTGTGCCAGAACCGGCGACAGCAGCGTCAGGACAAACAGCACGAACTGCGCAATCGCGCGCAATGCCTGTAGCCAGACCATCAGCGCCAGAAGATCACCCAGATCGCCGGTGCCACCGGCGGCGCGACCCATCCAATAGAACGCATGAACGCTCATCACCAGTACGCCGCTGACAATCACAAAGAAAATCAACGGGTTGGTCAGGAATGACGGCAAGGCAGATGCGTCATGCAAGAGCAACGAAAAACTGTAGACGATGCTATTGACGGCCGCGACCAGAAACAGCGCCGTCCACAGAATGTCCCGGTTCAGCGCCAGCGCGATGATCTTGTCGGCGGCGGTGCGCGGGCTTTGGAGCGTCTCCAATGCCAACGCTTTCAGGGTCTCTTGATCCATCATGCGACACCATCCGCCGACAAAAGTCCCGCCGACCAGAACCAGCCGAAAACGGCCAACCAGATAATGCTGACCACCTGCACCTGAATGCCCGGGCCCATAAATCCGGCCGTCAGCCCCAACAGCAGCAATACCGGCGTCGAGGCCAGAAGCGCCCAGATGAGCGTAAACCGGATGGCATAGCCGCTGATCGCACGTCGGGCGATGCGTGCCAGCACCCAGATGCAAGCGGCGAAAAAATAGACCAGAACCGGCAGTATGAAGATGCAGAAAAACGCGCTCCAATAGAGCCTCGCGATGAGCGGCACCTGCGGGTCAAGCTGTGCCTCGCGCGCCTGAAACGGCGTTGAGGCGACAAATATTAATATCCCTGCAATAAGCAGAAACAACAGACCACGCACCTCGTTACGGCCCTGCGCGAGAAACCTTGAGGTCACGCGCGCAGGGCCTTTGTAGGTCGCTGCAATATCCTGCGTCAGCGCCACGTCAGCTACGATGCCGCTGAAGCCAGGATCCCAAACGCGCGGTGATCCCGTCGCGCAGACCTTCCTGAGCGATTTCGTCCACCGCCTCGGCCAGAAACGCCAGCGTCAACAAATCCGTTGCCTCGTCTTCGAGAATACCGCGAGAGCGCAGATAGAACATCGCGTCCTCGTCGATTGCGCCCGAGGTGGAGCCATGTGAACAAGCCACATCATCGGCATAAATCTCAAGCTCGGGTTTGGCGAGGAACTGGCTGTCTTCATCCAGCAGCAAGGATTGGCTGATCTGGTAACCGTCGGTTTTCTGCGCGCCCGCTTTGACAAGGATCTTGCCCTGAAAAACGCCGGTCGCACCGTTACGCAAAACCTTTTTGAACACCTGTCGGCTTTCGCCATTGAGCGCATCATGGGTGATGAAAACAGTATCGTCGTGGAGGAAATCCCCGTCACCGACACAGGCACCCGCCACATGGGCCAGCGCATCATCGCCAATAATTTCGATCACGCAATCATTGCGCGTGAGCCTCCCGTTCACTGTCATGGTGAAGGAGCGAAAAGCGCTGTTGGCACCGATGCGCGCGAACATATGCGTCACGGCGTGGCGTTCATGGTCGCGCCCCTGTGCGCGGACGTGGTGGAATGACGCGGTGTCGGCCACCTCAACTTCCAGCACATTATTGAAACGCGCCGCCGCCGGACCATTTTCCAGAAGGGTCATTTCCGCGCCCGGATCCAGCTTAATGCAACTATGCAAGATCGCATCGGAAGTATTTGATTCATGACGATAAATCAAATTTACCGGCTTTGACGGTTTGCCCGTCACATGGATCAGAACACCATCGGTCGCAAAGGCTGTGTTAAGCGCAGCCAAGGGGCGCGCCACCGGCGTCTGGCCGCGCTCTTCGAGCACGCCATAAAGGTTCTTGGCCCAATGCAAATCGCTCTGCGCCGCTTCCAGCCGCTCGATTGTGATCCCCTCAAGGCTAAGGTCGTCGGAGGCTGCGGCATCGAAAATGCCATCCACAAAGACGATCTTCAGGCGGTCCGTCTCGTCGAACATTATCGTTTCGTCGTTGACTAGCACGGCAGCCTCGGGCGCGGCGAGCTGCGTCAGCGCGTCCGGACGGGTGTATTTCCAATATTCATCGCGCCGTGTCGGCAGGCCCATCGCGCGCAGGCGCGCAAGCGCACTCTCGCGCGCAGGTCTGGCCCATGGTGCATCCGGCATCGCCAGCGAGGTAATCATCGCTTCGGTCGGATCGGTATTTGTTGCTGTCCGGGCCATTATGCCACCTCGGCAAGAATATCTGTGTAACCGTTGTTCTCGACTTCGAGCGCTAACTCGGGACCGCCGGTTTTGACGATGCGACCGTCCGCCATGATGTGCACAAAGTCGGGTTTGATGTGGTCAAGCAGACGCTGGTAGTGGGTGATCACCAGAAAACCACGGCCCTCGGAACGCAGCGCATTCACGCCTTCGGCAACCAGCTTCATCGCGTCCACATCCAGACCGGAATCGGTCTCGTCGAGGATGCACATTTTTGGCTCCAGCATCGCCATCTGAAGGATTTCATTGCGCTTTTTCTCGCCGCCGGAAAAGCCCATGTTAACCGGACGTTTCAACATGTCCGCGTCAATTTTCAATTCTTTTGCTCGCGCCCGTACGGTTTTAAGGAACTCGGCCGCAGACATTTCATCCTCGCCGCGCGCCTTGCGCTGTGCGTTCACCGCGGTGCGCAGAAAGGTCATATTGCCCACGCCGGGAATTTCGACTGGGTACTGGAACGCCAGAAACAGGCCCGCCGCCGCGCGCTCTTCGGGCTCCATCTCCAAAAGGTCGATCCCCTCCAACTCGGCAGAGCCGCCGGTGACCTCATAGCCGCCCTTGCCCGACAGGACATAGGATAGCGTCGATTTGCCCGAACCATTCGGCCCCATGACGGCGTGGACCGTGCCGGCTTCGATCTCAAGATCAACGCCTTTGAGGATCTGCTTGTCTTCGTCTTCGAGTTTGACCGCGAGGTCTTTGATGCTCAGCATGGAAATGCTCCTTTTCAATGGGTTGGCGTCCGCTCGGGGGCGCCGTTTGGGCGCAATGCGCCTGATTTCAATCGTTTGGGAAAGCTGGCGTGCAGGGCGTCGCGCGCGTCTGCAATCCCGTCTTGATAGGGGATCGGGCCGCCGCGTGCGGCGCCGTTGATTTCGTCAAAACGCAGCGGCGCTTTCATGTCGCTGCGTCCGACGGAGGCCGCATAATCGAGATATTTCAGCCATGACTGGCCCACGGGATCGATCCATGTATTCGACACGCCGTAGGCATCCGCCACAATCAACCCGTGCAGCGAAGAGGCGAAAACATGCGCACAGGTCGCGATCCGGTGACACACGTCCGACGCATCGCCGCGCGGATCGATCAGCACAAACGCCGGATCAGAGGCGACCAAAGCATGCAATTCAACGTCCTCCATCAATGTGTAATGCGGCACGATGCCGATCCGGTCCTGTTGCGCGCCGTCAAACGGCAGCGCCTCGTTAATCAAAAGCCCCGGATCGCCAAACCGCCGTTCGGGCCGTTTGACCAAGGCCGCCGTGACCGGGCCGCGCAGCAGCGCCAGATCCACGTTCTCCAGAAAGTCATGCCCGAAAACAGGACGGATAAGCCCTGTTCCCCAGACACAAACCTTTTCGCCCTCGCGGGGCTCTTTGTGGCTACGTTTGACGACCTGCAACATAGATCCGATCGCAAACATATCCGCCTTGCGCGGCCCCGCATGTTCGACCACGCGACCGGACATATACCCGACGATCAAAGGATTGATCGCATCGCCGAAATTCGGCTCCGCTTTCCACCAATGCAGGCAGAGCGGCGAGAGGGTCACATCATGTATCATCAGATTGATGAAACCGCGCCGCCAAAGGTTGACGCCATCGTGGTGGTCGTGACGATCATGATTTGCGTCCTTTAAAATATCTGATTGCCAACCCGACAAGCAGATAAAACACCGTAAAGATGGCTGTATTGAGCAAAACCACCTGCCACCCCTCGCCCTCTTCCATGCCAAAGCGGAACACGCCGCTCAGCAAGGCGAAAAGCAGGGCAGCAACGCCCGTTTCCTTTAGCAGCCTTGGCATTAACCCACGGAGCCTTCCAGAGAGATCGCCACAAGCGCCTGTGCTTCCATCGCGAATTCCATCGGCAGCGCTTGCAATACGTCCTTGCAAAAGCCGTTCACGACCAGGGCAACCGCCTCTTCTTCGTCCATCCCGCGCGAGCGGCAATAGAACAGCTGGTCATCATCTACTTTGGATGTCGTCGCCTCATGTTCAACCCGCGAGGAATTGTTGCGCACCTCTATATACGGCACCGTATGTGCGCCGCATTTATCACCGATAAGCAGGCTGTCACATTGGGTATAGTTACGCGATTCCTTCGCCTTGGGATGCATTGAGACAAGCCCGCGATAGGTGTTTTGCGCCCTGCCCGCGCTGATCCCCTTGGAGACGATCCGCGATTTCGTGCGTTTACCCAAATGCACCATCTTGGTGCCGGTATCTGCCTGCTGCATGTTGTTGGCGATGGCGATGGAGTAAAACTCGCCCTGCGAGTCATCACCGCGCAGAATGCAGCTCGGGTATTTCCACGTCACCGCAGAACCGGTTTCGACCTGCGTCCACATCACCTTGGCACGGTCACCACGGCAATCCGCGCGCTTGGTCACAAAGTTGTAAATGCCGCCCTTGCCGTTTTCATCACCGGGATACCAGTTCTGCACGGTGGAATACTTCACCTCCGCATCTTCTTCGATGATGATCTCGACAACCGCCGCGTGCAGCTGTGCTTCGTCACGCTGCGGTGCCGTACACCCCTCAAGATAGGACACATAGCTGCCTTTGTCGGCGATGATCAGCGTTCGTTCGAACTGTCCGGTGTTTTCCGCGTTGATGCGGAAATACGTAGACAGCTCCATCGGACAGCGCACACCCGGCGGGACGTAAACGAACGACCCGTCCGAGAATACGGCGGAATTCAGCGTCGCATAGAAATTGTCCGAGACCGGAACAACCGTGCCAAGGTATTTCTTCACTAATTCAGGATGATCACGGATCGCCTCCGAGATCGAGCAGAAGATCACACCGGCCTTCAACAACTCCGCCTGAAATGTGGTCCCGACAGAGACGGAATCGAACACCGCATCCACGGCCACGCGGCGCGGCTCCTCGGACATTTCCTCGGCACCTTCAACCCCCGCAAGGATTGCCTGCTCCTTCAATGGAATGCCAAGCTTTTTGTAGGTTTCCAAAAGCTTGGGGTCCACATCGTCCAAAGACTTCGGTTTGACCGCCATGCTTTTGGGGCGTGCATAGTAATACAGTTCCTGAAAGTCAATTTCAGGATAATCCACCATCGCCCAATCCGGCTCTTTCTTGGTGAGCCAGCGCTCGTAAGCTTCCAGCCGCCAGTCGGTCATCCACTGCGGCTCTTCGTTCTTCTTCGAGATCAGCTTCACGATATCGGGCGACAAGCCCAAGGGCGCATAGTCCATCTCGATGTCTGTGGACCAGCCATGCTTGTAGGCGCCGCCCACCTCGCGCACCGCATCTACCGTTTCCTGATCGACACCGTCTTTTACGATTGTGTTATCCACGCTCATGTTCCTCTTTGCATCAGGGCCGCTTTACGCTGCCCGCTTCTCGTGTTTATTGAATTTTGCGGCCCAGCTTTGCGTAAAGCGGCGCACATCATCCTCAGTAGTCTCAAGCCCGAGCGACACCCGAATGGCACAGGCCGCGTCTTGCTCATTGTATCCCATCGCGGTCAACACCTTGCTGGCCTTGACCTTGCCCGACGAACAGGCAGAGCCGGCCGATATCGCAAAACCTGCCAGATCCATCTGCATCACCTGCGTCTCGCCTTTCCAGCCGGGCGTAAGCATCAGCGATGTATTGGGCAGACGCGCGGCAGCTTTCCCGACAAAAATAGTCTTCTTTGAGACAGCCGCAATAGCGTTTTCTAGAATATTTCTAAACTGAGCCACTTCGTCCCACCTTCCTGCGGCCACATCGCGCCCGGCCGCCTGCGCCGCCGCACCGAATCCGGCGATTCCAATCACGTTTTCCGTACCGGAGCGCCGCCCCATTTCCTGTCCGCCGCCACGCAACATTGGCGCGGGATCGTCGGACGTAAAGTTGATGAGCGCGCCCACGCCTTTGGGCCCGCCCAGCTTGTGCGCCGATAGAATGGCATAGGACGGGGTCACAGCCTCATAGAGAACGGGCAACTTGCCAGCAACTTGTGTGATGTCACACAGCACCGAATACCCCTCGCCACTGCCTGCGACCCTCTTGGAGGGCCGCAAAATCCCTGTCTCGCTGTTGGCGGCCGAAACCGCGACCAGAGCGCCTTGCGCCAGATCGGCTTCGGCTCCGGTGACATGTCCGTCCCGGTCGTAAAGACCCGACACATCGATATCGCCCCACACCGAAACACAATCATGCTCCGTTGGCAAAGCTGCGAATGTCCCGCCGTGCCGGTCTTTTTGCGCGACAGCCATTGCTGCGGCCTCGGTTGCACCGCTCGTAAAAACCACCTGCGTAGCTTTGCACCCGACCAGTTCCGCCACCTGCGCGCGCGCGCGCTCAACCAGCATCTTAGCCGTGCGCCCTTCCGCATGGACCGACGACGGATTGCCGGTTACATCCATCGCGTCCAGCATCGCCATGCGTGCCTCCGCCCGCAAAGGGGTGGTCGCATTATGATCAAGGTAGACCCTGCTCATTTCTTTTGGCCTAAAATATCCATAACCCGCCCTCTCACTCGTCCACGACGGCGAAAAGGATGGGAACCGCCGGACAGGGGGTCAACTCGTTAGACACAACATCAGAAAGCCGCGTCTGGTGCAAAAACACATAGACATGCGCGCTCAGCCCCTGCCACAGCCGGTTGGTGAGCGATTGCGCGCGGCTTCCCGATGCGCCGCCCGAGGCACCCGCGCCTTTGTGCATCGCATCCACCGTCTCGTCCACAGCGCGCAGAACATCGACCACGCGGATGTCGTTGGCAGATCGCGCAAGACGGTATCCGCCACCAGGCCCACGCACAGAACTGACCAGTTCCGCGCGCCGCAGCTTCACAAAAAGCTGTTCCAGATATGGCAGCGAGATTTGCTGACGTTCGGAAATATCACCCAGTGAGACAAGCGTATTTTCTGGCTGAAGGGCGATATCGGCCAGCGCGACCATGGCATAACGCCCTTTTGTCGACAGCTTCATTGCAACTCCTTTACAGCCGGGGCGGTCTTTTGTTTGACGCGCGCGGCCTTAATGCCTATCTCGGCTAAGTGCTGTCCACCTGATGTGGATGCCCGAGTTTAGAAACGTTCTAAGGTGCCTGACGGAATTCGTCAAGAATTACATCCGCCCTTTTGAACTTGCAAGAGAGTATGCCCATGCCCGAGGTCATTTTCCCCGGCCCCGAAGGCCGCCTTGAAGGCCGTTACCATCCCCAAAAAGAGCGTGATGCGCCGATCGCCATCGTGCTGCACCCCCACCCCCAATTCGGCGGGACAATGAATCACAAGGTTGTCTACAATCTTCACTACGCCTTTTACAGAATGGGCTTTACCGTTCTGCGGTTCAATTTCCGTGGCGTTGGCCGCTCACAGGGTGAATATGATCAAGGGATAGGCGAGCTGTCCGACGCGGCTTCCGCGCTCGACTACCTGCAATCTATGAACAATAACTCCAAGCACTGTTGGGTCGCGGGCTTCAGTTTCGGCGCATGGATCGGGATGCAGCTTTTGATGCGCCGCCCCGAAATCACCGGATTTATCTCGGTGGCCCCCCCCGCCAACATGTATGATTTCAGCTTCCTCGCGCCCTGCCCGGCCTCCGGCCTGATCATCAACGGCACAGGCGACCGCGTGGCGCCGCCGGCGGATACGGTCAACCTGGTGAACAAGCTGCACGAGCAAAAAGGCATTACCATCACCCATCAGGAAGTTGAAGGCGCGGGCCACTTCTTTGAAGAGCCGCACATGGACACTCTGATCGATTCCACAACTGAATACGTCCGCCGTCGCCTGACAGAAAACACCCGCTGATGGCGGACGAATCAGTCATTGCAATGGCCAACAAACTGGCCGAAGAGTGCCTCGCCGTTCAGAAAGAGACCGGCGAGGACCGTTTGTTCATGCAGGTGGGCGACGTTCTGGGCGCGTCTTCGCAAACCCTCGAAGAGGCGTTCCTTACGGCGATCCGCACCCGTATGGCCGAACAGAATGGCCGTAAGTTTCTGGCCAACAAGCTGCGCACGCACCGCGCAGCGGCCAAAGACGGATGAGCCCGCGCCTCGACCGCCAGATCGCTTTTCTCAACGAGGCCGACAAGCTCAAGACCGTGATCCGCGCCACCGAATTGTGTGATAACTCGCGCTACGAAAATTCGGCGGAGCATTCGTGGCATCTGACGCTTTATGCATTGGTACTGGCGGATCAGGCCGGCGCGGACGTAGACATCACCCGCGTGATCAAAATGCTGATCCTTCATGATCTGGTCGAGATTGACGCCGGTGATACCCCCATCTTTGGCACCTATGACGCACAAGCGACGGCTACCGAAGAGAAACGCGCAGCCGACCGTATATTTGGACTTCTTCCTAATGACTTGCGCGACGATCTTCGTGCCATTTGGGAGGAGTTCGAAGCCGCACAATCCGCTTCCGCACAGTTCGCCAAATCGTTAGACCGCTTTCAACCCCCAATGCAAAATCTGCAATCTGGCGGCGGCAGCTGGATCAAGTACAACGTGACCGAGCAGATGATCGCCGACCGGGTGGGCCGTAAAATTGCCATCGGCGCACCGGAACTATGGGGCTATGCGCGCAGAAGGATCGCTGCGTTCTTTGCGCGACGACCGCCCTCCACGCGCTGAATTGTGCCGTCTAAACCCCCGCCAGAACAGGTTTTTTCTGCATCTCTTTTGACGCAATCCTTTTGAAATGACGGCAATCCTTGCACTGCGAGGCTGGTACCTGCGTCTCGACATTCATAAGTTGCGTACGGTTGGGTGCCATCCGTGCGCCCCAGACATCTTCGACTGCTTCGGTAAGCAAGTTGCCGACAACCATGTTCTTTTCAGTTACCGCCGTACACGGATAAACATCACCATTGTAGTTTATGATCATGATTTCAAAAGGCATTCTGCAAAGATTGCACACCTGCGGAAGACGCGGATCAAGGGTGACCGGACCGAGATCAGGATGGTGGCGATTAGGCCATTTTTCTTCCAGATTCTCGGGTGGCGCGAACAGTTGCGGAACCGTTTTTAATAGATGCGTTTGAAAATCATCCGGACAAGACAGCTCTTTAAACCAGATCGAAACACCCATTTTCTCGGCGCGCCGGCGGGCTGCGGGCACCTGCTCTTCGTTATGACGGTTGACGTAATACGCCCAGATCAGGTGCGGTGTCTGCGACCCCAGCCGCTGCTTGGTTTTTTCAATATTTTCGAGATTTGCCAATGCCTTGGATACGTCTCCGTTACGACGGTAAGCTTCATAAGCTTCCTGTTTTACGCCGTCGATCGAAGCCAGCAATGACGTCAGTCCGGATTTCACCAATCGCTCAAGCTCTGCTTCATCGAACAGTCTGACAGTCAGATTGCTGCTGATCATCGTGCGGATGCCTTCCTGATCCGCTTTTTCGATAAAAGTGTAGAGACTTTTATGCATAAACGGCTCGCCCCAGTTGAACAACTGAATCACCTTGGCATATGGCTTTATCTTATTGAAAATAGTATCAAAATTCAAATCAGAGATATATCCGCGTTGATGTAGGGGTATCGCACCGTTTCCCGTCGGGCAGTACGGGCATTTCAAATTGCAATGCGATGATATCTCTATGTTATACCACGCAGGCATAGGGACAGATGCTGGCTCGTATCTCATGGAAAATCTCTGTTTTGGCATTTTGACCAGCTATTACAAAACGTCACTGCAAAGGCAAATGCTTACACGACAAAACTGTCTGCGCGACACAATGACTGCCCAACAGCATTTTCGGTATACAACCGTATACTGACTTTTAAACCGGGCAGACTTACGCTAAACGCATGCCAAAGACCCCGTCACTATGCAAAGGAACTCACATGTCCAAAATCAAGGTAGAAAACCCCATCGTCGAACTTGATGGCGATGAAATGACCCGCATCATCTGGGATTTCATCAAAAAGAAGCTCATCCTTCCCTATCTCGATGTCGATCTGAAATACTATGATCTTGGCATTCAGGCGCGCGACGAGACGGATGACCAGATCACCATTGATGCCGCCCATGCGATCAAGAAATACGGCGTTGGCGTCAAATGTGCGACCATCACGCCCGACGAGGGTCGCGTCGAGGAATTTGGCCTGAAAAAGATGTGGCGCAGCCCCAACGGTACGATCCGCAACATTCTGGGCGGTGTCGTGTTCCGTGAGCCGATTCTGTGCAAAAACGTACCGCGCCTTGTGCCCGGTTGGACACAGCCCATCGTCATCGGCCGCCACGCTTATGGCGACCAGTACCGCGCCACCGACATGAAATTCCCCGGCCCCGGTACGTTGTCGATGAAATTCGTCGGCGATGACGGCACGGTCATGGAAGAGGAAGTGTTCCAGGCACCCTCCTCCGGCGTCTATATGGCGATGTATAACCTTGACGATTCAATCAAGGATTTCGCCCGCGCCTCGATGAACTATGGCCTGCAACGCGGCTGGCCTGTGTATCTGTCGACCAAGAACACGATTCTGAAAAACTATGACGGCCAGTTCATGCTGCTGTTCCAGGAAATCTTTGACACCGAATTCAAAGACAAGTTCGAAAAAGCGGGCATCACCTATGAGCACCGCCTAATCGATGATATGGTTGCGGCTGCGATGAAATGGTCCGGCGGCTATGTCTGGGCTTGCAAGAACTACGACGGCGATGTGCAATCCGATACGGTTGCGCAGGGCTTTGGCTCGCTTGGCCTGATGACTTCCGTGCTGATGACACCCGACGGGCAGACCGTCGAGGCCGAAGCAGCACACGGCACCGTGACGCGTCACTACCGCCAGCACCAGAAGGGCGAAGAGACGTCTACCAACTCCATCGCGTCGATCTACGCATGGACCGGCGGTCTCAAGCACCGTGGCAAGCTGGATGGTAACGAAGCGCTGACCAACTTTGCCGAGACGCTTGAAAAAGTTGTCGTGGACACTGTGGAAAGCGGCGACATGACCAAGGATCTGGCGTTGCTTGTTGGCCCCGACCAGAAGTGGCTGACCACTATGGGTTTCCTCGAAAAAGTCGACGAAAATCTGAACGCTGCGCTGAAAGGCTAAGCGTTAGGATGTACCGAAGGGGCCGCTTTTACAGCGGCCCCTTTTTTATGCGCGACGTGATCTGCTCGGTGTTTTCGGTCGTTACTGCGTTCGGTTATGGGTACGCGCATAAAGCTCCGCAATGATGGTGCTTGCGGTCTTTTCAAAGAGACACGGCACAAAAGCATGGACCATCGCAGCACCACCCGCCAGAAACAACTTGCCCGAAAACTTCAGCGCGAAAGCCATATGCTGAAAGAAGCTCTCGTCGACTTTTGCGGGATGTTCGAGGAAAATGCGGCTAATCATGGGTGATGGCTCCTGCTGGCGAATTTTATTTGCAACAGCTTACCCTGCGCACCACGCCCATTCGTCCCAAAAACCGGGCGTTGCAGGGTTGATTTTGGGACAATTTCACACCAAACATATAAAATGAGTGAAATTGATGACATCGATCGCCGTATTTTGAGCGCTTTGCAACGTGACGCCGGTCAATCGCTTGATGCGTTGGGGGTGCAGATCGGGTTGTCGCGCAACGCCTGCTGGCGCCGCATTCGCCAGATGGAAGGTGCGGGCGTAATTACCGGGCGTATCGCGACTGTCGATCCGGCCAAGCTTGGTCTGGGGCTATGCGTCTTTATGCAGGTGCGCACCAATGCCCATACCCCGGACTGGCTTGAAAAATTCTCCGCTGCGACCAAAGCGATGCCCGAGATACAGGGGGTCTACCGGATGAGCGGTGATCTTGACTATTTGATCCGCGCGCGTGTAGCGGATATGGCAGGGTACGACCGGCTTTATCAACGACTCATCAGCAAGGTTGCATTGTCGGATGTCTCGGCCAGTTTTGTTATGGAAGAGATCAAGGAAACGGCACAATTGCCGCTTTAAAAGGAGTTAAACCCGATGCCCGTATATCTGGTGCTTGCCCTCGCGGTGCTGACTGAAACCATCGGGACAACCGCCCTACAGGCGAGCCAGCAATTTACCAAGCTCGGACCGTCGGTGTTGGTCGTGGTGGCTTATGCGCTCTCCTTCTATCTGCTCTCCATCACGCTGCGGACAATGCCTGTTGGTGTAGTCTATGCATTGTGGAGCGGCTTGGGCATCATCCTCATCGCCGGTATCGGTTACGTTGCTTTTGGTCAGCGGCTTGATTTTCCAGCTATAATCGGCATGCTTCTGATCGTTGCGGGAATCGCGACGATTAACCTGTTTTCGGCCACAACAACTCATTGATCGCATCTCGTTGCGGCCTGAACGGGCGCTGTGGAACTATTCAACACCGCCCGCGTTAAGGATATGTGAGCGCATTTTTGGGCGGGTACTGATCCGCCTAACTGGTCGTCAACCGGATAAGCCCATTCAAATAGCCGCTTTTGATCCTGCGTGCGTGCGAGAAAGACAGCAACGACGCAGCGTGATATCCTTTTTTTGCTGGTCATTGCTGCGGATGCACGGTAAGGCCGCTCAACTCTCCGAGACAAGGTATACCAATGGACCTGCGTAACATCGCAATTATCGCTCACGTTGACCACGGCAAAACGACGCTGGTGGACGAGCTTCTCAAGCAATCCGGCACCTACCGCGAAAATCAGGCAACGACTGAACGCGCGATGGACAGCAACGATCTGGAGCGCGAGCGCGGCATCACCATTTTTGCCAAGCCGACATCCGTCGAATGGAAAGGCACGCGCCTCAACATCGTCGATACCCCCGGCCACGCCGATTTCGGTGGCGAGGTGGAGCGTATTCTGTCGATGGTTGACGGTGTTGTTTTGCTGGTGGATGCGGCCGAAGGCCCGATGCCCCAGACCAAATTCGTGACATCCAAAGCGCTGAAGCTGGGCCTGCGCCCCATCGTCGTGATCAACAAGGTCGACAAGCCCGATGGCGAACCCGACCGTGCGCTTGACGAGGTTTTCGACCTGTTCGCGAACCTCGACGCGACCGAAGAGCAGCTTGATTTCCCTATGATGTATGCGTCCGGCCGGTCCGGTTGGGCCGATCACACGCTGGACGGGCCGCGCAAAGGTCTGGACGCGCTGTTCGAGTTGATCCTCGAACATGTCCCTGCGCCAAAGCAAATCGAAGACATCGACAAGCCGTTTACCATGTTGGCGACCACTTTGGGCGGGGATCCGTTTCTGGGCCGTTTGCTGACGGGCCGTGTTGAAACCGGAACGCTGAAGGCGGGCCAGACGATCAAAGCCATGTCGCGCGACGGCACACTGATCGAAAACTTCCGCTGCACCAAAATCCTCGCTTATCGCGGGCTGGACCAGACAGCGATTGATACGGCCGAAGCGGGCGATATCGTCTCGATTGCGGGCATGACGAAGGCCACTGTGGCCGACACGCTGGCGGAGCAATCTGTCACGGACGCGATTCCAGCACAGCCCATTGATCCGCCGACCATCACCGTTACTTTCGGCATCAACGATAGCCCGCTGGCGGGTCGTGACGGCAAGAAAGTGCAGTCGCGCGTGATCCGTGAGCGGCTCCATAAAGAAGCCGAAAGTAACGTCGCGATCAAGATATCCGACACACCGGGCGGCGAAGCCTTTGAAGTCGCCGGTCGTGGCGAACTCCAGATGGGTGTTCTGATCGAGAACATGCGCCGCGAGGGATTCGAATTGTCGATCTCGCGCCCGCAGGTTCTGTTTCAGGAAATCGACGGCGTGCGTCATGAGCCGATCGAAGAAGCTACCATCGACGTGGATGACGAATACTCCGGCGTTGTGATCGAAAAGCTGACCGGCACGCGCAAGGGCGAACTGGTCGAGATGAAGCCCGCTGGCGCTGGTAAAACCCGCATCGTGGCGCATGTGCCATCGCGCGGTTTGATCGGCTATCACGGCGAATTCCTGACTGATACACGTGGCACGGGCGTTCTGAACCGGGTGTTCCATGCATGGGCACCACACAAAGGTGCAATCCCTGGCCGCCGCGCAGGTGTTCTGATTTCGATGGAGAACGGCACGGCTGTTTCATACGCCTTGTGGAAGCTGGAAGATCGCGGACGCTTTTTCATCGGTGCACAAACGGACGTGTACACCGGCATGATTATTGGTGAGCACAGCCGCGAAAACGATCTGGAAGTGAACCCGTTGAAAGGCAAGCAGCTGACCAACGTGCGCGCCTCCGGCACCGACGAAGCAGTGCGTTTGACCACGCCCATCACGCTGAGCCTTGAAGAGGCGATTGCATATATTGACGATGACGAGCTGGTCGAAGTGACACCGAATGCGATCCGTCTGCGCAAGCGTTATTTAGATCCGCACGAGCGTAAGCGGATGTCAAAGGCGAGCTGATCCCCGTCGCACGAATTGGAAAAGGCGCCCCGTTGAGGGCGCCTTTTTTGTTGAAACGGGGTTAGCGGCTACGCCGCATGAGTTTAAAGGCCAAATGAAGCCGTGAGACGGTGCCTATTCAGACGTCTCTACGATCATTAATTCGCGTTCGGACGCACCGCGTGCATGGTTGAGAGCGGCCTGATAGGCATCTGAATAATAGCATTTTTCCGCGCTCTCGACATCTGAAAACCGGGCCACGACATTTCGTGGACGTTCCTTGCCTTCAAGCTGCACAAAACGGCCACCGCGCGCGATGAACTTGCCGCCATGATCTGCGATGGCTTTGGTCGCGCCTTCTGCATATTTCTTGTAAGCCTCTTCATCGGAGACTGTGACGTGGGCGATCCAGAGTGCTGGCATGGTCTATCCTTTCAGTACGGTTTCGGCGGCAGCTATGGCGGCTTGGGCGTTTTCAGCAGACGCGCCGCCGCCTTGCGCCATGTCTGCGCGGCCACCGCCACCTTTGCCTCCCAACTCTGCCACAGCAGCGCGGACAATGTCGACGGCAGAGAGAGTGGAGATAAGATCTTCGGTAACACCGGCCGCGACAGCAGCCTTGCCGCCTGTATTAGCGATCAACAGCACAGCGCCGGATTTCAGGCGCGCCTTATGTTCGTCCACAAGCGCCGGTAAATCCTTGCCCGTTACGCCAGTAAGAACCTGCGCGTGAAATGCGGTGCCGCCCACGTCGCGGGATTCCGGCGCGGCATCGCCGGTGCCAGCCATCGCAAGTTCGCGGCGCAGTTGTGCGACCTCGTTGGTGAGCGCGCGACGCTCGTCGATGAGTGACTTCACACGCTTCGGCACGTCGGATGGCGCGGTTTTCAGCGCATCCGCCACTGTCGCCAGTGCTTTTTGCTGGTGACGCAACCACGCCAAAGCCTCGGGCCCTGTCAACGCCTCGATCCGGCGAACGCCGGCGCTGCTGGCACTGTCGCCCAGCAAAACGAACGCGCCTATGTCGCCGGTCTGGCGCACATGGGTGCCGCCGCACAGCTCCAGTGAATAGGTCGTTTTATCAACCCCTTTGCCAGAACCGTCTTTGCGCCCCATGGAAACAACACGAACCTCATCACCGTACTTCTCGCCAAAAAGCGCCTGCGCACCGAGCGCTCGCGCGTCGTCCGGCGTCATGATCCGGGTATCGACGATGGTGTTCTGGCGAATATAATCGTTCACTTCACGCTCGATTTTAGCGAGTTCCAGCGCGTCGAGAGCCTGATTGTGGCTAAAATCAAAACGAAGACGGTCATCGGCATTGAGCGATCCGCGTTGTGCAACATGATCACCAAGCGTGCCGCGCAGGGCCTCGTGCAGCAGATGCGTCGCAGAGTGATTGGCGCGGATCGCCGTACGGCGGGCGTGATTCACTTCAAGGGTGGCCGCTTGCATGTTGTAAATATTACCTTTTTCAACAGTGGCAAAGTGAACGACAATGCCTGCACTTTTTCTCGTGTCTGTCACACGCGCCTCACCGCTCTCGGTCGTGATACGACCAGTATCGCCCACCTGCCCACCACTTTCTGCATAAAACGGGGTCTGGTTCAGCGCGATCTGGACGTTGTCACCTTCTTTGGCTGTCTTGACTTGCGCGCCATCCTGCACGAGGGCTGCGATCTTTCCTTCGGCGGTTTCGGTCTCGTAGCCGAGAAAATCCGTCACACCAGCCTTGTCGGCGACATCGAACCAAACGGTTGCATCCTCCGCTTCGCCTGAACCGGCCCAGGCCGCGCGTGCTTTGGCCTTTTGCTCTGCCATTGCCGTATCGAAACCAGCGGTATCAACCCCAAGTCCTTTTTCACGCAGTGCGTCTTGGGTCAGATCCAACGGAAAGCCGAAGGTATCGTACAGCTTGAACGCCGTTGCACCGGGCAAATCAGCCCCTTTGTCCAAGCCGACCAGCTCGTCGTCCAACAGTTTCAAACCGCGATCAAGCGTCTGGCGAAAGCGCGTTTCTTCTTGCAGGAGTGTCTGTTCAATCATCGACTGCGCCTGCCCCAATTCCGGATACGCCGCACCCATCTGCCGCACGAGCGCCGGCACAAGCCGGTGCATCAGAGGATCCTGAACGCCCAACAGATGTGCATGACGCATCGCGCGCCGCATGATCCGCCGCAGCACATAGCCCCGACCATCGTTGCTGGGCATCACGCCATCCGCCATGAGGAACGAAGTGGAGCGCAGATGGTCAGCGATCACACGGTGATGGGTCTTTCCCGCGCCGTCCGGATCGGTATTGGAAACATTGGCAGACGCCTCGATCAGGCTGCGCATCAGGTCCGTCGCATAATTGTCGTTTGTGCCCTGCAACAAAGCCGCAACGCGCTCGATGCCCATGCCCGTGTCGATGGATTTGTTCGGCAGGTCGCGACGGCTGCCGTCTTCGAACTGCTCGTATTGCATAAAAACGAGGTTCCAGATTTCGACAAAGCGGTCACCGTCTTCTTCGGGAGAGCCGGGAGGACCACCCCAGATGTGATCACCGTGATCGTAGAAAATTTCCGTACAGGGGCCGCAGGGACCAGTCGGACCGGCGGACCAGAAGTTGTCATCCGTCGCGATCCGGATGATGCGATCATCACCGAGGCCCGCGTGCTTTTTCCAGATTGCGACTGCTTCGTCGTCCGTATGATAGACGGTGACCAACAGCCGATCAGGATCAATGCCGAACTCTTTGGTCAGAAGATCCCAAGCGAGCGGGATTGCGTCTTCCTTGAAGTAGTCACCGAAGCTGAAATTACCCAACATCTCGAAAAAGGTATGGTGGCGTGCGGTGTAACCTACATTGTCGAGATCATTGTGTTTGCCGCCTGCGCGGACGCATTTCTGCGCAGTGGTTGCGCGGGTGTAGTCGCGGGTTTCGACGCCGGTAAACAGGTTCTTGAACTGAACCATGCCGGCCGCAGTAAACATCAACGTCGGATCATTGCGCGGCACCAGCGGGCTGGAGGGCTGCACCGAATGGCCATTGCGTTCAAAATAGCTGAGGAACGTCGAGCGGATGTCGTTTAGCGTTTGCATAGGGGTCCGTCCTTTTGGCGCGGTGAATTCGGTCCCCGTCAGATACCCCCGCGCGGCAAGGCTGTCCACAGGCGCACCACGTAAAAAGGGCGCTGCCCGGCCGGACAGCGCCCCGTTCATGTGTCGTTGTACGCGCCGCGATTATTCTTCAAGGATATCGGGATCGTCCATTTTTTCTGAACCGTTGAAATCCAGACCATTGGCTGCGCGAATCTTGTCTTCGATCTCGATCGCCATGGCTTCGTTCTCGCGCAGGAATGTTTTGGCGTTTTCGCGCCCTTGCCCGATCCGTTCATCGCCATAGGAGAACCAACTGCCGGACTTGTCCACGATGCCCGCCTTCACACCCATATCAAGGATTTCACCCATCTTGGAGATGCCCTCGCCATACATGATGTCGAATTCGACCTGCTTGAACGGGGGGGCCACCTTGTTTTTGACGACCTTGACCCGCGTCTGGTTACCGGTGATCTCGTCACGGTCCTTGACCGAGCCGATGCGGCGGATATCGAGGCGGACAGAGGAATAGAACTTTAGCGCGTTTCCGCCCGTTGTTGTTTCCGGAGAACCGAACATCACGCCGATTTTCATGCGGATCTGGTTGATGAAGATCACCATACAATTCGACCGCGAGATCGAACTGGTGAGTTTGCGCATCGCCTTGCTCATCAGACGGGCCTGGACCCCGACAGAGCTGTCGCCCATTTCGCCCTCAAGCTCCGATTTTGGCGTCAACGCCGCAACCGAATCTACAACGACCATGTTGACGGCCCCCGAACGCACCAGCGTGTCAACGATCTCAAGCGCCTGCTCGCCCGTATCAGGCTGCGAGATCAGCAATTCATCCACGTCCACGCCCAGCTTGCGTGCATAAAGCGGGTCAAGAGCGTGTTCCGCATCTACAAAGGCGCAAACGCCCCCGAGCTTTTGTTGCTCGGCCACGCAATGCAGCGTCAGCGTGGTTTTACCTGATGATTCAGGGCCATATATCTCGACAATACGGCCCATCGGCAGGCCGCCAATGCCAAGCGCTATATCAAGGCCAAGCGATCCGGTCGACGATGCGGTGATATCGCGCATCGCACTGCCATCGCCCAGCTTCATGATCGAGCCTTTGCCGAACTGCCGCTCGATCTGCGCCAAGGCGCTGTCGAGCGCCTTTTTCTTGTCTGCTGATTTCTTATCCATTGTCAAAAGATCTGCCGTTGCCATTTGGGTTCTTCCCTTACTGTCACAGGGTTGCGCCGGCTACAATCAAAGCCTTCGACCTGTGAATTTGTTCTACTAATGTTCTTATGTGGACAAAGTGAGAACATTTCAATCAAATTCTGCACAACCCATCTTTGCCCCCTATTGGTTAAGAACTGGTTTATGTTATGCAGTGTCATGCATACCGCCCCGAAGGAGACGTCAGATGCTTGTTTTCTTTAAAGAGCGTCTCGCGTTTTTGTCTGTCCCGAAAACCGGAACAACAGCCTACGAAAAAGCGCTGGCACCGCGGGCTGACATGGTGATCAGCGATCCGCCGCTTCTCAAGCATGCGCCCGTTTACCGTTACAACCGTTTTGTCCGGCCGATGTTTTTAAAGGTCTGCGATGCCGAAATGGAGTTGATGGCGGTCATGCGTGAACCGGTGAGCTGGCTCAGCAGTTGGTATCGCTATCGCCAGCGTCCGTTTATGAAGGGCAAGCCAAACAGCACACATGACATCAGCTTTGATGATTTTGTGCTGGCCTATATGAAGGGCAAACGTCCCGGATTTGCCGAGGTAGGCAGCCAGCTGAAATTTCTGGAGCAGCAACCGAATGGAACGGGAATCACGCATCTGTTCCGTTATGAGGAGCAGCCCCGCCTCCGGTATTTTCTGGAAGAGCGGCTGGAGATCAAGCTCGACCTCACGCGGGAGAATACATCGCCTCCGATGGACGTGACGCTTTCCCCCGATGTCGAGAGACGTTTTCGACGCAAATTTGCAGAAGAATTCGCGCTCTACAACAGTATCCCGCGCGATTAGAGCGCCCCGCCTCAATGTAGCTGTTTATTCACGGTTTCTGTTAAATCATTGAGCGAAAACGGCTTGGGGAGAAAAACGGAATTCGGAATTCTCATTTGGGCTTCGCCAAGGCTGTCCTCGGCATAGCCCGAGACAAAGACAACCCGCACGCCCGGACGCGCCTTGAGCGCTTCGCGTACCCAGCTTGGCCCATCCATTCCGGGCATTACGACGTCCGTTACGAATACATCAATCTTCAAACTTTCATCCTCAAGCGTCAGGAGAGCCGCTTCGGCGTTTTCCGCTTCAAGCACCGTATAGCCGCGCAACCGCAGCGCGCGGCTGGCAAAAGCACGCACAGGTGCTTCGTCTTCGACCAATAAGATGACACCACCCGTCGCAGGTCCCGCCGCCGCAATCTTTTCGAACGCAGGTTTCGGGGCTTCTGGGGACAGCATCTGCGCCAGCACGGGAAAATACAGTGTAAAGGAGGTGCCGACCCCTTCTTTGCTGTCGACGAAAATATAGCCCCCCGTCTGCTTTACGATCCCATAGGCTGTCGACAGACCAAGGCCGGTACCCTCCCCCGTCCTCTTGGTCGTAAAGAACGGCTCAAACACTTTATGGAGCTTGTCGGGCTGGATTCCGACACCGCCATCGTTAACCTGAATGGTCACATACTCTCCCGCTGGCACAGTCACCTGATCGCGGCACAGCGGCTTGTCGAGGTGGGCACATTCAGTGATAATCTTGATCTCCCCGCCCGACGGCATCGCGTCGCGCGCGTTGACCACGAGATTCATCAGGACCTGTTCCAGCTGTCGCTTGTCCGCGCGGATCGGTTGCAGGACCGGATCATGGCTGAGCGTCAGCGTGATTTTCTCGCCCACCAACCGGTTCAGAAGATGGGTTAAATCGGCCAGTGTATCGCGCATATCAAGCGTCTCAGGACGTAGCGTCTGCTTGCGCGAGAAGGCCAGCAATTGCCCGACAAGAGCCGCCGCGCGATTTGCGTTCTGGTTGATTTGCACAAGATCGCCATAGTCCTGATCGCCGGGATCGTGACGCAGCAGCAAAAGGTCGCAATGGCCGGAGATGGCAGTGAGCAGATTGTTGAAATCATGCGCAACGCCCCCCGCCAACTGCCCGATCGCCTGCATTTTCTGGCTCTGCACAAATTGCGCTTCAAGGGACTTCAGTTCTGTCGCATCGTGCAGAACCGCGATCAGGGCCGGCTCCCCTTCCTCCTCGATCCGGTTAAGCGTCACCTGAACAAAGGTTTCCTTATCGCCACGGCGGAGCCTGAGAAACTCTGATTTCTGCGCAAGGCGACCGGCCAGCGTGTCTTCAAGCCAGTCACTTATTGCGCGGCCCAACCCTTCCATCAACGTGGAAAGATGTGCGCCCTCGACAAGGGCAATGCCGATCAACTTGGCAGCGCGTTTGTTGAAAGACTGCACGTTGCCGTCCGGCGCGATCTTTATCATCGGGATCGGCATGTCCTGAAAAACCTGCCAATTCGGATGTGCAACCGCGTTTCCACTGGCCGGTGGAGGCAGCAGATAAAGCGCCTGACGTCCCGCACCGGCGTCGGTTTGCGCGATGAGGGCGGGATGGTTGCCCGATGTGGTGGACACGTCCATCACCGTGCCGGGAACGACCACCTGCTCGGGAAACAGCAGATCGATCGACTTGCAACGCGCACCTACAAATTGCCGCGCAGCATGGTTCATCGACAGAATCGCGCCACTGCGCCCGATCATAATCATCGGGAGTATCCGCGTTTCTCCCTGCGGGGCACCGGTCTGCTGGGTGTTCATCGGCTCGACCCGCCAGGCAAAACCGTCCTGCCCGATGTCATGAACGGCCAGAATGATCTGTCCACTGCTGGTCACGATCTCCTCGCGCGCGCACCCTGCGCCCTCGGCCCGCGATTGCAGGCGGAAAAGGATCGGACCGGGATTGGCGATATGCGCGCAAAGTACTTTGGCCAGTGTGGAGACAACGGTATCGCCGAACTGTCCGAAAGCAGCCGGATTGGCAAAAGTGATTTGCCCGTCTGCCGTGACGATAAATCCCGGCGCGCTGTCATTGGCGATAAACTGCGCCGCTGTATGATGGGACTGGGCACGCGCCGCGCGTTGGCCCAGTTGCAACAGGCACAACCCGGTGACGAGCACAGCAAGGCTGCCTCCGGCGGCAAACACCGTCCGCTGCATCCCGCCATCCAGAATCAGAAGGGCAGCAATGCCCACCACTCCCGCAAGTACCGCCAGCACCGCAATGCGAGGCGGTGAAACATGGTTGAGACGCTCTGTGAGCGTCCCATGGGCAAATCGGTACATGGCGTCCCCTGACAGCATTCGAATCGTGAATTCCAGCATCGGCTACAAACAGTTAATCAGGGATTAATCATGAAGCAGAATTCGCAGAAACTTCCCGCGTCAGTTGAGTAAGCGCGATCAAACCACGTGCGTCAAGTGCGCAGTGAAGAAACCGTCCCCGTCCGCGCTCACGGCGAAGGTCTTTTGAAAAACGCAGGTCCAACCGGGATGACGGTCCAGAAACGCCTGAACACGCGCTTCATTTTCGACATGCAAAACGGAACATGTCGCATAGGCAAGCGTTCCACCGACACCGATCATCGGGGCGGTTGTGTCGAGAATATCGTCTTGTATGGCCGTGAGTTCCTTCAGACGCTCGGGTGTCAGACGCCATTTAGCCTCCGGCGCGCGGCGCCACGATCCGCTGCCGCTGCAAGGTGCGTCAACCAAGACCAGATCGAAGGGCGCTTCTGTCGCGATCTGTTGCGTGGCGATCTGCGTGATCTGCGCTCCTGCGCGCGCAGCGCGTGAGGGCAGATCGGACATGCGGGCAGGATCAATGTCATGCGCGAAAACACAGGTCTCGTCGCGTAAGGCCAGCGCCAGCGCCTTCCCGCCGCCCCCGGCGCAATAGTCAAGTACGCGCGCCGCGCGAGGCAGCGCATCCACAACCGCCTGACTGCTCGCATCCTGAAGCTCGACAAAGCCTTCCTGATACGCAGGCGCACTGCGCACGCGCCGACTGCCGTCGAGCACAGTCAAAGCGGTCGGGCCAAGCGGGTTTTCAACAACCGTCACGCCGCTTTGATCTAACATCAACAGTGCTTCGGAAGAAGTTGTTTTTGCTGTATTTACCCGCATGGTTACGGGTGCGCGCCCTTGCAGCGCCAGTGCCGTCTTCTCTGCGTCATCGCCCAAAGACGTGTCAAACTCCCGGATCAGCCAATCAGGCAGGTTCAGCTTGATCGCGCGCGCCATATCCGCGTCTGGCGCGGCTTTTTCATGCTCCAGTAACACGGGCGGCGCATGACCTTCACCGGTGAACAGGGTTTCGGGATCGACGCCCTGCTGGCGCAGCATTCCGATCATCAGGCCGCGCCCTGTCTGCGCACCGCCAAGATGCGCTGCACTGCGCCAGCAGCGCAACACATCAAAGACATGATCGCGGATCGCGGCGCGGTCCTTGGACCCCGCAAAGCGGTGACCGCGCGCCCAGCGGGTCAAAACCTGTTCGGCAGCCATGCCGTCAGTCACCTGATCGAGTATTTCGATGGCCGCGGCCACCCTTGCGCCCGGTGTCATGGATGCTTCCTTTTTAATAACGTTTCGAAAACCCTAACCAATCTGGCGTTCGGGGATTCGCGGATGATCTGGACGTCCTGCATGCCCATTTCAGTCAGCATTTCTCAACCCCCGCCATCAATATTTTCCCCGCTGGCCGCCACACGGGGCGACAAAGGGGCGCGACCGAACCTTCAAAACCTCAGCGACAGACAAGACATGCCGCCATCAAGCTTGGCACACTCGGAGTTATTGATCTCGACGACGTCATATCCGGCGTCGCTTAACATCCCCGCCGTACGCGGGAAACCCGCCGGACACAGCACAAACCGGTTGAAACGTATGCTGTTGGCGGCTGCTTCCTCCCCTTCGGCGACATGCAGCACGCGGTAGCCGTCAAAACAACCCGACGCGTCCAGCCGTTGCGTTGACAGGATGGTTTCCGCGTCCAGCAATGAACAATCGGTTTTGAAATGCAACACCCCCGGCGGGGTAAAAACCTCGCGCAGCTTATGGCCCCATTCGGTCATGATTTCCACCAGTTCGGCCACGCCTGCGGCATCGGTCCGATCCGAGCGGCCAACCAGAACTTCGCGCCCTGTCACCAGAATATCACCGCCCTCAATATGCCCCGGACCGCTGATCTTGCGAACATCATCATACGCTGCGCGCAGGGCCGGTTCCATCTCGGCCACCTCGCCCATTCGGCTGCTTGCCCCCGGACGCATAAGAACAGCCCCCCGAGGCAGGCACAGCGCCGTATCCTCGACAAAAACGGCATCGGGATAGGCGTCAAGCGGCGGCAATTCGATCACCTCCGCTCCGGTTTCTTTCAACGTAGCAACGTAATGTGCGTGATCGGCCAGCATCTGATCCAGATCGGGGGTGCCGGTATCTGTGGCGCGTAGACCATCAACGATACTGCTTGCCGGTCGACGGGTGATCGCGCGGGTGAACTCAAAACTCGGGTCGCTCATTGGTGTCTCACTTGTTCAGGAAGAATGTGAAAGGTTCGGGGCCTGCACCTCGATCAGGGTCGGCCCGGCCTTGGCTGATGCGGCTTTCAGGGCCGCGGCGAATGCATCAGCATCCGGACCACAGCGCCAGAACGGCATGCCACAGGATTGGGCCACAGCGGCAAAGTCCGGCGGTGTCGGATCACATCCCACCACCGTGACCCCGACGGCCTGCATAGACGTGGCAATCTCCTGATACCCGTGATTGTTCCAGATCACGAAGGTGATCGCCAGCTTCTCGTCCACCGCGCACATCAGCTCCGGCAGACTGAATTGCGCGCCGCCGTCGCCGGCAATGCAGATCACCGGGGCCGAAGGATCAGCCAGCGCCGCACCGATAGCCGCCGGAATTCCGTAACCCAATGCGCCAAATCCGGTGGCAGCATTGAACCACCCCCCCGGCCGATCGTGATCGTAATAGAGGTTGCCCGCATAAACCGGATAGGAAGAATCCCCTACCATGATCGCGTTGGGAACAGCGTCACGCGCCGCGTTCAGCAAAGTGCAAAGCGCGCGCATCTCGGGACCGATTTCCTCAAAGGCGCGGCTGCGCGCCTCTGCCGCCCGGGGCGCGCCATTTGTGTTTTCGGAGCGCGCAAGGCGCTCGTTCAGAGCCTCCAGCGTCGCCAATGCGTCGCCCTTGATCGGCAACTCGGTTGCATGGCGCGCCAACTGCTCAGCGCAAAGATCAATGCGGATCAAGGTATTCATAACCGGCATCGTGCCGGTGCCATTCATGTCGTAATCCGTCCGCCCCAGTTCGGTTCCGACGGCCAGAACAACGTCGGAGGCGGCGATCAGATCACGCACCGCCTGCAAGCTTGGGCTGGCGGGGACACCGAGCGGATGTTCGTGCAGGATACCACGCGCATTCACCGTCTGCACCACGGGCGCGTCCAGCTTTTCTGCAAGCGTCCGGATCATCTGCGCCGCGCGGCGCGCGCCGCCTCCGGCCAGAATAACAGGCGCATGGGCCGCCCTCAGCAACGCTGCGGCTTGTGTGATCTGATCCGCGTTGACGGGGATCTCATCGGCTGGCGCGGCGGTCGCCGTCTGCGTGGCAAAGCCTGATCCCGCCACATCAAGAGGGATCTCGATGTGCGTTGGGCCCGGTCGGCCGGTGTGAAACGGTGCAAAGGCACGATCCAGCGCGGGCGTCAGATCATCCGCCCCCTCAATGCGCTCAGATACCAGCGCCACCGTGCGCGCCATGGCCCGTTGGTCCGGCAGCTCGTGCAAATGGCCCAGACCTTTTCCAAGACTGGCAAGGGTATTCACCCCCGATACCACCAGCATCGGTACGCTATCGGCGCGCGCCTGCCCCATCGCGGTCAGTGTATTGGTTAACCCCGGTCCGGTGATCACAAAGGCAACGCCTGGCTTGCCCGAAACGCGGGCATACCCATCGGCCATAAACCCCGCCCCCTGTTCATGGCGCGGGGTGACGTGGCGGATACCCGATCCGGCCAACCCGCGATAAAGTTCGACCGTATGCACACCCGGAATACCAAAAACGGTATCCACCCCACGTTCGGCCAGTCGGGCGACCAGCGCCTCTGCGATACTTGTCACGCGGTTTCCTTCTGTAGGGTGCTGGCGTGCCGGATGATCCGGTCACAGGCGGTGTCAAAACTTGAGTCGTCCACCGTCAGCGCGATGCGCACCCAGCTGTCCAGCGTTTCACCAAAGGACGATCCCGGCATCACTGCGACACCGCCGAACTCCAACAAATGGCGTGCATAATCGTAACCGCTCAGACCCGTGGCGGACACATCCATCATGGCAAACATTCCCGCGCGGGGTTGATGCACCGTAAAACCGGTTTCACCAGACAGGCGTTGATGTAACCGTTCGGCGCGCGCGGCATAACGCTGCCGCATGCCCTGTGCCACGGACGAGCCGTCACGGATGGCCATTTCGGTCATATCGGCAATGAAAGGTTGATTGCCGAACAGCATGGTCTCCGACAGGGGCAACAGCGCCTCGATAAAATCGGTGGGGCCGACGCACCAGCCACTGCGAAAGCCCGGCGCAGCATGGGATTTCGAGATCGAAGAGACCACAATCACCCGGTCGGCAAATTCGGAATGCGCCAGGGGGGAGGCAAACTCCGCACCGTCAAAAACCAGATCCTGATACACCTCGTCCGAAATGATCCACAGATCATGCTCAAGCGCCAGTTTTCCAATGGCATCAATATCGGCCGCAGTCAGAATTGATCCGGTGGGATTATGCGGTGTGGTCAACAGGATGGCAGTTGTTCTTGATGTGATCCGCTCCGCGATATCCGCCGCGTTGATGCGAAATCCGTTTTCGGGACGCAACGGCACTGCCACCATGTCGGCACCGCTGGCACGGATCACCCCTTCATAGGTGGCATACATCGGATCACCGACAAGCACCTCGCAACCGGCTTCTGCCACCCCCATCAACACTGCATAAAGCGATGTCTGGGTACCGGGAAAACACAGGATCTGATCGGCCCCGATATGGCGCCCCGCAGTGCGGGTATATTTTTCGCCAAGCGCGGCCCTAAGCCCCGCCTCCCCGCGCCCGTTTGAATAGGTGGTCCGCCCCCGGCGCATTGCATCCACTGCCGCCTCGACCAACGCTTCAGGGGTTGCAACGTCCGGCTCGCCAATCGTCATTTCGATGATATCGCGGCCTTGGGCAACCAGCGCTTTGGCCTCAAGGTAGACTTCCCATTTGGCCCCGCCCAGGCCCGACAAGCGTTTGGTAATGTCTGTGTATTTCATGTCCAGCCTCCAACATATTCCAATTCCAGCCCGATAATCGCGCCCACCGATTTCAACCCGATTTCGGGCAGTTCCCCCGGTTCGAACGCGCCCGGCAAGGCACCACCTTCGATCCATAAACCGTCGATCACGGCGTTGCAGGCGATGGCCAAACGGCGAAGCGCGCGCGGTTCTGTCGCGATTCCCGCCTCGCAGAGCGCATCGGCAATCAACGCCTCCAGACGGTCACGAAAATCGTGATAGGTCTGTTCGTGGATCTCCCGCATCTTTGCGTCCACGCGCAGCTTGTTCAAAAAGCTGGCCCATAAACTGACCATACCGGGATCGACCACGGGCGGGACCAGACCGGTTGCAACAAATGCCTCAAGCCGTGCTTTGGCCGATATGCCGGTCGTCAACGCGGGCGCTGTCGTAAGGTTTGTCATATGGCTCATGTGATGTGCGTAAGCGGCAGTAATCAGGTCTTCCTTTGAGGAAAAGTGATGCCGGAT
Organism: uncultured Sulfitobacter sp.; assembly: GCA_947502265.1. Lineage (GTDB taxonomy): Bacteria > Pseudomonadota > Alphaproteobacteria > Rhodobacterales > Rhodobacteraceae > Sulfitobacter. Next base: position 150,042 of record CANMZB010000008.1, read on the forward strand.
CAGGCCTTGGCTCACCTCGGCGCGGTTGGCAATGGCCCGCACTGTGGCCCCTCGCACGCCGTCCTGCGCGATCAGGGCAAGCGTCGCCAGAATGAGCGTCTCTTTGCGCTGCGCCGCAGATTCACGCCTGAATTTAGGAGAGCTTTTAATCATCGGCGGCCTCGGCTTCCTAATTATACGGTTGCATAATTACGGAAAGCCCGCCTTACTACAAGCCAGAAAACTAGGAACCACGATGACAACGTCAGATTCGACGATCCAGAATAACGCGCCCTGCGAGGTGCAGGATGAGGCGATACGCGTCATGGATCTGCATAAATCCTTCGGGATGCTTGAGGTGTTGAAAGGTGTCTCGCTGAAGGCGCAAAAAGGCGATGTCGTGGCAATCATCGGGGGCAGCGGGTCGGGAAAATCGACTTTTCTGCGCTGTATCAACTTTCTGGAAACGCCCAGCTCCGGCCAGATATTCGTAAACGGTGAAGAAATTCAGATGCGACCGGACGGATCACCCGTCAATCGCCGCCAGATCGAACGCATCCGCACGCGTCTGGGTATGGTATTTCAGGCCTTCAATCTGTGGACCCATCGTACATTGCTGGAAAATGTAATCGAAGTGCCGGTTCATGTCCTCAAGGTGCCCCGCGCCGAGGCGATTGAACGCGCCAAGGTGCTGCTTGACCGGGTCGGGTTGCGCGACAAGGCCGACACATTTCCCGCCTTCCTGTCGGGCGGCCAGCAACAGCGGGCCGCGATCGCGCGCGCTTTGGCCGTTGATCCCAGTGTGATGCTGTTTGACGAACCCACCAGCGCGCTGGACCCCGAACTGGTTGGCGAGGTTCTGACCGTTATCCGCGATCTGGCCGCCGAGGGGCGCACCATGCTGCTGGTCACTCATGAAATGAAATTCGCCCGCGAAGTGGCGACCCATGTCGTCTATCTTTATCAGGGTTTGATCGAAGAACAGGGCCCACCCGCCGAATTATTCGAGAATCCGAAATCCGCCCGACTGCAACAGTTCCTGAAGACAGTCGGTTAGTAAGGCAGTCGGGTAGTAAGAAACGAACCAATTAAAAAAGAGGGAGAATATCTATGGAACTCAAAAAAATACTGGTGGCAACTTTGGCGACCACACTATTGGGCGCAGGTGTCGCCAGCGCCGAACAGGTCAAAATCGGCATCGCCGCTGAACCCTATCCGCCTTTCACATCGCTCAACTCGTCGGGCACATGGATCGGCTGGGAGGTTGATATCATCAACGCGGTCTGTGCCGCAGGCAAGCTTGATTGTGTTGTCACGCCGGTGGCTTGGGACGGTATCATTGCGTCGCTGAACGGCCAACAGATCGACGCGATCATGTCGTCGATGTCAATCACCGAAGAACGCATGAAAACCATCGACTTCAGCGACGCATACTACAATACACCCGCTGTGATTGTGGCTGATAAATCCATGGATATCGCGCCGACACCGGAATCTCTTGCGGGTAAAATCGTCGGCGTTCAGGCATCAACCATCCATCAGGCTTATGCCAACGCCCATTTCGCCGATGTCGCCGAAATCCGCGTGTATCAAACCCAGGACGAAGCCAATCAGGATCTGGTTGCAGGTCGGGTTGATGCGATTCAGGCCGACAGCATTGCCATGGCCGGTTTTGTTGAATCCGATAACGGCTCGTGTTGCGAAATCAAAGGCATCGTCGCCAAGGACGAGGCCATTTTGGGCAAAGGTGTCGGCGCAGGTGTCCGCAAGGGCGAGGATGCCCTGCGTGAAAAGCTGAATGCGGGCATTGCGGCAATTCTGGAAAATGGCACCCACGCCGAGATTACCTCGCAGTATTTCACGTCCAGCATTTTCCACGAATAGGGCGTCCTTTTGGAACTCATCCTCGAAACGCTTGGTTTGGCCAAAAGCGCAGAGCTTTTGTCCCTCAGCCCTCCGGGATGGGGCGCTAACCTTCTGCGCGGCCTTGCCAATTCGTTGCAAATCGCCTTTGGCGCGTTTGGTTTCGGCTTGGTGATCGGGCTGTTCGGGGCCTATGGAAAACTTTATGGCGGGGTGGTCGTGCGCGACCTTCTCGCCATTTACACGACAGTGATCCGGGCCGTTCCCGAACTCGTCCTGATCCTGATTCTATATTATGTCGGCACCGACGTGATCAATCAGGTCTCGCAAGCGATGGGATACGGGCGCGTCGAAATCAGCGGTGTTGTGGCGGGCATCTGGGTTCTGGGTATCGTTCAGGGTGCCTATTCTACCGAAGTACTGCGCGGCGCCATTCAAGCGGTCCCCCCCGGCCAGATCGAGGCCGCGCGCGCCTTCGGAATGCCGCCTTTTATGCTGATGCGCCGTGTTACAATTCCGGCGATGCTGTCTTTTGCCACACCCGGTCTCGCCAACTTGTGGCTGATTGCCACCAAGGATACGGCCCTTCTGGCGATTGTCGGCTTTAGCGAGTTAACTTTGGAAACCCGTCAGGCCGCAGCCAGCACCCGCGCGTATTTCACCTTCTTTCTGGCCGCCGGAGCGCTTTATCTGATTGTCACCTTATGTTCAGGCGCGGTTTTCGCACGGATCGAAAAATGGAGCCGCCGTGGCCAGCCCTCTTTGAGGGGGTCAAATAAATGAAGAACTGGCGCGCCCTGATGCAACCGCACCGGATTGTGTTGATGGCCTTGTTTGTCGGGTTCGTGATCTGGTGCGCCATTGCGCTGCGGTGGGACTGGATCCCGAAATACACGCCATTGGCGCTTGGAGGGCTGTGGCGTACGATCTGGATTCTGGTTGTCACCACCGTCATGGGATTTTTACTGGCCATCCCTTTGGGGCTGGCTCAGGCCGTCGGCCCTTGGTACCTGTCGGCCCCCGCCAAAGTGTTTTGCACCGTTATTCGGGGCACCCCCTTGCTGCTCCAGATCTGGCTGCTTTATTATGGGCTGGGGTCTCTTTTTCCGCAGATCCCGTGGATTCGCGGAAGCGAGCTGTGGCCCTATCTGCGCCAGGCCTGGCCCTACGCCGTGCTGGCGCTCACGCTGTCTTATGCGGGATATGAAGGCGAGGTGATGCGCGGCGCATTCTCGGGCGTAAACAAAGGCCAGCTTGAGGCAGCAGAGGCTTTCGGGATGCCCCGCTTTACCATGTTCCGCCGTATCTGGTTGCCGCAAGCTGTCCGGAACGTACTGCCCACGCTGGGCGGAGAAACGATCCTACAGCTCAAGGCAACACCACTGGTCGCCACAATCACGGTGGTCGAGATATATGCAGTGTCCTCTCGCGTGCGTTCGGACACTTTCATCGTCTACGAGCCGCTCCTGTTGCTGGCGCTGGTCTATATGATCATTGCGGGAATCATCACGCTGTTGTTTCGACGTTTCGAAAATCGGGTCAACGGAACCAGGTGACGGCCTCTCATATAATCCCGGAGCCGCGAGGTTGATAAGGAACCTGCCTTGGAAATACCGTGGCTGATCTGCCGGAATAGCGAGGCTTTGGAGCACACCAGAAGGGCAGTAATATCCGATCAACCGTGCCGACGCGCGTTGCAGACATCGCCAATATCGAAACCCCGACGCCGCGCAGGGCGCATCAGTTGGGCCGCTGATACAGCGCCCTCTTGCGTACGGGATCCGCCCCCGATGGATGCCAAAGCATCCATCGCCCTCACGGAAATTCAGCTAATATAACGACTTATCCGATCCGGTAGTTCGGACTTTCCCGCGTGATCTGCACGTCATGGACGTGGCTTTCTTTCAGCCCCGCACCGGTGATCCTGACAAAGGTGCAGTTACGCCGCATCTCGTCCACCGTGGCACATCCGGTATAGCCCATTGCCGCGCGCAGGCCGCCGACCATCTGGTGTACCACGGCGGCGGCACTGCCCTTGTAAGCGACTTGCCCTTCGATACCTTCCGGCACCAGCTTGTCACTGGCTGCGTCTTTCTGGAAATACCGGTCAGCCGAGCCACTGGCCATCGCGCCAAGGCTGCCCATGCCGCGATAGCTTTTAAAGCTACGCCCTTGATACAGAATGACTTCTCCGGGGCTTTCGTCTGTGCCCGCAATCATTGACCCGACCATCGCACAGGACGCGCCTGCTGCAATCGCCTTGGCGAAATCACCCGAAAACTTGATGCCGCCATCCGCAATCACCGGTATTTCGCCGGCTGCCGCTGCGCAATCCATGATTGCTGTCAGCTGCGGCACGCCCACCCCTGCCACCATCCGCGTGGTGCAGATAGAGCCGGGGCCAATGCCGACCTTGACCGCATCGGCGCCCGCACCGATCAGCGCGCGCACGGCCTCACCGGTTGCCACGTTGCCCGCGACGACCTGTAGGTCATTGGACAGCTTCTTGGCCCGCTCGACAGCCAACGCCACGCCTTCGGAATGGCCATGTGCCGTGTCGATCACGATCATATCGGCACCGGCATCCACCAACGCCTGCGAGCGTTCAAATCCCGCGTCGCCCGTGGTTGTGGCCGCCGCCACCCGCAGGCGGCCCAACTCGTCCTTGCAGGCCGTCGGGTTCAACACGGCTTGCTCGGTGTCTTTCAACGTCAGCAGCCCCGTCAACTTACCCTTCCCGTCGGTGATCAACAGTTTTTCGATCCGGCGCGCTTTCATCAGGCTGATCGCCTCTTGACGGTCGGCAGGTTCGTGCAGGATCGCGAGGTTGTCGGTGGACATCATCAGATGCACCGGCGTCGCAGCATCATTGGCGAACCGCATGTCGCGGTTGGTCACGATCCCCACAACGCGCCCCGCCTCGTCCACCACGGGAAAGCCGGTCACGCTGTAACGCTCCTGCAACGCCTTGGCATCCGCAAGCGTCTGGTTGGCGCGCAGCGTGATGGGGTTGTAAACAATCCCGCTCTCGAAGCGTTTGACGCGGCGCACTTCACGGGCCTGCTCTTCGATGGTCAGGTTGCGGTGTACAACCCCCATGCCACCCGCCTGCGCCATGGCGATGGCCATCGGGCCTTCGGTCACAGTGTCCATCGCAGAGCTCAGCAACGGAATGTTGAGCGCTATGGATTTGGTCACACGGGTGCGGGTGTCTGCGGTGCTGGGCAGGACCGAGGATGCGGCGGGAACCAGCAACACATCATCGAACGTAAGGGCCTCACGAATCTCCATTCAAACCTCCAAGGTGACGGCATCATTTGGCGGTTTTCTATTTCACGGTTATGCGGAATTGGAAAGGGTCAAAGACGCACAGGACTTGCATTGCACGCGCACTTCACCAAAGCTGCGAAAAAATGAGGACTTTATGAGCAAACACGGATACGAAGGCGGCAGGCTGGACCTGCCCTTTGTCGGGATTTCAACCTTTGCCAAACGCCCCTATGAGCAGGACTGGAGCAAACTGGATGCCGATGTGGCAATCCTTGGTGCGCCCTTTGATGCGGGTACACAATGGCGTCCAGGTGCACGATTCGGTCCGCGCGCGGTGCGCGAGGCCTCGACCCTGTTCAGCTTTGGCCATGGGGGTGCGTATGATCACGAGGACGACGCGACCTACCTGCCCGGCGATGTGAACATTGTCGACATGGGCGATGCCGATATCATCCACACGGACACCGAACAAAGCCACGCCAACATCGAGGCGGGCGTGCGCGCCGCCTTGGAGGCCGCCGCCCTGCCCGTGGTGATCGGTGGCGATCACTCAATCAACATCCCCTGCATTCGCGCGTTTGACGGCCAGGGCGACATCCACATCCTGCAAATCGACGCGCATCTGGATTTCGTTGATGAGCGCCACGGCGTGCGCCATGGTCACGGCAATCCGATGCGGCGCGCCGCCGAGCAAGAGTATGTCACAGGCCTCACCCAAGTCGGCATTCGCAACGTCAGCTCCACCGCCAAAGAAGGTTATGAGGCCGCGCGCGCCATGGGAGCGGATATTATCAGCGTGCGACAAGCCCGCAAGATGGGCACCGGCGGCATCATGGCGCATATTCCGGCCGATGCACGTGTCTATGTCACGCTTGATATTGACGGATTTTGTCCGTCCATTGCGCCCGGCACCGGCACACCCTCGCATGGCGGATTTCTGTATTACGAGGTGCTGGAACTGTTGCAGGCGGTGGCAGAACGGCATGAGGTTGTCGGAATTGACCTTGTCGAAGTCGCCCCCGACTATGATCCCACCGGCAGCACCCAAATCTTGGCTGCGCAGGTTTTGCTGAACTTTCTCGGCTTCATCTTTCACGCTCGCCGCGCGACCTGAACGCGCGCCTGCCGAAAATGACGCGTATGCGTCGATTTATGGCGCGGCAGGCCTTTCGCCTGCGCGGCGCATGGCTATGGTGCGACGTAACCAGTAGCGGGAAGTATCACGATGACCGACGATCCACTTGTCATTTTCACCCCATCGGGCAAACGGGGGCGTTTTCCCGTGGGCACAGCAATCCTGACCGCCGCGCGCCAGTTGGGCGTGGATCTTGATTCGGTCTGCGGCGGGCGCGGCATCTGCTCGAAATGCCAGATCAGCCCCGGTTATGGCGAATTCTCGAAACATGGTGTGACCGTGGCCAAAGACGCGCTGTCGCCGTGGAACGCCGTCGAGGCGCGCTATGACGAAAAGCGGGGGCTGAAGGAAGGTCGCCGTCTGGGCTGTCAGGCCACCGTGCAAGGTGATGTCGTGATTGACGTTCCCGCCGAAAGCCAGGTCCACAAACAGGTGGTGCGCAAGCGCGCCGAACTGCGCGACATCACGCTCAACCCCTCGACCAAGCTTTATTATGTCGAAGTTGAAGAGCCCGATATGCATGATCCTTCCGGTGATCTGGAGCGGTTGCGCAAGGCGCTTCTTGAGCAATGGGAACTGGACGAGGTCGCGGCCGACCTGCACATCCTGCAAAAGATGCAGCCAATCCTGCGCAAAGGCGGCTGGAAAGTCACCGTGGCAGTGCATCTGGGTGATCACGAAAACAAACCGCGCATCATGCACATCTGGCCCGGCTTTTACGAAGGCACGATCTATGGCGTTGCTGTCGATCTCGGCTCCACCACCATTGCGGCGCATTTGTGCGATCTGCAAACCGGCGAGGTCGTCGCCTCCTCGGGAATGATGAATCCGCAGATCCGCTTTGGCGAAGATCTGATGAGCCGCGTCAGCTATTCCATGATGAACCCCGACGGCGCAAACGAGATGACAGTCGCCGTGCGCGAAGGCATGAACGCCCTGTTCACGCAGGTCGGTACAGATGCGAATGTGGATAAATCGCTGATCGTTGATGTTGTTTTCGTCTGCAATCCGGTGATGCACCACCTGCTGCTCGGAATTGACCCGTTCGAATTGGGACAGGCACCTTTTGCGCTGGCCACGTCCAATGCGATGCGCCTGCGCGCGGATGATCTTGATCTTTCCATCCACCCGTCCGCCCGCGTCTATTTGCTGCCCTGCATTGCCGGGCATGTCGGTGCGGACGCCGCTGCCGTGGCACTGTCGGAAAGCCCCAACACCTCCGAAGATCTGCTGCTGGTGGTCGATGTCGGCACCAACGCCGAGATTTTTCTGGGCAACAAGGAAAAGGTGCTGGCCTGTTCCTCGCCCACCGGCCCCGCCTTTGAGGGGGCACAGATCAGCTCGGGCCAACGCGCAGCACCCGGCGCGATCGAACGGGTAGAAATCGACCCGCTCACCAAATTGCCCCGCTTCAAGGTGATCGGCTCGGATCTGTGGTCGGACGACGAAGATTTCAAGGCGGCAATAGCGTCCACCGGCGTCACCGGCATTTGCGGGTCCGGCATCATCGAGATGGTGGCAGAAATGCGGATGCACGGCATTGTGGATGCGCCGGGTCTGATTGGCACCCCCGAGCAAACAGGCTCGTGCGCAGTGTTCGCCGACGGGCGGACGAACAGCTATCTGGTCTATGACGGCACCGCCGACGGCGGGCCGAAAATCACCGTAACCAACCGCGACATCCGCGAAATACAGATGGCCAAGGCCGCGCTATATTCCGGCGCGCGCCTGTTGATGGACAAGTTCGGCGTCGACAAGGTGGACCGTGTGGTGCTGGCCGGCGCGTTTGGCGCGCATATTTCGTCGAAACATGCGATGGTGCTGGGCATGATCCCGGACGCGCCTTTGGACAAGGTCACATCGGCGGGCAATGCCGCAGGCACTGGCGCACGCATCGCCCTGCTCAACCGCGAGGCGCGCGCCGAGATCGAGGAAACAGTGCGTAATATCCACAAGATCGAAACTGCGATCGAGCCACGCTTTCAGGAGCATTTCGTCAACGCGTCCGCCATGCCGAACGCTGTCGAACCGTTTCCGATCCTCAATTCTATCGTCACCCTGCCCACCCGCACCTTCAACACCGGCGGCAGCGGGAACGGAGGTGGCAGCCCACGCGGCGGACGCCGCAGGCGGCGTGATTGAACGCGGCCTCCCAAACAGCGACATCCTGCGCATCCGTGCGCTGGCCAACTGCGCCACATCGCGTAAACCCTCTTGACGGCTGTGCCTTGCGGGCCTACTCCGGTCGCATCGGCGCGCGGGTATGGTGAAAAGGTATCACGGCAGCTTCCCAAGCTTTAGTTACGAGTTCGATTCTCGTTACCCGCTCCAAATACACACATAAGCTATTTATTAAAAAGATATCAGTATGGCGTGTCCGTTCACCCCGCCCAAACGCCCCCTAACTTATAAATATTTAGATTTACCATAGGCTTGATGGGCAAACATCGACCTGCCCCGTGCTGGTTTGTTGATCGAATTTTCAAAGATTTTGTTCCGGTCGATGTATCTAAACCGCTTTGCGCATACGCGCTCTTACAACGGTCAAACAATGAAGAGTGCAAATCGTGACCGGCGCCCTAGAGTTCACGCCAGATTATGCTTGATACTTAAGCTGGGCTTAAGATGTTGCGCCTACACTGTTTTATCTACCCTTACCAACCCACCAGATACTGCGCCGCCGCTGCGCTTCCCTCGCCATAGGTCCCGTGGTCGCTTTATTATTCAGACCAGGCAGGATTAGCCTTGGTGGCGGTGAATATACGCCACAAGCGTGGCCGTTGACGGGTAATCGTTCGACGCCTGCTTGGTCCCGTCCACGACCGGCTGCAGGGAGGTCGCGAGCTCCTTGCCCAGCTCCACACCCCATTGATCGAAAGAATTGATGCCCAGAATAACACCTTCGACAAAAACGCGATGCTCGTAAAGGGCAATGATCTGACCCAGTGTGAAAGGATCAAGCTGTGGATAGAGCAGTGTTGTGGAGGGACGGTTCCCCCCGAAAACACGATGTCTGGCCTGACGCTCCAGATCGGCACCGGTAAAGCCTTTGTCGGCCGCTATTTTGCGTGCCGTCTCAAGCGAGCGGCCCTCCATCAGGGCTTTTGACTGGGCGAGGCAATTGGCAATCAGCAACTGGTGATGGTGGTGCAAATCCGGCTCGTGCCCCCGCGCCGCGAGCAGGAATTCACAAGGAACGATGCGCGTACCCTGATGGATAAGCTGGTAAAACGCGTGTTGCCCGTTTGTGCCCGCAGCACCCCAAACAACAGGGCCGGTGTGGTGCGGCGCATCACTGCCGTCCATGAGAACCCCCTTGCCGTTTGATTCCATTTCGAGTTGCTGGAGGTAGGACGGCAACATCGCCAACCGCTCGTCATAGGGAAGCACCGCGCGGGTGGCGTAGCCGCAAATCTGATTGTGCCAGATGCCGGTCAGGGCCAGCAAAACCGGCATGTTTTCATGCAGGTCAGCGGCGCGAAAATGAATATCCATCGCCTGCGCCCCGCGCAGGAAAGCGTCGAATGCTTTTGCCCCGATGGCGATCATCAGCGACAATCCTATCGGTCCCCAGACCGAATAGCGCCCGCCGACCCATTCTTCGAAACCGAAAACCTGATCGGGATCTATGCCAAAGCTTTCTGTTTTGTCTGTCGCGCTGCTGAGCGCGGCAAACTGGCGTTTGGGATCGCCGCCATGATCACGCATCCACGCGCGGGCGGTCCGCGCGTTCGTCATGGTCTCAACTGTGGTGAAGGTTTTGGAGGCAACAATCACAAGCGTCGTTTTCGCGTCAAGCCCGCGCAATTTGTCCGAGATGTCCGCACCATCCACGTTCGATACAAAATGGCACCGCGGGCCGTCGTGATAGGGAGAAAGCGCAGCCGTCGCCATCGCGGGGCCAAGATCGGAGCCGCCAATGCCGATATTGACCACATCCGTGATGCCGCTTTCGCGTATCCGGTTTGCAAAACGGCGCATGGCGGCAAGCGTATCATGTACCTGCGCCATCACATCCTGCCCGTCGAACATGACCGCGCCACCGTCAAGATTGCGCAAGGCCGTGTGCAAAACGGCGCGGCCTTCCGTTTCGTTGATCTTTGCGCCTGTGAACATCGCCTCACGCCGGTCTTCGACGCCTGCATCGCGGGCCAGCAACACCAGCGTGTCACGGGTCGCGGCGTCTATGTTCGTTTTGGAATAATCGAACAACATATCGCCGGTTTGTGTGCTGAAAACCGCCGAGCGGTTGTTATGCCTGAAAAGATCGGAGATCCGTCGTTCCTGCGCGCCAGCGGCCTGCGCACCCAGCGTTTGCCAATGGTCCGTCATCAGGTGCTCCAGTGAACTGTGGCTTGGGCCAGCACGGTTTTGACGGGGGCCTGATCGGCGGGCAATTCTGCGGCACGCGCGACGGCGTCGCGCTTTTGCGCGCCGGTGATCAACACATGTATCGACATCGCCCCCTCCAATGCGGGTGCCGTAAGCGTAAGTCGGCGGACCGGATCGCCCGGCAGGGTGACGGGCGCGACCATGGACGCATCACGCGCCATCGCAGCGCCCAGTCCATCAGCACCCGGAAAAAGAGAGGCAGTGTGCATATCCTCGCCCATGCCAAGCAACAGCACATCAATAGGCAGCGCGCCCGACAGGGTGGCGGACAGGTCGACAGCGGCCTCTTCGATGGTGCGGCTTTCGGAAAAGTAGGGCGTGAACCGCGCCGCGGCGGCCTTGTCTTTGAGCAGTCGCGCCCGGATGAGCGCGGCGTTGGATCGGGCGTTTTCTTCGGGTACCCAACGTTCGTCCGTGAGGATCACATGGACCCTGCCCCAATCAAGGCTCACACCGCAAAGCGAATCAAACACCGGTCCCGGCGTTGTGCCGCCCGGCACGGCAAGGGTTACGGTTTCGCGCTGCTGGAGTGCCGCGCGCAGTTCAGAGGCGAGCATCTGGGCCACATCCATGGCAAGCATCTCGCGGTCTGCATATTCGATCAGTTTCATTCGGTCACCTGTCGCCATTCGCGCTTTTCACGGCGCAGCATTTCATGGGCAGCGATAGGGCCTGTGCTGCCAAAATCATAGGGTCTTGGCACATCATTGCGCGCCTCCCATCCTTCGATAATCGGATCGGTCCACTCCCACGCCGCCTCGACCTCGTCACAGCGCATGAACAGCGTCTGGTTGCCACGGATAACATCCATAATCAGCCGTTCATAGGCGTCTACATGTTCGATCTCGTCCGCATCCAGGGTTTCCGCAAATGTCATGTCCAGCGGCACGTCGATCAGGCGCATCCCACCGGGGCCGGGTTCCTTGATCGTCACGCCAAGCGTAATGCCCTCGTTCGGTTGCAGGTGAATAGACAGAACATTGCGGTGGCGGCCCGCATCTTCCTCGAAGATGTTGTGGGGCGTGTCCTTGAACACCACTGTGATCTCGGAGGAGCGTTCCGCAAGCCGTTTGCCGGTGCGCACATAAAACGGTGTGCCCGCCCACCGCCAATTACTGATTTCGATGCGCAACGCGATAAAGCTTTCGGTGCGCGAGCGCGGGTTCTCGACTGCGGTGCGGTAGCTGGGGTGTTGTTCCTCGTTACCCGGCTCTGCCTGATACTGCCCACGCACGATATGATGCGGCTCGACCGGTTCGAGCGCGCGGATCACCTTGAGCTTTTCATCACGCACCGCATCGGGTGAAAACCGCGCGGGCGGCTCCATCGCGATAAGGCATAAAAGCTGCATCAGGTGGTTTTGCACCATATCGCGCATGGCACCCGCGTTATCATAATAATCGCCCCTGCCCGCCACGCCCACTGTTTCGGCCACCGTGATCTGGATGTGATCGACATACTGGCTGTTCCACAACGGCTCGAACAACATGTTACCAAAGCGCACCGCCATCAAATTCTGCACGGTTTCCTTGCCCAGATAATGATCAATCCGGTAAATCTGGTCTTCATTGAAATAGGTCGCCAGCGTTTTGTTAAGCGCGCGCGCGGTGGTCAGATCCCGGCCAAACGGCTTTTCGACAACAATCCGCGCCCCCGCGTCGGCCAATCCCCACTTTTTCAGGCGTTTTGCAATATCGCCGAAAAGCGCGGGTGCTACGGAAAAATAATAGGCCTCGATCCGGTCGGTGCCCGCCATCAGATCGGCCAACTCCTTCCAGCCGTCATCGCCGCGCGCGTCGATCACGACATATTCGATCATCTGCAAGAAGTCGTCCAGATGGTCGCATGCGTCCGCCCGCGCTCCGCCGAATTCCTCGATCGCCTCGCGCACGATCTGGCGGTATTCGTCCGTGTTATGCGCGCTGCGCGCGGCACCGATCACGCGCGCGCCCGCAGGTATCTGGCCGGCACAAAACCGCCGGAACAGGCCTGGCAGGATCTTGCGACGGGCCAGATCTCCGGTGCCGCCAAAAATCACCAGATCGAATGTGTCTACAGGTATGACGCGTGAAACCATGATCTCTTTCCGGCTGCGGCTGTTGTTACTGCGTTACATAGCGGGTTCATCAAAACTTGTCAGCCCTACTGACGTTTGCACAACAGCACGTAATTTTCCCACGTTCACAAGACTGTGCGCTCGAAAGGCGCGGCTTTTCTCGTACTCTGGATTACCTTAGCACATCAAAAGCACTTGTTGACGTGTAATGGACGGAGACTGGCCGGAATGAAAGATATTGTATCTGCGAACGTGGGGAAATTCACCGATCCCGATTTTACCGCACAAGGCGAGACCCGCGCGCGCGCACCTCTGGACGATCCGCAGACGCTTTGGTTCAACACCGGCACATTGTGTAACATCGAATGTGCCAATTGCTATATCCTCTCCAGCCCCACGAACGACGCGCTGGTCTACATCACCGCAGCCGAAGTCGCTGATTATCTGGACCAGCTTGAGACACGCAATTGGGGGTGTGCGCGAGATCGCCTTTACCGGCGGAGAGCCGTTCATGAACCCTGAAATGATCGACATGACCGAGGCCTCGCTTGCGCGCGGATACGATGTGTTGATGCTGACCAATGCGATGCTGCCGATGATGCGCAAGAAGATGCGCGAAGGGTTGTTGCGTCTGAATGCTGCCTATCCGGGCAAGATGACGTTGCGTATTTCCGTGGATCACTATGACCCGACGCTTCACGATGCCGAGCGCGGCAAGGGGGCGTTTGATAAAACCGTGACGGGCATGACGTGGCTTGGCAAAAACGGGTTTCGCATGGCGGTGGCGGGCCGGTCGGTCTTTGGCGATACCGATGCCGACAGCCGAGCGGGGTATGGCGAATTCTATGCCCGTCACGGCTTTAATATCGACGCGCAAGATCCGGGAATAACTGTTCTTTTCCCCGAAATGGACGAAACAGTTGAAGTGCCGGAAATCACCACCGCCTGCTGGAAGATCCTTGATAAATCACCCGATTCCGTTATGTGCGCGTCCTCGCGGATGGTGGTCAAACGCACGGGCGCGGACAAACCCGCCGTGCTGGCATGTACCTTGCTGCCCTATGCGCCCGAATTCGAATTGGGCACTACGCTGGAGGAGGCCGAGCGCGACGTCGCCCTCAACCATCCGCATTGTGCCAAGTTCTGCGTGCTGGGCGGGGCCAGCTGCTCCGCCTAAAGGGTAATGATATGACCGTGGCGCGGATTGGCGGTGCCCTCCGCGAGGGCGGTCCACACATCCGCCACCTGCCCGATCCCCGCGTGTTCTTGCAGGTCAAGCCAGCCTGATGCATCGTCGCCCAGCCGCTTCCAGCTTTCGGTGATCTTTTTCTCGATCACGCCCGGCCCCCATTCCTCGCGCCGTTTGGCGATCTGGGCAGGCGCGAAAAAGAACTGCGGATTTGGCCCCTCAAGGGCAATCTGCGGCTGGAACTGGTCCCAATGGCTGATCCCCACGGCAGACGAGTGTTTGAGTTGATCCTTCAGCCTCGCATGGATCTGCTGTTTCACCGCACCGTTGCCGGACATATCGACATAAACGGATGGCGCGCGCGCCAATTCGTCAATCTCGTCATAGCTTAAAACCTGATCGCAAGCGCCAAGGCCTGCCACAAAGTCACGATTTCGCCCAGAGGTGACGCCGATGATCTTGTAGGGGCGCTGCGCCGGTTCGGCGAGAAATTTACACAACCCCAGCCCCGTTTTCGACGAAGCGCTGCCAACAATGATCTGTGTCGCGCCAAAGCAGTCATTGTACATCAACCAGTCGTAAATCAGATATGACGTGGCCAGAAGCGGCTGTAAAAGCGCGCGCATGTGATCTTCATGTGCCTTGCCTGCGCGCACAGGCGTATATCGGTTGTAGACCGCGGGAAGCTCTGCGCGGTGCGCCGCAACGTCCACAATCGCGCCATGCCCGTCGGGCTGCGGTGTGATCACCAGCTCTTCGGCCATTGGATAAAAACCATAAAGCCGCGTCCCGGTTTCCAACGTATCAGATGTGCTTTCTATCACCTCTGCCGTACCCCAGACTGGCACCAATCCCTGCCCGTCGATACCCGAGGGGAAGAATTGCCAGTAACCGATGGCAAAGCCGGAAGCGGCATAGGTGACGTTGTTGGACGTCAGCGCAAAACTCAGCAGCTTAAGCCGCGCCTGCCCCTGGCTCAGCGGCTCTTGTGCCATGTCCTCCAACCGTGTGTGCGGAATACTTTTCTGATCGACCAATATCCGTTGCATTTAGCGTCCTCCCAAGTTCGTTTTCACCAGCCTACCCGTAGCGCAACCCTAAATGCAGAGGAATTTCAGGTGACGTTGAAGCTGCAGGCATTCCCAACTACGGTCCACATGCATTTCGTCACACGCTGGCCCGCCATGCAGCCAAACATTGCATGTCTGTTGCAGAATTGGTCGCCACCTCTCATAACCTTGGGCACACGGATATTTTGACCACTTTGCGCAGTTATGGCCAAATCAGCCGCGATGCACAACGTAAACTGATTACAGGCAACACGTCTGATGTAGACTGAAAGTACCCAATCTGAGCAAAGGCACGATGTGGGAACGGAATATTAAAAATTCGACGTTTTTTATTCAAATCCACAATTTGAGAAGATATCTGGCGGAGGCTCAGTCAGCCACCCACTCATCTAATTCTAAATATATTATTCACAAACAAAGACTTACTATAACAAGTCAATTAATGAGTGTAGCAAATTGTTTCTGCGGACTGTTGGTTGCGGGGGCTCGATTTCAGAAATACTTGCCTTTGTATACGGCGCGGAAAGTAAATCACTTTAGCCTCACGAACCCCCTGCGTCAAAGGTCTCGGGCGCGCCTTTTGCGGTGAAGCAGCCCCATCGCACCAATGGATGAAACCCGTCCATCGGCAGGACAGCGGCACTGTGGCCGAAGCGCCTAGCCAGATCGGCGGCCAATGTCGATTTCCCTGATGCAGGCGCGCCGGCGATTGCGACGATATACCGATCTGACCGAGCTGCACGCCCCTTGATGATTTGGGCAAGATCGGCAAATGTCACATCCGTCACGGTGAGCTCCTACCCTGTTTTTACGGGTTTTTCGCTTTGAAGCGCATCACCTGCATATCTGAGCAGAGTGGCCTCGCAACCGTCAGCCCAGATCATGCTCAGCCAGCCTTCAAAAGCCTCGCGAAACGACGCAGCCTCAGCCAGATTACCGTAAATATTGCCTTGCTCAAGCCATGCATGCGGACGGATTTTGGCCGCGCGCGCGACGGCGTTCAACTCATCCCAAATCGGGTCATTCGGCTCGATCCGGGTGCCGTCCTCGCGCGTGCCTTGGCACATGCGCGCCCAGAGTGCCTCGACAAGAGCCAGCCCCGCAACCGCACCACCAGCCGCGAGCTGATCGCGCAGGATTGGCAACACAAAGCCCGTGTGGCGCGCCGAGCCGTCAAAGGCGACACGGCGTGTCGTGTCAATGATGCGCGGATTGGAAAAGCGGTGTTCAATGAGGTCGAGATAGGCCAGCGGCGTCATGTCCGGCACGGGGGCGACTGTCCGGGTGATCTCCTCGGTTTGCACCTTGTGGAACATCGCGCGGATCGCAGGGTGAGCCATGCACTCGGAGATCGTCGCGAGGCCAAGAACTTCACCCACATTGGCTAGGATCTGATGGCCCGCATTCAGAATGCGGATTTTCATGGTCTCATAAGCGTGAACATCGCCTGAGAAGGTCGCGCCGACCGCGTCCCAATCGGGCCGACCGGCGCAAAACCTGTCCTCAATGACCCATTGGCGGTAGGCTTCATGAGTGACAGGCGCGGCGTCGTCGATGCCGAAGAATCTTGCCAGCGCGACTTCCTTGGGTCCGGTGGCAGGTGCTATGCAATCTACCATCGAATTGGGAAAGGTTGCCTGCACATCGATCCAGTCCGCCAGATCAGCGTCAGTGAGCCGCGCAAGCGACACGACCGCCTGGCGCAGAACGTCGCCGTTGCCTTGCAAGTTGTCACAGCTCAACCCCGTAAAAGGCCCGTGCCCGGCGGCGCGGCGTGCGGCCAAGGCCGCGACCATAGCGCCAAAGGCAGTGCGTGGCGTGGCCGGGTTGGCGGCGTCATGCAGGATGTCGGGGTGCGCGGCATCAAAGCCCTTGCTGACCGGGTCGATGTAATAGCCGCTTTCTGTCACTGTGAGGGCCACGATGCGAATGGAGGGATCAGCCATGGCCACGATCAGCGCGGCGTTGCCGTTCTCGATTGGCAGGTAGTCGATCATCGAGCCGATCACTTCAGCCGAGGTCTCGCTCGGGTCAAGTTCGATCAGAGTTGTCAGGCAGTCCTGTGCCAGAAGTTTTTCGCGCATCGCGGCGTCATAGGGGCGCACGCCCGCGCCGATGATCGCCCAGTCATGCGCTTTATCAGCTTGCATGAGGCTGTGTAGATACCATGCCTGATGGGCGCGGTGAAAATTACCGACGCCGATATGGACGATCCCTGCGGTAAGCGCCGCGCGGTCATAGTGCGGATGCTTGATTGCGAGTTGGTCAAGCGTTGCATTTGATAGTTTGATCAGCTCATCCATTGGCCGCCATCCACATTGTATGTTTGCGCGACGACATAGTCGCTTTCGCGGCTCGCAAGGAACACTGCCATGCCTGTCAGATCACTCGCTATTCCCATCCTCCCGAAGGGAACAGCCGCACCCACTTCGGCTTTTTTCTGGCCGGGGGACTTGTTCTCGTATGTTGCAAAGAAGGCATCGACACCGTCCCAATGTTCGCCATCGATAACCCCGGGGGAGATCGCGTTGACGTTGATCCCGTGCTTGATCAGGTCAAGCCCTGCCGACTGCGTGAGGCTGATCACCGCGGCCTTGGTTGCGCAGTAGACAGCGACCAGCGGCTCGCCGCGCCGCCCGGCCTGGCTGGCCATATTGATAATCTTGCCCTTGGTGCCTGTCGCGATCATTTGGCGTGCCACAGCTTGCAGCGTAAAGAGCGTGCCCTTGACGTTGACGTCGAACGTGCGGGCGTAGTCGTGCTCCTCTATCTCGACGATTGACGCGGCTGTGAAGAGCGCGGCGTTGTTGATCAAGATGTCGATGGGGGTGAACCCGTGGCTTTCGGCAACGCCAAGTGCCGCGTCAATGCTGCTGCTGTCTGTCACGTCCATAGCCACGGCCAGCGCTTTGTCGCGGCCCAGCGCCATAGCCGTGTCAGAGGCGCGTGCCGCGTCGATATCGGCAATAATGACGCGCGCGCCCTCGGTGATGTAGGCCTCGGCAAAAGCGCGCCCGATCCCGCGTGCAGCACCCGTGATCAGGGCTGTTTTTCCCGCCAGTCGCATCAGTCTACCCGCAGGCCCTGAGCGTCGAACTTGTGCAGCTTGTCGAGCTGGGGTGTGAGGTAGATCGTGTCGCCGTGTTTGACAGGCAGTTCGCCATCAACGCGCGCAGTCATCGGATCACAGCCTTCCATGCCGTGAATATGCAAAAAGGTGTCTGAACCCAAATGCTCGGCGATCCCGACAGTCGCCTTCCAGGCACCATCCGTCGAGGAAACATCCAGATGCTCTGGTCGGATACCGATTGTCGCCACGCCATGCTGGTCAGCCTCGGCGCCCTTGATCAGATTCATCTTCGGAGAGCCGATGAACCCCGCGACAAACTCGTTGCACGGCTTATGATAGAGTTCGAGTGGCGAGCCGATCTGTTCGATGAACCCTGCCCGCAGCACGACGATCCTGTCAGCCATAGTCATGGCTTCGACTTGATCGTGCGTCACATAGACCATCGTTGTCGCGAGCTTCTTGTGCAGCTCGGAAATCTCCATCCGCATCCCCACGCGCAAAGCGGCGTCGAGATTGGAAAGCGGTTCATCAAACAAAAACGCCGAAGGCTCGCGCACGATTGCGCGTCCAATGGCTACGCGCTGGCGCTGACCGCCGGAAAGCTGGCCCGGGCGACGGTCCAGATAGTCTGTGAGGTTTAGCGCCTTGGCGGCGGCGTTAATGCGGCGTTCCTGTTCATCGGCTGGCACACCCGCCATCCGCATCGGAAAGGCGATGTTCTTGCGCACCGACATATGCGGATAAAGCGCATAGGACTGAAACACCATGGCCAGCCCGCGCTTGGCCGGAGGCACGTTGGTCGCATCCGCACCATCGATCTCGATGTGGCCGGACGTGATGTCCTCTAGCCCCGCGATCAACCGCAGCAGCGTTGACTTGCCGCAGCCCGAAGGCCCGACAAAAACCGTGAACTCGCCGTCTTCGATGGTAAGGTCCAGCGGCGGGATAACTTCCACGTCGCCAAAGCTCTTGGACACTTGGTTGAGTTTGATTTGTCCCATAGGTCTGTTCCTTGTTCTTGCGGGCCTACCGCTTCGCTACTTGAGGCCGACTATTTCACGGCGCCAAAGGTCAGGCCGCTGACGAGTTGTTTCTGGCTGAACCAGCCGAGAATGAGGATCGGCGCAATCGCCATGGTCGAGGCAGCGCTCAGTTTGGCGTAAAAGAGCCCTTCAGGGCTGGAATAGCTGGCGATGAAGGCTGTGAGTGGCGCTGCTTTTGCAGCCGTGAGGTTGAGCGTCCAGAAGGCTTCGTTCCATGCCAGAATGACGTTGAGCAACATCGTCGACGCAATGCCGGGGATCGCCATGGGCGTCAGGACGTAGAGAACCTCGTCCTTGAGCGACGCTCCATCCATCCGCGCGGCTTCAAGAATTTCGCCGGGGATTTCCTTGAAGTAAGTGTAAAGCATCCAGACGATGATCGGCAGGTTGATCAGCATCAGAATGAACACCAGCGCGATCTTGCTGTCGAGAATGCCGAACCGGATGCAGAGCAGATAGATCGGGTAAAGCACGCCCACCGCAGGCAGCATCTTGGTCGAGAGCATCCAGAGCAGGATGTCCTTTGTCCGTTTGGACGGAACGAAAGCCATCGACCAGGCCGCGGGCACTGCAATGATAATGCCGAGTATGGTCGAACCGCCCGCGATGATGATCGAGTTCCAGAGAAAGCGGCCGTAGTTGCTGCGCTCCAGCACCGCCTTGTAGTTTTCAAGCGTCCAGTCGAAGCCCAGAAAAATGGGTGGATCGGCGATCGCCTGTGCTTCGGTCTTGAAGCTGGTGAGGATCGTCCAGAGGATCGGGAAGAAGATCAGCAAGCCCACGGCCCAAGCGGCGGTGGTGTTGATGATCTTGCGTTTGTTTGTGACGTTGCGTGCCATGATTTTCTCCTCACGCGTCCAGGTTCTTGCCGACGATGCGCATCAGGAAGATGGCAACGATATTGGCGAGAATGATTGCATAGACGCCACCGGCCGAGCCGAGGCCCACGTTCTGGCTCTCCAGAACGCGCTGGAAGATGAGATAGGTCAGCGTCTTGGTGCCAAAGGCACCGCCCGTGGTGACGTAGATTTCCGCAAAGATCGACAGCAGAAAGATCGTCTGGATCAGGATCACAACCGTGATGGCGCGGCCCAGATGCGGCAGCGTGATGAAGGCAAAGCGCTTTGACGCAGGCGCGCCGTCCATCTCGGCCGCTTCCAGTTGCTCTCTGTCCAAAGACTGGATTGCAGTGAGAAGAATGAGCGTCGCAAAAGGCAGCCATTGCCACGACACGATGATGACGATTGAGGTCAGTGAGGCCTGGCTGAGCCATTGGACAGGCGTTGCGCCAAAGAATTCCCAGAGATGCGCCAACAATCCGTAGTTCGGATCCATGAACATGTTCTTCCAGACAAGCGCCGAGACGGTTGGCATGACGAAGAAGGGGGCGATGACTAGGATACGAACCATCCCCTGCCCCCACATCGGCTGGTTGAGCAGGATCGCAAGGCCGATCCCGAGGATGACCGTGATCGCCAGCACGCCGCCGACGATGATCAGCGTGGTCATGACCGAGGGCCAGAACGCGCTGGACGTCACGAAGCGCACGTAGTTGTCAAAACCGGCCCACCCGAGATCACCGCCGCGCAGGGGCAGATATTTCTTGAACGAGAAGTAGACGGTCATCGTCAGGGGGACGAGCATCCAGCCCAAAAGCAGGACCACCGCCGGTGCCATCATAAGGCGTGCTGCTGATCGGGAATGTTGGGTTGCCATCGGGCACACCTCCTCTGTTGACGGGCTAAAGCCGCTTCAGATGAAAGATAACATGTTAAGGTGGTCGGTCGAGTGAGGACGGCGCTGCCGCCGCCCTCTGGGTTCTTGGAGCCTAGCGGTAGCCCGCTGCTTCCATCGCTTCGTTGGTGATATCTTGCGCCTTGGCAAGAGCCTCCTCAATGGTCTGCTGGCCTGCGTAAGCGGCCGAGAACTCCTGACTCACTTCAGTTGCGATACCGGCAAACTCGGGGATCGCCGCGAACTGGATTCCGACGTAGGGCGACGGCTCTACAGTCGAATTCCGGGGGTCAGCCGAGAGGATCGAGTCGAGTGTCATCTGAGCGAACGGCACTTTCTGATACTCCGGGTTCTCATAGAGCGACGCGCGCGCGCCGGGAGGAACATTTGCCCAGCCTTCTTTGGCGGCAACCAGCTCGATGTAGTCTTTGGACGTTGCCCACTCGATAAACTCTTTTGCAGCCGCTTCATTCTGCGTGCCCGCAGGGATCGCAAGGGCCCATGCCCAGAGCCAGTTGGAACGTTTGCCGAGGCCCGTGTCCGGCGCAAGCGCAAAGCCTACCTTGTCGGCAACTGTCGAGTCGTCAGCGTTTGTCACAAAGGAGGCCGCAACCGTCGCGTCGATCCACATGCCGCACTTGCCCTGCTGGAAGAGCGACAGGTTTTCGTTGAACCCGTTTGCCGCGTAGCCCGCAGGGCCGCTTTCGTCCATCATGTCTTTGTAGAAGTTAAGCGTATTGGCCCAGGCATCCGTGTCAAACTGTGCATTCCAGTCCTCGTCGAACCAGCGAGCGCCAAAGGAGTTTGACATGGCCGTGATGAAAGCACCGCCTTCGCCCCAGCCGGCCTTGCCACGCAGGCAGATGCCGTTGATGTCATCGTCACGGTCTGTCATGGCCGCTGCGGCTTCCTTGATGAATTCCCACGTCGGGGCCTTTGGCATTTCCATACCGGCCTTTTCCATCAGGTCTTTGCGATACATGATCATCGAGCTTTCGCCATAAAATGGCGCAGCATAAAGCGTGCCATCGTGGCTCAGGCCGTCTGCCATCGCTGGCAGGATGTCGGCGGCATCATATTCAGCGCTCAGGTCGTTCAGCGGCACGAGCCAGCCGTTTGCACCCCAGATCGGCGTCTCGTACATGCCGATCGTCATGATGTCGAATGCGCCGCCTTTGGTCGAGATGTCGGTCGTGACGCGCTGGCGCAGGACGTTCTCTTCCAGCGTGACCCACTCGACTTCGTGGCCTGTTTTGGCCGTGAAATCGTCGGTGTAGCCTTGCATGCGGATCATGTCGCCATTGTTCACAGTTGCGATCGTGATTGTGTCCGCGGCAGCACCACTTGCCGTGATAAGCGACAATGCCGTCGCAGCGTAGAGTGAATTTTTAAAGAACATCCGAAGCTCCTCCCTCTTAAGATGATGAGGGTAGCTTAGCGATCAATCTGACGCGCAGTCAACCTAAGTTTTACGCGCGTTAAATACTCAGGGGATATCACATAAATCCAGAGCATTAAGCGGAGTCCCGCATCACCAGTTTGCCCTCATAAAGCGTCTCTTCGCGCTCTGACAGGCGGGTTTCCGCATCCAGAATCCGGAACAATGTGCTGGCGGCGCGATTCGCAATCGCGGCATAATCTTGCGCGATGGTCGTCAGCGACGGGCAGGTGTAGCGGGAAAACGGGTGGTCATCATGACCGGCAATGCGCAGCGCGCCGCCCTCGCCATGGCCGACAACTATCCCCAGCCCATAGGCCGCCGACAACATCCCGATGGCCAGCCGGTCATTGGAACATAACACCGTGTTGGTCGCGAGTGCATTTTTAGACATTAGGCGCCCCCCCTCGATGCTGCCGATCTCTTCGAATTTCCAGCCCTCTCCCTCAGCCTGATATATATGCGGCGTGTGGCCGTGCCTTTGCATGCTTTCAAGGTAAGCTTGCCGTCGCTTGTTCGCGTTCGGATTGCTTGGTGATTTCATCTCGAAAAAACACGGGGGTTCACCGCTTCGGCATAGATATTCGACAATAAGGTCGACGCTTTGAAAGTTGTTCGTTCCAACAAAGGCCTCGCACGCACCTTCGATATTGGCGTCAAACAGAACAACCGGCACGTCCTTGTTGAAGGCTTCGATGTCAGCACGGTCAGACGCCCGGCCAAAAGGAGCCAACAGCACCCCTGCGGGCTTGAGCAAGCGAAGCGCCTCGAGGTTGGCACGCTCTTGTTCCGGGTTGCCATGCGAGCTGAGCAAAATAGGACTATATCCCGCTGCAAGACAGGCAAGTTCGACTTCGCGGCCTATTTCCGAAAAGAACGGGTCTGCAAGATTGGGAACCACAACACCGATGTTCTTCGTCTTGCTTCTGTTCTGGTTCACCGCATAGACGTTGGGCCGATAATCATACTGCGTCAGCGCCTGCTCGATCCGATCTCGCGTAGACCTGCGCACGCTGTCTGGATCGTTGAAATACTTGGAGAGCGTGGGACGCGATATACCGCTGACCGCGGCAAACTGCTCCATGTTGCGGACCTTTTTCTGTTCCATTCCTCCCCCGATCTTTACGAATTGATACGCGCGTAAACTTTTTGCAGCATACGGGCAAGGTCGAGGATTGTGCAATGCCGGAGTTTCACCAGCATCGAGGATTGCACTTCACGACAGGAAAGTGTCCAAATTCATGGCCTTGACGTGCGTCTTGCGCTGTCAGCTTCTTCAACAGTCCCCTCGTAGAGGCATCCTTTGAGGTGCAGTCAGAGCCCTGAACCATAGGCAGCAGCGCGTTCGAAAGTTCCTTGCCAAGTTCGACACCCCATTGGTCGAAAGAGTTAAACCCCCAAATCACGCCTTCAACAAACACACGGTGCTCGTAAAGCGCGATGATCTGCCCCAGCACAAAGGGCGTGAGCTTGGGGTAAGCCAAGGTGATCGAGGGGCGGTTGCCCGGAAAGCTGCGCTGCGCGGTTTGGCGCGTCTGTTCCTGCCCGCCATAGCCGAGGTTCGCGGCGATCTCCATCGCCTGCTTTTGGGACCGCCCCAGCATCAAGGCCTCTGACTGCGCAAGGCAGTTGGCCTTCAGCAGCGCGTGATGGTGCGACAACTTAGGCTCATGGCTCTCCGCCGCGATCAGGAATTCGGCGCGGATCACGTCCATGCCCAGATGCAAAAGTTGATAAAAGGCGTGCTGTCCGTTTGTCCCCTGTCCGCCCCAGACAACCGGGCCAGAAGCATGCGCGAGCGGCGCGCCGTCTTTGCTCACGCACTTGCCGTTGCTCTCCATGTCGAGCTGTTGCAGGTAGGCGGGCAGTCGCGGTAGCCGCTGCTCATAAGGCAGCACAGCGCGCGAAGGATAGCCACAGAAGTTGCGGTGCCACACCCCAACAAACGCCATGAGCATCGGCAGGTTTTGCCGCGGCTCGGCAGTTTGGAAGTGGCGGTCCATCGCGGCTGCACCGGCGAGAAAACTGCGGAAGTTTTCCGGCCCCACTGCCAGCATGAACGGCAGCCCGACAGGCCCCCAAAACGAGTAACGCCCGCCAACCCAATCGGCAAAACCGAACACGCTGCTCTCGGCTATGCCCATCTTGCTTGTCAGCTCCAACGCGGTCGACACTGCAGCCAGATGCGCGCCGATGTCCGGCCCGACGCCATCGCGCAACCAGCCCAGAACGGTCCGCGCATTTGTCATTGTCTCGGTGGTCGTGAACATCTTTGATGCCACGATCACAAGTGTCGTCTTTGGGTCAAACTTCTTCAGGATGTCATAAGCATGTGCTCCGTCGACATTGGACAGAAAGTGGCAGCGCGGCCCGTCGTGATAAGGTGCGAGCGCCAGTGTCGCCATCACGGGGCCGAGATCAGATCCGCCGATGCCGATGTTGATCACATCCGTGAACCGCGCGCCGCCTTGCCCCGCGATCGATCCGTCCCGCACGCCCTGCGCAAATTGCTTCTCACGTGCCAGTGTTTTCGCAATGGCAGGGCGCACATCCTCCCCTTCCACGACCAGCGGCCCGGTCGCTGTTGAGCGCAGCGCGGTTCTCTGTTTCGTTGATTTTGTCACCGCACAGCATCGCCGCCCGCGCCTCTGCAACGCCTGTCTCGCCCGCCAACTTGACTAAAAGCCCGAGCGCGGCGTGGTCGAGGTTTGCCTTGGAGACATCAAGCAGCAGATCGTCGCTCGACGCGGAAAAGCGTTCAAATCGCCCGGTGTCTTCGAAAAGCGAGATGATTGTCCGCTCCTGAGCCGCCGCCGCATTGGCCTCCAGCTTCTGCCAGGTTTCCGTCATTGCACGTCTCCCAGCTTCGCCGCTTCCCGTGCCCAAGCTTCGATCCCTGACCAGTCACCGCTCATGACTTTGTCATTCGGCGCAACCCAGCTTCCTCCCGCACAGAGCACGTTCGGCAGATCCAAGTAAGTCCGCGCATTCGCCGGGCTCACGCCGCCTGTCGGGCAGAACATGATTTGCGGCAGCGGCGCGCCGATCGCTTTGACCGCCGCCGCCCCGCCCGAGGCCTCAGCCGGGAAGAACTTGAGCATGTCATAACCCCGCTCCAGCAAACGCATTGCCTCGCTCGCCGTGGCCGCGCCGGGCAAAAGCGGCAGTTCCTCTTCCTCGCAGGCCGCAATCAGCGCGTCTGTTGCCCCCGGCGAAACACCAAAGGTAGCGCCCGCCGCCTTTGCCGCGCGCACATCTTCAGGGGTGATCAGAGTGCCGGCGCCCACATGGCCGCCCGCCACCTTTGACATGACGCGAATGGCCTCAAGTGCTGCGGGTGTGCGCAATGTCACCTCAAGCGCGGGCAGCCCGCCCGCGACAAGAGCCTCGGCCAGACAGCGCGCTGTGTCGGCATCTTCGATGACAAGCACAGGGATTATCGGGGCGAGCGCGCAAATTTCGCGCGTGCGTTTGCTGGCAGTTCTGGCGGAAAGGGTCATGGGTCAATCTCCGAAAATGGTTGCGCCGCTCGTGGCGGCACCAACGGTGTTGCGAAATGCCGCGAACAGCTCGCGCCCCGTACCGGCCTGCGCGGTGGAAAGGTCAACGGTCGTATTGAGGCGCGTGTCAAGATCGCCGGCCAAGACATCGAGCGTGCCAGCCACTGCATCAACGCGCACCATATCGCCGTCACGCACGCGGGCGATCGGGCCACCGTCGACAGCCTCGGGGGACACATGGATTGCGGCAGGCACCTTGCCCGATGCGCCCGACATGCGCCCGTCTGTCACGAGGGCGACCTTGTGGCCCCTTCCCTGCAGGATGGACAACAGCGGTGTCAGGCTGTGCAATTCGGGCATCCCGTTGGCCTTAGGCCCCTGGAAGCGCACGACAACAACAACATCGCCTGTAAACTCGCCCGCCTTGAAGGCGTCTTTGACAGCGTCCTGATCGGCAAAGACGCGCGTGGGCGCTTCGATCACATGATGCACGAGAGCGACGGCAGAGACTTTCATCACTGCGGTGCCCATCGAACCCGTCATGCGCTTCAGCCCGCCAGTGCTTTGGAACGGATCACGTGCGGGGCGCAGGATCTTTTCGTTGAGGCTGGTGCTTGCACCCTTTTCCCAGACAAGCCCCTCCTCTTTCAGCTTCAGCTTCAGCTTCAGCTTCAGCTTCAGCTTCGGCTCGGCAGTGTAGTGCTCAAGCCCTTCGCCAGCGACAGTCATCGTGTCGGGATGTAACAAGCCTGCTGTGAGGAGTTCACCAATCATATAACCAAGCCCGCCAGCCGCGTGGAAATGATTCACGTCCGCCAGCCCGTTGGGATAGACCCGCGCGAGAAGCGGCGTGACATCGGAAAGCTCCGAGAAATCCTGCCAGTCCAGAATGATGCCGCCTGCCCGCGCCATGGCGACAAGGTGAATGAGCAAGTTGGTCGAGCCGCCCGTGGCGTTGAGCCCGACAATCCCGTTCACAAAGGCGCGCTCGTCAAGGATGGCGCTCACAGGGGTGTAGTTGTTGCCCAATGCGCTCAGCGAAAGTGCCCGCTTGGCCCCTTCCTGCGTGAGGGCATCGCGCATCGCGCCGTTTGGTGGCACAAAGCTTGCGCCCGGCAGGTGTAGCCCCATGAACTCCATCAGCATCTGGTTGGTGTTGGCGGTGCCATAGAATGTGCAGGTGCCGGGGCCGTGGTAGGCCGCCATCTCGGCGGCCATCAGCACCTCGCGGCCCACTTCGCCGGCGGCGAATTGTTGACGCACTTTGGCTTTTTCATCGTTGGAAAGGCCGCTTTCCATTGGTCCTGCGGGGAGGAAGACAGCAGGCAGGTGCCCGAAGGCCTGTGCCGCAATCACAAGACCCGGCACGATTTTGTCGCAGACACCCAGAAAGACGGCCGCGTCAAACGTGTTGTGGCTAAGCGCAACGGAGGCGGCCAGCGCGATCACGTCGCGTGAGAACAACGAAAGCTCCATGCCCGCTTCGCCTTGGGTGACGCCGTCACACATTGCCTGAACGCCGCCAGCAACTTGCGCGGTGCCGCCCGCTGCGCGCGCCGCCTCGGGGATCAGATCGGGGAAACGCTCAAAGGGCTGATGTGCCGAGAGCATGTCGTTGTATACCGTGATGATTCCGAGATTTCCCGCAGCACCTATGGCCAGTTTGTCTTTGTCGTCACCCGAGGCAGCATAGGCATGCGCCTGCCCGCTGCACGAAAGGTGCCCGCGCGCCGGACCTTTGACGCGTGCCGCATCCATACGGTCGAGGTATGGGCGGCGCGTGGCTTCGCTGCGCTCGATAATACGCTCTGTAACGCTCTCTAAAGTACGGTGCAGTGTCATTTGACGTCCTTTCAACTGATCTCGCGCCAGCGGCGTCCATCGCGGTGCATCAGCATCAATGCATCTTCCGGGCCGGAACTGCCGGGGTCATAGCCTGCAAGTGTCTGTCCGGCCTCTTCCCAGCCGGAAATGATCGGATCAGCCCACGCCCATGCGGCCTCAACCTCATCGCCACGCATGAACAGCGTCTGGTCCCCGCGGATCACATCCATAATCAGCCGCTCATATGCATCTTGAGGCTCGGTTTGCTCGCCAAGTGCGTCGGCAAAGGTCATGTCCAGCTTGACCTCGGCCAGACGCATGCCGCCGGGACCGGGCTCTTTGATAGTGTTGCGCAGGGTGATGCCCTCGTCGGGCTGCAAGCGAATGATGAGGGCGTTGCCTTCGCGGCGTTCCATCGCGGGGAAAATCATGTGGGGCGGATCGCGGAACACAACCGCTATTTCGGAACTGCGCCCGCGCAACTTCTTGCCCGTACGTAGATAAAACGGTGTGCCTGCCCAACGCCAGTTGCCGATGGTGACCTTCATCGCAACAAAGCTCTCGGTGCGGCTGTCGGGGTTGCCGGCATGGTCGCGATAGCTCCCCGCGCCGCGCTGATCGCGGTATTGGCCGCGCGCGACATCTGACGGGTCGACAGGTTCCAGCGCCTCGATCACCTTGACCTTCTCGTCGCGCACGGCATTTGGATGAAACTTCGAGGGCGGCTCCATCGCCGTCAGGCACAAAAGCTGCATCAGGTGGTTTTGCACCATATCGCGCATCGCACCTGAACGGTCGTAGTATTCGCCGCGCCCTTCGACACCAAGGCTTTCGGCTACGGTGATTTGCACGTGGTCAATATGGGTCGCATTCCACAGCGGCTCCCATAGCGAGTTGGCAAAACGCAGGACCATCAGGTTCTGCACGGTCTCCTTGCCGAGATAATGGTCGATACGGTAAATCTGGCTCTCGTTGAAATTCCGCCGCAGCTCAGCGTTGAGTACCTTTGCGCTTTCAAGATCGTGGCCGAAGGGCTTTTCCACCACGATGCGGCTTTGAGGTGTGGAGATGCCATGTTGATGCAGGCTGGCGCCAATGGCCCCGAACAGCGTGGGCGAGACAGACAGGTAAAAGGCCCGCACGACATCGCCGCGCATGACATCTTTCAGTTCGGACCACCCGTCCGAACCTGTCGCATCGACGCGCACATAGGTCAGAATGTCGAGAAACTGCTCAACCAGTTTTGCTTGTTTTGCGGCCTTGGCTGCGAACTCGATGAGGCTTTCGCGCACAAGCTCGCGGAACGCCTCCTGCGTGAAATCCGACCGCGCCGCGCCGATGATACGCGCCTCCTCAGGCAGTTGGCCCACTGTAAATCTATGAAACAAGCCGGGCAGGATCTTGCGATGGGACAGATCGCCCGTGGCGCCGAAAATGACGAGGTCGAAGGGGTCAACTGGAATGACGCGAGAGACCATTTGTTTAACCTGCCATCTTGAGCGGACGGGCATCGCGCAGCAAAGCCCCGATGGTGCGCCCGGTGTCAATCATGCGGTTCGAAAATCCCCACTCGTTGTCATACCAGCTCACCACGCGCACCATGCCAGCCTGCGTAGCGCTGGTTTGTGCCGCCGCGAAACATGACGAATGCGGATCATGGTTGAAATCGACCGAGACAAGCGGATCTTCCTCATAGGACAGAACGCCAGCCAGCTCACCGGCTGCGGCTTGCGCAATCACAGCATTGATCGCGTCGCGGGTCGCCTCGCGCTCGGGCATAAAGCTGAGGTCAATCAGTGAGACATTCGGTGTCGGCACGCGCACGGCAGAGCCTTCGAGCCTGCCTTCAAGGTGCGGCAGCACCAGCGAAATCGCCTTGGCCGCACCTGTCGACGTCGGCACCATCGACACAGACGCTGCACGCGCGCGGTAGAGATCATTGTGGTTTGTGTCATGGCTTGGCTGATCGCCGGTAAAGGCGTGGATCGTTGTCATGTAACCGGTCTTGATGCCAAAGGCGCGGTCCAGAACCATCGCCACAGGCGCAAGGCAGTTGGTCGTACAAGAGGCGTTGGAGACGATGACATCATCGGCTGTCAACTCTGTGTGATTGACGCCATATACCACCGTCTTGTCGGCGTTCTTGCCCGGAGCCGAGATCAGCACACGCTTTGAGCCGTTTTGCAAATATTGCGCCGCCGCCGCGCGTTCAGTGAAGAAACCTGTGCATTCATAGGCGATGTCGACGTCTTGCCAAGGCAGCTCGGACGGATTGCGCAGCGCTGTCAGGCGGATGCTGCGCGCACCTACGATGAGGCAGTCCCCCGCGATTTGCACCCGCTCGCGCAGACGCCCGTGAACGCTGTCGTATTTCAACAAATGGGCGATGTTTTCGGCGGGAGCGAGATCATTGATGGCGACGATGTCGATATCCGTCTCGCCGCTTTCAATGAGCGCGCGCAGAACACCGCGGCCAATGCGTCCGAAGCCATTGATTGCAATCTTGAGTGTCATTGTCCTGTCCTTTTTTGAGTTGAAGAAAGGTGCAATTCTGATAGCGCTAACATTGTGGGGTAAGAAAAATCCGCAAACCTCGTGTTCATGTCAGAATTCCTCGGACCAAGGCGGGTTCGCTCCAGCGCGTGAAACCGTGATCGCAGCTACCTGTGCGCCATGCTCGAGAGCTTTGGTCAGTACATCGGCTGACAGATCGGCCAGACCTGACTTGTGAAGCTGCCCCAGCTCTGAGAGCTTGGCCAGGATGCCCGCGTTGAACGTATCACCCGCGCCAACCGTGTCGGCGATCTCAGCCTTGACGGCGCATACCTGGACCTCCTCGCCGCTCGCCAGATAGCCTGTCGCCCCTTCACCGCCGCGCGTCAGGATCACAACAGAAGGCCCCTTGGCCATAAGTCTCTCCGTCTTTTCGCGCAGCGAGAGCGGCTCGGAAATCAGCCAGTTGAGGTCTTCATCCGAAACTTTGACGATATCTGACAGGGCCATCATACGGTCAAGCCGCGCGCGGTAGCACGCAATGTCACGGATAAAACCGGGGCGGATGTTCGGGTCGAGCATCACTGCCCTGCCCTGCGCGTTACGCTCCAGCAAGCTGGCGTAAGCCTCTGCACCCGGTTCGCAGGCAAGGCTAATGCCGCCAAAGTAGAGCGCCGAAACCTCGCCCGAAAGCGCAGGCATGTCTTCGGGCGAGAGCATGCGCCCAGCCGAATTCTCATCATAAAAGTCGTATGTTGCGTGGCCGCCAACCAAGCGCACAAAGGCGAGCGTTGTCGGGCGTTCTGACATGATCAGATGGGAGGTATCGACATGGCTGGCCTTCAGCCCGTCCACAAGTTGCCGGCCGAACATATCTGTAGAGACGCCCGACAGCATGCCCGTCTGAACGCCAAGGCGGCCAAGCGCTATCGCGGTGTTGAACACCGCGCCGCCCGAATGCGGAACAAAGCCTTCAGCGCCCGTCACAGTCGCGGTTGGTATCATGTCGATCAGGGATTCTCCGCAACAAAGTATCATGGATTACCCTTTCAAAAATGCGTTGCGATCGACGAGGAACCGATCCGAAAGTGGTAAGCTTGCGGCACCAAGCGATCGGGCATCGCCGCCGATCGTACCTGTCCGAACTTCGGGTATCTCGACACCGGACACAGCGAAGTCGTTCAGGCAAAGCCCTGTGCGCGCCACCAGATCGGCACGCACCTGCGCGGGAAGCGAGCCATCGATCAAAACGGTTTGAAAATCGATCAGGCAGTTGGCCGAAACGATCACCTGCGCCAAGCCTTTTGCCGCCCCGTCGAGCCAGTCGTTCAGAAGCTCGCGCGAGAAATCCCACGCATCAGGATGGCTCCAGCTCGTCGGCCTGCCCTGCCCCGCGCCCTCCAGCATCACCTCCAGCGTCGCCAGTGAAGCCACGTCAACAAGCTGCTGACGCGCGCCGCCCTCCTGTACCGCAACCGGCATAGACCCGAGCGCCGCCGCATTGCCGGTTCTGCCTTCGTAAAGTCTGTTGTCCAGAACAAGGCCGCCACCGACGAAATAGCCAATGTAGAAGTACAGGAAATCCCTCGGTTTGTCCTGATCACCAGAGACGAGTTCCGCACCACAAGCCGCCGAGGCGTCATTGCAGAGATAGACGGGGAAACCGAATGACTTGCCAAGCTCCGCCGCAATATCGCGGTCGCGCCAGGCATCAAGCCTCCTGCCAACCTGCATCAATGACCTGTCCCACTCCCAAAGACGAAATGGCATGGCGATGCCGAGGCCTGCTACACGTCCCTGCTCGGCCTCTGACATGTCGCCCAGCCAAGCGGCGAGTGTCTCATTCGCAAAGTGCATGACAGCATCGGGCATTGGATGGCAATAAACTTCCTTTGTGTGGCGCCGCACCTTGCCTTCGAAGTCGACCAAAACGATCTCGGTGCTCCTGCGCCCGATCTTCAGCCCGAAAAAGAAGGCGCCATCGGCATTCAGGCCCATCGGAACCGAAGGCTGCCCGACTTTACCGCGCACCCGCGCTCCCTTTTGCAACAGACTGTCGGCTTCAAGCGCACGCATGATGACAGAAACCGTCTGCGCAGAAAGCCCTGTGATACGGCTGATCTCTGCTTTTGACATCGGCCCATTCTCGCGCACCAGCGACAGAACCAGACGCTCATTGTAGGCCCGCATTCCGCCCTGGTTCGATCCGCGCGCAGCACGCCCTGTAAGGGCAATCTCACCTCTGGGTGCGTTGCGGAACTCGTTAAGCATGAGTTTTCCAATAACTGCCGGATGACGCTCTCCACGGCAAACTTCTAGATTCGGCGCCCCTTGTCAATTATTAAATCAATGTGAATTACTAATTAGGGTCTTAGAAATTGATATCACGCCCTCTTCACGAGGGCAGTATCGAATGCGTAAACATGTGACGAACGCTTGAGTTGGTTGCAAATCCAAAAAAGCGCACAGAAAAACTCTCAACTAGGAGAATGTGACTGGATGCGAGCCGCATCACTGCACAGCTGAGCCTGGAGCTGTAAACGGATTAAGCACAGACCAGAAGTTGCTTGGAGTTTCCCCTAGCTCCAGCCGAAAGGAGCAATGCAATACAGCTTGCTATCGTCAGTCTCCCTTAGTGATCGTGGTGTCGACAGGCGGTAAGCGTATGGCGCCGCAATTGCAGATTCACGACACTCTTCCCGAGATCCTGTCGATGGATTTCGGCGTAAACGTAAAGATCGAACAGCAAAAAACCTCCTGCGAGCAGGAGGTTATGAAAAGTATAGTATTTATTGGTTGCGGGAGCTCGATTTCAGAAATACTTGCCTTTGTATAATACGCCAAAACCAGATCACGCTTACCAAATCAATGCTTAGTGATTGCCAGCGACCACAGCTTTTACCGTCAAAGACGGCGGTTTGCAGACATTCTCTGCAGGTGCAAAAGACTAAAAAGCAGACTTGCAAGCGGACATTGATTTCAAAGGGGTGTGCCCCTAGCGCGTCGCCTACAGCCCTAGCGCAGTCCAAGCTGGCTTGCATGCCAAGCGGCTTCGGCGCGCGAGCTGATTCCAAGCTTGCTGTAAATGATCTTGATGTAACCGGCTACAGTGGAGGCAGCGATGCCCATTTCGGTTGCGACTTCTGCATTGCGCAAACCATTCCCGATTAACCGCAGGACTTCAGTTTCCCGTTCAGTGAGGTTATGTTTTTGCGAACTGGCGGGACCTGTCAGCCTGAAATGCTCCATGATCCTGCGCGCGATCGAGGGTGAGATGGCCGGGATGCCATGGGCCAGTTGTTCGAGATGACGTATAAGGACAGCCTCTTCGCTTTCCTTGAGCAAGTAGCCGTCTGCTCCCGCTGAAAGGGCCGCGACGATACTGGCATCGTCACCCATCACGGTTGTCACAACCTTGATCGAGGCCGGGTTTTCAAGCGTTAGCGTGCGAAGCACGTCAATGCCCGAGCCGTCGGGCAACCCTAGGTCGATCAGTGCAAGATCGACTTTCGATGAGGCAAGCCTCTTTCCGGAGCGTACCCCTTCCGCGAGCATGATATTTGCGTCGGGATAGATTTTACGGGCGATATTTTCGAGCCAAAGACGCACTTCTAGCAAGTCCTCCACGATGAGTATGTGCTTCATAACGCGGCTCCCACTCGAGGCTGTTCGATAGGAAACCGGGCAAACAGCACGGTGCCGAACGCGTCGCTTTTCAAATCGAATACGCCACCCAAATTGGCAACACGGTTGGCGAGGTTGCTAATACCATTCCCTTTGGGGGAACTGTGCGGATCGAAACCGAGCCCATCATCACGCAAAGTGACTAAGAGTTCAGGGGCGGTATACAACAGCGCGTACACCACATTCTTCGCGCCTGAGTGACGAACGACGTTATTCGTCCCCTCGCGGAAGAGCGCCCGCAGCGTTTGCACGACCATTGGATCAATCTCGACATCAGGCAGCTCTGAATAGCGCCACTCCACAGCGATGTCTGCCACCTCGAAGTGGGTCGAGGCTTCGGCCCTCAGATCGGCGATAAGGCTGTGGAGCGCGCGTTTTTGTTTATCTGGATGAGCGGTGATCTCACGCAGATCTGTCAGGGTCTGGCGGATGAGGTCGTTCTTGCGGTCGCTGCGTGCGTCATGAAGGGCACTCACCAGCAGTACGCCGATGTTGTCGTGCATGTCACGGTTGATGCGCGTGCGTTCGGTCTCGATAGCATCAAGGTAGATCTGGTTCTGCTGCAGGCTTGTCT
The DNA here is from genome assembly GCA_947502265.1 of uncultured Sulfitobacter sp. Lineage (GTDB taxonomy): Bacteria > Pseudomonadota > Alphaproteobacteria > Rhodobacterales > Rhodobacteraceae > Sulfitobacter. Next base: position 184,356 of record CANMZB010000008.1, read on the forward strand.
CGATAAAGCCGCTGATGGTTTTGGCACGCGTTAGGTCTTTGCTCGAGAACAAGCGCGTGCCTTGCTTGGCCCAGTCAAGGCGCAGAGCCGGCAAGCCAAAAACGGGCGCTATGGTCAGTGAAGCTCCATTCTCATGCAGTGCGGTTGTGACATCTGTACCTTTATCCAAAGGGGTGATGGACAAAGGGGAAAAAAGGTCATCCCAAAATTTGATCAGCACAGCCTCTTTTTGATGCGGCTCGATGCTATGGGGAATTTCGATGATGCGACGATAGATCTCTTCGGGGGGCATGGTGTCCTTTTTCTGGACCCAGTCGGCGACGCGTCTGCGAAAGGGCAGATATAGCATCCCGATTAAAGCGAGCGAGGTCGCGAAAGCGGGCGCGCGTTCAACCGAAAGACCATAGATCAATGCTGCATCTAACAGCAACAGTATCGCCACCCCAAACCCGTAGAACAGAATGCCAGCAGACCATGTGGGCAGATCAAACAACTGGTAGCGCGCAACGCCGAGCGCGATCCCTGCATAGATCAAAAGAAAGAACAGGAATGCGGTACTTTGCGGCACCAAGACCTCGCGTCCCAGCAGCGTTGGCAGGATCGCAGTGATGACAAAACCACCAGCCCCGAGCGCAACAGACACGCCCAACCAGCCCAGCATCGCACGGGCGGCGGGATCGCGGCGATTCACGATAAGCTGAAACGCGATGGCCCCCAGCAAGGCAAGCATGATAACCGCAACCGAATCTTGTATAAGTCCGACGTGCCGTGGCCAGTCAGCAATCTGGATAAAAAACATGACACTGCCAATGAGAACAGCAGGCAGGGGTAAGATAATACGCGGTACGATCTGGCGCGGATAGATCAGGAACAATGTCAGGATTCCAATCCCAAATACAAATGTGCCAATGCTGTTGATGTGGCTTGCTGCTTTGAACACCCCGTACCCAAGCGCCAGTTCGCGCGCGCTATATAACCCCGCAGCCCCCGACGACATCGCCAGACCGACACCTGTTAACAACACCATCCAAGCCGCAAGATCGCGTGTTCTAAGGCAAACAAGCCAAATTCCTATGATCAGCCCAACAAAGCCCACCGTCAGTTGCGTCCAGAACTTGATCGGCAGGTAAGAGATCTCGCGCCTTTCCCGCACTTTGGCCAATAGGGTGGTTTGCGCTTTTCCGTTCGAAACCGTCACCGACACCAGACCGCTGGTGAGCGCCTGAAAAAGCTGTTCTTGCTGCAGGTAAAAGTCCTTGGGCCCGCTCTCGCCGCCTATCATGTCGGGCTCTTCGATCAGGGTGACAGCGCTTACCTCGATAGGTGGTTTGCCTACCTCTCCGATGCTGAGCAGCCTTTGAGAAATTGCAGATGTCGGCAGATCACTGCTTTGTTCGATCCCTGAAATAACGAGATACGCCCCATCGGCCTGCAGCCGTATTCCAAGCGAAGGCTGTGAGAGAGCCAGGAAAAGTACCCAAATGCCTACCAACAGGCTGCCAATCGTACATCCTGCAAAAATCAGCCCTGGTGCATACCATGCTCTCACAGCTCGCGTCCTCTAACCGTAAAGAAATTCATTAATAGAAATAACCCTAAGATGGGTCAGGGTTTACCGCCAATTCTTTTTCGCGATTACCCCCTGAACGGGGGGCAGCAGGAACGAAGAAATTATCAAATGATGAACAAAGCTCGGATTGTGGCGGTGAAACAGGCCTCACACCGGAGAGTGATCGAAGTTGATTTTGGAGTACCTAAAACTATGCATATTAAAAGCATATTTAAGACGGCAACCGCAGTTGTAGCAGTTCTATCGCTGGCTGGCTGTTTAGGCAGCAACTCGTCAAGCACGCCGACAAGCGCCCCTTCGGGCAGCACCGGCGGCAGCACAGCCGGTGGAACAACCGGTGGCGGCACGACCGGTGGAACAACCGGTGGCGGCACAACCGGTGGAACAACCGGTGGCGGCACAACCGGCGGATCGACGACTGGTGGCGGGACCACTGGTGGCACCACAGGCGGTAGTACAAGCACTCAAGCCGCCTTTGACACCAAGTCGCAAAGCTACATCTTTTTAGTGCCGACAAGTCGGCCCATCACTGGCACCGCGAATTACACCGGCGAAATCTCCATGCTCACCCAAGCCAACGCCGCTGATGCTGCCGAAGCAGTGGTTGGTAATCTCAACATGGGCGTGAATTTCGGAAGTGGTGTTACAAATCCGGTTACGGCGACAGCTGGTAACTTTTCGGGCAACGTAAACGGGCAAGCAACCACTTTAACCGGCACTCTGAGTACCGCAAATGCAATAGCCGGTGATGTAAATTCAGTTACTGCTACGACCAATCAAGTGGGCACAATAACCGGTGTCACGGCCACCCTGCGCGGTGCTGTCAGCGGCCCGGGCGGCGGGTTGTCGGGCGACGCCCGAATGATCCTAAACGGAAACTTAAAGGAAGCGGGCGGCGCAAAAATCTCGGGGGGGCACCAGACCACGATCTTCCCGACGGGCGGGGGAACCTCGATCGCAACGGGTGGCAGCCTGTACGCCGACAAAAACTAAACTGTGCATAAATTTCTGTGCATCTTCGTGTTGGGGCTGGGCGTGCTTTGCGCACAGCCCCATATCGCACGCGCCGCCCCGAATACCTGGCCGCGCGCACTTGAGTTAATGGCCGCAGGCCAGGTCGAAGCGGCGCTGCCCTTGCTCGAGCGTTTGGTATCGGACAATCCCAATGATAAGAATTACCGGTTCGAACTGGCAGTGGCCTTGTACCGCCTCGAAAAGAATTTTCGCGCGAAATGGCAGTTGGAACAGATACGTGGCGCCCGTCTGACGCCTGCCGAGTCGCAGATGGTAGAGACCTTCCTGGCCCAGATCGCAGCGCGCAGCGAGTGGTCGGGTTCTTTTGAAATTGCTGTAAAACCCGAAAGTAATATGGGCCAGAAAACCGATGTCGAGACCGTCAATATCGGTGGTCTCGACTTTGCACTCAACCCCGATGCGCGTGCAGAACCCGGAATGAGCCTGCTGGTCACTGCTGGCCTGCGCTATACCCCGAAGATCACTGAACAATGGGGCGCCGTTTTTTCCTTGGCGACGCATCTCCGATATAACGAGCGCGTCAGCCTGCGCGACTATCAGGTGTTCGCGCGGACAGGATTACAATATGCGCCGGATGCACGCAGCAGTACTGCCGCAGGAATTCAGCAAGAATACCGTTGGATTGGGAATGCCCCCTATTCGCGCACCAGCGGCATCTGGGCGGAATATGCCCGCCTCATCGGCACACGCGGCAGGTTAGATTTCGGGGTCAGTTTGGGTTTGACACGCCATGATGTCGCTCTGCCGGACAGTCGTCGTGGCCTGTTTAGCGCGAGCTATTCCCACGCAATCACAAGCAACGCGCGTGTCACGGTTTCTGGCTATTATGAGAAGACTTTGGGTAACCTGCCCAATCTGTCGGGGACCCGCACGGCCCTGAGCATATCGGGGCTTTATGCATGGCGGGGTGGGTTAATGACGTCTTTGGAACTGGGCCAGCACTACGACAACAGGAACGGACCGGAGCCGCTGTTCGGTCTCACAAGAGAGGATGCGAAAACATCGCTCTCGGCAACCATATACCACCGCGATTTGCACATAGGTAGCTTTGCCCCGACGCTAGTGATAGGCATTGAAAAAAATCGCTCAAACATTCCGTTAGCACGCTACGACAACCGCTTCTTGTCGATCGGGCTGACCCGAAACTTCTAAAGGTGTTTTTAACAGGCTTTGCTCGCGCGATTAGTTGTCAGCTTTATGGCCTATCGCAAGTTTGATGTTAAGATGGCTGGTCTTTTGCCTAAGGGGCAGCAGGTCGTGGTTGACACAAAATTCACAACGATTTTTGCATCATCAATGTCTCGCGACCAAATCCTGAAAAGTGGCTATCTCTACCAACTCTACACCTGCCCGCGCAGTCAGGAGACACCTGAAAACTAGTAAGTTTCGAGGCAGGAGGCATTCTCATCCATCGGCAAACAGGTGGCACAATTGCTGAAGAGATGTACGTTCAAGGCCACAGGAAACGTTTAAAAACGCTCGATCTGACGTGCGATGCGGTGGCGTTTTAAGTTGAGTTACAATACTTATACAGCGCTAAATCTGCTGCGGGTGGTCGACCAAGGTTCCTGCCCTTGTAATGCTGCGCGATGCACCGATGGATGCACCGATGGCTGCACCGCAGCATATCACGGTAGTGAAAAATGGCTGGTGGGGCCGTTTCAGCGAAATGCTGGCCCGTGTGCCCAGACGGTCATTGAATAACGTATACCGCGTTTGACTGGTGTTACCTGATGAAGCGTGAAGCTCGGAAAAACACTAACGGCCCCCTGGGCACGATTGGCTGTGAGAACTTGAGCGCCGGGCATAATCTGTAGGTCGCCGCCCTCGTAGGTATCTGCATCACTTAACTGTAGCACGAGGGTAAGCTTTCGTTTTCCAGAGGCATGACCGCCGCCAATGTCGGAGTGCCAGTCAAAGTGTCCGCTATCTGACGACTTGTAGATTGCCACCTGGGGGCTTTCGGAAAACTCGCGCAGATCGAATTCAAATCGATCTCTGTTCGATCTACGAACAAGCTTGATCAGGCGCTCCATCACCCACCCCAAGCCAGCCACGTTATCTGTCCAGACCAACTCTGCTTTGCGAAGGTTGTGATCTTTATTGCGGCCGACAAGGAGAGCCTCATCAGTTGGCATTTTTGAAATCGCGGCAATAATCAGCCCGCATTCGCTTATCGTAAATGCGTCGGGCATCGCATGCAATGAGAGCATTCCGTCCACCTATTTGAATTGTAAAAGAGACTTCTTCGGAGCGCGCGCAGGCGTTGCAACAGACCTGTGAACATTAAAGGTCTCGGTCAAATCGCGTAACATGAAACGATCTCAAATGTACGAAAAATAAATTCAAAGGATTCCCCGTTTAGCTCGCCGGTTCAATGGCTGCTTTTGGGACTGTGCGCTGTAGCACTTATCGGTGGGCGGAATGAGTGGTCTGGGCCCTTCGCGGCGGACTTCGCTTATGATTGCCAGAGGTGATCGAGTGGACAGGCCCCAATAAGCGACAGCGCGAAATCCCTCTCCCCCTCCAAAAAGTCAGAGTTTGATCCCACCCAACTCAGCAACGCCAACAAAGGTTCTGTTCCAGGTCGGGCTAATCAAAACCTCGTTGATGCAGACATGTGCCGGAGCCTCGGCAATGTAGCGCACCATTGCGCCCAAATCCTCGGCTTGCAACATTCGTGCAAGATCCTCCGGTGAAGGCGGCTTTGGCCGTGATTGCATAATTGGCGTTGCAACTTCTCCCGGCATCAGGGCGGTGCATCGGATACCATTCACCCCCTCATCTTGATTGATTGAATGACTGAGTGCCACAACTGCGTGCTTTGAGGCGCTGTATGCAGGACCTGTCAGACGCGAGGGATACCGCCCTGCCCAGGAAGACGTCAGAATTAACGTACCTTCACCTTTTGCACGCATTTGCGGCAAGACTGCCAGAATACCGTTCATGACGCCGTTTAGATTGATATCCACCACCTTTGCAAAATCCGTCGGTGTAATCTGTGCAACTGAACGATTGGGAACATTGATCCCCGCATTCGCCACGAAGATATCGATGCTCCCAAGGCGTGCAATAAGCGCGTCGGCAATTACCTGCGTGGCCGTTGCGTCTACCACATCCAGCTGTGCAACTTCGGCTTTGCCACCGACAGCCGCAATCTCGACTGCAACACGTTCCAACTCTTCCAGCCGACGACCTGATAGAACAACATGCGCCCCACTGCTCGCCAGTGCCTTGGCCGAGCTTTCACCGATGCCGCCGCCAGCGCCAGTAATCCAAGCAATTTTTCCGCTCAACGTTTCCATCTCATTCTCCCGTGATGCCCAGTACACTTACAACGATAAGTTCATAGAACTTAGATCTTGTCCATCAGTGCGGCCCGGCTAAGCATGACATAAATTGATTATGCGCGATGCACGAAAGGCAGCAGGAGGGCCACAGTGCGGCATTATGGCCGTGAGTGGATGACCGGTTCGGGCCGATCCTTGCTGTGTCGGATGCCCCTGATAATGCCGATGCCACGCGACGCCGTGCCCGAAGTGGGCAAACAGCCCAATACGCCAATCAAGCGGATGCAGCATTTTGTGATTGCGACTTCAATGCGCAAGGGAGGACGGTCATGGGCCCAACCAGCAGCTATGGTTGCGATACGTCTGCATAACTGTCAGTTGGTCCCTGAAGAGGAGATTTTCTATGGACAGCAAGCTCACACGCTCAACGGATATTGAGCGCGTTGCGGAAATTCTGGGACTACCTGAAGGAATCCGGGATTCCGCCTCACTGGAAATCAACGTCGAAGGTGGTCTTCCGACTTCATCCTTTGAGAAAATTTTAGCAGTGATGCATTCACGGCCAGTATTGGATATAATTCCCGAGCGGGCCTTTCGCAGAGCTAAATCTGAAAAGATTCCCCTCAGCCCATCAAAAAGCCAGATACTCTATGATTTTTCGCGAGCTTATGTGGTCGTAGACAGAGTTCATCAAGGCAACGGAGCTCTCGTGATGCGGTTCATGGAAAAACCCAATCCTGACCTTGGAGGGGCAGTTCCGATGGCTTTGGCGATATCGAGCCCGGCAGGGGCGGACGCGGTAATCGAACTGCTCACCAGATAAGGCAACCGGACCCACTGTCGTAGTGCAACCTTTGCAGGGGCAGTGAATTACCGATTTCCCCACGTCTTCCAATTGCTTTCATGGACGCCCGAGGAACTGAGCATACTTCCCGAACGGTAGGTTCGCCTAAACATTGTGATTTCTTCAATCAACGAACTTTGCAGTCTCAGCGAACGGCAGGAATGACAGGCCGCACCGCAGCATCAGGACAGCCGATAAAAGTCGGCTCCGGGCCGCCCTTGCCGGTAATGGTGCGTCCTGATGTGAACATGCTGCGACCGATCTAACGGCAGCAGAGAGCCCATTTTGCTATTTTCTGCAATGCTACGAATGACTGCTTTCCTGAAATAGTCGTTTCCAGTTAATGTCGAGTTAGCGGGTTCGCGAACGATAGGAAGTTTATGAGTGTCAATTTCCACGCAGAAGTGAGCCAGGTAAGCAGATAATTTCCACTGAGAACTGAGCCATGTGACCCTATCCCCAGCGCGATGCGCAATGGGGAGCAATGGAGTGATACACATGGGACTTTTGAACATAATTCGCCGCATGGCTTTGCGTGAGAAGCTATCGATCCGCGAGATTTCGCGCCGCACTGGTTTGTCGCGCAATACGATTACGAAGCATTTGAACGCGGGCACGATAGAGCCGCGTTTCACGACGCCGGAGCGGCAGAGCAAGCTTGATCCCTTCGCTGACAAATTGACCGGCTGGCTGAAGATGGAAGCGGGCAAGTCGCGCAAGCAGCGGCGAACCCTGAAGCATCTGCATGCTGATCTGGTGGTGCTTGGCTTCACTGGATCCTACAATCGGGTTGCAGCATTTGCCCGTGACTGGCGCGCCGATCGGCAGCGTGAGCAGCA
>CANMZB010000009.1 GCA_947502265.1 uncultured Sulfitobacter sp.
CGAGCACGACCTCGGCTCTTTGGAAAGTAAGGCCGCAAACGCTCCATCTGCGCCTCAGTAAGCCAGTATAAATTGCTAATGTTATCCCCCGAAACTAGGGATCGTGAATCATGACAACGCGACAACCTCAATCAATTAATGGGTCCTGACCCTAGGGCCTGCGGCATTCAAATGTGTCACCGCTCATGGGGGAATACCAAACGAAGGTTGTATCTGTGACCTCGAACGCGGCAAACCGTGAGCCGTCATCGAGCGAGACCAAATAGTCGCCTCCCATTTCCTCGATGCTTTCGATCTGCCGCGTCTGGACGGTCGTGTAAGTGTTGGCATTGATCACTGTGGTGGAACCGCCGCAACTCCAAGTGCCGAAAATTGGCAGATCTTCCTCGGCCACCACCGCACAAAGGTGGAACCCAGTATCGCCCATGCAAATACCGTTCTTCGCGAGCAGCTCACGCGCTTCGTCCCTCTTGGCACACCAGCCTTCAATGTTAGCTGGGCCGACAGCGCCCTTGCACTCTTCGCTATAGATATTGAAACGGGTCAGCAGTCGGGATGTTTCTTCGGTCCGTCCCTGATATATGTGACCGTTCGGCGCGGGCCCAAAGGTTTCAGCCGCGGCGCATTCACCGAAACCGGACTGGGTCAGGCAATCTCCGGCAGCAATTGCCTCATGCCATTCCGGCGAAATCGTAACAAGACCATCCACCTGAGTTTCTGCTTGAGCGGACGATGCGAACAGTGCGCCTGAAATCAATATGGCTTTAAGAAGTTTCATCAACTAACCCTCACTTTAAAGTAGAAAGTTACCAATGAGTTAAAGGATCATGCAAGCCTTGTTTCAGGTATTTTCGACAAGGATTTCTAGAACCCTGCGCCAATGAGGCATCGTTCAATTTGCGCGAATCGATTAAGTTGCGCCAAGTGATCGACGAGGAGGTTCCCGATGGCAAACAGCGTGATGATCGTCGCCGATCTGCATCTTGATCAATGGCTCCAATCCGGCCGCGACCCTTTTGCAGGACTGAACGCCGACACACTGTCATCGCTTGATGCGTTGATTGTCGCCGGGGATCTTGCCGACAAGCCCAAGGTGCGCTGGCCTCATGTGCTTACGCATCTCGCGCAATACGTTGATCCAGCGAAGACATGGATCTTGCCCGGTAATCACGATTACTACCAGCATGTCCTAGATGGAGATGAACGACTGGTCTCCATCTGTGCTGACGCTGGCGTGCATTTCACTCAAAAGCAGGTAATTATCGTCGGAGATACCCGTTACGTCTGCTGCACGCTCTGGACAGATTTTGCGCTGGATGGTTCCCGTGAGGGTGGTATGTATGACGCCGCGAAGGGTATGAACGATTACAAATCCATCCGGCTCGCCAAAGCGGGACACCGGCGTATCCGCCCAGCCGACGTTGCACATGTCCATAACGATCACCGTAAATGGCTCGAGCGCAAACTAGCGGAGACACATGATGGACAGACGGTGGTTGTCACACATCATGCGCCGCTATCTGATTGCTTGCCGTTAGACCATCCGGTGCCTGCGGCTTATGCCTCTGATCTGACCGCATTGATTGATAGATATCAGCCGCAGGAGTGGCTCTTCGGGCATACGCACATTCCTGTAGGTTTGCGCAGGGGGCAGACGACTATCCGCAATGTTTCACTGGGATACCCACATCAGATCGCAGTGGATACCGACATGCAGATATTAATGACAGATTTGATCCGCACGCAATCATCGACATGACACAAGCAAAAACACATATACGGGTTTTCAACCTGCCCTGGAGGGGCCTGCCCGAGGATGCCGAAATCTTCGCAATAGGCGATGTCGATGGGCAGGCCGCCCTTCTTGTCGCAGCCTTGTCCGCCATCGCCGCCACTCCACGCAGTGCGAAAACGCGACATCTGGTTTTTTTCGGTGATCTGGTTGACCGAGGGCCCGCATCGGTAGAGGCGGTCAATCTGGCGATGGACGGGAAGTCGCAGGCGGGCGCAAATCATCTGCACATCCTACCCGGCAATCACGATCTGATGATGCTCGACGCCCTTGAGGTGGAGGGAAATCTTGCTCATTGGTTGATGAACGGTGGCAAGAGTGTCTTATTGGAGTTGGGACTGTCCGATCTCGATACCCCATGGCCTGAAATTGCTGCACATGTTCGCGGCTCACTGCATCCGATATATCTAAGCGAGATCAAAAATGGCCCAACGCACCTGACGCTTGGATATCTGTTTTTTGTGCACGCGGGTATCCATCCTAGCGTGAACAGGGCAAGGTTTCTGGCACAGGACCGCCATTCTATCCGCGCCAATGATCATTGGGCCATCATCCGTTATCCGTTTCTGGACTGGACCGGCGGATGGGACGCGGATGTGTCTGACGTCAGCACCTGTGGGACAGGTTTGAGGATTTGAACAACGGAAGGTTTCTGGTTCATCGTAGTGTTTAAGGAGCGAAGATGAACAAGAAGCCCGGAACATCGAAAGACGCAGCTGACAAGCTGGTCAAAAACATCCGCGGCAAGTCCCGCCAGACCTACTCGGCGGAGGAGAAGATCCGCATTGTTTTGGCCAGATTGCGCGGGGAGGAAAGCATCTCGGCGTTGTGTCGCTGCGAGGGCATCTCGGAGAGCCTGTATTACACTTGGTCGAAGGAATTTCTGGAAGCGGGAAAGCGTCGTCTATCTGGCGACACAGCGCGTCAGGCGACATCGCCTGAGGTGAAGGAGTTGCGATCTGAGGCCATGGCCCTGAAAGAATGCGTGGCCGACCTAACCCTTGAAAACCGTCTGGTCAAAAAAAGCATGACAGGGGCTGGGGAGTTCGAGGAATGAGATACCCTGCTTCCGAGAAACTAGAGATCATCCGCACGGTTGAGGGGTCACACCTGCCAACAAAAATGACCCTTGATACGCTGGGTATCCCGCGCACGACATTTTGCCGATGGTATGATCGCTATATCGAAGGTGGCTTTGATGCCCTCGCGGATCGTTCGCCTCGACCAAAGTCGGTCTGGAACCGTATTCCGCAGGACCGGCGGGATGATCTGATCGAGTTTGCGTTGGAACATGAGGCGCTGACCACACGCGAACTGGCCGTCAAATATACTGATGAGAAGCGGTATTTTGCTTCTGAATCATCGACTTATCGTATCTTGAAAGCCGCTGATCTGATCACAGCACCAGACTATGTGGTGATCAAAGCGGCCGATGAGTTCACGGACAAGACCACGGCCATCAACCAGATGTGGCAGACTGACTTCACCTACTTCAAGATCATCGGGTGGGGCTGGTATTATCTCGGCACCATCCTCGACGATTACAGCCGCTACATCATTGCCTGGAAACTCTGCACAAACATGCGTGCTGAGGATGTCACCAACACGATCGAGTTGGCCCTGACGTCATCAGGCTGCGATCAGGCCGTGGTCCGGCACAAACCCCGTCTGCTCAGCGACAACGGTTCCTGTTATATCTCTGGCGATCTGGCCAAATGGCTGGAAGATCAGAAGATGGACCATGTGCGCGGAGCGCCATTCCATCCGCAAACCCAAGGCAAGATCGAGCGCTGGCACCAGACAATGAAGAACCGCGTTCTTCTGGAGAATTACTATCTGCCCGGCGACCTTGAACACCAGATTGGGGCCTTCGTCGAATATTACAATAACCAGCGCTACCACGAGAGCCTGAACAACGTCACACCAGCTGACGTCTACTTTGGTAGGGGCAAAGCCATCCTAAGAAAAAGGGAGAAAATCAAGAAACAGACAATCCAATACCGCCGCTTGCAACATCAAAAGCAAGCCGCATAATCAATCACGCAACCGAACCAGAGCCTCCAATGTTCAAGCCGCTCTGATGTCCCATATTATATGACGACGGACAGTAGTGATCCAACCCTTTTTTGCTGTCCGCAATCTTTAAAACGCAAAAGCTTCAGGCATTTTGGGGTGCTGTCCAACCCGTTGTGTTGGACACATTCCCAAAAATCTTTTGTTTGGTTCCAACAAAATCAACGATGTCCAAGTGTCCAACTGCTCAGACGTCATAGAACTATAATTTGGCCATGCTATTATATACATCCCAATTTTCAGGTTACATCGTTACATATATATAAATATAATATAAACAGATGCTTAGGTGTAACTTCTCGATGTAACCTGAATGTAACGTGAGCTTATGTCGCGTTACAAACCGCCTCGCGGGTACATAGATATTTCAATCGGTTCTTCGAAGTAGCTTCGCTATCCTCGGGTGAGACTGTCCCACCGAGATTGGTCGGTGATTGCCCATCGATGTGAGCTTTCCCGGTTACGTCTGTTGAAGTGGTGCAGATTGCAGGATGGCCGCAAACGGGGCATCGAGGACTTTCCCTTCTTGGTGAGCGGCTCTGAAGTAGAGTAAATGCCTGTTTTTACGAATTCATCTACATGAATGAATACTTTTAAGTTGCGTTAACATATATGCGCTTGCGCAAGTGTTTCTCATTATATATGTGTATAAGTGTCTAATACTGAAATACAGTAACATATAAATGGTTAACTTTACCACTTTACCACTTTACCACTTTACCACTTTGTCCACGGCGATGGACGCATTTGGTCAAAATCTGATCACCATTAAAAATGACGGTAACGCTATTCGTGAGATTAACTTTTGGGTCTCTTCCCATGCCAGGAAAGAACTTATGTATCTCAGTGGCAACGCAGGTGCCTGGAGGCTCCTCGTTCCAGATATTTGTCAAATTCATTTGTCTGAGATGGCGACTGGAAAATATGCTGAGATGGAACTGTCCACCCACGCCGGGGTACCTGCAGTGACAATCTGGTTTGAGGATGGAACACGCACACCCTACAGACTGCTGCTGGATCTGCGTTCCGTTGATCGGAAAATCACCCCACTAAAAGCAGGTCACGCCTTTTGATCTACACGCGCAAGGGACTTCAGCAAACGCTGATGGTCAGGAAAATCCTGTAAGCAATGATATGGCGCCCTTCAAACAGGCGCGGCGCACGCAGTTTTAGATATCCACAGAATACAACTCCCGCTCTCCGATAATCTGCCTGCAACTGCTGACTAATAGTAAAATAGGACTTTCCAATGACCGCGCAACATTCTGGTACTTCCAGTGCCACACCTCGTCGGGCTTCGAAGCAACCTTCAGCCTTTATTGATAATTTGCCCATAGATCAGCGCCAATTCTTCGAAGACATCGCTCATGCACTGGGAAAACAATATGCTCTCTCAAAAGAGGGCATCGCGTTCAAAGGCTCTGGCACGTCACCACCCCCCGCATTTTGCGCTCCGTTTCGCGTCAAGTCAATTGTGCAGGAGCGCAACCCAGACAGATGGTCGCGAGTGATTGAGTTCATCAATTACAAAGGGGTCCCCGTTGAATGCATACTTCCCAATGGAAAACTGGATGGAAAGACGCGTGATGCTATCGCAATGCTGTCTACGAGTGGGCTTCGAATATTCGAAGAAGTTGCATTCAAAGTGATCCCACGCATCATAAGAAATTAGCCCGAGCCGAAATGCCAAATTTTGATTGAAAAAGTTGGCTGGACGGTTGATCTTGATGTATTTGTCACCCTAGTGTCCGCGCTATCACTCGCAAAGACGCGGCGCATGAGTATCACTTGGCGGGAAATTTGGATGGAAAGGACATTGGGGATCTCGGCGCGTGGCGCGAAGGGGTTGCCGATCTGGCAATTGGAAACACCAATCTCATCTTCGCGATCGCGCTTGCCTTCTCGACAGCTCTGCTGCCTTTCACGGACTTAGCAACAATCATTTTTCATTTATACGGCCTGACCTCGAAGGGTAAGACCCGTGTCTTGCGCGCGGGGCTGACTGTCTGGTCCAAAGTAGGTGAGACAGATAAGACTTGGTCCGCCACCATTAATGGACTTGAAGGCGAGATCGCGCAGTCTAGTCACATACTCCTCGGCTTAGATGAACTGCCGAAAGATCCACCTGCAGACTTTGGTAATATGATCTACAAAATCGCTCAAGGGGCGGGAAAAGGCCGCAGCGATATAGATGGAATAGCAAAAAAACGTTCGTCCTGGAATACTGTTGTATTCTCAACGGGCGAGCACTCGATGCTGGACACGCTCAGTAAGCTTGGAAAGACGGCTATGGGAGGACAAGGTGTCCGGATGATTGATATTTCCGTTAAAGGAAAATACGGAGCCTTCGACGACTTGCATGGACGTGCCACGAGTGATGCTTTCGTTCATGCTTTATATAAGGCAATCGGGGAGCCCTCTGGACCAGCCGGTGCAGCATTCGTAAAAGTTTTGATGCTGAAGTCCCCGGAGCAACTAAAGGTCTTTCTGGAAAAATTATCTGGGCAAGAAACTGCAGCGCTGCAAGCTCATTGTGATATCACCGCTGGCGATGAAAAGACTACGGAAATCAGGCGTGTTCTTGACGCGTTCGCCCTTATCGCTGTTGCCGGCTAGATAGCGACTGCATCCGGTATCACAGGATGGACGAAGGGCATGGCATCTGATGCCGTCAAAATAATTGCTCGGCGCTGGGTAGACGGGCGGGGAACGATGCCGTTGGATAAAAGCGAGAGTACCAAGAGGATCGTCGATTATCTAAACGAAAACGAGTTGCGTTTTGTGCCAATAGATGAGGCCAAACCAGTCCCCACCGGTCAAGAAGGGCCTCCAGGATATCAAGATGATCAATATTTTTATGTTCTTCCCTCGACAATGTCAGAAATCTACTTTGAGAAGAGCAAGTTACCAGTTTCGTTGAACTATCTTGTGGACGAAGATTACCTTTTTAAAGGCGGTGAAAAGAACAGTATGCAATTCAAATGAGCCCGATCGGGAAGCATCGACCCCGTGCATATCGTATCAGACGCAGCATTCTAGACTTCCACGAAAGCATCAGCAACGGTTCTGAAACAACAAATGACCACCTCTAACACAATGAAAGCACTTACAAACGACCAACTAAACACGCTTCTCAATCGTTACAAGGCTGGGAGCATTCACGAAATACTTACTGAGCTGCAATCTATCCAGGCGAAGGCGGATGCTGCAACAGACGAAGCTGAAAAAGGCATTTTTCTCGAAAATGCACGTGACATGACCAGCGTATTGCAGATGGAATTGCGTAAAGCCGATATCGGGGAAGACTTTGTCAACGACGGCGAATTTAATACGAAATGAGTTTGAAATGAGTGTCTTGCAAACTCGCAGCCCGAACTCTTGCTGCGGGCGGGCGGTCAACAGGCTGGAAACCGTTTCCGCTGACGTCGATCAAACAATGCTCAACTTAACCTTAACCTTCGACAAAGCCCTGACCTTCTCCACTCTGAAAGACCGAGTGGAGCTGTCCGGCTCAGGGTAGTCCGGATAGCCCGCGATAGATAGTTTGAAGATCAGATGCTGATGCTGACGTCATTGTCACACTGCCGCAAATAGCTACATCGCGGTGGTAACATCGAGCCAGTCCGCAGCTGGTTGGCTTTGCTCCATCTGGTAGTGGGTCCCGGCTAGCCGGCGTTGGATTGACTCCACGCCGAGCCTCTCTGCGTTCGGCTTATCAGGCCGAACTTTATTCGGTTTAATACGCCTAAGCACTCGCATTATCCGACCTGATCTGCGCTGGGTCGGAACACAATGTTGATGGTGAGAGAACAGGCAAAATAGGCATTCAATCGACCCGCGAGCGCAATCAGAATTCTTAGAAAGTTGATCTTACAAACTATGAATGCCGACTAAAACTTCATGAGCGGTCCACATTATGGAATGCCTATCGCTACATGCTCATTTTGCAGAGTTTCGCTCTTCGCCTTCGTCCCCCATCCACTCTATATCGGTGAATTCGAAATCATCATCGTCAAAGTTGTCCACGTCTTCTTCAGAAGGATTGTCGGCCAAGCATTCGGGTTTGGGCTTTTTTATGGGACTTGGTTTCTTTTTTTGCACAGTGGCAGCGATGTTTGCCATGAGTTTCAGTCCATCGTCGGTAAGGGAAGGGACGACCACTCGTCTATCGTCCCCTTTGTCAGTGATCATTTCTACGAGGCCTAGACCTTTACGTGTTCCGTTGCCTGTCGATAAGTTTGCCAGGTGACGAGGTAAGTTTGAGATACCGAGTTTAGTTGCAATCTCCACCGAGGGCTTGCCCTTAAGGCCGAACCGTGGGTTTTTTTCGACTACATAAAGAAGAACGCAAAATGTCCCGAGTGTGATGTCGGGCGCAACGCTCAAAACCTGCCGTAGCGCTGGCAGAACAGTCTTTCCCAACTCCGAGAGGTGGTCTGATGAGCGTCCAGAAACTGCGGCCTTCGGAAGAAAATATCCAGCTACTTTTGCGCCGTCAGGCGTAACGATTACCTTTTTCTGCCGACGATCGTCTCCAGGGACGCGAAGTATCAGGCCCAGACCGGATTGCTGTCCGCGACCATCGGATAGCAAGGCTAACTGGATATTCGTAGAGCTATAAGTCTGACCTGTCCGGTCCGCGACTTCAAGATATGTCATGGCATTTGGCGCGGCGGCAACAGAAATCACAGCTTGGAGGCCGCGCAACGATAGAGTCGGATAGGATGCACGCACTGCATAGCACGCCTTACAAAATCTCTTGAAGGGCTCGCTGTCGAAGTCGGGTGAGTAAATTGGAAAGAAAAAGAAGGCGGAATCTCCTCTGACAGAAGTCTATTTAAAAACTTCTATCACGAATTGTTGGTGGGTGTGCAAAGAATTTAAATACCTATTAACACTTTCTTGACGTAGGTGTTGAGGTATTGTATGTTTTTAGGTATCAAGGTGTGAAAGACATAGTTGCTCCGGTGGTGCCCCTTGCTACACCCTTCAGCGTAGAGATTCCTTTTGATGAAAATTTTATCCCAAAAGGGGGCTAGGTGCCGACATGAACCGTCAGGATCTGACACTTATAACTGGGGAGGAGCTTGCTCCGCTGCATGGGTATAGTTCCGTGACCTCACAGTGTCGGGCTTGGTGGCGTTCGTTGGGTATTAAGCCTTTGCCAGGACGGAAAGGTGTTTATGATCCGAAATTGGTTCGTGAGCGCTTAGATAGAGCCGGAGGGCTTGTTGATCCAGGAGTGGCCCGCCCCAACGAACAACTTTCGCTCGTCGACCAAAGAAAGGCCCGCAAAAATGCCAAGTGATAGTCTCCCCCGGGAAGTTCACCGTGTTAAGGCGCGGTTGGCCAACGGTTCAGTCAACTACTATTCCAGCCTGCGTGGGCGAAAGGGGACGGGTTTCTATAAATCAGTGTCCCGCCACCCTCGCGAGCGCGAGTTTCTCGCTGCATATGTCGCGGCAATGGACGCCGCATCGCCGAAGACTTCCGGCTATCTCACCGAACACCTCGTGGACGACTTCATCAGATCGCCAAGGTTCACCCGCCTTAAGTCGCGGACTCAGCGGGACTACCGTCTTTGGCTCGACCGATTCAGCGCTGAGTTCGGAGAAGACCCTGCCACGATGTTCGAAGAGTAGGAAGCTCTTGGTGAAGTAAATGATTGGCGTGAAGCTTGGAAGGACAGCCCCAAGCAATACAACTACGCTGGCACGGTTGCCACGATCTTGCTGAATTGGGGCGTCAAGCAAGGTAAGATTAAGCGGCATCACTGCAGTTTCGACAAAGTCTACAAGGCCGACCGTGCCCACATCACATGGACGCCTGCCTACATCGAGCAATTCCTGTCTGTCGCGCCGGAGAATATCGGGCGCGTTCTGATTGCGGCCACAGAAACCGGTTTACGTCCTGCCGATCTCGTCCAGCTTCGCCGCTTCAACGTCGAAACTTTGCCATCCGGTAATCGCCGGCTGCGAGTCCCCACCCGGAAGAGGGGCGTTTACGCACATATACCGATCACGCCAAAAATGGCTGAGATCATTGATAGTGCGCCGGATGGACAGGAATATATTCTGACTAATCCGTCAGGGAAGCAGTGGACGGAACGCTATGCTTCGCAGCGGCTGAGCCATTGGAAGAACAAGGCGGGTTTGACCGAAGAGGCGCTGGGCTACAGCCTCCACATGCACGACTGCAGGGGCACGGCAACAACGAAACTGCTCGAAGCGGGAGCAGAGGCATTTCAGCTTGCCACGGTGTTTGGCTGGAATTTGCGCTACGCCACGCAGATGCTTGAGGTCTATGCCGTGGTCGGAAGTGACAAAACCGACAAGATTTTGGAGCTGGTTCAGCGCGCCGAAAAGAACGCCATAAGAACGTAATTGTAAGATGCCTGTAAAATGGCCCTCTGTAAATCGGCCGTTTTCCGTCTAAGTATATGATTTTAAATGGAGGCGAGTAGGAGAATCGAACTCCTGTACACGGATTTGCAATCCGCTGCGTAACCACTCCGCCAACTCGCCACCGTGGTTTTTTTATGGATCTAACGGCATCCTAAAAGAACCGCAAGGGTCATTGTAATATACATTGGGGGCATTCAGGTTCTGGCTTGTTTCGATCCGGTGCGGTTCCGGGCCTAATCCCCTGAACTTCGCATCCTTTGCGGCAGATGTCGGCGTGCATGCTGTATTCTGGGCCTGATCGGTGTGCGTCATGATCTATGTCGCTCCACTTCGTTTTCAGAACGCCCTGTACCAAGGCATAGTGCAACCGCCAGTCGCGCGCGGTCCTTGGTGTTCTTGCGCTAGGCGGCGATCATTAATTGCGGCCACGGCTGGCGGTCGGTCCCTTGTATCTGATCGCGTTAGCAGGGGTGTCGCGCCTTGTTGCGCAACCACATAGCGGTAGATTTCCCTATTGCCCGGGTCTCAATGCGGTGTGGATCTGTGCGCAAGCCAATGCCGTTTGCCGACATGTCGTCGCAGATGATTTGCGTCGCTTGGGCGCAAATAACCATGTTAGCCATGCTCGGTTGCGTTGGGGGCGATTGTCTGTTGAGCGCCTGATATAGGGTGCGCCACCTTTCTCTTTAGGGTGGCCAAACTGCATCTGAAGGGGCTGCAAGCGTGAACATTTTCAATTAAAATGCATGATTTGTACCGTGAGCGTGCTTTGGAGGACGCGCTTGGCAGTTTAAACCGCGCTGCGCCGGAAGTGGCGTTGCAGACAGCCACCTGATATGGCACATTTGCCCGCAACAGGATTCTGAAAAAGACGAGCTTCGCACATGACCGATTTCACCGCTAGACGCACGATGATGGTAGACACGCAGGTGCGACCCTCTGATGTGACAAAATTTCCCATCATCGAAGCAATGTTGACCGTTGCGCGTGAGGAGTTTGTTCCTGCGGCCCAGCGGGAAGCGGCTTATGCTGGCGAGGATATGGATCTGGGGCAGGGGCGTGTGATGGTCGAGCCGCGTACGCTTGCGAAAATGCTTGATGCGCTGGCGATTGACCGGAACGAGCTTGTCCTCGATGTGGGCTGTGCGCTGGGGTATTCCACGGCCGTAATCGCGCGCATGGCGGAGGCGGTTGTGGCCGTTGAAGAGGATGAGGCGATGGCGCAAGAGGCCCAGGACGCCTTGTTGGCGGCGGGCGCGGACAACGCGGTTGTGCACCAGGGCGCAATGATGAACGGCGCCGCACAGCACGGGCCATATGACGCTATCGTGGTGCAGGGCGGGGTGCAAAACGTACCGGATGCCTTGCTTGATCAACTCAAAGACGGTGGCCGGATCGGTTGCATATTCATGAACGGACCGTTGGGCGAAGCGCGTATCGGGCACAAGCGCGGCAACAAAATGAGTTGGCGGCTGGCATTCAATGCAACTGCGGCGATTCTACCCGGCTTCGAGACAGAAAAAACATTCACCTTGTGATCGCGGCTACAGCAAGGGCTCGCGACTACACACAAGTGTTATGCTGAAAAACGTTAGGGATGTAGATGGGATTCGTGAAAATCAAGACCGGGATGCGCCGTATGGCGTGGGGCGCAACTTTTGTCACTGCGTCAGCGATGCTTGTCATGGCACCTGCGGCCCGCGCCGAGACGCTGGCTGATGCCTTGGTCGGCGCCTACAAACACTCGGGCCTTCTGGATCAGAACCGCGCGCTTTTGCGTGCCGCAGACGAGGATGTGGCCCTTGCTGCAGCGGCGCTGAAACCTGTACTGCAATGGACTGCTTCAATTACGCAAAGCTTGGGACGCGCGCGCCAGACGTCGTTTCCCAGCGTGAGCGATACCGATTCCCTATCAGCGACAGGCTCGCTGATTGCCGAGCAACTGCTTTATGATTTCGGGGCGGGCGCGTTTGGCACGGAAGCGGCCAAAGAAACCGTGCTGGCGACTCGTGAGACCCTCGTCTCCATCGAGCAGGATGTGCTTTTGCGGGGGGTCGAAGCCTTTATGGGCGTCATCGAGGCCACGGAATTTGTTGATCTGCGCCAGAATAACCTGCGGCTTTTGGAGCAGGAACTGCGTGCCGCGCGCAACCGGTTTGAGGTTGGCGAAGTGACGCGCACGGATGTCGCGCTTGCCGAGGCTCAACTGGCAAACGCGCAAAGCGGTCTGGCCACAGCGCAAGGCAACTACCTGATCGCGGTCGAGGAATACCGTAACGTGATCGGTCGCAAGCCCGGTCGCTTGTCGCCTCCTCCCAGCCTGCCCAAGCTTGATGCGAATCTGGACGCGGCCAAGGCATTGGCCGTGCGGCGTCATCCGGCGCTGAAATCGGTACAGCACAGGGTATCGGCGGCAGAGTTGCAGATCAAAAGAACAGAGGCGAACACGAAGCCGACGCTGAGCTTGCGCGGCACTCTCTCCGCCAGCGAGGCGCTGGATTCCAATGCATTCAGCACCAGTGCTGCGGTTGGTCTCAATGCCGGAGGAACAATCTATTCGGGTGGTGCGCTGCCCGCGAGCATCCGCCGCGCGCAGGCCGCGCGCGATGCTGAGCGTGGCAATTTGCATGTCGTCCGCCGAAACGTCCAACAGAACGTCGGTAACTCCTATGCAAGGCTTGCATCCGCACGGGCCTCTCTTTTGGCGTCTGACGGTGAGGTAAGGGCCGCACGGATCGCTTTTCGTGGTGTGCGTGAGGAAGCCACTCTTGGTGCGCGAACCACGCTGGATGTACTCGACGCCGAGCAGGTGCTTCTGGACGCCGAGGCAAACCGCATTTCCGCGCAATCCCAGCTTTATGTGGCGTCCTATGCGGTACTTTCATCCACTGGCCAGCTAACAGCGCGCGATCTGCGCCTGCCGGTGCAGCTTTATGATCCAGCGGAATACTACAATCTGGTCAAAGACGGCCCTTCCAGAAGATCCGAGCAGGGCGCGCAACTTGACCGCGTTTTGAAGCGTTTACAAAAAAATTGATCGCGCCCGATAGGTGCAGCTTTTCCGCCCGCCCGCAGCCACGGGCGGGCGTGTTTGTCTGCTTTTATGCCGGGAATGCGCAATCGCGCGGTGGGTATCCGTCAGGGCGATCAAACAGAAACGAACCCCGCGAAGGCAAAATGTCGCATTTTATCGTTTCGAATTTTTTGCGCCCATTGTGGGAATTCGTTGATCGCGCTATCCTTTCGTTCGAGCAGAGAGTGGTGAATTATGTCTAAGCCTGTCACGAATGAAGAGGTCGAAGATGTCCTGTCGTCGATCCGCCGTCTGGTATCGGAAGACAAGCGACCGTTGGCCGGATTGAGGAATGCGCCGACGGATTCCTCGCAAAACCGGCCTGCCGGATTGCAAGACAAGCTTGTTCTGACGCCGGCCTTGCGTGTGGCAGAAACACCGGCAAAGCCCGCCGATGAAGGGCCATTGGATTTGGGTCGCGTCGCGCGGCAGACATGGAATGTCGCGGGCGCGAAGGACAGCGCCCCTTCGACAGATCCGGATACATCGCCTGAAGAGGTCGCCCATGAGGTGCTTGACCGGTTGCCTGATGACATCGCGCCGGAGGCACCGTTTAGCGACGATTACCGGCAAGACGATGCAGAACAGGAAGCCGGTTTTGATACGCTTGATGCGCTTGTGCAGGATGCGTTGGCCGAGGAGGTCGCGCAGGTGGATGCTGCTGCCGAACCGAACGATGAGGCGCAATGGCGCGATGTTGCGCCGATGCATGGCGATGACCTCGACGAGAACGATACCTCCGAAGGTGCGGATCGCGAAGCGGACGGCACCGAAGGGCCAGCGCCTGACGTGCATGACGATAGCCCAGCAGAACCTTTTGAGGCCCGCACGGATGACATGGCGGAGCAGAATCAGGCTGAAATTGACGCCACAGTGCCGCTGACGGCAAAAATTGCAGCGCTGGAGACCGCGATCGACGCAATCCGGCAGGATTGGGAGCCGGACGGGGCGGGGACCGGCGATTATGCAGCCGCGCCTGTCGCAGCGATGGCGTGGGAAGACGACATTGAACTCGATGCCACAGGCAGCCCCCTGAACGAAACACAGAGCAATCAGGAGCAGACGGACACCGCATCTGCCACGCCGCCACTGGATTCCGGTGGTCTGACGGGGGATGATTCCCTGATGGATGAAGAAGCGTTGCGCGATCTGGTCAGCGAAATTGTGCGCGCCGAACTACAGGGCGCTCTGGGCGAGCGGATCACCCGGAATGTTCGCAAGCTTGTGCGCCGCGAAATCCACCGCGCCCTGACCGCCCAAGAGCTGGAATAAGCCTAGCGGACGCCTGCCGCGTCCAGCAGCATATCCAGATCGAAATACCGCTCGATGTGTGCGCCAAGCGCGTCGAGTGTGTCTTCCACCTGATCCTCGAAGACGACGGAGGACACCGCGCCAAGCGTGCCCAGATAGGCGGCGCGGAAAGCGTCTGACGCAAATATCCCGTGCAGATAGCAGCCCAGAACCGCGCCGGATCGGCTTGACGCGCCATCGGGCGCGCCTGCCAGCTCAAGCCACGGGCGCGCGCAATCCGGCCCTTTGGTCTGGCCCATATGGATTTCATAGCCGCTCAGCGGTGCTGCGCTCTCCAGATGCGTGCCCTCGCGGAGGGACAGGTTTTTAACCGGCGCCAGCACCGTTTCCACGTCAAGATGGCCCAGACCTTCAACCGTGCCCGCAGGCCCTTCATGGCCGTCCGGGTCGCTGATCGTGTGGCCTAACATCTGATAGCCGCCGCACAGTCCCATCACATGGCCACCCCGCCGGACATGCGCGGCGATGTCGATGTCCCACCCTGCGGCCCGTAAGGCGGTGAGGTCTGAAATGGTTGATTTGCTGCCCACCAGCAGGATCAGGTCCGCGTCTGCGGGAATTGGATTGCCTTGGGTGATCATGCGCAGATCGACGCCCGGCTCTGCCGCCAGCGGATCGAGATCATCAAAGTTTGCAATGCGCGGCAGTTGCGGCACCGCGACCACCACGCCCGCGCCGCCCGAGCGCGCCCGCGCAGGTAGATCCATCACGTCCTCTGCGGGAAGGCGCGCGGCCTGATCAAACCACGGCAACACGCCAAGGCTGGGCCAGCCGGTGCGCGCCGCGATGTCGTCACGGCCTGCGTCAAACAGGCTGCGATCACCGCGAAACTTGTTCACGCAAAACCCTTTGATCAACGCATTATCTGCCTGCGACAGAACGGCCTGTGTGCCGACGATCTGGGCAATCACACCGCCACGGTCAATATCGCCCATCAGGATCACCGGTACATTTGCCGCATGGGCAAAGCCCATGTTGGCAATATCGCCCGCGCGCAGATTGGTTTCCGCAGGGCTGCCGGCTCCTTCAACAACGATCAGATCGCACTGCTCCCCCAGCCGGTAAAAGCTCTCCAGCACGGCGGGCATAAGCGTTTCCTTGTTTTTGCCAAAGGCGTGCGCTTCCTGATGGCCTGCGACCTGTCCCTGGATCACAATCTGTGCGCCGGTCGCCGTTTGAGGTTTGAGCAGGACCGGATTCATATCGGTATGCGGCGCCACCCCGCAGGCCCGCGCCTGCAAGGCCTGTGCGCGCCCGATTTCCCCGCCATCGGAAGTAACCGCAGCGTTGTTCGACATATTTTGCGGCTTGAAGGGGCGCACGTTTAATCCGCGTGCACGCAATGCGCGCAGAATGCCAGCCACAATCATGGACTTTCCGACATTACTGCCGGTGCCCTGTATCATGATCGCTTGCGCCATTCTTGGATTCCGCTGTTTTAACGCATAAAAAAGACGCAAGCCGAAGCTTGCGTCTTTTTTCAAAGCATTTTGAGCTGCTTAGGCAGCTTCAGCTTGCAGGGCCGCATTGCGACGCTCGGATTCTTCGCGCGACAGGGCAACGGATGTCCGCACACCTTTGCCGACGAAATCCATCAGACCGGTTACAACCCGCTCGTTCGGATCAATCCCCGCACAGCTCAAAACTTCACGGCCATCGCGGGAGCGGGCCCAACGGGCGATCTGCTCTGGTCCGTTGCCATATTTCTTGTCATCAGCAATCGCATCGTCCAACGCAGCCAGTACCACGGCTGCGAACAGTTTACGGGCACGGTTGCCTTGTTCATTATTAAAGGCAGTGCCATCAACGAAATCTTTCAACTCGTCGTCCTTTCATTATTCTTGCTCTTGTCATTCTCGACGTTGGCTTCTTCTGACAGATTAAGATTGATTCGGATACCCTGATTTTGCATAGCACCCATGTTACCTACGCATGGCTGATCGCAGTCGCAGCACGACAACGGCCACCTTGCGCGTATAGATGACACAAGATATAGGGTTCATTAATCATTCATCAACCTTTGTTAGAGTTTGCATATGCCAAAAATCAACGGAAATGAAATCCGTCCGGGAAACGTATTGGAACATAATGGCGGTCTTTGGGCAGCTGTGAAGGTAGATCACGTGAAACCGGGCAAGGGTGGGGCATTTGCGCAGGTCGAGATGAAAAACTTGCGCAACGGCTCCAAGCTTAACGAACGCTTCCGGTCTGCGGACAAGGTTGAGCGCGTGCGGCTTGAGCAGAAAGATCAGCAATTTCTTTATGAAGATGACGGAATGCTGGTGGTAATGGACACGGACACCTACGATCAGGTGCAACTGGCCTCTGATCTGCTGGGAGAGCGGCGTCCGTTTTTGCAGGATGGCATGATGATCGTGGTCGAGTATTACGAGGACGAAGCGATCAATGCGTCGCTGCCACAAAAAGTGACGTGCAAAGTGGCCGAGACAGAGCCGGTCGTCAAAGGCCAGACTGCGGCGAATTCATTCAAGCCCGCGATTTTGGATAACGGGGTGAAGGTTTCTGTTCCGCCGTTTGTCGGCCCGGATGAAGACATCATCGTAAACACCGAAACGATGGAATATGTAGAGCGCGCCTGAGGCGATTCATACCGAAGTATCTGCAAAACGCGGCCCCTTGCGGGCCGCGTTTTGCGTTTATATGCTCAGTCGATCCTTGTAAGCGTTGCGTCTTGCGCCTGCATCGCGCCGGTCGCGCGGTCAAAACGCAGATAGGCAAGGGCCTCATTACCAGAGCGTGTGAGCAGGGTGCCCGCCGGTTTTCCATCGGCGGTGATTTGGGTGCCTGCGTCTGCGTCTCCGGTGATCGACACTTTGGCCAGCCCTTTACGCAATTCGGTCTTGTGCTTCATCCGGGCGGTCACTTCCTGCCCCACAAAACAGCCCTTGCGGAAATCAACGCCGCCAATCCGCTCGAACCCCATTTCGAGGATGAAACTGTCGGGCGTCAGATCAACACCGGCCTGCGGTATCATATGGGTGACGCGCAGGGCATCCCAATCTGTGGTGTCATCGGGTTGCGCACTGTCGCGATATGCACGCCAGCCCAGGGCGGGATGACGCGGATCAGGCAACGCATCTTCGGGCGCGGGGCCAGTGCCACGGTGAAGATGCAATTCAGTCTGTTCGATCGTGACATCTGCGCGCAGCTTGTACATCGAAAGACGCTGAACCAGCATATCGGCCTGTGCTTCATCTGCATCAAGCAGCACGACATCGCCGTCAGCCTTTAGGAAGAAATCGGCTATATACTTGCCCTGCGGTGTGAGCAGGGCGGCATAGACCAACCCTTGATCCAGCCGCGCGATGTCGTTGGTGATCAATCCTTGCAGGAAATCGAAAGTATCAGGCCCCGTGAGGCGCAGGATACGACGGGAAGAGGCGGTCATCGGACTATCCTTTCGTGCTTGGTGTCTGTATAGCAGGCATCGCTTGAGGCAAAAGGGGCAATGCGAAAGGAGCCGGATGCGCGCGCAACTCTCGGTCGTTGTACCGACACTGAACGCCGAAGCGGTCCTTGGGCCGTGCTTCATGGCGCTGATGGAAGGGCTTGATACCGGTCTGATCCGCGAGGTGATCGTGAGCGACGGCGGCTCGACCGATGCGACCAACGCGCAGGCACAGGCCTGGGGCGCGCAAGTGCTGCATGGCCCGCCGTCGCGCGGCGGGCAGTTGCGGCGCGGTGTGGCGGCAGCGCAGGGCGAGTGGTTTTTGATCCTCCATGCGGACACGGTTTTGAGCGCGGGATGGAGCGGTGTCGTGCAGGCGCATCTGGGCAGCCGCAAGGCCGGTTGGTTCCGGCTGGCGTTCGATCAGCGCGGGATTGCGCCATCTCTGGTGGCAGGGTGGGCCAATCTGCGCAGCCGGATGGGGCTGCCTTACGGCGATCAAGGGGTGCTGGTGCACCGCGACGTGTACTTTGAGGCGGGAGGGTATCCCGATGTGCCGCTGATGGAGGACGTGGCGCTGGCGCAGGCGCTGCGCGGGCAGTTGATGCCGCTGGATGCGGTCGCGGTTACATCAGCGGCCAAATACCGCCAGCAAGGCTGGATGCGCCGTGGCGCGCGCAACCTCTGGACATTGCTGCGCTATTTCTCAGGTGTATCGCCTGCGCGTCTTGCCCATGGCTATCACCGCCAGCCGTGATCCAAAGGACGCGCCTGCGCGCGACACGATTCTTGGTGCGCGGGTTGGGTGTTCTCGCAGGACTTGACGTGGTTTCTTTGTCGTGAGGCAGGGGGATTTGCGTATTTTTAGCACAAAAAAGCAGACATCCCGTATCCTATCCAAAGAGCCGCTGAGCGATGCGTTGCAGGATGCTTGGCTGTTGTGTCTCGTCCTGAGTGTTGGTTCCGGCTGCCGCACCGTTTGCGAGGCGTTCAGAGACTGTTTTGCCGTCCTTGAACTGGAGGCGGTAGAGATCGGCGTAGATGCCGCCGCGCGCCAGAAGCGCTTCGTGGGTGCCTTGATCCACAACGCGGCCACGGTCCATTACGATGATCTTGTCCGCGCCGCGAATGGTGCTGAGACGGTGGGCGATGACGAGTGTTGTGCGTCCTTCTGACAAGCGGTCGAGTGCATCTTGCACGACCTGTTCGGATTGCGCATCGAGTGCGCTTGTGGCTTCGTCCAGCAGCAGTACGGGCGTGTTGCGCAACAGGGCGCGGGCGATCACGACGCGTTGGCGTTGACCGCCCGACAGGGCAGAGCCACGCGGGCCGACGCGGGTGTCGAGCCCGTGTTCAAGTTGTGGCAGGAAGTCAGACACAAAGGCGGCATCGAGCACAGTTTGCAACGCTGTGTCAGTCACATCGGTACGGCCAAGCACGATGTTTTCGCGCAGGGTTTCATCAAACAGCAGCGCTTCTTGGGAAACGACCGAAAACAGCATCCGCAGATCAGGTATAGCCATTGCCGTTGTGGCCACGCCGCCGATCCGCACGGTGCCCCCGTTTGGATCCAGTAGACGGGTCAGCAGGTTGAAGATGGTGGATTTCCCTGCGCCAGAGGCCCCGACCAATGCCGTGGTCTCGCCCGCTTTGGCAATAAGCGACACGCCATGCAGGACCTTAGATTCCCCGAAGGACAGCGTGACATTGTCGAGTTCGATGTCGGGGCTTTGGGTCGGGGCGGGGTGTGGGTCATCGGGCGAGGAGAGATTGAGCGGGGCGTCCATCAGCTCTTTGATCCGTTCGAGGGCTGCGGCGGCGATCTGCCACTGGCCACTGATCGCGCCGAGGCGGCGCAGCGGATTGAAAGTAAAACCCATTGCGGTGAAGAAGGTCATGAATTCGCCGATGGTTTTATCACCGGAGATAATCTCGGAGCCGCCATACAGAATGACGGCCATGAAACCGATGCCGGAAATGATGTCGATCATCGCGGGAATGGCGGACCCGCCAAAGGCGGCGCGCACTTCGGTGGAGACGAAGGATTTCGTGATATCGCGGTATTGGCGGGCCTGATAGGCCTCAAGTGCGTTCAGTTTGATCTGGACGATGCCGTGGAACACTTCGTCAAGGCGGGTGGAAAGGGTGGCACCGAGATCGCGCGCCTCGCGGGCGCGACCGCGCACGAAACGTTGTGCAAAGGCGGCGGGCAAGACCATCAGCGGAATGCCGATGCAGGCCAGCAGCGCCCACACCGGGTCAATCGAAATCGCCACGCCTAAAAGCACCAGAAGTCCAATGAAATCACGCCCTGCGCCGGTGATGACGGCGCGCCATACATCGCCCACGGCGTTCACATCCGATTGCACCCGCTGCACCAGAAATCCCGGCGGATGGGTTTGGTGGAAGGCGCCGTCCTGCTGCATCATCCGGTCCAGCAGATCAATGCGCATGTCTGCGGCCGAGCGTTGCGAGATCCGAGTGAGCAGAACTTTTGACGCGACGCTTGTGAACGCGCGCAGCACGAAGATGCCCAGCAGCACAAATCCCACCACCAGCAGCATGGAGGAGTCACCCGCCACAAAGACGCGGTCGAACATCGGCTCCATCAGCTTGGCCATAGCCCCCAGAGTGGAGCCTTCGAGAATCATGCAAAGCACGGCCAGTGCCAGTTTGCCCATGTGGTTGCGCAGGTAGTCCTTCCAGAGCCAGCGCATCAGCTGTCCTGAAGTATAGCTCTGTGCGCTCATAATTCGGGCTTTCCTGCTCGGTCCGGAGGGTTCGCGTGATCCTAATGGTCCTGACAGGCAGGAGCAAGCGCGCGGCGCGATTGACGCGGATGCACGAGCGGCTATGGTCGCGCACAATACGGCGCTGCAACCGCTTGGCTAAAAAGGGAAATCACATATGACACACAAGCCGAACCTGTCGCACGGACGTGGATACCTCGCGATTCCGGGGCCATCTGTCGTGCCGGAGGCGGTTTTGCAGGCCATGCACCGGCCCGCACCGAATATCTATGCGGGCGAGTTGGTGGATATGATGCCGGGCCTCATTGCGGATCTCAAGCGTGTTGCGCGCACCGCGCATCAGGCGGCAATCTATATCGGCAACGGTCACGCCGCATGGGAAGCCGCGCTGTGCAATGTCGTAGCGCCGGGCGAGCGGGTGTTGGTGCCGGCAACCGGTCGCTTCGGCCTTGGCTGGGCGGATATGGCCACAGGGATCGGTGCGGACGTCGATATTATAGATTTCGGAAAATCCACGCCTTTCGATCCCGCGCGTGTGGCTGAAGTCTTGGCCGCCGACAAGGATCACCGGATCAAGGCGGTGCTGGCGGTGCATGTGGATACCTCAAGTTCCGTGCTGAATGATGTGGCAGCCCTCCGCGAGGTGCTGGACGCCGAAGGACATCCGGCGCTGTTGATGGCGGATTGCATCGCCTCGCTGGGCTGTGACCGGTTCGAGATGGACGCATGGGGCGTCGATGTGATGGTGACGGGATGCCAAAAAGGGCTGATGGTGCCGCCCGGCTGTTCGTTCGTATTCTTCAACGCGCGCGCACAGGCCGTGCGCGCCGCCATGCCGAGGGTGAGCCGCTATTGGGATTGGGTGCCGCGCAGCGAGGGAACCGTGTTTTCCCAACATTTCGCAGGGACCGCGCCGACGCATCATTTGTACGGCTTGCGCACGGCGTTGGACATGATCCACGGGGAGGGGATCGAAAATGTCTGGGCGCGCCACGGGGTTCTGGCCCGTGCGATCTGGGCCGCGTGTGATGCGTGGAGCGCGGGCGGGGAGCTGCGGCTCAACATCGCGAATCCGGAAAATCGCAGCACGGCCGTGACGTCGTTGCGTCTGGGCGAAGGCGACGGCACACGTCTGCGCAATTGGGTGGAAGAGCATCTGGGCCTGACGCTGGGCATCGGCCTTGGCATGACAGACCCTGCTGATCCGAAGCGTGACGCGTATTTCCGGTTGGGCCATATGGGCCACATCAGCGGGCAAATGATCATGGGCATGTTGGGGGGCATGGAAGCCGGAATGGGCGCGTTGGATATTGCACGCGGGCGCGGCGCATTGGACGCGGCAGCGGAAGTCATTAGCGGCGCTTAACTTGCGCGGCGATGCGCGACATAGCTTATCAGGTGGTTGATGCACCATCCCGTGCCTGCCACCGCAATTATGCCCCAGATGGCCCAGATCGCGAAAAATATCCATGCGATGTTCACGCCGAACATCACGATGCAAGCGGTTGTGAAATCGGGTGCGCTGCCCTTCGTGCCGTTCATCTGCGTTGATCCTCCCCCCTTCATCTTCTGTGTCCAAAGATAATACGAGAATTCCCTGCGTCAGCCTTTTTCCGCATCCCGAAGGGCCAAAGGCAGTGCCGCAGCGAAAGCGTCAAGCATGGCGTCGGTGCCGCAGCTGATGCGGATGCAGCGGTTTTGCGGTGCAACAAACGGCATCCGCACAAAGATACCGCGCGCGATCAACCCGTCAAGCACAGCCTTGGCATAGGCGGCATCGCGCCCGCAATCAAGGCTGACGAAATTGGCCGCCGAGGGCAGGGGCGTGAGGTCGTTGTCCTGCGCGATCCGGGTGATGCGCGCGCGGGAGGCAGCAATTTGGGATTGGACCTTGTTCAGATAGGGTTGATCATTCAGCGCGGCCAAAGCACCCGCCTGCGCGGCGCGGTTCATGCCGAAATGGTTGCGCACCTTGTGGAACGCCTCGATTAGGTCGGGATGGCCAAGCGCGTAACCCACCCGCGCCCCTGCCAGCCCGTAAGCCTTGGAAAAGGTGCGCAGCCGGATCACGCGCGGATCGTCTAGCGGCAGGGGCAGGGCCGTGCCTTCGGGCGCGCATTCGATATAGGCCTCATCAAGGACCAGGAGGGTGTTTGCCGGTAGCGCATCCATCGCGCGCGCGATATCCTCGCCCGGATGATGGCTTCCCATGGGGTTGTCGGGATTGGCGAGATACACAAGCTTGGCATCCACATCGCGCGCTTTGGAGAAAAGGCTTGCGGGATCCTCGTGGTCACCGTTGTAGGGCACTGTATGCAGTGTCCCGCCGAAGCCCGCGACATGGTAGTTGAACGTCGGGTAGGCGCCTGCGGAGGTCACGACGGTATCGCCACAGGTTACAAACAGCCGCACGAGATAGCTTAAAAGGCCGTCGATTCCTTCTCCGACCATGATATGCGCGGGCGTTGTGGCGTGATGGGCCGCGAGGGCCCTGCGCAGATCGTGGCTTTCGGGGTCACCGTACATCCATTGTGGAGTTTCGGCCATCGCCGTGATGGCGCGCGGCGAGGGGCCAAAGACGTTCTCGTTCGCGCCAAGCCGTGCATCGAAAGCGGCACCGCGCGCGCGTTCCTGTGTCTCCGGCCCGACAAATGGAACGGTTGCGGGTAGCGATCGGGCGAGCGGGGTGAGGCGTGCATGTGTCATGTGTGCTGTTATGACAGGCGCGCGGGCGAGGGCAAGACGTGTCAACGCGCAAGACATGCAACAGCTACGGTGAAACAGGCGGTGCCGTCACGTTCTTCTGGCCAGCGCTTTGCGGATGGTGTGAACTGCGCGATATGCAAACCGGAGGAATGCCCATGTCCCGCGTCACAATCACCTATGAAAACCACATTGCCCATGTCCGCCTGACCCGCGCTGAAAAGATGAACGCTGTCGATCAGGAAATGATCGACGCGGTCATTGCCGCAGGTAACGAAGTCGCGGCGTCAGATGCGCGCGCGGTGATCGTTTCGGGAGAGGGAAAGGCATTTTGCGCAGGTATAGACATCAGCGGACTGTCCGGCATGATCAGCAAAGATCCTGCCGAATTGTTGATGCCGCGTACCCACGGCGATGGGACCACGAACCAATGGCAGGAATTTGCGATGGTCTGGTCGCGGATGGACATCCCCGTGATCGCGGCCGTGCATGGCGTCTGTTACGGTGCGGGCATCCAGCTGGCGTTGGGCGCGGACATCCGCATTGCCGCGCCGGACGCCAAATTCGCGGTGATGGAGATGAAATGGGGCATCGTGCCGGATATGGGCGGGATGGTCTTGCTGCCGAAACTTGTACGCTCGGATGTGCTGCGCCGGATGACCTATACGGCAGAGCCGATCGGGGCCGACCAGGCCGAGCGCTGGGGGCTGGTGACGGAACTGGCCGACGATCCGCTGGCCGCCGCGCAAGCCCTGGCCGAGACGATTGCGGGCAAAAGCCCGACTGCCATTCGCGCGGCCAAGCGGCTGATCGGTGTGGCCGAAACGGCGGATGCCACAACCGTTCTGGACGCGGAATCGCGCGAGCAGGTCGACCTGTTGGGGAAGCCGCATCAGATGGAAGTGGTCGCGGCGGCGATGGCAAAGCGGGCGGCTGTGTTCAAGTAGGTGTTTCGCACGCGGGCGCTTGTCCTGTATTGTGAGCGCGGATTGAGTTTAAAGGCCAAATGAAGCCCGGGGGTGCGCGCTTAATAAAACGTGCGCTCCTGGCGCGGGCAATTCTAGAGCGCCCCGCCTTAAACTGTGACGCACCGATACCCTGCCACACCTTCGGCGCTCTCGCGGCATTGACGAAGAGATGCCTCAGGTTACAGGCGGGACGCTTTAGCGCAGGAATTTGCGGCGGGCTTCGACGGCGATGTTGTAGCGTAGCTCGAGGGTGCTGACTTTCTTCATCTGCACGGCGCGGTCCTTGGCGGTGGTCAGGTTGGCGTAGAGGTTTCTGGCAGCATCAGGTTCTTTCTTGAGGGTGAATTTTTCGGGGATCACGCCCGCCTCCGCCATGATGCGCATGCCAGTGGACATTGCGGCTTCTTCGCCGGTCTCGATACGCTTGGGCGCAAGCGGTTTTCCCTCGCCTTTCAAGCCGGTCAGACCGCCAGAGGCACGCGCCTTGGCGATCTGTTTTTCGATGAGCCGAGCAAAGCTGCGCATAAGCAGAGCCTAGCCGATTTCGGCCAACCGGTCCAATGCGGCCTGAAGCTGGTCGGCTTCTTCCTGCCGCGCGCCCAGATTAGCCTGCGCTTCGGCGACGACGTCTTCAGGGGCGGAGGCGGCGAATTTGGGGTTGTTCAAACGCCCTTTCAACCCGCCGATTTCCTTGCCCAGCTTGTCGAGCGATTTTTGCAGGCGCGCTTTTTCGGCGTCGATGTCGATGATGCCTTCGAGCGGCAGGCCAAACGTGGCCCCCGGCGCGCCGATGGCGACAGTACCTTTGGGGAAGGTGTCGGCGTGTTCAAGAGTTTCGATCCGCGCTAGGCGTTTGATCATAACTTCGTTGTTGTCCCACGCCGCTTGTGCGTTTGCATCCATTTGCGTCACTATCATCGGCACTTTCAGCCCGGCAGGTACATGCATCTGTGCACGCGCCGAGCGGACGCTTTCGATCAGGCCGATCACCCAGTTCAGTTCGCGATCTGCCGCCGCATCGAGCAGGTCGGCGGTGGTGTAGGTGGGCCAGTCTGCGTGGATCAGTTGCTTGGTGCGCGCGGCGGTTGTGCCCCACAGTTCTTCTGTGATGAACGGCATGATGGGGTGCAGCAGGATCAGGCATTGATCCAGCACCCAGCCAAGAGTCTGACGGGTTTCTTCGGCTTCAGGTGCATTGTCTTGCAACAACGGCTTGGATAACTCCACATACCAGTCGCACACTTTGCCCCAGACAAAGGCATACAGCCCGTTGGCCGCATCGTTAAAACGGTAGGCATCCAGCGCGGCGTCGGTTTCCTCGCGGATGCGGGCGGTTTCGCCGATGATCCATTTGTTGAGCGTCGCTTGGGGCGTGGGCATCCGGGCGGGCGATCCGGTGAAGACGCCGTTCATTTCCGCAAAGCGGTGGGCGTTCCAGATTTTGGTCCCGAAATTGCGGTAGCCCTGAATGCGCTGGGTCGACAGTTTGAGATCACGGCCCATCGCGGCCATAGACGTGAGCGTAAAGCGCACCGCGTCCGCGCCGTATGCGTCGATCAGTTCCAGTGGGTCAAGCACGTTGCCCAGCGATTTAGACATCTTCTTGCCCTTCTCGTCGCGCACGAGGGCGTGAACGTACACCGTATCGAACGGTTTTTCACCGACAACCGCATATTGCATCATCATCATGCGCGCGACCCAGAAGAAGATGATGTCAAAGCCGGTGATCAGGACAGACGTGGGAAAGTATTTCTCAAGCGCATCGGTTTTTTCGGGCCAGCCCAGCGTGCCGATGGGCCAAAGGCCGGAGGAGAACCATGTATCCAGCACATCGGGATCACGCCAAACAGGATAGACGATGTCGGTAGGGTCTTGGCTGAACGAATAGGCGGCGAGGCTCTCGGCCAGCATATGCACGGCCTCGGTGCGGGTCGTAACTTCGACTACGCGGGCATGGTCGAGCGGCGTTGGCAGCCCCACCAGCACGTCGTTGAAACCTTCGCGTACCGCGTCAAAATCGGTGGCGGCGTGTAGATGATCGCTGTTTTCGGGGAGGGATTGTTGCAACAGCAGGCGCGAGATTTCGACAAGATCAAGCGCGCCGTCGCCTTCGTCATCGACAAAGCCCGCGCCTTTCAGGTCCAATCCGTACCAGACCGGAATCTGGTGCCCCCACCACAACTGGCGGGAAATGCACCACGGCTCGATGTTTTCGAGCCAGTGGAAATACACCTTTTTGTCCTGTTCGGGCAGGATTTGGGTATCACCGTTGCGCACGGCGTCAATGGCGGGTTGCACGATCTGGGCGGTGTCTACGAACCACTGGTCGGTCAACATCGGCTCGATCACCACTTTGGAGCGGTCTCCGAATGGCTGCATGATCTTCTTGGCCTCAACCAGGGGGACCAGTTCGGCTTCGTGTGTCTCGCCGCCCTCTTCGGGCGCGAGCAGTTTGGCGGCGGCTTTGCCCAGACGCGGATCATGCGCCTGTGTCATCACGGCGAGGCCCTCGGCGGTGATGTCTTGGATCACCATTTTGCGCGCCTCGAAACGGTCGAGACCGCGGTAAGATTCGGGTACGAGATTGATGGCGGTCGCATCTGATGGCGCTTCTTCAGTGCCCTCGGCGATGGCTTGCGCGCGGGCGGCGGCCTGATCATAGGGGAGCCCGTCGGCGCGCATGGTGCCGCGCGTGTCCATCAGCGCGTAAAGCGGGATGTTGTTGCGGATTGCGACACCGTAGTCGTTGAAATCATGCGCGCCGGTGATCTTCACCGCACCGGAACCGAAATCCTTATCCGGATATTCATCGGTGATGATCGGGATGAGACGGCGCTGTGCCTTTGGGCCAACAGGAATTTCGCAGAGCTTTCCGACGATGGATGCGTAACGTTCATCCGTGGGATGCACGGCGACTGCCCCGTCTCCCAACATGGTTTCGGGCCGTGTTGTGGCGATCGAAATGTAATCGCGCTCTTCCTCGAAGAGGATGTTACCATCCTCGTCCTTCTCTACATATGTATAGGTGGCACCGCCTGCGAGCGGGTATTTGAAGTGCCACATGTTGCCGTCGACCTCGACGTTCTCGACCTCAAGGTCGGAGATCGCTGTTTCGAAATGCGGGTCCCAGTTTACCAGACGTTTGCCACGGTAGATGTAGCCCTTGTTGTGCATCTCGACGAAGACCTTGATGACAGCATCGTGGAAATTGCCTTCCTCGCCCGCGGGGGCGCCGGGGGCGCCGGACATGGTGAAGGCGTTGCGCGACCAGTCACAGGATGCGCCGAGACGCTTGAGCTGTTCGATGATGGTGTCGCCCGATTGCGCTTTCCATTTCCAGATTTCCTGCGTGAAATCCTCGCGTGACCACTCGCGGCGCGGCGGTTTGCCTTCGGCGGCCAGCTTGCGTTCGACGACCATCTGGGTCGCGATACCAGCGTGGTCTTGGCCCGGTTGCCAGAGGGTATCGAAGCCGCGCATGCGATGCCACCGGATCAGGATATCCTGAAGTGTGTTGTTGAAAGCGTGGCCCATGTGCAGGACACCGGTAACATTCGGGGGCGGGATCATGATCGAGAAGGTTTCTTCGCGTGTCGCGTTTGCACCTGCCTTGAAGGCTTCAGCCCTTTCCCAAGTGGTGTAAAGGCGCGCTTCGGCCTCATTTGCGTCGAATGTTTTTTCCAGTGCCATGCGCTTGCTTCCCGAGTGTCAGTTTAAAGATGATGTAGCGGAGGATCGGCATGAGGGAAAGGGGGCGGTGGTACGGCGCTCCCGATCCTGCGGCCCGGATCGCCCCGCCCGCCGTCCCGTGGCGTAAAACGCCGGCGTTGTGCGGGAGGCGCGTTCAGGATTGCGTATTTCCGGCACAAAAAAGCAAAACTTCACGCATTGTTAATCAAGTTCGCGCCAGATTGATGTTGCGGTACAGGCGGTGCGCGCCGATGACCGTGCACGAAGAAGCCGCTCTTGTCCCGTGCAAGCACCTGCCATTGGCGCAGGCCGATGGGGCAAGAGTGCGGGGGATTGCCCTTTTGTGCTGGAAATGCGCGGCCGGGTCTCTGTGGCCAGAACGTGCAAATTGCTGTGAAGCACTGGACAAGCGGAGCGCTGCCGTTAGTGTCCGTGACAGTAAAAAGACCGGTCAAGGCAAAGGGATGCGTATGGAAAAGTTCGGCAGGAGCCAACCCGTAAAGCGGGTTGAGGATGTGCGGTTTCTGACGGGGAAGGGCCGGTATGTGGATGACATCGCTCCGGCTGATGCATTGCATGCTTTCGTATTCCGCTCCCCTGTTGCGCACGGTGTGATCACAGCGCTTGATGTGAGCGATGCAGCCGGGGCAGATGGTGTGCATCTGGTCTTTACCTGCAAGGATCTCGAAGAGGCCGGTGTCGATATTTCGATTGCGGGTGCCACGTTGAAAAACCGTGATGGCACCGACGCGGCCAAGCCATTGCGCCCCATGCTCGCGAAGGAAAAGCTACGCTTTGTGGGGGAGCCGGTGGCGATGGTCATTGCGGACACCTATGAGCAGGCGCGCGATGCGGCGGAGCTGATCATGCTTGATTTTGACGAGCTGCCAGCCAAGGTTGATGTGGCTCTTGGCGGTGAGACGCTGCATGGCGAGGCGCCTGATAATCAGGCGTTCGATTGGGGGATGGGCGACGAAGCGGCCACCGAGGCCGCGTTCAAAGCCGCCACGCGCACCGTCGCGTTGGAGGTGGATGACAACCGGATCATCGTGAACTCGATCGAGCCGCGCGGCTGTTATGCCGAATGGGACGGCACGCGCCTGCACTTGGCCAACAACGGGCAGGGCGTCTGGGTGCATAAAGACAATTTGGTGCGCGCCTTCGGGCTGGAGCCCGAGAACGTGCGCGTGACCAATCCCGACACCGGCGGCGCGTTCGGTATGAAATCCATGTCGTACCACGAGTATTTCCTGATCAGCCATGCCGCGCGCACGTTAGGCAAATCGGTGCGCTGGATGTCGGACCGGACCGAAGCGATGCTGAGCGACAATGGCGGGCGTGATCTTGTCTCGCTGGCGGAGCTGGCGTTTGACGCGAACAACAAAATCACGGCCTACCGGGTGCGCACCAAATGCAATCTTGGTGCCTACAACAGCCAGTTTGGCCAGCCGATCCAGACGACCCTGTTCAGCCGTGTTCTGATGGGGGTTTACGATGTGCAAACAACTTGGCTTCAGGTCGAGGGGTATTACACCAACACCGTGCAGGTGGATGCGTATCGCGGTGCGGGGCGTCCCGAAGCGATATATGTGCTGGAGCGCGTGATGGACCGTGCGGCGCGTGATTTGGGCGTTGACCCGTTCGAGCTGCGCCGCATCAATTTCATCAAGCCAGAGCAGTTCCCCTATCAAAGCGCGACGGGCGAGACCTATGATGTGGGCGATTTCGACAGGGTGCTGACACGCGGTGCGCGTGAGGCCGATACCGCCGGGTTTGCAGCGCGCCGCGCGGCAGATGCCAAACGTGGTCAGCTGCGGGGGCAAGGGCTTTGCTATTATATCGAATCCATTCTGGGTGATCCCAGCGAGGGAGCCAAAGTTATTTTCAATAACGATGGCACTGTTGATATTCTGGTCGGGACGCAATCGGGCGGGCAGGGCCACGAGACGGTGTATGCCAAGTTCCTGAGTGATCAAAGCGGCATCCCGATGGACGCGATTCGCGTCATTCAGGGCGACAGCGATCTGATAGCCAAGGGGGGAGGCACGGGGGGGTCGCGTTCTGTCACCACGCAAAACAACGCGACTTTGGCGACCGTGGCCAAAATGGTTGAGGTGTTCACCACGTTTCTTGCCGACGAGATGGGCGTGCCTGTGTCCGAGATCGGCTTTGATGACGAGCGCTTTCGCGCGGACGGCTCGAACCTGACGCCGACCATGTTGGAAGCTGCCGGTATGGCGCGCGAAAAGGGGCGTGACGATCTGCTGACCCATCATGAACGCGCCACGCTGCCAGCGCGCAGTTTCCCCAACGGGGCGCATATGTGTGAAGTGGTCATTGACCCCGAAACCGGTATCGTGACTGTGGACCGCTATACCGTGGTGGATGATTTCGGCAATCTGATCAATCCGTTGCTGGCCGAAGGTCAGGTGCACGGCGGGGTGGTTCAGGGCATCGGTCAAGCCGTGCAGGAGCGGGTGGTCTATGATGAGGATGGCCAGCTTTTGACCGCCTCCTTCATGGATTACGCGATGCCGCGCGCGATTGATGTACCGTTTATTACGTTCAACAGCGAGCCTGTGCCCTCGACCGCGAACGCCATGGGCATGAAGGGCTGTGGCGAGGCGGGCACTGTTGGTGCGTTAGCGGCGGTATCGAACGCCGTTCAGGATGCGTTGTGGGATCAGGGGGTGCGTCAGGCGGATATGCCATTCACGCCGCACCGGGTATGGGAGCTTTTGCAAGGTGAGAACATCACCGCCGAATAACGAGCATGAAGAGCCGCTGAACGGGACATTCCTGCGGCGGCTTTTCGGGCGTCATTGGACCCGTCCGGGCACCGATTTCGGGCCTCGACGGGGCGCGCAGACCCATGTGATCATTCTTGATGGTACGATGTCCTGTTTGGCGCGCGGGATGGAAACCAATGCCGGTCTGACGTATCGGCTGGTGCAGGAGATGGGATCGCTCTCGGTTTTTTACGAGCCGGGTTTGCAATGGCACGAATGGGCGCGGTTTCATGGCGTGATTGCGGGACAGGGCATCAACGGTCAGATTCGGCGCAGCTACGGCTATCTTGCCTCGCGCTACCGCACGGGAGATCGTATTTTCCTGATCGGCTACTCGCGCGGGGCCTTCGCGGTTCGCTCGCTCGCCGGTATCATTGACCGGATCGGGCTTTTGGAAGCTTCCCATGCGACAGAGCGCAATATTCTTCAGGCCTATCGTCACTATGAATGCGCGCCCGACAGCCCCGCCGCCAAGATATTTGCAGAGCGGTATTGCCGCGAGAGCGTGCCAATCGAGATGATTGGTGTCTGGGATACGGTCAAATCGCTTGGACTCAACCTGCCGGTGTTGTGGCGGCTCAGCACGGCCCGCCACGCATTTCACACACACAACCTTGCGCGCGAGGTCAAACACGGTTTTCAGGCGCTGGCACTCAACGAGACGCGGGTAGTTTACCGTCCGTTGCTTTGGGACTGCGATAGTAAGGGTCCGCGCCGGATCGAGCAGGTCTGGTTTCGCGGGACGCACGGCGATATCGGCGGCCAGCTGGGCGGGAGGCAGGCGTCGCGGCCGCTGTCCAACATTCCGCTTGTCTGGATGCTTGCGCGTGCCGAAGAGGTCGGACTGCCGTTGCCTAAGGGCTGGCAAGAGCGTTTCCAGCAGGACGTGACCGCCCCGTCGATCGGCACTTGGGCGGGGTGGGGGCGGATATTTATAACGCGGCGCAAACGGATCGTGGGGCGCGACCCTTCGGAACGGCTCCATGAAACGGTGGGTGACGCGGTCAAGGGGGGAACCCTGCCGGCCACCGCGATCACCGCGCAGTCATAGTTTTGCAAGTCACGTCAGGCGATGTTCATAACGATGCAGGTGGTGGAGCCGGTGGCGTACAGCTTGCCATCTTCCACGCCGCGGATCTCGCCGTGGGACACGCCGGTAGACCGGCCCACATGATCGCTTATGCCGATGCAATCAATCAGCATTCCAAGCGGAATGGAGCGCAGGATATTCACCTTGTATTCCAACGTCGTATACACCGATCCGCGCGGCACCTTGGTCATCACGGCACAGGCCATCGCGGAATCCAGCAGCGTTCCGTACCAGCCGCCATGCACGGTACCCATCGGATTGGTCACGTTGAATTCCGGCGCGCCGCGAAAGACGCATTTGCCGTCTTCCACGCTATGAAGCGTATAGCCCATCGTCGCGCCGATGGGCGGGCCGGAATTGGTTCCGTCGAGGATTTTCTGCATAAATTCTAGACCCGACAGCGATAGCGCTTCGTTTTTGCTCAAAAGCTCTGCGGGGGAGGTGGCGATACGTCGTGGCATGAAAAAGGCTCCAGTCTGCGGTTTAATGCAGGCTAGAGCCGTTTTGCGATGCAGGGCAAGCCGTTACGCTACGTTTGCGATGGTTGTCTGTGGTGTGACACCCAACGCGCGGCATACATCGCGCGTCAGGGCGGGGCGGTTGAGCGTGTAAAAATGCAGCGCATCGACGCCCTCATCGACAAGTTCGCTGCACAACTCGGTGCATAGGGCGGTCGACAAAAGCTCCGCGCGGCCATCGCGTTCTGCCGCGCGGTAAGCTTCATCAACCCACGCCGGGATTTTCGTGCCGCAACGCTCTGCAAACTTGCGGGCGGAGGTCCAGTTGGTCACCGGCAGGATGCCGGGCACGATGGGCTTGTTGATGCCAGCGGCGGCGCATTGGTCACGGAACCGCAAAAAGCTCTCGGGTTCGAAAAAGAACTGTGTGATGGCCTCGTCCGCACCGGCGTCGAACTTGCGCTTGAGATATTGGATGTTGGCGTGCTGGCTGGCTGCGTCGGGGTGGCTGTCGGGATAGGCGCCGACGCGAATGGTGAATTTGTCGAGCAGGGCAAGCGCCTCGATCAGCTCGACAGAATGGGCGAAACCTTCGGGGTGTGGCACAAAGCGGTCGCTGCCCGCTTCGGGATCGCCGCGCAGGGCGACAATATCGGTCACGCCCGCTTCGGCGAATTTCTCGGCCACTTCCATTGTCTCTTTGATGCTGGCCCCCACGCAGGTCAGATGCGCCGACACCGGCAATTTGGAAGTGCGGCGCAACACATGGGCGGCGTCATGGGTCAGATCACGGGTGGAGCCGCCCGCGCCGTAGGTCACCGAGAAAAACCGCGGTGCCAAAGGAGCCAGAGCCTGCGCCGTGTCCCACAGCTTGAAGGCGGCATCGACGGTCTTGGGCGGGAACACTTCAAAAGAGACGGCAGGGCTGGTCATCGGGGGCATCCTTGTTCATTTCACCTCTTGTTGCACAGATGGCCATGTGAGACAAACTCATAACATTCATCTTTTACATGAGGATGTGCTCATATGCATATCGAGTTCCGGCATCTACGCACAATTCAGGCGATTCACGAGGCGGGCGGTCTGGCGCGCGCGGCCGAGGTTATGAACATCACTCAATCCGCGCTGAGCCATCAGGTCAAAGGGTTGGAAGAACAGGCCGGGGTCGAGCTTTTTGTGCGCCGCGCCAAGCCGCTCAAGCTGTCACCGGCGGGGCATCGCCTTTTGAAACTGGCGCAGCAGGTGTTGCCGCAGGTTCAGGCATTGCAGGACGAATTTTC
The DNA here is from genome assembly GCA_947502265.1 of uncultured Sulfitobacter sp. Classification (GTDB taxonomy): domain Bacteria; phylum Pseudomonadota; class Alphaproteobacteria; order Rhodobacterales; family Rhodobacteraceae; genus Sulfitobacter. The sequence goes on from CANMZB010000009.1 coordinate 33,791, forward strand.
CGGATTGCGTGAGGGCAGCACGGGGCGGATGCACATCGCAATCGAATGCCACGCCTGTTTCGAGTGGCTGTTTCCGGTGCTTGAGCAGTTCCGCCGTAGTTTTGGCGAGGTGGACGTGGACATCCGCCCCGGCCTTGCTTTTGACGCGCTGCCCGCTTTGCTGCGCGAGGAAGTCGATCTGGTGATCTCTTCCGATCCCGAAAAGATCACCGGGGTCGAATTTATCGAGCTGTTTGATTATCAGGCTGTCTTTGTCGCCGCGCAGCAGCATCCGCTGGCGCAAAAGGATTTCATCGAGGCGGAGGATTTTCGCGGCCAGACCTTGATCACCTATCCGGTCGAACGTTCACGGCTGGACGTGTTCAGCCAGCTTTTGATCCCTGCCAAGGTGGAGCCTGCGTTAATCCGGCAGGTCGAGTTGACGGCGGTGATCCTGCTGCTGGTGGCGTCCAATCGCGGGGTGTCTGTTTTGCCTGACTGGGTGGTGCGTGAGGTGAAATACTCCTCTGATTACATCACCCGCCCGCTGACAAAGGATGGTATCACGCGCCGTCTTTACGCCGCGATTCGAAGCGAAGACCGCGAGAAGCCTTACATGCAGAAGCTGTTGCAGCTTGCCGGACAGGAAGCCCGCAAATTGCAGGCGGCTTGATGAACGCAACTTTCGGTGGCTGTGGCGGGCAGCGGGATTGAGTTTATAGGCCAAATGAAGCCGGGGGCGGCGCTTTGCCAAAGGGCGGGGCGCGCATGGAGAGGGAGCCATTCCGTACTGTAGGACATAGACTTCTGAAACCTGTCAGCTGAAAAGCTGGCAGGTTTTTGTTTTCACGCCTAAATTTCGTCGAAATCTTAGCTTTTAAGGCGCATACTCACGGGAAGTTCAAACTTCCCGTGAGTGGCATCATTTTGTGTCATTAAAAATTTCGCGTCTGGCCGCTTTGGCCAACACTATAAGTGAGCAAGCTCTTGACGAAACGGACCAAAGGACCGAACGGAATGCAGAGCCTCCCAACCCTTACGCTTGCTCAAATATAGCCCCGAGTATCGGGTGATACAAATCTGAACTGCTGCGGCGACCCGACTGTGGGAACTATGGAATCGAACCTGCACCCACGAAACACTCATTTGTTGGTCGTGGGGCTGCGGAGAAGCGGCTTAGGGCTGCTATGTCCGACCCTTCCATCGCAAAGGGTATTGGGCGCTACAAAGTATGTCTGACAGCGACGAGGCATCCCAGCGTGAGACGGACGCGTTCGAGTTTGAAGGTAACCCACGGGCCTGGAATGACGGCAGGGTTCTCGTGTGCCAACATCTTCGAGGAAACTCGGAATGCAATGTGCAAACTAAGTTACTTTCAAACGATGCTTCCGAGGAAGAGCGGAACCGTCTGCTTACCCAGAACGGTGCCCTCGAAGGCCCCATTTGTGGAAATTGTGGAACCAGCTATTTGGAGGCACCCCATGAGATTGCCTTCAACGGAGCGAATGGGAAACCGACTCGGAAGGTTGGGCATAAAAAGGGTTCTGAGCCTCGGGCCCGTTCGGTCCGGGTCATCCACAAACCCTGCAAGGGTCTCCCCGGAGCTCGCTTCACTGTTTCCAGCGATCACCGACGCCAGAAGAAGCGCGATGAAAATATTCAATTTCTCACGATGATCGCCAATGGCGCCGGTATCCACGATATGCGACGCATCCTCCGCAGCCCAAGGGGTGAAGCTGAACCGGGAATGTCCCGACTTTATGACCGAACTTTCTGGCTCGAGCGGACATTTCTGGCCTATGAAAAGGCACAGCTTACGCAATGGCGAAAGCGCGTCGAAAAACAAGCGGTCAAGGACGGGAAACCTTACACGCATTCTCGGATCGCCCACGATGACATTAGTGTAGGGGGCAACTGGCAGACTAAAATTGACCAGAAGATTACCCAACTGAACTGCGCAGTAAGTGCCGACATCAAATCGGGATATGTGTTCCGTTGTGATGTCGACTTTGATCCTATGGTTGATCCTCTTGAGGTCGTGGAGGAAGCCTATTTCGGAGTTGCCAAAAGCGTGACCCTCGGCAAGCAATACCAAAATTCTGACGGCACCTTCAGTGCCCCGCTTATGCACTTCCAGCCGCCGACTGGACGCTTCGACGAGCCCGCGCTCTTCGCGGCTGCGGAGAAGCAGCTTCGACACTTTGTTAGCCGCACTGAAAAGGCATTCGAGGCAAAGGCGAAGGCCCTGACGAATGAGGCATATCACGCCATAAACCAAACAAATAAACGCGCTGACGAGATCGAATACCTGCGTGAACACTGGTTCAACTTCGTCGAGCACGAGCGGGACAGCCGGAACAGTCTCGACGGCATTATGACGCGTGATACCTACACCAAGGCTGCTTCATTGGCCTGCCTCAAGATGATGGTTCCATCAGGAAAAGTCACGCGCGTCGGGGAGCAGGAAGCCGCAATGGCGCGGGTGGTGCCGCACATTTTCCGAGAAGAGATTCTCGCCGATCGTTTTGAGTGGGCAGTGGTTGGTTTCAACAAGAAACCAACCATCGGCTTGATTGAAGCCCGACAGGCAGAGTTCCGCGACAGTCTTCAAAGTTGGCGAGATATGCATCCGAATCTTGAGCATTGGGAAGTTCTGACAAGCTGGACATCCGCGAACCTAAAGCCTGCCGTTCGCAAGGCCGCAAATGGTAATGTCAGTCGGTGGCCAGGATCAAACTTCGCGTCAGCTTCCTTTCCAAGTTTGTGGATCAGCAGTCCAGTCCAAGCAGCAAAGGAGATAGATAAGAAAGTCGGGTTTCCGATCCTCTCGCCATGCTACCGGAAAGAGTATCGGAGGTTGGGCATAAATGACCAAATCACCGACCCTGACCTCCGAGCGGCTATTACGCGCCGAGTCCTGATGGCAACCCTTCAGCCGGTCTCGACCTACATGAACGCTATCCATGAGCAGGTCAGCATCATCCAGCGGGCCGGAGGCCGCAGCGCGAGAAGTGGTCCAAGCTACATCAATGGTGCCGCTTATAGTCCTCGCGTGCTGATCGCCCTGATGAACATATGGCGTGTTCACTATAACTTCTTTGATTGGCGAACCTATCAGCCCGCAGTCGATTCTGCTGAGGAAAGCGGCTTAGAAGGCGTCGGCGGTGGCAATGTGAAGCCTCGTATGAGACAGCTTGTAGTGCCGGGAACGAACCAAAAAATATTTGTGCCTCTTCGGCGCGCAACTCAACCAAAACGTACCACACCCGCGATACGGATGGGCGTGCTCACTCCGTCAGCGCCAAGAAAGCGGGCCGCTGACGAAGCAGCTGTAAATGCCGCTGCCAGAACATCGCAAGACAACACTCAGAATGATCCAGGTTCCGAAATGGCTGCATCCTCGCAGAAAGAGAAAAAGGATCTCAGGCGAGATGATCGCCCCTACCTACCAGATCTCTCACGAATCCTCTATCAGCCGTGGCTTTTTCACGGGACCCCGATGTGGGCGAAACTCCAAGGAAGGTAGTTTGTCCCAGAATATACGGGGCTGTCAGCATACTGTGTTGATCCACTATCCTGTAATCGGTTTCGTTCGGTAAGGTTCATAAGTATTCGAAAAAGCATGGAGGTATAACATGGGCGATATTAACTTTGAGGACGCAGACAAGGATGTTTTTAGCCGGTTGCAATCTTCTGGTAGAATTTCAAACGAACTAAAGCGCGTCATGACCCAACGATACAATCGTTGTAGTATCTGCGGTAAAACTATTGAAGAAAAACGCCCTGCATTTGCAGGCTACGATAGTGGGAATTCTCCACTTGTCACTTGCGCTGATTGCTCAGATGCCTTGAAGGAATTAGCAACGCCAGTTTACTGGACCGGGACACTCGATTTGTCCGTAGACGAAACCCAAGCAATGTGGCGCTATATGGATTTTCGAAGGTCGTAGCAATGTTGCAGCAGGGCGGGTTATATTTCACTCGGGCTTCCGATTTTAGAGTCCCCGATAGGGGATCTGCAAACCCCACGGCTTTAGCCGGCCCGGGATCGCGGCATTTGCGATATAGTGCCTGATTATGGAATCGTACAAACGTGGCAGCCATACGGTTTGGGACTGCAAATACCATTTGGTGTGGGTGACGAAATATCGCCACCAGGTATTGGGCGGTGACATCGGCAACCGGTGCCGTGAGTTGCTGCGTGAGACGGCCCGCGCGCATGAGATGATTGTGCATGCGGGTTCGATCAACCGTGACCACGTGCATATGCTGCTATCGATCCCGCCGAACCTGTCGGTCAGTTGGGCGGTGCAATATCTGAAAGGGCGTAGTTCGCACAAGCTGCTGAGTGAGTTCGGGATATTGCGCAAAAGGTATTGGGGCCAGCACCTGTGGGCGCGGGGCTATTGGGTTGCCAGCAGCGGCAATGTGACGGACGAGGTATGGGTCGAGTACATCAAGAACCAGACGCCTCCAGAACCAGACGATGATTTTAACGTGACATGAGTCCGCCGTATGGCGGACCGATCCGGCTTTAAGCCGTAACCTGAAGCCACCGGCTTTCAGCCGGTGGAGTATTCACTGATCCGTTTGAGGGGGCAGCGGGCATCTCTTCGCGGGAGATTACGTGGAACCAGCATCATTTGAGCTTCTTCAAGGACGCGGTCGTAACCCCTCCCGCCGGATATCCGCCCGTTAAAAAGTCAGAGGATGAAGTTGATCAGGAATCTGCTCGACTGCTTCATCAACTCAAGGCGGCATATGCTGGAGCAAGAGACTTGCTCGTTAGCTGTTGGCACATGAACGATGTCGTGTCTGAAGCTCTATGGAGGATTTACTGTTCTCCGGGCGCACCAGGCGTTGCAGTGAAGACAAATGTCACGCGTGTGTGGGGTGCAAGCAGGAATGAACAGAACGCAAACATTGGTAAGGTCCACTACATTGATTTTACGCAACACTTTGCGGCTGGAGATCAGCGGATTTACTGCAAGCGCTCGTCCCTTGCTCACGAGAGGGAAGTTAGGGCAGTTTTGCCAAACGACTTAGAAAACTCGTTAGACGGATTTTTAATGCCCTGTGATCTCGCCTTATGCCCCTTCGTGGTTTCACAATGTTGTTAATGAGACAATTTTCAAGTTCGGATATAGCATTCCCGTCGCAGCGTCAGAAATCAAAGAAGAGCCATTTTATTGAAATGTTGAGGGGCTCTGGAGTGAAAACTCCGCCTTTATCTGCATTCCATACGGCACGCGCAAAAATAAGATCTTAGTTTACTGGGGCAGGTCCAGAAACGAAGCTCAATATCACGACAAGCAAGGACCCAAACAAGTAACGGGCGGTGAGGAAAATCACCGCCCGTGTCCTATAACTCGGAATGGCTCCCATGGGGAGCGCCCCGCCGTTGTTTCAGATCAGTTTAACCATCGCCTTGCCGGTGTTGCCGCCGGTCAGCAGCTTGATGAAGGCATCGGGGGCGTTCTCGAGCCCTTCGGTGATGTCTTCTTGTACCGCGATGGATCCATCGGCGATTTTGGGGGCAATGGCCTTGTGGAATTCGCCGATGCGGCCCCAGTGGTTCGAGATGATAAAGCCGTTCACGCTCAGGAAGTTGACGAGGATTGTGCGCCACAGTTTCGGGCCTGTGAGGCTTTGGTCCTGCGCTTTTTCGCCAAGACCGCCTTCGTTGTACCAGGCGATCATACCGCAGATCGGGATACGGCCGAACCGGTTCATCATCGGCAAAACCGCTTCAAGGACTTTGCCACCAACGTTTTCAAAATAGATGTCGATGCCTTTGGGGCATTCCTCTTTCAACGCTTTGCGCAGGGCAGAGGCATCTTCATAGGCGCGGTGATCAAGGCAGGCGTCAAAGCCGAAGTGATCGACGGCCAGTTTACATTTGTCGGGTCCGCCCGCGATGCCCACGACCCGCAGGCCCATGGATTTCGCGACCTGGCCCACCATCGAGCCGACAGGGCCGGTGGCGGCAGCAACGACCAGCGTCTCGCCTTCTTGCGGACGGCCATGTTCGGTCAGGCCGAACCAGCCGGTAAAGCCAGGCATGCCCAATACGCCGAGCGAATGGGTGATCGGGCCGTTGGCGGGATCTACCTTGGAAAGACCGGCGGCAGGGACCGCCGCATGTGTTGCCCAGCCAAAGCCGCCCATCACGAATTCACCGACTTCGAATCCTTTGGCGTTGGACGCGATAATCTCGCCTACGCCGGCGCCTTCCATCTTGCCACCGACAGGGACCGGTGCTGCATAGGATTTTGCATCGTCCATCCGGCCGCGCATATACGGGTCGAGCGACATATAGTTTACGCGCACAAGCACTTCGCCTTCGCCGGGGGTCGGAATGGCGGCTTCTTCGAGGCGGAAGTTTTCGGGAGTCGGCGCAGCGTCCGGGCGGCTGGCAAGTACGATCTGTTTCATCATGTCTGACATGGGGGTCTCCTTTGAATGTGGAAGTACCGTAGCGGACATACATAGCGGCACAAGAGCCACGCTGCGTCACAGGCCCCTTGGCAATCGGGTTGTCAGCGCATAAGAGGACGCTGATCCAGTCAGAAAGGCCGTCAGCAATGGTAGGCAGTGCAAACCTCAACATCATGATCAAAGCCGCACGCAAGGCGGGCAGGGCTTTGGTCAAGGATTTCCGCGAAGTGGAGAACCTTCAGGTTTCCATGAAAGGGGCGGGTGATTTTGTGAGCCGCGCCGATATTGCTGCTGAACGAACGCTCAAGCAGGAGCTGATGACTGCGCGCCCCACCTATGGCTGGCTGGCCGAAGAAGGCGGCGGACAGGAAGGCGAAGACCCGACGCGCCGCTGGATTGTTGACCCGCTCGACGGGACCACGAATTTCCTGCACGGATTGCCGCATTGGGCGATCTCCATCGCGCTGGAGCACAGGGGCCAGATCGTGGCGGGTGTTGTGTTTGATGTGGCCAAGGACGAGATGTTCTTTGCCGAAAAAGGCGCGGGCGCCTGGATGAACGAAAGCCGCTTGCGCGTGTCGGGCCGTAACCGGATGATCGAATCGATTTTTGCCACAGGTATTCCATTTGGCGGGCGCTCCGATTTGCCTGCCACGTTGCAGGATCTGGCGCGACTGGCCCCCGTTTGCGCGGGTGTGCGACGCTGGGGATCGGCCGCGCTGGACCTCGCTTATGTGGCGGCGGGCCGGTATGACGGCTTCTGGGAGCGCCGGTTGAACGCGTGGGATCTGGCTGCGGGCATCATCATCGTCAAGGAAGCAGGCGGGCTTGTCGAGCCGCTGAAACCGCAGGGCAATATTTTGGCAGACGGCGAGATTGTCGCGGCGAATGAAGCGATCTTTTCGAGCTTTGCGAAGGTTGTACGCGGCTAGTCCGGGTTGATTCGCCTGGTGTGGCCTTGTCTGCGCTGTCAGGATTTGCGTATTTTCAGCACAAAAAAGCAGACGGGCGGGGTTTAGCCCTGATCGCTGACATGATTGATGCCGTCGGTCCAGCGGACCGGCTCGTGCTCCCATGCATCGACGCCTTCGATACATCCCAGATTGACGCCACATTGCGCAGGGTCGGAGCGGCGTTGATGGTACATGTAGATACCGCAGGTTTTGCAAAAGTGATGTTTGGCCGTGTGGGTGCCCCAGCTGTAGTGTTGCAGGTTGGCAGCACCTTTTGTGACGGTGAGGCTGTCCGTTAGTGCGGTGACCGCAGCGGCCTGTCTGCGACGGCAAAAGCTGCATGTGCAGCGGGCGGCGTCCGACAGACCATAGGGTAGCATGGCTGTGAGGCGGACCGCGCCACAGTGACAGGTTGCGTTGATTTCGGTTGGCTGATCTGTCATTTGCGCCGGACTTTCGGAATGGAGCTGGGCAAGGGCGGGGGATAGCGCGCTTCGGGGTGGGGCGGATGGCCGTTGGAGGCTTGCCAGAACGCGGTTCCACCACGCCGCAGCCAGAGCGGAATTGTCATCACAAACCCCGCGATAAAGCCGCCTGCATGTGCCCAGTACGCCACGCCACCTGTCACCGGGTCCGAGCCAATGCCGCCGATAAATTGCATGGCGAACCAGAGCAACAGCATGATCCACGACGGAACCGGAACAATGCGGAAAAACACGATGAAGAATAAAAAGATATCCACGCGCGCTTTGGGGTAGAGCAACAGGTATCCACCCATCACCCCCGCAATTGCGCCGGATGCGCCGACCATCGGCACCGGCGACCACGGGCCGCTGGCGACCTGTGCGAGCCCGGCAAGGATGCCGCACAGCAGATAGAAACTCAAAAATCCCGCATGGCCCATCTCGTCTTCGACGTTATCGCCGAATATCCACAGAAAAAGCATGTTTCCCGCCAGATGCAGCCAGCCGCCGTGCAAGAACATCGAGGTGATCAGGTTGCCAAACCCCTCGCCCTGCATGAACAGGCGTGGGACCAGCGCGTAGCTATAGTAGAACGCGCCCAGCGCCGCTTCGTTCTGGGCGATGGGCAGGGTGCTGAGGAAAATGCCGATGTTGAACGCGATAAGCGCGTAGGTCACAAAGGGCACACGCCCCGACGGGTTATGATCGCGTATAGGAAACATCGTCTCCAGACTCTGTTAATGGCGAGAGGAGGTCAATTCCCGAAATGCCGCAAGCGGGCATGCGTCGACATTCAAAGCCCTGACGCGGGCGACCTCAGGCCGAGGCCCCCAGAAGCGCTGCGTTGCCGCCCGACGCGGTGGTGTCGACACAGACGTGACGCTCTGCGCGCACGCGGGCGGTGTCGGGTAACCCACGCAGCAGCGGGATGATTGGGCCGGTCCGTGTGGCCAGCGCCTGTTCGTAAGCGCGCGCCGTGTCAGCATCGCCCCACCAAAGTACACCGCCGTAATCGGGACCATCGCCCAGCAACGGGGGATCGACCGTGCCATCGACCGTGACGGCAACTCCCCCCAACGCTTCGACCGCGCGCTTTTGGGCCTGCGCCGTTTCAGCCGTGGGGCCAAGGCACAAAAGCGCTGCGCGGGGCAGGGTGGACAGGCGGTTGCTTTCTCCGGTAGGGCCGGGGAGCGAGAGCGTATCAAGGGCAAGACCACTGTAGGGCGGTAGCTTGGGGAGGGGTTTCGCTGGCGTGTCCCACGCGGGCGAGGCGTCTTGTTTATCCGGGGCAGAGAATCGCGGCAGGTAGTTCGGCCCACCCGCTTTTGGCCCCGTACCCGACAACCCTTCCCCACCAAAGGGCTGGCTGCCAACGATCGCGCCGATCTGGTTGCGGTTGACATAGATATTGCCCGCCTCAATGCGTTCGGACACGTGTTGCACACGGTCGTCGATGCGGGTGTGCAGTCCGAACGTCAGCCCGTAACCGGTGGCGTTTATCGCGTCGATCACCGCATCGAGCTGGCGCGATTTGAACGTGGCGATGTGTAGGACCGGACCAAACACCTCCTTTTCCAGATCGCCGATGCCGTTCACCCGCAAGATCGTGGGCGCAATATAGGTGCCGTGATCGGGCGTGGGCATTTCGGCCACCAGACGGCCTTCGCTGCGCGCGGTTTCGATGTGGGCGGCAATGCCTTTGCGCGCGGTTTCGTCAATGACGGGGCCGATGTCTGTGCTCAGATCCCATGGATCACCCATCTGCAAAGCCTTCATCGCGCCGGTGAGCATTTTGAGAAAATCCCCGGCGATGTCTGCCTGAACATAGAGGCAGCGCAGCGCAGAGCAGCGTTGGCCCGCCGATTGAAACGCGCTTTCTACCACCGCTTGCACGGCTTGTTCGGGCAATGCGGTGCTGTCCACGATCATCGCGTTCAAGCCGCCGGTTTCGGCAATCAACGGGGTGCCGGGGGCGCAATGCTGTGCCATGGCGCTGCGAATGCGCTGGGCGGTGGCGGTGGAGCCGGTAAAGGCCACGCCACCGATGCGCGCATCGGAAGTAAGGGCCGCCCCCACATCACCGCCGCCGGGCAGCAATTGCAGCGCTTCGGGGGGAACGCCCGCCTCGTGCAGCATCCCAATGGCCAGATGTGCAATCAGCGGCGTCTGCTCGGCAGGTTTGGCCAACACCGCGTTGCCTGCGGCCAATGCGGCACTGATCTGACCGATGAAAATCGCAAACGGAAAATTCCACGGCGAGATGCAGGTGAAAAGACCGGCGGGCGGCGTGTTGGTGGCCTGCGCTGCGTAGTAGCGCAGAAAATCGACACCTTCGCGCAATTCGGCCACGCAATCTGGCAAACCTTTGCCAGCCTCGCGCGTCAGTATGGCAAAAATCTCGCCATAACGCGCCTCGAAAAGCTCCGCTGCGCGGTTCAAAACGGCGCGGCGCGTGTCGAGCGGGGCATCCCAAAGGGCCGCTGCATCCAGCGCCTTTGCGACATCGGCAGGGGTGGCATTGCGAACGGTGCCAGGTGATGCGCCAACGCCCGCCGGATTTTCCACGCTCACCGGATCAGCGCCGCTCGCCCCTCCCGCAACGAGCGGTACTGCCTGCCAGCTATGGCTGGCAAAGGGCGCGCGCGCGGCATAAATCGCCGTCAGTGTCGGGGTGTGGGTCAGATCAAAACCTTTGGCGTTTTCGCGCAAGGGCCGGAAAATATGCGGCCCGGTCGGGATCACCGGAATACTGTCTTCGAGCTTTGCAAACGGATCGGCGGCCACTTCTTCGGGCGGTACGTTTTCATCGACGATCTGGTTTACAAAGCTGGAGTTCGCGCCGTTCTCCAGCAAGCGCCGCACCAGATAAGCCAGAAGATCCTTGTGCGCGCCCACAGGTGCATAGATGCGGCATCGCGTCTTGCTTTGTGTCATCACCAGATTATGCAACGTTTCGCCCATGCCATGCAGGCGCTGGAATTCGAATGTCTCCTTGTCCGTCCCCATGTGCAGCACGGCGGCAACTGTGTGGGCATTGTGCGTGGCGAATTGTGGATAGATGCGGTCTGTCATCCCCAACAGTTTGCGCGCGCATGCGATATAGCTCACGTCGGTCGCGGCCTTGCGGGTGAAAACGGGGAAACCGTCCACGCCTTCGACCTGTGCGCGCTTGATCTCGGTGTCCCAGTAGGCGCCTTTCACAAGACGCACCATGATGCGACGGTCGTGCCGTTCGGCCATGTCATAAAGCGCGTCTATGGCGGCGTTTGCGCGCGGCCCGTAGGCCTGTACCACGATGCCGAAACCGTCCCACCCCGCCAGCGCAGGTTCGCCCATCACCGCGTCGACCACATCAAGCGAGAGACCAAGACGATCCGCTTCCTCGGCATCGACATTAAGGCCCATACCGGCGGATTTTGCCAACAGACACAGCGCGCGCAGGCGCGGCACCAGATCGCGCATCACCTGCTTTTCCTGCGCCACCTCATAGCGCGGGTGCAGCGCCGACAGCTTGACCGAAATGCCCGGATTGCGGCGGATGTCTTCGTGCGGACAGGCCCGCGCAATGGACGAGATCGCGTCGGAATAGCTTAGATGATAGCGGCGTGCATCGTCCTCGGTGCGCGCGGCCTCGCCCAGCATGTCATAGGAATAGGTAAAGCCTTTGGCCTCCATCCCGTGCGCGCGTTTCATCGCGGCGTCGATGTCTTCGCCCAGAACAAACTGACGGCCCATTTCCTTCATTGCGCGGCTTACGGCTGTGCGGATTACCGGCTCTCCCAACCGTTTGATGGCGGCGCGCAGGTGACGCACGGGGCCGGGTTGCTCATCATCCAGCACGCGACCGGTCAGCATCAAGGCCCAGGTCGAGGCGTTTACGAGGCTTGAGGTGGAATGGCCCATGTGACGGCCCCAGTCGGATGGGGCGATCTTGTCCTCAATCAGCGCGTCGATGGTGTCGGCATCGGGGACACGCAACAGCGCCTCGGCCAGACACATCAACGCAACTCCCTCATCGGTCGAAAGACCATATTCGGCCAGAAACACTTCCATCATGCCGGGCGCCGCTGCGCCCCGGATGTCGCGCACCAGATTGGCCGCCGCACCGGTGATCGCGGCACGGTCCGTATTGCCAAGCGCGGCCGTCCCGATCAAAGCGGCAAGCACGGCGTCGGCGTCGGCGTAGGTGCCCGTATCAATCCGGGCGCGCAGCGAGAGGGACGTATCATGTGCCATTTGGCCGCTCCATTTATGATATTTATCTAGTCTAACCGATGCTTTACGGGCATGTTTACCGAAGTGGAGCCCTGCTGCGGGCGAAAGTGTCGAATTTCGAGGCAAAACATGACAGAATACACTTCTGATCTGGACCGGTTTGATCAGGCGATTCTCGCCACACTGGCCGAAGACGGACGCATCAGCATCACCGACCTTGCAAAATGTATCGGCCTGTCGAAATCACCGACACAGGCGCGCTTGCGCCGGCTGGAAGAAGCCGGTGTCATTCTGGGCTATCGCGCCATGCTTGACCCGATCCGGTTGGGGTTGGACCATGTCGCTTTTGTCGAGGTGCGTCTGACGGATACGCGCGAATCCGCGCTGAACGCCTTCAACGCCGCTGTGGCGCGCGTGCCGCAGATCGAGCAGGCCCACATGATCGCGGGAAATTTCGATTATCTGCTCAAGGTCCGCACGCGCGATATGGCAAGCTATCGCGCGTTTTTGGGCGACACCATCTCGACGCTGCCGCATGTCGGCTCCACCTCGACGTACGTCGCGATGGAAGCTGTCAAAGAAGTGATGCTGTCCGAAGGGTCGTGAGCAGGCGTGGAGCTTGACGCATGGCACTTCGCGCCCTCCTTTTGCCATGCGTATGCTTTTTGCTCTTGCCGTCACGGTCGGCCCCGCCCTGATGCCTGCCTATGCAGGCGCTGATTGTGCTGACCTGGGCGGTTAGAGGGGGTGAATACTAACAATGGGCCGCATGGCGCAGGGCCGGACACAGATGTTTGCGGCTGTTGCGAACACCCTTTGTTGTCCAAAGCGGCGCTTCTGGCCAGAGGCGCACCGTCGGGCCCGACAGCCGAAGACATCTGAGGCGTTTACACTGCGCGAAGGATTTGTATTGTGCAGGTCTTGGAAGGGTGCGACTCCCTTTCGATGCGGGCGTGATGGAATGGTAGACATACCAGACTTAAAATCTGTTGGGGCCTAGCCCCGTGTGGGTTCGAGTCCCACCGCCCGCACCATTTCTCCATATAAATAGGGACCATTTCATCATGGTATGCGCCAGTCCCCCGTTGGGTTTATGATTTTCGGACATGCCGCCGTGCTTTCTTATGATACGCAAGCGAGGTCAGCCCGGGCACGCGGGGGAGGTTTCTTTCTTGTTGTCAGGGGGCTGTCGGCCAATGACGGCAAAGCGATCATAGGTCTCAAACGTAGCAGAAATTCAATCAAACAAAATTTCCCCCTGAAATATTATGAAAAATCAGGGGGTAAGATCTATTTCATGTCGGCCGACTTTGGCGCAGCGCCTCTTTTAGTCGGGCGTTTTGGGTGCGCTGCCGGTCAGTCGCGTTTGCCTGCAAACCGCTCGGCCCAGTCCTCGCGCTGCTCGTCCGTGATCTTGGCAAACAAAACCTCCGGTACCTCGAACACATGGCCGGGTGCCATCTGGTTCAACGCGGCTGGCACATCATCGGGCCAGCCAGCATCGTCCAGCTTCATCCCTTCCAGCATCTTCGCCGAGGCTTCGGGTACAAACGGCGCGGCGAGAGTCGCGTAAAGCGGGATCAGATTGAGCGCAAGGCGCACTTGGGCGGCGGCGCGGTCGGGATCGGTTTTGAAAGTCGTCCACGGCGCTTGCGCTTGCAAATATTCATTGCCCGCAGCCCAGATCGCGCGCAACTCGGCGGCGGATTTGCGCACCTCCATCGCGTCCATCTGTTCGCCGTAACGCGCAACGCGCGCGGTAATGTCGGCAATCAGCGCATGTTCCGCCGCGCCGTATTCACCGGCGTCCGGCACCGCCTCGCCGAATTTTGAACGGCAGAATTTCGTGATCCGGCTGACAAAGTTGCCCAAAACATCTGCGAGATCCTTGTTAACCGACGTCTGGAAATTCTCCCATGTGAATTCCGCATCCGACGTTTCGGGCGCATGGCTGAGCAGCCACCAGCGCCAGTAGTCTGCCGGCAGAATTTCAAGCGCCTGATCCATAAACACTCCGCGCCCGCGCGAGGTGCTGAACTGGCCGCCATCATAATTAAGGTAGTTGAACGATTTGATGTAATCCACCAGCTTCCACGGCTCGTCCGAACCCATGATCGTCGCCGGGAAGCTGAGCGTGTGAAACGGTACGTTATCCTTGCCCATGAATTGGGTATAGGTCACGTCGTCCGCGCCCTTGTCGGTGCGCCACCAGCGCTCCCAGTCCTCGCCTTTGCCCGCATCCACCCATTCCTGCGCGCAGGCGATGTATTCGATGGGGGCGTCGAACCAGACATAGAAAACCTTGCCCTCCATACCGGGCCAGTCCTGATCGCCGCGTTTCACGGGAACGCCCCATTTCAGGTCACGGGTGATGCCACGATCCTGAAGCCCGTCACCATCGTGCAGCCATTTCTTGGCAATAGAGGTGGTCAAAACCGGCCAGTCGGTCTTGGACGTAATCCACGCGTCCAGCCGGTCTTTCAGCCCGCTTTGCTTGAGAAACAAGTGCTTTGTTTCGCGCATCTCCAGATCGGTCGCCCCCGACACGGTAGAGCGCGGATTGATCAGGTCTTCGGGATCAAGCTGTTTGGTGCAATTGTCACACTGGTCGCCGCGCGCGTCTTCAAAGCCGCAGTTGGGGCAGGTGCCTTCGACATAGCGGTCGGGCAAAAATCGACCATCTGTTTGTGAGTAAATCTGGCGCTGCTGCACCTCTTCGATCAGTCCGCGATCGGCCAGCACACCGGCGAAATGTTGGGTCAGTTTGTGATTTTGGGGGCTGGACGAGCGCCCGAAATGGTCAAACGACAGCCCGAAACCTTGGGCGATGCGCGCCTGCACCTCGTGCATTTCGGCGCAATATTCTGCCACAGGCTTGCCCGCCTTGGCCGCTGCCAGCTCGGCAGGGGTTCCGTGCTCGTCCGTGGCGCACAGAAACAGAACTTCGTTGCCGCGCTGGCGCTGGTAGCGCGCATAAAGGTCGGCAGGCAGCTGGCTGCCCACAAGATTTCCGAGGTGCTTGATCCCGTTGATATAGGGAATTGCGGAGGTGATGAGGTGACGGGCCATGTCGGTCTTCCTTTGGATTGAGGTTCCCCATAGCGCGCGGGCGCAAAAGGATCAATCAGCGTCGGCTTGCGGGGGGACGTCGTCCTTGATGCGCTTGTCGCGGTCACGCCGGAAAAGCCGCCCGACAACAAACGAGGTGCGCGGCACAAAGACAAAAGGCGTGCGGCGGTCTGTTGTGGGGCGCGCGCGCATACGGGCAACGCCAAAGACGATCAGCGCCGCGTGTCCAACCGCCAGCATCACAAAAAGCGCTTCTGGACCGTAGGCGTCGATCAGGACCGATGCACCGTAGGGTGCCGCAATTGCACCCATGGCAAACCAGAACATCAGGGCCGCCGACAGCTCCACCCGCTCCTGCGAGCTTGCGAAATCATGGGCGTGGGCTGCGGATACGGAAAAGATCGGGAAAGTCGTCAACCCGAACAGCGCAGAGGACAGCAAGATCCCTGTCACGCCCAGATGCGCGGTACCCATCGTAACGCCACAACTGGCAATCGCGGCGACCGATAGCCAGATCAACACCTTGCGGCGGTCGTATGTATCGGCAAGCCAGCCAACCGGAATTTGCGCGATGGCACCGCCTACCACGAAAGCGCCAAGGAAATAGGCGATCTGCGGTGCAGTCAGGCCAACCTCCTGCCCGTAGATCGGGCCAACCATTCGAAAAGACGCGCTGGATAACGCAGCGACGATCACACCGGCGACCGCCAGCGGCGAGCGCTCATAGGCAAGACGCGGGCGCAGGCGCGGCGAGCGCGGCGTTTCGGGCTGTGTTGTTTTGGACAGGGTGATGGGCAACAAGGCCGCGCAACACAGGATGGCAAGCAGGTTGTAGGAGACGTAGCTGGCGGGGGCCAGAAAGCCGATGAGCATCTGTGCCGCCAGACTGCCGCTCATGTCCATCATCCGGTAGGTGCCCATCGCGCGTCCGCGCGTCTCGTTTGTGACCTTGGCTTGCAACCATGCCTCGACCACGGTGTAACAGCCCGCAACGCACAGCCCCGACGCGACCCGCATCAGCGCCCATGCATAGGGATCAATGACCATCATATGCGCCAGTAATCCGATGCTGCCCGCAGCGGTGAAGGCCGCAAAGGCGCGGATGTGGCCGACGCTGCCCAAAAGTCGCGGCGCGAACCAGCAGCCAAGAAAAAATCCGAAGAAATGCGCCGAGCCCAGGAGGCCGATCTGCTGGCGTGAAAAGCCCAGAACAGTTCCCGACAGCACGTCCAACGGCCCCACACCACCTGAGGAGAGCTGCAACAAAACCACTGACGAAAACAGCGCCGCAAAGGAGATCATCATCCGCATGGTCCTTAGATGCGCGTGATCGGCGCGAAAATATAGCCCATTCCGACGTGGCCTGTCGTTTTTCGACTTAATCCGGCGAATAGGCTTGCAGCGCGCGGGGCCGGTCCTAATTTGACGCCAAATCAAGGAAAGGATCGCGCGATGAAAATGAACACATTGGGACGCACCGGAATCGAAGTTTCAACGCTGTGCCTCGGCTCGATGACGTGGGGCACGCAGAACACAACACGCGAGGGTCACGCCCAGATTGACCGTGCGCTGGAGGCGGGGATCAATTTTATTGACACAGCCGAAATGTATCCGGTGAATCCGGTGAGCGCCGAAACGACAGGCCGGACCGAAGAAATCATTGGCGACTGGTTTGCTGGCACGGGCAGGCGCGCGCGTGTGGTGCTTGCGACCAAGCATTCAGGTGAAGGGTTGGCCGCCGTGCGCGACGGCGCACCGATCAGCGCCAAAACGATCCCGCAAACGGTTGAAGGGTCGCTTAAACGCCTTAAGACCGACTATATCGACCTTTACCAGTTCCATTGGCCCAATCGTGGCAGCTATATGTTCCGCCAGAACTGGACCTATGACCCGTCAGGCCAGAACCGCGCGCAAACCCTTGAGAGCATGGAAGAATGCCTGCACGCATTGCAGACCGAGGTGGACAAAGGCCGCATCCGCGCCTTTGGCATGAGCAACGAAAGCGCGTGGGGGCTGACGCAATGGGCCAACGCCGCCGGGCGGTCGGGCGGCCCGCGCGTAGCCACCGTGCAGAACGAATATTCGCTGTTGTGCCGTCTGGCCGATACCGATGTCGCAGAAGTCTGCCATAACGAAGATATCGGCATGCTGTCGTTTTCACCGCTCGCCACGGGGTTGCTGACGGGAAAATACCAGAACGGTGCGGTACCTGAAGGGTCACGTTTGACGCTGAACGAGGATCTGGGCGGTCGCAAGACGCCGCGCGCGTTCGAGGCGGTGGAGGCCTATCTGGCTGTTGCGCAAAAACACGGGCTTGATCCGGTGCAGATGGCGCTGGCATGGGCGCGCGACCGTCCGTTCATGGCGTCCGTCATCTTTGGCGCGACCAGCATGGAGCAGCTTGAACGCGCGTTGGGCGCTGCCGATCTGGTGCTTGGGGACGCGGTGGTGGCAGATATCGACGCTGCACATCGCGCGCATCCGATGCCTTATTGATGGGCCGCCCGTCTGAGCGCGCTGGCGCTTTGTCCCGCATGGGTGCGAAACGCGCGCGCGAAGCTTGATTGCGAGGTGAAGCCCGTCATCACGGCCACATCCTGTATGGCCATCTGCGTGTCGCGCACCAGCCGTTCGGCTTCGGTCAGGCGCAGCGACAGGTAGTGGGCCTGCGGCGTGGTGCCAAGGCGTCGGGCGAAATGCTGTTGCAGGCTGCGCGGGCTAAGGCGCAGGGCTTTCGCAATCTGCGACAGCGGGCGCGGGGTCTCAAGGGCGGCTTCCATCAGGGCATGCGCGCGCGCGGTAGTGGCGTCATGGGGCAGGCCGCCAACGCGGCTTTGCGGTGTTTGTGGCGCAGCGCGCGGATCAAAGATAAAGCTGCCCGCGATCTTGCGCGCCAATGTGGTGCCATACTGGGTGCCGATCAAATGCAACATCATCTCGATCGCCGGTGCGGCGCCGCCCGACGTGAGACGGCGGTCGCTGACCACATAGCGGGCATTTTTAACCTGAATCTGTGAAAAATAGGTGGCGAACGATTCCAGATCCTCCCAGTGGGTTGTGGCGCGATGCCCGTCCAGCAGACCCGCCTTGGCCATCACCCACGGGCCACCGTCAATCCCCGCAACAAACGTATCACCGCGCGCCAGACGCCGCAGGCTGGCCATCAGTTGCGGCGTGCATTGCGCCTCAAGATCAAAGCCAGCGACGACGATCAGCAGGTCGGTGCGGTCGATTCCCTGCAGGGCTCGTGCCGGAATTTCGATGCCGCTGGTCAGGGCAACCGGTGCGGCGGTCGGTGTGGCAAAATGCCAGTCAAACAACGTTTTGCCTGCCTGCCGGTTGGCGGCGCGCAACGGATCAACCGCCGCCGCAAAAGACAGGGTGTTGGTCCCGTCGAGCACCAAAATCGTTGTGCGTGTGGATTGTGCGGATTTCGACAAGCTTTCTTCGCTTTCTGTATGGCGTTCGTGCGGACGGTCGCGCAGTATCACGGCGAAATCAAGGGAGACTCCACATGCCACTCGCCATGAATCGCGAGGTGTTCATCACCTGCGCAGTTACGGGATCCGGTGCCACACAGGACCGCAGCCACCATGTTCCGCGCTCGCCCGAGCAGATTGCAAATTCGGCGCTGGCCGCTGCACGTGCGGGCGCGGCCGTGGTGCATTGCCATGTGCGCGATCCCGAAACCGGCGCGCCCAGCCGCGATCTGAGGCTGTACCGCGAAGTGACCGAGCGTATCCGCGACAGTGACACCGATGTGGTGCTGAACCTGACGGCGGGCATGGGTGGCGATATCGTTTTCGGCGGTGTGGAAAACCCGATGCAGCTGAACGAAGTGGCGACCGACATGATCGGCGCGTCCGAACGGATGGCGCATATCGCCGAATGCCTGCCGGAAATCTGTACGCTTGATTGCGGCACGATGAATTTCGCCGAATCCGATTATGTGATGACCAACACGCCGGGCATGTTGGTGGCGATGGGGCAGATGATGACCGATCTGGGCGTAAAGCCCGAGATCGAGGCGTTTGATACCGGCCATCTGTGGTATGCCAAACAGCTGGTCAAGGACGGCGTGCTGGACAGCCCCGCCTTGGTGCAGCTGTGCATGGGGGTGCCGTGGGGCGCGCCGGATGATCTGAACACCCTGATGGCGATGGTGAACAACGTGCCGGACGACTGGACGTTTTCCGCGTTTGGTCTGGGCCGCAACCAGATGGCGTATGTTGCGGCTTCGGTGCTGGCGGGCGGCAATGTCCGTGTCGGGCTTGAGGATAACCTGTGGCTCGACAAGGGGGTTCTGGCAGAGAACTGGCAACTGGTCGAACGCGCGCGCGGCATCATCGAAGGGATGGGGGCCAAGCTGATTGGTCCTGCGCAGGTTCGCGAAAACCTCGGGCTGCAAAAGCGCGCCCCGAAATGAGGCGACTTCTGGCGGCGGTTGCGCTGTGCGGGCTGGCGGCCTGTGCGCCGCCGCCGGTTGCTGTGGGGCCGGGGTATCGCGACGCCGCGCAACCCATCGGTGTGACATCTCGTTTTGACGAAGCGCGCTTTGGCGGGCTTTGGTATGTCCGCGCTGGATTTGACCCCGATCTGGGGCGCATGGCCTTCCGGCTGATGGAGACGCCAACGGGTATGCAAATGCGGCTTGGCGCTTTTGTCTGCGATCCCGCAGGCATTTGCGGCGATTTTGCCGAAGATCTGCCCGTGCAGCGGCTGGGCAAGGGGCGCTATCAGATCCGCATGCCGAATGGCAAAGAGCGCCGTTTCTGGGTGTTGTGGGTGGATGAAGGATTTCGCACGGCGGTGGTCGGCAATCCCGAAGGCACATTCGGCTGGATACTGGACCGCGCCACAAAAGGCGGCTCCGACCGCATCAAAGCGGCACAAGAGATACTTGATTTCAACGGATATGACCTGAGTAAACTGAAGGTGGTAAAATGACGAAGACAGCAGCAATCATCGGTGGCGGTGTGATCGGTGGCGGATGGGCCGCGCGCTTTGCGCTTAATGGCTGGGACGTGCGGATTTTTGATCCCGACCCGCAGGCCGAACGCAAGGTGGACGAAGTGATGGCCAATGCCCTCCGTTCGCTGCCGGGGCTGACGGATGTCGCGCTGCCCGCACAAGGCACGATCAGCTTTCACGACAGTATCGCAGATGCGGTGACAGGCGCGGATTGGATACAGGAAAGCGTCCCCGAGCGCCTTGATATCAAGCACACGACTTTTGCCGAGATCCAGAGCGCCTGTTCTACGGATGCTGTGATCGGGTCTTCCACCTCCGGTTTCAAGCCGTCGGAATTGCAGCAAGGGGCGATGCGCCCCGAACAGATCATGGTCGCGCATCCGTTCAACCCGGTGTACTTGCTGCCATTGGTCGAACTGGTGACAACGAATGTCGCACCCGCGCTCGTCGATAAGGCCAAGGCCCTGCTCTCCTCGCTGGGGATGCACCCGCTGCACCTGAAAAAAGAAATCGACGCGCATGTGGCGGACCGGTTCCTTGAAGCGGTGTGGCGCGAGGCGCTATGGCTGGTGAAGGACGGGATTGCCACCACCGAAGAGATCGACAACGCGATCCGCTATGGTTTTGGCATTCGCTGGGCGCAGATGGGCCTGTTTGAAACCTACCGCGTGGCGGGCGGCGAAGCGGGCATGAAGCATTTCATGGCGCAATTTGGCCCCGCGCTGAAGTGGCCGTGGACCAAGCTGATGGATGTGCCGGAGTTCACCGACGAATTGGTTGACCTGATCGCGGGCCAGTCGGACGCGCAATCGGGCGCGCATTCGATCCGCGAGCTTGAGCGTATCCGCGACAACAACCTTGTGACCATGATGCGCGGGCTGAAAGCGCAGGATTGGGGCGCGGGGGCGCTGCTTAATGCGCAAGAGCGCGAGATGCGCGCAGGCACGGTGCATGGCGCGCGCGCGGCCGATCTTCCGGCGGACGCGTTGGTGACAACTGCGCACCGGACTGTGCCGCTCGACTGGACCGACTATAACAACCACATGACGGAATCGCGCTATCTGCACGCCTTTGCCGATGCGACCGACCGCCTTATGCAGATCATCGGTTGCGATGCCGCGTATATTGCGTCGGGCGGCAGCTATTTCACCGCCGAAACCCATATCCGCCACATTGACGAGGTGAACGCGGGTGCTGTGATCACGATCCGCACGCGTGTGATCCTGGGCGAGGGCAAGAAAATGCACCTGTGGCACGAGATGTACGAGGGCGACCGGCTGTTGGCGACGGGGGAGCATTTCCTGCTGCATGTGGATCTTGAGACGCGCAGGCCGACACCGCCAAGCGCCGACATCGAGGCGGCATTGGTGCGGTTTGCGAAAGGTCACGCAGGCTTGCCAGCGCCCGAAGGCTTGGGCCGCGGCATCGGCGCGCCAAGATAAGCGTGCTTTGATGACCACGGGCGCGTCCGGTATCGGGCGCGCCATGGGGGGAGCGGGCGGTGCGAATAAGCGCTGGCTCCGCCGCAGACATTGGGGCATGACATCCCCATGACATTTCCCCAGCCCGATCTTTGGATTTTCGTAACTTTCGCCGCCGCCGTCTTTCAGACCGTGCGCTTTATGCTGCAAAAGGTGCTGGCGACCAGCACCCTGAGCGCCGCAGGGGCGACGTTTTCGCGCTTTATCTATTCCGCCCCGTTCATTGCGGTGCTGCTTGCGGCCTATCTTTGGGGGACAGGTGGCACGGTGCCGACGCTAAGCGCGCGGTTTTGGGTTTTTGGCCTTTTGGGCGGGGCGACGCAAATCCTCGCGACAGTCTGTGTTGTTGCGCTGTTCAAACAGCGTAACTTTGCAGTCGGGATCACCTTCAAAAAGACCGAAGTAATCCAGACCGTGCTGGTGGGGGTGTTGCTTTTGGGCGAGACGGTGAGCTGGATGGGCCTTGGTGCGATTGCGTTGGGGCTGGTCGGGTTGCTGTTGCTTTCGGGGGGCACAGAGACGCGCGGTTTTCACTGGCGCGATCTGAACAACCGCGCGGCGGGCCTTGGCATCGCGTCCGGCGTGCTGTTTGCGTTTTCCGCCGTCAGCTATCGCGGGGCGTCGCTGACGCTGCTCTCTGATGATCCATTGTTGCGCGCGGGTGTGACTTTGATGGCTGTGGTCGCGATGCAAACGGCGTTGATGGTGGTCTGGCTCTGGCTGCGCCAACCCGGCGAGATCGCGCGCGTCTGGGCCGCACGGCGCGTTGCCATCTGGATCGGGCTTACGTCTATGGGCGGCTCGTTGTGCTGGTTCATCGCGTTCACGCTACAAAACGCGGCCTACGTCAAGGCGCTGGGTCAGGTGGAGCTGATCCTCAGCGTTCTCGCCTCCACCTTGTTTTTCCGCGAACGGATCAGCGCGCGCGAAGCCATCGGGATGGCGGTGCTGGTCGCTTCGATCTTGCTGATGATCCTCGTGATCTAGGGCTTCTGCACGTATTCTCCGCGATGCCCTCTGAGCCGCAGAAACAGGCTCTCTTCGTCACTGTTGCGAAAATATGGCACAGAGGCGGGCGGCTCGAGCTCCTTTGCGCGCGCCTCCACTTCGGCCAGCACAACTTCGGTAATGAAGGGCATGTCGAACTTGCGCGCCTCGCTGAGAGGCACCCATTGCAGATGGGAAAGCTCGTCGCAGGCGGCGTCGAAATTGTCCGGATCGCTGGCGATATCTTCGACATCGACCAGAAAAAAGCGCGCGTCAAAGCGGCGCGGACGGCCGGGCGGGGTGAGCGCGCGGAATACGAATTGCAAAGGCGCCACATTGGGCAGATGACCCGTCTGCGCAAATGTTCTCCAGTCGTCGGGGATCACGCCGGGCCATTGGCCTTTGACACCCAGTATCAGACCGGTTTCTTCCCAAAGCTCGCGGATCGCTGCGATGGGAATGGCGCGGGTGAACGCAGGGTCGGTATCTTCGGCGATGCGGGCCGCGCACAGATCGGTGAGCGCGGAGGCGGACGGAATATCCGCATCGCCCGCGTCAACGGCACCACCGGGAAAAACGAATTTGTTGGGCATGAACGCCGCGGTCGCACCGCGCTGCCCCATAAGAATTGACGGCGCCTCCATGCGGTTGCGGATCACGATCACGGTTGCTGCATTGCGGATGGCGCTTTTGTCGATGGTCATGCGTTGGCTCTTTCTGTCAGCGGGGCCTTATCCGGAGCGGCCAAATCCGCCCATCTCTTTGGCCCATTGGAACCCGATCAGGGCCCCCTTCAATCTGGGTAAAAGGTAGAGCGACAAAGCGACCGTGCCAACAGCAAAGATCGTAAAGAGAAAAATCGGCTCGGGACGCCACATAACGAACACAATATGTAGCAGCGGTGCCATCAGATGCCCGACCACCAGAATCGTCAGATAGGCAGGGCCATCGTCGGCGCGGTGATGATACAATTCTTGCTCGCACACGGTGCAATGGTCATGCACCTTCAGATAGCCAAACAAAAGCGGCCCGCACCCGCAGTTGGGGCAACGTCCCCGCCAGCCCCGCAGCATGGCGGGCATGCGCAAGCGCTCTTGGTGTTCGGGCGTGTCGGGGATATTGCTGTCGGCGTTTACAGCTGTGTTGGTCATCGGGAGTTCCTGCTTGTCTGGTATCGTGCCTACATGCAAACTTTTAACACTATATGTAAGGTGGCGATTTGTCTCAACGCGTAATTAGACGCATTGTTTGATTTTTGTGCGACGGAATGCAGTGGTGACACCGTATTCTAATCGACTGCGCGGGCAAGAACGCCATGCGCGGCGCGAACTAGATAGTGGAGTTCATCCCGTGATCAAAGACACCCTGACCGCCTTTGCCATCTGTGCCGGCCTTGTCGCAACGACGGCGCAAGCCAGCGAAAAAGAAGTCCGTACACAGGAATATTTTACGCAAATTGATGTAAACGGCGATGGCGCGCTGACCTCTGACGAGTTGCAGGCCCATGCCGCTGCGCGCTTTGCGGCTGCCGATGCGAATGGCGACGGATTGCTGAGCCGCGAAGAGATGGCGGCGCAGCGCGGCAATCATCGCAAGATGAAGATGCTTGAACGCTACGATACCGATGGTGACGGCGCGCTGAGTGCGGCGGAGCTGGACCAGATGGGCAACAGACAAAGCGGCAAGCGGGCTGATAAGATGTTTAACCGTCTCGACGCCGATAAAGACGGCGCCGTGAGCCTGACCGAGATGCAGGCGCTGCGTAATCCGGCCAAATTGATCGAGCGTCTCGACATGGATAAAAACGGGACGGTGAGCCTCGAAGAGTTCAGCAAGGGACACCGCATGGGCAAACACAACGGTAAGGAACGTGGCAAACATAACGGGCAGCGCGACGGTCAGAAAATGCCCTTGGCCGACTAAGATCCTACGTAAGCAGGATATGGCGGCGCAGGCGCAAGAGCAGGTAAGCCGTGATGCGGATGCCGAATTGCTCGCGCGGTATGCCGATGGCGACGCGGCGGCAGCACGGCTGCTGACCGCGCGCCTTGGGCCGCGGATTTTTGCCCATGCGTTTCGCACGTTGGGTAACCGCGCCGAGGCGGAGGATGTGACACAGGAAGCGATGCTGCGCCTGTGGAAGATCGCGCCCGAGTGGGAGGCGGGCCGCGCACAAGCGGCAACATGGCTTTACCGTGTGACGGCAAATCTGTGTACTGACCGTCTGCGCCGCCGCCCCACGCAGCCGCTCGACGATATCAAGCCGCCCGCCGATCCAGGCCCCGGCGCGGAGGCGCGCCTTCAGGAGGGCGCGC
Source organism: uncultured Sulfitobacter sp. (assembly GCA_947502265.1). Lineage (GTDB taxonomy): Bacteria > Pseudomonadota > Alphaproteobacteria > Rhodobacterales > Rhodobacteraceae > Sulfitobacter. The sequence goes on from CANMZB010000009.1 coordinate 58,663, forward strand.
GCATGGATGCTTTGCAGGCCGCATTGATGCGGTTACCGGAACGACAGCGCCAGGCGGTTGTCTTGCGCCATATCGAAGGGTTGGCGAACCCTGAAATCGCCACAATTCTGGACGTGAGCGTCGAGGCCGTCGAAAGCCTTACGGCACGCGGGAAAAAGGCGCTGGCAGCAGATCTTGCCGCCCGGCGCGACGCATTGGGATATGATGATGAATGAGCGTGACGCGTTTGATCTTGAAACGGCCTTCTCGCGTGCGCGCGCAGAGCCGCCGATGGCCACCGACGGACTTTTGGCGCGCATCACTGCGGACGCGCTTGCGCTCAGGCGCCCCGTGCGGCGCTGGCGCAGCTTGCTTGCGGCGATTGGCGGGCCTGCGGGAGCCGGGGGGCTGGTCACCGCGACTGTCGCGGGCTTCTGGCTGGGCTTTGCACCGCCGGACGACGCGGTTGATCCTTTGGTGCTGATTGGAGCGATGCAGTTGGCCGATGACGATACGGCTGGCCTGCTCGGTTTGGGCTGGGACAATGAGGAAGGCTGAGGCAATGGAAACAAAAACCGGACGTAGAAAGTTGATGCCTGTTATTCTGGGTGTGTCGCTTGCCGCCAATCTTGCGGTGCTGGCCGCGGTGGGGGCTGCGGCCCTGCGCCATCATGGCGGGGACGATTATCGGCGCAAGGGGGTGTCGGGGCAGGCGCTGTATTTGAAGGCATTGCCGGTGGCCGACAGGCGCGCGTTACGCGACAGTTTTCACACCACCCGATCCGCAAGAACGCAACATTACCCCCGAATGCTTGAGGCGTTACGGGCGGACCCGTTCGATCCGGATCTGGCACAACAGGTGCTTGCCGCGCAACGCGGTGAAATCCTCGCGCGGCAGGACCGCACAAGCGCAGCATGGCTTGCGCGGATTGCGGAAATGAGCGGACCGGAACGCGCAGCCTATGCAGACCGGCTTGATGATCTTCTGAAGCACCGGCGTGCCGGACGAACAGCACACCAAGCAGGCGGGTAGATGGCCTGTCTTCGTGTCGACGCAAGGAGGGTGACGGGGCAGAATTGGCGCGCGATTTGGGTCGGCGTCCTTATCTCAAGCTGCGGGCCGTTTTTCCGGCTGGCTCAGATCGACACGATTACGCCCCTTCATCTTCGCCGCATAGAGCGCCTTGTCGGCCCTGCAAAGCAAATTCTGCATGATTTCTGTGTGGGTGGCTGACAGTCTCGGGTGGGCGGGCGCCGCCGCATCTGCGCTTAATGCCAGACCGATGCTGACAGTGATCTGAACCGGCCTGTCCACGTCGGGGATGGTAAACGGTGTGTCGCCAATTGCGCCACAAAGCCTTTTGGCATTGGCGCGCGCCGTCACCAGATCGGCACCCGGCATAACGACCAGAAACTCTTCTCCGCCCATGCGGGCAACCATATCGGTGCTACGCACCGCAGCGCGCAGTCTTCGGGCGGTTTCTACCAACACGGCATCACCGGCAGCGTGACCATACATATCGTTAATGCGCTTGAAATGATCCATATCGGCGATAATCGCGGCATAGGGCTTGCGCGTGACTGCGGCCTGCGCCACGACATTTTGAAGGTGGGGCATGGCATAGCGGCGGTTGTACAGACCGGTGAGCGGGTCATTGACCGCATCGCGCAACCCGGAGCGCACGCTCTGGTGCATCCGCTCGATCTGGCGCTTGCGCTTCAGAAGAACCTTGAGGCGCAATGCCAATTCCGTTGCATCAAATCCGTTGGACATCAGATCATCCGCGCCCAGATCAAGCGCTTGCGTTGCGCACTGCGGATCGGGTTCCTGCTGGATCACCAAAAGCCCGATCTGACGGGTCTGGGCCGAGACGCGCAAGGCGGAGATCAGGCGCAGGCTTTCTTCGGCCTGCGTCTGCGCGTGGGGCAAGGCCAACACCACCACATCCGCAGGCGTTCCGGCATGCAGGCTCGCCATTGCGTCCTTGAGCAGGGTCATCGTAAATCTGCCGCGCAGATGCGGTGCCAGGTGTTTGGTCCACCCGCGCAACTGTGCCGGGTTATCTCCGATCAACATGACGCGGCCCGCCGGCGTGAAATCCACCGCAGGGTCGGCCATTCCCATCGCACAACTGCTTTCGTCGCGCATCCGCCATTCTTCCAGCGCGTTGTGGGCACGGATCATGCTGCGCACGCGGCCCAGCAGCAGTGTATCGTCCAGCGGCCTGTCCATCACGTCGAACGCGCCTGCGGCAAGTGTCGCGAGCCTGGTTTCTACGTCGGTTCCCTGTCCAAGCGCGATGATCGGGACGTTGGCCGTTTCGGGACGGGCGCGCAACATGGCGCACAGATCGGCGGCAGTCCCGTCGGGCAGGGACAGGGCCGTGATGATCAGATCGGGGGTATCCGAGGCAATACAAACGGCTGCATCGGCAATACTACCAGCCTGCAACACCTGATAGAACGCGCCCGACAGCTTCACCTTCAGCACAATGCGATTGGTCGAAGTGCCATCAATGACGAGAACTTTTCCCTGCACGTTTGATCCTTTCCCACATTGCTCGTTAGTTCGCCCTTCAGTTTTATGACCGATTGGTTAACAAAGCGTTGAGGAACCCTTAAACGAAAGGCCGCCGCCATGAGTCTCAGCCAAAGCGCTGCTGAAACCACCGCTCTTCAAGCCCTTGCCTGGCTTGTGGGCAATGACGATCTTCTTCCGACGTTTCTGGGCGCGTCCGGGGCAAGCGAAGCGGACCTGCGCAGGGCCGCACACGACCCTGCGTTTCTGGGCGGTGTCCTTGATTTCATTCTGATGGATGATGCATGGGTGATCGGGTGCTGTGATGCGCAAGGCATTGCTTATGAACAGATGCAGCAGGCGCGCGCCGCACTGCCGGGGGGAGATCAGATAAGTTGGACATGATTGAGGACGTTAAAGGCCTGTGCTTTGACAAGGACGGCACATTGTTCGATTTCGCGGCGACATGGGAGACATGGGCCGAAGTATTTCTAATGCGCGCTGCCAACGGGGACAGACCGTACGCGACGCGAATCGGCGCTGCCATCGGCTTTGATCTGGTCAAAGGTTGCTTTGCCCGCGATAGCATTGTGATTGCGGGAACCGCACAGGAAGTCGCACAGGCGCTGGTCGTGCAGTTGCCGCAGATGTCGTTGCCGCAGGTGCTGGAGATGATAGATCAGGAGGCCACAAAAGCGCCGCAGGTGCCTGCGGTGCCGCTTGCACCGCTGCTGGGCGACCTGCGCGCGCGTGGTCTCAAGCTTGGCGTGGCGACAAATGATAGCGCGGCCCCTGCGCAGGCGCACCTTGATGGCGCAGGCGTTACGCAATTTTTCGATTTCATCGCAGGCTATGACAGCGGCCATGGCGGCAAGCCGGCGCCGGGGCAGCTTTTGGCGTTTGCGCAGGCGGTTGATCTGCGCCCCGCGCAAATTGTGATGGTCGGAGACAGCACCCATGACCTCCAAGCAGGCCGCGCTGCGGGGATGCGCACGATCGCCGTGTTGACAGGGGCGGCACAAGCCGCGGATCTGGCACCGCTGGCGGATGTGGTCCTGAACAATATCGGCGGGATTCCGGCATGGCTTGATGCGCAGACCGCAAGCTGAATCCCGAAAAGCGACCGAATCCGTCGCAAACGGAGAGGTCGTGCACCACCGCTTGAGGTTTTCTGGTCGGGTAAAGCCCGAGGAGAGCAGCGATGAGCGCAGATCCCAGACGCCGAACCCGCCGGGGTGGCCGTGCCGGGGCCAAGACGCGCAGGGGCACCTGCGTGATCGCGCAGATGCCGTGGAACCCGCCGGTCAACATTGATCGCCCGACAGAGCCACTAGGCGCCGAAGGAGTCGCGGCGATCCACGATGGCGCAATGCGCATCCTCGAAGAAATCGGGATCGAGTTTCTGAACCACGAAGCGCTGGAGATCCTGCGCAAGGCGGGCTGTATCGTCAACGGTGAAAATGTCCGCATGGGGCGCGAGATGGTGATGGAGTATATCGCCATGGCCCCGTCTGAATTCACGCTCACCCCGCGCAATCCTGACCGTAAAATCACCATTGGCGGCAAGAATCTGGTTTTTGGCAACGTTTCCTCACCGCCGAACTATTGGGATATGGCGCTGGGCCGCAAGGTGCCCGGTACGCGCGCGATGTGCCGCGATCTGCTGAAACTTACGCAGTATTTCAACTGTATCCACTTTGCAGGCGGTTATCCGGTCGAGCCGGTGGATCTGCATGCCTCGGTGCGTCACCTCGACGTGCTGTATGACAAGCTGACGCTTACGGACAAGGTGATGCACGCCTATAGCCTTGGCAAGGAGCGGGTGGAGGACGTGATGGAGATGGTCCGCATCTCTGGCGGCTGGACGCATGAGGAATTCGAGGCCAGCCCGAAGATGTACACCAACATCAATTCGACCTCGCCTTTGAAACATGACGTTCCCATGCTGGACGGCTGGATGCGCATGGCGCGGCGCAATCAGGGGCTGGTGGTGACGCCTTTCACGCTTGCCGGTGCGATGGCCCCCGTCACCATGGCAGGGGCGGTGGCGCAATCGCTGGCCGAAGCGCTGTGTGCGGTGGTGTTGGCGCAGATCATCCGCCCCGGTGCGGCGGTGGCGGTTGGTACGTTTACCTCCAACGTGGATATGAAAACCGGCGCGCCCGCCTTTGGCACGCCGGAATACATGCGTGCGACGCAGATGACAGGACAACTGTGCCGGTTTTACGATCTGCCGATGCGATCGTCCGGTGTTTGTGCCGCCAATGTGCCGGATGGCCAAGCAATGTGGGAGACATCAAACAGCCTGTGGGCGGCGGTCCAGTCGGGGACCAACATGGTTTATCACGCGGCGGGCTGGCTCGAAGGCGGGTTGATCGCGTCGCCCGAAAAATTCATCATGGATTGCGAGATTTTGCAGCAAATCCAACGCTATATGGATCCGCTCATCTGTGCCACCGGTCCGGACGAAATTGCGCTGGACGCGATCAAATCCGTCGGTAAAAAAGGCCATTTCTTTGGCATCCAGCACACGCAGGACCGCTATACCACTGCATTCTACCAGCCGTTCCTTAGCGATTGGACCAATTACGAGGGCTGGGAAGTGGCTGGCGGCATCTGGACGCAGGAGCGTGCGCATCACATGTTCAAGGAAATTGTCGCCAGCTTTGAAGAACCGCCGATGGACGTGGCGATCCGGCAGGAGCTTGCCGCGTTTGTGGAAAGGCGCAAAGCCGAAGGGGGCGCGCCAACAGATTATTAACCACCTTGGCATCTTTGCCGGAGCAATTAGCCGCTTGTTAATGCGAAACCGCCAACACTGGCGCATAAGCAGGCCACAAGAGGTTGATATGCACGGGCTGATCCTTCGCAGTATCCAGAATTATATGTGTGACAGTTATGGCCGCAATGCGTGGTTGCAGGTGGCCGCGCGTGCGGTGCCGGAGCATCCTGATTTCGAGGCGATGCTCAGCTATGATGATGCGCTGGCTCCTGCGGTGCTCGATGCGATGGGGGCGGTTCTGGGCCGACCCCGCTCCGAGGTGATGGAAGATATCGGCACTTATCTGGTCTCCCACCCGAAAACAGAAGCCGTGCGGCGACTGCTGCGGTTTGGTGGTGTGAATTTCGAGGATTTTCTACACTCGCTTGACGATATGCCCGACCGCGCGCGCATGGCTGTCTCCGATCTCCACCTGCCCGCAATCGAACTGCACGAGCATGATGACGGCCGCTACAGTCTGATCTGTGACAGCCCGCTGGCGGACTTTGGTTATTTGATGATGGGTGTCTTGCGGGTTATGGCCGATGATTACGGCGCGCTGGCGCTGCTTGATCACGCCGGGCGCAGCTCGGGGCGCGAGACTGTGAACATCCAGTTGATCGAACGGGATTATGCCGACGGTCGTACATTTGAATTGGGGGCGCGCGCATTATGAAGGTCGTGAGCAAACTCCAGATGCCTGCCTGCGATGTGCTGGACGTGCTGTGCCCCATGCATCTGCAAATTGATGCGCAGGGCCTGATTTGCCGTGCGGGACCGACGATTCGGAAACTGCGCCCTGATGTGTCTCTGACGGGGCGCGCGTTTCTGGACGCTTTTGCCGTCTCGCGCCCGCGCGGGATCACAACGATAGACAGCCTGTGGAAAGCCGAAAACGTCAAGCTGCACCTGAGCATGGCTGGGCAACCGCCAGCGCAGCTTAAAGGGGTGATGGTGCCGGACGGGAAGGGCGGGGTCATCGTGAACCTGTCGTTCGGCATTTCAATACTTCAGGCCGTTAGCGACTATGCTCTGACCAACGCTGATTTTGCGGCAACCGATCTGGCGATTGAAATGCTCTATCTGGTAGAGGCGAAATCTGCCGCGATGGAGGCCTCGCGCAAGCTGAACCTGCGGTTGCAGGGGGCCAAGGTCGCCGCCGAGGAACAGGCGTTTACCGACACGCTCACGGGGCTCGGCAACCGTCGCGCACTGGACCAGACGCTGGAGCGGATGATCGCGTCCGAGGTGGCCTTTGCGGTGATGCACATTGATCTGGACTACTTCAAGGTCGTCAACGACACGCTGGGACACGCAGCAGGTGACCATGTATTACAGGTGGTCGCGCGCGCAATGATAGAAGAAACGCGTGCCTCGGATATTGTGGCACGCGTGGGTGGTGACGAGTTCACTGTCGTCCTTCCCGATGTGCGCGATATCGACATTCTGGAGCGGGTGGGACAGCGGATCATTGACCGAATCGAGATGCCGATTTTCTTCAACGATACCGAATGCAAGATTTCCGCCAGCATCGGCACGGTCTGGATGCAGGCCAGCACGGCTATCAGCCGCGAAACGGTGCTGGAGGATGCGGATATCGCTCTTTACGCTTCCAAACACAAAGGGCGGGCCTGCCAGACGTTCTATACCCCCGAGTTGCGTGCGAGTGCCAACAGCGTCAAGCCGCCAATAGGGCGCGGGGAGCGCAAGGTTTGATTCCTTGACCGGCAAACAGGAACAATGATCTCGTAGAGCTGTAGACCGGCGCGCAGGGCTGACGTATGTACCTGCTATGACCCGTGTATTTCCCCTGATTGGCCGCATCCGGCGCAGACTGGCCGAAGCGGCCCGCCGCCACAATTTCTCCCAGGCGCTGACGCGGATGTCTGGCCATGACGGCTTTGTGGTGCCGCAGGAGGCTGTGCTGGCCATCGTGCTGGTGCGCGACGGGGCTTATTATCTGGATGCGTTTTTTGATTATTACCGCGCGCTCGGAATTACCCATTTCGCCTTCATCGACAACGGCTCGACCGATGACACCCTCGGGCGGCTGGCGCAGGAAAAAGGGGTTGTCGTGGATCAGGCGCGGCTGCCGCTTGCGCAATACGAAGATTTGCTGCGCGCCCATCCCGCGCAAACTTATGGGCAGAACCGGTGGTGCCTTTATGTCGATATGGACGAGCAATTCGATTTTGAGGGGCGCGAGACGTACGGCCTGCCTGCTCTGCTGCGGTATCTCGAAGCGCGCGGCGACACGGCGTTAATGGCGCAGATGCTCGAAATGTTCCCCGACGTCCCGCTGCGCCAAACCCAGGAACTGACTTTTGAAGCGGCGTTGGAAGCATTCCGTTTCTACGACCTGCGCTGTATCAAGAGCCATCTTTACCATTCGGCTGCCATCGGCTTTTCCGCACTGCTGCGTGACAACCGTGTGCCCGAAGGGGCGATGTTCAAATTCGGCGGTGTGCGCAAGCGCGTGTTCGGCGAAGATTGCTGTCTGACGAAACACCCGCTGGTCTTTAACGGTTCGCAGGTCACGCCCGCGCCGCATCCGCATCTGTCATCGGGTGTGCAGGTGTCGGATGTGCAAGCGGTGATCCGGCACTATAAATTTGCGGGCAATGTGATGGCGCGCGATGATGCCAGCGCGATATCCGGCGATCTGGCACATGGTGAGGACACAGCCCGTCTTGTGGTTTTGCGCGCGCAGCCTGATGCGACTCTCTATTCCGACGCCGCGCAATCCTGGGCGGGGCTTGGTCCACTTTACGCGGCGGGGTTTCTGGCGCCATCGGATGCCTACCGCGCCTTTCTTGCGGAGGAGGGTGCGTGAGTGTTGCGGCTATTGTCATCGGGCGCAACGAAGGTGCGCGGTTGATCGCCTGCCTTGATGCGCTGGAAGGTGTCGCGCCGGTGATCTACGTTGACAGCGGCTCGACCGACGGGTCGGTGACCGCGGCGCAGACACGCGGCGCGCGGGTGGTGTCGCTGGACATGCAATTGCCGTTTACGGCGGCGCGCGCGCGCAATGCGGGGCTGGCGCATCTGCCGCAAGATGCCGGATTAGTGCAGTTTCTGGATGGGGATTGCGTGATGCAGGCGGGGTGGCTGGATGCGGCGATGACCCATCTGGCCGCCCATCCCGAAACGGCGGTGGTGTGCGGGCGCAGGCGCGAAATGCATCCTGAAGCGTCGATTTACAACGCGCTTATTGATGCGGAGTGGGACACGCCCGTCGGGCAGGCGCGTGCCTGTGGTGGCGATGCCCTGATGCGGGTGGATGCGCTGCGCGCTGTGGGTGGTTATCGTGACGACCTGATCGCGGGGGAGGAGCCGGAACTGTGTGTACGGCTCCGGCAGGCGGGTTGGAAAATCTGGCGGCTGGAGGCGGAAATGACCGCCCATGACGCACAAATTACCCGATTTTCACAGTGGTGGAGACGGTCCATGCGTGCGGGCCATGCATTTGCCGAAGGGGCTGCCTTGCATGGGGGGGCGCCCGAACGGCATTGGGTCCGCGAGACGCAGCGCGCGCTGCTTTGGGGTGCTGCCCTGCCTTTGGTGCTGATCGTCGCGGCGCTGCTGATCAGCCCGTGGGTGCTGTTGATCTATCCGTTACAAGTGCTGCGCCTGTCGCCGCGTGGCACGCCGATGTGGGCATTTTTCACGGTGTTGGGCAAGATCCCCGAGGCGCTGGGCGCGTTATGGTATTATTGGCGGCGGCTGCGCGGCGGGCAAATCCGGCTGATCGAATACAAATGATCAGCGCTGGCGCAGCGCTTGTATTGTGAGGCCGGGCAAGATCGCGAAACATCTGGCATAACGCGGCACCATGCGGCGCGGGCTTTGCAGTGTGCGCCACAACCATTCGAGCGCCAGAATGCGCATGATCTTGGGCGCGCGCACCTGATGACCCGACAGGAAATCCAGCCCCGCCCCGATCGACGCAAAGCCGACCGAAGGACAATGCGCCCGCGCGTAGGCCGCGAAAATCTCCTGCTTGGGTGCGCCGAGCGCCAGAAAGCACAGCCGCGCGCCGCTTTGGTTCAGTTTGGCACAGATGGTGTCGGCCTCCGCGCCGTGCGGGTCAAAGCCGTAGGCGGGGGCAAAGCACAGCGCGACGTCCAGCCCCGGCACACGTGCCTCCATCGCGGATTTCGCGCCCGCAAGCGCAGCATCAGAACTGCCGACCAAGGCAACAGGCACGCCCGCCTGCGCCGCAAGCGTAGCCAGCGGCAGCACCAGATCAGAGCCGGGCAACACATCCAGCGGCTGGCCTGCGAGTTTCGACAACCAGCCCACCGGACGGCCATCGGCCACGACCAGATCATGCGCGCGGTAGGCCGCTGCAAATGCTTCATCAGAGGGCAGTTTAGTCAGATGGTCGAGGTTAAGTGTCGCCAGCGCGAATCCCTGTTTTTCTTCAAACCGGGTTTGCACTTCGTGAAACAATGCCGCGCGCGAGGCGATATTGACCTCGATAGCGGAACGCCCTTTGCCAAACTTCATGGCATTGTCTTGCGCGTTTGCCACAGGGTGTGGGGTCGATTAGGGTGATTATTGGTCAATTTATCTTGCCATTTCAATAGACTGGTCTGATTTCCGGGCGACGGACCGCCGGGTTCGGGCGAATCTATCGTGATGACAGCTGCCTGCCTAGAGTGTATTTCAACGTATCCCTGTGCACCGAAGGACACCGATGCCCAACGCCATTGCCTATCTGATGTTGATGATCTGGCCTGCGGTCTGCCTTGTGCTGTTCCGCACGCTCAAGGTCGAGCGGGCGCTGATCTGGTCGGTGCTGGGCGGTTATCTGCTGCTGCCGCCATTGGCAGAGTTCAACCTGCCGCTGGTGCCTGCGCTGGACAAAGTGTCCATTCCGAACCTGAGCATTCTGGCGATCCTTGTTCTGGGAACGGCGCATAAAGTGCGGCTTTGGCCTGACAGCCGCGCGGCGCGGTTTCTGGCGGTGGGGTTGGTATTATGTGCGGTGCCGACGGTGCTGACAAACCGCGAGCCGATCTTTTTCGAAGTGCTGCGCGATGCGGACCCGATCATGTTTATTGTGGATGCGTTGCCGGGGCAGTCGATTCGCGATATCGGCTCGGTCCTGATTGCGCAGATCCTGACGATCGTGCCATTCCTGCTGGCGCGACAGTTTTTGAGCAGTGATGAGGGGTTGCGCGAAATCCTGCTGGCGTTGACGGTTGGCGCCGTTGCCTATTCGATCCCGTCATTGATCGAAATCCGGCTGTCACCGCAAACGAATATCTGGGTGTACGGGTTTTTCCAGCACAGTTTCGAGCAGACAATGCGCGCGGGCGGCTATCGGCCCATCGTTTTCCTGCCACACGGTCTTTGGCTTGCGCTTTTTGTCTGCACAGCTGTGCTTGCGGCGGCGGCGCTGGCGCGGGCAACGCCCTTGGTGCATCGCTGGAAGGCAGTGTTGTGGACGGTGTATCTGCTGGGGTTTCTTGTGTTGTGCAAAAGTGCGGCGTCGATCGCTTATGGCATTGTGTTGCTACCGGTGGTGTTCTTTCTTCCGCAGCGCGGACAGATCCTGCTGGCGGCGGCATTTGCGCTGGTGGCTGTGACCTACCCGATGTTGCGCAACGTGGGCGCGGTCCCCACAGACAGGATTGTCGCGCAGGTCGAACAGATCAATCCCGCGCGCGCGCAATCGCTTGAATACCGCTTTGATAATGAAACCCAACTGCTTGTGCGGGCAGCACAAAAGCCGCTTTTTGGGTGGAGCGGTTGGGGCCGCAGCCTGATCCGCGATTCCGAGGACGGGGAGATATTGTCGATCCCGGATGGCCGCTGGATCATCGTGTTCGGCACCTTCGGCTGGCTGGGGTATCTGGCCGAGTTCGGTCTTTTGGCGCTTCCTCTGGTGCTTATGGCGCGTGCTGTGCTTGGGCGTCGCGACGTTGGATTGTCGCCCTATATCGGTGCGGCTTCCCTGATTCTGGGCATCACAATGGTTGATATGCTGCTGAATGCGACGCTGACGCCGATGACATGGCTCGTTGCCGGAGCCGTGCTGGGCTATGCTGAGCGGCTGAACCCGCGCGCGGCGATGGTGCCGCGCCATGCCCTGCGCCGGGCCCCGGTTATGGGCGGGCAGGGAACAGGTGCGCGGGGCCGCTCGTTACCCTGACCAAAGGGGGGGGGCGCGCAACATGGTGCTATTTGTCCTCTGACAGTGGCAAGTTCAACGTGTTAAGCAGGGGAAACATGATACGCCTTCGCTTGGCGTGCATCTTGAAAAGACGGATTGTTGCCATGAAATTAACAGCATTGCCCCGTATAGCCGAGGCTGGACAATGGCATTTGCCTATTGAAGCCGATTGTTTTTGACTAAAATGCCATGAAGGCACCTGCCTGCACATCGAAACGCAGGCCAAGGGGTGAGAAGATATGAGCGATCATAGCCGCGTTATGAAACCGACAGATGAAGACATTGCGATTGTTGGAATGGCCGTCAACGTTCCCGGCGCTGGGACGGTGGACGCATTCTGGCAAAACCTGCGCGATGGCGTCTCTTCGATCCGCGAGCTGAGCGAGGCCGAATTGCTGGCCGCTGGAGAAACACCCCAGAACATTGCGCGCAAGAATTATGTGCGCGCCGCTGCCCGTCTCGAAGGGTTCGAGACATTCGATGCGGAGTTCTTTGGTTTCTCCCCCAAGGATGCCGCAATCCTTGATCCGCAACACCGCAAATTCCTCGAAGTGGCATGGGAAGCGATGGAGCAGGCGGGTCATGTGCCTGAAAACGTTCCCGGCCCCGTAGGGGTCTATGCCGGTTGCGGCATGGGGAGCTATTTCTATTTCAACATCTGCTCGAACCCCGATCTGGTGGAAGAGGTGGGCATGTTCCTGCTGCGCCACACCGGCAACGACAAGGACTTCCTGTCGACGCGTGTGAGCCATGTGTTCGATCTCAAAGGCCCGTCGATCAATCTGCAAACGGCCTGTTCCACGTCGCTTGTCGCGATCCACTATGGCGCCGCCGCCCTGCGGTCGGGCGAGGTGGATATGGCGCTTGCGGGGGGTGTCACCATCGAATTGCCGCAGGGGCGCGGCTATGTGTTCAAGGAAAACGAAATTCTGTCGCCGGACGGCGAATGCCATGCCTTTGATCACCGCGCCCAAGGCACCGTTTTCGGATCCGGTGCGGGCTGTGTTGCGCTCAAGCGGCTGTCGGACGCGCAAGCGGACGGTGATCACATCTGGGCGGTTCTCAAAGGTTCAGCAGTCAATAATGACGGCGCGGCCAAGGCGGGGTATCTTGCGCCGTCTGTAGACGGGCAATCGGCGGCCATCGTCAAGGCGCTGGAGGCGTCGGGCGTGCCTGCCGACCAGATCGGGCTGGTGGAATGTCACGGCACCGGCACCTATCTGGGCGACCCGATCGAGGTCGCAGCGCTGACGGATGCCTATCGCACCCAGACCGACAAGGTGGATTTCGCGCGTATCGGATCGGTGAAGACCAACATCGGCCACCTCGACACCGCCGCCGGTGTGGTGGGGCTGGTCAAGGCGAGCCTTGCATTGCACCACGAGGCGATGCCGCCTTCGCTGGGCTTTGAGGCACCCAATCCTGCCATTGATTTTGACGGCAGCCCGTTTGCCGTGAACGACCGGCTGACGGCATGGCCGCGCAGTGCCAAGGTGCGTCATGCCGCCGTAAACGCGCTGGGCGTGGGCGGCACAAATGCGCATGCGATTCTTGCCGAAGCACCGGTGCGCGCCGTGTCGGAGGAAAGCGATTTCCCGTTCCATCCCTTGTGCATCTCCGCCCGCTCAAAGGCGGCGCTTGAGGCGAACACAGCGGCCCTTGCTGCTCACCTGCGCGCGCATCCCGAACAGGAACTGGCGGATATTGCCCACACCCTGAAAAACGGGCGGCGCGGGTTCGAGCATCGCCGCGTGGTTGTTGCGGAAACCGCGATCGAGGCGGCGGATTTGCTGGAGACGAAGGACACCCGCCGCGTCTTTACCCACCTGCGTCTGGGGGATGCGCCCGGCGTGGTGTTCATGTTCCCCGGCGGTGGCGCGCAATACCCCGATATGGCGTGCGACCTCTACGAGACCGAGCCGGTCTTTGCCGATGCGATGGATCGCGGCCTTGATCACCTTGCGGCGCAGCTGGATTACGACGTCCGCGCGCTGTGGCTGCCCGAAGACGGGGACAAGGAAGCCGCTGCCGAGACGCTCAAAAAGCCGTCGGTGCAACTGCCGCTGATTGCCATCGTTGAATACGCGCTGGCGCAGTTGTGGATGGGATGGGGTGTGAAGCCGTCCGCGATGGTCGGTCATTCGATGGGGGAAAACGTTGCGGCCTGTCTTGCGGGGGTGATGAGCTTTGAAAACCTGATTGATCTGGTGCTGCTGCGCGGGCGTTTGTTTGATACCGTGCCGGCAGGCGGCATGATCAGCGTGCCGCTGTCGCTGGATGCGATCCGCCCCTATTTGACCGATGATCTGGACATTGCCAGCCTCAACGGCCCCGAGCTGACGGCTATTTCCGGTCCGGATGCGGCGCTTGATGCGCTTGGCGCGCGTCTTGCGGTTGACGGGATCGAGAGCCAGCGCATCGCCATCGACATCGCGGCGCACAGCCGCATGTTGGAGCCGATCCTGCCCGAATACCGCGCGTTTCTGGCGCAGCTTGACCTACAAGCGCCAACCATGGCGTTCCTGTCCAACCGGACCGGCGTCGAGATTACGGCGCAACAGGCCACCGATCCCGACTACTGGGTCGAACAGCTACGCCATACCGTGCATTTTGCCGATTGCATCGAAACCTTGTCCGCGGGTGCGCCGCGCGTCTTCCTCGAAGTGGGGCCGGGCAAGGCGTTGTCGTCGCTGGCGCAGATGTGCGCAGGTGTGAAACCGGCTCAGGTTCTCAGCTCCCTGCGCCACCCCGATCAGACACTTGCGGATGATGTGTATTTCATGGGGCTCATCGGGCGGCTTTGGGCCTGCGGGGTCGGGGCGGATTGGGATCAGATCTGGGGCGAGGCGCGGCGCAACCGCGTGCTGCTGCCCACCTACCAGTTCCAGCGCAGCCCATTTTTTATCGAACCGGGCCAGCAGCGCACCGGGACGGCAACGTCCGCCATCGAGCGGGTGCCGGACATCGCCGACTGGGGCGCAGTACCAAGCTGGCGCGCGCAATTCGCGGATGTGGATGCCGATCTGGACGCGGCGCTGCGCACGGCGCGCGATCAATGCTGGCTGGTCTTCGCGGACGAAGCGGGCGTGGCTGACGGCGTTATTGCGCGCCTCGAAGAGGCGGGCGCGCAGGTGAGCGTCGTACGCACCGGTGACAGTTTCGCTGATCTCGGACAGGGGCGCTATCTGCTTGCCCCCGAACAGGGGCGCGAGGGCTATGACGCGTTGATGGCAGCGCTGGACGGCGCGGGACAAAGCCCTGCGCGGATTGCGCATTTCTGGCTTGTGACGCGCGGCGACAGCTTTCGCGCGGGCAGCGACCGGTTCAGTCGCAACATGGAACAAGGGTTTTACAGCCTCTTGTGGCTTGGTCAGGCGCTGGGCGATGCCCAAGGCGCGCCGGACAGGCACCTGAGCGTCTTTACCACGGGTGCGGCGCAGGTGGCGGAGGAGGCGCTGTCCGATCCCGAAAAGGCGATGATCAGCGGCCCTGCGGGTGTGATCCCGCATGAGATCGCTGGCGTGACCTGCGCGACAGTCGATATCGAGTTGGCCACTGCCCCCGTGCGCAAGGGTTTCTTCGCGCGTGCCGTGCCCGACGCGCCGGAGGACATCACCGACCGGCTGCTTGAAGAGCTGATGGCGACCCCTGCCAATACCGTTGCCGCCCTACGCGGGCCGCGCCGTTATGTGCGCGGTGTGCGGGCGCAGGCATTGCCGCAAGGTACCGAACCGGCATTCAAACACGGCGGCACGTATCTGATTACCGGCGGTTTTGGGGGCATCGGCCAAACCATTGCGGCCGATCTGCTGGCGCGCTACGACGCGCATGTGGTGCTGTTGAGCCGCACGGCACTCCCCGCGCGCGCGGGCTGGCCGCAAATGCTGGCGACAACCCCGGCTGGTGATCCTGTCGCCCGCCGCATCCGCGCGGTACAGCGGTTGGAGGCGATGGGTGGCCGTGTTGATGTGCGCGCGGCAGATGTGATGAACATGGCGCAAATGCGCAAAGTGATCGACGCGCTTTTGGCAGAGGGCCGGATCGACGGTGTGATCCACGCCGCAGGCGCGCTGGACGATGCGCCGCTGATGGCCAAAACGCAGGCGCAGGTTGACGCGGTGCTGGCCCCCAAGGTGCAGGGCCTTCGCGTGCTGGACCAGTTGTTGCCCGACGGCAGCGTCGATCTGTTGGTGTTGTTCGCCTCGACCTCGACCGCGACACGGGCGGCAGGGCAGGTGGATTATGTCGCTGCGAACGAATATCTCAACGCCGTCGCGCTTGCGCGCAAGGGTGGACAGACGCGCGTTGTCGCTGTCAATTGGGGCGTCTGGGCCGATGTCGGCATGGCCGCTGTTGCCGTAGGCACGGCAAAGGGGGACGCGCTGCCGCCACGCGCGCTGGATCTGCCGCTGCTTGGCTCTGTGCAGGTGCTTGAGCGGGAGACCCGTTTCGAGACACCGCTGGACGCGCAAAAGGATTGGGTGCTGGATCAACATCGCATGGCGGATGGCGCGCCCGTGATGCCCGGCACCGGCATGATCGAAGCCATGGCCGAAGCTGCGCGCAGCACTGGCATCAAGGGGCCGTTTGCCCTGCGCGACCTTTATTTCCTGCGCGCGCTGGGTGTGGAGGCGCATACAGAGCGCCGGATGCGCGTGAGCCTTGTTCCGCAGGACGGCGGGCTGTCGGCGGAACTGCGCAGCGATTGTCGCCTTGACGGGCGGGATGGCTGGCAGGCCCATGCACAGGCGCGCATTGTGCAGGACGCCCCCCCGGCGGATGACGTTGACCTTGAGGCGATCTCGGCGCGGCTTGGCGCTGTGGAGGAGGCAGGCGAGGCCCGTTTGAGCACCCCGCAAGAGGCGCATCTGCGCTTTGGGCCGCAATGGCATGTGCTGCGCGCGCGCCAGACGGGGGCGGGCGAAGGATTGGCGCGGTTGACCCTTGATGCGCCGCTGGCGCAGGGGCAAATCCTGCACCCCGGTTTGATGGATCTGGCGACAGGGTGGGCCGTTGCACTGGCCCCCGAATATGACGCGGCGGACCTTTGGGTGCCGGTGTCTTACGGGGCAATCATTGTCTATGATGCGCTGCCGCAAGAGATTTACAGTCACATACGCCTTGCGCAGGGCGCAGGCGATTCCGCGCGCTTTGACGTGACAATCTGTGACAGCGAGGGCCGCGTATTGGTCGATGTGCGCGATTTCGCGATGACACGGCTCAAGGGCGGCTTTGCGGCGCAAACTACCCTGCTCACGGCTGCCGAAGTCAGCTTTGACGATGCCACAGGGGCCGATGCGCGTCCGCAGAGCGAGGCCGAAGAGCGGCTGGCTTATCTGGTGTCTCAAGGCATCACCGCCGCCGAAGGACCGCAGGCGTTGGCGCGTGCGCTTGGCGCCGGTGTGCCGCAGGTCTATGTTTCGTCAATGCCGCTTGGGGCGCTTATCGCGCAGGCGGATGTGCCGCCGCGCGTACAACCGCAAGGCCAAAGCTTTGCCCGCACCGATCTTGAAGGTTTTGTGGCCCCGCGCGGACCGGTCGAGGAAGCGCTTGGCGCGATGTGGTCGACCCTATTGGGGGTGTCGCCCGTAGGGGTCGAAGACAGCTTTTTCGATCTTGGCGGTCACTCGTTGATCGCTGTGCGGCTGTTCGCGGCGGTAAAGCGGGAATTCGGGGTGGAGTTCCCGATCTCTATTCTGTTCGAGGCACCAACAATTGCCGATTGCGCCGCGTTGATCCTCGAACAAACCGGCGCGCAGCCGGGCATCCCCCAAGAGGACGTTCCCGCCGTGCGCCAGAGTTTTACCTATCTGGTGCCGCTCAACGGTGTGAAGCCAGGGCAGGCGGCACCGCTGTTCGTGGTGGCGGGGATGTTCGGCAATGTGCTGAACCTGCGACATCTGGCGATGCAATTTGCCGACAGCCGCGCGGTCTACGGGCTTCAGGCGCGCGGGCTGATCGGTGACGCCGAGCCGCATGGCACGATCGAGGAAGCCGCCGCTGCCTACATTGCGGAGCTGCGACAGGTGCAGCCGCATGGACCCTATCTGCTATCCGGTTTCTCGGGTGGTGGTGTCACCGCCTATGAAATGGCACGACAGTTGAAAGCCGCGGACGAGGAGGTTGCGATGCTGGCACTGCTCGACACGCCGCTGCCCGTGCGCCCGCCGCTGGGCCGCGCAGACAAGGCGCTGATCAAGCTGGCGGAACTACGCCGCAAGGGGCCGGGGTATCTGGTGGAATGGGCGCACAACCGTGTGGCGTGGGAGATTGCAAAACGCAATGGGCGCGACGTACAAACCGCGCCCGCGCAATTCAACAACACCAAGATCGAAGCCGCGTTTCTGCGCGCCGTGGGGTGTTATCAGACGCCTGTCTGGCAGGGGCCAATGATCCTGCTGCGTCCGGCGCTGGATCGCTGTTATAAGGTGAGTGGTGGCAATTGGGTGAGTGCGGCGCGCGAATATGTATTTGCCGATAATGACTGGACCCGTTTTGCCCCGCATGTGCAGGTGATCGAGGTGCCGGGGGATCATGACAGCATGGTTCTTTCACCCAATGTTGTGGTGCTTGCGGCCGAGCTGCGCGAGGTGATCGCGGAATCCTTGCTGCAAGAGGCCGCGCCCCAAGCCACGGCGGCGGAGTAAACCGGATGTCAAAGCCTTCTATTCTATGTGTTTTGCTGAATTTTCGCACACCGGACATGACGCTGCGCGCGGCAAAGGCCGCTTTGGCCGATTTGCGCGCTACGGGTGGTGAATTGGTGATCGTCGATAATGCCTCGGATGATGGATCGCTCGAGTCCATGCGCCGCGAGATCGTTGCGCGCGGGTGGGATGCAGACGGGCGCGTACGCCTCATCGCCTCGCCGGTCAACGGCGGTTTCGGCGCGGGCAACAATATCGGCATCCGCGCGGGGATGAGCGATGGCAGCACGCCCGATTACTTCTACATCCTCAATTCCGACGCGTTCCCCGATGCGGGTTGTATCGCGGCACTTGTTAACCATCTTGAAACGACCCCACGCGCCGGAATCGCCTGTTCACATCTGCGCGGCGAAGACGGGGTGACCCATAACACCGCCTTCCGGTTCCCCTCCATCGCGGGAGAGTTCGAGGGTGCGGCACGGCTGGGTGTGATTTCGCGGCTGTTGGCGGATGCGCAGGTGCCGCTGCCCCAGCCGGAAACGACACAGCAGGTGGATTGGAGCGCAGGCGCCAGCATGATGCTGCGCCGCGCGATGCTTGACGAGATCGGCCTTTTTGACGAGACATTTTTCCTTTATTTCGAAGAGACGGATTTGTGTCTTCGCGCCGCCCGCGCGGGGTGGACATGTTGGTATGTGCCGCAAAGCCGCATTGTGCATATCGGCTCTGTTTCGACCGGTATGAAAACCAACCGGCGCATGCCGCGCTATTGGTACGATTCCCGCCGCCATTACTTCATCAAGAACCACGGGCGCGGCTATGCCTTTGCCGCGTTGCTTGCGCATCTGGCGGGGGGCGTTCTGCACCGCCTGCGCATGGGGTTGTCAGGGCGCAAGCCGCAGGATCCGAAATGGTTTCTGAGCGATCTTCTGACCCACGCCACAACCCCGTACCGACTGTCTCCGGAGGACCGATCATGACCGCAGCTTTCAATGCATCCCCCTTTTCCTGTGTGATCCTTGGCGATCAGTCGCTGACAATCGCCTGCGCCGATACGATCCTTGCCGCAGGTCACAAGATCGCGGCGATGGTCAGCGACGATGCGGATGTGACCGCTTGGGCGCAGGCGCAGGGCGTACCTGTTTATGAGCGCCCCGCCGCCTTGACTGATGCGGATTTGGGCGCGTTTGACTGGCTTTTGAGCATTGCTAATCTGCGCATCATTTCTGACCCGGTGCTGGCGCTGCCCGCCAAGGGGGCTGTGAACTTTCACGATGGCCCGCTGCCGCGTTATGCGGGGCTGAACACACCCGCGTGGGCGGTGATCAACCGCGAAGCGCAGCACGCAATAAGCTGGCATCTGCTGGAGGGCGGTGTGGATGAAGGTGATTTGCTGGCGCAGCAGATGATCGACATTACCGAGGACGAGACGGCCTTTAGCCTCAATTCCAAATGCTACGCAGCGGGCATGGAAAGCTTTGCCCGCGTGATGGCGCAACTGCAAAGCGGTGCGTTGGAACGGCACCCGCAGGATTTGAGCCAGCGCAGCTATTTTGCGAAGGATCAGCGGCCCGCGCCTTTGGGGCTACTGGATTTCGATCAACCGACGGCGGTGATAACAGCGCTGCTGCGCGGACTTGATTTCGGGGGGTACTGGAACCCCCTTGGTGTGGCCAAGATCGCCCATGACGGGGCGGTGTTTACGATTGCCAAAGCGTCAGAGACCACAGGCAGCGGTACACCCGGCACGGTTCTGGAAACGACCGGTGATCGTCTGGTGGTCGCCACGGCGGACGGTGCGGTTGCGCTGAACGGTGTGACGCCGTTGGGTGGTGGTGTAGCGCCTCAAGTAGGTGAGGTATTGGACCGGCCCGTTGCTGCACACGAGGCTGCCCAAAAGGCGTTGTTGCACGACGAAGCGCAGTGGCGTAGCGCGTTGGCGCGGATGGATGCGCTGTCTGTACCGCTGGCGCAGGGGCATGCATCGGGGGATTTAAGGCAACAAACGGTTGCGCTGCCGACTGGATGCGATGCGGATTGCGCGCTTGAGGCCATTGCCGCGATGGTGCGTCAAAGTGCGGGCGAGGCAGGCGCGATTGGCTATGCCGTGACACCGGCCCTTGGCGGATTTGCAAGCGACTGGGTGCCGCTGCACCTTGGTGCGGAGCTCGCGCCACAAATGTCGCGGATCGCAAACACGGGCGGCTTTGCCCTTGATCTCGCGCTGCGTGATCCGGCGATTTCGGTGAAGCGGCCTGCGATTATGATCGCGGATGCGCCGGTTGCCGGTGCCGCCCTGACGCTTGTGCGCGCAGCTGGCGAGATCACCTTGCACGGCGATGCGGGGCTTCTTTCGCCCGAGGCTCTGACGCTTCTGGCCGGACGGCTTGCCCATGCGCTGGCTGGAAACGACGGGCTGCCGGTGGCCGAACGCCAGCAAATGATGCACGACTGGAACGCGACCGGCACCGGCTACGTCGCGACGCCGATCCACGAAAGCTTTGAGGCGCAGGTCGCGCGCACACCCGATGCAACGGCGCTGGCGTTCGAGGATGAAAGCCTGAGTTATGCAGAGCTGAACGCGGCGGCGAACCGGCTTGCCCATGCGCTGATTGCGCGTGGTGTCGGCGTTGGCACGCCTGTGGGTCTTGCCACCACCCGCAGTCCCGATCTGTTGATCGGCGCGCTTGGCATCCTCAAGGCAGGCGGGGCCTATGTGCCGCTTGACCCGGCCTATCCTGCCGGGCGCATCCGCCACTATATCGCTGACAGCGGCGCGCCGGTGATCGTGACGCAAAGGGCGCTGGCAGACAGCCTGCCAAAGGGCGATGCGACGTTTTTGCTGCTGGATGATGCGGTCCTCGCAGACCAGCCGGATACCAACCCGGACGCTGGGGCGGGGGGTGATACGCTGGCCTATCTGATCTACACCTCCGGCTCGACCGGCACGCCCAAGGGGGTCATGGTGGGACACGGCAATGTCGCCAACTTCTTTGCAGGCATGGATGCGCGCATCCGCCACGAGGAGGGCGATGCGTGGCTTGCCGTCACCAGCCTGTCGTTCGACATTTCGGTGCTCGAACTGTTCTGGACGCTGTCGCGCGGTCTTAAGCTGGTGTTGGCGGGCGATGACAGCCGCACCGAGCTATCGCGCGGTCCCATCGGCGTGTCGGATCGCAAAATCGACTTTAGCCTGTTTTACTGGGGCAACGACGATGGTATTGGGCGCGAGAAATACCGGCTTTTGCTTGATGGGGCTAAATTTGCCGATGCCAACGGGTTCAATGCGGTCTGGACGCCGGAGCGGCACTTCCACGCCTTTGGCGGCCCCTATCCGAACCCGTCCGTGACCGGTGCTGCGGTTGCGGCGGTCACACAAAACCTTTCCGTGCGCGCAGGCTCTTGCGTGGCACCGCTGCATCATCCCGCGCGTATCGCGGAAGAATGGGCCGTGATCGACAACCTGACCAACGGGCGGGTTGGCCTTGCCATCGCAAGCGGCTGGCAGCCCGATGATTTTGTGCTGCGGCCCGAAAATACCCCGCCAGAAAACAAGCCCGCGATGTATGCGGCAATTGACCAGCTGCGCGCGCTTTGGCGTGGCGATGCAGTTGAATTTCCCACCAAGGACGGCACACCCTTTGGCGTGGTCACACAGCCGCGCCCTGTCTCGCACGAACTGCCGATTTGGGTCACCACCGCAGGCAATCCCGAAACATGGAAAGAGGCGGGCGAGATCGGGGCCAACGTGCTGACGCATCTTTTGGGCCAATCGGTTGCCGAAGTGGCCGACAAGATCAAGATCTACCACAAAGCCTTGCGCGGAGCAGGGCACGATCCGGCGGATTTCAAGGTGACGGTGATGTTGCATACCTACCTTGCGGACACCCGCGCCGAGGCTGAAGAAACCGCGCGTGGCCCGATGAAGGATTACCTGCGCTCCGCTGCTGGGTTGATCAAGCAATACGCATGGGCCTTCCCCGCGTTCAAGAAACCCGAAGGGGTGACAAACCCTTTTCAGATGGATCTTGGGTCGCTTGAGGCCGAGGAACTCGAAGCGATCCTTGAATTCGCCTTTCAGCGGTATTTCAACGA
The DNA here is from genome assembly GCA_947502265.1 of uncultured Sulfitobacter sp. Lineage (GTDB taxonomy): Bacteria > Pseudomonadota > Alphaproteobacteria > Rhodobacterales > Rhodobacteraceae > Sulfitobacter. The sequence goes on from CANMZB010000009.1 coordinate 80,844, forward strand.
CAGCGGCCTGTTCGGCACGGTCGAAGACGGCATTACCCGTACAGAGGAGCTTAAGCGCATCGGCGTGGACGAGGTGGCTTGCCTCATCGACTACGGCATTGATGTGGATACCGTAATGGCAGGGCTAAAGCCGCTGGCCAAGGTGCTGGCGCGCGCAAATGCGGGTGCGGAGCTGGAGGCGGATGATTTCTCGCTCGCGGCTCAAATGGTGCGCCACAAGGTGAGCCATCTGCAATGCACCCCGTCAATGGCGCAGATGATCGTGATGGACGACACGGCGCGCCACACGTTGGGCGGATTGAAAGAGCTGATTGTGGGTGGCGAAGCGCTGCCCGGTGCGCTTGCAGGTGATCTGCTTCGGGCGACGTCCGCGCGGCTCCAGAACATGTATGGCCCGACCGAGACGACGATCTGGTCAACCAGCCATGTCGTGACAGAACCAGAGACCACCGGCGCCATCGGCACACCTATTGCCAATACGCAGGCGTATGTTTTGAACGCTGCGCTTGCGCCCGTTGCGGTGGGCGTTGCCGGAGAACTGTATCTTGCCGGGGACGGGGTGACGCATGGCTATTGGCACCGCGCAGAGATGACGGCAGAGCGGTTTGTGGATAACCCCTTTGGTGCGGGGCGGATGTACAACACCGGCGATCTGGCCGCGTGGCGCGCCGATGGCACACTCGGCTTCATGGGCCGCGCCGATGATCAGGTGAAAATCCGCGGTCACCGGATCGAGCTGGGCGAGATCGAAAGCGCGCTTGCTGCGCAACCGGGCATTACACAAGCCGTGGTGGTTGCGCGTGACGCACCGGGTGGTGCGCAATTGGTGGGCTATGTAACCGCGCAGGGCTTGGATGAAGATGCCCTGCGCCATGCGCTTTCGGCGGTGCTGCCCGATATCATGGTGCCCGCGCGGATCGTACAGATTGCACAAATGCCGCTGACCCCCAATAAAAAGATTGACCGTAAGGCGCTGCCTGCCCCTGCGCCCAAAGTGGCGCGTGAATCTGCTGTGGTGCAGCCGCCGGCAGATGATATGCAGGCGGCGATTGCGCAGGTATGGCAGGCCGTTCTGGGCGTGACGGATGTGCGCGCGAGCGACAATTTCTTTGATCTGGGTGGCCATTCCCTGTTGGCGGTGCAGGCCCACCGCGAGATCAAGGCAGCACTCGGCACAGACCGGCTTAGCATCACGGATATCTTCCGGTTTCCCACGCTGGAAGGATTAGCCGCACATCTGCGCAAAGGGGATGTGACAGCCGCGCCGGAGGCCGTGGTCGCGCAGGATGCGCCCGCCAAAACCGAGACCATGTCCAAACGCCGCGCGATGCGGGCAGGCCGGAGCAAGGCCGGAACGTGACACCGGATATTGATCTCGTCACGGATCTGACGCGTTCGGTCTTGCCAACGGGGCTGGCGGTGGCGGCCCGCGATCCGCGAATTATGCCTCGCGCCGTGAACCCGTTTGAGGACGCTTTGGTGCGCCGGGCCGTGCCGCGACGACAGGCCGAATTCCATGCCGGGCGTGCGGCGGCACATGCGGCGATGCTAACTCTCGGGGTGTCACCACGTCCGGTGCTTGCCGGAACCGATCGCGCGCCCCTCTGGCCTGACGGGCTTACGGGGAGTATTTCGCACAGCACGACAGCCTGTGTTGCAATCATCGGGCTGCGCGCCGATTGGGCGGGCATTGGCGTGGACATTGAAGAGGACACGCCGCTTTGCCCCGATCTGGTGCCCGAGATATGCACCGCTCCGGAACAGCACTGGCTTGCGGGTCTGCCCGCAACCGAGCGCGGCCTGATGGCCAAGCTGATCTTTTCCGCCAAGGAGGCGACCTATAAGGCGCAGTATCCGCTGAGCTGTGCATTGTTCGGCTTTGATGCCCTTTGCGTCAAAATCGACCGGGTGCAGGCGCGTTTTTCCGCGCGCTTCGTGTATCCGCAGCCCCCCTTTGCAAAAGAGGTGGTTCTTACCGGATCTTATGCCCATGCCGCTGGTGTACTTGTCACCGGCGTGACACTTGGGCAGTCTGAGGCAAAGCGGATTGCGGGCTGAACAGGTGACAGACAAGACATTCACACGGCGCGGTATGATACGGATCGTGACAGGAGGCGCTGTTGGCGTCGGGGCTGCGTTGTTGTTGCGCGCTGGCATTGGCCGGTTACGCGAGGCGCGCGCGCGCGATCTGTACGCGGCTCCGCGTTCAGCGCCATCCGGTGCGTTACGGATGTTTCATCTGGGTCATTCGCTGGTCGGGCGCGACATGCCTGCGATGCTGGCCCAACTTGCGCCTGCGGGTCATGATTACGCCAGCCAGCTTGGCTGGGGGGCAAGCCTGCGGGAACATTGGTATCCCGACGTGCCTGTCAACGGATTTAAAGAGGAAAACGACCACCCCAAATTCCTGCCTGCGCGCGCGGCGCTGGGATCCGGTCCTTTTGACGCTGTTGTACTGACCGAGATGGTCGAGCTGCGCGATGCGCTGTCCTATCATGACAGCCCCGATTATCTGGCGAACTGGGCGGGATTGGCCCGCGCCGCGCGCGCGGATGTCAAACTGTACCTCTACGAGACATGGCACCATACCGATGATCCCGACGGCTGGCTTGACAGGATCGACGCCGATCATGACGCGCTCTGGCTCAGACGGCTGGCGCTGCCTGCGGCGGCAGATCTGGGCGCGCCGATCCATCTGGTCCCGGCGGGGCAGGTTCTTGCCGCGCTCACGCGCGCGGTTGAGGCGGCGGGCGGTGTGGGCAATATCGCGGACCGGACATCGCTTTTTGCGCGCACGCCGGAGGGGGGCGTAGACACGATTCATCTGGGCGATTTAGGCACGTATCTGGTGGCGCTCACCCATTATGCGACGCTGTATCATCGTGATCCGTCCGGCTTGCCGCTTCAGTTGATGCGCGCCGACGGTACGCCCGCCGATGCGCCAGACGCGCGCTCGGGTGCATTGATGCAGCAGATCGTCTGGGACGTGGTGCGGCGCACCCCCTTTAGCGGAGTAGCGGCATGAGCGATCTGGCCAGCGCGGTGTTTTCGGTTGTCATGGTGGGGCATAGCCTTTTTGGGCAAACCGGCCCTGACATGTTGCAAAACGCGCTGAGCGCGACCAGCGGGGGTGCCACCGTTGAGGCGCAGATCATCAATGGTGCGCCGCTCAGGTACAGCTGGGAAAAATCCGATACCGCTGAAGGCATCGACGCTCGTATGGTGCTGCCACAAGGTAAAACGACCGATTTGATCCTGACAGAAGCGCTCCCACTGGCGAACCATCTAAAATGGAGCGAGACAGGTGTTTATGCCGATGCGTTTGCGCGTCTGGCGCTGGTTGCCAATCCCGGCGCGCGGGTGTTCGTGCAGGAAACATGGCACAGTCTGAACAGCGGCACAGGTACGGACGTGCCGTTTGACGACGGCGCGGACGTGCCGTGGCGCGCGAGGCTTCAGGATGATCTGGATGCGTGGGAAAACATCGTAGACCTGTTGCGCAACGGACATCCCGAGGCGACCGACCAAATCAAGCTGATCCCCGCAGGGCAGGCGCTGGCGCGTCTTGACGATGCGATTGGCGCTGGCCGCGTGCCTGGGCTGAGCGACATTTCGGATGTGTTTGATGACGATATACACCTCAACACGCGCGGGCATTATTTTGTCTCGATGGTGCAATATGCGGTCCTGACGGGGGCCGACCCCGCAGGCCTGCCGCATGACGTTTCGGACCGTTTTGGCAAACCCTTTGATGGCGTCGATGCGACGATGGCCGCCGCGATGCAAGAGATCGCTAAAGAGGCGGTAGAGGCGTATCAGGGCGGGCGTGTTTCTGGTGCCGCTTCGGGTACGTCCGCGCCGGTTGGCGCGCGCGCCCCGCCGGTCCCAACGGTAAAGGTGCAACCAACGAACACGCCTATGTCGATGGCGGTGGGGTTGGCCCCTGTCACCGACTGGAGCGCGCAGCAGCCGTTTCTTGACGTGATGCGCACGGCGCGGCCTTGGCTGGGGCATTTGCCCGGACGCTTTGGCGGGATCGAATACGCCGAACTGGTGAGCAACGGCCATATCGACGCCGACGGTTGGGTGACAAGCCTGCCGCGCGCTGCCGGCTCTGTCGGGACTCTGATCCTGACGGACCAGCCCGAAGCAGCGGTATCGCTGAAAGGGCGCTATGTGCTGCGCTTCGAGGGTTCCGGCGTGGTCGAACCGTTGGGCCGTGCGGGCAATATCCGCTATGGACACGGCGAGGTGCGTTTTGATTATACCCCCGGTCCCGGCAGTGTCGAAATCCGGATTCAGCGCACCTCTGCCTCCAATCCGGTGCGGCGCATCAGCGTGGTGCGCGAGGACCGCCTGGAGATGTGGGAAGGAGGGGCGGTCTTTAACCCTGATTTCCTGCGGCGGCTCGAATCCTTTGAAACCCTGCGTTTCATGGACTGGATGGAGACGAACAATTCCGACGTTGCGACATGGGAGGCGCGCCCGCGCGTAAACGATGCCAGTTGGGCGCACCATGGCGTGCCGCTGGAGGTGATGGTGTCGCTTGCCAATACGCTTGGGGCGCATGCCTGGGTTAACATGCCGCATCTGGCGGATGATGCCTATGTGCGCGCTTTCGCCGGTGCGATGCGCGCGGGGCTGGATACGAAGGCCAAAGTCTTTGTCGAATACTCCAACGAGGTCTGGAATTTCCAGTTTGCGCAAACCCGTTGGGCGGATGCGCAAGCGCAGGCGCGTTGGGGGCAAAATGACGTTGGAACCCAATATTACGCCCTGCGCGCGGCACAGATCGCGCGTCTGTGGTCGGCGGAATACGAAGGCGATGCGCAGCGTCTGGTCAATGTCATTTCAAGCCAGACAGGCTGGTTGGGTCTTGAGGAAAATATCCTGCGCGCGCCGTTGGTTGTGGCCGAAGGCGCACCCGCACCATTCGAGGCGTTCGATGCCTACGCCATTACCGGCTATTTCGGCGGTATCCTCGGGCTGGAGGCGCGTCGGAACATGGTGCACGGCTGGCTGGACGAAAGCCTTGCGCGGGCGGCGGACGAGGCGGCGGCGCAAGGCCTGACAGGCAGTGCACGGCAAAAGGCAATGGACGCCGCGCAATACGATTACGCCACCGCCGTTGCGGCGCAGGAGTTGACCGATGGCTCGGTGTCCGGCCAACAGACCGATACGATCCTTGACCTGAGCAGCCGCGTCTGGCCCTATCATGCCGCCGTGGCGGCCAAGGCGGGGCTTGACCTGATCATGTATGAAGGCGGCACACATGTGGTGGGCATCGGCGCGCAGGTCGATGACGCGCGGCTTACGGCGTTTTTCCACCATTTCAATTACACGCCGCAGATGGGCGCGCTTTACACTGCGCTTGTTAACGGGTGGCGGGATGCGGGCGGGCAATTGTTCAATGCGTATGCTGATGTCTATGTGCCGACGAAATGGGGAAGCTGGGGTGCATTGCGCCATCTCGATGATGAAAATCCGCGCTGGGACGCGCTGACGGGAAAGACCGAATGAGCCTTGATCTGAGCATCCTCATCCCCGCGCACAACGAGGCGGGATATATCGAGCCGTGCCTCGACGCGTTGTTGCAATGCGATGATACGGGGGCAGCCGTCGAAGTGATTGTGATGGCCAACGGGTGCAGCGATGCAACCGTGAAGATCGCGCGCGGCTATGAAGCGCGCTTTGCGCAAAAGGGCTGGCCGCTGAGGGTGCTTGATCTACCGGAGGGCGGGAAGATGGGCGCGCTGAATGCGGGCGACGCGGCGGCGCGTCACGTTGGCCGCGCTTATGTGGATGCCGATGTGGTGGTGAGTGCCGCGCTGATGGCGCAACTGGCCGAGGTGCTGGATACGGACGCGCCGCGCTATGCCAGCGGTGATCCCGTCGTTACAGCCGAACACAGCGCCTTTACCCGTGTTTACGCGCGTTTTTGGGCGGATCTACCGTTCTGCACACATGGTGTACCGGGGTTCGGGGTGTTCGCGGTGAATGCAGCAGGGCGCAAGCGTTGGGACGGGTTCCCCGATATTATCTCTGACGATACACTTGTGCGGCTCAGCTTCGCGCCGCACGAGCGATTTCGCGTACCTGCGAACTATCGCTGGCCGATGATCGAAGGGTTTGGGCCGCTGGTGCGTGTGCGTCGACGCCAGGATATCGGCGTGGCCGAGGTGAAAACGCTTTATCCGCAGTTGTGGGGAAACCACGATGCGTGGCCTACGGATGCGCCGCTTTTGTGGCGGCGTGCGCTGCGCGATCCGGCGGGATTTGCCGCCTATGCGGTTGTGGGGCTGTTCGTGCGCCTGCCGCACCGGACTCAAGAGCGCTGGGTGCGGGGGCGCTAGGGCACGGCGATCAACGCGGCCAGTTTGGCGGCTTCGGTCTTTGCATCATGGCGTTCCAGAACGCGGACGCGGGCGGCATGGGCCATTGCGCGCGCGGTCTCGGGCGGTGTAGTTGCCATGTCGCGCATCGCCACGGCCAGCGCTTGCGCGTCCCCTGCGGGGACCAGCCAGCCGGTTTTGCCCTCCTGCACCAGTTCGGGGATGCCGGCAATGTAGGTGGCAATCACAAGCCGCCCTGCGGCCATCGCCTCCATGATGACCATGGGCAGACCTTCGGCAAAGCTGGGCATCAGCAGCGCGTGGGCCGTCTGCAATTCTGTCAGGATGCGCGCCTCGTCCACCCAACCGGTCAGCGTGACATGCGCGGCAAGGTCCAACGCATCAATGCGAGCCGCGATCTGGGCGCGCATTTCGCCATCACCGATCAGCGTCAGATGCGCGTCTGCATGGGTCTGGCGCAGCTCTGCCAGCGCGTCGAGCGCGAGAAGCTGGCCCTTCTGCTCTACAAAGCGGCCGATTGCCACAAATCGTGGCGGGCCGTCGGGCAGGGGCAGAGGCGCGGGAAAGCGGGCAGGGTCCACGCCGCAATGCACCACCTTGATGCGGTCCCAATGTTGTGGGCCTGCCCAGCGGCTAAGCTGGCTGCGGCCATAGCTGGTGATGGCAACGGTGAATTTCGAACGCGCGATTTTTGTGCCCAGCGACAGCGCGCGCGGCGCATCGTATTCTTCGGGGCCGTGGACAGTAAAGCTGTATGCGGGGCCGCCAAGGGCGCGCGCCAGCATGGCAACGGTTGCGGCATTGGTGCCGAAATGTGCGTGCGCGTGGGTGGCACCGGCGGCGCGGGCAAGGCGCACCACCTGAGCCGCTTCCACCAGATAGACCAGATGTTTGAACACACCTACCTGCGAGCGCCTGCCGCAAGACACCGCGAGGCGCAAAGCGGAGGCAAAGCGCAAAGGCCCCGCAACAAGGCTGCGCAGCGCGGCCATCGCCAGCGGGGCGGCACCGGCGCGCAGCACATAGGTGGTTGCCGCCGCTTCCTCGACATCCTGCGCATCGACCAGCGGCGCATCGCCGGGACGCATCGCAAGGCGCGTCACCACATGGCCCTGCGCCTCCAACGCGCGAATTTCGCGGCGGATGAAGCTGTGCGAGGGCTGCGGATAGCTGTTGAGGATATAGGCAATATTCAAGGGCGCGGTGTCCTGTCCGGTTTGTATTCCGTCCTACGCGCGCTGTTGGTGCTGGCACAAGAGGGCGGTGCACGATACCAATGGCTTACGCGTCAAAACAGGGAATATTACGGCAAATGAGTGGTCTTTTGCAGCACTTGAGCGGCAATCGCCTGATGGCGCGGGTGCTGCGCAGCACCTCGTGGATCGTTCTGGGTTATGGCGCGTCACAGGGCATCCGACTGGCGTCCAACCTGATTCTGACGCGGCTTTTGTTTCCCGAAGCGTTTGGCCTGATGGCGCTGATCAGCCTTGTGACCGTCGGCTTGATGTTGTTTTCCGATGTGGGCATCGCGCCTTCGATCGCGCAAAGCAAACGGGGTGACGACCCTGATTTTCTCGACACCGCGTGGAGCATTCAGGTGGTGCGCGGGGTTTGCCTTTGGGCGGTTGCCAGCGCGCTGGCGGTTCCTGCGGCGCGGTTTTACGATGCGCCTGATCTTGTGGTGTACCTGCCCATCGCGGCGCTATCGCTGCTGGTTTCAGGGTTCAACCCCACGCGGATTGAAACGGCGCACCGGCATCTGCTGATGGGGCGGCTGACGGTTTTGGACCTGACCTCGCAGGTGATCGGCATCATTGTGATGATCGTGCTGGCGTGGTGGTGGCAATCGGTGGCTGCTTTGGTGGTCGGGGGCGTGGTTGGCGCGCTGGCCAAGCTGGTGTTGACATGGACCGGCCTGCCGGGAAAAGCGAACCGTTTCCGTGTGGAGCGCACGTCGGTGGGGGAGCTGGTCGGTTTTGGCAAATGGGTGTTTCTCAGCACGGTTTTCTGGTTCTTCGCCTCGCAGGGGGACAAGGCGGTGCTGGGCAAGTTTTTAAGCCTCGAAACGCTGGGCGTCTATAACATCGGCTATTTTCTGGCGAGCTTTCCACTGCTTTTGGGGACCAGCGTCACGGGGCGGGTGATGATCCCCGTTTATCGCGATGCGAAACACGAGACGGGTAAAATCGTCAGGATGCGTTTTGGTCTGAGCGGCGCAATACTGTCGCTTTTGATGCTGATGGCGCTGCTGGGGCCGTGGCTGGTGGGGGTGCTGTATGATGCGCGTTATGCGCAGGCGGGCGCGATGGTGACGCTTTTGGGCGTGGCGTTGGCGCCGCAAGTGATTGGCCTGACCTACGATCAGGCGGCCCTTGCCGCAGGAGATTCGCGGCGGTTTTTCGGGGTGACGGCCACGCGCGCGGTCTTGCAGGTCGGGTTTCTGGTGGCGGGAGTCATGGCGTTCGGGCTGGTGGGGGCGCTTGTGGGGATGGGGCTTGCGCAGCTTTTGACCCACGCATCTGTCATCTGGCTGGCGCGCAAACATGACGTCTGGGATGCGCGTCATGACGTGATCATGGGAGCGGTGGCGGCAGGGTTAAGCGCGCTGGCGCTTTGGCTGAACTGGACATCGGTTGCGGGGCTTTTCACCGCCTGATCAGGAGTGCCGCGCAAGCCGTGCCGCGCGCCCTGCCTGACCTGCGGTCCGCCGTTTCTCACGCATTTTACGCCATTTCGAGCTTTGATATTTAGGCTCAAGCTCGGGGATGGAAACGACAGGGACAACGCCCGTTTCACGCTCCATCTGGCGGGCGGAGCGGATGACGGGCCGGCGTACTTCCAACAACCACGCAATCACAAAAGCAAAGACAGTGGCAGCGGCCGCGCCAAGGATTGCGCGTTTCTTGCGGCTCATCGTGATCGGATAATCCGGCACCTGCGCTTCTTCGATGATGGTCAACCGCTCTCCCTGCGCGCCGGTTTCCAGCGAATATCCGACCTGAGCCTCGTTGCGGCGGGTTGTGATGACCTCAAGCTGGCTTTGCAACTGTTCGCGGCGGCGCTCGAAACCGTCGAGTGCGCGTTGCACTTCAGGAGAGCTTTGGATCGTTTCGCGCAGCGCAATGCGGCGTTGGTCCAACAGGGCGCGCTGTCCGGTCAGCGTTTGCAATTGGGTGTCCAGCTCCTGTTCCTGCCGTGCGACGGTCGTGGCGCGGGCGTCGCGATCAATCCGGGTGCGCGCCAGTTGGGCGGCGATGATACTGCGGTCCAGTTCGAGGATGCTTTCGTTCAGTTGGGCAATCTCGGCCAGGCGGAATTCAACGCCGCCCTCCGCCGATATCTCATTGTCTTTGCGAAATGTTTCCAGCTCGGCTTCAAGGGCGGCCATGTTCCCGATCAGGGCGTTTTCCTGTTGCTGGAAAAAGGCCAGCGTTTCGGCGGTTTGCTCTTGGCGTTGGGCAGTCATCAATGCGCGGGTGCGCTGCCCGAATTCATGCGCCACCTCGCGCGCAAGCAGGGGGTCATCCATCTCGGCCGAAATGGTCAGCACCGAAATCGTGCCGTCGTCGGCAAAACCTTCGCGCGCGGCGGCGACACCGTTGATCGTAACAGAGCGGCGCAGCAGATCCACCTTTTCGCTGGGTTTGAGCGCCACGAGATTCGTATAAAGGCCGAACTTCCCGATCATCTCTGTCAGACTGTCGCGCGCCATCAGTTGTTGTTCGATCAATTGCAGGCGGCGGGCAGAGGAGCCTTCGACCGTAGAGCGGGCAAGCGCATCATTGATCTTGGGTTGCTCCACCTGAATGACTTCGGAAGAGCGATAGACATGCACATAGCTGAGCGCCCAAAAAAGAGAGCCGATAGAGCCTGTGACGATCACAAACAGGATCAGGACAAGACGCCGCCGCGTCATGTCCACAAAGTCCTGCCAACTATAGATCGGACCCATACTGCGCCTCGCTCATGTCGTTTACCCTGTCCGGTGCGGCGATTGGCCAAAACGGAGGTTTTTCCGCACCCTGAAGGATACGGCATTTACGCAAGGGTAAAATTAAATTCAGGCGATTATATGACGCTGTAGCCCGTGATGTAAAATCAGTACCGCGGGATGCTGGAAGCGCGGGCGCGGTTCAGGATTACCCCCAGAAGCGGCACCTGACCGTCCAACATCCGCTCGCACTCTGCAAGGTGTCGGGCCATGGTTTGCGTGCCGTCGGAGACGAGCAGAACGCCGTCGAGCTGTGGCAGGAACGCCGAGGTGTCATCGTGTCCAAGCAGCGGTGGCATATCATAAAGTACGATGTCAGGACGCAGCGCCTCGCGCATCGCGGCAAGGCTGCGTGCGGTTGCCGGATCTTGCAGGATCTCTGCCGCGTCCTGTTCGTGCCGCTCGTTCAGGCCCACAGCAAGCGTGTCACCCGTGCGGACAAGGAAATCGCTGATGGCGATATCCCCTTCGAGGAAGTCACGCAGGCTGCCGCCCGAGTGAGGCACCTTCATGTCCAGCGTTCTGGCAAGGCCCGGCGCGCGCATGTTGAAATCCATCAAAACAGTGCGCGAGGACGGCACGCGCGCAAGGCTTGCCGCGAGGTTGGCAGCCGTAAATGTATTACCACATCCGGCAGTGGGGGAGGCGACCGCGATATTGGTCCAGCCGTGCTGTTTCACAGTCTGGCGCAAACGGGTGCGCAGCAGATCAAAGGCGCGCGAGACATCGGTGGAGCGAAAATCCTCCGCCGCCTGACTGCCGGCCAGAATATGCTGGTCGGTGCCGGGGGCCTCTTCGTGCAACAAATCCCACAGGTCGCGCGGAGTTTGAGCGAGGGACGTTTCAGAAGTATGCGACAGTGTCAAAGTTTCGCCATGTTCATTGACGATCATGTCGATATCTTCCGAAGGCATCGCGTCGCGCGCATCGAAATCCGGTGTTCCCGAAAATCGGCGCGGACGTGTAAAGCTGCCACCGGAAGGGACCATCAAGTCACCGTTCGACGCCGCCTTTTGCACGGATGAGCACGTGTATGTATCCTTCATTGGATCAGGCTTTCGGGTTTTGAACATGCTCTAAAGATAGGGCATGTCGGGTTGAATTCAAAGCGCGGTATGCGGATGGATCAGTATCCGGTGCGCCGCAGCATGACGCCGACAGTCTTGAAAATAATCGCGATGTCCGAGGTGACCGACAGGTTTTGGTCATATGTCGCGTCCACTTCGTTGCGGAAGGAAAACCGGTTCTCGTTGCGTGCAGAGATTTGCCACAATCCGGTGACGCCGGGGCGCAGCGCGAAATAATGCGTCGGGTTGCCATACATCGGCAGCTGTTCGGGCATCATGGGCCGCGGGCCGATAAGGCTCATGTCGCCGACTAAAACGTTCCATAGTTGCGGCAACTCGTCCAGCGAGGTGGAACGCAAGACCGCCCCGATGGGGGTGACGCGCGGATCGTGGCGCAGCTTTTGTTTTTCGTCCCATTCGCGGCGCAACTCGGGATCGGAAGCCAGATAGGTTTCCAGCACCGCATCCGCGTCACGGGTCATGGTGCGCAGCTTGAGAATGGAGAATCGTGCGCCATAGCGGCCAAGCCGGATCTGGCGGTAAAATGGATTTCCGCCTTCGATCCAAAGCGCCATCGCCGCCAAAGCGACGACCGGCAGAACGAACGGCAGGCTTAAGAGAATAAACAGAATTTCGAGAGCCCGTTTGCCATAATCACGGTAACCGAATCGGCTTGTGCCTGCCTCCGGCGGTCTACGCTTGGGTTCTGTGGCGTGGACCCGCGTAAGATGTGCGCCCATGTTTCCACCTGAGGCTGCAAGATTGCCAAGATCGTATCCCGGCTGATCAGTGTCAAATTTCTTCATCGTTTAGCCCCCCAGGGCCTCATTCATCATAACTTCTATACGCATGCGCCGGATTTTTCCGTCGCTTGTTAGCGTGCTGGAAGGGCCATTGATGGGTCTACGTGGCAGCAGCAGATTGCATCCTATGGGTCTTTCCCGACATAGAGCCGTCTGCGGCTCTGCATCACTTCAATTGGGCCACTTAAGGGTGCTGCCCGTCTCTTGCCGTCTAGATAACAGACTTTTGACACATTCGAGCGGGAATTTTTCGAAACAAATTGTTTCTAGTAAGGGTCTTGTGAGCGTGGCCACGTTTGAAGGCTGCGGTAGCAATCCCATATGTTTTCATGAGGGGCAAGGGGTCGTCCGTAGGGGGTGTCAAAAATGCACGAAGCCCCGATAAATTAGGGATAACGTGACCTGCGAAAGTGCAATAGGGAGCCAAATATATGGGGCCCGTATACTTGGCTAGCTACAACTATCCTGACGACATATCTGCTTTGGTTAGGGGCTGTTGACGTTCACCTAATGTGAATGATTGTTGCTGCGAGAGAGATGAAGGCTTTGGAGCTTTGATCCGTTTTACATGATCGCACGGCGATCCCTCTGCTTTCCATGAGTGTCCCAAAGGAGTTTTCGGCAGGGTGACGCCATTTTCAGGTGTCCTTGTCAGAATATACAGGAAACCTGCGATTTGATTGCGCAAGGGGTTTCCAGCGTGATCGCAGCCGTTCAGGCTGGCGCGGGACAATGAGCCGCTTCTTTGCCTTTGCACAGACGAATTCGGGTCTGCCTGTCAGCACCGGTCGCATTACCCGAAACAGATTTTATCTGCGGGGCGGACCTTCGTATAGGTCCACCCGTTATTATATCGCCATTCGCGGCAGACGGTGGTGGCGGTCATTTGGCGATCGGATCGGTATAGGGCGCGCGCGGCGTGCGCAGATCGGCCAGTCCGAAATTCTCGGGGAATTTTGTCGTCGTGGCCCACAGATGATCGCCATACAGAAACGGCGTGAACGGTTTGATTCCCTCAATGGGAAGTGGGGCGATTTCGGTGCTTGGGCGAGGCTCGAAAAAGAACGGGACAGAATAGCGATGTTCGCCCTGACCAAGCACACGGTGCAGCGTCGCCTTGATCTTGCCACCGGTCCAACGTTCCAGCAGGCCGCCGAAATTGATCGCAAAACTGTCGTCGATGACCGGTACATCAATCCAGTTGCCCTGCGTGTCTCGGGCCTGCAACCCGCCAACACCACAGGTCGCCAGCACGGTCAGCAGCCCCGAATCCACATGCGCGCCCGCGACCTGCTCCCACGTCTTGCCGTCATGCTCGACATAGCGGGGGGAGCCGTCGGAAACGACATCTCCGCGGTCGGGATAGTGCAGCAGCCGCAGGGTGGAGATGCCGTCGTTGAAGGCGTCGGCAAAAATGCTTTCGTCAATTCCCAGACTTCTTGAAAGTGAGGCCAGAATGTGCTCACCGACCTTTTCAGCGCCAAGGTAATAGTCTGCCGTCGTCTCGCGCCAGCCTTCGGGCAGCAGCTTTTCGTCCGGCAGTGGCGTTGGTTCGTACAGCAGGTCGTCCGCCTGATCGGTCGGCAGATCGCGCACAATATCAGGCCCGATTTCGTATCCCTCACGCCCGCGCGCGGCACTGGAGGCGAGCGGAAACCAGCCCCGATAGAGATGCGGGTTTTCGGGTGCAAAGTTGCGCTTCCAGTAGGGGCGCTGGTCATCCTCTGGAATGTCGAACAGTTTGAGGATCTTGCGCCGTTCCTCTGCGCCGACCTTGATGTCGGATGGATAGTTTTCGACGACCATGAAACCGATGTCGAACGCGGCCTCGGCAATCTTGCGGTCTGTTTGTGCTTTGGCTTCTGTGTCGTTCCCGAACAACGGGCCGATGTCGATTATTGGGATTTCGGACATGACGTGCCTCCTTCTTTTGCAGTCATAGTGCGACGTGTTAAAAGGGCCGACGCATCCGGCCCTTCGGTTTCACATTTCGTAATCTACTTCAGCCAGCAGCGTGATCCGGCGAAGTTCGCCATCAACTCGCCATTGGGGTTGGCCTCAAAGCCGCCGACCTGGTCGGACACGGCGTCGATCACATCGTTGAACATCGGTAGAATGATGCCACCCTCGTCGCGCACCATCCGGCCCATTTTCGAATACAGTTCCTTTTTCTTCGCCGTATCGAGCTCGGCGCGTGCGGCGATCAGCATCTCGTCGAATTCGGGGCGATTGAAACGCGTGTCGTTCCAGTCGGCGGTCGACAGATAAGCAGTCGTGTACATCTGGTCCTGTACATTGCGCCCGCCCCAATAGGACGCGCAGAACGGTTTCGCATTCCAGACCTCGGACCAGTATCCATCGTTCGCCACACGCTTGATCTCCAGTGGAATACCCGCCTTGCGCGCGGACTCCCTGAACAAGGCCGCCGCATCGACAGCACCGGGAAATGCGACATCAGCGACCAGCATCTCAATCGGAGATCCGTCATGGCCGGACTTTGCATAGAATTCGGCCGCCATTTCAGGGTCGTATTCGCGCTGCTCTATGGTTTCGTCGAACAGCGGATAGGCACCGTTGATCGGCATGTCGTTACCCACGCTGCCATAGCCGCGCAGAATTTTATCCACCATTTCCTGCCGGTTGACCGCCAGCTTCAACGCCATGCGCAGATCGTTGTTGTCGAAAGGGGCGGCATTGCAGTGCATCAGGAACGCATAATGCGCACGCCCCGCGATGTTGCGGATGTCAATATTCGGCGCACGATCCAGCAAGCCTGCGATTTTCGGATCAACCGAGTTGACCATATGGACCTGACCCGATTGCAAGGCCGCCATTCGGGCCGTGGCATCGTTCAGGATCAGGATTTCGACCTCATCCGCATGACCGATGCCTTCCTCCCAATGGTTGGCGAACTTTTTGAAGGTGTGCCGCACGCCCGGTTCGTAAATGTCGACGGTATACGGGCCTGTGCCGATTCCCGCATTGGGGTCGTCCAGACCGCCGTCCGGCTGGATCAGCAAATGATAGTCCGCCATCAGGAAGGGCAGGTCCGAATTCGGCTGCTCCAGCGTGACCTCGAACACGTCGCCGTCCACTTTCATGGACTCGATCCCCTTGACCAGACCCAGCGCACCGGATTTTGAATCGACGTCGGAATGTCGCTGGATGGTTTTCAGAGCATCTTGCGCCGTGACGGTCCGGCCGTTGTGATATTCGACATCCTTGCGCATCGTAAACCGCCAGACCTTTGCATCGGGGCTCGATTCAACGCTTTCGGCAAGCTTCATTTCCAAATCACCGCTAGCAGAGACCCCGATAAGGCGGTTTCCCCACTGCCTGCCCACCGCCTGCATTGCCTGCGACGCCATCAGGCCGGGATCAAGGGTATCTGTGCTTGCCCCGCCATTCATGCCCAGCTTTAGCGTTCCGCCTTTAACGGGGCCGGCGGCGCGCGCAGCATCTGCCAGCATCACGTTTGCAGTTGCAGCAGCAACGCCCAACGCACCCAGTTTGCCAATAAATTCGCGGCGCGAAAGCCTGCCGTTGCTGAACCGCGCTTTCAGATGTTCAATCTGTGAATCCATTTGGTAGTTCCTCCATGTTGTTGGTTGAAAATTTAACGGGCGTCTTCTTGCGACGCCCGCAGGGTCGCACCGGCAATTATTTTCGTTGATGTGATAAAGATTGCAGCGGCTGAAAGCCGGTCACTCACATTTCTATCTACATAGTACTGCCTTGGCTGCGGACCCAATCAACCGATTTACCTACTGATTGGTAGGTGTAGATTTACGCAATTAGGCACGACATGTCAAGTTAATCGGAATTATACAAAATGTCTATCCGGGCGTTGTCGTAGAGATAGAAGGCAGGGCCGTGTCGGGTACCGAATTGGTTAACCTGTAGGCAGAATAAATGCCGCCGGAATGAATAGCGAAGCTGTTCACGGGGGGTAAGCAATAGATGGCAGCAAGGGCGCAAACATGCCAGCCATCGCTGTTTTAAGGCGTCCGCCTTTAACCTGAGGCATCTCTTGTCGCCAATGTCCCGAGAGCGCCGAAGGCGTGGCAGGGTATTGGTGATACAAGTTTAAGGCGGGGCGCTCTAGGGCGTTGAAATGCGGTCCTATCCGCCAAAGCCTGTGCGCCCTGCGCCGGATTTGCCAAAGCCGCCGCGGGAGCTGGCCGTGGCGCGTGTCATCGGCGTTTTACCAGCCGTCGAGGCGGGGCGCGCAAACTGGGAGGTGCTCAGCTTTGCCGCACCCTTGTTGCTTGAGTATGTGTTGGAACGCGCGGCATTGGTGAAACGCCCGTCCGAGGTTTTGTAAAGCGGTTGGCCTGCGGACATTCCGGTCCGTCCGCCCAGCATATTGCCAATGAGATAACCTGCGAGAAGCGGCATGAAGATGCTTCCTGATCCGCCTTGCGTCGCGCCCGCCTCAGAGCCGCAAGCGTCAGCGCCATGCTGTTCTTCGCAAACCTCAAGACTGTCATAGCGGGGGGCAGAGTCCACATGCAGGGTTTCGGCTTGCGAAAAGGACTCCTCACAGTCCTGAGCCGTAAACATGCCGCCGCGTGTCGCTTCGTTTGTGCAGCTTTGCAGGTCGGGGAAAGCGGCAGCGTCCACTTGCTCTTCGCGGCAGCCCGCAAGAGTAAAGGCGGTGGCACCGATGATCGCGATGGCAACCCGTTTGGAGCGTTTGGTCATGACAATCCTGCTTTCTGCTTAGGTGGAGATAGATAGCTAATGCGTTTCATGCAGTAATATAGTGTGGCTTGAAACGTGATAAATCCTGCGTGATGCGGGACCGATCGTCGCGGATACCTATTCCGGCGCAGGCATCGCCGACGATCCAGGCTCCGATCACCGGTCGAAAGCCGTCAAATTTGGGCAGAGGCGCATAGGCTTGAACGATGCGGGGATGCTCGGCGTAATCGGTATTCGTTGCCTGCTCGATGATTTCGCCCGCCTTGAAGATGGTGACAGACGCCCCTTCGCGCGACAGGATCGGCTTGCGCACATGGCCGTCCTCAAGCTGTGTCTCGGCGCGCTCAAAGGCTTTGGCGACATCTGCCGCCACCGCGCCGCCGCCGGACATCGCATCACCGACGTCCTGCTCGAAAAACGCGGGCAACAGGTTGGGATGGCCCTCGAACATCTGCCACAGGACCGGCAACAGCCCCTTGTTGGACAACAGCGCCTTCCATGCAGGTTCCAGAAACAGACAGCCCGACCCGGGGATATGATTGGCATAGTCGTCGCGCAAAAGATCTTCCCACGGGTACAGCTTGAACAGCACTGCGATGCGACGATCCTCGTCGTCGAGAAACTGGCCATCGTCGCTGATGGCGATCTTGTCGAGATCGCAGTAGTGCGCACCTAACCCCGCTTCGCGCGCGGCCCACCCCATAGCCTCGACAGTGCCGTAATCTTCGGGGTTGCCAGCGACGGCAGTGAAATGCAGATCGCTTTCGGCCTCGAATACCTCGCCAAACCGCGCGACAAGCGCCTCGTGGATGCCGTTGAACTGGTCCGTGCCTTCGGGCAGCACACCCGCAGCAAGCTGGTCTTCCAGCCATTGCCACTGAAAGGCCGCGCTTTCGTAAAGCGAGGTTGGCGTGTCTGCGTTATATTCCAAAAGCTTGGCAGGCCCCCGACCATCATAGGCGAGATCGAACCGCCCATAGATTTCCGGATCGTCCCTGCGCCAGCTTTCGACAACAAGATCGCGGTGGGCTTCGGGGATCGCAAGGCGCTCCATCAGGTCTTCGCTCGTGATGATGTGGGCCACCGCCTCGCGACACATGGCATGAAGCGCGGTTGCGGGGTCTTCCAGATCACTCTCGATCTGGTCAAGCGAAAAGGCATAGGCCGAGGTTTCATCCCAGTAGGGTTCGCCATGCATATCGGCAAAGGTAAATCCGACTTCTTTGGCATGATCACGCCAATGGGGTCGCTCTGGCAAAATGATTTTGTGCATGCGGCTTCTCCTCGGTTCCCTGAAATCGTTTAGGTGGTTTTGATTTTGGCAACCAGACATAGTTTTATGTGTACCAGAAGCGACAGACTCTGAGTGGGCATAACATGAACACGGTTGCGCCCTCTGTCGAGGGGCCGCTTTTGTCAGAATTCTGCTGTCAGGGCGCACATGGTCCACTTGACGCCCGCACCGCTATGAAATAACAGGTGAAGCTGTAGCGCGGGCGTTGTGTAATGGTAAGACCTCAGCCTTCCAAGCTGATGACGCGGGTTCGATTCCCGCCGCCCGCTCCACTTCCCCTCATCACAATTCCCATCTGAAACAGTGGGGTGCTTGACCCTGACGGGTGCGCGCGCCATGAAGCGCTGCACGGTGATGTAAAGGACAGCGCATGGTGGATACCCCGACGCCCCCGCAGACGCAAAACGAGGAACGCGAACGTTCGCGCAAGATCAGCGCCTTGGGTGCGCTGGCCCCGTTTGTGCGGCCTTACCGGTTGCTTCTGGTCGCGGCTGTGGCTGCGCTTGTCGTGACGGCGATGATCTCGCTCACGTTGCCTTTGGCGGTGCGCCGTGTTGTCGACAGCTTTCAAACCGGTGATGCGCAGCTGCTGGACCAGTATTTTATCGCCGCCTTGGCGATTGCGGGGCTGCTCGCCATCGGGACGGCGCTGCGTTATGCGCTGGTGACCCGGTTGGGCGAACGTGTGGTGGCGGACATCCGTAAGGCGACATTTGATCGCGTGATCGGGATGAGTCCGGTCTTTTACGAGAAAATCATGACCGGAGAAGTGTTGAGCCGGATTACCACCGATACAACGCTGATTCTCAGCGTAATCGGGTCGTCGGCTTCCATCGCATTGCGCAATATCCTGTTGTTTGTGGGCGGGTTGGTGTTGATGATGCTGACCTCGGCCAAGCTGACGCTGATGGTGCTTTTGATCGTGCCGGCGGTGATCGTGCCGATTTTGGTGTTGGGCCGTCGTCTGCGCGTTCTCAGCCGCGAGAATCAGGACTGGATTGCGGCGTCCTCGGGCAATGCATCCGAGAGCCTGAGCGCGGTGCAGACCGTTCAGGCATTTACGCATGAGGCCGCCAGCCGCCGCCAGTTCGCGGACATGACCGAAAACTCCTATAATGCGGCGCGCCGTCGTATTCGCACGCGGGCTTTTTTGACCACCATCGTGATCTTTCTGGTGTTCAGTGGCGTGGTCGGCGTGATGTGGATGGGCGCGCGCGATGTGCGCGCGGGGGACATGACCGTCGGCGCGCTGGTGCAATTCGTGATCTATGCGGTGCTGGTGGCTGGCGGCGTTGCGGCCCTGTCCGAAATCTGGTCGGAACTGCAACGCGCAGCGGGCGCGACCGAACGTCTTGTCGATCTATTGCAAAGCGAGGATCCGGTGACTGATCCTGTGCCTGCAAAAACGCTGGCCGAGCCTGTGCAGGGGCATATCGTATTCGAGAACGTGCAGTTCAATTATCCCGCGCGCCCCGAAGTTGCCGCGCTTGAGGGGGTGAGCCTTGAGATCAAGCCGGGCGAGACGGTGGCGTTTGTCGGTCCCTCCGGCGCCGGAAAGACAACGATCATCCAGATGATCC
The DNA here is from genome assembly GCA_947502265.1 of uncultured Sulfitobacter sp. Lineage (GTDB taxonomy): Bacteria > Pseudomonadota > Alphaproteobacteria > Rhodobacterales > Rhodobacteraceae > Sulfitobacter. The sequence continues at coordinate 100,636 of CANMZB010000009.1, forward strand.
TGCGGTTTTACGATCCGCAATCGGGCCGCATCACCTTTGACGGTATCGACCTGCGCGCGCTTGAGCGTGACGCCTTTCGCCGCCAGATTGCCATTGTGCCGCAAGACCCTGTGATCTTTGCCACATCTGCGCGCGATAATATCCGCTTTGGCCGCCCCGATGCGACAGACGCGGAGATTGAAACCGCAGCGCGCGCCGCCGCCGCGCATGGGTTCATCGCGGCCTTGCCGGATGGCTATGACAGCTATCTGGGCGAGCGCGGCGTGATGTTGTCGGGCGGGCAAAAGCAACGCATCGCCATCGCCCGTGCCATCCTGCGCGCAGCACCCGTTCTGCTTCTGGACGAGGCAACAAGCGCGCTGGACGCCGAAAGCGAGCGTGCGGTGCAGGCCGCTGTTGAAGACCTGAGTCAGGGCCGCACGACCTTGATCGTTGCGCACCGTCTGGCGACGGTGAAAAAGGCGGACCGGATCGTCGTCCTCGAAGCGGGGCAGATCGTGGACACCGGCACCCATGACGCGCTGGTGGCCAAGGGCGGTCTTTATGCCCGTCTGGCGCGGCTGCAATTCACCGATGGCCTTGCAGCCGAGTAATTCCTCTTGCACCGATGGCTTTGTCAGTGAAACACTCTGCCCACAATGAACACCAATCAGGAGTATCAAGATGGGTTTGTGGAGTTTCGTTAAGGGCGCGGGCAAAAAAGTATTCGGTGGCGATGACGACGCCGAAGTTTCCGGCGCGGCCCTTCAGGACGAGCTGAAAGAGCTGGGTCTGGATGCCGGGGGGCTGGATATCACTGTCGAGGGCGACAAGGTGAAAGTAACCGGCAAAGCGGCGAGCCAGGAAATGCGCGAGAAAGTTATTCTGGCGGTCGGCAACGTCGAGGGCGTGGCCGCCGTTGAGGATGACGTAGAGGGCGGCGATGGCGAGCCTACGTTCCATACCGTTGAAAAGGGCGATACGCTCTGGGCGATTTCGGAAAAGGCGCTGGGCAATGGGGCGCATTACGAGAAGATATTCGAGGCGAACAAGCCGATGCTGTCTCACCCTGACAAAATCTACCCCGGTCAGGTGCTGCGCATTCCTGCCGTCTAACACACCATGCCACAGCCCCGCTTGCTATGCGGGGCTGTGGCCGCTCTCTATCCCGTTGAGGGCCATATATTCGGATGACGTACCGGAACCTGCGCCGCCCACAGTGCGTTTTTACGTCGCCTCCGCTTGATCTTCGTCGTTCGCAGCGTCATCGTAGTGCGATAAAGTGGACAAGTCGCAAAAGCGGCGGCCCGGGGAGGATACGACATGGGATTTACTGGCATTGTTGACCGCGATGCAATCGAGGCGGAAAGCGCGTGGGAAGACCGCGATCTGCACAAAACGCTCTATAGCCTGCTTGCAGAAACGACATCAAAATTTCCAAAGCATAACGCGATCAGCTATCAGCTTTTCTCCGGACCGACCGATCCGGCCGAAACGCTGACGTGGCAGGAGTTTCACGATAGATCGGTTCAGTTGGCAAACCTGTTTCGCAGCCTTGGCGTGGGACCGAAAGACGTTGTGGCCTATGTGCTACCCAACACCAACGAGACGGCGCTTTGCATGATCGGGGGGGCCATTGCGGGCATCGTAAACCCGATTAATCCGTTGCTGGACGCCGAACAGATCGGATCAATCCTGCGCGAGACGAATGCCACGGTCGTCGTCACCCTGCGGCCCTTTCCGAAAACCGATGTGGCGGACAAAACCGCCGAGGCGGTCGCCCTTGCGCCCAACGTCAAAACCGTACTGGAAGTGGACCTTCTGCGCTATTTGACTGGATTGAAAAAATACATCGTGCCGCTGGTGCGCCCCAAGCGCAGTGTGCAAAATCAAGCGACTTACAAAAATCTCAACGCCGAGATGGACAAGCAACCCAAGACATTGCAATTCGAGGATGTGCAGGAAGACCGTGTGGCGTGCTATTTCCACACCGGCGGCACCACGGGGATGCCAAAGGTCGCACAGCACAAATACTCCGGCATGATCTATAACGGCTGGCTCGGCCAGCGTCTGCTTTATACGGAAGAAGATGTGGCGATGTGCCCGTTGCCGCTGTTTCACGTATTCGCCTGCCATCCGGTGCTGATGGGTGCGGTGCATTCGGGCGCGCATGTTATTTTTCCGACACCGCAAGGCTACCGTGGCGAAGGTGTGTTCGACAACTTCTGGAAGCTCTGCGAGCGCTGGAAAGTCACCTTTATCATCACAGTGCCCACCGCAATTTCGGCCAAGATGCAGCGCCCCATTAACGCGGACATCAGCAGTGTAAAGACCGCGTTCTCCGGCTCTGCGCCGTTGCCGGTTGAATTGTTCCGCCGGTTTGAAAAAGCGACGGGCATCACCCTTGTCGAGGGGTATGGCCTGACCGAGGCGACGTGCCTTGTGTCGTGCAATCCGACCGACGGGGTAAAGAAAATCGGCTCGGTTGGGGTGGAATACCCCTACAGCCGCGTGCGCATCATCAAGGGGACACCGAACGGTCCGATTGATGCGGGCGTGGACGAGATCGGTGAAATTTGTGTCGCGAATCCGGGTATTTTCCCCGGCCATACCTACACCGATCAAGACAAGAACATTGACCTTTTTTACGATGAAAAATACCTGCGCACCGGCGATCTGGGGCGCAAGGACGAAGACGGCTATATCTGGATCACCGGGCGCGCGAAGGATCTGATCATTCGCGGGGGGCACAACATTGATCCCGCCGAGATCGAAGAGGCGCTACTGGGTCACGACGCCATCGCCTTTGCCGGTGCCATCGGCCAACCGGATGTGCATGCCGGCGAGGTGCCGTGTGTGTTTGTCGAATTGGTGGCCGGTGCCGACGTCAGCCCCGAAGAGCTGATGGCGTACTGCAAGGAAAATGTGCACGAACGTGCCGCGCAGCCCAAGCATGTGACCATCATGGACGAGTTGCCGAAAACCGCTGTGGGCAAGATATTCAAACCCGATCTGCGCCGCCTGGCCATCACCCGCATCTTTGACGAGGCACTGGAAAAAGAGGGTGTTGCGGCGCGCGTCGATCATGTGATTGATGACAAAAAGCGCGGCCTTGTTGCGGTTATTGCAATGAACGGTGCGGGCAATGACGCCGTGGGGCAGGTCTTGGGCGATTATGTTACACCGTGGGAACCGGCATGAGCAAAACCGATTATAACACGCTGATTGATGAAGAGGTCTGGGCCTATATTGCGCGGGGGGCAAAGTTTTACCCCCCGAACGCGGTCGATCTGACCATTAAACAGCAACGCGCAGTCTATGATGCGATGTGCGCAGATTTCCACGCAGGCCGCCCCGAAGGTGTCCAGACGTGGGATGCGCCGTTCGGCGGTGTACCATGCCGCCGCTATGAAATGGCAGGCACGACACCGGAGGTGACGGTGGTTTTCTATCACGGCGGCGGGTTCGTCGTGGGGGGGCTTCACAGCCACGACGATGTGTGCGCCGAGCTTTGCGGGCGGACCGGCTTTCGCGTGGTGTCCGTCGATTACCGCCTCGCGCCTGAAGTGGTCTTTCCCGGTTGCTACAATGACGCCTTTGAGGCGTTCGATGCGATCCAGACGGCTTATCCCGGTCGTATTATCATGGCGGGTGACAGTGCGGGCGGTAATCTGGCCGCAGCAGTGACGCACCATGCACGCAGTCGCATTGCAGGGGTGGTGTTGATCTATCCCGGTCTTGGGGGTGATCGCTCCAAAGGCAGCTATATCGAACACGCCGAAGCACCCGAGCTGACCGTGCGGGACATGGAGTTTTACCAGACGATCCGCACCGGTGGCACGCCGCCGCCCCAAGGCGATCCGCGTTATGCGCCGCTGCAAGATACTGATTTCGCCGGTCTGCCGCCGACGGTGATTGTGACGGCCGAATGTGATCCGCTGGCCAGCGACGGCGAAAGCTATCGTGACGCGCTGTTGGCAAATGGCGGGCGTGCCGTCTGGTTCAACGAGGCGGGGCTGGTGCATGGTTGTCTGCGCGCGCGCGGCATGAGCGTGCGAGGCGCTGCCTTCTTTGATCGTGTCGCAACTGCAGTCAAGGCGCTGGGGCAGGGCGACTGGCCCTACTGACGCCCCCTATGACAGAAAGCTTTTGGCTTTCATCGTGTCGGGGATCGGCGCGCCAAGGCGGCTGAGGATGGTTGGTGCCAGTTGAAGCTGGTCAATCACTTCAGCTTCCGGTGGCCCTTCGGCGGGGCCGAAATAATACAGCGCCGCTTCCTGTTGCAACGGATCGCGCCCGCCATGATGGCCGCGCGCATCTTGTCCGTGATCCGCCGTCACCATGATTTCATACCCTGCCGCGCGCCATTTCGGGATGAAAGGCGCGAGCATTTCGTCCATGACGAGACAGGCGTGATCCATTTCCTGACACTCGTGGAAAAACCTGTGGCCCATGGAGTCGAGCGTGCAGGTGTGCAGCATCCCGTAGTTCAGCCCGAAGCGCAGGCACAGATTGGTGAGCGTGGCAAAAAGATCGACGTCTGACGGCGTCATCTGGTTGGTGTGGCCATAGCCGGTCATCGTGTGGAAACGCCCGTGGTTGATGGTGGCGCTATCGGGTTCGTCATACTCGATGTCGCGGACATAATCGAAGGGGTGGCGGTTGAAAAATTCCGACCAGAAACTGTGCGCAACGGCCCCTGTCACGCCGCCGCCCTTGCGGGTCTGCGAGAACACGTCCGGCTGGTTCAGGCGGAATACATTGCCGTTGCCGGTGCAGCCATGCACCGCCGGAGCGACGCCGGTATGGATCGACGCATAGCACGAGGCCGAGATCGACGGCAGAACCGACCGTATTTTCCACACGCGCGCATCGCCGCTGTCCACCCAGCCTTCGAGATTGCCGAAAAGCCGTCGCCAGTTGCGGTAAGGGACCCCGTCGAGGATGATAAGAAGTAGTTTTTTGTCCATCGGTAATCTCTCCGGCGTCAGTCGCACAGGTTTCTAAATCTAATGCCCGCCGCTTTCCATGCGCCGGTTTTCGATCGTCTCTTCGAGCCAGCCGAGCTTCATCTCGGGAACAGAGCTGAGCAGCAGATCGGTGTAGGCGTCGAAGGGCGGTGAAAGCACCTGCGATTTCGGCCCGTACCGCACGACTTTGCCCTGATACATCACCGCGATACTGTCGGCGATGGCGCGCACTGTCGCCAGATCGTGGGTGATAAAGAGATAGGCCACGTCATCAACTTTTTGCAGGTTCAGCAAAAGCTTGAGAATCCCGTCCGCCACCAGTGGATCAAGTGCGCTTGTTACTTCGTCGCAGATGATCAGTTTGGGCTTGGCGGCCAAGGCCCGCGCGATGCAGACCCGCTGTTTTTGCCCGCCAGACAGCTCGGCGGGATAGCGGTCCTGAAACCCTTCTCCGAGTTCGATCTCGTCCAGAAGCTCTTGAATGCGTTTCTGCTTGGCCTTGCCTTTAAGGCCAAAGTAAAATTCCAACGGGCGTCCGATGATCGTGCCAACGGTCTGGCGCGGGTTCATCGCGGTGTCGGCCATCTGGTAGATCATTTGCAATTCGCGCAGATCCTCAAGAGAGCGCGTCGCCAAACCGGCGCTGAGCGTGCGCCCGTCAAACGTGATTTCGCCCGCACTGGGCGGCAGCAAGCCGGTGATCACGCGCGCCAGCGTGGATTTCCCCGATCCGCTCTCGCCCACCACGGCCAAAGTCTGGCCCGGATACAGGTCGACGTTGATGTCCTTGAGAACATCGAAATTCGTCCCCGTGTAACGCGCGGTGACGCCTTTGACGCTAAGCACCGGCGTATCGGTCGGCAGTTTCTCTTTGTGGGCAATCGAGCGCACGGAAACCAGCGCCCGCGTGTATTCCTCTTGCGGGTTGTTGATGATCTGGTCGGCAGTGCCGTATTCAACCATATTGCCTTGTTGCAGCACCATGATGTGATCGCTCACCTGTGCCACCACGGCAAGGTCGTGCGTGATATAAAGAGCCGCCACGCCGGTATCGCGAATGGCTTCCTTGATCGCGGCGAGCACGTCAATCTGGGTGGTGACATCAAGCGCGGTCGTCGGTTCGTCGAACACCACCAGATCCGGCTCGGGACAGAGCGCCAGTGCCGTCATACAGCGCTGTAGCTGGCCACCCGACACCTGATGCGGATAGCGCGCGCCAATTGTCTCCGGTTCGGGCAGGCCCAGCTTGTCAAACAGCGCAACAGCGCGTTTTTCGGCGTCCTTGCGCGAGAATTTTCCCTGACTGACAGCGGCCTCAACGACCTGCTCCATAATGCGCTTGGCCGGATTGAAAGAGGCCGCAGCGGATTGTGACACATAGGTAACCTCGGCCCCGCGCAGGCGGCGCTTGTCCGACATGCTGGTTTGCATGACGTCGCGGCCATTAACCCAGACTTCGCCACCGGTCAGTTCAACGCCACCGCGCCCGTAGGCAAGGGTCGCCAGACCGATGGTAGATTTACCGGCACCGGATTCCCCGATGAGACCCAGCACCTTGCCCGCTTCCAGATCGAAATCAATGCCATGCACGATTTCGATGTCCTGCGCGCGTTCTCCGGGTGGATAAATCGTTGCCCCGATCTTGAGGCCGCGGACCTTGAGAAGTGGTTCGCTCATCCCCGGCCTCCTTTCAGTGATGTGGTGCGGCTGAGAACCCAGTCCGCCACGAGGTTGATCGAGATGCACAGGGTGGCGATGGCATAGGCAGGGTAGAGGGCCGCCTGAATACCATAGTTGATGCCTTCCTTGTTCTCTTTCACGATACCGCCCCAATCAGCCTGCGGTGGTTGTACGCCAAGGCCAAGGAACGACAGTGTTGAAACGAACAACACCATAAAGATAAAGCGCAGACCCATTTCCGCCACCAGCGGCGAGAGCGCGTTTGGCAGGATCTCGCGGAAGATGATCCAGCCAATCTTTTCGCCGCGCAATCGGGCGGCTTCGACGTAATCCATCACAGTAACATCGACAGCCACCGCGCGCGCCAGACGGTAGACGCGGGTGCTGTCCAGAAGCCCCATCAGCACAATCAGCGTGAGGATGGTGGTCGGCATAACCGACAACACTACCAGCGCGAAAATCAGCGAGGGGATGGACATGATCAGATCAACAAAGCGCGACAGAGCCTGATCGACCCAACCGCCGGAGACAGCCGCGAAAAAGCCAAGGATGGCACCGGTGAAAAAGCTCAGGATTGTTGCGGCGGTGGCGATAAAGATGGTTGTCCGTCCGCCCCAAATCATGCGGCTCAGAAGGTCGCGCCCGATGCTGTCGGTGCCAAGGAGGAACTCCGACGAGGACGGTTCCCAGACGTCGCCCACCACTTCGGCCATGCCGTAGGGTGCGATGAAAGGCGCGAAGATTGCGCAGAAAAAGAAAAGAAGGGTGAAGAACAGGCCGACCAAAGCGGCGGGAGGAATACGGATCATTTGGGATGCCTCAGGCGCGGATTGGACACAATCGAGACGATATCGGCAATCAGGTTCAGCCCGATGTAGACGGCTGCAAAGATCAGACCGCAGGCTTGTACCACAGGCACATCGCGTTTGGCGACGTGATCAACTAGGTACTGGCCCATGCCCGGATAGGCAAAAACCACCTCGACCACGACAACGCCAACAACCAGATAGGCCATGTTGATCATCACCACGTTAACGATCGGGGCAACCGCATTCGGGAAGGCATGTGTGCGGATAATCTTGAGCATCCCGATGCCTTTCAGTTCCGCCGTTTCGATATAGGCGGACTGCATCACATTCAGAATCGCGGCGCGGGTCATGCGCATCATATGCGCCAGCACCACAAGCGTCAGAACGATCACCGGGATTGCTATGGAGTTCAACTTTTCCAGCAAGCTCATGCTGTCATTGATAAGCGCCACGGAAGAGAACCAGCGGAATTTGATCGCGAGCCAGTAGACCAGCACATAGGCGATCATGAATTCGGGGATGGAGATGGTTGTCAGCGTCACCGCCGAGATCATTTTATCGGGCCATCTGTCCTTGTACCTGACAGCCAGAAGACCAAGGAAAATCGCCAGCGGCACTGACACAAGGGCGGCCCAGAATGCGAGGAACAGTGTATTTTTCAACCGTCCACCGATGCTGTCGGCGATGTCGAAACCATTGGTCAACGCAGTGCCCAGATCCCCCTGAAGCACGCCGCCCAGCCAGCTGAAATAGCGCGTCAGGGCGGGCTCGTTGAGCCCCAGTTCGTCGCGCAGGTTGGCGAGGGCCTGAGGTGTCGCGCTTTGACCGAGAATTTGTTGCGCCACATCGCCTGGCAACATCGTGGTGCCCGCAAAAATAAGGGCAGACGCGGCGAAAAGGAGCAGGATGCCCAGCGCGAGGCGCTGGGCGACGAGGATTATTACCGGATGCATAATCCGATCATGCCTTCCATGTATTTTTGAAGGCGTAGTAGTTCATCAAGGGGTTGTTCGGATCACCTTTGTACCCCTGTATCTCGTCCGAGATAGCGTCAATGAAGTCGTTGAACATCGGCAGGATCACTCCGCCTTCCTCGTTTATCATGCGGCCCATCTCGGAATAGATCGCCTTGCGCTTTTCTACGTCCAGTTCGGCGCGCGCTTCGAACAGCAATTCGTCAAATTCAGGACGCTTCCAGCGCGTGTCGTTCCAGTCAGCGGTGGACAGATAGGCCGTGCTGTACATCTGGTCTTGGACAGGACGCCCGCCCCAGTAGGAGGCAGAGAACGGCTGTGCGTTCCAGACTTCGGACCAGTAGCCGTCGTTTGGCTCGCGCTTGATTTCGAGCGGAATGCCAGCAGCCTGACAGGATTGCTGGAACAGCGATGCGGCATCGATCGCGCCGGGGAATGCGACATCCGCGGTACGCAAGATGATCGGGCTGCCGTCATGGCCGGATTTCGCGTAATGCTCCTTGGCCTTTTCCAGATCGAAGGGGCGCTGCGGGATGCTGTCGTCGAACAACGGATAGGCCGCGTTGATCGGCATGTCGTTCCCGATGCTGCCGTAGCCCTGAAGGATCTTGTCGACCAGTTCCTGACGGTTGACGGCGTATTTCAGCGCCAGCCGCAGGTCGTTGTTGTCGAAAGGTGCGGTGTCGATATGGGCGATGAACACATAATGCCCGCGGCCCGAGATGTTCTCTACGATCAGATTTGGCGCGCGGTCCAGCAGCTTTGCGATCTTTGGCTCGACGCGGTTGATGATATCAACCTGACCCGATTGCAGTGCAGCCGTCCGTGCGGTCGCATCGTTGAGAACGATCAACTCAAGGTCGTCGTAATGCGCGATCTCTTCCTGTGTGCCGCCCCAATAATCATCGCGGCGCGTGGCCGTGGCGCGCACGCCCGGCTCATAGCCTTCCATGACGTAGGGACCGGTGCCAATGGCGGCGGTCGGATCGTCGAACCCGCCGTCGGGTTGAATTATCAGGTGATAATCGGCCATCAGATAGGGCAAGTCGGCGCTGCCGATGTCCAGCGTCACTTCGAAAACGTCGTCGCCATCGGTGCGCATGCCGGTGATGCCCTTGACGATCCCGAGCGCGCCGGATTTGGAATCCTCGTTTGAATGCCGCTCCATCGTGCGCATCAGGTCATTTGCGGTTACCGGCTGGCCGTTGGAGAATTTGATCCCTTCACGCACCTTGAAGCGCCAGGTCTTTGCATCGTCGGAACCTTCCCAGCTTTCTACAACCAACCCCTCAAGCTGGCCATCCGCGGTCACCTCGACCATCGGCTCGCCCCACCACCGGCCAATCGCCAGAGGAACCTGAGACGCCCAAAGTGCGGGGTCTTGCGTGCTGGTGGATTCACCGCCCTGAATGCCCATGCGGAACGTGCCGCCCACCACAGGCGTGGCCTGCGCGTGTGCGGCTCCGGCGAGCATCGAATTCGCAACTGCGGCCGTCACGCCAAGGGCGGCGGCGCGGCTGACGAACTCGCGGCGGGTCATCACGCCTTCGACAACTTTCGCAGTCAGATCTTTCATGTGGTGATTCATCGTATGGTGTCTCCTGGTTGGAATTGGGCGTCTTATGGCGCGCCTAATATGTAATTGATGTGTCAAAGTCGCGCATTTCTGCACATGTCGCAAGGTTTAATGCCCGCAACCCTTTATAGCTGGTCGCGGGGGATGCTGTCTTTGTGGTCGCGGGAGTAGACGATCTTATCATTCTCCCACGCCTCGATCCGGGCGGTCAGGTAGAAAGTGGAGGTATCGCTCCACATGGTGCAATGCGCCTCTGTACGCAGCCGTATGTTGTCTCGTTCCAGCTCGTCCGACCAATGGCACGAACCGCGTGCCGAGAGCGGATCGTCAGGGTGGATTTCCCAGCGTTCGCGCGCAACCGAACCATGGATCAGCCCGTGTTCGAGGTCGCGGGTCTTGCCGAAATCATCCTCGATCACCAGCGTGTGGATGCCTGTCACCATGTCGGTTTCCTGCCGCCGGATGTGATTTTGCAGGCGTAACTCTTCGGTTTGCCACGGCTCGGCAGCATCCGGCGGGGCAAAGGCAACTTCGTCGCCGCCGCGTGTCGGGCGCTGGGGTAGGGTGATCGTGCCACTCCCGAGCGTGAGGCTGGCGGCTTCTGGCGCAGGCCACAGCAGCGGCCAATACGCGGTCGAGATCGACACCCTGATTCGGTGTCCCTTTGGTACACGGTAGGCAATGTGATCGAGATCCAGCGTGATTTCCTCGGTCTTGCCGGGGTCCATCGGACGCGGGGCTGCGTGGCTTTTGCGGTGGCTGAGGTTCAACACGCCATAGGTGATGCGACTGCTTGCGCCGTCGGGATGGACGTGGTTGAGGCGCACGGCGATCTGCCCCTGCGCGCGGTCCGAACGGAGCGAAAGCGTGAGGCGCGGCGCCCCGACGATATCCATATCCGCCGAAAGCGGCGCGCTGTCGAACGTGGTCGATAACGCATCATCGCCGCGTTGATCGCCCGGCATTTCGGGGCCAAGCCAGATCGCGCAATACTCGCCCGATGCCGCGCCGCAGTGGGCGGGGGACGAAACGGTGCGGGTGATCTTCTGTGGCGTGTCACTCAGACCGGTGTCGCTCAGGTGAAGCGTCTGAACGGGCAGATGACCGGTCGCGCCTTCGCGCTCTGCGATCCACCGGCCCGGTCGCTCGGCATACCACGCGGCGGGGCGCAGCCCGTCCATCAGATAGGCGCGATAATCGGGGTCGTCCTTGACGCCGGTTTCATCACCTTTGAGCCATTGGTCCCACCAACGCAACGCCTCCTGTAAAAAGCCGATGCGCGGTTCGGGTACAGCGAAGTGAGGATATTTATGCACCCATGGCCCGACAATGCCCTTGGCCCCGTCAAGCGCTTCGACCAATTGCGGCACGGCGTTCTTGTAGGAATCGCCCCAGCCGCCTACGGCCAGCACTTTGGCCTTGATCGCGCTGAAATCCTCGCAGACCGATCCGTGCTGCCAATAGGCATCGCGGCGTTGGTGGCGCAGCCAGACAGAGGGCAGGAACGGCTCGTTCTCCAGCCGCTCCAACCACATTTCGCGCCAGTTGTCGCGCAATGCGGGGTCGGGCGCGCGGCTGGAATAGCTCCACATTGTCGCGCCCCAGCCAAGGTTCTCGTTCAGCAGGCAGCCGCCTTTGTAGTGGATGTCGTCCGCAAACCGGTCCACGGTCGAGCATAGGGTGATGATCGCCTTCAACGGTTCGGGTGCAAGGGCCGCGACCTGAAGCGAATTGAAACCGCCCCAGCTGATCCCCATCATACCGACGGTGCCGCTGCACCAGTCTTGCGCTGCGGCCCAATGGATCACTTCCTCCGCATCGGCCAGTTCTTGCGGGGTGTATTCGTCCTCCATCAGGCCTTCGCTGTCGCCATTCCCGCGCGTGTCCACCCGCAAGCAGGCATAACCGCGCGCAGCGAAGTAAGGGTGGGTCAGGCAGTCGCGTGCGGTGGTGCCGTCGCGTTTGCGATAGGGCAAGAATTCGAGGATCAGCGGGACGGGTGCCGCATCCGATCCCTCGGGTCGCCACAGACGCGCGGAAAGGCGGGTGCCGTCTGACAGCACGATGGTATGATCGGGAACTTCGATGAGTCCGGGGCATGCGTTCGATGTGTTTGTCATGGCGGCAACCACCGCCCAAGGAGGTGCATTGTCAATCAGTTGCACGATGTTTGATGTAACCGCACAAGTGAGATGCAGTAAGAATTCGGGCGCGTCACAACCGGTGCGGGTACTCTGCGCGCGCTGTGTGGCTAAAGGCGCACACATTTGAATTCACGGGTAAAGCGAGCGCTACAAAGTGCTGGATTTGCGTCAATCATCCTGCTTAATGTGGCCTAATAACGGTGAAATCATGGCACGCTTGAACGGGCCAGGTAGCAGTACAGCAAAATTATAAACCAAGTGACCCGCATAAGACGGGCGCTTTCGAGGTAGAGTGGTAGAATTATGAAGGCGATTGATTTCGTCGTCCGCGCAAGTGCGGGCGGTTTGCAGCGTGGTACTGTGTCGGCAGAGACGCAGAACCAGTTGATCGTGGCCGGAGCCGGTCAGGAAATCTCCATCAACGCGCGACAGACTGACTTTGTCAGCCAGGTTCGCTCTGGTGATCAGTTGATCATGACGATGGAAGATGGCCGGACCATCACGATCGACAACTTCTTCAATGATAGCGGTGCGGCTAACCGTCTGTTCCTTTCTACGGACGGCTACCTCAACGAGGTCAGCTTTGCACAGATGAACGAAGGTACGCTTTCGGCTCAATACGGGCCGACGCAGGAATGGGGCAAATGGAGCCCGTCCGACGAGCTTATTTTCCTTGACCATAACGTGGTCGCAGACGTTCCTCTTGCCCATGGCGAGGACGAAGTGAGCATGCTGGGCTCCGCCCTTTTGGGCGGTAGCGGCCTTCTGGGTGGTGGTGCGGCTTTGGCGGCCGGTCTTGGCGGTGCGGCGATGATCGCTGGCGGCGGCGGTGATAAGGGTCCAGCACAGCCCTACGTTGACGATGCAGACAGCAGTGTTCCGGTGGGCGGTGACGACAAAGACAAGGCTTTGACTGTCACCGGCGGCGGTGAGCCGGGCGATGAGGTCACTGTGACCGTGGGCGACAAGCAGGTCGATACGGTGATTGACGAGGACGGTAAGTTTGACGCTGTTTTTGAAGGCGATAACTTCCCGGATGACGGGAATTATGAATCCGATGTGGAAGTCACGAACGAAGACGGCGACAAAATAGATCTGGATGGTCCGTCTTTTGACATCGACACAACGGCGCCAGAACTTACTGTGACTGAAGGTACTGAATCCACAGGTGATTTCTTTAACGAAGTAAGCTTTGCCGAAGGTGTTACCATCTCTGGTACAGGCGAAGCCAACAGCACGATTGACGTCACAATCGCGGGCATCACGCAATCCACAGTGGTGGATGGCGAAGGCGCGTGGACTGTCGGTTGGGCCGTCGGAACGCTGGAAGCAGGCGAATACACCTCCGACGTGACGCTGGTCACATCGGACAGCTTTGGCAACACCCGCACCTATACGGAAACTCTGGTGGTCGACACGGTCACATCGGTGACCCTCGACGAGACAACATTCGGGGGCGATGGCGTGATCAACGGTGCCGAACTCGTCGCCGGTGTCAGCTTTAGCGGAACAGCGCAGGCCGGCTCCACCGTCGAGGTGACAGCGGGTAGCGTGACCCATACCGTGACGGCGACTGCCGAAGGGACATGGACCGCGAGCTTTACCTCGACCGAGATCGCAACCGGCGAATATCAGGGCTCTGTGGCCATTCTTGCCACCGATGTGCATGGCAACACCGCCACGACATCCGGCACCTTTGATGTGGACACATTGGTGCGTGACTTTAGCATCACGTCTTCCACCGGTGGGGCCGATGGCGTAATCAACGCGGAAGAATCCGGTCAGGACATGACCGTCACCGGCATGACCGAGCCGGGATCGACTGTTGTGGTTGAACTGGGCGGCGTTTCCGAGACCGCGACTGTCTCGGCTTCGGGCAGCTGGAGTGCGACGTTTGCCGCAGGCACGATCACCTCGGGCACCTACACCACTATCATCACAGCGACCGCAACCGATGCCGCGGGCAACGTGGATGTGGCGACGTCTGATGTGGCCGTAGATACCGAAGCGGGTGTTCTGACGATCTCTCCCGATCCGGTCGAGACAGACGACATCATCAACAAGGTTGAAGCACAAGACGGTGTGGTGCTGAACGGCACGGCGGATGCGGATGCGATCGTCACCGTGACACTGGCGGGCGTCAGCCACGATGTCGTTACCGGGGCCGATGGCAACTGGGAAGCGTTCTTTAGCGCTGCCGAAGTTGCGCCGGGCGTCTATACTGCGGACATCACAGCGCAAACAACGGATGCCTACGGCAACTCGCGCTCTGTCTCTGACAGCGTCGAGGTGGATACACGGGTCGATAACCTGTCGGTATCTTCCGTGACCGAAGACAATATCATCAATGCGACCGAACGCGCAGACGGTTTCAGTGTCACAGGCAGCACCGAAATCGGCTCCACTTCTGTCGAAGTCACGCTGGGCAGCCAGACGGTTTTTGCGACAGTCGCAGCCGATGGCAGCTGGAGCGCCGATTTCGACCACTCCGCGATTGATGCAGGCACCTACAACACCGGCATCACTGTCACCGCGACAGACGGTGCGGGCAACGTCAAAACCGTCACCAGCGATGTCAATGTCGACACGCAGGTTGATCCGCTGACGATGACAGGCAACTCTGCCGGTGAAGACCAGATCGTCAACGCCGCCGAAGCGGGGGCGGGCATTGATCTGGCCGGTCAGGTCGAAGCGGGATCATCTGTCACGGTCACATTCGACGGCATGAGCTACGGCGCCGATGTTGACGCGGCTGGCAACTGGTCTGTGACCATTCCGGCAACGGATGTGCGCGCTGGTACCTACGGTGCTGAAATTTCGGTCGCCGCGACAGATCATGTTGGCAACACCGCCGTGATCGAAGACACGCTGTCCATCGACACCGACGCACCCGAAGGGCCGGTCATCGCGTCCTTCACCCGCGGCGGCGACGGCATTCGCGGTATCTCTATCGAGACTGTGATGGTCGATGGCGCGCCGACAGACGACACCACCAGCATCGTTCAGATCGCTACCGACGGCTCGACCAGCGAAGTTGCCGGTGTCGATGGGTACAACACGCTGCGCGAAGAGACCGACTTTTTCTTCGAAAGCAATGTGCCGAACGGTTCCCAGTTGATCGTGAATTCCACGGACGAGGCGGGCAACACGTCAGGTACCTATCTGGTGCTGGACGATGAAGCCCTCACCAGCGCCGTGGACCTGAGCAATCCGGCACTTGGCGAGTACCAGATCGAAAACCTCGATCTTGAATTCGCCGAAGCCGCGAATGTTGTGATTGACGAAGCAAGCCTTCTGGCGCTCTCGACCGAGACCAATACCCTTACCGTTCGCGGTTCGGTGGATGATCGTGTCACCATTCAGGACGGTGTGCTGACTGGTACACAGGATGTTGATGGCCAGACTTACGACGTCTACTCCGTGGGGGCCGAAGGCACGCTGCTGGTTGATCAGGATATTCCGGTCACGATCTAACGCAGCGCCCTTCGGGGCCGCACATAAAGCAACGGGAAGCGGCGGGAAATATCATCGCCGCACCCGATCAGGCAGGCTAAATAATGAAATACCGGCACTTTAAGGGCAGGATATGGGGCAGTGTGGAACGAAAACGGCAGGGCTGTGCGCTGCGGCGCTGGCTTTGGCCGGATGTCTTTCTGACGGTGGCGGGGATGCAGAATCCGTGACCCGTCTGCGCACGCCGCAGACAACCGCCACGCCGACCCATGCCGACAAGATCAACGCCGAAAGCACTATCATTCAGAGCCTCGTTGCGCGCCGCTCGGTGCTGCCCGACGGCTCTCCCTATGCGCATGTTGCGACTGCCGTTCTGGCCGCCAATGCGCGCACCGCCGAAAGCGAGCTGCGCGCGGCACAGTTGCGCGCGCGCGCCGCCTCTAAAAACTGGCTGCCACAGATAGGTCCGCAGATCAGCCTGACATCGCTGAGCAGCGTGATCACCAATCTGGTGGTCGAGCAGGTGATCTTTGACAACGGTCGCAAGAAGGGCGAGCGTGAATTTGCCGTGGCCGACGTAGAAGTCGCTGCCGTGGCGCTGGCAAGCGATACCAACACCCGCGTGCGCACCGGTCTTGATCTATACATCTCCGCCGCCGAGGCGCGCGAGAGATTCGCCCTTGGCGAGCGCACGTTCAAAGACATGAGCCATTTTGAATGGGTCATGAACGAGCGCGTACAGGGCGGTGTCTCGGACGGATCGGACCTGCACATCCTGCGACAGAAGCTTGGTGAAATCCGCGCCCGCCAATCCGCAAGCTCGGAAACTGCCAGCACCGCCATTGCAGAGTTGAACGCCATGGCGATCGGTGATCTGGGCAGCTTGCGCGGCATGCCGGAACTGCCGGTGAACGCAGACCTCGCACAACCGCTGAGCGTGACACAGGCTGAGGCCGAGAAAATCCGCGCCATCGCCGCCGCCAAAATAGACCGCGCAGGCCAACTGCCGGGCCTGTCCGCAGGTGGCACCGTGGGCGAAGACAGCACATTCGGCCTTAAGCTCGATGGCCTTTTGGGGCTGGGCACGGGGGACCGGCTTAAAGCCATCGAAGCCACGAAAGAGGCCGCAGGGCGCAGTGTGGCGCAAGCCAACGAAACCGCCAATCGCACGCTGCGCAAGCTGGAAGGCATGATCGCGGCCAAGGAACGCCAGACCGGCGAAGCCGCAGCCCTTACCGTACAGGCCAGGCGAAACCTTGATGTGTTCCAGTCGCAGTATGATGCAGGCCAGCGGCAGGTCATGGATGTTGTCGGCGTGTACGAAACCTTTGCGCGCCAGCAGGATGCCGAAGTGGCTCTGAAATACGAGGCCATCCGCCTGCGGATCGAGATGGCCGAGCTGCTCGGCGTTTTGGTAGATGGAACCGCCATATGAGCAAGCCTTTCACCCTGACAATCATGAACGGCAATGCAGGCCGCTTGCAGCCCGCAGCAGAGGGGGAAGCGATCCGGCAAGACCAAACGCCCCCCACGTTTGAAGAGCGTATGCGCGCACGCGCAGCCCTGATTGCCACCTATGCGGGCGTGTCCGGAATCGAGATGTCGCAGGTCGATATCGCTGACGACCTGATCCGCCGCCTGACCCCCGAAGCGTCAGAACAGGACGAGGCCCGCGTCATCGCTGCGCTCTTGCGCAACCACGGCCTGACCGTCTCGTTAGTGTCCGGCAAAACACCGGAAACACAGAATTTTCCTGCGCTTGTCTACATGACATCCGGTCAACTTTTGCTGGTTCTCGCGCGTGATGGTGACGATCTGGTGGTTTATGACACCACCTGTCAGGGCAACCGTGCAATGGTGCCTGCTTTGGACTTTGCGCCATTCTTCTCGGGTTTGATCGTACAAGCGCGGATGCCCATTGCCACAGTTGCAGAGGTTCACAAAACCGCCGAGAAACCGGCGCATTGGTTCTGGGGGCAGTTCGCCCGCTTCCGCCGCCAGTTGGGCGAGGTCGCTCTTGGCTCTTTCGTGGCAAACCTGTTGGCCGTTGCCGTGGCGCTTTTTTCGCTTCAGGTTTATGACCGCGTAATCCCGCATCAGTCCGAGGCAACGCTTTGGGTGCTGGCCGCGGGCGCGGGCCTTGCTTTGTTGATGGAGGCGTTCATCAAAATCGCCCGCGCGCAACTGATGGACGGGGCCGGGCGGCAGATCGAGCTGTCGGTGCTGGGCCTTTTGATGAAACGTGTTCTTGGAATGCGCAGTGACAAACGCCCGCAATCCCCGTCCGATCTTTTCTCGTCGATGCGCGAATTCTCGGCAGTGCGCGAGTTTTTCACCGCTTCCACCATCGGCACGATTGCCGATATTCCGTTCATCTTCGTCTTTCTCGCGCTGGTTGCCTCCATTGCGGGCAATGTGGTTTGGGTGCTGGTTCTGGGCGGCATCCTGATGGTTGTACCGGGTTTTTTCATGCAGAAAAAGATGATCCGCCTGACCCGCGAAACCCAAGGCGCTTCGGCCAAATCCTCGCGCTTGCTGCACGAGGCGATATTCGAGCTGGACACCGTCAAGACACAGCGCGGCGAAGAGCGGGTAGAGCGGCTTTGGTCGGAACTCACCACGCTTTCAGCGGTGAAATCCTCCGAGCAGCGCAAGCTGGCTTCGGCGCTCACATTCTGGAGCCAGGGCGTTCAACAGGCCACTTACGTTTCTGCGGTGATCATGGGAGCCTATCTGGTGTTCGCGGGTCAGTTCACTGTGGGCTCGATCATCGCAACCGGCATCCTGACCAGCCGCACCCTTGCGCCGCTGACACAGCTTGCCGGCACGATGGCGCGTTGGGGGAATGTGAAATCGGCCCTTGACGGGCTAGAGCATATTGCGATGTCAGAGCAGGACAGCAACCCCGCCCGCAGCTATCTGCGCCGCGATCATCTGGCCGGACATTTCGAGTTGAAGGATGTGACATTCCGCTACATCGAAGAGGGCGCGCCAACCCTTGATCTGCCGAGTATTTCGATTTTGCCGGGGCAGCGGGTGGCGGTGCTGGGGGCCAATGGCTCGGGTAAATCCTCGCTTCTAAAGCTGCTCAGCGGGCTTTATGCGCCCACCACGGGACGGGTATTGATAGACGGTACGGAGATGACCCAGATTGCGCCACAGGACCTGCGCCGTCTGGTCGGATATCTGGGACAGGACGTGCGCCTGTTTTCCGGCACCTTACGCGACAACCTCAACCTCACCATGCTGGAACGCGACGATAACCGCCTGATGGAAGCGCTGGATTTCGCGGGATTGGGCACATTTGTACGCACCCACCCCAAGGGGCTGGATCTTGAAATTCTGGACGCGGGCGCGGGGCTGTCGATCGGGCAGCGCCAGTCGATCGGTTGGGCGCGGCTGTGGTTGCAAGATCCCAAGATTTGCTTGCTGGACGAGCCTACTGCGGCACTGGATCAGGCGCTGGAGACGGGTCTTGTGGAGCGGTTGCAAGAGTGGATGACGGGACGCACCGCGATTATCGCCACGCACCGCGCGCCCATTCTGGCGCTGACCACCCGTACGATTATCCTGTCGAATGGCCGGATGAGCATTGACGGGCCGCGCGAAGAAGTCATGGCGCATCTCACCGCGTTGAAGGGAGGTGCCGCATGACCGAAGCAACAATGGACACCCACATCGCCCAGCAGATGCGCAAACCGTCATTTGTGGTCTGGCTCAGCGCGGCGGCAGTGGTCGTTTTTGTGCTCTGGGCGGCGTTTGCATGGATTGACGAGATCGTGCGCGCCGAAGGCGCGATGATCTCAAGCTCGCGTCCACAAATCATCCAGAACCTCGAAGGCGGCATCCTGTCCGAGCTGGCGGTGGGTGAGGGGGATGTCGTGGAGGCCGGCACCGTGCTGGCGCGTCTGCATAACACGCAATTCCAATCCTCGGTTGATGATCTGCGTGACCAGATCAGCACGTTCGAAATCCGCCGCCTGCGGTTGGAAGCGGAAATCGAGGGCGACTATACTTTTGATGTGCCAGACGGGTGGGGCGCGCGGATGCCTGAAATGGTGGCGTCCGAGGCCGCGCTACTTCAGGCGCGCCAGTCCGATTATGTCACGTCTGTTGACGGAGCAAAGCAAGTGCTTGTCGAGGCGCAGCGTGAACGCGACCTGATGGCTGGCATGCTTGAGAATAAAATCGTCTCGCAGATCGAAGCGAGCCGTGCGCGCAAGGCCTATGCGGATGCGAAGATCAAATATGACGAGGTGGTCACCCGTACCAAGCTGGACCGTGCGGAGGAATACGCCGACGTGTTGAAAGAACTTGGCACGTTGCGGCAAAACCTGAAATCCAGCACAGATCAGCTGGACCGGACCGTGCTGCGCAGCCCGATGCGCGGCATCGTCAATAATCTGAGTGTGACCACCATCGGTGGTGTCGTGCGCCCCGGCGAGGAGATTTTACAGATCATCCCGTTGGATGAAGAGTTGTTTGTCGAGGCGCGGGTAAGGCCCGAGGACATCGCAGGCGTGCGCCGTGGCCAAGCCGCGACTGTGAAGCTTTCGGCGTATGATTATACGATCTACGGGACACTGAAGGGCGAGGTAAAGCTGATCTCGGCGGACACATTCAAGGACGAGCGCGCGCGCGACCCCGACGGCGACCCGCATTACAAGGTGACGCTGGCCGTGGATGTGGAGCATCTGACAGAGCGGCAGGCAGCGTTGGAAATCCGGCCCGGTATGCAAGCCTCTGTCGAGTTGCACACCGGATCGAAAACCGTGCTCCAGTATCTGCTCAAGCCACTGTATAAATCCAAAGAGGCTTTTCGCGAGCCGTGATCCGATTGTGCGCTGGCGCGCAAGACATGTTCGCGGTCTGCGCGGGTGCCGCCGTTGGTTGTCCGCAAGCGAGGTTTCAGGCGTCCGTATCGAGCCAGAGCGTAACAGGGCCATCGTTAACCAGTTCCACAGTCATGTCAGCGCCAAAGCGGCCCGTTTCTACCGGCAGGTCGAGACCACGCAGGCTTGTCGCAAAATGCGCGTAAAGCGCGTTCGCCCGATCGGGTTTAGCTGCGCCAGAAAAACCGGGGCGGTTGCCGCGCGCGGTATCTGCCGCCAGCGTGAACTGGCTGATCACAAGTGCCGCACCGCCGGTCTGGGCGAGGCTCAGGTTCATCTTGCCTGCGTCATCCTTGAACAACCTCAGCTTCGAGATTTTGAGCGCCAGCGTCTCGGCGGTGGTTTCAGTATCATCAGGCATCGCGCAAACGAGGACCAGCAGGCCCGCACCGATCTGGCCGATCACCTCGCCGTCCACCGTAACCGAGGCGCGGGTTACCCGCTGCAAGAGCGCCCTCATGTGTCGCGCCATTCGAGTATGTCTGACGGGGCGGCGCGTTCGGTTCTGAATTGGTTGGCGGGATGGCTTTCGTCCGCATAACCCAACGAGATCGCGCAGAGGATCAGGCGGTCTTCTGCGATGTCGAGATGTTCCTTGAGCAGCGGTGCGTAGCCGGCGATGGCAGCCTGCGGGATCGTGGCGACGCCTAGTGCGGTTGCTGCCAGCGTAAAGGCAGTGACGAAGCCGCCGGTGTCCATCGCGCCATAAGGGCCAAGCTCGGCAGGGGAGTGGATGATTGCCACATGCGGCGCGTCAAAGAACGCGTAGTTGCGCAGCATCTGGTCTTTGCGGCCCGCACGGTCGGATTTTTCGATACCCACCGCGTCATACAGTTGAAAGCCGCAGGTGCGGCGCCGCTCTGCGTAGGCACCGGAATAGCTGTCTGGCCAATCAAGGTCGGGTGCGGGGGGCGTTCCGGCGGCTGCCGTCTCCATCAGCCTGGTGCGCAACCTCTGCGTGCCATCGCCGCGCGTGATGGTGACCTGCCAAGGCTGCGCATTGCACCACGACGGTACATGGCGCGCGGTGGCGACAATGCGTTCCAAAACGGTGTCAGGCACCGGATCCGGCCGGAAGGCACGGCAGGAATAGCGGTCGTTCAGGATCTCGTCGAGCGTGTCGATGCGGGGCATGTCTTATCCGTTCATAGCATAAAGATAGCCGACAATGGCCGCAACGATCAGGCCAGCCAGCACGGCGAATGTGATTTTGATCGCGGAATAGGGACGTTCGCCCTGCACCCGGCCGGTGCGGCCATTGACGACAAATCGGTAGCTTTTGCCGCGATATTTGTAGGCAGCCAGCCATACCGGCAGCAGGATGTGTTTGAACGTCATCGCGGAAAGGTCCACGTCCATCGAATGGATGCGCTGCCGGTCGCCGCCGATGTCGAACTTGATATCACGGCTGATCATTGCTTCCATCCGGGTGCGGGCTTCGGTCAGGCCTTCGTCCAGCGGCACAGTGTAGGCTTCGGCGCGAAATCCGGCAAGGTATTCAGGCGCGTAGGGCTCCAGAGCGGCCAGATCCCACGGCTCCAGCGCATCGGTAAAGGTTTTGGGCAGCGAGCGGGAGGCGAGCACCAGCATATCGTCAAAAAACCGCGCGACACGGCCCGACACACCGCGCCAGCGCACTTTGGCCACTTGCACCTGCGTGCGTTTGCCGTCGCGCATCACCGTCTGCGTCTCGTAGTAAACGGTGCCGCGCTCGCCGGTATAGCGCGTGTCACTTTGGGCATCATAGGTCCAGTAGGGGACGTAAATGCCCTCCATCCGGCGGCCCTTGCGGGCATAGGCCTGCAAGCCGTTGGGCGCGAACCACAACGCACCGAGCCAGTCCGTCATCGCATCGCGCGCAGCACTTTCGGGGATGGCAAAGGGTAGCACGGCGCGCGGTTTGATCTGGCGGTGCAGGCCGGTGTCGATCACTACAGGCGTGGCGCAGAAAGGACACTCTGCCGCCTGCGCATCGGGGTCGAATTCGACTTCTGCCGCGCAGTTGGGGCATTTGCTGACGCGGGTTTCTTCCAGCTCCTGCGCGTCAAGGTCTTGGGCCAGAGCGCGCCGCAGATCAAGTTCGGCGATCTGTTGTGCTTTGGTCCAGACGGTGCCGATGGATTGGACATTCCCGCAATGATCGCATTTCAGATCACGACTGTGCGGATCATACCGCAGGTCGGAGCCGCAGGTGTCGCAGGGAAAGCGGTGTTCGTCGATAATGGTCTTGGAGGAGGGGGCTGGCACGGTGCGACCTTTTGGGATGGGATGTTTACCCGCAACATTGGCGCTGGGGCGCGAAGGGTCAAGAGGCGGGTAGGGGGATGGTTTCAGGTTTCGGGCAGGTGGGCGAGAATGCGGCATTCGACAACCGCCACCGCCCGCCGCAATCGGGCAACTTCCACGGCGGTCGCCCCGATTGATTGAGCCGTTCTCCCCGCCGCGTCAATCACGCAAAGCGCCTTGTCCAGTGCATTGCGTGTTTGCGTTTCTTCCCTTTTCGGCATGATGCCGTTCGCATCACCACCCGTCGCTCCGGTGAGAAACAAAAGATCGCCTGCGTGCACGGCGGGCGGAACCCCCGACGCGGCAACAAGTCCTTCGAGCGCCGGGGAAATCAACCTGATGCATTTATGCGGCGGGCGGGGGCGGCGGCATCACGGTGAAGAGTTGCGCAAGCTCCGCGACATCTTCGGCCCGCATCCATCCGTCCTGTCCCGGCGTCCAGACATAGGTCTCGCGCGTCAATCCACCCTCGGTGGCCATGCGGCCCATGCTGGCTTTGGAAAACGGGCCGGTGGTTTTACCGCTTACAGCGATGTGCCAGACGTGTTCAACCGGTGGCGGCGGAGGGGCCATCGGCGCGGCAGTCTGACCCTGCGGGCGTGCGCCCCACGGCCCGCTGGCAGCGGCCTGTGCGCCGATCTGCATGCCAAGGCCCGCGCCCATACCCGCCTGAATGGCCGCAGCGCCTGCCCCCTCGCGTCCCAAGGCTTCGGCGGCCTGAAACTGCATGTATTCGTTGAGGTTTCCGATCACGCCTATGGAAGAGCGTTTGTCCAGCACGTCTTCGACCGCGGGCGGGAGGGAGATGTTCTCGATGTAAAGTTCGGGGAGGGCGATGCCATATTCGGCGAGCTGCCCCGCGATCTCCTTGCCGACCAATGTGCCCAGCTCACGGGTGTTCGCGGCCATGTCGAGCACGGGAATTTGCGCGCGCGCAATTGTGCGGGAGAACTCCTGTACGATGATGTTGCGAATCTGGAACGAGATTTCGTCCATAGTGAATTCGCCATCCGTGCCCACGATCTCGCGCAGGAACACCGCCGGATCAACGACCCGAACGCTATAGGTGCCGAAGGCGCGCAGGCGCACGGGGCCAAATTCGGGATCGCGCACGATCACAGGGTTTTTGGTGCCCCATTTCAGATCGTTAAAGCGGGTGGTGTTGACGTAATAGATCTCCGACTTGAACGGTGATTTAAAGCCGTGGTCCCAATGCTGAAGCGTCGTCATGACCGGCATGTTGTTGGTTTCAAGCATGTAGAGACCGGGCGTGAACACATCGGCAAGCTGGCCTTCGTGGACGAAAACAGCCGCCTGTCCTTCGCGCACCGTCAGCTTGGCGCCGTATTTGATCTCGTGGCCCTCCCGCTCGAACCGCCACACAAGCGTGTCGCGGGTATTGTCGGTCCAGTGAATGACGTCGATGAATTCACCGGCGAGGAAGTCGAAAATGCCCATGAGGTATCCTTTGGATTGCTTGGCAATAGGTTAGAGTTCAGGCCGCATCTTTTCAAGGAAGAGCATGGCGAAAGCACGCGGCGCAATGCCGACCAGGTTTCGCAAGGCGTGCCGATCCGTGCGTGTATCGGGACCGCTGCATATCCTGCGGCCCTAAAAAGGTGGGGCTGGCGTGAAAGTGGGGGATCAGCCCGTCACACCGGACCGCTTTCCGTCAGTTCTTTTGCGATGGTTTGCACGGTCTCGCGGGCCTCGTCTGCTTTCATGCCCGGACGCAGGCGCGGGTCATAGAGCATTTTCAGCAAAAGTTCGTCGTGGCGGGTGAGAAGTGCGAATTCATCGTCATCGTTAAAGATCGAGGGGCGCGCGGTCGGGCTGTCATTGGCCAGACCAAGGCCCTGTGCCAGCTCTTCGTGAATACACGACAGACGCAAAAGCGCGGGATTTTCGGCGCGCACGATGGCGAGCGCGGCAGTATAGGTGTTTGCCCCGATGCCACTGGCATAGGCGGCGACGACGCAATAGGTATCGCGGCGCAGGTTGTTCAGCGGCACAAGGCTGCTGGCGGTAATGCCCGTCACCCGCGTGGCAGCCGTGGCCAGCGCCTCTTCGCGGTCGTCCTCTCCGGCGATGATGACGATGAAATTTGGCCTGTTGCTCATGCTGATGGAATGGCCCGTGATCCGCGCCAGCCGCGCAGCGTAGGCGCGCACGGCCTCGGTGTCGCTGGCCCGTTGTGACGGCGGAACGCCCTCGCCAAAGATTATTTCCATCCGCACGCCGCTTTGCCAGCGGCGCAGCGGGCTGGCGCCGCCCCGCCCTGAAAAGCTGCTGTCATACTCGTTATAGAATGCGATCTTTTCGAAATTGCGCGCCAGCATCGCCGCAGTGAACGGGGTGTCCACGCCGCCGCCGTCACGGCGCAAAAGACCTTGGGTCAACTGCGCATTCTGGACTTGATTAAAGTAACTGCGCAACGCGGCGCTTTTTTGCGACGTGGGTTTGGCAACCTTGGGGGGGGTGGCAGGTGCTGTGGCGACGGGGCGGGGGACCGGTTTTAGTACCTGATCCACCGGCCCCGCAATATCCGTACAGGCGGCAAGGTTCAGGGTCGCAAGACCCGTCAGTGCCGCAATGATCCGCCCCCGCGTCATACGATTCAGCCCGGAACCGCGCCGCCGGCGGCGTCGCCCAGGCCGGTCTTTTTGGCCTTTGCAGAGGCCAGAGTGTCGCGCAATCTGGTTTCCATTTCCTTCAGTTCCTTTTCGGCGTCGGCGCGTTTTGCCTTGCCCGCATCCGCGATCTGGAGGCTCTCTTCGATGGTGCCGATCAGATCGGCGTTGGCTGCTTTGACGGCTTCGATGTCAAACACGCCGCGCTCCATCTCCTCGCGGATGGCCTTGTTGCTGTCGCGCAGGTTTTTGGCGTTCGAGGTGAGCAGCTCGTTGGTCAGATCGTTGGCTTCGCGCACCGCACCCGCCGCCTCATAGGAGCGTTGGATGGTGACCGCCTGCGCCAGTTGGGTTTCCCACAGCGGCACGGTGTTCACGAGGGTGGAGTTGATCTTGGTCACCAGCGACTTGTCGTTCTCCTGCACCAGACGGATCGAGGGCAGCGATTGCATGGTGACCTGACGCGTCAGTTTCAGGTCGTGAACGCGGCGTTCCAGATCGTCACGCGCGGCGCGCATATCGCGCAACTCTTGCGCAACCATCACCTGATCCGCCTCGGAGGCGGCTTCGACCTCGGCCTCTTTGGCGGGGATCAAGCCGCTGTCCAACTCGGCCAGCTTGGCCTCGCCCGCTGCGATATAAAGCGCCAGCTCGTCGTAGAATTGCAGGGTCTTTTCATACAGCATGTCGAGCGATTTGATATCTTTGAGCAGCGTATGTTCGTGGCTAAGCAGATTACCCGTGATGTTGTCGATCTGCGATTGCACCTTTTCGAACTTCGCGGTGAACTTGGCGAAGGGGGCCGCACGGCCCAATAGCTTTTCCCACCAGCTTTGCTTGCGGCGCACGTCCAGCTCGGAGACCGAGAAGCCGCGGATTGTGCTTACGATTCCGCGCAGGCCGTCGCCCGCGGGGCCGACGTCTTTGTTGCGCACGTCTTGCAACATCGCCTGAGAGATTTCCTGCAACTCCGCCTGTGCGGCAGACCCGAACGAGATGATCGACTGGGTGTCGCCCATGTCCAGCTCGTCCATCCGCGCGCGGATCTCGGCGCTTTGCGGCGCGTCGGCCTGCTCCAGCGCGACAACCGCGTTGGCGTCAGCAGGTTCGGGCAGATGCACGGCGGTCACCTCCTCGATCAGCGCGAGCGACTGGGTGGCTTTTTCTCGGACGGTATCAGACATTTATTATGGTTCCTTGGTTTGTTCGCATCAACGGAGGAGCTTAGTCCAGCCGCACACCTTCGCGGGAAAGCCGCTCGCGCAGCACTTCAATTTCTATGGTCAGATCGCCCCTGTCATCCAGAAGCGACTTGCGGTTGCGGGCGGCAAAGTTCTGGTCGAGATCGTCGAGAAGCGCCAGATAATCGGCCTTGGCCTGTGTGTCGCGGGTGCGGGAATAGATGTCGGCAAATTTGGTTGTCGCATCGCGCGCGCCCTGCAAATAAACGCCAAGAAACTTGCGAGTCGCGGTCAGATCGCGCGGGTCTTCTTCGACGGTGCGGATCAGGTCGCGCGCGGTGGTGATAAAGGCATCAAGCCGCGCAGTCGCTTCGCGATCCCCCGCGCGTGCGATGGTGACACGCATGGCGGTCAGATATTTTTCGGCTTCGTCCACCACACGGGCAACACGGTCTTGCTGGAACGTATCAATGCCATCCATGCCTTTGGAGCGCAGCGGATCAATCCCGAACGCGGCCACATGCAGGCCTGCGCCAACAACGCCGTAGATCAGCGGTGACAGGATATCAAATCCGCTCTGGTGTGCGGTGACAGCAAGGGCGATACCAATGCCGGTGAGCGCGCTTGCGATCATCTTGCGCGGCAGCGCGGGGCGGCGGGCGACCTTGCGGTCGTTGAATTCGGCCTCGGCGCGCAAGCCGCCGCGCAACAACCAAGCGGCAAGCGTAAGCGCACCAGCACCAAGAACCGCCGCAAGAAAAGCGGGTGCCGCTGCGCCGAAGCTTGTCGCCACCAGAACAATCGCCGGCACAAACAGAACATTGCTGCGCCCCCCGACGGGATCGCGATTGATCCGCGTGCGCGGTTGGTCCGCATCCGGGGGCGATGTCGAATCGGGGCTGTATGTGCCGCCAAATCGCTTGGCCATGCTCAAATCCCTCCGATCCAGCCGGAGCTGACGCCGAACAGCAACACGATCAGCGCAACATAGGACAGTTTTCGAAACGGTTTTGGTGCCATGCGCCCCTCATTCATCGGTGCCATCGGCACTTTGTCTTCTTGATAGCATAAGCAGCCTCTATCGGTCTTTCCAGTGCTGGTGAACGCGCGACGATCCGTGAAAGTTGCGCTGCGGCAAAGGATCGCCGGTTTTTCGGGCAAAATACTGAAGCCAGTGACAGTTTGCGCCAAAAAGACCACGTTGAACCGCTGGCGTCACCGCAGATGACGGTTAACCGGCCCTGAGCGGAGCGCAGAATCGGTCAGGGGCGGCGGTTGCGCGGGCCTTTGGGTGGCGTATGACGGGGCGCGCCGCCTTTGCCGCCTGCGGGCTTTGCGCCGCGCGTTGGCGGTTTGCCCTTAAAGGGCTTTCTGCCCGGTCTTGCGGGCGTATCGTCATCCTCGCGCGGTTTTGGCAGTCCGGGCTGACCCGGTCCCCCAAAATCGCCTTTGTGCGGTTTGCGTGGCTTGAAGGCGCGGCGCACTTGCGTGGGCGGTGCGGGCGCCGGGCCAAGCAGGTCTTCGGCTTCCAGACCAAGTTGGTCGCGCAGCACCTTGCGGCGCACTTCTTCGACGGCACCCTGTGCCAGCTCACCCAGTTGGAACGGCCCGTAACTTACACGGATCAACCGGTTAACGCTCAGCCCGATGGCCTCCATCGTGCGGCGGATCTCGCGGTTTTTGCCTTCGCGCAGGCCCACGGTCAGCCACGCATTTGCGCCTTTCTGACGGTCCAGAACCACTTCCATCGGCTGGAACTGCTCGCCATCGGCGACGATGCCCTTGCGCAGCGGCTCCAGCACCTCTTCGGTGGGGCGGCCATTCACGCGGACACGGTAGCGGCGCAACCAGCCTGTCGAGGGCAGCTCAAGCCGGCGTTTGATCGCGCCGTCATTGGTCAGCAGCAACAGCCCTTCGGAATTGAGGTCGAGGCGGCCAACGCTCATCACCCGCGGCATATCTGCGGGCAGGGCGTCGAATATCGTCTTGCGCCCCTTTTCATCCGATGCAGTGGCCACCAGCCCCGTCGGCTTGTGATACAGCCACAGGCGCGCAGGTTCGGCAGCCCCGATGGGTTTGCCGTCCACATCAATCCGGTCTGCATCTGTCACGTTAAGCGCGGGAGAAGTGATCTTCTCCCCGTTCACCAAAACACGGCCCGCTTCGATCATGCGTTCAGCCTCACGGCGGCTGGCAATGCCAACACGGGAGAGTACTTTTGCGATGCGGTCGCCCTTGGGGGCGGAGGGGGGGGTATCTGTCATAGACGGTCCATACCGCAACACC
Organism: uncultured Sulfitobacter sp.; assembly: GCA_947502265.1. GTDB lineage: Bacteria > Pseudomonadota > Alphaproteobacteria > Rhodobacterales > Rhodobacteraceae > Sulfitobacter. The sequence goes on from CANMZB010000009.1 coordinate 129,496, forward strand.
CCCTCTTGCGAAAGAGACGGTTTTGCCGCCATCAAGGGGAATGGCATTTAGATCGTACATGACACAGGCGCTGGAAGAGGCGCGCGCGGCGGCGGCGCGGGGCGAAGTGCCGGTGGGCGCGGTTGTGGTCTCTCCCGCCGGAAATATCATTGCACAGGCGGGGAATCGCACGCGCGAACAACACGACCCGACCGCCCACGCCGAGATGCTGGCGATCCGCGCCGCCTGCGCCGCGTTGGGATCGGAACGGTTGGTGGATTGCGCACTTTACGTCACGCTGGAGCCCTGCGCCATGTGCGCGGGCGCAATTTCGGCGGCGCGGATCAGGCGGCTTTATTACGGCGCGTCCGATCCGAAATCCGGCGGCGTAGCCCAGGGCGCGCGGGTTTTCGCACATCCGCAATGCCACCACGCGCCGCAGGTATTCGACGGCATCTCCGAAGCCCCCGCCGAGGCGCTTTTACGGGCGTTCTTTCGGGCGAAACGCACACCTTGATCTGCTCGTTCCGCCCCGGCGCGCCGTACTAAATCTCGATCGCGCGCATGACCTGCGGTTCGATTACCTTTGTGCCGTCTGGCACGCCCGCTTGCAATTTTTCTGCCGATTGGGCCAGCGCGGGGAAGGTACGGTAATGGCAGGGAATCAGGGTTTCAAAGTTGAAATACCTGCGCGCGGCGTAGGCGGCCATCTCCATGTCCATCGTGTAATGCCCGCCTGCCGACAGGATGCCGATGTCGGGTTTAAAGTAATCCCCGATCCAGTCCATATCCGCCATCAGACCGGTATCGCCGGAGAAATAAATGCAATGACCCTCGCCGCGCAGGACAAAGCCGCTCTCACTGCCCATGTACTGCGTTACTCCGTCAATATCAGCGGTGGAGGAATGGGACGCAGGCACCAGACTTGCGCTTGCCTTGTCGCCGATGGGGATCGTGCCGCCCATGTTGAATGCTGCGCCCTCGACGGCGCCTTGCCCGTGCAAATACTGCGCCAGCTCGACCATCCCGGATACCGGCGCGCCGGTGTCTTTCGACACCTGCACCACATCGGCGATGTGATCGAAATGCCCGTGAGTGACCAGAATATGCGTGGCCCCTTGGGTTGCGGCGGCGTATTGGTCTTCTGTCAGCATCGGGTTCTGGGTGATCCACGGATCCACCAACACCACCTGATCCTCGATTTCGAATCGAAAGCCGCCGTGGCCAAGCCAGAGTATCTTCATCACGTCTCTCCCTAGTTTATGTCGCCTTCAATTCTAGCTGAAATTCGCGCAATGACGAGGGGCGCGGCGGTCTTTTTCAGCGAGGATCGTGTTCAACGCACCCGGCCTGACGTGCGAGTCCGACTTGCGAGCGCGCCAGCAGAGCGGTAGAGGACGAACAAGCAGATGAGGAAACCGCATGTCTATCGACGAAAACACCGCCGCCCGCGTGGCGAAACTTGCCCGCATCAAAGTAGAGCCGGAGGCGCTGCCAGCGCTGGCGCAGGAGTTCAATAAGATTCTGGGCTTTATCGAGCAATTGGGCGAAGTGGATATCGACGGTGTGGAACCGATGACAAGCGTAACCCCGCAGCGCCTGCTGAGGCGCGCGGATGTTGTCACCGACGGGGACCAGCAGGCCGCCGTGCTGAGCAACGCGCCTGACGCGCGTGAAGGATTTTTTGCAGTGCCGAAGGTGGTCGAGTAATGTCTGATCTGAACAAACTTGGCCTCGCAGAGGCCCGCGATGCCCTGCGCCGTGGCGATACAACCTCCAAAGAGCTGACCGAAGCGTGCCTGAAGGCGATCGAGGGGGCAGGGGCGCTGAATGCTTTCGTCCACCACACGCCCGACATCGCGATGGCGCGCGCGGCCGAGGCCGATGAGCGCCTGAAAGGCAGCGAGGAGGCGCCCGCCATGTGCGGTCTGCCGATTGGCATCAAGGATCTGTTTTGTACCAAAGGTGTGCCATCGCAGGCGGGTAGCCGTATCCTCGAAGGGTTCACGCCGGAATATGAATCCACCGTCAGCCAAAATCTGAAGGATGCAGGTGCGGTCATGCTGGGCAAGCTCAACATGGACGAATTCGCCATGGGGTCGTCCAACGAGACTTCCGTTTATGGCAACGCGATCAACCCGTGGCGGCGCGGTAACGAAGACACGCCGCTCACGCCGGGTGGCTCGTCTGGTGGGTCTGCCGCTGCTGTGGCTGCCGATCTGTGCCTTGCCGCGACCGGCACCGACACCGGCGGCTCCATCCGCCAGCCTGCGGCCTTTACCGGCACCGTGGGGATCAAGCCGACCTACGGGCGGTGTTCGCGCTGGGGCGTGGTGGCGTTTGCCTCCTCGCTTGATCAGGCGGGGCCGATGACGAAATCGGTGCGCGACGCGGCGATCATGCTCGAAGCGATGGCGGGTTTCGATGCCAAGGACAGCACTTCTGCCGATCTGGCCGTGCCGGATTTCGAAGCGGCCCTGACCGGAGATATCCGCGGCAAGAAAATCGGCATCCCGCGCGAATACCGCATGGATGGCATGCCCGACGAGATCGAAAAGCTGTGGGCCGATGGCACTGCGATGCTGAAAGACGCAGGCGCGCAGATTGTCGATATTTCGCTGCCTCATACCAAATACGCGCTGCCCGCTTATTATGTGATCGGCCCTGCCGAGGCGTCTTCGAACCTCGCGCGTTATGACGGTGTGCGCTATGGTCACCGCGCCAAACTCGACGCAGGGGATGGCATCACCGAAATGTACGAGAAAACCCGCGCCGAAGGCTTTGGCCCCGAGGTGCAGCGCCGTGTGATGGTTGGCACATACGTGCTGTCTGCGGGATTTTATGACGCGTATTATAACCGCGCGCGCCGTGTCCGGACCCTGATCAAGCAGGACTTCGACAGGGTGTTCGCCGATGGCGTCGATTGCATCCTGACGCCTGCCACTCCGTCTGCTGCCTTCGGGCTGGGCGAGATGACGGATGCGGATCCGATCAAGATGTATCTCAATGATGTGTTCACGATTACGGTAAACCTTGCCGGTTTGCCGGGGATCGCAGTGCCGACAGGGATCGACCGTCAGGGGCTGCCGATCGCGCTACAACTGATCGGGCGGCCATGGGAGGAAGCCGATTTGCTGTCTTCCGCCTATGTGCTTGAACAGGCGGCGGGGTTTGTAGCCAAGCCGGATAAATGGTGGTAAAACCCGCCCAACGCGAAACCAATATGCAGGTTTGTTAATGATGACTGTTCGATTTGTGCTGGGCGCTTGCGCCATAGGCGTACTGGCTGCTTGCCAACCCTCGGTGCCTGAAGACAGCCGTTTTGGTGTGGGCTTTGACAACACTTTTGACGCGCAGCGTGCCAACCGCGACGCGACACTTGCCACGGGCGTGCCTGCCGCACCCGGCGTAAGCGCGCAGCCGCTGCCCGCGCCCGGTTCTGCCGAGGCAACAGCCGCCGAAACCCGCGCGATCCTTGCGCAGACAAGCGAGCAGGACAGTGCGGCGCGTGCGGCTGCGGCCGCCGCCAACTCGGGCGTTGCACCGGTTATTGCAAGCCCGACCAATCCGGCACCCGCCGTGATCAACAATGCCACCGGAATCAGCCGGGAAAACAATTTCGACGCGGTCTCCGGCGAGCGCAGCATCGAAGTCGATGCCGCGCGCCTTGCAGCGAATCGCGCGCAGTATCAGGTGATCCAGCCGCAGGCACTGCCCGAGCGCACCAGCACCGGCCCGAACATCGTGGCCTATGCGCTGTCGACGAACCATCCTGTCGGCACCACGCTTTACAAGCGGTTCCAATTCAACGCGGCTGGTAAATACAACCGCAACTGTGGCCAGTACCGCCATCAGGATCAGGCACAGATCGCTTTCCTGTCGTCCGGCGGCCCGGAAAAAGACCCCAAGGGCATGGACCCTGATGGGGATGGCTATGCTTGCACATGGGATCCGTCGATCTATCGCAACACCAACGGATAATCCCGTGACGGTCTGGAAAGGCTCGCCCAATTGCGGGCCACGCCGTGACGGGCTGACGCCTGCGCTGATCGTGCTGCACTATACCGCTATGCGCGGCGCACAGGTTGCCATAGAGCGGCTGTGTGACCCCGGTGCAGAGGTCTCTGCCCACTATTTGATCTGTACCAAAGGCACCGTGATCCGCATGGTCGACGAAGCGGATCGCGCGTGGCACGCGGGTGCGGGAGAATGGCAGGGCCTGAGCGACATCAATTCGCGCTCCATCGGGATCGAGCTCGACAATCCGGGCACGCATCCGTTCCCTGAACCACAGATGCGCGCGCTCGAATCCCTCATTCAGGGCATCATGGCGCGCTGGGCGATTCCGCGTGAGGGGGTGATCGGCCACTCCGACATGGCACCGCAGCGGAAATTCGACCCCGGTCCGCGCTTTGACTGGGGGCGGCTCGAGCGTCAGGGCCTTGCCGCTCCGGCGCGTGCATTTTCGGTGGGCGATGGCGCGCAGGCAGATTTCATGCGTGCCGCCCGAGAGGCGGGTTTCACCGCCCATGCCCCCTTCGAGACGTTGCTTGCTGCGACACGCCTGCGCCGCGCGCCGTGGCGCACAGGCCCGCTCCAGCGCGCCGATTTCATGCTTTAGACCGCGCCGCCTGCTTTTTTGTGCCAAAAATACGCAATCGCGCCCTTTGCCCCATTGACCACGCAGGTGTTCTCCCCCTACGCCATACCTTGCGCGGAAGGCTGGATGGTCGCTGCGTCGCTTGCGTCTGACGTGAGGGGCGGGGAGGAAAGTCCGGACTCCAAAAAGAAACGGTGCCGGGTAACGCCCGGGCGGGGTAACCCGACGGAGAGCGCCACAGAAAAGAAACTGCCCTCTCTTGTAGGGGGTAAGGGTGAAACGGTGGGGTAAGAGCCCACCGCGCCGCTGGTAACAGGGGCGGCATGGCAAGCCCCACCGGGAGCAATGCCAAATAGGGACCGCGTGTCGCGACGTCTTCGGGCGGCGGGGCGGAGTACTTTTGCTCCAGCAGGTCCGGGTTGGCAGCTGTAGCTTTGTCGGCAACGGCAAGGTCAGAGGAATGATCATCCAGAAGAGGCAACTCTTTGGACAGGATCCGGCTTATAGGCTTTCCGCGCACAACACTCGCCAAGGGTTAGGAATTTTCAGAAAATACCGTCCCGCTGGCCACAGTTGCGCGATACGGGGTTGACTTGGCCCCCGACCAAGGTAGAAGGCGAAGCTCAGAGATTACGCGCGCGCGGCAAGGGCCCTGCGCAGCACAGGAGAAGATACCATGGCGAAGCCAACCACGATCAAGATCCGTCTGAACTCGTCCGCGGGCACAGGCCATTTTTACGTCACAAAGAAAAACGCGCGTACCATGACCGAGAAAATGGTCATCAAAAAATATGACCCCGTTGCGCGCAAGCACGTTGATTACAAAGAAGGTAAGATCAAGTAAGATCTAGCCCCAGCTTTGACAGCCGCAAGGCCGCGCATTCGCGCGGTCTTTTGCGTTTTCGGTCGGATTATGTCTGGCAACTGAAGTCACTTTTGATGTGCTGCCCAGAAAATCACAGGCACAGCCTGCCGGCTCTTTGTCGTGGGTCACGTTAGGGCCCTATATAGGCCGCGTCGTAATCCTGGGGCGATTTATTCAACTCTATGGTGAGGCTTTCAGCGTCCTTAGAGCTCGTGGCCTCCTTGTGTTTTGCGACCTTTGAAAGAAGCATTTAGACATAGAAAAAGCCTGCCAAGACGGGGTCTTGGCAGGCTTCAATGCCCCTTCGAATGGAGAAGGAGAGTTTATTCTCTGCTTCCGAAAAGCTGCAGCAGGAACATGAACATGTTGATGAAGTTCAGGTAGAGGTTCAGCGCGCCCATGATAGCAGCCTTGCCAAGCCATTCGCTGTCGCCGTGTTGCGCGTGCGCGATGTACTCGGTTTTGATCCGCTGGGTGTCATAGGCTGTGAGGCCCGCAAAGATCAGCACACCGATGGCAGAGATCGCGAAAGCCATTGCAGGGCTCTGGATAAAGATGTTGATGATGGAAACAACGATGAGGCCGATCACACCCATAATCAGGAAGCTACCCCACGCGGAGATATCTTTCTTTGTGGTGTAGCCCCACAAGGACAGGCCCGCAAAAGCAACGGAGGTCGCCAGAAACACCTGAATGATCGAAGCGCCTGTGTACACAAGGAAGATCGAACTGATAGACAGGCCCATGACAAATGCGAATGCATAAAAGACCAGCTGCGCTGTTGCGGCTGACATGCGGTTGATCCCTGCGCCGAAGCCAAAGATGAAGGCAAGGGGTGCGAACATGATCACCCATTTCAGCGGTGATGCATAAAGCGCATAGCCAAGGTCAGTCAGGTATTGCCCTTCGCGCAAGGCCGCTGTGGCACCAGCCGGATCGCTTGTGACCGCAAGGCCGGAAATTGCCCATGCGGCGGCAAAAGTAATAAGCATGCCTACGGACATCGTCCCGTAGACCTTGTTCATGTGGGCGCGCAGGCCTTCATCAATCGCGGCTGTGCGGCTTCCGGCACCGGTCCGGATTGTATTCACGTCTGCCATGTAAAACTCCCTAAAGATGGCCCGCGTCAGAAAATGCGCGGTGTCCCGACCAATATCGGTATTCGCCAACATATTTGCAAGGTATCGTGGGGCAGTTTTCGGGAGCGCAGTGCGGTATCGTCTTGTGCGTTGTACCGGCATCCGTGATGCGGAGATTTCTGGTGCGCCATTGCGGCCACATTTGGGGGTAACACGGCGCGCAGAATTTCGTAAATCGTCACGAACCATAAACTAATTGCTAGTAATCAAAACCGCATCGGTGCCGGGCGTCTGAAGTCTCGCGCGTGCAATTGCGTCTTGTTGGCAGAGGAGCAAGGTCGTAAGTTATAAGCGGTAAAGTTGATGGAGTTTGCAACTTTACGGGTAGGCCGATAGATTTGATCATATGCGATTAACCTCGCCCTATACGCGGCCCGCAGGAAGAAAGATGAAGTTATGGCTCATGTTGTGGATACCCACGTCGGAAAGCGAATCCGCCAGCGCCGCTGGCTGATCGGAATGACCCAGCAAAACCTTGCGGAACTTGTCGGCATCAAATTCCAGCAGATCCAGAAATACGAAACCGGGGCAAACCGGGTAAGTGCCTCGCGCCTATGGGACATCGCCGAGGCGCTGGACGTGCCGGTGGCGTTTTTCTTCGAAGGGCTGCGCGGCAAGGACGAAGCAGAGAGTACGGACCAGAATAATTTGCCCGACGATCTGATCGGTGATAAGGAAGCAATGGATCTGGTGAGGTCGTACTACGCGATCCCCGAAAACCAGCGCCGCCGCCTTTTTGAACTTGCGCGGGTTCTGAGCGACGTTGCCTGAAACCGCTGACATTCGTTGAACTGCTTGCCTTGGCGCGCATGGGATGAGACCAGACCGGCATGATAACACCTGATCCCACGCTGATACGCGAACTGACACACGTTGCCAACCGTCTGGCTGATGCTGCGCGCACGGAGATCCTGCCGTTCTTTCGCAGCCACGATTTGAACACTGATAACAAACTGGCGCAGGGGTACGATCCTGTTACCGAAGCAGACCGCGCAGCGGAAATCGCCATGCGCGCGGTTCTTGCCATCGAGCGTCCGGACGATGCGATTCTGGGTGAGGAATTCGGCAGCAAGGCAGGTAGCAGCGGTTTGATCTGGGTGCTTGATCCGATCGACGGCACGCGCGGCTTTGTTTCTGGCACGCCGACATGGGGCGTGCTGATTGCGGTTGGCGGGGCGGATGGCCCTTTTCTGGGTGTTGTCGATCAGCCCTATACCGAAGAGCGCTTTATCGGCACGCCGGAGGGGGCATGGCTGATCCGTGGCGGACAGCGGCGGGACATCCGCACGCGGGATGCGCGCCCGTTGTGCGAAGCGATTCTTTTTACCACAATGCCCGAAGTAGGCAGCGCCGCAGAACGTGCCGGATTCGAGGCAGTGTCGGCGCAGGCGCAGCTTACCCGATTTGGAATGGATTGTTATGCCTATGCGCTGCTTGCGGCGGGCCAGATTGATCTGGTCATCGAAGCGGGACTGCAATCTTATGATATCCAGGGACCGCTTGCCCTGATCCAGGCCGCCGGTGGTGTTGTGACCAACTGGCAGGGCGGTCCTGCGCATGAGGGGGGGCGTGTTATTGCCGCCGCTAATGCGACCATTCACGCCGAGGCCTTAACCATTCTCAAACAAACCATGGATAGCCTCGAATGAGCGTTACCTTGCTGAAGTCGGCAAGTCTCATCGTGACAATGGACGATACGCGGCGCGAATTGGCGAACTGCGATCTGTTGATCCGCGATGGTGTGATCGCGGATATCGGTGTCGATATTGCTGTGCCTGACGGGGCGCAAATCGTGCAGGCGTCGGGATGTGTCATCACGCCGGGCCTCGTGAATACGCACCACCATCTGTATCAAAGCATGACCCGCGCAGTCCCCGGCGCGCAGGATGCGTTGTTGTTCGGCTGGTTGCGCAGGCTCTATCCGATCTGGGCGCGCTTTACGCCGGATCACTTTCACGTCTCCGCGCAGGTGGGATTGGCAGAGCTGGCGCTGTCGGGCTGCACGCTTAGCTCGGACCATCTGTATGTTTACCCTAACGGGGCGCGGCTGGAGGATACGATCCACGCCGCTGCCCAGATTGGCCTGCGGTTTCATCCGACGCGTGGCGCAATGAGCATCGGCGAGAGCGCGGGCGGCTTGCCGCCGGACAGCTTGGTGGAGCGTGAGAGCGACATTCTGGAGGATTGTATTCGCGTCATCGACGCGTTTCACGACCCCGCCGAAGGGTCCATGTGCCGTGTCGGGATTGCGCCGTGCTCGCCGTTTTCCGTCAGCCGTGACCTGATGCGCGAAGCTGCCGTACTGGCGCGCGACAAAGGCGTGATGCTGCACACCCACCTGGCCGAAAATGACGAGGATATCGCCTATTCGCTCGAAACCTTCGGGTGTCGTCCGGGAGAATACGCCGAAAGCCTCGGTTGGGTGGGGCCGGATGTGTGGCATGCCCATTGCGTAAAACTTGACCCATCCGAGATCGAACTTTTCGCACGCACACGGACCGGCGTGGCGCATTGCCCCTGTTCCAACTGCCGTCTTGGCAGCGGTATCGCACCAGTGCGCGCACTGCGTAATGCGGGCGTGCCTGTGGGTCTTGGTGTGGACGGATCGGCCAGCAATGACGCCGGAAATCTGGTGTCCGAGGCGCGCACCGCGATGCTGTTGCAGCGGGTCGCACAGGGGGCGGATGCGATGAGCGCGCGCGAGGCGTTGGAAATAGCGACGCGTGGCGGTGCGGATGTTTTGGGGCGTCCCGATTGCGGACGGCTTGCTGTGGGCAAGCGCGCGGATATCGCGGTGTGGGACATGCGCGGCATTTCGGCGGCGGGGAGTTGGGACCATGCGGCGTTGCTGCTGACCGGGCCGACCACGGTGCGCGATCTTTTTGTAGAAGGGCGCGGCGTTGTGCGCGACGGGCAAATCACAACCATGGATTTGGCCGCTGTAATTACGCGGCAGAATGAACTGGCATCAAGATTGCAGGAGGTCTGATGAAATGATGAAACAAGGCATGGGACTGGCGGTGTTTTGCATCGCCTTGGCAGGCTGTAACGCGCCTGCCAAAAGCCCGACCGAATCAGTTGGCATGGTGGCCGGAAGCCCGACGGCAAACGTGCAGACGCCGCTACAACAGATCAACGCGATCCGTGCGTCCGCGGGGCGAAAACCCGTCGTGCGCTCTGCCAAGCTTGATGCAGCCGCGCGCGCTCATGCGATTGATATGGTTGCCAACGGGTTTTACGGCCATATCGGCAGCAACGGTTCGACCGTTGCGGACCGGGTGAGTAAAGCGGGCTATCGCTGGTGCAGCGTCTCCGAGAATATCGCGCAGGGCAGTAAATATGACACCGAGGGAAAAGTCATACAGGGCTGGAAGGCATCGCCGGGCCACCACCGTAACATCGTGAATCCCAAAGCCCGCGCATTCGGTATGGCCAAACATGGTGGCCTTTGGGTTCAGGTGATTGCGGGTGACCGCTGCTGATCCAATTGGATGTCATGACCCCGAAATGGGCCACGACATATTCCTTTTTAAGGCGCATCTGGCCAGCCTGAGCCCGCTATCGTGAGGAGATGGCGGATTGGAGGTGTTGGATTTGCGTATTTCGGACACAAAAAAGGGGAACCCCCTTGGTATGGGGTGCTATTCGACGTCGTCGGGAGGAATCGTAAAATGAACGCGCGTATGTTGTTGGTTTGCAGAAAACCCGCTCACCGCGTGGCTGTAGCTTAAGTAATTATCTGCTTGGCTCTTGGTTCGGCGGCTTCTGTCATACTGGGGCCAGGGAGGGACAGGAAACCATATCATGAATCTATGGGGCTTTTCAGCCACCTTCCCAAGTTTGATGCGAAGATAGAGGGGGCGCTTGCAAAGCTATCAGCTTCAAAATGTGGGATCAAATTTCGGGAATGTAGCACGACGCCGATCCGATTGGTGACCTCCAAAAAGCCGCATATGGAGAGTGTCCGATCTTATGTATAACCGGAGCTTGTCTCCTGCTTCCCGAGAGAGAAACAGGGGCGATGAAGATTTTTAGGAAACTGCTGGAAGAACTGGCATAGATTTATTTGCTTCATGATGGGTACCCAAAAGCAAAGGAGTCAGCTTTTGATTGAGTTCCCTGCAATCCATGTATCGCGGATGGCGCGGTCGTCGCCCATCATGATGGTGGCAAAGGTCGATTCCCATACACTACCCGAGCGGTTGACGCGCTGGGCGATGGGGGTGGTTGATTCAAGATCAAGGATGGTGATGTCCGCATAGTTGCCTTTCACGAGGCTGCCGATCTCGTGCTCCATGTGCAGCGTTCGGGCGGAGCCTGCTGTGGCGAGCCACAAAAGCTGTGCGGCATGCAGGGCGGTGCCGTGATGCTGGGCGGCCTCGTAGGCGGCGGCCATTGTGCGCAGCATCGAGAAGGAGGAACCGCCACCTGTGTCCGTGGCGAGGCCGATTGGAATCTGGCGCGCGGCCATGCGGGGCAGATCGAACTGGCCCGATCCGATAAAGCTGTTCGAGGTCGGGCAGTGGACAAGCGCGCCGCGCACTTCCGCGAGCCGGTCGACCTCTCGCGGCTCCAGATGGATGGCATGTCCATAGAGGCCGCGTGCGCCCAGAAGCCCGTGCGCCTCGTAAGTGTCGAGATAGTCGCGCGCCTGCGGAAACAGATCGCGCACCCATGCGATCTCGTCAGGCTGTTCGCTTAGGTGGGTCTGCATCAGGCAGTCGGGATGCTCGGCCCAGAGTGCGCCGAGCGCAGAAAGCTGTTCTGGTGTGGAGGTGGGGGAGAAGCGCGGCGTGATCGCATAGCGCGCGCGCCCCTTGCCCTGCCAGCGGGCGATCAGCGCCTTGCTGTCGTCATAGGCGGATTGTGCGGTGTCGCGCAAATCGTCAGGTGCGTTGCGATCCATGCAGGTTTTACCCGCAACAACGCTTTGCCCGCGGCTTTGTGCGGCAGCAAAGAGCGCATCCACGCTATGGGGGTGGATCGTCGAGTAAGAGGCGATCGTGGTTGTTCCGTGCGCACGAGTCAGATCAAGATAGCGCGCGGCGATGTCGGCCGCATAGGCAGGATCGGCAAAACGTGCCTCTTCGGGGAAGGTATAGGTGTTGAGCCAGTCGATCAGCCGCTTGCCCCAGCTCGCGATCATCGCGGTTTGCGGGTAATGTGCGTGGGCATCCACAAAGCCCGGAACGATCAGGTCGTTTCCGTAGGAAATGCAACGCGACTGCGGATGCGCAGCTTTCAAAGCGGTGCCGTTGCCAACGGCGGCGATGCGCGCGCCCTCGATCAATACGCCGCCTGCGCTATCAATGCGCACGCAATCTTGCCAAGGCGTCTCGAACGGGGAGCCTGTGAAAGTCAGGGTCTGGCCCAGAAGAATTGTTTTATCACTCATGGCATCGCTTGTAACGTGGTTGCGCGCGCGTGCAATGGGATGCTTATCTGATTGCACTTGCGCGCCATTGTCACGGCACCTGTACCGCAATATGTTAGCGCCTCAACAAAGGATACGCGTATGTCAGATCAGGTTTCGGAAACGGAAATCATTGAGCCGGAAGAGGAGCAGGAAGCATATGTGCTGGGCAAGCGCGATGTGGCTGCGATCCTTTATGCCGTTGAGATTGATGACCGCGAAAAGCTGATCGAATTGATGGAGCCGCTGCACGCGGCGGACATCGCCGACCTTCTTGAACAGATCACCAGTTTCGAGCGCACCCGCCTTATTCGCCTGTATGACCGCGAATTTGACGGCGATATCCTGTCGGAACTTCACGAATCGATCCGCGACGAGGTGATTTCGATCCTCACGCCGCAGGTTCTGCAAGAAGCGGTGCGCGAACTCGACAGTGACGATGTTGTCGATCTGATCGAAGATCTGGAACACGCGCAGCAGGCGACCATTCTGGGCGCGCTGGAAGATAGCGACCGCGTAGCCGTCGAGCAGGCATTGACCTATCCCGAATACTCTGCCGGACGTCTGATGCAGCGCGAGGTCGTGATGGCCCCCGAGCACTGGACCGTGGGGCAGGCGATCGACCATCTGCGCGCCACGCCCGAGGAGGATCTGCCCGCACAGTTCTATCACATTGTGATAGTCGATCCGCGCCTGCATCCGGTCGGCAATGTGACGCTCGGCAAGGTCATGCGCTCCAAACGCGATACCAGGCTCAGCGATATTCTGGAGCCGATGTTTCAGGTCATTCCCGCCACCCGCGACGAAGGCGATGTGGCCTATGCGTTCAACCAGTACCACCTGATTTCGGCCCCTGTTGTGGATGACGAGGGCCGGCTTATCGGTGTGATCACCATCGACGACGCCATGGCCGTGCTTGATGAAGAGCACGAGGAAGACATCATGCGTCTGGCGGGGGTCGGTGAAGGCTCTCTTTCGGACCGGGTGATTGAAACGACAAAACAGCGCCTTCCGTGGCTGGCGGTAAACCTTGTCACGGCTATTGCCGCATCACTGGTTATTTCCCAGTTCGAGGTGGCGCTGGCGCAGATTGTGGCGCTGGCCGTGTTGATGCCCATCGTCGCCTCGATGGGGGGCAACGCAGGCACGCAAAGCCTGACGGTCGCGGTGCGTTCGCTCGCGACCAAGGATCTTACCGGATCGAACGTTTGGAGGGTGATCCGGCGTGAATGTCTGGTGGGGCTGATCAACGGGATGATTTTTGCCGTGGTGATCGGGATTGTGGGGTTTGTCTGGTTCGGCTCTCCCGGTTTGGGGTATGTGATTGCGGCGGCGATGATTATTAACATGGTTGTGGCGGGGTTTGCCGGGACCGGCATCCCGATCCTGCTTGAGCGGTTCGGGGTCGATCCCGCACTTGCCTCGGGCGCTTTTGTGACGACGGTAACGGATGTTGTGGGATTTTTTGCGTTTCTCGGCCTCGCCGTATTGGTGCTTTTGTGACGATCGCTGCGATCAAGGATGCGGCACGCAAGGCCGCTTTTGCGCGGCGTAAACCGCTTTTTGAAGCCGCCACCGCCGCGCAGGCGGGGTACCTAAGCGAGGTTCTTGCGGGATATCGCGGTGTGCCGGTGTCAGGATACATGCCCATCCGCACCGAGATAGATCCGCGCCCCGCGATGGCCGAGGCGGCTGCCTATGGCCCTGTTGGCGTGCCGGTGATCGAGGGCAGGGAGCAACCGCTGAAATTTGCGCGTTGGACGCCGGAAACGCGGATGGTTGCGGGCACCTTTGGCGCATCCGTTCCTGTCGACCTCGCGTATTTCGAGCCGGAAATCCTGATTGTGCCGCTCCTTGCGTTTGATCGTGCTGGCGCGCGGCTAGGTTATGGCGGCGGGTTCTATGACCGCACGCTTGAGCAATTGCGCGCCCGTCGCGCCACGCTGGCCATCGGCTTTGCCTTTGCCGGGCAGGAGAGTGACGACATCCCCGTCGAGCCGACAGACGCGCCCCTGGATATGATCGTGACCCAAAACGGGGTGATCGAGATTGCCGGTTCGGGAACCCGAAAGTAACGCTGCCGTCTGCCTGCGACGTTGAAACGCGCGAAAACCGCAGCCGCGCTCTTGCGCGTTTGCGCGCAGCAGCCTAACGCTTGATCCATGAAAATACTGTTTCTTGGAGATGTGATGGGCCGCGCGGGGCGTCGGGCGATCACGGATAATCTGGCCCGTTTGCGGACCGAATGGAAGCTCGACTTTATTGTCGTGAACGGGGAGAACGCGACCTCTGGCATGGGGCTTTCGGGCGCTCATGCCAAGGATTTGCTGGATGCGGGGGCGGATTGTCTGACGCTGGGCGACCATTCGTTCGATCAAAAAGACATGCTTGCATATATCGAGCAGGAGCAGCGCATCATCCGTCCGCTGAATTTTTCGAAAAACGCGCCGGGACGCGGTGCGCGGCTGTTTACCGCGCAGAACGGCAAAAAGGTGCTGGTGACGCAGGCGCTGGGGCAGGTGTTTATGAAGCGGCCCTATGACGACCCGTTCTCGGCCCTTGATGCGGTGTTCAAGACGCACCCGCTTGGCGGGATGGCCAGCGCGGTGATCGTTGACATGCATTGCGAAGCGACATCGGAGAAGATGGCGATGGGCCATTGGTGCGACGGGCGTGCATCATTGGTGGTGGGCACCCACACCCATGTGCCGACATCCGACGCGATGATCCTGCCTGCCGGCACCGGCTATCTGACGGATGCGGGCATGTGCGGTGATTATAATTCCGTCATCGGGATGGAAAAAACCGAACCCATGCGCCGGTTCATCACCGGCATGCCAAAAGAGCGCTTTACCCCCGCAAACGAGGAAGCGACCCTGTCGGGCGCGTATATCGAGACAGACGACCGCACGGGCCGCGCCACGCGGATTGTACCGGTGCGCACGGGTGGCAGGTTGCAGGAGAGCACGCCGTAAGACTCTCGCCCGTGGGAAGGGCAGGATCGGCTTGTGCCGGTTCTCGCGTCCTTACGGGGGCGGATCAATGCCCGATCCGCCCCCGTAACCTGTCCCGACTCGCCCCAAAGCTGCGCTTGCCGTGGCGGCGTTGATCAGCGACACTTGAACGTCGGCCTTTCGGGATGCGGCGTAATCTAAAGGCATAAAAATGTACCTCTTCGAGCTCTCGCAATTCTCGCAGGCGATTCTATCTCTGACTGTTGTGGTGGTGATGTTTCTGCTGTTCCTGCGCGAGACGCTGCCAACCGAGGTGGTGGCATTGGGCGGTGCCGCGTTCATGCTGGCGCTTGGTCTGGTGCCTTATGAGGATGCGCGCGCGGTGCTGGCGAACTCGGCGCCGTGGACGATTGCGGCGATGTTTATTGTGATGGGCGCGCTGGTGCGCACTGGTGCGCTGGATGTTCTGACCCGACTTGCCGAACGTTATGCCCGTACGCGTCCCAAGACGGCAGTGATCGGGGTGATCCTGTCGGTCATGGGGGCGAGCGCGATCATGAACAACACACCCGTCGTGGTTGTGATGATTCCGGTCGTTGTGCAGCTTAGCAAGACCCTTGGCACCAAAGCGTCCAAGTTGTTGATCCCGCTTAGCTATGCCGCAATCATGGGCGGTTCTCTGACGCTGATCGGGACGTCGACGAACCTGTTGGTTGATGGCGTGGCCCGCGCGCAGGGGATGGAGCCGTTCGGCATCTTCGAGATACTCCCCATCGGTCTGGTCGTTTGTGCATGGGGGCTTATTTATATGGCGACGATCGGCAAGCGCCTGTTGCCCGCGCGTGACAGCATGGCGGGGATGCTGAGCGACCGTTCAAAGATGAAATTCTTCTCCGAAGCGGTGATTCCGCCCGAAAGCAACCTTGTCGGGCGCGAGGTGTTGGATGTGAATCTGTTCAAACGCGATGGTGTACGGTTGATCGACGTGGTGCGCGGCGATACCTCGCTGCGCCGCGCATTGAACGAGGTGACCCTTCAGGTCGGTGACCGCGTTGTGTTGCGCACCCGGATGACCGAGCTTTTGAGCCTGCAAAGCAACAAGGAGCTGAAACGCGTCGATCAGGTTTCATCGGTCGAGACGACCACCGTCGAGGTGCTGATCACGCCGGGCTGCAAAATGATCGGCCGGTCGCTGGGGTCTTTGCGTCTGCGGCGGCGCTACGGTGTCTATCCGCTTGCTGTTCACCGCCGGAACCAGAACATCGGTCGCCAGCTGGATGATCTGGTCGTGCGGGTGGGCGACACGCTTCTCCTCGAAGGGACGGCGGAAGACATCCAGCGGCTTGCGGCGGATATGGAGTTGGTGGATGTCAGCACACCATCGCAGCGTGCTTACCGGCGCGGTCACGCGCCCATCGCCATCGGTGCACTGTTCGCCATTGTGGCGCTGGCGGCGTTCAACGTGGCACCGATCCTGATGTTGGCCGTGATTGCCGTGGCTGTTGTGCTGGTCACCGGCTGCATCGACGCAGACGAGGCATTTTCCTATATCGACGGACGGCTTCTGGCGCTGATTTTCTCCATGCTGACGGTCGGAGCGGCGCTTCAGCACACAGGTGCTGTGCAACTTATCGTCGATGCGATGTCCCCCACGCTAAGCACGATGCCGCCCGGCGTCGTGATTTTTTGCGTTTTCCTGATGACCACGATTTTCACCGAAATTGTGTCCAACAATGCGGTCGCGGTCATCATGACGCCCATCGCCATATCGCTTGCCGCCGCCCTTGGCATGGATCCGCGCGCGTTGGTTGTGGCGGTGATGATCGCGGCGTCGTGCGCCTTTGCCACGCCCATCGGTTATCAGACGAACACGCTGGTGTACGGACCGGGCGGTTACAAGTTCACCGACTTCATGAAGGTCGGCATCCCGCTTAACCTGTCGATGTCGGTGATCGCCAGCGCAGTGATTCCGATATTCTGGTAGCGTATTACAGCGGCCAGAACACAAGGATCGCGGGGATCGAGACGGCGATGATGATGATTTCCAGCGGCAGGCCCATGCGCCAGTAATCCCCGAAGCTATAGCCGCCGGGACCGAGGATCAACGTGTTGTTCTTGTGCCCGATGGGGGTGAGAAACGCAGCAGATGCCGCAATCGCGACCGCCATCAGGAAAGGATCGGGCGAGACGTCAAGTGTCTGTGCCATCTGGATGCCGACGGGGGCCGCCACAATCGTCGTTGCGGTGTTGTTAAGCACATCCGACAGCGTCATGGTGACGATCATCAGCACCGTAAGCACCACCCACGCAGGCATCCCTTCGGTCAGCCCCGTAAGCGCGCCCGCGATCAGTTGCGTGCCACCTGATGCCTCCAATGCAGCGCCCAACGGGATCATCGAACCCAAAAGGACAACGACCGGCCATTCGATATGGGTGTACAGTTCCGACAGCGGAACAATCTTGGCCAGAACATAGGCAACGACAACCAGACCCAGCGCAACCGGCAGGTAAATCAGCCCGAACGACGCGGCAACGACCGCACCGGCAAACAACCCGATGGCCAGCCAGACCTTGCTGTTTTCCGTGACCGCAAGGCCGCGGTTGGCAAGCGGCAGAACGCCCAGCCATTCGGTGACATGCTGTGCGGTGTCGCGTGGCACCAGAAGCAGCAGGATATCGCCGGTCTCAAGCGGTGTCTGGCGCAGATGCGATGTGATGTTCGTGCCGCGCCGTGACAGTCCCAGCAATATCGTGCGCTGGCGCCATGCCAGCCCCACGGCCTGTGCTGTGCGCCCGTGCAGGCGCGATTCCGGCGTCACGATTACTTCGATCACCTCGACCCCGTCGCCATCGGCGCGCAGCCGTTCTTCGCGGCTTGCGTCTGCCACGGACAGCGAGAGGGTCGAGCGGAATTCATCCAGCGCATCGGGCCTCGCTTTGATCACCAAAGCATCGCCTGCGCGCAATTTGGTGTTGCGCGCGTTACCATAGCGGCGTTTGCCGTCGCGCATCAGGCCGATGATCGCCACATCCGCCTTGTCGGCGGTCTCGTCCAGCTCGAACAGGCGCTTGCCGACGTGTTTGTTATCTTCGGGAACAACCAGTTCGGCGATGTATTGCGACAGATCCTCGGCCCGCAGGGCGCCATCGTCACGCACCGGAAGCAGCCGCCAGCCGACAAGAGCAACAAACACCATGCCCGCAATCGCCGCGACGCTGCCGACAGGCGCGAAATCGAACATTTTGAACGGCGCGCCAAGGCTTTCCTCGCGGATGGCGGCGATGATGATGTTTGGCGGCGTCCCGATCAGCGTGATCATCCCGCCCAGAATGGTGGCAAAGGACAGGGGCATCAGGCTCAGCCCCGGTGCGCGGCCCGCTTTGCGCGCGGTCTGGATGTCCACCGGCATCAGCAGCGCAAGTGCCGCCACATTATTCATGAACGCGGACAAGACACCACCAACCACGCCCATTATAGCGATATGCGCACCCAAAGACCGCGAGGCATCAACCATCGTGCGCGTAATCAACAATACGGCCCCGGACCGTACCAGCCCCGCAGACACAACCAGCACCAGCGCCACCACCAGCGTCGCGGGATGGCCAAAGCCGTCAAAAGCGTGTTTGCTGTCCACCACACCCAGCACCACACCCGCCATCAACGCCGAAAAAGCGACGATATCATAGCGAAAGCGCCCCCAGAGCAGCAGGCCGAAGACGGCACCGAAGAGACTAAAAAGAATGATTTGATCGGTGGTCATGACGGCCTCGCTTTGATTTGGTCTATCTGGCGTGGTGTCAGGGGGGCGTGCAAGGGGGGATTGCCCTAAGCCGCTCCGTTGACATATAGACAGACGATAATTTTCGCGACGGAGAACAGATATGGCAGGCCATTCCAAATGGGCAAACATCCAGCACCGCAAGGGGCGTCAGGACAAATTGCGCTCGAAGGTGTTCTCGAAACTGTCCAAGGAGATCACGGTCGCCGCCAAGATGGGCGAGCCTGATCCCGACAAAAACCCGCGCCTGCGGCTTGCCGTGAAAGAAGCCAAAGGCGTTTCGATGCCGAAGGACAATATTGATCGCGCGATCAAGAAAGCAACAGGCGGCGACAGCGAGATTTACGAAGAAATCCGCTATGAGGGGTATGGGCCCAACGGCGTGGCGGTGATTGTCGAGACGATGACAGACAACCGCAACCGCACTGCCTCCACTGTGCGCTCTACTTTTTCCAAAAACGGCGGCAATCTGGGCGAGACCGGATCGGTCGGGTTTATGTTCGAGCGTAAGGGAGAAGTGACGTATCCCGCCAGTGTGGGCGATGCCGACACGGTGATGATGGCCGCCATCGAAGCAGGTGCGGAAGATGCGGAAAGCACGGAAGACGGGCATGTGATCTATTGCGCTGATACGGACCTCAATGACGTCTCGACCGCGCTTGAGACGGAACTGGGCGAATCGGACAGCACCAAATTGATGTGGCGTCCCACAACCACAACCGAGATGGATCTGGAAGGCATGCAGAAGCTGATGAAGCTGATTGATGCGCTCGAAGATGACGACGACGTGCAGCGCGTCACCGCGAATTTCGATGCCTCGGACGAGGTAATGGAGCAGTTGGAACAACAGGAGTAACGCCCGCGTCGATTGGTTCAAGACGGTCTGGCGTCACGGAACCTGTAATATGGCCTTAACCGGTTTGGCCCATCATCCGCAGGAGGCCGGCAAGGCCGCCAGACCGGCGCGGGCGCGCAGGTTTTTCGGTGCGCTGGGCGGCAATTGCAGCGAGGACGCGTTTTACATCGTTGAGCCGTGCGGTAGCGTCATCGCCACCTGCGTCGGCCTGTACGCGCAGGATTTTTGATTGCGTGTGAAGCGCATTCTCGATCAGGTCGATCTCTTTGCGGCTGATTTCCAGCTTCTGTGTCGTGTTAGACATTTTATTTTCCTTGGTGGCGAGACGTTGAGATAGTCATTCGCATGTAGATACGGAAGAGCCTTCTGATCAGTTTCATGTGAACGGTGCAAATAGACTGACTAATTTGTCGCGGTTCCGGCAAAGATTTGGAATAATTGGGGTTTTGAGACAGCAATATAACGGGCGCTCGGGGCTATTGTTCGCAGGCAGGTGGGGCTATATGCGCCCATGCTCGCCATCGCCACAGCAAGGCAACGGCCAGTTTTTCAAGCCATTCGGGGTACCATGATCACATCTTTTCTTCCCGGCTTTTTGCTGAGCCTTTCGTTGATCCTCGCAATCGGCGCGCAGAATGCGTTTGTCTTGCGACAGGGCGTGCGGCGCGAGCATGTGTTGTGGGTCTGTCTTACCTGCGCGGTGTCGGATGCGCTGTTGATTACGGCGGGCGTGGCCGGTTTCGGGACGTTGGCCGAGGCGGTGCCGTGGCTGGAGACGGTGATGCGTTATGGCGGTGCTGCGTTCCTCGTGGTTTATGGTGCGCAAAATGCGCTGAGCGCCCTGCGCGGTGCTTCTGCCATGGACGCCGCAGGCACGCCGCCACAAAGCCTGCGCAAAACACTGTTGACGCTTCTGGCGCTCACATGGCTCAATCCGCATGTTTATCTGGATACGCTGGTATTGATCGGGTCGATTTCGGCCCAGTATCCGGACAAAATGGCTTTCGGGGCAGGCGCGGTTCTGGCGAGTTTTGTCTTCTTCTTCGCGCTGGGCTACGGCGCGCGGCTGTTGCAACCGGTGTTTGCAAGGCCGCTCAGCTGGCGGATACTGGATGCGGGCATCGCTTTGGTGATGTGGGCCATCGCGGCAAGTCTTATTTTGCACTAACACCTTGCAACTACTGCGAAGGTGCGGTCATCTTCGCGCATGATCAGTCAGCCCCCTCAACGCCCTCTTGCCGGTGTCTTCTGGATGCTTGTGACAGGCGTGTGCTTCATCATGGTGACCGCGCTTGTGAAAACGATGGGGCCGCGCATTCCCCCCGGAGAGGCCGCCTTTTTGCGCTATTCCATGGGCCTGTTGTTTTTGCTTCCGTCGCTTAAGGCCATTCGTGATGCGCACCTGACGCGACGCCAGTGGGCGCTGTTTTCGCTGCGCGGATTTTGTCACGCGGGCGGCGTGATTTTGTGGTTCTATTCCATGGTACGTATCCCTATCGCGGATGTAACAGCGCTTAACTACCTCGCGCCGATTTATGTCACCATAGGGGCCGCGGTCTTTCTCGGAGAGCGGTTGGCCCTGCGCCGGATCGTGGCGGTTGTTCTGGGATTGGCGGGGGCCGCGATCATCCTGCGCCCCGGCTTTCGCGAGGTAAGTACCGGCCATCTGGCGATGGTGTTTGCGGCCATAGTTTTTGCCGGTAGCTATCTCGTGGCGAAGATTATGACGGATGAGGTCAAGCCCTCGGTCATCGTTGCCATGCTGTCCATTTTCGTCACAATCGGATTGTTTCCTTTTGCGATTGCGAATTGGATCACGCCCACGCCGGGAGAATTGGGTTTCCTGTTTGCCGTCGCGGCTTTTGCAACAACGGGCCACTATACCATGACGCTGGCCTTTGCCGCAGCACCTTTGACGGTGACGCAACCGGTGACCTTTTTACAGCTGATCTGGGCCACGGCCCTTGGGGCGCTCTGGTTCTCCGAACCGATTGATATCTGGGTCGTATTGGGCGGATTTGTCATCCTTGGATCGGTCACATTCATTACATGGCGCGAGGCGATGCTGAAACGTGTGGTCACGCCGGCGACACATGCGACACGGATCTGATTTTTGTTGATTGACTGATCAATCAGAAACCTGCACCCTTCGGCGCATGGTTATAAAAAGTCGATTCTCATGCCCAAAGTAGGAATGGAACCCGTGCGCCGTGCCGCCCTGGTTCAGGCGACGATCACCGAGATCGGGCGCGCGCATTCGCTTGACGTGACGGTGGCGCAGATTGCCAAAACAGCAGGGATGTCGACGGCGCTGGCGCATCATTACTTTGGCGGCAAGAACCGGATATTCCTTGCGGCGATGCGGCACATTCTCACTGAATACAGCGCCGAGGTGCGCCGTGCGCTGGCGGGTGCAGCGGGTCCGCGCGAACGCGCCGAGGCGATCATTACCGCCAGTTTTGCCGATCCGTTTTTCGAACCAGCAACAATTGGTGCGTGGATGACGCTTTATGCCTCCGCGAACACAAACCCCGAAACCCTGCGGTTGCTGGCGCTCTATCAAAGGCGGTTGCGCTCGAACCTTGTGCATGCGTTGCGCCCGCTCTCGAAGCGTCCCGAACAGGATGCCGAAACGCTGGCAGCATTGATCGACGGGCTCTACCTGCGCGCGGCCCTGTCCAGGGGCGGCACAACCGACATGGCAAAGCAAAGCGCGCTTGGCACGCTTGATCTGATTTTGAAGGAGGCGGCATGAGCCACCCGAATATCCTTGTGCTTATGGTGGATCAACTGAACGGTACGCTGTTTCCCGATGGTCCCGCCGAATGGCTGCACGCGCCCAACCTCAAAAAACTGGCGGCGCGTTCGACCCGTTTCCGCAACGCTTATACCGCTTCGCCGCTGTGCGCGCCGGGGCGGGCGGCGTTCATGTCGGGGCAGTTACCAAGCGCAACAGGCGTCTATGACAACGCGGCCGAGTTCACCTCCTCGATCCCGACCTATGCGCACCATCTACGCCGTGCGGGGTATCAGACGTGCCTGTCGGGCAAGATGCATTTTGTCGGTCCCGATCAGTTGCACGGGTTCGAAGAGCGTCTGACAACCGACATCTATCCCGCCGATTTCGGCTGGACGCCCGATTACCGCAAACCGGGCGAACGGATTGATTGGTGGTATCACAACATGGGGTCCGTCACCGGCGCAGGCGTGGCAGAGATCAGCAACCAGATGGAATACGACGATGCGGTCGCTTACGAGGCCACGCGCAAGCTGTACGAGCTGTCACGCGGTCTTGATCCGCGTCCGTGGTGTCTGACGGTCAGCTTTACGCATCCGCATGATCCTTATGTGGCGCGCAAGAAGTACTGGGATCTTTACGAGGATTGCGACCATCTGCTGCCAGAGATCCCCGCGATGGATTACGCCGATCACGATCCCCACTCAAAGCGGATTTTCGATGCCAACAACTGGCGTGATTTCGACATCACCCAAGAAGACATTCGCCGTTCGCGCCGCGCCTATTTTGCCAACATCAGCTATCTTGACGACAAGATAGGTGAAATATTGCAAACGCTGGAAGACACGCGGCAGGAAGCGATTATCGTTTTCGTCTCAGATCACGGTGACATGCTGGGCGAACGCGGTCTGTGGTTCAAGATGAGCTTTCTCGAAGGATCCGCCCGCGTGCCGATGATGATCGCGGCGCCGCAGATGGAGGTGGGGTTGCACACCACCCCCGTGAGCAACATCGACATCTGCCCGACGCTTTGCGATCTGGCGGGAGTCAGCATGGACGAGGTGATGGAATGGACCACCGGTCAATCACTTGTCCCGATGGGGCAGGGGGTGGAGCGCACGGAACCTGTCGCGATGGAGTACGCAGCCGAGGCGTCATATGCGCCGATGGTGTCGCTGCGCTATGGTAAATGGAAGTACAACCGCTGTGTGCTTGATCCCGACCAGTTGTTCGATCTGGAGGCCGATCCGCACGAATTGACCAATCTCGCGGCAGAGCCGGCACAGGCAGGTACGCTGCAAACGATACGCGCCAAATCCGAGGCCCGTTGGGATCTGGAGGCGTTCGACGCCGATGTGCGCAAAAGTCAGGCGCGCCGCTGGGTTGTGTACGACGCACTGCGGCAGGGGGGCTATTACCCGTGGGATTACCAGCCCCTGCGTGATGCGTCCGAAGCATACATGCGCAACCACATGGATCTGAACGTTCTCGAAGAAAACAAGCGCTTTCCGCGTGGGGAGTGACCGGTCGCTTGAAGGCCGCGCCATTTTATCGACGCAACTTGAAACCAAGGCTCTGTCCGCATGGGCGGGGGCCGCAAGCTGAATAAAGAGGTTTTATGCAAACCCAACCCAAAGCCAGCCATTTCATCGACGGCGAATACGTCGAGGACACAAACGGCACACCGATTGACGTGATCTATCCCGCCACCGGTGAGAAGATTGCGACCGTTTACGCAGCCACGCCTGAAATCGTGGACCGTGCCATCGTGGCGGCCCGCCGCGCACAGGCGGCATGGGCCGCGATGAGCGGCACCGAGCGCGGGCGCATTTTGCGCCGTGCCGCCGACATCATGCGGGCGCGCAATCACGATCTGTCGGTGCTGGAAACCTATGACACCGGCAAGCCTTATCAGGAAACCTCTGTTGCGGATGCCACGTCGGGGGCGGATGCGCTGGAATATTTCGGCGGTATGGCCGCCACGTTGACGGGCGAACATATCCAGTTGGGTGAGGATTGGGTCTATACCCGCCGTGAGCCATTGGGCGTGTGCGTAGGCATAGGGGCATGGAACTATCCGACGCAGATCGCCTGCTGGAAAGGCGCGCCAGCGCTGGCGTGCGGCAATTCGGTGATCTTCAAGCCCTCGGAAACAACGCCGCTTTGCGCGTTGAAAGTCGCGGAGATTCTGCATGAGGCGGGGTTGCCTGCGGGTCTGTATAACGTGGTGCAGGGTATGGGCGATGTAGGTGCCGCGCTGGTCACGGATGCGCGGGTGGACAAGGTCTCGCTCACCGGTTCGGTGCCGACGGGGCGCAAGGTTTATGCAGCGGCTGCCGAGGGCATGAAGCATGTGACGATGGAACTGGGCGGTAAATCCCCGATGATCGTGTTCGAGGATGCGGATATCGAAAATGCCGTATCCGGCGCGATTTTGGGCAACTTTTACAGCTCCGGTCAGGTCTGCTCGAACGGGACGCGGGTGTTTGTCCACAAGGACATCAAGGAAGCGTTCCTGAGCCGTCTTGCGACGCGTCTTGCCAGCGCCGTGATCGGTGATCCGATGGACCCCAACACCAGCTTTGGCCCGATGGTGTCCAAGGCGCAGATGGATATCGCGCTGGACTATATCGCCAAAGGCAAAGCCGAAGGCGCACGCGTGGTGTATGGTGGCGCGGCGATTGAGGGGAGTGGTTTTTATATGCAGCCCTGCGTTTTCGCCGATGTAACCGATGACATGACCATCGCGCGCGAAGAGATTTTCGGACCTGTCATGGCGGTGCTGGATTTCGAGGGTGAAGCGGAAGTCATGGCGCGCGCCAACGACACCGAATTCGGTCTGGCTGCGGGTGTGTTCACCAAAGACCTTACGCGCGCGCACCGCGTGGCGGCGGGGTTCGAGGCCGGAACCTGCTATATCAACACCTATAACGATGCCCCCGTAGAAGCGCCTTTCGGGGGGGTGAAGGCCTCTGGCGTGGGGCGCGAGAATTCAAAGGCGGCGATCGGGCATTATAGCCAGTTGAAATCGGTCTATGTGCGCATGGGCGATCTGGAAGCCCCCTTCTAGACCCGCACGTGATCCCGCGGAGCGCTGGCGCGCATTCCTTTTACAGGCAAGAGGCCAGCGTTCTCGCAGGACATCAAAGACAGGGCAGGCTTGAGGGACGGGAACGTCGCTCAAGCCTGCAGTCGAAGCACCGGATGTGAAAGAGAGAACATGGAAGCGGATTTTGTGATTGTGGGCGCGGGCAGCGCCGGTTGTGCGATGGCCTACCGTCTGGGTGAAGCGGGCAAGGAAGTTCTGGTCATCGAGCATGGCGGCACCGATGCGGGGCCGTTCATCCAGATGCCTGCTGCTCTCAGCTATCCCATGAATATGAAGCGATACGACTGGGGCTATAAAACCGAGGCAGAGCCGCATCTGGGCGGGCGTAATCTGGTGTGCCCGCGCGGCAAGGTAATCGGGGGGTCGTCCTCGATCAACGGGATGGTCTATGTGCGGGGTCACGCAATGGACTTTGATCACTGGCGCGACAGCGGGGCCGACGGGTGGAGCTATGCCGACGTGCTGCCCTATTTCCGCCGGATGGAAAGCTGGCATGACGGCGGCCACGGCGGAGACAGCTATTGGCGCGGCAATAACGGCCCGTTGAATGTCAGTCGCGGCCCGCGCGCGAACCCGCTGTTCCAGGCATTTGTCGAGGCGGGCAAGCAGGCCGGTTACGAGGCGACGGACGACTATAACGGCCAAAAGCAGGAAGGTTTTGGCCCGATGGAGCAGACTGTCTGGAACGGGCGGCGTTGGTCGACGGCCAATGCCTATCTGCGCCCGGCCCTGAAGCGCGACAATGTGCGGCTGACGCAGGCGTTGGCGCTGCGGGTGGTGTTCGTGGATGGGCGTGCTGTGGGTGTCGAGGTCAAGCGGGGCGGCAAAACGGAGGTGATCCGTGCGCGCCGCGAAGTTATTCTGGCTGCGTCCTCGATCAACTCGCCCAAGCTTTTGATGCTGTCGGGTATCGGGCCTGCCGCGCATCTCAAAGAGCACGGGATCGAGGTGCTTGCCGATCGTCCGGGCGTGGGTGGCAACCTGCAAGACCATCTGGAAGTTTATATGCAGATGGCTTCCAGCCAACCGATCACGCTTTATAAGCATTGGAATTTGCTGTCAAAAGCGATCATCGGTACGCAGTGGCTGCTGTCCAGGCGCGGCATGGGCGCGTCCAACCAGTTTGAAAGCGCGGCTTTCATCCGCTCGAAGGCGGGTGTGCCGTATCCGGATATCCAGTATCATTTCCTGCCAATCGCCGTGCGTTATGACGGGCAGGCGGCGGCCGAAGGGCACGGTTTTCAGGCGCATGTGGGGCCGATGCGGTCAAAATCTCGGGGCCGGGTTTCGCTGCGCTCTGCCGATCCGTCCGACGATCCGAAGATCCTGTTCAACTACATGTCACATGACGAAGATTGGGAGGATTGGAGGCAGTGCGTGCGTCTTACCCGCGAAATTTTTGCGCAGGACGCGTTCAAGCCTTACATCAAGCACGAGATCCAGCCGGGGGCGGATGTGCAGAGCGATGCGCAGATCGACGATTTCGTGCGAGAACATGCCGAGAGCGCCTATCACCCGTGCGGCACCTGCAAGATGGGGCGCGCGGATGATGTGGACGCGGTTGTTGATCCGCAGGGCAGGGTGATCGGTGTGGAGGGGCTGCGCGTGGTTGACAGCTCGATTTTTCCGCGCATCACCAATGGCAATCTCAATGCGCCCTCGATCATGGTGGGGGAAAAGATGGCCGATCATGTGCTGGGCAAGGCAGCATTGGCGGCGTCGAACGATGCGCCGTGGATTCACCCCGATTGGGAAACCGAGCAACGATAAAAACTCTTCTTTCTGTTAATCATTAATGATTTGTTAACCTTTTTGTGAATGGGGGCTGGAATGCTGCTGTTGCGACTGCCATTCTTGAGGCATGGCAGATGCGTTTTCTTTACCGAAAATTTGGAAACTGCGCGGCAGAATCGCGCTGTTTCTGGTCTGTCTGCTTGCCTTGACGCCTTTTGCTTTCGGTGTGGGTGCGGTGGTGCCTGCGTCAGATTTTTCTGGTGAAATCCGGTTTATTGATGGTGATACCCTTGATGTCGGGCAAACGCGTGTTCGCTTGCATGCCGTTGATGCGCCCGAAACCGGTCAGATGTGCGAAACGCGCCAAGGCACGGATTGGGCCTGTGGCGGATGGATCAGCAAGGCCGTGGCAGACAGGTATGATGGCGCTGTGGCTGAATGCGATGTGATGGATACAGATCGCTACGGTCGGACTGTGGCGCGCTGCCGCGCCTTGGGCGATGACATCGGTGCGTGGTTGGTAAATGAAGGTCTGGCATTTGCCTATGTGCAATATGGCAGCGATTATATAGCGGCAGAGCGGATCGCGGCAGCGGCCGATCGCGGGCTGCATGCGGTGCAGGTCCAGACGCCCTCGCAGTACCGCAAGAGCCGGATCAAAGGGCGCACCCCGACGGATGCGAACTGTGCGATCAAGGGCAACATAAACGCGAGTGGCACGCGCATCTATCACATGCCCGGACAGACGTTTTATGAACGCACAGGCATCAATACTCGCAAGGGCGAGCGTTGGTTCTGCTCTGCGGCGGCAGCGCAGGCGGCGGGCTGGCGCGCGTCGCGCCGTTAATCCACGCGGTAGGGCAACACATCGCGCCGGTCTGGATCAACGATCAGATGCCGCTCAAGCGGTGGCACGGCGCGCTGGTGACAGTCCTTGCGCGCACAGATGCGGCACGAAATGCCGATCGGCTCGAAGGCACTGTCGCGCGAGATGTCGAGCCCGTCCGCATAGACAAGCTGTGACGCATGGCGCACCTCACATCCTAATGCGATGGCAAAACGGCGCAGGGGCGCACCAAAACGCCCCGCCGATTTCGAGATGTCGCGCGCGATGGAGATATAGCGCACACCGTCCGGTGTTTCGGCCAGTTGACGCAGAAAACGGCCCGGTGTCTCGAACGCGCTATGCACGTTCCACAAAGGACAGGCCCCTCCAAAGCGCGCAAATTGCAGCCGCGTAGCAGAGTGCCGTTTGGTGATTGTCCCCGCCTGATCCACCCGTACAAAGAAAAACGGCAGCCCCTTGGCGCCGGGGCGTTGCAGGGTCGAAAGTCTGTGGGCCACCTGCTCGATTGAGGCCCCGAAATGACGGGCCAATATTTCGAGATCGTGACGACACGAAGCGGCCTCTGCCTGAAACGCGCGGTAGGGCAAAAGCGCCGCGCCTGCGAAGTAATTCGCCAACCCGATTTTGGCGATGTCACGCGCTGCGGGGGAGTGAAAACGTGCGAGATCCAGCGAGGCCTCGAGCAGGCTGTTCTGGCGGGTCAGCGCCACTTGCAACAGAATCTGGAAGGTCTGCGTTTGCGGCGCGGAGCGTGAAGAGATGTGCAGCACTCGGGCCACAGGGTCCAGCAGCCGCAGCGCGTCCATGTCGGTGATCGTCACGCTCAGCCCCGCAGCCGCTAGATCGTCAATCGCGACGGTACGGATTTGGTCGGGCGAACGCGCGCGTGCGGCGAAATGTTCGGCCGCACGGTCCACAGGATCAATGTAGTTGTCGCAATAATGAAAAAAGTCGCGCACTTCTTCCCACGGGCTGGGCGTGGCGCGTGAATCCTCGCGCCCCAGCGCTTCATCGAGCGAGGCAAGCCGCTCGTGTGCTTGCCGGTAGCCTTGATGCAGCGCGATAAACGCGCGTGCTAGCCCCGGCGCATTGGAGGCGGCGAGCCGCAGGTCCGCAAGCGGGGGCATGTCACCTGCAAAAAGCGGATCGGCCAGAGCCTCGCGCATGTCGCTGACCAATCGCTCGCCATCGCCCGCGCTCAGCTCGGTCACGTCCATTCCGAATTCGGATGCCAGCGCCAGAACAACCGTCGTCGACACGGGCCGGTTGTTGTTTTCCATCTGGTTGAGATAGGGCAGGGACACCCCCAACCGCGCGGCAAAGTCTTTTTGCGTAAGTCCGATCCGTGTACGCACTTCGCGAAGCTTGGCCCCGGCGTAAAGTTTCTGAGTGGCCATTGCGCGCCCTTTGCATCTTTGCACTGCGCTCAAACTAGCTTTGCAAAGATGCGCTCACAAGGGGTGTTTCAGAAGACCGGCTTGCCCGCTCTCTCCAACGTCTTTTCGCGGCGGATGACCATCCGGATCGAGATGAGCCCGAAAATGGATGTGATCAGCATCAATAGCAAAAGTGGATAGGCACCTGTTTCGGCCGTTAACAGCGCGCCAGCCAACGCGCTCAGCGCCGCGCCGCCGCCAATCATGATCGCGCCGCCCAGACCCGACGCCGTTCCGGCCAGATGCGCGCGCACCGATAGCATCCCGGCAGTTGCGTTAGGAATGCACAGGCCATTCCCGAGGCCGATCACGGTCATAAGCCCGAAGAACGTGAACGCAGAACCATAGCCCACCAGAAAGATCGAAATCGACAGGCCGCTCCCAATGATATTCGCCAGACTGCCCCAAAGGACCATGCGGTTGATGCCAAAACGAGTGGAGTAACGACCTGTCAGAAAATTGCCGGCGAAATAGCCAACGGCCGGAGCGCCGAAGAAGAAGCCCAGCATCGCGGGAGACATGCCAAATACGACCAGACCCACAAAAGGCGCGCCGCCCAGATAGGCAAAGAACGCCCCCGAACAAAACCCCGCCGCCAGCGCATATCCCCAAAAGCGGACGCTGCGAAGAAGTTCGGGGTATTCACCGAATTGCTGGGTCAGGGATTTATCGGAGACCATCGCAGTTTCACCCATGTCGCGCCATGCAAGCAACCAGACAGCCCCGCCCATCGCGAACAGTGCCCAGAACACGGATTGCCAACCAAAGGCCTCGTCAAGCAGGCCGCCCACTGCCGGGCTGATCATTGGCACAACAGCCACGCCCATGGTGACATAACCGATCATCGAGGCGGCCTGATCCTGAGCATACATATCGCGCACGGCCGCACGACTGAGAACCATCGCCGTAGCAATACCGGCCTGTAATAGCCGGAAAATGAGGAACACCTCGACCGAGGGGGCATAGATGCAGCCAAGGGTGGCGACCAAAAATACGGCGATACCCCATAAAGTTACGGGCCTGCGACCGAATTTGTCCGACAACGGCCCGATGAAAATTTGCAACACGCCCGAGAACGCAAGATAGATCGCCACGGACAACTGCATCACGCTGTAGTCGGTGTTGAAATGCTCGGCCATGCGCGGCAGGCTCGGCAGAAACATATTCATGACTGTCGCGGACATGCCGGCGAGCAGGATGAGGGTAATCATGTGTGGCGGTGATTTGCGATCGCCCAAACGAACGGGCTGCAAATCCTGACGAATTTGTTGCATGTTTAATGATCTAGTCTGGCGGGCAAGGTTTGTCTATGGCCGCTGGTACTGTCGTCAGACAGGCAAGTGTCGGACCCCAAACTATTATAACCGGCGATCATCCCGATCCATCTGTATCGTACAATGCGCCTATCTTTCGTTTTACAATTTCCCGAAGACCGGACGTTTCTGTCAGGATTTCGGAAACTTTCAAAAAGTCGAGCGCCCGGTAGTTGTTCACCGGCGGACGCAGCAGCAGCGTTCGGGGATAAAGGTTCGCCTTGGCTGTCACAATCGAGTGCTGCATGATCTGGCTGGATGCATACATGACGTCGGCTTTGCCGGGCCGCACAACGGGGGTGCCGTTGGGGCCGCCGGACACGTCGATTGCAATGACATCACCGGCATGTTCCTGCACGCACTCCAACGGGCACGGGTCGGTCGAGCCGCCATCAATATAGTATCTTTCCCCGATTTTCACAGGCAGGAACAAGGCCGGCATGGCGGCGGATGCTGCAAGCGCCTGATGGAGCGCGCCGGTGGCAAAAACGGTACTTGTCGCGGCGTGGTAGTCGGTGGCGACCACATAAAGAGGTATCGTCAGGGCCTCGAAGGTTTTCGGGACTGTTTCGGGGAGGAAAACGGACAGGATTTTTTCAAGATTGAACTCGCCAATGCGCAAACCGCCGTCGGCAAGAAAATCTTTTACGCTGCCGGGTCTGACTTTGAGCGCTTGAGTGATCAGCCGCATACGGTCGTTAAAGCTGTCACGAACGTAGTTTTCGATCTCGGCTCCGGTCATACCGGCACAGTAGGCGGCCCCCATCAGTGATCCGATGGAGGTTCCGGCAATTACTGTCGGCTTGATGCCCAGATCATCCAGCGCCTTGAGGGCATGAATATGGGCAAGACCGCGTGCGCCACCGGCACCGAGGGCGAGTGCGATGGTTTTCAATGTCTGCACCCCTGATGAAAGCCACCGTCGCAATGGGCTGCCAGCCGCACGCTGTCTGCTTCGGTCCAGTTGTCAGGGTCGGTAACGGCAACCCATGGCCTGACATAATCAGGGCCGTAATAGGCGTGCCCGTGCCCGTCAGGTGCGGTGTTTGCCAGGGCCATATCCACCGCCAGCTGGAACTGCGTGACAGCCGGCACAAATTTCATATCGGGCGAGACATCGCTTGCGGCGGGCTCTCGCATCCACGCGGGTGCGCGGAATACCGATGTGGGTTCGTAAAACACAATCGGATCGCTGGAATATTGCAGGTAAACCAGACGCATGAGGCCCCAGCCGTCCGGACCTCCTGCATCGTTTGTATGCGACGCAAATCGCACGAGCCTGCTATCGCCAATGGTCGGGCGTACATAGGGGCTGTCAGGGTCTCTTTCGGTGTTGATACCTTTCCACATTTCCGACGGAAAAGGAGGGCCAGCCCACAGCGCCCCGTCAATGGGATCGTCAATCAACGCAAACAACCCGGTGCCGTGCATGGAGGACCACGCCCCGAGACTGAGGCCGTGGATATAGAGTTTGGGCCGTGCATCCTTGGGAAGTGTTTTCCAGTAGTCATGAACGGTGGAGATCAACGCGCGTGCCTGATCCAGACCGGAGCGCGTTTCCAGTATGAGCGCCAACGGAGATTGCAGATATGAATATTGCACTGCGATCGTCGCAATATCCCCGCCGTGCATATATTCGACCGTATCCACAGCGCCCGGATCGAGCCATCCTGTGCCGGTCGGCAGGGCAACGATCAGCACCTTGCGCTCGAACCCGCCAAGGCGTTTCAACTCGGCCAATGCGACTTTGGCGCGCATTTCTGGCGTATCGGCTTGGGCAAGTCCCGCATAGACGCGAACGGGTTGAAGCGCATCGCGTCCGGTGAAGTCGGCGATGTCAGCAGCATTTGGACCTGTAGTAACATAGTCGCGGCCCGGTTGGCCCATCGCGCCCCAATCAATAAGGGAACCCCTGCCGCCTGCGATGCCTGCGGTCGTGGGGGCCGGAGGGGCGGTGTCGAACAGGTTTTGTGCGATGGTCACCGACTTGTCGAGATCGGAAATCACCTTGTCCAGTACGCCATCACGCGTGGCGATGACGACCACCAAAACCGTCAGCAGAAAACCCGCGATGTTGGCAGTGCGCGCGGGCATATAGCGATAAAGACGACGGCGCAGATGATCAAAAGCCATCCAAAGAAGGAAACCAACCACAACGAGAGCGGCAAACACGACCATAGCCACCAACAGCATCTGCACGGTATGGTTGCTGTCGACCAGCTCCATCTCCATGCGCGACCGGATACCATTTTGCCAACTGCGTGCTTTGGCAAGACACCATGCAAGAATGACGAAAACGGGAATGGCGGCGATCATGTAGAATATCCGCGCCAGACGGCCCTTGAGCGTGGGCAATTCCATCACCCACCACAGACCCATGACGAGACGTCCGATAAGATACCCGAGGGCCATGACCAAGCCACCCAGAACGCCTTGTACCATCCAGTCGCGTGGAATGAGCGAGGGCGTCAGGGAGGCGGCAAAGAACAGCAGACTCAACAGTAAGGGAGTCATCGTCAGCCCGGTACTGTTGAAAATACGCATGGTTGGTTCCTTAGGTGCGTGCAGGTGACTCATCCGGCGAAAAATGGCAGCATATAGCGACCGCAGGATAGGTGTTCAGATGAATGCGGATCACTTTGATGCGCTTTCCTGCCCGGCTTTGCGCAGTCGAAAGGCCAGCAAGATGAACATAACGCCAAATGCGATAGCCCAAAAACCGATCAACCACGCGAGCGACAATATCCCTGCATGGGGCATTACCGCCAGAAAGATACCAAAGAGGATCGAAAGGATGCCGCCAAACACCAGTAGCCATTCGCCCTGAATCTGCTCGCGCAGCCGGATGGCCGCCCCGATCCGCAAGACTCCGCCAACGATGGACCACGCGGCTACAAGCATCAGCAACAGAAATGCCGTGATTCCGGGCATGAATAGCATGATCGCGCCGGTAATGGTGCCAAGCACCCCCTCAAGCAACAAAAGCCACCAGTTGCCGAGGCTGGCGCGATACCGGACGGAATCCACGATGCCAATGATCCCGTCAAATAGCAGGTAGGCACCGAACAGCATAACCAGAACGGCGAGGGTCAGATCGGGCCATACAAACGCGGCAACACCAAAGAGTATCGCCCCGACGCCCCGTATCGCCAGAACCCACCAGTACCGCGACAACAAAACTGTAAGGTCGTTCATATCGTATTCCTTTTTACTGTCTGCGCGTAGTGATCGCCGCACCATTTGCCGTATATAACCCCAAAGCGCTGGCATCATCGACCAAATTGCTCTCGCAGGCGGACTTCCTGCTTTGTGTTCACAGAAGGGCAAGGCACCAATGCGGCCCCGTCTCGCGCGCACCGTTGCAGGTCAGGTTCAAAGGGATGCAGGAGACGGCAGTCGCAAAATCCCCGCGTTTGGTCAGCCCATACCGGATGCATTCACATTTCGCTGTGACCGCTGGCGGTCGTCGACCCAGCTCAACACGGCGAAGACGCCGAACGCCAGGCAATAGAACAACCCGAATCCCAGCACAAACTCCCCACCGATGGGGCCGATAGCCGCGCGCTCTATTATTTCCTTCATCTCGATGATCGGCACGGGATGAACGACAAGTTTGCCCAGATACGCCACGGTTTGAATGAGCAGGATCCAGAAATAATTGCGCCGGATACGCCGTCCGAGGGCAACCCAGGGCGATACATGGTACCCTGGCCGCCAGTAATCATTCGCCAGGGTTTCTTGCCAGCCTTCCTCCATGCGAAGGTCGCCATCATGCAGCATTGGCGCAAAAAAATGAACCTCCATCCATCTGCAACGCGCGCGCCATACGTTGAAGTATCTATATCTTCGGGCTTCTTGCGCCAGAAAAAAGATAATGAGGACGCCGACCAGAATAAGCGGGAGCGGGGAGGCTTCGGGTGTCGAATACGCGATGGATAGGGCGACACCCAATGTCACGACTGCCCAATTTGTAGTGGTGTCCAATCGGGTGCGCCAGACAGTAGAACGATAGACTTCCCCACGGTACAAATGCGCTATTGCCCCAATTTCAGAAGGTGTCAATTCCTTGCGCTGCGGTGGATTGTCAGACGGCATATGAATTCCTGCTCTTCCCGTATTATGTGCGATTAACGCAGGGCTTGACCGTGAAGCCCAGCAAATTTTTATTCATGCCGGCATGTTAGACTTCACTCAATTTGAAAGGAGCGAGACAGGGGGCATGTACAAAACCGGTTGACGTCGAGGCCGACCGCTTGACTGTGGGCATCCTCGCAGTTTGTTTCTTACGATCTTCCCAGGGCCAAATTGGGAACCACTGACCTCTGTGCAGCAATGCCTCGGGGTCATATTTAAGTGATTGCCAACGAAATAAGGCGAAAAGCTATTGGGACGATTTGCAGCGCTGTGCCGCCCGCGATGAACAGCAAGCCGCGCCGTGCCCCGCGTGAAGATGCAAGCAAGTTTTGCACCATTGGAAGGCGCACATTTTCCTCCCGTGTTTCGCCGGAATATCTAGGGTCAGGACCCATTAATTGATTGAGGTTGTCGCGTTGTCATGATTCACGATCCCTAGTTTCGGGGGATAGCATGAGCAATTTATACTGGCTTACTGAGGCGCAGATGGAGCGTTTGCGGCCTTACTTTCCAAAGAGCCGAGGTCGTG
>CANMZB010000010.1 GCA_947502265.1 uncultured Sulfitobacter sp.
GCAACTACACCGTCGCGCAGGGGCAGAATCTTCTGTCCGGGCTTTCTGGGGTGCCCATCAATCAGATCCGGCAGCTATCCGACGAGGACTATGCCCGGCTGGTCGATTTCGCGCTTTCGATCCAGGTGATGGGCTGGCCTCTCAATCTCGGCGCCCGTTTCCCATTTTCGAGAAAATCGGAACCGAACAAGGTCGTGAAGGTGCCGACCTGGCGTCCAGGGCGCGGTGCGATGTCCGCTGCCCGCCTCATCCGTCGCGCGACATTGCGGAGCGTGGATTCCTACTTCCACAAGTTTCGATCCAATGTCCGCTTCGCTTCGCGGCCGTCCATTTCCAGCGGGAATGTCGGCCGCACATGGGATCAACATGGGATAAGCAGTATCTCTACAAGCCCGAGGTGATGGCCAAGATGGTCCAGATCTACCGCTTCTATCATAACTGGTGCGACCTCGGCGCAGATAAGAAAACGCCCGCTATGCGGATCGGGCTCGCACGCGGGCGCGTTTATGAGCGGGATTCTATGTAGATCAATGGTGAAGACTATGACCAGCGTCAGCGCGGCGCAATCAAAGGACCGCCCTCGAACGCATCGCCTGTAGCCCATCCGCTCCAATCAAGAGATAGATACATGAAATGCCCGCCTGGCGGTGCAAGCCAAAAATATTCCGGTTTCCAATATTGGATCGCTTCTGCCCGCAGGGAATGTATCTTGTATCCATGTCGGAGGAGCTCGGTGTGAAGGGCGTTGACGTTCGTTTCATCTCGAAACGAGTCATTCAGGCAGACTGTAAGACCTTTTCCATGCTTATTTGTGCAGACTGTTCCGGAGGGAACGCTGCTCGCATCAACAAGTATAAGCACGCCCACGGCAGCCCAAGCCAGCAATGAGACTTGAGAAACACGGCGCATAATCCGGGAAACGATGGGGAATGGAAAGGTCATAGGTCGAAGATAGAAATGCGCCCTTCCCAATGAAAATCAATCGCCGGACACTTTCACTTCGAACAATGGCTCACCGACAACCTCGGTGAGCCATCAACATTTGCCGTAAGGGGATGGCCCGCAAAGGCCGCCCTTTTGGTCGTCTTATGCGGCTTTTTCGGCCTCGGGGCCAAAGCGCCCATAGAAGGTCTGGTTCTTGTCGGCCATCTCGCGCAGCAGGTCGGGACATTTGAACCGCGCGCCGAATTTCGCCTCAAGCTGGTCACACCGCTCGGCGGCGTAGGGCGTGCCGATCATGTCGAGCCATGACAGCGGCCCACCGGACCAAGGCGCAAAGCCCCAGCCAAGGATCGCACCCACGTCGCCTTCGCGGATGTCCATCAGCACGCCTTCTTCGAGCGCACGCACGGCTTCGAGCACCTGCACAAACATCAGGCGATCCTGCACTTCCTGCAACTCGGGTTGCACCTCGGCCAGCGGGTATTTGTCGTGGAGCCCTTTCCAGTACCCCAGGCGCTTGCCCTTTTCATCATAATCGAAATAGCCCGCTTTGGTCTTGCGGCCCAGTCGCCCCAGATCTTCGAGCCAGACAATCAGATCGTCGGCCTCGGATGCGGGATAGGCGTTGCCCATCGCGGCCTTGGTGGCGCGCATGATCTTGGTCGCGAGGTCCACGGAGGTTTCGTCACCCAGCTGCACCGGACCCACGGGGAAGCCGAGCATTTGTGCCGCCTGATCAATGTACCACGGGGCCACGCCTTCGGTGATCATGCGGTTCGCTTCGCCGCCGTAGGGGATGATGCAGCGGTTGGCGTAGAAGAAGCGCGCATCGTTCACCACAATCGGCGTCTTGCGGATCTGGCGTACATAATCGAGCGCCTTGGCCACTGCGCGATCGCCGGTATTGGCACCCTTGATGATCTCGACCAGCAACATCCGCTCCACGGGCGAGAAGAAGTGGATGCCGATGAACTGCTCCTGACGGCTTGAGGCTTTGGCCAACTCGGTGATCGGAAGTGTCGATGTGTTGGACGCAAAAATGCAATCTTCGGGGATCACCGCTTCGACTTTTTTGGTCATCTCGGCCTTGACGGCGGGGTCTTCGAATACCGCTTCGATGATCAGGTCACACCCTTTGAGCGAGTCCAGATCGGGCGTGGCGGTGATGAGCGACAGCAACGCCTCTTTCTTCTCGGGGGTCGCTTTTTTGCGTGCGATGCCCTTGTCCATATAGCTTTCGGAGTATGCCTTGCCTTTGTCGGCGGCCGCTTGGTCACGGTCGATCAAGACCACTTCGATGCCCGCTTGCGCAGAGACAAGCGCGATACCCGCACCCATCATACCTGCGCCCAGAACGCCCAGCTTCCTGACGCGTTGATCAGGGACGTCTTGGGGCCGCACAGCGCCTTTTTCCAGCGCTTCCTTGTTAAGAAACAGCGAGCGGATCATCGCGGCGGAGGACGGGTTCATCAAAATGGAGGTGAACCAGCGTGCCTCGATCTTGAGCGCGGTGTCGAAATCCACGAGCGCGCCTTCGTAGACAGCGCTTAGCAGAGCCTGAGGCGCGGGGAATGCGCCTTTTGTCTTGCCGTGGATCATGGCGTTGGCACCTACAAACGTCATGAAACCGGCAGGGTGATAGGGCGCGCCGCCGGGCATTTTATAACCCTTTGCATCCCACGGTTTAAGAATATCCGCATCTTTGGCTTGTAACACCCAAGCGCGGGCATCGGCCATCGGATCGTCGGAAACCTCGTGGATAATGCCCGCCTTTTTGGCGGCATCGGGGGCCAGCATCTTCCCTTCGAGCAGGAGCGGTGCCGCCGCCATCGCGCCCAGCATCCGTACCAGACGGGTTGTGCCACCGGCACCGGGGAAAATGCCGACCTGAATTTCGGGCAAACCGATGCGCGCTTTGGGGTTGTTGGCAACAAAGATGCGGTGCGTGGCCAGAGGCAGCTCAAGCCCGATGCCGGCGGCGGTGCCGGGCAGAACGGCGGCAACCGGCTTGCCGCCTTTGTTGGTCTTCGGGTCCATGCCTGCCCGTTCGATCTTGCGCAGCAGCTTGTGCATCCGCATCGTGCCTTCAAACAGGCCTTTGGCCGGATCGTCGCCTGCGTCTTCTTTCATCTTGGCGAGCAGGTTAAGGTCCATACCGCCGGCAAAGGAGCCGTCCTTGCCTGACGTGATGATGATGGCCTTCACGGTGTCATCGCCAAGCGCCTGATCGGTCAGCGCATCCAGCTCCTCAAGCCCGTTGATGGACATCACGTTCATGGACTTGCCGTCCACGTCCCAGATGATTGTTGCGATGCCGTCGGCATCTGTTTGCATGGTAAAATCGGTCATTCGGGGTTCCTTTCAGGAGCGTAATAGAAGGGCGGGGGCGAGGACATATCGTGCGCTGAAACCAACAGCGCGATATGTCCTGCTCTGGTATACAGCGCGTTTGAGCTGTGGGTTTCGCGCCATGTGTTGCCCGCGTCGGACACAAGGCGGATGCGGCTGGGGTAGGGGGCGATCAACCGGGTGGCGCGGCGCATGCGGTGCGTCACATGAGTTCCGATAATCTCGTCGGGCGCAATAAAGTTTGCGTTTTGCGCAATGCGGATTTGTTCCGTCACGCCTTCGGCTCGCATACTTGCACTCACGGCGAGAAATGTCTTTTCGAACTCTTCCTCGGTTTTGACCACGATACTGATATCGAGTGTCTGAATAAAGTAAGGAATAGCAACTCGTGCGCGACCGGCCTGAAGGTCGGCCGCCAGGATGGCAGTCGACAGCGCATCAAGATGTTCTTGATAGATGCGCTTGGCCTCC
This sequence comes from uncultured Sulfitobacter sp., assembly GCA_947502265.1. Taxonomy (GTDB): domain Bacteria; phylum Pseudomonadota; class Alphaproteobacteria; order Rhodobacterales; family Rhodobacteraceae; genus Sulfitobacter. The sequence continues at coordinate 3,763 of CANMZB010000010.1, forward strand.
GCGTCGGTTGGTTGTTCCGTCACCTGTCCAGACACGCAGATCAGACCCGCTCGATGATCGTTGCGGCCCCCATGCCGGACGCGATGCACAGCGTGGCAAGCCCCACTTCCTTGTCCGCGCGTTCCAGTTCGTCCAGAAGCGTGCCGATGATAATTGCGCCCGTGGCCCCCAGCGGATGACCCATCGCGATGGCCCCGCCATTCACGTTGACGCGGTCGTGGTCCACATTGAACGCTTGCATAAACCGCATCACAACGGCGGCGAAGGCTTCGTTGACTTCGAACAGGTCGATGTCCTTGATGTCCATGCCGTTGTCTTTGAGAATCTTCTCGGTCACGGGGACCGGACCGGTGAGCATGATGGTCGGATCGGTCCCGATTTTGGCTGTTGCTCGGATGCGCGCGCGTGGCTTCAGTCCGTATTTCTCGCCGAACTCCTTGTTGCCGATCAGCACAGCGGCAGAGCCGTCGACGATGCCCGAAGAGTTGCCCGCATGGTGGATATGGTTGATCTTTTCCAGATGCGGATATTTCAGCAGCGCAACCTTGTCGAAACCGGGCATCACTTCGCCCATCTGCTGGAACGCAGGATTGAGCGCGCCGAGCGTCTGCATGTCGGTCTGCGGGCGCATGTATTCGTCGTGACCGAGAATCTCAAGGCCGTTCTGGTCGCGCACAGTGATGACGGATTTGGCAAACCGGTCTTCATCCCACGCCATTTTGGCGCGTTGTTGCGATGTGATGGCAAGCTGGTCCGCCGCACCACGGGTAAAGCCGTATTCGGTCGCGATGATATCGGCGGAGATGCCCTGCGGTACGAAATACTGGTTCATGGCGATGCTTGGATCGGCAGCAATGGCGGCACCGTCGCTGCCCATCGGCACACGCCCCATCATTTCCACGCCACCGGCGATATACGCCATGCCGGCACCCCCTTTGATCTGGTTTGCCGCAAGGTTGACGGCTTCCATGCCCGACGCACAGAAACGGTTGATGGCAAGGCCGGGGATGCGTTCATCCAGATCAGACGCCAGCACAGCGGATCGGGCAAGACAGCCGCCTTGCTCCATCACTTGGGTGACGTTGCCCCAGATCACATCCTCGACGGCGTGACCTTCGAGATTATTACGCTCCTTGAGCGCGTTGAGCGTGAGCGCCGAGAGGCGCAGGGCTGTCAACTCGTGCAGCGCGCCGTCTTTGCGGCCCTTGCCACGAGGGGTGCGCAGGGCGTCATAGATGTAGGCTTCGGTCATATCCGGCTTCCTTCATTTCGTATTTCAAGACCCCTTGCGGGGGCGGTGTTCAGGTCCGGTCGGCGGGCGAGCCGGGCATGAGATCATAAGGGCTTTTCCAGCCGTCCACTTGCGACAGGCGGGTGAGCCAGGCGTCGATGTTCGGATGATCCTCGCGAACAAAGCCGAACGGTTCGGGATAATAAAGATAGCCGCAGCAGCTTAGATCGGCGTTGGTCAGGCCATCACCCACGATCCAGTCGCGCCCCTGTAGATGAGTGTTCAGCAGATCGTATGTGGCGGCAAGGCGGGCCTGATTGAAGGCGATCACCTCTTTGGGTTGCTTGGCTTCCGGCAGGAAGTTCATCAGGAAGCGCGTCATGCCGGCCATTGAGCTGAGTTTGTGATTGTCCCACAAGACCCACCGCAAAATCTCGCGCCGCTCGGCCGCATCGCGCCCGCCAAACTTGCCGGACTTCTCCGAGACGTAGTCCTGAATGACGCCGGACTGCGTGAGCTTGATGTCTTCGTCGATCATCACCGGCGCTTCGCCCAGAGTGTTGATCTGTGCGCGGTAGTCCGGAGTGCGTGTTTCGCCACCAAAGAAATCGACTTTGACCGGCTCCCAGTCGAGCCCCGAAAGTTCGAGCGCGAGTGCTGCCTTGTAAGCATTCCCGCTTTCGCCGAAACAGTAGAGTTTGATTGTCATGGTCGGTTCCTGTTGCTTGTGTTGCAGGCGGGGTCAGGCCCCCGCGATGAGTTTACGGGCCAAATGAAGCGAGGGGCGCGCGCTATTGTCGGCGTTGGTATGCGGGTCCGGGCTTCATTTGGCCTTTAAACTCAATCCCGCATCTTCAACTTGCGCCTTGGGTCACAGATTACGCGCAATCAGCTCCTTCATAATTTCGTTTGTCCCGCCGTAAATTCGCTGGACGCGGGCATCGGCCCACATCTCGCCAATGGCGTATTCTTGCATAAATCCATATCCGCCGTGCAACTGGAGGCACTCGTCGAGGACTTCGCCCTGGGTATCGGTTGTCCAGTATTTCGCCATCGCGGCGCGGTCTACGGTTAGTTCACCGCGCAGGTGTTCGGCGATGCATTGATCAAGAAACGCGCGCGCTATGGTGGCTTTGGTTTTGCACTCCGCCAGCTTGAACCGGGTGTTCTGGAACTGGGTCAGCGGACCGCCAAAGGCCTCGCGCTCTTGGCAATAGGCGATGGTGCGCTCAACGGCGCCTTCCATCGCGCCGACCGCTTCGCAGGCGATGATAAGTCTCTCTTGCGGGAGCTGCTGCATCATCTGGTAAAATCCCTTGCCTTCCTCGCCGCCAAGCACGTTTTCCGGCGGGATTGCGACATTGTCGAAGAATAATTCGGAGGTATCCGAAGCGTGTTTGCCGATTTTCTCAAGGTTGCGGCCGCGTTGGAAGCCTTCGGCTCCGTCTGTTTCAACCACAACGAGGCTGACCCCTTTGGAGCCCTCTGCCGGATCGGTCTTGGCGGCGACGATGATCAGATTGGCGTGTTGTCCATTAGTGATAAAAGTTTTTTGACCGGACAAGCGGTAGACATTACCGTCGCGGATCGCCTTCGTCCTGATCCGTTGGACGTCAGAGCCAGTTGAGGGTTCGGTCATCGCGAGCGCGCCGACCATTTCGCCGGAGATCATCTTGGGCAGCCAGCGTTGTTTTTGCTCTTCTGTACCGTAGGCCAGCACGTAATGCGCCACGATGCCTGAGTGGATGCCAGCGCCCCAGCTTGCCAGATTGGCCCGCGCGGATTCGATCAGGATTGCGGCCTCGTGGCCGAAATCGCCGCCCGCCCCGCCGTATTCTTCGGGGATTGACGGGCACAGTATGCCCAGTTCACCGGCCTCTTGCCAGGTCGTGCGGTCCATCTCGGACTGCTTGCGCCACTTGGCAAATTTGGGTGCCCATTCGGTGGTGATGAAATTCGCGGTCATGTCCGCGATCATCTGGTGTTCTTCGGTCATCCAGGGGGATTGGGTGGAAGCGAAATTTCTCATGATCTTGTCCTACTAACTCTGTCTGACCTTGCGGGAGGGAAATTTTTTAATCGTGAAAGGGCAAAGGGCGCAATGAACAGTGCTATGTCCGAATGAGGTATGCGGATCATTCCGGTCTCCCGTTCCGGATGCGCACCCCATCAGCGGAGGCGCTTTCATTGCTTGATGCCGGTCTCTTGTAACGGATCTGCGACTACTTCTTTCTATCCTCCAGTTCGGAGTTGAACAGGCGCAAGCGCGCGATCAGGTTTTCCTCGTTCATGACGGACGAGAAGTTCTCGAACAGGAACGAGAGCGCCTCGCCTTCGTCGAGCCCTGCATCAGCGCTGAACTTTTTCAGGCGGCGATAACCGTCTTCGGTCATGGCGACGGGAAAGCGGCGGGTCAGGCGAAAGCGTTTTGGCATGATGTCTCCGTTGCGTCGGGAGGCGGGGGGATTGTCCCCCGCCGTCCAATCCTAGAAGTGGGCCGCGTCCAGCGCCATCACCGTTTGCGCGCCCGACTGGATGCGCGTGAGGTGGAGCGAGGTCGCGGGCAACTGGCGCGCCATATAGTAGCGTCCGGTGGCCAGCTTCGTTTCGTAGAATGCAGTGTCGGACGCGCCCTTGGCAAGGGCATCGTTGGCCGCTTTACCCATCATGCCCCACATCAGGCCAAGGCAGACGTGGCCGAACATGTGCATAAAGTCGTTGGACCCGGCGAGCGCATTATTGGGGTTTTTCATGCCGTTCTGCATGAAATACATGCCCGCCGCCTGCAAATCCTTGCTGGCCGCTTTCAGCGGTTCGATGAAATCCTTGTCAAAGGCTTCGTCCGTACCCGCGTTATCCTTGCAGAAATTCTTGACCAATTCAAAGAAGGCCATGACGTGTTTGCCGCCGTCCTGCGCCAGCTTGCGGCCCACGAGATCAAGCGCCTGAACACCGTTGGCGCCTTCATAGATCATCGCAATCCGCGCATCGCGGGTGAACTGCGACATGCCCGATTCCTCGATATAGCCGTGGCCACCATAGATCTGCTGTGCCTTTACGGTCATGTCATAGCCGACATCGGTCAGGAAACCCTTGATGACGGGGGTCAGCAGCGACACGAGGCCATCGGCGTCTTTATCGTCGGCGCGGTGCGCCGCGTCGATCATCGTCGCCCCCCAGAGGATGAACGCACGCGCGCCCTCGGCAAAGCTTTTCTGCTCCATCAGCGAGCGGCGGATATCGGGATGCACGATCAGCGGGTCGGCGGGTTTGTCGGGGGCCTCTGCCCCTGTCACTGCGCGCCCCTGAAGCCGTTCGTGCGCATAGGTCACCGCGTTTTGATAGGCCACATCGGCCTGTGCGAGGCCTTGCATGCCGACGCCGACGCGCGCTTCGTTCATCATGGTGAACATGGCGCGCATGCCTTTATGCTCATCGCCCAGCAAATAACCGGTGGCACCATCGTAATTCATCACACAGGTCGAGTTGCCGTGAATGCCCATCTTTTCCTCGATGGAGCCAACCGTCGCACCGTTGCGCGCACCAAGGCTGCCGTCGTCGTTCACGAGAGTCTTGGGCACGATAAACAGCGACACGCCTTTGATGCCTTCGGGGCCGCCGTCGATCTTGGCCAGCACCAGATGGATGATGTTATCGGCCATGTCATGCTCCCCCGAGGAGATGAAAATCTTCTGACCGGTGATCTTGTATGATCCGTCTTCCTGCGGTGCGGCTTTGGTGCGCATCAGGCCCAGATCGGTGCCGCAATGCGGCTCGGTCAGGTTCATGGTGCCGGTCCATTCGCAACTAACCATCTTGGGCAGGTAGGTGTCTTTTTGCGTGTCGGTGCCATGTGCGAGGATCGCGGAGGCGGCACCGTGTGTCAGGCCCTGATACATGGTGAACGCCTGGTTCGCAGCCGAGAACATCTCGCCCACGGCGGTGCCTAAAACATATGGCATACCCTGACCACCGTATTGTTCGGGCATGTCGAGACCGGTCCAACCGCCCGCGCGCACCTGATCAAAGGCTGCCTTGAACCCTGTGGGCGTGTAGACAACGCCGTTTTCCAGACGGCAGCCCTCTTTGTCACCCACAGCATTCAGCGGCGCGAGAACTTCGGACGTGAGCTTGCCTGCTTCGTCGAGGATCGCAGAGGTGAAATCGCGATCGAGGTCTTCGTAGCCGGGGATTTTGGCGTCGGAGACTTTCAGAACATCGTGCAGAACGAACTGCATGTCTTTGGTGGGGGCTGTATATGTCGGCATGTCTTCTCTCCCGTGGGTCTTGTCGTTTTGCGCTGTGAGGGGGCGACGGTTATGTTTTCAGGTCCGCCGGGTCGTTATTGCGTTGCTTGCTCACCCTGCCTTGCGAGAAGTGCGCATCGTTACGATCATCTTTTCCAGCCATTTCAACTGGTCATGCAAATCGGTGATCGCGCCGTCCAGTTCTTCGCGCTGGCGTTCCATATCATCAAGGCGGGTGCGGGCCACATCAAAGGTTTGCTCAAGCTGGTGAAGCTGGCTGTCGCCTTTGTAATACAGATCAAGCAGCTGGCGGATTTCCTCCAGACTGAACCCAAACCGCTTTCCACGCAATATAAGCTTGAGCCGCGCGCGGTCGCGCTTGGTGAAAAGGCGCTTTTGACCGATGCGCTGCGGAAAAAGCAGCTCTTTCGCTTCGTAGAAACGCAATGTTCGCGGGGTCACGTCAAATGCGTCGCACATCTGGCGGATCGTCATTGTGTCGCTGTTCATGAATGCTCTCGTGATTGCCATGTTACAAGCCGATTTGGGGTCTAAAAAGCGTATTACAATGCTTTCACCGGTTTACGTATGGATACGTTACGTCACTTTTAAGTTGACGTAGTGTAAGTTGTAGTCAACTTGTAAGGGGAGGCTTGGCGCGGCAAAAGCATTCCGAGTCTATGCAATCCGATACAACTGCCTTTGCGGAAAGAAGAAGGAAGAAAATGCCTTATTCCACAAGCGCATTCATCAAGCGCTGTGCGACGGTCGAAGACGATCGCGGCCTTTGGGAAGTGGTGTGCCGCTTTTTCAGAACACGGGGTGTTCAACGTCTGGTATATTACGATGACACGCCGGGCCATGATCAGAGTGTGCGCAATGGCGTGTGCCGGTTCGGTGGCGAACCCGAAAGCATCCGGCTGTGTGATGCGCTGCTCGCGCGTCATCCCGACCTGTTGTATGTGGCAGTAGCGCAAAGCCGCGGCCCGCTTTTTATCGAAGACATCGGCCTGCACACGAGGCTAGAGCCCGCCGAGGAAGAAACCCTGTCGCGGCTTGCGATGGCTGGCATGGCGAATACGCTTGTGATGCAGGTTTTTGGCCCGGACCTGATCGTTTCGATTGTTTGTATGGGCTTCTCCGAAGCAGAGCCGCGGCCGGATCCGGTTTGTGTGTTCGATCTTCAGTGTGCGGCACAGGCGGCGCATCTGAAAGGCATCGCATTGCGGCCCCGGTCGTTGTCGCAATCCAGCGCGCTGTCACCACGCGAGATCGAAGTGCTGCGGTGGTGCGCGCGGGGTAAGAGTACGCCTGTGATTGCCGACATTCTGGGGATCTCGCGCCATACGGTCGATACGCTGTTACGACGGGTTTTCGAAAAACTCAACGTGCATGACCGGACGGGCGCGGCGATCAAGGGGCTGCGGACCGGCGTGCTGCGTTTGCGCGGAGCTGAAATTGTGTAGCGTAGGTGCGCCACATGTGAGCCGCCCCGAATTTACCTATTCTTGCCGCAACGCAGAATGTGAATAAAAGAGGGCGAAAAATGACACAGTGTATGGAACATCCTCTTGCAGAAAATCACAGCAAGGACAAAATTTGTACCTATCTTGAGGCTGCGTGCAAAATCGTGGAAACAGCGGCGTTCGAGTTGGCGGGAGAGCAGCCGACGGCGATGATCGAGCGTCTTTTGCAGATTGCTGTCGACATCGAAACTGCCCGCGATTCTATCGCCTGAGTCTTTTGCGCTTAGGGCAGATTGGCGAGACTCTCTTGAGTGTTATCGCGTAATCTCGTCAGTTCACTGATCGCTTCGTCAAGCTGGCGCCGCTTGTTGGCAAGCTCTTTGATCTGGCTTGTGGCCATAACCACCCATGCCCGCATCTGTGCTTCGGTGCCTTCGTTCTCGTAAATCATCAGCCACTGCCGGATGTCTTCCAAAGAGAATTCAAAAGACCGGCCGCGCATAATCAGTTCCATGCGCACCTGCTCGCGTGCACCGTAAAAACGCGAACGGCCTTCGCGTTCGGGGGATAACAACTCGATATACTCGTAATACCGCAGTGTACGTGGCGTCACGTCGAATCGTGCGCACATCTCTTTAAAGGTCAAACGGGTATCATCACTCATGGCTTGTCCTTACATCCTCCGAGACGACAAGCTAAATCGCTTGCGGAAGATGTGCAACGGCTGCTCTTGCCCTTTGCGCGGGCTTGGGTTGTATAGGGACCAAAGGCCAGCCTCTGGCCGTAGACCCCGGAGCCCGACATGCCAGACATGATAGATCTTGCGCGACAGTTCATTCATGCGTTGCCGCATTCCGTCCTTCTGGGGATGGAGCCGCAGAAGATGGTGGCGGGAGAGGCCGTTATCAGCATGCCCTACAATAGCGCGCTTGTCGGTGATCCAAAAACCGGTGTGATCCATGGCGGCGCGGTGTCCTCCCTGATGGACACCTGTTGCGGTGCGGCCGTGATGAGCCATCCTGACAACAAGGGCGGCACCGCGACCATTGATTTGCGAATCGACTATATGCGGCCCGCAACGCCGGGCCAGACCATTACCGCCCATGCAACCTGTTATCATTTCTCGCGCTCGGTGGCGTTTGTCCGCGCGGTGGCGACAGACGAGGATGGCGCGCATCCGGTTGCGACCGCCACGGGCGCTTTCACAGTCGAGGCAAAACGATGAGCAGGCGTCCTCAACCCGAATCCGTCCAGGTCGTCAAGCAACGCCGTGATGCGGCGCTCACCGCTTTGGTAGAGGCCGTCCCCTACATCCGCTTTTTGGGTATCCGGTTCGAGCGGCGCGGCGACGAGCTGACCGGGGTTTTGCCGTTTCGTCGGGAATTGATCGGCAACCCCCTGTTGCCTGCGCTTCATGGCGGCGTGACGGCTGCGTTTCTTGAGGTGACGGCGGTGATAACGCTGAACTGGTCGTATATCTGGGACGATCTGGAATCCGGCAAGCTGGATCTGGAAGGGACAGTGCCCGAGGATTTGCCAAGCCTGCCCAAGACGGTCGGCATTACCGTCGATTATCTGCGCACGGGTCTGCCGCGCGATGCTTATGCGCGCGCGCGGATCACCCGCGCCGGACGCCGTTACGCCAGCGTGCAGGTGGAGGGGTGGCAGGACAATCATGCACGGCTTTATGCGCAGGCCACCGGTCATTTTCTAATGCCACCGCAGCGTGATCAGGACGCGTGAAGAAAGCTGCGTCCGTGCCTTTGACGCATGCGCGCGTCCTGCGCATTGCCATCCCTGTTGTTTTGTCAAACGCGACCGTGCCGATTCTTGGTGCTGTCGATACCGGCGTTGTAGGGCAGATGGGGCTGGCCGCGCCCATCGGGGCGGTGGGGATCGGCGCTGTTGTTTTGTCGGCGTTCTACTGGATGTTCGGCTTTTTGCGGATGGGCACCGTGGGTCTGACGGCACAGGCCGAGGGGCGTGGCGATCAGGCCGAGGTCGCGGCCATGCTGAGCCGTGCCTTGATGATCGGACTTGGCGCGGGCGTGGCGATCATCGCCTTGCAGGGGCTCTTGTTTTGGGCCGCGTTTGCGGTGTCACCGGCAAGTGCCGAGGTGGAGGGGCTGGCGCGCCAGTATATGGCGCTGCGTGTGTGGTCCGCGCCTGCGGCGATTGCGCTTTATGGCATTACCGGTTGGTTGATCGCCCAGGAACGCACACGCGCGGTGCTGGTGTTGCAGCTTTGGATGAACGGGCTGAACATCCTTCTCGATCTGTGGTTCGTTCTGGGTTTGGAGTGGGGGGTGCAGGGCGTGGCCTTTGCCACGGTTCTGGCAGAGTGGAGCGGTCTGGTACTGGGCCTGTGGTTCTGCCGCGCGGCCTTCCGGCTGCCGGCGTGGCGCGATCCGGTACAGGTGTTCGACCGCACGCGCTGGATGCGGATGATGGGGGTGAACACCGATATCCTGATCCGGTCGCTGATGCTGGAGGCGATTTTCGTCAGCTTCATGTTCTTTGGCGCGGGGCAGGGCGATGTGACGCTCGCCGCCAATCAGGTGTTGCTGCAATTTCTGATGATTGCCAGCTATGCGCTGGACGGCTTCGCCTTTTCCGCCGAGGCGCTGGTGGGGAAATCCACAGGGGCGCGCGACCCGCTGCGCTTGCGCCGCGCCGCGCTTCTGGCGTCCGGTTGGGGAATGGCTGCGGCGCTTGTGCTGGCCGTGGTATTCGCGCTTGCGGGTGGGGCGATTGTCGATGCCATGACGACGGCCGAGCCGGTGCGCGCAGCGGCACGGGTATATCTGCCCTATCTGGTGGGCATGCCGGTGATCGCCTGCGCGGCTTTTATGCTGGACGGTATATTCGTGGGAGCCACCCGCAGCCGGGACATGCGCAATATGATGGCGGTTTCTTTCGGTATTTATGTTGTTTGCGTGGCGGTGCTGCTGCCGCAGTTGGGCAATCACGGTTTGTGGCTGGCGATGTTGATCTCGTTTGTCGTCCGGTCGATCACACTTATGCTGCGCTATCCGGCGCTCGAGCGATCTGCGGCGGAGTAGGCAATTTTTCGTCCGAAAAATTGGGCAGAGAGTTTCGCAAGAAACTCTGCTTCGTTCAGTTGCGGACGCTGCGCATCAAAAGCTCAAAGGCCGTTGCGCCGTGCAGTTCGACGAGGCGCAAGCCCGCATCAAGGCTTGCCTGCACAAGCGCGCCCAACGTATGAATAAACCAATGCGGTTGCGTGTCAGTCTGTGCACGGGTGGCGTCATAGGTGATCAAGCACGTCTCGATATGCGGCGCGGCTGAGCGCGGTGATGCGGGGTATGTCGCTCACAGCAAGGCTTGCACCGCTTCGGGTGGTCGCCCGATAATGCCCTTATCGCCTCGCAAAACGATGGGGCGCTCGATCAGAATCGGATAGGCGGCAGCGGCCGCAAAAAGCTCCGCTTGCGGTGCTTCGCGACTTAGGCCCAATTCCTTGAATCGCGATTCCGAGGGGCGCAGCATGTCGATCGCGGGTAACGCAAGTGCCACTTGCGCGGCATCAAGTTCGTCGGGCGATGGCGCATCTTCAAGGTACTTCCGGACCGCGAAAGGCTGGCCCGATGCCTCCACCAGCGCAAGCGTCTGGCGTGATTTGGAGCAGCGCGGGTTGTGCCAGATTGTGATCACAGCCAATCCTCGCGCTTGCTGGCGACCGCTGAGGCGACTGTATCAAAGCCGTCGCGCGCCAGCAGGGCGTCGATGTCATGAACGATACGGCCCACCATCGACAACCCGCCATAGACCAGCGCCGTATATAGCTGTACCGCACAGGCGCCTGCGCAGATTTTGGCATAGGCCTGTTCGGCGCTGCTGATCCCGCCGACACCGACCAACGGCACATTCGTGAGCGAAGAAAGCCGCGCCAGAACGCGGGTGGATTTTTCGAACAGGGGCGCGCCTGACAGCCCGCCTGCTTCGGTCCGATGGGCCGAGCGCAAGCCTTCGCGTGACAGCGTTGTGTTGGTTGCGATGATCGCGGCAACACCTGCGGTTTCGGCCACTTCTGCCACATCGGCGATTTCCGCATCGCTGAGGTCGGGGGCGATCTTTAGCAGAACGGGAGTGTTCGCGCGCACGGCCATGACCCCGTCAAGAAGCGCGGCCAGTGCCGCCTTGCCCTGCAAATCACGCAGCTTTTCGGTGTTGGGCGACGACACATTGACCGTGGCGAAATCCACATGATCGCGGGCAGCCTCCATCACACGCGCGAAATCTGCCGCGCGGTCGTTGCTGGTCTTGTTGGCACCAAGGTTGAGGCCCACGGGGACGGTATGCGGCCTGTCTGCGAGGCGGGCACAAATTGCCTCGACCCCGTCGTTGTTAAAGCCGAAACGGTTAATTGCTGCGCGGTCTTCGGTCAGGCGGAACAGGCGCGGCTTGTCATTGCCCGGCTGGGGCAGGGGCGTTGCGGCCCCCACTTCGATAAACCCGAAACCGCTCATGCCAAGCGCCGCAACTGCGGTGGCGTTCTTGTCAAACCCGGCGGCAAGACCGACAGGATTGGGCAGGCGCATCCCCGCCAGCGTGTTGGCGAGCCGCGCACCGGTCACCGGCCCCGGTTTGGGGGTAAGCCCGGCGCGCAAGGCGCGGATGGCCAGCCCGTGCGCCGCCTCGGGATCAATCCGGCGCAAGGCGCTCAGGCCCATCGCCTCGATCAGCGTGTTCATGCGAAGATGTCCGCAGGCGGCAGCGGACGCGTGCGGATCAGGCGCGAATTCGCCACGGCGGCTTGTCTGTGAACCACGGCCAGCTTGTATTCCGCGTCTGTCACCATCGCCAGAAACGCACCAGCGGTCGGATAATACGCGATAAACATCGCATCCCACTGCTCGGATGGGTCACCGATCAGCGACACATCGAAACCACCGCGCCAGATGATTTCCCCGCCGACGCGTTTCAGTACCGGACCGCTGGCCGCGCCATAATTGGCATAGGCTTCGGCCCCTGTCAGGCCCTTGCCCGCCAGCGGGTGATCCTTCGGATAGACGGCATTGCCGTGAAACTGCACAAGGTTGAGCATGTTCACCGGCGTCGTGCGGTCGAGCGATTTGAAGATGTTGAACTGTTCGCGGTCGGTATCTTGATACTGTGTCATTGTGCGGCCTCTTCTAAACCTGCGGGGAACTGGTGCGCTCCGTTTTTCAACGGCAAGGGTTGCGCCCATTGCACATCGGCAAGGGTCAATGTGCGGTAGAGATGGGGGAAAAGCGCATCCCCGCGCGATACTTCCCATTCAAGCGCGTCGCCCAAGGCGTCCGTTTGTGCGGCCAGCAGAAACAGCCCGTCTTGCCCTGCAAAATGCTTGGCGGCGGTTTCTGGGGCCTGCTGTGCGGTGGAAAAGTGAATGTAGCCGTCTGCGATATCGACGGGCGCGCCGGTGGTCTCGCCCTGATCGCGCAACGCTTGCCATTCGTCGGTGCGGAGAATTTTGAAAATAAGCATGCCCTTGTGATGCATTGCGCGCGCTGGGCGGTCAAGCCTGATGCGTGGCCTGAATAGGCGCGCGCATATCGGCTTTGACAGGGTGCGATGCGCGCGCCACCATAGGCGACGTAACGTAACAGGGAGCCCGATCCATGAAACGATTCCTTTTGAGCGCCGCCGTTCTGAGCCTGACGGCAGGCATGGCCAGCGCCGATTATAGCCTGACAATCCTGCACACCAACGACTTTCACGCCCGCTTCGAACCGATAAGCAAGTATGACGGCCCCTGCGGCGCGGAAGACAACACTGCCGGTGACTGCTTTGGCGGGACGGCCCGTCTGGTCACCGCGATCAAGGACGCGCAGGCGCGCAGCAACAATGCGATTCTGGTGGACGGGGGCGACCAGTTTCAGGGTACGCTGTTTTATTCTTACTATAAAGGGCAGCTTGCCGCCGAGATGATGAACAAGCTTGGCTATGACGCGATGACCGTGGGCAACCACGAATTTGATGATGGTCCCGAAGTGCTGGCATCGTTCATGGCCGCGATCAACTTTCCGATCCTGATGTCCAATGCGGATGTAAGCGCCGAGCCGCTGTTGGCGGACAAGCTGGCGAAATCCACCGTGATCGAGCGCGGCGGCGAGCAAATCGGCCTGATCGGCCTGACGCCACAGGACACGGACGAATTGGCCAGCCCCGGAGATAACGTCATCTTCACCGATCCGGTTGCGGCGGTGCAGGGCGAGGTGGATCTGTTAAGCGCGCGCGGTGTGAACAAGATTATAGTGCTCAGCCACTCGGGCTATGGCGTCGACCAGCGGGTCGCGGCAGAGACGACCGGCGTGGACGTGATCGTGGGCGGGCATACGAATACGTTGTTGTCCAACACCGACGAGCGCGCCGAGGGGCCATATCCGACGATGGTGAACAATACCGCCATCGTGCAGGCCTATGCCTATGGAAAATATCTGGGCGAGCTGAACGTGACTTTCGATGACGAAGGCAACATTACGCAAGCCAAAGGCGATCCGCTCCTGATTGACGCGGGCGTGGCCGAGGATTCAGCAACCGTGGAGCGGATAGCCGAAATGGCCAAGCCGCTTGAGGAAATTCGCAACAAGGTGGTGGCACAAACCGATGTGATGATCGGGGGCGAACGTGATGTGTGCCGCGTCAAGGAATGCGAGATGGGCAATCTGCTTGCGGATGCGATGCTGGCGCGCGTCAAGGATCAGGGGATCGACATTGCGTTCCAGAACAGCGGCGGCATCCGCGCGTCCATCGACGCGGGCGAAGTGACGATGGGCGAGGTTTTGACCGTGCTGCCGTTCCAGAACACGCTGTCGACGTTTCAGGTGACCGGCGCGACGCTTGTCGAGGCGCTTGAGAACGGGGTGAGCGAAGTGGCCGACGGCGCGGGGCGCTTTGCGCAGGTGGCGGGGATGACCTATGCGTTTGACGCCGCGCAAGAGCCGGGCGCCCGCGTGTCGCAGGTGATGATCGGCGGCGCGCCGGTGGAGATGGAAAAGATGTACGGCGTTGTGTCCAACAACTATGTGCGCAACGGCGGCGATGGCTATGCGATGTTCAAATCTGCACAAAACGCCTATGATTTCGGTCCGGACGTGGCCGAGGTCGTAGCCGATTATCTGGTGCAGAACGCGCCTTATACGCCCTACACCGATGGCCGCATTACCGTGAAATAAGCGGCGGCGCATTCGGATGCTATCAAGCGCGCCTCCCGGCAATGGGGGCGCGCTTTTGCATGCGGCAGGGCCAAGCGGCTGACGTGAAAACGGTTCACACGCAAGGCAGCAGACCAACCAGAAAACGCCACTGGGTCAAGCGTGTATTTTCATCCGGGCCGCGTTAGTTGTTTTGTAGTTCGGGCGCCGCGCTGTAGTTCAGTTTGCCAAGGATTGTGCCGTTCGGATCATCGACCGCTTCGGTGTCCCCGCCTTCGGTTGTCGCTTCGGATTCCACGCCTTCGACGTAGGATTTGAACGTGTCCGGCATGTCTGCCGCGACATTGAGCGTGAACTGGGTACCGTCGGCCATGTCAGGGGTGACCCAGACAGCATCGCGCCCTTCGATCCGGCGGGTGAGACCGGACATGTTGATAAAGATAAGCTGGTCACCCTCTTGCACATAACTGACTTCGGGGAAAAAGCCGTATTCCATAATCATGACTTCATAGGATTCGGCGGCAACCGGACCGGTGGCGCATGTAATCAAGGCCGCCAACGCCGCAGCCCGCGCGCGATAATTCTTCAGCATCGAAATGCTCCTTTGTGTCGGCCCCACCCGGTCACAGATGCAGTTATCTACGTGATGATTGTGGCGGAATTTTGACATTTGGGCCAGATTTGAATGATTGGCGATGCTTAGCCGTGCTGTGACTGGCGGGCCAACCAATCGCGAAACGCAACCAGCGCGGAGGGGGCGGGGCGGTCATCGGGCCAGACGAGGTAATAGCTGCCGATGCTCTCGTTGGCCTTGTCGGAGGCCAGTATCAACTGCCCTTCATTCAAATAGGGCTGTGCCACGAAGGTTGGCAGCAAGGCGATGCCAAGCCCGTGCATTGCCGCCTGTGCCATCGTTGCGAATTGATCAAAAACCATGCCGTGCGGCGGTTCTGTTGTCAGGCCGACCGCCTCGAACCAGCGCGACCATGCGCGCGGGCGTGTTTCCAGATGCAAAAGCGGGTGACCCAGCAACGCCGAGGCCGCATCAAAGGGCGCACCCGCCAGATCGGGCGCGCAGACCGGCACCACGATTTCCGGCAGCAGCGGCATATAATCAACGCCGGGCCAGTCTTCGCGCC
Organism: uncultured Sulfitobacter sp.; assembly: GCA_947502265.1. Lineage (GTDB taxonomy): Bacteria > Pseudomonadota > Alphaproteobacteria > Rhodobacterales > Rhodobacteraceae > Sulfitobacter. The sequence goes on from CANMZB010000010.1 coordinate 19,006, forward strand.
CGAAATGGATCGCTGCATCAAAGGGGCTGGAACCGATGGAAAAGGGGCGCAACCGGGTGGACAGGTTCACCGTGATCTCGGGATGAGCGGCCGAGAAATCGGACAGGCGCGGAGCCAGCCAGTGCATCCCGAAGGCGGGCAGGATCGCCAACGTCAACACGCCGCTTCGGCGTTCGGTGCGCGCGTTCACCGAGGCTTGCGCCAGTCGCCCCAAAATCTCGCGCACTTCGCGCACATATTCCGTACCCGTCTGCGTCAGCACCAACGCGCGCCCCTTGCGCGCCATCAGCGCAACACCCAGCTGGTCTTCCAATGTCTTGATCTGACGGCTGATGGCGGACTGCGTCAGCGACAGCTCTGTCGCGGCTTGCGTGGCGCTGCCAAGGCGCGCGCAGGCCTCGAAGGCCAGCAGGGCAGAAACAGAGGGCAGGTATCTGCGCGGCGCAATCATGTATGACTTTTTCTCATGGGTTGAGGAGTAAGCATCGTTAGAACTTTGCCATGGGAAATGCAATAAAGGACCGAGTGAAGCAATAATCGTTTCCCCGAAAGGATATGCAATGAACGCCGAAGCCCCTAAACTCCGAGCAAAGGACGCCCCTGATCTGGGATCTTTCGAATGGTCCGATCCGCTGCGTCTGGATGACCAGCTGGAAGAAGACGAGCGCATGATCATGCAAAGCGCGCGCTCCTATGCGCAGGAAAAGCTGCAACCGCGTGTCATCAAGGCGTTCGAAACCGAAGAGACCGATCCGGGAATTTTCCGCGAAATGGGCGACATGGGCCTTCTGGGCGTTACAATCCCTGAAGAATACGGCGGGCTGGGCGGCAACTATGTCTCTTACGGTCTGGTCGCGCGCGAGGTCGAGCGGGTGGACAGCGGTTATCGCTCGATGATGTCCGTGCAGGCGTCGCTGGTGATGTATCCGATCTATGCCTACGGCTCTGAAGCGCAACGCAAGAAATTTCTGCCCAAACTGTGCTCGGGCGAATTCATCGGCTGCTTTGGCCTGACAGAACCGGACGCAGGTTCCGACCCCGCAGGCATGAAAACCCGCGCGGTAAAGACGGCCAATGGGTATAAAATCACCGGTTCCAAAATGTGGATTTCGAACGCGCCGATTGCGGATGTGTTTGTGGTCTGGGCCAAGTCGGAAGAGCATGGCGGCAAGATTCGCGGCTTCATCCTTGAGAAAGGCATGAAGGGTCTGAGTGCGCCAAAGATCGGCAACAAGCTGTCGTTGCGCGCGTCGATCACCGGCGAAATCGTCATGGATAATGTGGAAGTGGGCGACGATGCGCTGCTGCCGCATGTGCAGGGTCTGAAAGGTCCGTTCGGCTGTTTGAACCGTGCGCGTTACGGCATCAGTTGGGGTGTCATGGGCTCGGCCGAATTCTGCTGGCACGCGGCACGCCAGTACGGTCTGGACCGTCACCAGTTCAACAAGCCGTTGGCGCAGACCCAGTTGTTCCAGAAAAAGCTGGCCGACATGATGACGGAAATCAGCCTTGGCCTTCAAGCCTCATTGCAAGTGGGCCGTCTGATGGACAAGGCAAACGCAGCGCCGGAAATGATCTCGATCATCAAGCGCAATAACTGCGGCAAGGCGCTGGAAATCGCACGTCACGCGCGTGACATGCACGGTGGCAACGGCATCTCGGGCGAGTTTCAGGTGATCCGCCACATGGTGAACCTTGAGACCGTAAACACCTATGAGGGCACGCATGACGTTCACGCGCTGATTCTCGGACGTGCGCAGACCGGCTTGCAGGCGTTCTTTTAAGGCCTGAGCAATCAGGTGAATGAGTATCCCCGCGCGTGGCTGCCACGCGCGGGATTTCTTTTGCGTAACTGTCGAAATGATCCGGCCATCAATCTGCTTATTGCGGCGCAGAATGTCTGCGAACTATGCCGGGGGCGTATCCAGAAACGGATAGTCGGTGTAACCGGCCCGACCGCCACCATAAAATGTATCCTGATGCTGCTCGTTCAGGTCTGCGCCCCGGCGCAAGCGTTCGGGCAGGTCGGGATTGGCGATGAAGGGACGGCCAAAGGCCACCGCATGGGCATGACCGCTTTCGATTGCCTTTGTCGCTGTCTGTGCATCATAGCCGCCGTTGGCCATGTAAAAACCGGTGTAATGCGGGCGCAGCGCGTGGATCAGGCTTTTCTCGCCATCATCACTGCGAAAGCGTTCGACAACATGCAGATAAGCCAGCTTGCGTGCGTCGAGCATCTTGTAGACTGCGGAGAAAAGAGCTTCGGGATCGCTGTCTGACACATCATTGGCCTCGCCGCGCGGCGCCAGGCGCACACCCGTCCGGCCAGCCCCGAAAACCTCCGTTACGACGTCCAGCACTTCTTTAAGCAAGCGCATGCGGTTTTGGATGCTGCCGCCGTAGGTATCAGTGCGATCGTTCACACCGTCCTGCAAGAACTGGTCGATAAGATAGCCGTTGGCGGCGTGTATTTCGATACCGTCAAATCCTGCGGCTTTTGCCGCTTTTGCCGCCGTCCCATAATCGGCGATGGTCTGGCGAATACCTTTCTGGTCCAGCGCTTGTGGTTTGGAGGTGTGTTCAAATCCGTTGGCGGTGAATGTCTTGGCTTTGGCGGCCCTGTCCGTCGAAGAAACGGGCGCGCGACCGTCCGGCAGCAGCGATGAATGGCTGATCCGGCCCACATGCCACAGTTGACAGAAGATTCGCCCGCCTGCGGCATGGACCGTATCGGTGATCTTTTTCCAGGCCGCGATTTGCGCGTCGGTGTAAATGCCCGGCGCGTCAAGGTAGCCCTTGGCGGTCGCGGAAATCTGGCTGGCCTCGGTGAGGATCAAGCCGGCGCTGGCGCGCTGGGCGTAATAGGTCTGGGCCATGTCTTTTGGCGTACCGTCCGCGTTGGCGCGGTTGCGTGTCAGCGGCGCCATCAGAACGCGGTTGGGAAGGGTGGTATCGCCCATGTCGACAGGGTTGAACAGAATGCTGTGATCGCTCATTTCGGAGTCTTTCTATATCTGGAATGTGTCGGCTGGACAACGGGCATGTGCTCGGTTCCCTACTCGCGGCGCGCGGGCGCACCCCCCTCAAAGGCGTTTCCATTCACATAATCGCAAGGCGCTTCCTGCATCTGTAGGTGCAACCCGTCCCCTGTGTAAGGGTGCGCGCGCGCAAAACCCTCGTCAACGTCGATGCCAAGCCCAGGTGCGGTGGGCGCAGGAATAAAGCCGCCTTCGACCCGGATGCTGCCCTTGATAAGTCTGTCATGGAAAGGTGTTTCGATCGTTTCGGCCATCAGCAGATTGGGGATGCTCACGCCGAAATGGATGTTTGCGGCCCACTCTAGAGGACCGGCATACAGATGCGGGGCCATCTGCGCGTTATAGACTTCCGCCATCGCCGCGACTTTCTTCATCTCCCAGATGCCGCCTGCACGTCCCAGCGCCGGTTGAAGGATCGCGGCGGCACCTGCCCGCAGGACCGGAGCAAATTCGGCCTTGGTGGTCAGCCGCTCGCCCGTGGCCACGGGGACAGCAACAGCAGCAGCGACCTTGGCCATCCCGGCCACATTATCCGGCGGGACGGGTTCTTCGTACCACAGCGGCGCATAGGGTGCGATCGCCTGTCCCAGCCGGATCGCACCAGCGGTAGAGAATTGACCATGCGTGCCAAACAACAGATCGGCGCGCGCGCCCACCGCTTCGCGGATGGCTTTGCAAAAGGCGACGGATTGCGTGATGTCGGACATGGCGGGCATGTGACCGCCGCGCAGGGTATAAGGGCCAGCGGGATCGAATTTCACCGCCGTATAGCCACGCGCGACCGCGTCCAACGCGGATTCGGCGGCCATATCAGGCGATGTCCAAAAGGCGTTCAGGTCGTGATGAGGCAGCGGGTAAAGGTATGTATAGGCACGCACACGCGCGTTCATCTGTCCGCCCAATAGAGCATAAACAGGCCGGTCGCGCGCTTTGCCCAAGATGTCCCAGCAGGCAATTTCAAGTCCCGAAAACGCGCCCATCACACTCAGATCGGGACGCTGGGTAAAGCCCGAGGAATAGGCGCGGCGAAACATCAGTTCGATGTTTTCCGGGTTTTCCCCTTCCATATGGCGCATAAATACATCCTCGATCACGGCGCGCATCGCGTCCGGCCCGACCGAGGACGCATAACACTCGCCCCACCCTACAATACCGCAGGCGGTAGTGAGCTTGACCAATATCCAATAGCGCCCGCCCCAGCCCGGTGCGGGCGGGGCCGTGATGATAATCTCGAGATCGCTCAATCGCATTCTTTTATCTTCCTCACTTCCCGCGCCGCGCACCAAAAGAAGCACCGTCCATGGGCTTCATTTGGCCTGTAAACTCAATCCTGAAGATTCCACGAGCTGCAGCGGTCCTGTTCGGTCTCTAATGCTCAAACAGGATCACGTTGCGCCGCGCCGAACCGGTTTTGGTATCGGCAATGGCCTCGTTGATCTGCTCCAGCGACCAGCGGCCCGAGATCAGCTCGTCCAGTTTCAAGCGCCCTTGCGCATAAAGATCCTCCATCCACGGAATGTCCCGTTGAATCACGACATCACCCATCTTGGAGCCGATCATGCCCTGTCCCACGGCTGCCATGACCACGGGTTCGTATGATGATTTAGCGCCCGAATGGGGCATTCCCACCATCACCACCTTGCCGCCATACGCCAGATAACGCGGCGCGGTGTCATAGGCAGGGATCGCGCCAACGGTAACAATCACCGCATCCGCCCCGCGCCCCGTCAACTTTCTGGCGGCGGACCACGGTTTTGCATCGGTGGCCAGAACGCCGTCGGTCGCGCCGAATTCCTTGGCTACTTCCAGCTTTTCGGGGCTCATATCCACGGCAACAATGCGGCGCGCGCCTGCGATGCGCGCGCCCTGAATAGCGTTAAGGCCGACACCGCCCGCACCGATGACAACAACGTCCTGCCCCGCCCGCAGCCCTGCGGCGTTGACCACAGCACCCACGCCCGTGATGACGCCGCAGGCGATGAGGGCGGCGGATTCTTTTGGTACATCGGGGCTGATTTTCACAATCTGGCGCTGGTCCACCACGACCGCCTCGGCAAAGGCACCACAGGCCATCGCCTGATGCAGTTTGCCGCCATCAGCGGTTTTGATCGGCCCCTTGTCGCCGTCATAAGGAGTGGTGCAGAGCGTCGGCGCGCCGCTGGCGCAGGGCGCGCAGGTGCCACACGAGCGAATCAGCGTGACAACGACACTGTCGCCTGTCGAAACGCCGTGAACGCCGGTGCCGATCCCTGTAACAATGCCTGCCGCTTCGTGTCCATAGACCGCCGGGAGCGAGCCGCCCCATGCTCCTTCGGCGAATGAAATATCGGAATGGCAGATCGCCACGGCATCCAGTTGCACCTCGACCTCGCCCGCCTCGGGCGCACGCAGGGTGATTTCTTCGATTTTGAGAGGGGCGCCAAATTCGTGACACACGGCAGCTTTGATCTTTTTCACCAAGCAAATCCTTTTCGGGTCATATGTTTAACGTGAGGGTTGCGCAGATTGCGCGGCGCAGCAAGTAGTTTTCCGCTATGTGGTGCGGCGTTTTGCCTGTCGCGTCGTTGACAGGATTACGGTCAGTCCCAGAATGCTGAGAGCTGCGGCGAGCAAAAACGGCGCTCCGGGCAAGTAGACCGGCGTAGCGGCAGCAGTAAATTGTGCAAATACGTTCGTCATGACCAAGGGCGAGAGGATCATTGCCAGCGCTGAGGCCGAGGTGAGCGCGCCCTGAAGCTCCCCTTGGGCATCATTGGCCACCCGCGCCGACATCATTCCCTGCAGCGCGGGCGGGATGATCCCGCCCAACGCGGCCAGCGGCGTCAGGATCAGCACCCAACTGCCCGAGGTCAGAACCGCGATGAGCGTAAAGCTTATAATGGACGCGACATGCCCGGCGATCACGGTGCCGCGCTCGCCGAAACTTCGCAGGACGGGCCGGATCAACCCGCCCTGAACGAGCGCCATCATCCCGCCGAACAGGCCAAGCGACAGGCCGATGGTGGCAGGTGACCAATCGAACCGCTCGATCCCGAAGTAGGACCAGACGGCGGGGTAAACGGCGAATCCGACATGGTAGATGAAGTAGATTGCCAAAAGCGGTGTCACGCCGGGCAAGCGGCCAAGGCTGCGCAGCGCGCCGAGCGGATTGGCACGACGCCAGATGAACGCACGGCGGGTACTGTCGGTGACGGTTTCGGTCAGGACGACCCAGCCGAACAGCGCATTTGCCGTTGCCAGCGCCGCCGCAACCCAGAACGGCGCGCGGGTGCCGTATTGCGCCAAAAGCCCGCCCAGAAGCGGTCCCAGAACAAAGCCCGCACCAAAGGCCGCCCCGATCAGACCAAAATTCGCCGCGCGCATTTGCGGCACGGTGATGTCGGACATATAGGCGCTGGCGGTGGATTGGGTGGCGGCTGTGATACCGCCAACCAGACGCCCGATGAGCAAAATCCAGACGCTGCCGGCCAACGCCATCAGCACATAGTCAAAGGCCATCACCAACAGTGCCAGAAGCAGAACCGGACGGCGGCCAAAACGGTCCGACAGCCCGCCCATCACAGGGCCAAACAGGAACTGCATGACGGCGAAAGCTGTCGACAGGATACCGCCCCAGATCGCCGCTTCGGCCAATGTACCGCCACCCACCTCCTGAATGAGAACGGGCATCACCGGAATGATCAGGCCAATGCCCATCGCATCTATCACCACCGTGAGCAGGATAAAGACGACGGGCAGGCGCATCCTTTAGAGCGACCGCGCGCGCACCGCAAAGGCGCGCGCCTCTGACGGGGCATCGCCCATATTTTGCGCCGTATCAAAAAGCTGGTCCGGCAGGTTGGGGTGCGCGGCGCGGGCAAGGGATTCCAGCGCTTTACCGCTTTCCTGTGCGCGCTGGCACAGGGCTTTGGTCGCGGCCTGTGCCTTGGGGCGCGCCATCGTGGTCGCAAGCGCAAAGCTGAGCGCTTCGGCATGGATCAGGCCAAGGCCGCCGTCGACATTTGCGCGCATCTGCGCCGTATCGGGCGCGAGCGATGCAGTGATCGTTTTGGCGTGTTGCAAGGCGGATGCGGTTCCAAGGCAAAGCTGCGGCAACACCATCCATTCGGTAAACCACGCCGCCCCGTCGCGTTGATGCATGTGCCGCGTGGCGGGGGCGAGGGTGGCGCGCAGGCCAGTGGCCTGATGGCCCAACGCGTGCAGCACGCTCGGCCCCACCGGATTTTGCTTTTGCGGCATGGTTGAAGAGGCACCGGACGCGCCAAGGTGCACTTCGCCCACCTCCGTTGCTGTGAGCGCGGACAGGGTTGCCCCCATCCGGGCCAGAACTTCGCTCACTTGCACAAGCCAGTCGGCGATGCGCAGGATCGGGCCGCGATCCACATGCCAGCTGCGCTTTGGATCGTTGAGACCCAGCCCCTCGGCCAGTGCCTTGCGGGTGTCCGCCGCATCAGGGCCGAGGGCGGCGGAAGTACCAGCCGCGCCCGACAGGGAAACAAACAGCGATGACGCGCGCAGTGCGGGGAGTGCATCCACCAGATCACACAGGGCATGGCCCCAATCGGCCACAACCGCGCCCCAACTGGTCGGCGTGGCGTGCTGGTTATAGGTGCGTCCGGCCATCGGCGTGTCGGCGTGCGCTTCGGCTTGGGCCGCGAGGGTGGCGATAATGATGCGCAGATCCGCCTCGCACAGCATCAGCAACTGGCGCAGACGCAGCATCAGACCGGTGTCGATGATGTCCTGACTGGTGGCCCCCCAATGGACGAATTGCGCGTGTTCGGGCGCGTTCATCTCGGTGCGAAACGCAGCCACAAGGCCGGGGACGCTCACGCCATTTTCGCCGGTGGCTTTGGCGATTGCGCCGGGATCAATGGCAATCTCAAGGCTGGCGCGCTGGATCGCGGCCGCGCTGAGTTCGGGGATAATGCCCTGCGCGCCCTGAGCTTTTGCCAATGCCCCTTCGGCAAGCAGCATCGCGCGCACTGCGGCCCCATCCGAGAACAGGCGGCCTGCATCGCCGGTCGGGAAAAGACGCGCAAATAGCGCGCTGTCGAAAACGCTTGCGGCCATATCAGCACTCCTTTGCGATGGTGACAAAGCGGTCAGACATGCCCGACGCCTTTGAGGAAATCCGTCAGCACACGCGCGTATTCTTCGGGCTGTTCGACACAGGGCAGGTGGCCTGCGTTGCGGATCAGATGAAATTTCGAGCCGGGGATCAGGTCGGTGGTTTCACGCACCAGATCAGGCGGGGTGGAGCCGTCTTCGCTGCCTGCTATGCCAAGGCACGGCAGTCGCAAATCGGCGGTGGTGGTGAAAAAATCCGTGCCCGAAATCGCAGCGGAGCATCCGGCATAGCCCGCGTCGTCCTGTTGGATCAACATGTTGCGCCACAGCTCGATTTCCGGTTTGGCGTGAAAGCCTTTGGAAAACCACCGCTCCATCACTCCATCGGCAAGGGTTTGCACGCCGCTCTTTTCGACTGCCGCGATCCGTTCGGCCCACATGTCGGGGTTGCCGATCTTGGCGGCGGTGTTGCTCAAAACAACGGCGCGGATCAGATCAAGCCGTTTGGCAGCGAGCCCCTGCGCGATCATGCCGCCGATGCTTAGCCCGACAAAAACGCAATCCTTGACTTCAAGATGATCAAGCAGGCGTTCGCAATCGGTGATCAGCGCGCCCATGGGGTAGGGAGCCGGCGGAATTGATGACAGACCATGCCCGCGCTTGTCCCAGCGGATGATGCGCAGGCCTTGCGGCAGCAGTGGCAGTATCGCATCCCACAGGCGCAAGTCGGTGCCAAGCGAGTTGGCGAAAACCACGGGTGCGCCGTCTTCGGGACCATCCACGCGGTAATGGAGTCTGACCTGTCCGGTATCGAAAATCTGCATGATTCAAAGCCTTTCTGGTTGGTTTTTACAAGGTTGCCAGCGCGCGGGCAAACATCGCAGGGTCCACGTTGCCACCTGAAACGGTGACAATCACATCGTCGCCCTCGATCTCGTCCTTGCGGACTAATGCGGCGGCGAGGGCGGCAGCGCCCCCCGGTTCTGCCACGATTTTCAGCCGGTTCCACGCCTGCGCCATCGCGGCGAGCGCCTCGTCTTCGGTAATGACCAGACCGGGGCCGCACAGGCGCTTTATCACCGGCCACGTCAGATCACCGGGTTGCGGTGTCACGATGGCATCGCAGATATTGCCCGAGGTGCGCGCGTTGCGCTGGATTTCGCCCATGACAAGCGAACGGGCCACATCGTCAAAGCCTTCCGGTTCGGCGGGGCGTACCCGCAGTCCGGGGGCGTCTGCCTCAAGCGCCAATGCGATGCCCGAGGTCAGTCCGCCACCGCCGCAGCAGACGATTACGTCGGCGGTGGTGATGCCATGTGCCGCCGCGTCCTGCGCAATTTCCAACCCGCATGTGCCTTGGCCCGCAATCACTTCAGGCGCGTCATAGGGTTTGATCAGGGTCAGGCCACGCGCGTTGCTTAGCCTTGCGCCGATCTCTTCGCGGCTCTCGGTGTCGCGGTCGTAAAGGACGACTTCGCCACCCAAGGCGCGGGTGTTGGCGACCTTTAGCGCGGGCGCATCCGATGGCATGACGATAACAGAGGTGGTGCCGTGAAGCCGCGCGGCATGGGCGACGCCCTGAGCATGGTTGCCAGAGGAGAACGCGACGACGCCTTGCGCGCGCAGATCCGGTTCAAGCGCGGACAAAGCGGCATATGCGCCGCGAAACTTGAAGCTACCGGTGTGTTGCAAGCACTCCGGTTTGACCCACACACGCCGACCTGCGATATCGTCCAGAAACGGCGAGCGCAGCAACGGCGTGCGCAACGCGTGCCCTTCGAGACGCAGGGCGGCGGCGCGAATCATCGTGATGTTCACTGCATTTGCTCCAACCACGCGTGTAGCGCCGCCACGGCTTCTGCCTCGTCGAGAAACGGGATATGCCCGCGATGCGGCACACGGCCCACGATCATGTCGGGGCGGCGTTTTTCCATCCCGGCAACTGTTTGCGGGCTGAGTAGTGACGAGTTCAGCCCCCAGATCAAGGCCAATGGCAACCCTTCGAGAGCGTCGAAGAAGGGCCACAGATCCGGCATCATCTTGTCGCCCGCCGCCAGAACGGCATCGCGCAGGTGCTTGTCATAAGTGATGTGCAACCCGTCCGCGTCCTGTTTGTAGTGCCGCTTTGCCTCTTCGAGCCAGCGGCCCTCGGGCATGTGGCTGAATTCGGTAAAGGCGTGCTCCATGGCGGCGGCGGCTTCTTCATAGGTTTTGGCGGCGGGGGCGCGCCCGATGAATTCCTTGATCACCTCCATCCCCACCGGTTCGATCACCGGTCCTACATCGTTGAGCGCCACGCCCAGCAGGCGATCTTTGGCCCCTCTGGCAAGGCCCATGGCGTTCAGCCCGCCGCGCGAGGTGCCGATGATCGCTACCTTGTCGATCTTGAGATGATCAAGAAGTTCGATCACATCGCGGCATTCGACTTGCAGGTTGTAATTTTTCCAGTTCGGGTCGAAATCCGACTGCCCGCGTCCGCGGTAATCCATCTTGATCACGCGGTTGCCCGACAGATGCGGGGTGACGTAATCGAAATCCGATGTGGTGCGTGTGAGACCCGCAAGGCACAGGATCGGCAGGCCTTCGCCCTCGTCCTCGTAATAGATGGACAGGCCGTCGGAGCTTGTGAAATGTGCCATTATGCAACTGCCTGTACGGTCAGCGCCGCAGGTTCGAGGAAAGGACAGCATGACACAAGAATCGGTAGGTTGAGGGGCATAGGACAGGCTCCGCCAGGTGAATTGTTACATTTGGTACAGATTGACACGGGGCAGGCCGGTGGAAAAGCACGAAATGGGGGGTTGTCCTTGGCCGTTGGACTTGAAAGGGTGTCGCCACCTTTTGGAGCACCTGCGCAGATACGCGGCCTCCGACCTTCTTTTCCCAACAATACTGGAGACGACTTATGGCCGAAGTAAAGGCTGGCGACACGGTACAATTGCACTACACCGGCACCCTGCTGGATGGCACGACGTTTGACAGCTCTGAAGGGCGCGATCCTTTGGAGTTTGTTGTTGGCTCGGGCCAGATCATTCCCGGCCTCGACACGGCGATTCCCGGCATGACGGTCGGCGAGAAAAAAGTCGTCACCATTGGCGCCGATGATGCCTATGGTCAGGCGAACCCCGAAATGCGTCAATCCGTCCCGCGCGAAGGCATCCCTGCGGATATTCCACTGGATCCAGGTACACAGTTGCAGATGCAAACACCCGACGGGCAGGCGATGCCGGTGACTGTGGTCGAAGCGGATGAAACAACTGTCACGCTGGACGCGAACCACCCGCTTGCCGGCAAAGACCTGAAATTCGACATCGAGCTGGTAAAAATCGACGCGGCCTGATCCGGTTGCGGGCTGCGCCCACGCCTTTTGTTTGGGGGCGCTGCCCCGTCTTTGCCCTGAGGGGCAAAGACTCCCCGGAGGTTAATTTGCCAAATGAAGAAGGGCGTCCGTTGCGGCGTCCTTTTTTATGTGCGTTTCGGGTGAGGGTGGAAAGCCGGTTGTTGCGCAGGATTGACGAAGGGGCGCATTGCTTTCAGCTTTGAGGCGCGCAGTGTCGTTTCAAGCCAATGGCAGGGGCGTCAACGCTTTTTGCGCAGGCGGATCACAACGTCCACAGATGCGATTTCCGCACCTTCGGGCACATCGGGAAGTTGCGAGATTACCAACTGGTCGATCGGGGCGTCCGACAGGCGCCCTTCGTCTTCCCAGAAGAAATGCGGGTGATCGTGGGTGTTGGTGTCGAAATAGCTGCGCGAGCCGTCTACCGTGACCTCCTGCACCAGCCCGGCATCGCAGAAGGCGCGCAGGGTATTGTAGACTGTCGCAAGCGATACCGTATCGCCTTTGTCCTTGGCGGCGTCAAAGAGGCTTTCGGCGGTGACATGGCGGTGCTGACCGTCGCCGACCAGCAACGTGGCAAGCGTCAGCCGCTGGCGCGTTGGCCGCAGGCTTGCGGCAGCGAGCCATTTCGCTCCGGTTTCGAGCTCAGTGTCCGACATGATCGACCTCGTTTTTCATATCGGACAATATGGGGCGCTTGGGGGCGGGTTTCAAACAAAAAACCCAAAAGCTATGTAGAGTCGGGTCATAAAGGGTGAATATGTGGTCTTTCGCCGCCGCCGCAGGATTGGTGCGGGTCTTGCAGCGACGCCGATCCGGATGTTAGGAGCGTTGGGACACAGTATCCAGCATCCCAAACGAGGACCGCAACCATGGCAGACTACCCCACGAGCTTTGACAAGGACGATCTGTTGAAATGCGCACGCGGGGAGCTTTTTGGTCCGGGCAATGCGCAACTGCCTGCGCCACCGATGTTGATGATGGACCGGATTACCGACGTGTCTGCCGATGGTGGAGCGCATGGAAAAGGTCACATCACGGCCGAATTCGATATCACGCCTGATCTGTGGTTTTTCGACTGCCACTTTCCAGGCAATCCGATCATGCCGGGCTGTCTGGGTCTTGACGGGCTGTGGCAGTTGACGGGCTTTAACCTTGGCTGGCGCGGCTGGCTGGGGCGTGGATATGCGCTGGGCGTGGGTGAGGTGAAGCTTACCGGTATGGTCCGGCCCAACCGCAAGATGTTGACCTACAAGATTGATTTCACCAAAGCGATCCAGACCCGCCGCCTGACGATGGGCGTGGCGGATGGCATCGTGGAGGCCGATGGCGAGGTGATCTATCAGGTGAAAGATATGAAAGTCGCATTGTCGGAAAACTGATCTTGGGGGCGCGCCGGTTGGCTTGGCCGCGCTTGGGGGCGAGGCCGTATTTTGAACCTCGGGCCTAATTGGCGCAACAAAATCGCCAATTAGGTTGCGCCGCACCGTTTTGCTGTCCTACACATTGTTTGGAAATTTCAAGGGAGTGCTGCGTATGCGCCGCGTCGTCGTAACGGGACTTGGCATAGTCTCATCCATCGGAAACAACGCCGATGAGGTCACAGCCGCACTCAAATCCGGCACCAGCGGGATCGAAGCGTCACCCGAGATGGTAGAGCACGGATTTCGCAGCCGTGTCGCAGGCACGCTGAAGATCGACCCGTCACAGCATATCGACAAGCGCGCCTACCGCTTTATGGGGCCGGGTGCGGCTTATGCCTATATCGCGATGGGGCAGGCGATTGCGGATGCGGGGCTGGATGAGACGCAGGTTTCGAATGCGCGCACCGGTTTGATTGCAGGCTCTGGCGGGCCGTCTACGTCGGCCATGCTGACGGCACATAATGTGGTGCGTGAAACCGGCGCGACCAAGCGGATTGGTCCCTTTGCCGTGCCAAAGTGCATGTCCTCTACAGTCAGTGCGAATCTATCAACGGCTTACAAAATCAAAGGTATCAATTATTCGATCACCTCGGCTTGCTCGACTTCGCTGCATTGTATCGGCAATGCGGCAGAGCAGATCATGCTGGGCAAGCAGGACGTGATGTTTGCGGGCGGTGGTGAAGAGCTGGATTGGACGCTGTCGTGTCTGTTTGATGCGATGGGCGCCATGAGCAGCAAATATAACGACACGCCGGCGCAGGCCTCGCGCGCGTTTGATCAGGACCGAGACGGTTTTGTGATTTCGGGCGGTGGCGGGATTGTTGTGCTTGAAGATCTGGAGCATGCACTTGCGCGCGGTGCAACGATTTACGCCGAAGTGACCGGCTATGCCGCGACATCGGACGGGCACGATATGGTGGCCCCTTCGGGTGAGGGCGGCGAGCGTGCGATGCGCCTTGCGCTGGAGACGTTGCCCCAAGGACGCAGTGTAAGTTATATCAACGCGCATGGCACCTCGACGCCCGTCGGCGATGTGGGCGAAATCGAAGCGGTACGGCGGGTGTTTGGCCAAGGCAGCACACCGCCGGTGAGTTCGACAAAATCCATGACCGGCCACGCGCAAGGCGCGGCTGGCGCGCTTGAGACAATCTTTTGTCTTTTGATGCTGAAGGACGATTTTATCGCGCCGTCGATCAACGTTGCCACGCTGGACGACCGGCTGGACCCGAGCGAGATCGCGCTGGAGCGGGTTGACGGGGCGGGCCTTGATTCGGTGATGACCAATTCTTTCGGGTTTGGTGGTACCAACGGTTCGATGATCTTGTCGAAATATCAGGGATAGGATCGGGTATATGGCTGGTTTGCTGGACGGAAAACGTGGTCTGATCATGGGCGTGGCCAACGAACGCTCGATTGCGTGGGGGATTGCGCGCGCGATGGCAGGGGCGGGGGCCGAACTGGCCTTTACCTATCAGGGCGAGGCTTTCGGGTCGCGGTTGAAGCCATTGGCGCAGAGTGTCGGATCGGATTTCATGGTGGATGTGGATGTGACCGACGACGCCTCGCTTGATACGGCGTTCGAACAGTTGGGCGCGCGCTGGCCGTCGATTGATTTCGTGGTTCATGCGATTGCATTTTCCGACAAGGCAGAACTGACGGGGCGTTTTCTGAACACCTCGCGCGCGAACTTTAAACAGTCGATGGATATATCCGCCTACAGCTTTATCGAGGTGGCGCGCCGTGCGCATCCTTTGATGGTCGAGAGCGGGGGGACGTTGATGACGCTGACTTATCAGGGGTCCAATAAAGTTGTGCCAAACTACAATGTGATGGGTGTGGCCAAGGCGGCGCTGGAGAGTGCGACGCGGTATCTGGCCAATGATCTGGGGCCGGAGGGCATTCGCGTGAACGCGATTTCACCCGGTCCGATGAAGACGCTGGCTGGCGCTGCTATCGGGGGGGCGCGCAAGACCTACAAGCACACCGACCAGAACGCGCCAATGCGTGCCAATGCGACATTGGAGGCCGTGGGTGGCACGGCTGTTTATCTGGCATCCGATGCGGGGGCTTGTACGACGGGCGAAATCATTCACGTCGATGGCGGGTATCATATTCTGGGAATGCCGCAGGCGGAGAACCTTTAAACGGATCCGGTTGCGGGCTGCGCTCACGACATTCTTTTGGGGGCGCTGCCCCGTCCCTAGCCAAAGGGCCAAGGACTCCCCCGGGATATTTACGGCCTTAGGTATCAAACGCACCAACACTTGTGAATCCCTGCGCGCTATAAAAGCGCCATGCAGGACAAGAGTATAGACGGGGCGCTGCTGGCGCTACGCAAACAGATCATACGGGACGATGCGCAAAGGCTTATGTATGTCGAGGCGGTGTTGGCCTTGCGCGGCGTTCACACGCCCGCTGTGCTGCCCGCCAAGCGCAAGGACGTGGCGGGCAAGGGTATGTCTGTAATCATTCTAGAGGCCTTGAACGACGGGCCGCTACACATGCGTTCTATTGTGCCCATGTTGCGGCTAGGCGTCCTGAGTTGGAATACATTATTGCCTACAGACGAACATCACTTGCGTTGAACAAAATGAAGCGGCGGGGGGTATTGGGGAACACGAAGCGAAAGGCTTGGCATGTGGTGCAGGACTTTGGACCTGATGGTTGTTTGTGGCGGATGTCTTAGTATTCGACAGGGAAGTCGCCAGTTGCTACCTCTTACTTGCTGATGGCCGCTTGCTGAAGCAATTAGTCATGTGTGACGCGGTGAAAATATGTCAACCGTAGCACCACTTTAAGCAGGTTGGAGCGCTTTGTGGGGTTTATGGCAGGCCCCACCGCATGATTCAGCTTCGCCTAGAGATGGTTTCGAAGCACGTTGCCTCGCTTGATTACTGATTGTGTCTGCCCTCTTTGGGAGCGATGGAATGTTCCAACAAAAAGTTCCCGTTTGCACTTTGTTGTCTTGATTTCCGCCATGTATCTAACGCCAATTTTATTATTTAGGAATGATATGCGGCACCACAAAGGCCTGTCTGCAATCCACAAGCCTACTCTAAGCGCTTCGGGTAAAAGCAGCAGCCTAGATGGCTCCATATGGTCCCCATGGTTTACCAAAATGTGTCTAGCGGTCTCTGTTGACAGCAGTACCACATTTGCTTTTTGACTGAAGTGACCCTTCGCCTGATTTACCAGTTTCCCGACAGGAATTGGATCAGAGTTTCCGGCGAGCTATTTTGCAATACCTTCAATGTCTAATGCCATTTATAAACATTAGATTTTTGTGGATAGTCAATCAAGGCGCCCGCTGCCAATATCCCTTCCAGTTGCGCGACACAGGCGCATCCATCGCATTAGACACAATGATGTGCGCCAGTGTGCCGTTGTCGGTGCGGCGGTTGTCTTCCAACCATGCAGAGTGGTTTGCATACTGGTGCAGATAATTGGGTGACACGCCGTGGTGCTGGCCTTGGACCATGTTGCGCAGACGTGAGAAGAACGATTCAACCATGTTGGTGTGCTTGCCATCATCGCAGTAAATTTCGAAGTGGTTCACCCAGTCTACGTTATAACCCATGTGCAGAATATCCCAGTGTGACGCTTCGTCGGCTGACATTGTTGCCATCCGCGATACGTTCTCGTTTGCCAGTGCTACGCGCTCACCTTCGGAAAAGCCAACGAAGGGTAGTGTGCGGCCCTCACGCTCACGCTCACGCATCGCGATAACAACACGGCGCTTGCCTGTCTGGTTCTCTTTCAGGCGGCGATCCTTGCGGTCCTTCTTGGCGCTCTCTGGGCGAATGTGACCGCCAAAGTAAGCACCATCAATCTCAACGTGACCTTGCAGAACTCCGCCTGTCTGGACCTAACGCGCAATCGCCTCACGCAGTTTGTGGGCCAGCACGAAGGTTGTCTTGTACTGGCAATCAATGTCACGGCTCAACTGAACCATGCTCATGCCCTTGGAGGCGTTCACGGTCAGGCACATCGCAGCCAGCAGGTCAACGAAGTCCATCTTGCGAGATGCAAAGATTGTACTAGACGCGACACTAAACTGGTGGTGCCAGTTCTTGCATTTGAACTTGCGGCGCGTGGTGATCTTGTACGTTTCATCATGCGAACAAACAGGGTAAACGGCCTCACCGTCTGTCTCGGGCCAGCGCATCTTGCAGAACGTATCATGCGCCGCCGCTTCGCCAGCTTTGTAGGTGCTGCGAAGGCTGAGTGTGCGTGATGCCGCTGAAAGAAGACAGTGCCGTGCTGATATTCATTACTTGTGATGTTTATACCCTATTAAAGAGGTATTTACAGTGGAGATAGATATGACAAAGCACACCACCGACACGGAATGGTCCAATAAGTCGAAAAACTTGTTGCGTTCTGAATTAAAAAGGAAGGGCGTAACTTACGCTAAACTATTTGATATGTTTTCTAAAATAGATGTGAACGGGAATGAGAAAAACATAGCCAATAAAATAGGCCGTGGCGTCTTTACGTTGGCATTCTTCTTGCAGTGCATGTCGGCAATCGAAGTTTCTGAGGTAAGGCTTTGATGCCCGAATGTTGGCTAAAAGGGCCACTAATGTGGGCGGTGTCGGTAGCTTCGATCATTGCTTTGGTTGGCGTATTGGCTTGGAGCTTATCCGCCGAGCAGACCGAATAGATAATAGGAGCCGAACAGGGCTCTCAAGCACATGTAGAGTATGCCGAGGATCGTATTGACGATAAATGTCTGTCTCTTGATCCGATACCCATGCGGGACTGTATTCATGAGGAGGTAGAAGCCGCCCGCGACCTTGATGCTCAACAGCAAATGGCCTTTTTCACCAAAGTGATGGGCTGGACTGCGATAGTTGGACTTGTCGTGGGTTGCGGGTCGGTTATTCTCATTTTTCTCACCCTCAGAGCCACTCAACAAATGGCCGCTGACCAAGCGGAAATTGGAACCTCTCAAGTTAAATCTGCTACTGATGCTATTGAGGCGGCTCAACTCGCTAACAAAATCACGCGCGACGGGCAAAGGCCGTGGTTGTCTTGTGACATCGCAATCGAAAATCAGGAATTTAAAATCGTCGGAGGAATTCGCGGCGTTAAATTGAGCTTTATCATTGAAGTGTTTTGTTACGGAAACAGTCCTGCATTCCGAGTGAATTCGAGATGTCGAATTGAACAAAAAGAGGGCGGAATCGGCGAAATTTGCAAATCTACCTTTTTCAAAAGCGCTGAAAAGGCATGGAAAGGAAATTTTGGTGACACCGTATTTCCAAGTAAAGGCCTTAGACATCATCAATCTGTTTTTGTCCCATTTCATGACGCAGACAAAATGCTAGGGGAGCACATGACGATGACTTGGCTCATAGTTCAAGTGTACTATGAGTACTTTGGTGATGGGAAGGGTGAGACGTCCATCTTCCGGAATATCTGCCAACTTAGAGGAGGAGATCCTTACATCAATTTGAAAGAAACCGCTGGTCCAAGCTCGGACGTGCTTTATATTTCCGAACCCGGCGCAAATAGAATTATTTAACACAATAGCGGTCGCCAACACGAAGACACTGATCATGCCTCACACCCCGCTTGGTGCGTTTGATACATAAGGCCGGATATTTACGGCCAAAAGAAATAGGTCAGGTGATGTCGAGTGGTGGGAGGGATTTTACCACGTCATCGACAGCTTTCATCTGAGCAAGGAAGGGTTCTAGCTTGTCCAGTGGCAGGGCGCTGGGGCCGTCGCAGAGGGCTTTGTCGGGGTCGGGGTGGGCTTCGAGGAAGAGGCCCGCGATACCGACACCTAGGCCTGCGCGGCCAAGTTCTGCGACTTGCGCGCGGCGACCACTGGAGGCGGCGCCGCCGGGATCGCGCATTTGCAGGGCATGGGTCACGTCGAAGATGATTGGCGCATCGTTTGACACATCGCGCATTGTCCGCAGACCCAGCATGTCCACCACCAGATTGTCATAGCCGAAGCACGCGCCGCGTTCGCACAGCAGGATTTTATCGTTGCCGCATTCGCGTAGTTTCTCGACGATGTTCTTCATCTGCTGCGGGCTGATGAACTGCGGTTTCTTTACATTAATTACAGCGTCTGTGGCAGCCACGGCGGCGATCAGATCGGTCTGGCGGGCGAGGAACGCGGGCACTTGCAGGATGTCACAGACTTCGGCCACGGGCGCGCATTGGGCTTCGGTGTGGATGTCCGTGATGACCGGCACGTTGAAGGTGCGTTTGATTTCCTCGAGAATCTTGAGGCCTTCCTCCATGCCCGGGCCGCGGTAGGAATGGATGGAGGAGCGGTTGGCCTTGTCGAAAGACGCCTTGAAAATGTAAGGGATGCCGAGCTTTTCGGTGACTTTCACATAGCTTTCGGCCACCTGCATTGCCAGATCGCGGGATTCCAGCACGTTCATGCCGCCGATGAGCGTCATGGGTTTGTCGTTGCCGAGGGTCAGGTTGGCGACGGATACGTCGGTCATGTCGGGCTCCTTTGCGTTGTGGACTGTGTACCGTTCGGCGTGCGGGGTTTCTAGCGCAAAGGCGGGGTTTGCCAGAACCACACCTTCATGCCGCCGTGGGCGATGGCGGGGCCTTGAGGTTTCCACGGCAGACCTGTCGCTTTGGCGAGGGCCGGTTCGCTTGTCACCAGCCCGACGCGCCAGCCTTTGAAGCGGGTGAGCAGCGTTTGGCCCAAGGTACCATAAAGCGGATAGAGCAGTTTTTTGTTGCCGATGCGCGCGCCGTAGGGCGGGTTTGCGATGACCAGACCGGGCGGGCCTTGAGGCGGGGTCAGCTCTGCGGCGGGGTGATTGGTGAAACTTGTCCAGTCGCTGACGCCCGCGCGTTCGGCGTTGGCGGTGGCCATGCGAATGACCCCTGCATCGCGGTCGGAGCCGTAAAAGTGATGCGCGGGCGGCGTGGGGGCGACGGCCCCTGATTTCAGTACGGTAAAGGCATCGGCATCAAAATTCGCCAGATCCTCGAAAGTGAAGTGGCGGCTGCGGCCGGGCAGCAGGCCTGCAGCGATCTCGGCTGCTTCGATGATGAAGGTGCCGGAGCCACACATCGGGTCGACCACCGGTTCGCGCCCGTCAAACCCCGCCTGACGCAGCATCAGGGCGGCCAGCGTTTCGCGCATCGGCGCTTTGCCGACCGCTTCCTTGTGGCCGCGTTTGTGCAAGCTCTCGCCGGAGGTGTCGAGGCTGAACACCACTTGATTGTCATGGATGCGCGCCTTGAGCACCAGCGCGGCTTCGGGATCGAGGGTCATGCCGTGACTTTCCACCAGCGCCTTTTCGATGCGTTGGGTGGCGGCGCCTGCATGGTAAATTTTGGACGCTTTGGTGGTGACTTGCACGCGCAAAGGCACGTCCGGGCGCAAGAGGTCTCCCCAAGGAAACTTGCGGCTGCGTTTGTCGAGTTGGGCCAGATGAAACGCCATGAAGCCACCAATGCGCGCCAGTACACGGGTGGCCCCGCGCAGGCTTAGATTGGCGCGCCACACGTCTGGCCATCCGCCCGTGAAGGTCACACCGCCGGGCACCGCAGTGGCACCGGTAAATCCGAGCGCAAGCGCCTCTTCGCACAGGGTTGCTTCAAGCCCCGGAACGGTGACAAGGAAAATCTCGAAGGGTTGGGGATTTGTCATGACATCGCCATAGTGTCTGTGCGCGCCCGCTGCACGTTGTTTTTGCCGAATGCCGGAAAATGGCCGCGATTGTGGTGTGATTTGCATAGATGGATTTGGCGGGAATGTACGGCTAAGAGCGTTTGGTTAGCGGGCGCAGCCATGCGCGCAAGGCGCGTGAAATGGGTTGGGTTCTAGGATCCGGTTTGATTATCGGCTTTTGTGTGGTGGGCGCGGAGATGAGAGAGTAAGGCACCGGAACCGCATAGAGCTTGTTAATTGCGGCAAGTTTGCCCGCAGCTGACAGCAGACAAACGCGCGATCAGAACCATTGCCCCGGCTCCATCAGACCCAAATCCAGAAGTTGGCGTGAATGCCATTCGAACGGTGCGGAATTGTGCCATTTGAAGGTGTCGATCTCGTCTCTACTGCCGGGGTTGCTTTTCAGCGCCTTGGCGGTGCGGAACGAACATATGGTGGCGGTGATGTTGTGGTGCCACGGGCAAGCGTAGGTGTTATATTCTTCGTCCGTAAAAGTGTGGTCATCGCGCAGGCGCAGCCCCGGCTTGGCGCGGAACAGCGGGATGCGGTCGATCTTGCGGCGCGCGGGCGGTACGTGTTCCTCATAACGCCAGCGCAATCCGCCAAAGAAATCAAGCTGGCGTTCTTTGGGGTGACCGTGGTTTTGAACATCCGGACGCGCTAGCGCGTAATAGCCGGACCGGTCCAGATGGGCGGCATCCAGCGAGACGGCTTGGGGGTAGCGATCAAGATCGTCGGCATAAAGATCGACGGTATAGGCCAGCATCGCATTGCGCCGCTCTTCGGTGTGAAAGGCCAGCATCTCGGTTACTGTGCGCGTCTCGCTGAACGGGAAAAAGAGGTATTCGGCATTGTAGCAATAATAGATCCACGTGCCGGGAGCGGCGTCTATCACGGCGTTGACTGCCGTTTCGGTGGCACGCCCGGCGGCGGTGTCATAGTCGATGCGGTGAACCGTTTCCTGAAGATCGCGGGGCAGATCGAACGAAGGCGGC
This sequence comes from uncultured Sulfitobacter sp., assembly GCA_947502265.1. Classification (GTDB taxonomy): domain Bacteria; phylum Pseudomonadota; class Alphaproteobacteria; order Rhodobacterales; family Rhodobacteraceae; genus Sulfitobacter. Next base: position 40,536 of record CANMZB010000010.1, read on the forward strand.
ATCAGCGCCAACACATGCGCGAAACCCGATTGCAGATGGTGGCGCAGCGTTGTGTCCACCTCGACATCGTCTTCGACCAGCACGATGGCGATCGGCCCTTTGGCCAGCGCCGCGGTGTTCGTTTTTATAAAGCTGTCGAGCGAGGTATGGCGCATGTCGTCCTGCATAGGTTGAGTTGTGCATAGAATCGGTTAATTCGCCGTGCATTGCAAGATGGCGCGCGCGCTGATAACTGCCGCGACACCCCCTTCACCAGATCCGTTTGTGAGCTGCCCCATGTCCGAGACCAAAACCGACACCCCAAAAAAGCTCTTTATCAAGACCTACGGCTGTCAGATGAACGTTTATGACAGTGAACGTATGGCCGAGAGCCTTGAAGGATATGTGCAAACCGATCGCCCCGAAGACGCGGATATGATCCTGCTCAACACCTGCCACATCCGCGAAAAAGCGGCCGAAAAGGTGTATTCCGAACTGGGCCGGATGAAGCCTTTGAAAGAGCTGAACCCGAATTTGAAGATCGGCGTGGCGGGCTGTGTGGCGCAGGCCGAAGGTGCGGAGATCATGCGCCGCCAGCCCGCAGTTGATCTGGTGGTCGGGCCGCAAAGCTATCACCGTCTGCCGCAGATGGAGGCGCAGGTGCGCGCGGGGCGTTCGGCGCTTGATACGGATTTCCCCGAAGAGGACAAATTTGCCCACCTCAAAGGCCGCAGCAAGGCGCGCCGCGCGCCAGCGGCGTTTTTGACGGTACAGGAAGGCTGCGACAAATTCTGCGCCTTCTGTGTGGTGCCTTATACGCGAGGGGCCGAGGTTTCGCGCCCCGCCGACCGCGTGGTGCGCGAGGCGCGTGATCTGGTGGAGCGCGGCGTGCGCGAGGTCACGCTTTTGGGGCAAAACGTCAATGCGTACCACGGTGGTATGACGCTGGCCGAGCTGATCCGCGCGCTGGCGAAAGTCGACGGGTTGGAGCGTATCCGATACACCACCTCGCACCCCAACGACATGGATGATGATCTGATTGCGGCCCATGCGGACACGGACAAATTGATGCCGTATCTCCACCTGCCGGTGCAAAGCGGCTCGGACCGTATTCTTAAGCGGATGAACCGCAGCCACACTGCCGAAAGCTATCTGCGCCTGATCGAGCGTATCCGCGAAGTACGCCCGGATATCATGATGTCGGGCGATTTCATCGTCGGCTTTCCCGAAGAGACAGAGGCCGACTTTCAGGCGACTCTGGATCTGGTCGAGGCGGTGAATTACGGGTACGCCTACAGCTTCAAATACTCCACCCGCCCCGGCACACCGGCGGCGGAACGCCCGCAGGTAGATGCGGCTGAGGCGGACGAGAGATTGCAGCGGTTGCAAGCGCTGATTACCCGCCAGCAGCGCGCCATTCAGGAAAGCATGGTCGGGCGCGATCTGTCGGTGCTGGTTGAAAAAGCAGGCCGTAATGCGGGCCAGATGCTGGGCAAATCGGAATATCTGCACGCGGTCCATATCGACAACGCAAAGGCGCAGATCGGTGATGTGGTCCCGGTCAGAATCACCCGCGCGATGACCAATTCGTTAACGGCTGTCGAAATCTGAGCAAAGGCAACGCAGGGCGTGCTGAGCTTGGTGTGGTAGTCTTTTCAACCTGAGCGATTATTCTGGCGGATAGAAGAGTTTTTTGCGTGGTTTCGGGCCGTTTGACGGGCCGAACTTGATGCAACTCCCATCAAATAAGGATCTTTTCGGCGCAACAGGTACAAAATCTGCCACATTGTCCTTCCCTCAGCGCAAAGTTTTGCTTAACCTACTAGAATGTGGGGGAATTCGGATGCCTTATGGCTTTGGGACATCTTCCGGGGGAACAAAGTAAGGGAAAGAGTTGTGGCAAACACACTTTTAAAAGCAGCGCGATGTGCGGCAGGGGCCGTGATGATCACGATGCTGTCGCTTCAGGGAACGGTGGCCGATGCGCAGACAGCATCACAACGTGACCGTGATGGCGGCCAGTATATTCCAACGATCTGGGTTGATCCCGACGGGTGCGAGCACTGGGTCATGGATGATGGTGCCGAAGGTTATATGTCACCGCACACCAACCGTCAGGGCATTCCGGTCTGCCGCCGGGGCAATGTTTGTGGCGTGATGCAAAGCGATCAGTTTTTTGCGACCGACAGCCACCGGATTTCAAGTTCCGGCCAGGCCCGTCTGCGCGACTTCTTCAGGCAGGCGAACGCGACCAGCTATATCATCACCGGTCACACGGACAGCCGCGCGTCGGACGCTTATAATATGCGTCTGTCGCTGAACCGTGCCCATTCGGTGGCCAAAGTGGCACAAAGCTCGGGGGCGCGCATCTCTGACGTGCGCGGATATGGCGAACGCCAGCCTGCCGCCTCGAATGGCTCCGCATCCGGCATGGCAAAGAATCGCCGCGTTGAAATCATCTGCATTCGTTAAGGATCACAAGACATGAATATTATTAAAATCGTGGCGCTTGTCGGTCTGGGCTCGTTTGTGGCGGCGTGTAGCGCGACTGGTCCTGACAAATCCATGGACCGTGGCATCGACAAAAAACACCTGAGCCAGCTTCAGGCGGGCATCTGGGTTGACCCCAACGGTTGTGACCACTGGATTATCGACGACGGTGTCGAAGGGTATCTTTCGGCGCGTCTGGACAAATATGGCAAGCCGGTCTGCTCGGGCATCGCGCCCCCCACCCATACCGTGGGAGACTTCAAAAAAGGGGCAACCAGTATCATCGGCGACCCGATCTGATCTTGCGCACAGACGACCGAATTCAAGGAGGGCCGGGATGCATCGCATCGCGGTCCTTTTTGCTTATTCGCGCGGCCTCTCTGGTATTGGTCCCGCCGAAGTCCTATCTCAGGCATCAAGCCGCTTAAAAGGAACCGCTCTTGCCCCCCAACGATCATGCCACAGCCACTGATACTGCCGCGCCCGAACAGGTGCTGGATTTCCCTGACAACCGGTTGTTGATCGACCTGTGTGGCCCGTTTGACCAACACCTTGCCGCCATCGAAAAGGCGCTGGAGGTGCAGATTATACGGCGCGGAAACCAGCTGAGCCTGCACGGCGATGCGGCATCGACAGAGCGCGGCGCTGCAATCCTCAATGCACTGTATACGCGGCTGGAAAGCGGACGCAGCGTAGAGCCTGCGGATGTGGACATGATACTGCGCATGGGGAATTCCGACGCAGGCACCGGTGTGCGCGCGGGTGACCAGATCGAAATGCCAATCCCTCAGGGCATCGAAATCCAGACCCGCAAAAAGCGGGTGGAGCCGCGCACCGAAGCGCAAAAAGCCTATGTCCAGTCGCTGTTCGAGAGCGAATTGGCCTTTGGCATTGGTCCTGCGGGCACTGGCAAAACCTATCTGGCGGTGGCTGTCGGTGTGTCGATGTTCCTGTCGGGCAAGGTCGACAAGATCATTCTCAGCCGCCCTGCCGTCGAGGCGGGGGAGCGTTTGGGCTTTTTGCCAGGGGCGATGGAAGACAAGGTCGATCCTTATATGCAGCCGCTTTATGATGCGCTGAATGATTTTTTGCCGGGCAAGCAATTGGCGAAGCTGCGCGAAGAGAAAACGATCGAGATTGCGCCGTTGGCCTTTATGCGGGGGCGGACATTGTCCAATGCGTTTGTGGTGCTGGACGAGGCGCAGAATGCGACGACCATGCAGATGAAGATGTTCCTGACCCGTCTGGGGCGGGGGTCGCGGATGGTCGTCACCGGTGACCGCACACAGATCGACTTGCCACGCGGGCAGGCGTCGGGGCTGGCTGATGCGGAGCGGTTGTTGAAGACAATCCCCAAGATCAGCTTCAACTATTTCACCTCCAGGGATGTGGTGCGTCACCCGCTTGTCGCCTCCATTATCGAAGCGTACGAGGCCGAAGCCGAACGCACGCAGAACCGCAACGGTTGATGGACACATTGGATATCGTTATCGACGCCGGCCCTTGGGACGCGGTGCAACTGGAACCGTTGGCGCGCCGCGCTGTCGATGCCACGCTTGCGCATATGGGGCTGGACGCGGAGGAGACCGAAATCACGCTGCTGGCCTGTGACGATGCGCGCATTGCTGCGCTCAACGCCGATTTCCGGGGCAAAGCCACGCCCACCAATGTTCTGAGCTGGCCTGCGCAAGACCTTGCGCCGCCCGCAACCGGTGCGGTGCCACCCGCGCCCGAACCCGGCTTTGACGGCATGATCGAGCTGGGCGATATTGCGCTGAGCTATGACACCTGCGCCCGCGAGGCTGCCGAATCGGGCAAGCCAATGGGCGACCATCTGACGCATCTGATCGTTCATGGTGTGCTGCATCTTTTGGGCTATGATCACATCAGGGACGGCGACGCGGCGCTTATGGAGCGGATTGAGGCCGAAATCCTTGGTAATCTTGGCCAAGATGACCCATATACTATTTATTAGCACCACAGGCACGCCCCACGCGCGCCTCACATTAGACAGGACCCAATGGGCGATACAGACGGACCATCTGACGCGGCGCAATGCGCGCAGTCACAGACACCCCCCGACATAGACAGGCCACAGGCCGACGCAGAGCCGACCAAAAGCGGATTTTTCAGCCGCGTGATCGGCGCGCTCAGCCCCTCCGACAATGAAGATACGGCGTTACAAACCGCACCCAATACCACAGGTATGGGCAATCTGCGGTTGATGCGCGTGGATGATGTGATGATCCCCAAGTCGGATATTGTCGCGGTTTCCGTCCAGTCCACGATGGATGAACTGGTTGAGGTTTTCAAAGAAAGCGGCATGACGCGTTTGCCGGTCTATGATGGCACGCTGGACACGCCGGTGGGCCTTGCTCACCTCAAGGATCTGGCGCTGACTCACGGGTTTAACGGCAAGCCGAAGAATTTCGATCTCAAAGAGATGTTGCGCCCGCTGGTCTATGTGCCGCCAAGCATGACCATCGGTGTTCTGCTGACCAAGATGCAGGCGGAGCGGCGGCATATGGCGCTGGTGATCGACGAATACGGCGGCGTTGACGGTCTGGTTACCATTGAGGACCTGATCGAGCAGGTGATCGGCCAGATCGAGGACGAACATGACGTGGACGAGGGCCAGTACTGGTCAATCGAAAAGCCCGGCCAATACCTTGCGCTGGCCAAAACGCCGCTCTCGGATTTCGAGGAAGAGGTCGGGCTGTCCCTCACCGATCATAAAGACGTGGACGAAGAGGAAATTGATACGCTCGGCGGTCTGGTGTTTATGTTGTCGGGCCGGGTGCCTGCGCGGGGCGAGGTTGTCGTGCATCCTGACGGGCCGGAGTTCGAGGTGATGGATGCCGACCCGCGCCGGATCAAGCGCCTGCGGGTGCGGATAAACGGCGCGCAAACGGGATGAGCCTGTCGGTGCGGTTGCTGCCTGTCGTGCTTGGCGCGCTGGCGGCCTTGGGGCAGGCTCCGTTTGATTTGCCGTTGGTGATGATCGCCGCGATGGCATTTGCCATCAGCGTGAGCGTGGATGCAAAAACGCCGTGGCGGGCGGCTGTCTTTGGCTGGTCTTTCGGGGTCGGTTATTTCGCTGTATCACTGCATTGGATTGTGTCGCCGTTCCTAGTGGATGTGGCGCGCCATGGCTGGATGGCCCCCTTTGCGGTGATCCTTCTGGCCGCTGGCATGGCGCTGTTCTGGGGGGCGGCGTTCTGGGGCGCGCGCAAACTGTCGCCGCGCCCTTGGGCGCTGATCCTGTGCTGGCCGTTGGCCGAACTGGCGCGCGCCTATATTTTCACGGGCTTTCCATGGGCCTCGCCCGCGCAAGCGTTGGTCGATAGTTTCGCAGGGCAGGCGCTGGCGTGGATCGGGCCGCATGGGCTGAATACGGCTGTGGTTGCGGCGGCCGTGGGCATCAGTGCGCGGCAATGGTGGCTCAGGTGGGGGTTGGTGGTGCCGCTTGTGGCGGTGGTGCTGGTTGCGCCGATGGCACCGCCCGCGCCGCTCACCGGGACGGTGCTGCGTCTGATCCAGCCCAACGCGCCGCAGCATCAGAAATGGGATCCGATGATGATCCCCGTGTTTTACGCCCGCCAGCTTGACTTCACAGCGGCCCCAGCGCAGGGGCGAAAAGCGCCCGATGCGATTGTGTGGCCGGAAACGGCGATCCCGTGGAGCCTTGACCGCGCGGCGCCTGTGCTGGAAGAAATCAGCGCGGCGGCGCAGGGCAAGCCCGTCATTATGGGCGTCCAGCGCAGCGAGGACATGCGGTATTATAACGCGCTTGTTGTGCTTGGGCCGGATGGCGATGTGACCCAAACCTATGACAAGCATCATCTGGTTCCATTCGGAGAATACATTCCTTTCGGGGATCTTGCCGCGCGCTTTGGCATCACCAGCTTCGCGCAAAGCCTCGGAAACGGGTTTGCTAGCGGTCCGGGCGCGCGGTTGCTGGACCTTGGACCGCTTGGCCGCGCGTTGCCGTTGATTTGTTACGAGGCGGTGTTTGCCCATGACCTGAACGCCGCACCGGCGCGCGCCGGTTTCATCATCCACGCCACGAACGACGCATGGTTTGGCACCTACGCCGGTCCCCAGCAGCATCTGGCACAGGCGCGGATGCGGGCGATCGAACAAGGGCTGCCCGTGGCGCGCGCGGCCAATACCGGCATCTCTGCGATGATTGATCCGTGGGGGCGTATCACGGACCGGTTGGGGCTGGGGCAGGCGGGGTTTTTCGACGCGGAACTGCCGCAGCCGCGCGGGGCAACGCTCTATAGCTTTACGGGTGATTTACCTTTGGGGCTGATATTGCTGGCAGCTGTCGCATGGGCCGCGCTATCGCGTCGCACGCGGGCGCGCAAATAGCGATTGACCCGCCTTGCCTGCGGGCATACGTCGAATGAAACGCGCCACAACGGCTTCCTGACGTGGCGCAGGATTTACATTGGAGCACTCACATGTCCCGTAAAAGCTATGTTTTCGCCTCGGAATCCGTGTCCGAGGGGCACCCTGACAAGGTTTGTGACCGGATCAGCGACGCGGTTCTGGATGCGGTTTTGACCGAAGATCCCCAGGCGCGTGTCGCGGTCGAGACCTTTGCCACCACCAACCGGGTTATAATTGGCGGTGAAGTCGGTCTGTCTGACAAGGCGAAGCTTGACGAATATCTGGAGCGGATCGAAGACATCACGCGCGCCTGTATCAAGGATATCGGTTATGAGCAGGAAAAATTCCACCACGCCACCTGCGAGATCACCAATTTGCTGCACAGCCAGTCCGCGCATATCGCCCAAGGTGTAGACAGCAGCGAAGGCAAAGACGAAGGTGCAGGCGATCAGGGTATCATGTTCGGTTTCGCCACCGACGAGACGCCCGAGCTGATGCCGGCCCCGATCCACTATGCCCATGCGGTGCTGCGCCGTCTTGCCGAAGTGCGCAAGGATGGCACCGAACCCACCCTGCGCCCTGATGCGAAATCGCAGTTGGCGGTGAAATACGAAGACGGCAAGCCGGTCGGTCTGTCCTCTATCGTGCTGTCCACACAGCACGCGGACGAGAGCCAGACCAGCGATGACATCCGCGCCATCGTAGAGCCCTACATCCGCGAAGTCCTGCCCGAGGGCTGGATTTCGGAAGACACCGAATGGTGGGTGAACCCCACTGGCGTTTTCGTGATCGGCGGCCCGGATGGCGACGCGGGCCTGACAGGGCGCAAGATCATCGTGGACACCTACGGCGGTGCAGCCCCCCATGGCGGCGGTGCGTTTTCAGGCAAAGACCCGACCAAGGTCGACCGCTCGGCGGCGTACGCCGCGCGTTATCTGGCGAAAAACGTTGTGGCGGCTGGCATGGCGACGAAATGCACGATCCAGCTCAGCTATGCCATCGGGGTGAGCAAGCCGCTGTCGATCTATTGTGATACGTTCGGCACTGGCGAAGTAGATGACGAAGCGATCGAGCGGGCAGTCGCACAGGCGATGGACCTCACGCCGCGCGGCATTCGCGAGCATTTGCAACTTAACAGGCCGATCTATGCCCGTACAGCCGCTTACGGCCATTTCGGACGCGAGCCGGATGTCGACGGCGGATTCAGCTGGGAACGCACAGATCTGGCAGCGGCGCTTAAGGCGGCCGTTTAACCGAATAACAAAAGCGGAATTGGAAAAAGGACCGGAACGCCATGCGTTCTGGTCTTTTCTATGTCTTGGAGAACTCAGCCGGGCCTGCGCCCGAAAACCGAAGGGGGGCGCCGGAGCTTTGTTGTGGGACGGACAGGTCGCACGGTTTTCACTGCGTTTGGTGTGACGTCATGACCGTCGGGAAGCGGCACAAGGCCGTCACTTTCAGCAGTCACACCGCTGGCGGTGTAACTGTCGAGATCATCAAGAAACTCCCACAGACGCTGGCAGGAGATTTCGATGCGATCGATCTTTTGGGATACCTGCTCCGGCGGGAGCCGCTCCAGATCACGCAATTCACGCATTTGGCGCATCATTCGGCTTACAACCGGTTTGATCTCTTGCGCGCATTCGCGCGAGAACCGCGACAGACTTTTTTGCAGCTGTTCGCGCAGCGCGCCCTGATTTGCCAAACCGGCGCTAAGCTGTGATTTCTGGATTGCGTTGATCGCGGCACGGCGCAGGGAGGCGGCGGACAGCTCGTCCTTTGTCATGTAGTCGGAGAAGCCGTTTTTCAGCGCCTGAACGGCGATTTCGAGGTCATCCGTGCCGGTAATCATAACCGTCGCCGCATGCCGGTTCGTGGCATTGGCGCGGATCATCTCGACCCCTTGTATGCCTGTACCATCGGGGAGGGTATAATCCAGCAATACCAGATCGAAACGACCCTTTTCAACTGATCGCGCATCGCGGCAAGCGTGTCGGCTTCGGCCAGACGGGTTTCGAAATCCAGCGCCGTGCAGAGCCGTTTCAAACGTGACCTGAGCCCCAAGCCTCCTCCAGCTTTGCGCGGAGTCCTTTGGGTTAAATCTTTGGCGTTATGCCGCCATCTTGTCCATCGCTTTTCTTTGCAAAAATTCCATCGGCGTCAGGTTGCCCAATGTTGAATGTGGCCTGCGCCAATTGTAATCCTCCTGCCATTCGTCAAGAGTATTGCGGGCATCACGCAATGTGCCAAACAGCGTTTCATTGAGGCATTCATCCCGCAACTTGCCGTTAAAGCCTTCGATGAATCCGTTCTGCTGGGGCTTTCCCGGCGCGATATAGTGCCAATCAACACCAGTTTCCTGAACCCATTTGAGGATCGCCATGCTGGCGAACTCAGTGCCATTATCCGAGACAATCGTCTTTGGCATGCCGCGTTCGGCGATCACGCGGTCCAGTTCTCGGGCAACCCGTTGCCCCGACAGAGATGTATCTGCGACCAGCACCAAATTCTCGCGACTGAAGTCATCAACGACTGCCAAGATGCGAAACCTGCGACCATCCGTCAGGGCGTCAGACACGAAATCCAATGACCAGCGCTGGTTTGGGCCATCAGGCAGCACCATCGGCTTCCTTGTGCCCAAAGCGCGCTTCCTGCCGCCTCTGCGGCGCACCTGAAGCTTCTCTTCACGGTAGATCCGCCTCACTTTCTTGTGGTTCACCTCAAAGCCCTCCCGCGCAATCATCACATGAATGCGGCGGCAACCAAACCGACGCCGCTCCCTCGGAACTCGTTTGATGGCATCTCGCAATTCCACATTATCACCACGGAGCGACAGATATCGCACCGTTGACCGATCAATCCGCAGCACATCACACGCCCGCCGCTGGCTCACACCGTGCGCTTCGCACAGATGGACCACCGCTTGCCGCTTCCCGGCAGGCGTCACCATTTTTTGCATTGATGTCTCGCAACATCGCGTTGTCGAGCATCTGTTCAGCCAAGAGCTTCTTCAGCTTGCCGTTCTCATCCTCAAGCGCACGCAATCGCTTCGCATCCGACGGCTCCATGCCATCATACTTCGATTTGTATTTATGGAACGTAGCTGGATTGATCCCGTGCCGCCGGCGTACATCAGTGGTCTTCTCACCAGTTTCCTGTTCCTTGATCATCCCAATGATCTGTTCGTCCGTAAATCGTGCCTTCATTTTGTCCGTCCTTTTGTTGGGCGGACTCTACACAAATTTGGAGGAGTTTTAGGGGCTCAGGTCAAACGTATTCTGTCAAAGCGCTGATCCTCGACGATGAGGATGCTGGCGAAAGCGGGTAACACCTGCGCCTGCTGTTCAAGGCAGTTACGGATCGGGGTCAAGCGGCTCATGCGGTTGCTTTCAGAGAAAGTTACGGTTTCAGAGGTATAGTCCGCAGGGTCTTAACAGGTCATGAAACACCGCGTTCGGCCCATTGCGGCGCTGGCGCAGAGGCGCTACATCGCCGGTCATGAGCACACCACCCGAACGCCCCCGCCGCAACTTCTATGGCCGCCTCAAAGGCAAGAGCCTCAAGCAATCCCAAAAGGGCTACCTTGAGGAGGATCTGGCCGCGCTTTCGCCCGGACCCGTCGATTGGGAGGCGAATCCAAAGCGCGAGATGCTTGATCTTGATGGCATGTTCGGGGGCAAGCCCGCATGGTTGGAGATCGGGTTTGGCGGTGGCGAGCATATGGTGCATCAGGCCGCCGGCAATCCGCAGATCGGAGTGATCGGGTGCGAGCCCTATATCAACGGGGTAGCGATGCTGTTAGGCAAGATTCGGCGCGCGGGCGTGGAGAATGTGAAGGTCCATCCCGGCGATGTGCGCGACATGTTCGATGTATTGCCCGCCCAAAGCATTGAGCGTGCATTCCTGTTGTATCCCGATCCGTGGCCCAAAACACGCCATCACCGTCGCCGTTTTGTGACGCAAGAGCATCTGGAACCGCTGCACCGCGTCCTGAAGTCCGGCGCGATTTTCCGCGTGGCAACGGACATCGAAGACTATGTGCGCCAGACGCTCGAAGAGGTGCCGCGCTATGGTTTCGAGTGGTTGGCGGAACGGCCCACCGATTGGCGCGAACCATGGGGCGACTGGATCTCGACGCGCTATGAGCAAAAAGCGCTGCGCGAGGGGCGGGTACCGCATTACCTTACATTCCGCCGCATTTAGGGGCTGTTGGCAAAAGGGGCGGCTGCGCCGCGTGCTGTTTTATTTGGTATGAGGGGCGCTGCCCCTCAAACTCCCCGGAGGTTACAGGCCAAATGAAGATGACGCAGCAGCATGGACGGCGTTTGCCTGCTGGGGTAGAAGGCACAAAGCAAACAGATAGGGGCTGCTGATATGTCGGGCCACGGACATCCTATTCCAATGACATCGGTGGCCTGCGGGCCGCTCGCCGGTACGGCTGATGTGCCGGGAGACAAGTCGATTTCGCACCGGTCTTTGATCCTTGGCGCGATGTGTGTGGGCGAGACGACGATTGCGGGACTGTTGGAGGGGCAGGACGTTCTGGATACCGCGCAGGCAATGCGCGATTTCGGCGCGGAAGTGACGGACCATGGCGGCGGATCATGGTCGGTACGCGGTGTGGGCGTTGGCGGTTTTATGGAGCCTGCGGGCGTCATAGAGTGTGGAAACTCTGGCACGGGCGTGCGTTTGATCATGGGCGCTATGGCCACACAGCCGATCACCGCGACGTTTTCCGGTGACGCCAGCCTGAACAGTCGTCCTATGGCGCGGGTGACAGATCCGCTGGCGTTGTTCGGCTGTCAGACGGTGGGGCGCGCGGGAGGGCGTTTGCCGATGACTTTGGTGGGGGCCGTTGATCCGGTGCCTGTGCGCTACACGGTGCCTGTACCTTCGGCGCAGGTGAAATCGGCGGTGTTGCTGGCCGGGCTGAATGCGCCGGGGCAAACTGTTGTGATCGAAAAGGAAGCAACGCGCGATCATACGGAGCGGATGCTGGAAGGTTTCGGGGCCGAAATTTCGATGCGCGAAACGGATGAGGGCCGCGAGATTACGCTTTCCGGTCGCCCCGAGTTGCGCGCGCAGCATATCGAGGTGCCGCGCGATCCCAGTTCGGCGGCGTTTCCTGTTTGTGCGGCGTTGATTGTACCCGGATCGGATGTTTTGGTGCCGGGAATCGGGTTGAACCCCACGCGGGCGGGCCTGTTTTCGACACTACGCGACATGGGGGCAGACCTGACCTATGAGAACGAACGGATCGAGGGCGGCGAGCCTGTGGCCGATTTGCGCGCACGGTTTTCACCCGACCTGAAGGGGATCGATGTGCCGCCCGAACGCGCGGCGAGCATGATTGACGAGTACCCCGTGTTGAGCATTGTCGCGGCATTTGCCAACGGCCGCACCGTGATGCGCGGTGTGAAGGAATTGCGCGTGAAGGAAAGCGACCGGATCGACGCGATGGCGACAGGCCTGCGCGCCAATGGGATCGTCGTTGAGGACGGGCCGGACTGGTGGATTGTGACTGGCGCAGGCCATGGCAACGTGGCAGGCGGCGCGGTTTGTCAGAGCCATCTGGATCACCGGATCGCGATGTCTTTTTTGATTCTCGGGATGGCTGCCAATGCACCTGTGAGCGTTGATGATGGCGGGCCGATCGCCACGTCCTTTCCGATTTTCGAGCCGCTGATGGCCGCTTTGGGCGCGCGTGTATCACGCAGCGCAGGCGCTTGAGGGGAGATTCGGCGATGAGCCAGGGCTTTACGGTGGCGATTGACGGACCTGCGGCGGCGGGCAAGGGGACGATTTCCAAAGCGGTGGCTGCACATTTCGGCTTTGCGCATCTTGATACGGGGCTTTTGTACCGCGCGGTCGGGGCAAAAATGATTGGTGGCATGGATCCGCTGGAGGCTGCACAAAACCTGATGCCGCAGGATCTGGAGGCTGACGGGTTGCGCAGTTCGGCCGTGGCGCGCGCAGCCAGCGAGGTTGCGGTGATCGGGGCCGTTCGTGCGGCGCTGGTCGACTTCCAACGGGCCTTTGGCGCGCGTGCCGGGGGGGCCGTGTTGGACGGGCGTGACATCGGAACGGTCATCTGCCCCGACGCGCAGGCCAAGCTATTTGTAACAGCGAGCGCGGACGTGCGGGCGCGGCGGCGCCATGACGAGATGCGCGCGAATGGCACCGGCGAGAGTTTCGCGCAGATTTTGGCAGACGTGCAGGCGCGCGATGCGCGAGATATGGAGCGTGTCGAAGCACCGCTGCGACCCGCGCCGGATGCCACTGTCATCGACACTTCCGACTTGAGCATCGAGCGGGCGGTTGCGGCGGCGATAAATGCTATCGAGACGAAACGCCGCGCGTCCTGATGGGGGCAATCACATATTTCGGAATGCCCGAAGGTTTGCCTCGACAGGCGTGCGGGTATCAACATTGAAGCAGGAGACGAACCATGGACCCGGTCAAAAAGCAGATCATCTGCATCAACTGGGGCACCAAATACGGGGCGCCCTACATCAACCGGCTTTACGCCATGTGCGCGCGCAATATCACCGGCCCTTTCACGATGACCTGCTTCACCGACAGCGATGCAGGGGTGCGTAAAGAGGTTATTTGCCGTGATTTGCCGCCCAGCGATATCGTGATGCCGAAATCAAAAGGCATCTGGCCCAAATCGCGACTGTGGAACAAGACGCTGGAAGGGGTGGAGGGGCCGGTTCTGTTCCTTGATCTCGATCTGGTGATCACCGGCAATCTTGACGGGTTTTTCGAGTATGGCGATCCGGATGACGTCATTTTGGCGCACAACCCGACAACGCCGTTTGAAAAGCTGGGGCAGACCTCGATCTTTCGCTTTCCGGTGGGCAAGCTCGCACCGCTTCTTGAGATGTTTCGCGCGGACCCGCAGGGTATTGCGGATGAATACACGTTCGAGCAGCGGTTTGTGACGCGCAATGCGCCGGGGGGCATCAAATTCTGGCCCAAGCGGTGGGTGCGCCATTTCCGTACGCAATGTGTTCCCTTGTTCCCTTTGAATTATTTTATCGCACCAAAGCTGCCGGCGGACGCGCGCGTGGTCATTTTCCCCGCAACCCCCAACCCGCCTGATGCGCTGGTCGGCAGGTGGGTGCCCGAGGAAGGCGACCGAAGCCGCTTTGAACACCTGATGCGTGCGATTCGCGGCCCGCGGTTTTTCAACAAGCGGTTTCGCCACTTGCGCCGCTTTATGTTGCCAACACCGTGGATAGCCGATCACTGGCGCGAATAGCGTGACAGGCGTTGGGTTGTCTCATGGGTGCGGGGCTATGATCGCACACCATGGGGTGTTTACGGACGTGGACAAGTTGCAAGTTGATGCCTGAGCAACCTTGCCTTTCCGGCCCGGAAAGCATATACGCGCGTTTGTCTAAGGGGCGGATACAGGCTTCGGGCGTGATATATGGGCAGGGTCGGTGGTAACCGGCCCTCTTTGTTTATCTCGCGCGGCTTCTGCCCCAAGGTCCAATTCATACCCAAGACCGGCGGAGACAACCGCGCGGCCAGATACATTACTCAAAGGATACTATACGCTACATGGCGAATATGATGGACGAGTTTGAAGCACTCCTGAACGAAAGCTTCGAAATGGACACGCCCGAAGAGGGTTCTGTTGTCAAAGGCAAGGTGATCGCGATCGAAGCGGGCCAAGCCATTATCGATGTCGGCTACAAGATGGAAGGCCGCGTCGAGCTTAAAGAATTTGCCGAACCAGGCGAAGCTCCCAAAGTTGAAGTCGGCGACGAAGTCGAAGTGTTCCTGCGTCAGGTAGAGAACTCCAAAGGCGAAGCTGTCATCTCCCGCGAGATGGCGCGCCGTGAAGAAGCATGGGACCGTCTGGAGAAAGCCTACGCCGCAGAAGAGCGCGTTGAAGGCGCGATCTTTGGCCGTGTCAAAGGCGGCTTTACTGTGGACCTTGGTGGCGCTGTTGCGTTCCTGCCCGGCTCGCAGGTTGATGTGCGCCCCGTGCGCGATGCTGGTCCGTTGATGGGTCTCAAGCAGCCGTTCCAGATCCTGAAAATGGACCGCCGTCGGGGCAATATCGTTGTGTCGCGCCGTGCGATCCTCGAAGAATCACGTGCCGAACAGCGCGCCGAAGTCATCGGGAACCTCACCGAAGGTCAGACCGTTGACGGTGTGGTCAAGAACATCACCGAATACGGTGCGTTTGTGGACCTTGGCGGCGTTGACGGCCTGCTGCACGTCACGGACATGGCATGGCGCCGTGTGAACCACCCCTCCGAGATCCTCGCCATTGGCGAAACGATCAAGGTTCAGGTGATCAAGATCAACAAAGAGACACACCGCATCTCGCTTGGTATGAAGCAGCTGCAAGAAGACCCATGGGATTTGGTTGGCGCGAAATACCCGCTGGAATCCACACACACAGGCCGCGTGACCAACATCACCGATTACGGCGCCTTTGTAGAGCTGGAACCCGGTGTCGAAGGTCTGGTTCACGTCTCCGAGATGTCCTGGACCAAGAAGAACGTACACCCCGGCAAGATCGTTTCTACGTCGCAGGAAGTCGAAGTCATGGTTCTGGAAATCGACGGTGCCAAGCGCCGCGTTTCCCTTGGTCTCAAGCAGACCATGCGCAACCCGTGGGAAGTGTTCGCTGAAACACACCCCGAGGGCACCGAAGTCGAAGGCGAAGTCAAGAACATCACCGAATTCGGTCTGTTCGTTGGCCTGCCCGGCGACATCGACGGCATGGTTCACCTGTCCGACCTGTCATGGGACCAGCGTGGCGAAGAAGCCATTCAGGACTACCGCAAAGGTGACGTAGTTCAGGCCGTTGTCTCCGAAGTGGACGTCGAGAAAGAGCGGATCTCGCTCTCCATCAAGGGTGTGGGTGGCGACAAGTTTGCCGAAGCGGTTGGCGGCGTAAAGCGCGGCTCAATCGTGACAGTGAACGTGACCTCCATCGAAGATGGCGGCATCGAGGTCGAGTATGAGGGCATGAAATCCTTCATCCGTCGCTCCGATCTGTCGCGTGACCGTGCCGAACAGCGCCCCGAGCGTTTCTCGGTTGGTGACAAGGTTGATGTGCGCATCACCAATGTCGACACCAAGGCACACCGTCTGGGCGTTTCCATCAAAGCCCGCGAAATCGCAGAAGAGAAAGAGGCCGTCGAACAGTATGGCTCCTCCGACTCAGGCGCATCGCTCGGCGATATCCTTGGTGCGGCGCTGAAAAGCACTGACGACTGATAGCGACGATCACGCAGCTTGCGTGCATACAAATATCAAGGCCCTGCACAGCGATGTGCGGGGCCTTTTTCGCGAATTGGTATCTGGATCAGGCAGTCAAAAAGCTGCCAATGTGCATTTTGCGCGGGTTTCAGCCGCTAAACATGCAGATATTCGTTGAGTTTTGTGATATTGAAAGAGTATGCGGGGGCAGGCATAAGTGTTTGCTTTGCGCAGGGAGCATTTCTCCTATAATGCCCCAAAAACCTAATAAGCGGGGAGCTTGTGATGATCCGGTCCGAATTGATCCAAAAGATCGCAGACGACAATCCACATCTTTATCAACGTGATGTTGAGCGGATCGTGAACACAATTTTCGACGAGATTACCGCCGCGATGGCGCGTGGAGATCGCGTCGAATTGCGAGGTTTCGGTGCGTTCTCGGTCAAGAAGCGTGATGCGCGTGTTGGACGCAATCCGCGGACGGGTGAGACTGTTCATGTCGAAGAGAAACATGTACCGTTCTTTAAAACGGGGAAGTTGCTCCGTGATCGGTTAAACGGGAAAAGTTAATGCGTTACGTCCGCTATTTGTGTATCGCCATCTTTGCGGTGGCTTTGATTTCGGTTGCTTTGGCGAATCGCGATATGGTGTCGCTTCAGGTTTTGCCGGCAGAGATTTCGGGGCTTTTTGCAATGAACCCCACGATCCGCCTGCCGCTGTTTCTGGTGATTCTCGGCAGTATTCTGACGGGGCTTCTTGTAGGCTTTGTCTGGGAGTGGATTCGCGAATACGGCGAACGTGCTGAAGCGGCCAAACAGGCCCGCGAAATGCGCCGCCTGGAACGTGAGGTCGCGCGCCTGAAGGCCGAGAAGCACAAGGGCAAGGATCAGGTTCTGGCGCTCTTGGATGAAGCTGGCTGATCTGCTGATGCCTGCTGATGTTTCGGTAAAGATTTGCGGCCTGCGCGATGCGGCTGGCGTTGCCGCTGCGGCGTCGGCGGGCGCGCGGTATGTCGGCTTTGTCTTCTTCCCAAAGTCTCCGCGCCATCTGGAAATCCCGCTGGCCGCGTCTCTGGCCGTTGATGTGCCGGTTGGTGTGTGCAAGGTCGCGCTGACGGTGAATGCCGATGATGCGATGCTGGACGCGCTAACGCGGGCTGTGCCGCTGGACATGTTGCAGTTGCACGGGTCCGAAAGCCCCGCACGGGTGATGCAGGTAAAGGCGCGCTATGGCCTGCCTGTGATGAAGGCCGTGGGCGTGGCCGATGCCAGCGATCTGGCACAGCTTAATGCTTACGCGGATGTGGCCGATCAACTTCTTGTGGACGCCAAGCCGCCCAAGGGGGCCGATCTGCCCGGCGGCAATGGTCTGACCTTCGATTGGCGGCTTCTTGCAGGGCGCGTATGGCGCAACCCGTGGATGCTGGCAGGGGGGCTCACCCCGCTGAACGTGGCCGAAGCTATTGCGCGGACAGGGGCGCGCCAGATTGATGTGTCGTCAGGTGTAGAGCGTTCGCCGGGTGAGAAGGATGCCTCCCTGATCGAGCAATTTGTGCAGGCTGCTAGGGCCTGTTGAGATACAGAACACCCAAATCGGCTGATCTCTGGTTCAAATTTCAAAAAGCTGACGTTGTGACGTTGTGATGGGTACGACCTGCGCTTGACAGACATCATCGGAATCCTGAACCGGAAAAAGCGCAACCTGCTTTAGGTGTCATCGTCCAGATGACGCTGGCGCATTGGGTCGCGATATTTTTCCGTCAGCTCAGGCGATACTTCGCTCCCATCCAGCAGAAACGGCAAAACCCCGCGCCGAAGCGATCCGCCGCGCATATTCTTGATGTCTGTGTCGGACTTTGCCACCCGCTGCGACATCCGCCGTCCCCATCCAGCCAGCAGACCATACAGGCGTTCAATCTCGGCGCTGTGGGCGTCCGCCTTGGCCAGATCGTGAAACGCGTCCGGATCTTCGCGCAGACCATAAAGCATCGCGCGAAACCCGCATCATCTTGAAGCGTCCGTCGAACACCATAAAAAGCCGCGCATTACGGGGCTCCAGCCCCAGATTTACGCATTGCAGCGTTGCGGAACATCCAGCCAGAGGCGATCTGCAGCATCGCTGACGCCCGCGTTGGCATAGTCGGCCCAAGGGTTTTCGCCGTCGTATCCCTGTGATTTCAGGTATTCTTTATAGGGCAAGCATTTTTCATCGTAATAGCCGTCAGTCCCATATAATCAAAGCGTAGCTGGTCATACATGATGAAGGGAATATTCATGGGTCTGGCGCAGCTCCCGCGACGATTCTGTTCCTTGTTACCCTTATTCGCGGGGAGGCGTCATCCGGGGGATGCCGGTGCGCGCCGGATGGGCAGGTTTGATCGCCGTTATATCATAGCCGCAAACGGTTGCCGATCCGGCACAGGGTGCAGGCGGCGTTTGGTGACCTGATCGAATTGCGGCTGTCCTCCGGGATTATGCTCCCCGAGAACATCAACCGCACCGTCGCTGGTGATCGCCCCTATGCGGGGGCGCTATCCATCGGTGCGCACAGTCATGGATCTGACCATCGGGCGGATCGGGCAGGGCGAAATGATGGTGCGTTAAAACGTTACCGGCCAGCGTTACCGCGTTATTCAGGACGCGCAAACCTCCGGTTTTTTCTTTGTCGTCGGCCGTGATGTCGCGCAGGTGGTCGACAGCATTCATTTGCCCGAAGATCGTGGATATGATCTGATCTCCAGCCGCGACCGCTTGCGCGCCGGTTTGCATTGGCAGGGCCGCTCGGCCTCCGCGTTTTATGGCATCACCTATCTTGGCGAAAAAAATCGAGGCCCGGACCGAGGGGCAGACTGTCGGGTCGATCCGGATAAACCTCAGCTATTGGGGACCGGTTCGGGGGTAAAGTTGTTGATTCAGCAACAATCTCGAACACAGTGTCATTAACGCTTTTCACAAAGAATCAGCCTTGTTATCCTGAGACTAATAAAAAAAGAACCAAGGCAGGCAGAATTGATATGAGAACGGGCTTTCGTGGCACGTTTGTCATCTCTTGGTCGCAAACAGAAATTGATGGTCTGGACGCTGCACCTGTGCAGGCGTTGAGTGTAGGTGCCGCATGGGCATGGCGTGGAGACGCCGTGCGCGTGGATGGACCGTCGGATGTGTTGCGACTGGGCAAGGCGGACGGAGCAGAGGATTTACGCAAACGCGCTGCGCGTATGGTTCACCGGCTGGTGGGTGCCGCTTTCGAACGCGATGTGCCTGCGCGCGATCGGGATCGGGACGACGAAAGCTCGCCTTTGATGGACAACAGCTTTGTCGTGACCGACGGTGGCAAAAGCTATAGCGTCACGTTGATCGAGGTGGGTCGTGGCAGCCAGCCTCTGCTGATGTTTCACAACGATTTGCCGCCGCGCAATTGCGATCTTTGGATTGTGCATCACACCCTTGGCACCAGCGCACCAACCGAACAGAACTACCCGCAGCAAGGCGGCGTTATTTGCTTTACGCCGGGGACGCGCATCCAGACCGGCGCGGGCGAGCGGTTGATCGAAGATCTTTGCGAGGGCGATCTGGTTCAGACAAAGGACAATGGCTTGCAAGCGCTGCGCTGGATCGGACAGCGCCGGATGACCGGTGCGCGGCTTTTTGCGATGCCCAAGCTGCGTCCGGTCCGTATTACCGGCGGCGCGTTGGGGGGTGGACTTCCCGATGGTGATTTGCTTGTTTCGCCCGCGCACCGGTTGCTTGTGACCGGTGCGCAGGCGCAGAGCCTCTTTAACACTTCTGAAGTGCTGGTCACGGCGCGCGATCTAATCAACGGAACGACCATCACCGTTGATACGCATGTGCGCGAGGTGACATATATCCACATTCTTCTGGACCAGCACCAGATCCTGACGGCCAACGGCATCGAGACAGAAAGCTTCCATCCCGCGTCCGCCGCACTGGCTACGCTTGACAGCAAAGACCGCGAACGGCTGCTGCACGCATATCCCCGTCTGGAGTATGATCCGCACACCTACGGCAGCTTTGCGCGGCGCACCCTGTCCGCGTCAGAGGCGGCAATCCTGAACTACGCGGCCTAACGCCTAGCCGTCCGCCCGCCCGTCAATCAGAGCTTGTATGATGGATTTTGCGCTGTCGCTGGCCCAATCCGCATCACCGCGCAGGCGGGCGATCTCGCGGCCCTCCGGATCAATCAGGACGGTGATCGGCAGGCCGAATATGCCCATCTGGCTGGCCAGCGCCTGTTTGGGGTCCTGATGGCGCGGCAAGTTGGTTATGCCGGTTTCCTCGAAAAACCGGGTGATCCCCTCGGGCGAGTTGCGGCCCGTTGCAATTGTCAGTACCTCGAAATCATCGCCGCCAAAGTCGGCCTGAAGCTCGGCGAGATGCGGCATCTCCTTGCGGCACGGTGCGCACCACGTTGCCCAGAAATTCACCAGCACATATTTGTCGGCATAATCCGCCAGCGTCGCTTTGCCCGCCCCGTCTTCCAGATCAAAGGCCGCCGATGATGTGGCCTTTGGCGTGCCATGGATGGCAAGTTTCTTCATGTCGCCCGAGACCAGCGGCGTCATGGTTTCTGCATCATTGGCAAGCGCAGGGTTTGCACCCATTGTCAGGGCCGTATAGACGACAGCTAGCAAAATTTTCTTCATGGATCCCTCCGGGGGGTAGGCATATGACAGACAAGACTTCCAACAAGATGTGGGGTGGCCGTTTTGCCGCCGGTCCTGACGCGATCATGGAGGCTATTAACGCCTCGATCGGTTTTGACAAGCGATTGGCGTCCCAGGACATTGCAGGCTCGCGCGCCCATGCGGCAATGCTTGCCGCACAAGGCATTATCGACACTAGCGATGCCGAAGCGATACGGGAAGGCCTGCTCACGGTCTTGTCAGAAATAGAGGGCGGATCTTTCGAGTTTTCCGCGGCTCTCGAAGATATCCACATGAATGTGGAAGCGCGCCTGAAGGAGATTGTCGGAGAACCGGCGGGCCGGTTGCACACGGCACGCTCGCGCAACGATCAGGTTGCAACAGATTTTAAACTCTGGGTGCGCGACCAGCTTGATGCTGCTGAAAGCGCGCTCCTCGCACTCATTCGAGCGCTCCTCGCTCAGGCCGGGGCCGGGGCGGATTGGGTTATGCCGGGCTTTACCCATCTGCAAACGGCGCAGCCCGTGACGTGGGGCCATCACATGATGGCCTATGTTGAAATGTTCGGCCGTGATCTGTCGCGCATCCGCGACGCCCGCGTGCGCATGAACGAAAGCCCCTTGGGGGCTGCGGCGCTTGCCGGGACGTCCTTTCCCATCGACCGCGATATGACGGCGCAGGCGCTGGGTTTTGACCGCCCGTCCGCCAACAGCCTCGATGCGGTCAGCGACCGCGATTTCGCGCTGGAATATTTGGGCGCGGCTTCGATCTGTGCCATGCACCTGAGCCGCTTTGCCGAAGAATTGGTGATCTGGTCCTCTGCCCAGTTCCGGTTTGTCACCCTGTCGGACCGGTTTTCCACCGGCTCCAGCATCATGCCCCAAAAGAAAAATCCCGATGCCGCCGAGTTGATCCGCGCCAAGGTGGGCCGTATTTTCGGGGCCAATGTCGCGCTGATGATGGTGATGAAGGGGCTGCCGCTGGCCTATTCAAAGGACATGCAGGAAGACAAGGAACAGGTGTTTGATGCCGCCGACAACCTGATGCTGGCATTGGCCGCGATGGAGGGCATGGTGCGCGACATGACTGCAAACCGCGCACAGCTTGGGGCCGCCGCAGGCAGCGGATTCTCCACCGCGACCGATCTGGCCGATTGGCTGGTGCGGGTGCCGGGCCTGCCGTTTCGCGACGCGCATCACATCACCGGATCACTGGTCGCGTTGGCCGAAAAGAAAGGCTGCGATCTGCCGGATCTGACGCTGGACGAGATGAAATCGGCCCATGCCGACATCAACGAAGATGTCTTCTCGGTTCTTGGGGTGGAAAATTCGGTCAACTCGCGGATGTCCTACGGAGGCACCGCGCCCGCGCAGGTGCGCGCGCAGGTCGCCCGTTGGAAAGAGGTGATCGGATGAAGGTAATCATTGGCGCATTGGCGCTTTGCGCGCTCGTGGCCTGTGGGGTGGACGGTGATCCTGTGCAGCCATCGGGGGGCGTCAATGTTACGCTTGATAACTCCGGAGCGGAAGTTGGCGGTTCGGTCGAACTGCGCCGCGGGGCGGTCGTCACGGGAACGGGGTTTTGAGGCTCGTCGTTCTCTTGTGCTGCATGTCACTGGCCGCTTGCGGGCGGCCTGATCTTGCCCAATCCGATCAGGGCAACATGCGCCAGGAACCCTCGGTCACCACGCCGGGGGTGCATGTATCGGGATATGCTCAAGTTGGCGTGATAAGGGGGGGGTGAGACGTGTCGTTTCTTCGCATGCTCTATCTCGCGCTGGCCCTCTGGGGGACGCTCCACCCGATGTATTATTTCGTCAGGTGGTTTCAGCAAAACAGCTGGGACATCATGGCGCTGCTCGATGCATGGCATGCCAATGCCGCAAGCAGCGGTCTGGTGTGGGATCTGACCATTGCCGCACTCACGCTCACCATCTGGATCATTGCCGAAGTTGCCACACGCCGTAACTGGAGCGCGCTGATTGCTATTCCGGCAACGTTTTGTATCGGTGTCAGCTGCGGCTTGCCGCTCTATCTTTTTCTGCGCTCCGCGCCTGTCCGCTAGGTCGGAACAGAGTTTAAAGGCCAAATGAAATATGGACCACTTCCTTTATCGTGACGGTGCGCTTTTTGCCGAAGATGTCGCTATTTCCGAGATTGCAGCGACCGTCGGCACGCCCTTTTATGTTTACTCCACCGCAACGCTGCTGCGCCATTTCCGCGCGTTCGACGAGGCGTTGGCGGGCATGGATCATCTTATTTGCTATGCGATGAAGGCAAATTCAAATCAGGCCGTGTTGCGCACGCTGGCGCAGGCGGGCGCGGGGATGGACGTGGTGTCGCAAGGCGAATACCTGCGCGCACGGGCCGCCGGCGTTCCGGGCGACAAGATTGTCTTTTCCGGCGTGGGCAAAACGGAGGAGGAAATTCGCGTGGCGCTGAGCGGCGGCATCCGGCAGTTCAACGTCGAGAGCGAACCGGAGATGGAAGTGCTTAATGCTGTGGCGCTGGAACTGGGGCTGGTTGCGCCGATCACCGTGCGGATCAACCCCGATGTGGACGCCAAGACCCACGCCAAGATCGCGACCGGCAAGTCCGAGAATAAATTCGGCATTCCGATTGCACGGGCGCGCGAGGTTTACGCCATGGCGGCAGCAATGCCGGGGCTGGAGGTGATCGGCATCGACGTTCACATCGGTTCGCAGCTTGTCGATCTTGCGCCTTTCGAGCAGGCTTATCAGAAGCTGGCCGAACTGACAGAGACGCTGCGCGCGGACGGTCATAAAATTACCCGCCTCGATCTGGGGGGCGGTTTGGGTATTCCGTATGAGACCGGCAATCAGGCCCCGCCTTTGCCCGCCGATTACGGAGCGATGGTCGAGCGGACATTGGGGCATCTGGGTTGCGAGATCGAGATTGAGCCGGGGCGGTTGATCGCGGGGAACGCGGGTCTGATGGTATCAAAGGTGATCTATGTCAAATCCGGCGAAGGGCGCGATTTCCTGATCCTCGACGGGGCGATGAACGATCTCGTCCGCCCTGCGATGTATGACGCGCATCACGATATTGTCGCGGTAAACGAGCCGGAGCCTGGCGTGGAAAAGCACCTGTATGATATTGTCGGTCCGGTGTGCGAATCCGGTGATACTTTTGCAAAGCAGCGCGCGATGCCGCCGCTTGTGGCGGGCGATCTGGTCGCTTTTCGCAGTGCGGGTGCCTATGGGGCCGTCATGGCGAGCGAGTACAACTCGCGGCCCCTTATCCCCGAGGTTCTGGTGCATGGCGATCAATTCGCGGTTATCCGCGCACGGCCGACCTTTGACGAAATGATAAATCGCGATACCATTCCTGAATGGCTTTAGGCGCATGTCGCGCGTGGGGTTGTGCAGAGCGAGGCCGAGATGACCCGATTCAGTCCCGACGATTTACACCGCACATTGCACCAGCTTCGCTGGCCGCTGCGGCTGACCCGTTGGGGCATGTGGGCCGAAACCGTCGTGGGCAGCCTTTGGCCGCTGATGACCGTGGTACTGTTGGCGCTGGCCGCCGCGATGATGGGTCTGCATGAAGTCCTGCCGTTGGAGGCGCTCTGGGCTGCTGTAGGTCTGACCGTTGCCGCCACATTTTGGGCGCTTGTCTATGCAGTGCGGCGCTGGTCTGTGCCCTCGCGCAGCGCGGCAATGGAGCGGTTGGACCAGAGCCTTGCGGGCCGCCCGCTTACCGCGCTTCTGGATGATCAGGCGATTGGCGGGAGCGATGAAGCTTCTGCCGCCGTCTGGCGCGCGCACCAGCAGCGTATGGCGGCGCGGGCAAAGGGGGCAAGCGCGGTTCCCGGCGATCTGCGCGTTTCCGCACGGGATCCTTATGCGTTACGCTATGTTGCGGTTCTGGCGTTTGGTATGGCGCTGATGTTCGGGTCGGTGCTGCGGGTTGGCACCGTGGCGCAAATGGCGGGCGGCAGCAGCAGCGCATTGGCCAGCGGCCCTGTGTGGGAAGGCTGGGCAGAGCCGCCGCGCTATACCGGCAAGCCGACGCTGTATCTCAATGATTTGCGCGCAGGCGCGTTGGAGTTGCCGGTCGGGACGTTAATCACCCTGCGGCTTTACGGTGAGGTCGGTGAGTTAGAAGTGAACGAGGCCGTTTCCGGCCGCATCGCTGTGACCGGTGCGGATGAGCCTGCGAAAATGGCATTTGACTTCAAGGTTTTGCAGAACGGGCCTTTGAGCATCGACGGGCCGAACGGACGCGCGTGGGATATCACGGTGCGGGCAGATGAAGCGCCCGAAATCACGATCCTCGGCGCGCCCGATGTGTCTGCTTTGGGAGAGATGCGGCTGCCTTTCGCGGCAAAGGACGACTATGGCGTGGAAGCAGGCGAGGCCCGCGTGACGCTTGATCTGGTTTCGGTGGATCGGCGTTATGGTCTGACCGCCGCACCTGATCCGCGTCCCGAAATCGTGGTGCCGCTGCCGCTGCCCATCGCGGGGAACCGTGCCGCATTTGAAGAGACCCTGATCGACGATTTCTCTCAGCACCCGTGGGCAAACCTGCCTGTAACGGTCGCGATGACAGCATTGGATGCAGCCGAGCAGCAAGCCATGACCGCCCCGATGCAGATGATCCTGCCGGGGCGCCGCTTTTTCGATCCGATGGCGGGGGCGGTGATCGAGTTGCGACGCGATCTGCTTTGGAGCCTCGACAATACCCTCCGCACAGCGCAAGTGCTACGCGCCATCAGCTATCTGCCACAGGATGCTTTCCGCTCAGAGACGACAGCGCTGCGCTTGCGCGGGATCATCAAGCGGATGGAGACATTTGCACGCTTTGGCATGAACGAGGAAAACCGCAACGGGTTGGCGCAAGAGATGTGGGATCTTGCGATCGAGCTTGAGGAAGGTGATCTGGAGGACGCACGCGAACGGATGCGGCGCGCCCAGGAGCGCCTTAACGAGGCGATGAAGAACGGCGCATCAGACGAGGAAATAGCGGAGCTGATGCAAGAGCTTCGCCGCGCTACCGAAGAATACATGCAGCAGTTGCAACGCGAGCAGGCCGAGCGTCAGGACGGCGACGATGAGAGCCAGCAGCAAGGCGAGTCGATGCAGATGACGCAGGACGATCTGCAACGCATGATGGACCGCATTCAGGAATTGATGGAACAGGGCCGGATGGCCGAAGCCGAACAGGCGCTGCGCGAGCTTCAGGAAATGATGGAGAACATGCAGGTGACCGAAGGCCAGCAGGGCGAGGGCGGCCAATCCCCCGGCGAGCAGGCGATGGAGGGGCTTGCCGACACGCTGCGCGAACAGCAGGGCCTGAGCGATCAGGCGTTCCGCGATTTGCAGGAACAGTTCAATCCCAACGCCCGCACAGGAGAAAGCCCGGGCAATGAAGGGCGCAATGGCGGGCAGGGCCGGGGCGAGCGCCATGAAGGCGAAGGGCAGGACGGGCAGCAGCAAGGCGAAAGCGGCGAGCCGCGTCCGGGCGAAGGAGAAGGACAGGAACAGTCTCTTGCCGAGCGACAACAAGCACTGCGCGATGAATTGAGCCGTCAGGAAGGGCGTATGCCCGGACAAGGCACACCCGAAGGAGACACCGCGCGCGAGGCGTTGGACCGTGCCGGCCGCGCGATGGATGATGCCGAGCAGAACCTGCGTGATGGCGCATTGGCCGAAGCGCTCGACAACCAGTCACAAGCAATGGAAGCTCTGCGCGAGGGAATGAGATCTTTGGGCGAGGCGATCGCGCAGGAGCAGCAGAACCGGCAACCGGGTCAGGGTACGCAAGAAAGCGACCGCCGTGCGGAAAACCGCGATCCGCTGGGCCGTAGCCAAGGCAGCAAAGGGGCCACCGGCAGCGATAGCGAGGCGGATCTGAACGGTGATGCCTACGGGCGCGCACGCGAACTTCTGGATGAGATCCGCCGCCGTTCGGGCGAAACGGCGCGCCCCGAAGTGGAGCGCGACTATCTCAAGCGGCTCTTGGACCGGTTCTGATCAGCCGTTGCTATCACTGGCGGCAGAATCGAGCAACTGCAGGATGGTTTTTACTTGTGTATCAAGCCACAGGCGCATCTGGTCGACCAGATTGATATAGCTTTGTATCGGCCCTTCGAGTGCCGGTACCTGCGCCGCAATGCGCGGCGCTGCGATATAGAACACGACAAGGATAGCGACGATCAGCAGGACGGTCATGAAACCTGTTCGAAAGCCGCGCTTCTTGCGCTGGTGGGTGGGCGCTTCGATGTCGGCTTCGTAATCTGCGGCTGAACCGGACCGGCCGGAACTCGCGCGCAGGGTCGAATTGATCTCTTCGATGTCGGGCAGCAGGTTGCGGCGCGAATTCTGGGCCGCAGTATGGGGCGCAGGACTGGCGACACCGTCTTGCGGTTCAGCCGCAGGCGCATTGGTCTTGTCGCCACGCATCCGCGCCATCCGCTCGCGCGCTTCACGGGCGCGGCGTTGGGCGTCTTCTTCGGGTGCGCGCTCTTCCAGATCAAGGCCCAGATCCGGTTGGCTCTCAAGCCCGCCTTGCTGTGCGGTGCGGCGCGCTTCCTGTTCCGCCTCTGCTTCCTGACGCAGAATATCCGCGACCGCCGGATCAAGCTGCTTGCGCGCGCGTTCGGGCGGGGGCGCAGGCGCGACTTCTTCGTCCGGGGCAGGGGTGTTTCGCGCCTCGTTTTCGGCGGGCATATGGTCTGGATGATGTTGAAACCAAGTCTGCCCGCAGTTGGAACACTGCACATCGCGCCCGGTTTCGGGCATGACCTCGTCCGGCACTTCATATTGCGCATCGCAATTTGGACAGATCAGCCGCATTTTGTGTCCCGCCACATCGAAATTGCCCCGCTATCACTTGTTAATCTATAGCATAGGGTTTCACGGCAGGCGCGAAAAGTGCAATCTGTATGCTACGCGCGTGATGGATGCATTGAAACTCAAGCGATGCTAAGGCACAACAGGCCAACAACGAGGAACGGACATTGATCGAGCTGGAAAACGTGGCCTACAGCTATGGCGGGGCGGAGTTGTTGTCGGACATCTCCCTGAAACTCGCGCCGGGTTCCTTTCATTTCCTGACAGGCCCATCGGGGGCGGGAAAAACCACTTTGATGAAACTGTGCTACGGCGCGTTGCTGCCGACGGCAGGCCATGTGCGCCTGTTTGATGCCGATGTGCGCGGGCTGACCCGTGATGACGTGGCGATGGTGCGCCGACGCGTTGGCGTGGTGCATCAGGACTGCCAGTTTCTTGACCATCTCCCCGTGCGCGAGAACGTGGCGTTGCCGTTGCATGTTTCGGGCCGCTCTCAGGAAGCTGCGGGCGAGGATTTGAACGATCTGATGCACTGGGTGGGGCTGACGAAGCGCGCCAATGCGCTTCCACCCGAGTTGTCGGGAGGCGAGCGCCAGCGCGCGGCGCTCGCCCGTGCGGTTATCATGTCGCCCGAGGTTGTGCTGGCGGACGAGCCGACAGGCAACGTGGATTGGGACATGTCGCAACGCCTGCTGCGTCTGCTGATCGAATTGAACCGCATGGGCAAGACCGTGCTTGTCGCGACCCATGACCTTGGCCTGATCCGCGCGACCAAGACGCATGTGCAGGCGCGCGTGTTGCGCATTGCCAACCGCCGCATCCAACTTGCGGGGGCGGACCTTTGAGGCGCTTGGCCAAGCGTTTGAGCCGCGTGTTCGCTTCTGATCCGCAGGCGGATCGGGTGGTGCCGCCATCGGGGTTCACGGCACAGCTGACCCTTTTCGCCGCCGGAGCCATGGCTTTTCTGGCGGTGTTCGCGCTGGCGCTGTCACTTGCGTCGGGGCGGCTTGCGGCGCGCTGGGGCGATGAATTGGGCCGCTCTGCCACCATCCGGATCGCCGCCCCCGCCGATCAGCAACAGGCGCAGACAGAAGCGGCCCTGCGCATCCTTGAGACAACGCGCGGTGTGCAAAGTGCGCGCGCTTTCACCAGCGAAGAGCAGGCGGCGCTTCTGGCACCATGGTTCGGTACGGAACTGTCGCTTGACGCATTGCCGGTGCCGCAACTGATCGAGGTGATCGAGACATCCGGCGGCATGGACCCTGCGGGACTGCGCCTGCGGCTGGCCGCCGAGGTGCCGGGTGCGGTTCTTGACGATCACAGCCGCTGGCGCGCGCCCTTAGTCAAGGCGGCCTCGCGGTTGCGGTTTTTGGGCTGGACGGCCATCGTTTTGATCGGGGCCGTGATGGCGGCAATGGTGACACTGGCGGCGCATGCGGCATTGGCGGCAAATGCACAGGTGATCCGTGTTTTACGCCTTGTGGGGGCCACCGATGATTATATCGCACAGGCCTTCATCCGCCGGTTTACCTTACGGGCGCTGTCAGGGGCATCGGCGGGCATGGTGTTGGGAATGCTGGCGGTGCTTTTGATGCCCCGCGGCGGGGATGAAACCGCAAGCTTTCTGACCGGACTGGGCTTTCAGGGCTGGCACTGGATATTGCCACTGGTTCTGCCGCTCCTCGCGGCGGTTGTCGCCTTTATTGCAACGCGTTTGGCCGCGCGCCGTACGTTGGAGGAATTGTCGTGAACATTCTGCAATGGATCCGGTCGATCCTGTTTTCCGTACAGGCCACAATCGCGATGCCAATCATCGGGCTGGCCTTTGCGCCCTGGGCGCTGTTTTCCAAGCGGGGTGCTTATACGGCCTGCCGCACCTACGCGGCCTACACGATGTGGAGCGCGCGCTGGATGATCGGTCTGCGCTGCGAAGTGCGCGGCACCCCGCCGGACGGGGCGGTTCTGGTGGCGGCCAAACATCAATCGTTTCTTGATATCCTGATGATCTATAACGCGCTGCCGCTGCCAAAGTTCATCTATAAAAAACAACTGCGCTGGGCACCGGTGATCGGGCAATACCTTCTTAAAATGCAGATGATCGCCGTGGACCGTGGCAAACGTGGCAAGGCGATTTCCAAGATGCTGGACGATGTACAATCGGGTGAACTGGAGCCGGGGCAATTGGTGATTTATCCGCAAGGCACCCGTGTGAAGCCCGGTCACAAAGCAGATTACAAGGCGGGCACGGGCGTGCTGTATGAACAACTGGGCCAACCGTGCATTCCGGTCGCGACAAACGCAGGGGTGTTCTGGCCGCGTCGTGGTCTGTACCGGCGTCCCGGTCTTGCTGTCGTGAGCTTCCTTGATCCGGTTGCACCGGGCAAACCGCGCAAGGTGTTCATGGCGGAGTTGGAGAACAAGATCGAGGCGGGATCGGAGGCGTTGTTGATTGAAAGCGGATATGGGGAAAAGTATGCGGCGGATTGAGACAATTGCGGCGCTTGAAGCGCTTTACGGGACGCCGGGTGCCGCCTCGTTGCGCAAGGTGGCACGGCAGCTCACGCCGCTGTATCGCAAGTGGATCATGGCCTCGCGCCTGTGTGTGGTGAGTACCGTTGGCAGCGATGGCACTGATGGAAGCCCGCGCGGAGATGACGGCCCTGTGGTGCTGGAGCTTGACCCCACACACCTTGCCCTACCGGATTGGCGCGGCAACCAGCGGCTTGATACGCTACGCAATATCGTGGCGGACGGGCGCATTTCGCTGATGTTCATGATCCCCGGATCAAACACTGTTGTGCGGGTGAACGGGCGCGCATTTGTCACTGACGATGCGGATTTGCGCGCGCGTTTCGAAAAGAAATCACGCCGGCCTGCGACAGTTGTGGTGATCGAGATTGCCGAGGTTTACACCCAATGCGCCCGTGCATTAATGCGCGCGCGGATGTGGGAGGGGGCGGATGCAAGCGTGGTTGTGCCAACCGCGGGCGAGATATTGGCAGAGGTGAGCGAAGGGGCCGAGGGCGGCGCGACATACGACGCAGAGTGGGCCCCGCGCGCGGCCAAAACGATGTGGTAGTGTAAAGGTTTCGGGGCGGTACGCCGGAAATGAAAAAAAGGCGAGGGGCGTTGTGCCCTTCGCCTTTGTCTTTGGGGTGACGCGGATCACCGCCCTCTTTACATGTGGATTGGACCGTCGCCACAGGCAAGGGCGGCTTCGCGCACCGCTTCGGAATAGGTCGGATGTGCGTGGCAGGTCATTGCAAGGTCTTGGGCCGATGCGCCAAATTCCATCGCAACGCAGACCTCATGGATCAACTCGCCCGCCGATGGGCCGATGATATGGCAGCCCAGAATGCGGTCGGTTTTCTTGTCCGCGAGGATTTTGACAAATCCGTCACCTGAGAAGTTCGCCTTGGCCCGCGCGTTACCCATAAAGCTGAATTTGCCGACCTTGTATTCGCGGCCCTCTTTTTTCAGCATTTCCTCGGTTGCGCCTACGTTGGCGACTTCGGGGTGGGTATAGATTACGCTCGGGATCAGGTTATAGTCAATGTGCGGATGCTGGCCTGCGATGTGTTCGGCCACAGCCATGCCTTCGTCTTCGGCCTTGTGGGCCAACATCGGGCCTTCGATGGCATCACCGACGGCATACACGCCTTTGACGGAAGTCTGCCATGTGTCGTTGACCTGTATCTGGCCGCGGTCCGTCATGGCCATGTCCAGCGTGTCGAGGCCAAGGCCGTCGACGTAAGGCTTGCGCCCTGTCGCGACCAGCACGACGTCTGCCTCCAGCACATGTTCGCTGTCATCCTTGCGCAGCTTATAGTGGACTTTTGCTTTGGATTTGTTGGTTTCGGTTTTTTGAACGGCGGCACCAAGGATGAACTCAAGTCCTTGCTTGGACAGCATTCTCTTGAACTGCTTGCTTATCTCGGCGTCCATGCCCGGCGTGATGGTGTCAAGGAACTCGACCACGGTCACTTCCGCACCGAGGCGCTTGTAGACCGATCCCAGCTCAAGCCCGATAACACCTGCGCCGATCACGACCATCTTCTTTGGCACCTTGCCAAGCTCAAGCGCGCCGGTGGAGGTGACGACGATTTTCTCGTCGACCTCGACACCCGGCAGGGCGGACGGCTCGGAGCCTGTTGCGATGATGATATGCTTGGTCTCGTGGATGTCGTCGCCCACTTTAACCTTGCCCGCCTCGGGGACGCTTCCCCATCCTTTGAGCCAGTCTACCTTGTTCTTTTTGAACAGGAATTCAATGCCTTTGGTGTTCGTGTCGACGGTGGATTGTTTGTACTTTTGCATCTGCGGCCAGTCGACCGAGGGTGATTTCCCCTTGAGGCCCATTTCGGCAAAATTGTGTTCTGCTTCGTGCAGCATGTGCGACGCGTGCAGCAACGCCTTGGACGGGATGCATCCGATGTTGAGGCAGGTGCCACCAAGCGTTTCGCGCCCTTCGACACAGGCGGTTTTCAGGCCCAGCTGCGCACAGCGGATCGCGGCGACATAGCCGCCGGGGCCGGATCCGATAATGATGACATCATAGCTCGACATGGGGTTCTCCTTGGCGGTGGTTGGGTGTCACAAGATGTACACCACCGGTGCACAGGCCGTACACCGGATCATTCAGTCTGTCCGTCATAGCAGCGCGGCCAGCAGCATCAACAGGGTCGCGCCGAAACCCGCCATCCAGATGAGCGAGCGTCCCGGTTTCCAACCCCGGACATAGGCCGGTACATAGGCCACGCGCGCGATCAGATAGACCCATGCGCAGGCAGCGGTCAGGGTGCTGTTCTGGCCTGACATCTGGATGACGCCGACGGCGATCCCAAACAGGATCAGCCCTTCGAAATGGTTGTCGAACGCGCGGGCCAGACGGGCAGTGCGATCTGACAGCGCCTTGCTTGGATCACGGTCACGGGCGGACATAGTGTACCCCGGCCCGAGTTCGCGGTTTGCCGGAATGGCATAAAGCCCGAATTGCACGAATTGCAGCAGGGCGGCGAGGGTCAGGACGGTGAGTTCGGCGGTCATGAAGGCTCCGGTTCAGCGGCGGTCAGGGTCACGCAGTTGCGATGAAGTGGTAGCTGGTCTGCGTGACGGTGGCGGCATCATCCGAGCCAAGCGCGTTCGAACGGGTGATCCATTTCTCGGCCCGGTCGCGATCATTGACCGACAGCAGCGCGAAGGCTTGGGTGTTGCTATCGGCATCGCGCCAGATTTGCAGCACGCCAAGCCCCGCATCGCGGCGCGACTCGTCGTCAGCCGTGAAGGCGGAATGCCAATCGGCAAAGTCGGTGACATCAAAGTGGCATAGCAGTTGCATCTTAGGCCTCCTTAGCGTCTCAGGCAGACGTTGGTTTCGTATCAGTGTTCAGTAATTCATTACGATGTCTTCGTAGCATAATATACATTTCCGTTGCAGAGCGGTTTGCGATTATCGGGCGCTTGAATAGCATTCTAGTCCCTTGCAAACACTGTGCGCTCATCCGTCAACGCAAAGTAGGGGAAGATAAACCCTTCCCGCACGTTTGGATAGGATGGTTTGGACAAATATTCTGCGTTGGCCGCGATCAGGGCGGCGTCGCTCACTCCGCTTGGTGCCATGTGTTGATTACGTGCAATCACGGTGTTCACGGACTTCACCTTATCTGTCGGATTAAGGCCGCTTTGTGGCGGAAATTCCACCCTGGCGCACAGCAAAGGGCCAGGACGGTTTTGAAAAGGTGATGGCATGGCTTTGCACGACCTGCGAAACCAGTTGTCAACTTTGACTTCAACACCGTCGACGGTTTCGGAATATCCATCGCTTCCAGGCGCACGCGGGATCAGATCAGCCGTTGCGGGCGCGGTCGCAACAACCGTCGCGAGCGCGACAGCCGCGCAGCCTGATAAACCCGAAGTCGCAAGAGATGCTCCTGCGGATATAGCCGCGCGGTTGCAACTGCCGATTTTCACATTACAGGTCCATCAGCAATCTGCGTGGATCTTCCAGCGCCTCTTTGACGCGCACAAGGAACGTGACCGCGCCCTTGCCATCCACGATGCGGTGGTCATAGCTGAGCGCGAGGTACATCATCGGGCGGATGACGACTTCGCCGCCTATCGCCATGGGGCGGTCCTGGATTTTGTGCATGCCAAGGATGCCCGATTGGGGCGGGTTCAGAATGGGGGAGGACATCAGCGAGCCGTAGACGCCGCCATTGGAGATGGTGAACGTGCCGCCCTGCATTTCCGCCATCGACAGTTTGCCGTCGCGCGCGCGCGCGCCTTTTTCTGCGATGGCTTTTTCGATACCTGCAAAGCTCATGGCGTCTGCATCGCGGATCACCGGCACCACAAGGCCGGAGGGTGTGCCCGCGGCAATGCCCATGTGGACGAAGTTTTTGTAAACAACATCGGTGCCGTCGATCTCGGCGTTGACTTCGGGAACTTCGTGCAGCGCGTGAACGCAGGCCTTGGTGAAGAAGGACATAAAGCCCAGTTTGACGCCGTGCTTTTTCAAGAACAGGTCTTTGTATTCGCTACGCAGCGCCATCACCTCGGTCATGTCGACCTCGTTATAGGTGGTCAGCATTGCGGCGGTGTTCTGGCTGTCTTTCAGGCGCTTGGCGATGGTCTGGCGCAGGCGGGTCATTTTCACCCGCTCTTCGCGGGAGGCGTCATCGGCAGAGACGGGCGCGCGCGGGGCGGCGGCGGCAGGGGCGGGGGCAGAAGCGGTTTTGCCCGCCTCAATCGCTTTTGTAACGTCATCCTTCATGACGCGGCCATCGCGGCCTGTGCCTGTCACCTGATCGCGGCTCAGGCCTGCTTCGGCCATTGCTTTCTTGGCGGACGGGGCGTCTTCGACGTCCTTGCCCGAGGAGGCGGATTTGGCGGCAGCGGGGGCTTGCTCGCTTGCGGGTGCAGAGGCTTTTGCGCCCGCGTCTGCGCCCGACGAGATCACGGCGAGTTTGCCCGAGGCTTCGACGGTGCTGCCTTCCTCGGCCACGATTTCGGTAAGGGTGCCGGCGGCGGGGCTTGGCACTTCGACGGAGACCTTATCCGTTTCTAGTTCGCAGAGCATTTCATCCTGCGCGACGGTATCGCCGACCTTCTTGAACCAGGTGCTGACGGTGGCCTCTGAGACGCTTTCGCCCAAGGTGGGAACCATAACGTCGATATTCTCGCTCTCACGCAGTTTTACGTCGGCGGCGCCTGCATCAACTGCCTTTGGCGCATCGTCATTGTCAGACTTGGGTTCGGGCGCGCCTTTGGTGCCTTCGGCCCCTTCGGAGACCATGGCCAGCAGGGCATCAACGCCGACGGTTTCGCCTTCGGCGGCGATGATCTCGCTCAGCGTGCCGGCGACGGGGCTTGGCACTTCGACGGTGACCTTGTCGGTCTCCAGCTCGCACAACATTTCGTCAACGGCAACGGTATCGCCGGGCTGTTTGAACCAGGTGGCGACGGTGGCTTCGGTGACGGATTCGCCCAATGTGGGCACGCGGACTTCGCTACTCATGGTTCAGGATCCTTTTATTGTCAGCGCATCGTCGACGAGGGCTGCTTGTTGTGTTTTGTGCTGGGAAGCGAGACCGGTTGCGGGCGAGGCGGCCGTGGCGCGTCCGGCATAATCGGGTCGCGTGAATTTGGCGCCGATCCGGCCGAGAACCCATTCGATGTTCGGCTCGATGAACGACCATGCGCCCTGGTTTTTGGGCTCTTCCTGACACCAGACCATTTCGGCGTTTTTGAAGCGTTCCAGTTCCTGCACCGCAGATTGGGCGGGGAAGGGATAGAACTGTTCGAAGCGCAGAATATAGACATCGTCGATGCCGCGGCTGTCGCGCTCTTCGAGCAGATCATAGTAGACCTTGCCCGAGCACATCACCACGCGTTTGATTTTATCATCCGCGACCAGTTTTGTATCAGAGTTGCCGTATTGCGCATCGTCCCACAGAACGCGGTGGAAGCTTGATCCGGTGGTGAATTCATCCGCTTTGCTGACGGCCATCTTGTGGCGCAGCAGGGATTTCGGGGTCATCAACATCAAAGGCTTGCGGTAGCTGCGGTGCAGCTGGCGGCGCAGGATGTGGAAGTAGTTGGCCGGTGTGGTGCAGTTTGCCACGATCCAGTTGTCGCCGCCGCACATGGTCAGGAAACGTTCGAGACGTGCAGAGGAGTGCTCCGGCCCCTGTCCCTCGTAGCCGTGCGGCATCAGGCAGACGAGACCGGACATGCGCAGCCATTTGCTTTCGCCCGACGAGATGAACTGGTCGAACATGATCTGCGCGCCGTTGGCGAAATCACCGAACTGAGCTTCCCAAAGCGTCAGCGCGTTGGGTTCGGCCAGCGAATAGCCGTACTCAAAACCAAGCACCGCATATTCCGAAAGCATCGAATCGATGACTTCATACTCTGCCTGACCGGTGCGGATGTGGTTGAGCGGGTAATACCGCTCTTCGGTGTCCTGATTGATCAGGGCGGAGTGGCGTTGCGAGAATGTGCCGCGTGAACTGTCCTGACCGGAAAGGCGGACTTTGTAGCCTTCGGTAAGCAGCGAGCCGAAAGCGAGCGCCTCGGCGGTGGCCCAATCAAAGCCTTTGCCACTTTCGAGCATTTCACGCTTGGCCTCCAGCAGGCGGCCCACGGTTTTATGCAGCGGATAGCCATCCGGCGCGGTCGAGATCGCCTTGCCTACTTCTGCAAGGGTTTCGGGCGCGATGGAGGTTTCACCGCGCTGGTACTTGTCTATATTCCTGTCGAGATGGGACCATTTGCCGTCCAGCCAGTCTGCCTTGTTCGGGCGGTACTCTTTACCGGCCTCGAACTCTTCGTTCAGTTTGGCCTGAAATTCGGCCTTCATGTCCTCGATCTCACCTTCGGGGATCAGGCCGTCCTTGACCAGACGGTCGGTATAGAGCGTCAGCGTGGTTTTCTGTTTCTTGATCCGCTTGTACATCAACGGGTTGGTGAACATCGGTTCATCCCCCTCGTTATGGCCAAAGCGGCGGTAACAGATCATGTCGATCACCACGTCCTTGTGGAACTTCTGGCGGAATTCGGTCGCCACACGGGCGGCATGCACGACCGCTTCGGGATCGTCGCCGTTGACGTGGAAAATCGGCGCTTCGACGACCAGCGCGTTGTCGGTCGGGTAGGGGGACGAGCGCGAGAAATGCGGCGCTGTGGTAAAGCCGATCTGGTTGTTGACGACGATGTGCATGGTGCCGCCGGTGCGGTGCCCGCGCAGACCCGACAGCGCGAAACATTCGGCCACGACGCCCTGACCGGCAAAGGCTGCATCCCCGTGCAGCAACACAGGCAGCACGGACGTGCGGTCCTTGTCGTTCAGCTGGTCCTGTTTGGCGCGCACCTTGCCCAGAACGACCGGATTGACCGCTTCGAGGTGGGAGGGGTTGGCCGTCAGCGACAAATGGACAGTGTTGCCATCGAATTCGCGGTCCGAGGAGGCGCCGAGGTGGTATTTCACATCGCCCGAGCCGTCCACGTCTTCGGGTTTGAAGCTGCCGCCCTGAAACTCGTTGAAAATTGCGCGGTAGGGTTTCTGCATCACATTGGCAAGGACCGAGAGGCGGCCACGGTGTGGCATCCCGATCACAACGTCACGCACGCCAAGGTTACCGCCGCGTTTGATCACCTGCTCCATCGCGGGGATCAGGCTTTCGCCGCCATCAAGGCCGAACCGTTTGGTGCCCATGTATTTGACGTGCAGGAATTTTTCGAAGCCTTCAGCCTCAACCAGCCGGTTCAGGATCGCCTTGCGGCCTTCGCGGGTGAACTGGATCTCGTTGCCGTAGCCCTCGATCCGCTCCTTTAGCCATGCGGCCTCTTCGGGGTTGGAAATATGCATGTATTGCAGCGCGAATGTGCCGCAATAGGTGCTTTTGAGGATGCCCGTAATTTCGCGCATCGTTGCAATTTGCAGGCCCAGCACGTTGTCGATGAAAATCGGGCGGTCCATGTCGGCTTCGGTAAAGCCGTAGGATTTCGGCTCAAGTTCGGGGTGGGGGGTCTCGTCGCGCATGTCCAGCGGATCGAGATCGGCGGCCAGATGGCCGCGAATACGGAACGCGCGGATAATCATCAACGCGCGGATGCTGTCCAGCACGGCGCGCTGGATCTGGTCATTGGTGACTTCGACGCCTTGCGCCTTCGCCTTCTCGGCGATCTTGCCGCCTGCGGCTTTCGCTTCGGCGGGCCATTCGCCGGTCAACGCCGCGGTCAGATCGTCGTGCGGCACGGGCGGCCAGTCGGTGCGTGCCCATGACGGGCCGGAAGCTTCGGCTTTAACCGATTTACCCTCGTCGCCCAAGGCTTTGAAAAATGCCTGCCAACTTTCATCGACCGCGCTTGGGTCGTTGGCATAACGGGCATACATCTGTTCCAGATATGCGGCGTTGTGGCCTTGCATAAAGGAAGAGGCGTGGAACTGGTCATTGGCAGGATGGTCGGTCATTGGTGAAGCCTCGCTTGAAAACACTGGCTGGATGGATGTCGGGCGGGAATTTCATCCCGCCCTGAGTGGTTTTTAGCCTTTGTTAATGGCTTCCTGCACCGCTTCGCCGAGCGTGGCGGGGCTGTCGGCAACAACGATGCCTGCTGCGCGCATGGCTTCGATCTTGCTTTCTGCGTCGCCTTTGCCACCGGCAACAATTGCGCCTGCGTGGCCCATACGACGGCCGGGAGGGGCGGTGCGGCCCGCGATGAAGCCGGCAGTCGGCTTCCAACGGCCCTTCTTCTTTTCGTCGGCAAGGAACTGTGCGGCTTCCTCTTCGGCGGAGCCGCCGATTTCACCGATCATGATGATAGAAGTGGTTTCCGGATCGGCGAGGAACATTTCCAACACGTCGATATGTTCGGTCCCTTTGATGGGGTCGCCGCCAATGCCCACGGCAGAGGATTGGCCAAGGCCCAGATCGGTTGTCTGTTTCACTGCCTCATAGGTCAGCGTGCCGGAGCGCGAGACAACGCCGCAAGAACCGCGTTTGTGGATGTGGCCGGGCATGATGCCGATTTTGCAGGCGCCGGGGGTGATCACGCCGGGGCAGTTCGGCCCGATCAGGCGGGATTTCGACCCGTCGAGGGCGCGCGCTACGCGCATCATGTCAAGCACCGGGATCCCTTCGGTGATGCAGACGATCAGTTCCATTTCGGCGTCGATCGCCTCAAGGATCGAATCGGCGGCGAAGGGGGGCGGCACATAGATCACGGAAGCATTTGCGCCGGTCACATGGCGGGCCTCATGCACGGAGTTGAAGACCGGCAGGTCCAGATGTGTCTGCCCGCCCTTGCCGGGGGTCACGCCGCCGACCATTTTGGTGCCATAGGCAATCGCCTGTTCGGTGTGGAAGGTGCCCTGCGAGCCGGTGAGGCCCTGACAGATCACTTTGGTGTTTTCGTCTACGAGTACGGCCATATTATTGTTCCTTGAAGTGCGACCTGACAAAATCCGCGGTTTCGGATTCTATCGAGGTAATTTTGTTGAGTGCATGTTTGTACAGGTTCTTGCCGAGCGCAGCTTCGGGTGCGGCATCCTCGCTGTCGCGATGCGGTGCAATTTGGTCGATCGCCAATGCGCGCAGAGGCGCGTTGGCGACGATCTTTATGTCGAGTACCAACTCTTTATGCTCGCCCTGTCCACCCTTGTTGGCAAAGCTCTTGATCGTGGCGGTCTGGACGATGCCGTGTGCCGCCAACCCGTGCCCGCCTGATTGCTCGGCGGTCCAGATAAAAACTTCTTCTCCGGTTTGAATAACGGCCTTTTTGTAGGGCCGCGCATGTATCTGCGCGACCCCGTTTTCAGCGATATCCAGCGGAGGGTCGATTTTTGCGATCAGCGCCATTCCCTCAGCCCTTGACCGCTTTCACGATCTTTTGCGCGCCGTCTTTCAGGTTGTCGGCGGCAATCACGTCAAGGCCGGAATTGTTGATGATGGCTTTGCCTTCTTCAACGTTGGTCCCTTCAAGGCGCACAACCAGCGGCACTTTCAGGCCGACTTCTTTTACAGCGGCCACGACGCCTTCTGCGATGACATCGCAGCGCATGATGCCGCCGAAGATGTTCACAAGAATGCCTTTGACCTGTGGATCAGAAGTGATGATCTTGAAGGCTTCGGTGACTTTCTCTTTGGTTGCACCGCCGCCTACGTCGAGGAAGTTGGCAGGCTCCGCACCATACAGCTTGATGATGTCCATTGTGGCCATCGCCAGACCTGCGCCGTTCACCATACAGCCGATTTCACCGTCAAGCGCGATGTAGTTCAGGTCGTATTTGGAGGCTTCGAGTTCTTTGGGGTCTTCTTCAGTGGTGTCGCGCAATTCGGCGATGTCGGGCTGGCGGTAGATCGCGTTGCCGTCGAAAGATACCTTGGCATCGAGCACTTTGAGATCGCCGCTGTCGGTGACGATCAGCGGGTTGATTTCCAGCATCTCCATGTCTTTTTCGATGAACGCTTTGTAAAGCGTGCCCATCAGGCCGACGCACTGTTTGACGGCCTTGCCTTCAAGACCCAGCGCAAAGGCGACGCGACGGCCATGGAACGGCTGGAAGCCGGTTGCGGGATCGACGGAAAAGTTGATGATCTTCTCGGGCGTGGAGGCGGCGACCTCTTCGATGTCCATGCCCCCTTCGGTGGAGCAGACAAAACCGACGCGCTGCGTGGCGCGATCGACAAGCAGGGCGAGGTAAAGTTCGGTCTCGATGCCGGAGCCGTCTTCGATATAGACGCGGTTGACCTGTTTGCCCGCGGGGCCTGTCTGGTGGGTGACCAGGGTGCGGCCCAGCATCTTCTTGGCTTCCTGGGCTGCTTCCTCGACGGATTTGGCAAGGCGCACGCCGCCGCCTTCACCGGCATCGGCTTCTTTGAACTTGCCCTTGCCGCGACCGCCCGCGTGGATCTGTGCCTTGACCACCCACAACGGGCCGTCCATTTCGCCGGCGGCGTTTTTGGCGTTCTCTGCTTTGAGCACAATGCGCCCGTCGGATACTGGCGCACCGTAGCTGCGCAGGAGGGCTTTGGCCTGATATTCGTGGATGTTCATGTCGAAACGGTCCCGTGTTTGGTTGTCTTCATGACGCGGTATACGCCTGAAACTTAAGTCTCGGTGAAGAGCTTTGATGAGTAAATCGGAATAATCCACCCTAAAGTGACATTTGTGATCACGCCTCAAAAGGCTGTGATCACAAAATCGGCAAAAGAGAGCCGATTGAGCAGATTGCACGGGTGAGTCGCGTGCAATCGCTTTTAAGTATATTCAAAAGCGTGGGGTATTTTGGGGAGAAGGCGGAGCGAGGAGTGCTCCGCCTTGGGCGATCAGACCGGAATCAGCGCCCAATAGTCGAGATCCAGCAAGACATGCGGCAGGTATTTGCCGTCATCGCCGCGCAGATCAAAGGGAGCCGCGCCTTTGGTGGCGACGAGGCGCAGGCGGATGGCACCCACGCCGGGCGCAGAGGTTTCGGCCTTGTCCAGCACTTCGGACCATGCGCGGATCGTGTCGCCCGCAAGGCAGGGATTCGCGTGCGCGCCGCCGTTGAGGGCCACAATCATCTGTGCATTGGCCAGCCCGTTGAACGACAGCGCGCGGGCCATCGAAATGACATGGCCGCCATAGATCAGGCGGCTGCCGTCGGGGCGGGCGGAGGTGTCGAAATGCACCTTGGCCGTATTTTGCCACAGGCGGGTGGCCATCATGTGTTCGGCTTCTTCGACGGTCACGCCATCAACGTGGTCGATCTTTTCACCCACGTCGTAATCGCCCCAGCGGTGCGGTTCGCCCGCAAGATCGAAGTTGTAGTTGGTGAAATCAAGCCCCTCGGGGATCACCAGATCGGCGGGATCAAGCGCGTCAGGCAGATCGGGGACAACCGTGTCGGGCGCGGGCGCGTCGATATCGCGTTTGCGCACCATGACCCAGCGGACATATTCCATCACCGGCTCGTCGTGCTGGTTAAGGCCGGTGGTGCGTACATAGACAACGCCGGTTTTACCATTCGAATTCTGCTTTAGCCCGATCACCTCGGATTGGGAACGTAACGTGTCACCCGGCCAGACAGGCAAAAGCCAGCGCCCCTGTGCATAACCCAGATTCGCCACGGCATTCAGCGATACATCCGGTACGGTTTTGCCAAAGATCACATGGAACGCGATCATATCGTCAAGCGGGCTGAACGGGAGGCCGCAGTCTTGCGCGAATTGATCGGACGAATAGAGCGCGTGGCGGGCAGGGTAGAGCGCGTGATACAGCGCGCGCTCGCCCATCTTTACGGTGCGCGGAACGGCGTGGATCAGGATCTGTCCAACGCTGTAGTCCTCGAAAAAACGGCCTGCGTTTGTTTTGGTTGCCATGTTAATGCGCTCCCAGCTTGGTGTCGGGGGTGTAGGTGCCTTCGACTTCTTTGGTCACGGCCTGTCCGCAGCGCATAATGCCTGCGGCATGGTCCCATGTCTGGGTGGGGGTGCCGTACAGCTCCCACCCTTTGTTGAGGGCTTCGGTGACCTTGTGGCAAAAGGCGGATGTGTCTTCCTCCGAGAGGAAACGATAAAGTTTCATGCGGGTTTCCTTAAGCAAAGGGGCTGACGCCGAGGGCGTAGTGGATACCGCTGATCACGACCAGCATGACAATGCTGATGACAGCGAGGCGGATATAGGTCTTGCGGCCTGCGGGGGATGGTGCGGTCCATTCCGGTTCGGCGCGGTTGATCATGATGACCTCGCCTACGGCCCATGCCAGCATGCTGGCGAACAGGATGATCGACGCCAGATCACCGTTGACCAACAGATGCGCCAATGCCCAGATTTTTACGGCCATCAACTGTGGATGGCGGGTTTTATAGGCGGGCCACGCTTTGGCCCCTTTGGCCGCACTTGAGCCGTAAACCCACACGGCCAGCAGCATCAGCAGGTTATTCACATGCGTCAGGAAGGCGGGCGGATACCAGATGTTAATGAAATCGGCGCTACGGTAGCCGATGATCATCAGGATCAGGCCACCGACAATGGCAAGAGCAACCACGCCCTTGCCCGCGTTGCCCATGTTGGCGCGCAGGTCGGGGGCGAGACGTTTAAAGTAATGGGCGGCGACCCACAAAAGGATGCCGAGGATCAGAAGGATCATGTGGCGGCCTCCGCGCCGAGGGCTGTGATGGCCTCATGCTTTGCCAGTGTTTCGCGTGCGGTTGCAACATGAAGGTTTTCGACGATCTTGCCATCGACGACGGCAACGCCTTGGCCGGTGGCCTCGCATTTGTCGAACGCGTCGATCTGGCGGCGGGCCAGTTCGATTTCGGCGTCCGAGGGGGAGAAGGCGGCATTGGCCACGTCGAGCTGCGCAGGGTGGATCAGGGTTTTGCCGTCAAAGCCCATGTCGCGGCCTTGGTCGCATTCGATTTTCAGGCCCTCATCGTCCTTGAACGCGTTATAGACACCGTCGATCAGGGCCACGCCGTGCGCCTTGCCTGCCAGTACGCACAGGCCAAGCCCGGCCATCAGGGGCATACGGTCCGCGCGAAAGCGGGTTTGCAGATCCTTGGCCAGATCGTTGGTGCCCATGACCATCCCCTGCAAGGAGCGATGCGCGGCGATGGCGGCGGCGTTCAACATGCCGCCCGGAGTTTCCATCATCGCCCAGAGCGGGATGTCGCCCACGATTTCGGCCAACGCCTCAAGGTCGGCGGGGGAGGTCACTTTGGGCAGTAGAATCGCATCCGCGCCCATTTTTGCGGCGGCTTTTGCATCGTCTGCACCCCATTCCGTATCAAGGCCGTTGATACGGATGATCTTCATCCGCGCACCATAGCCGCCTGTGGCCAGCGCATCGGCCAACGTGGCGCGCGCGGCGGCTTTTTCTTCGGGAATCACGGCATCCTCAAGATCGAAGATGATCGCATCGGCGGGAAGGCCGCGGGCCTTGTCCAGCGCGCGCGGCTTGGAGCCGGGGATATAGAGGACGGAACGTAGCGGGCGGGCGATCGAGGGCATGGAGGCTCCTTTCAAAGGGTGACGTAAGATTATTGCGCGCAAAAGGGGCATTTATTGATGAAAAGTTCAAGCGTTATTGTGCCGCAGCGCAGCAAATTCGGGCGGGCAACAGGCAAGGTACGCCGCGTTAACTTTGTTTTTAAAGTATCGGGCGCAGGATCGGGGCGTTGCATCGCTCTGCCTGACGCGCATCGGCTTGGTCGCTGACCCTGCGCAAAGGGGGCTGCACCCACTTCTGAACCGGGGGCGCCCGGATTTCACCGGCTTTGCAATGGCCGGAAAGGTATGAAATCTGGCGCAGCCGCCTTTTTAAAAGGGAAAGGCTCTGAGAATGACACGGACAGCAAAAATTCTTCATCTGACGGCGTTGAT
Source organism: uncultured Sulfitobacter sp. (assembly GCA_947502265.1). Classification (GTDB taxonomy): domain Bacteria; phylum Pseudomonadota; class Alphaproteobacteria; order Rhodobacterales; family Rhodobacteraceae; genus Sulfitobacter. The sequence goes on from CANMZB010000010.1 coordinate 84,476, forward strand.
TGTGGCTTCGGCGCTTTTGATCACGCTTTCGGGAGAGGCCAGCGCGCAATCACGCAGTTGCGGGCCGCGCGAAGCCGTGGTGCAGCGTCTGGCAGAGGGTTTTGGCGAGACGCGCCAGTCTATCGGCCTTGGCACAAACAACGTGATGGTCGAGGTTTTTGCCAGCGCGCAAACCGGCAGCTGGACAATAGTAATCACGCGGGCGACCGGCGTTGCCTGCCTTGTCGCGTCAGGCCGGTCTTTCGAGACGCTGGTCCAAAACCTGCCTGCTAAAGAAAATGACGCCTGAAATCTCAGGTCAGCCCGTCAAAGATCAGTTTGATCCCGGTGATCGTCAGCAAAACATAGGTGAGGCCGAAAAAAAGCCGCTCTGGCACCAGCCGATGCGCGCGCACGCCGAGCCATGTGCCGACAAGCGCAAAGGGCGCGAGCAGCAGATTGGCCTGCGCGGTTTCCAGCGTGAACAGACCGAGAAAGGCATAAGGAATGAATTTGGCGGCGTTGAGCACCCAGAAGATCAGCACCGATGTCGCCTGATACTCTGTTTTACCCATGCCGCGCGAAAGCAGGAACACTGCCGCAGGCGGGCCGCCTGCATGGCTGATGAAGCTGGTGAAACCGGCGGCGATGCCCGCGATGATGCCTGCACCGTCGGGCATTTGACGCCCGCCCATGCGTACCAACCCGTGCTGGACGCTGAGTTGCCACAGGACAAACCCCACAGAAACGCCGCCGATCAGCAGGCGTAGCAAATCAGGCGATGCCACGCGATAAAGGGCGGCCCCCAAGGCAACGCCGGGCAGGCCGCCAAAAATGATCAGCATCCCCTCGCGTAGCCGCCATTTGCCCCAGTACGGTTTGAGCGATGCGACATCTATCAGCATCAGCATGGGCAACATCACCCCTAACGCCAGCCCCGGATCGACCGCCAGCGCAAGGATCGACGCGGCGGCAAAGGCCGCCCCCGAACCGAAGCCGGCTTTGGAAATCGCGGCGAAAACAACCGCCGGCCCTGCGATCAGAAAGAAAGAAAGATCAAGATCGAGCATGGACGTCCCTTGCAACCGGCTGATGTTCTTTAAGTTTCGCAGGAACGACGGCGCGCGCAACATCTCATTTTTGGCATATCTTCTTCATCACAGGCGCGATCAGGGTTTTTATGAGGTCGGGCGGCGCTGCAGGTCTCCGGGACGGGGCAGCGAAATTCGAAATGGCATCAACGGGCGCGTGTCTGATTGTATGTCCTAGATTAAACGGATCACAAGAAAGTCAGCGATCGCTGGAACGGATCGGGCGGGGGCGGCGTTCTCTCAATGTAACTAACAAGTATCTGGAGTAGAAAAATGAAACGTCTTTTGACCACAACCGCTGTCCTTATGTCTCTTTCCGGTCCTGCGCTTGCCGAGACACATAGCATGGGCTTTGGCTCTATTGCTGTTGAACAGGGCGATTTCCTTGCGTCCGACCTTATCGGAATGCGTATTTATTCCTCAGAGCAGGAGATGGATGTCAACACGCCTATCGTTGACGGTGCCGAGCAGGAATGGGACGATATCGGTGAAATTAACGACATCATTATGAGTGCCGATGGCAATGTAACTGCCGTTATTCTGGGTGTTGGCGGGTTCTTGGGTATTGGTGAACGTGATGTCACCGTATCGATGGACCAGATCAAGGTTCTGCGCGAAGAGGGCGACAGCGATGATCGTTTCCTCGTTGTGAATGCAACGAAAGAAATGTTGGAAAATGCGCCTGCGTATGAGCGTAACATGAACGATGATGTCGCACGCACGAACGCGGACACAACAGACAATGTCGCAACAACAGACAATGCGGCTACGCCAGAGATTGCAAAAGATCCGATTGATCGCCAGATGCTTGCGCCGCCCATGGTCGAGCGTGAAGGCTATGCCGAAGCCGAAGCAGATATGGTGACCAACCTTACGGCTGAGGATCTTGAAGGCACATATGTCTACGGCCCCAATGAAGAAACCGTTGGTGAAATCGGCGCGCTTGTGCTTGGCGATTCTGGCAAGATCGAACACATCGTGATCAACGTTGGCGGTTTCCTTGGCATAGGCGAAAAGCCCGTTGCAGTGACCTTCGAAGAGCTGCGCATCCTGAAGAATATAGAGGGTGATGATTTGCGCCTGTACATTGACAGCACAAAGGAAACGCTTGAGGCGCAGCCTGAATACGAAGGCTAAACCGGCTGGCAGATCTTTTTGCCGATCACTATAAAGAGGGGTCGTCCGGTATCGGGCGGCCCCGTTTGCGCAATGAATACCGCAGACCCTGTGTCAACTTGCGCGCGCGCGCAGATGAGTTTATCCCACCCCCAACGCAAACCTCATGGAGTACTGCACATGGCACGAGCTAAAATTGCGCTGATTGGCGCGGGCAACATCGGTGGCACGCTTGCCCACCTTGCCGCTGTCAAAGAATTGGGTGACGTCGTGATGTTCGACATCGCCGAAGGCCTGCCACAGGGCAAGGCGCTGGATATTGCTGAATCGGGTCCGTCAGAAGGATTCGATGCCAGCATGAAAGGTACGCAGGATTATGCGGATATCGCAGGCGCGGACGTGTGCATCGTCACAGCCGGTGTTGCACGCAAGCCGGGTATGAGCCGTGATGACCTGCTGGGAATCAACCTCAAGGTCATGAAATCCGTGGGCGAGGGCATTGCTGCACACGCGCCGGATGCCTTCGTGATTTGCATCACCAACCCGCTTGACGCGATGGTCTGGGCGTTGCGCGAATTCTCCGGTCTGCCGCACGAAAAAGTCTGTGGCATGGCGGGTGTACTTGATTCGGCGCGCTTCCGGCATTTCCTTGCGGAAGAGTTCGGTGTTTCCATGCGCGATGTGACGGCCTTTGTTCTGGGCGGCCACGGTGATACGATGGTGCCGTTGGCGCGTTATTCCACCGTTGCGGGTATTCCGCTGCCTGATCTGGTGAAGATGGGCTGGACCAGCCAGGAGAAGCTTGACGCGATTATCCAGCGGACGCGCGATGGTGGTGCGGAAATCGTTGGCCTGTTGAAAACCGGCTCGGCGTTTTATGCGCCTGCAACCAGCGCGATCGAGATGGCCGAAGCCTATCTCAAGGATCAAAAGCGCGTTCTGCCGTGTGCCGCCTATGTGGACGGCGCCTATGGTCTGAACGGTTTTTATGTCGGCGTACCGACAGTGATCGGCGCCGGCGGCATCGAGAAAGTCGTCGAGATCAGCATGAACAAGGACGAGCAGGCCATGTTCGACAATTCTGTGACGGCGGTGAAGGGGCTTGTAGAAGCCTGTAAGGGCATCGACAACACGCTGGCCTGATCCGCATGTTAAATGAGTTTGAAAGGCGCATCCGAGAGGGTGCGCTTTTTGCATTTGATTTTCCGGACACCCTTCATCTGTGATCACAAGGCTGATCCGTCAGCGAGTCGTGCGCCGCGTCGCGGAATGCACATGGCCGCTATCGTGAAAAACGGATATCGACGAACCATTTGTGATCACAAGTGTATTTTATGTGATCGCAAATATGCCAATTTGTGGATATCTGCTGGAACTCCATCCAGAAATAGCGATAACAAGCGAATGAATACCCCCTTGTCCGCGTGACAGTTGCGAAAAATCCGCTATCACTAAGGGCAAGTAGCCAATAAGGAGCCTGATATGGCCGATGTGAATCGGGGCAACCGTCCCCTGTCGCCTCATTTGACGATCTATCGCCCGCAACTTACGTCGATGACTTCCATCCTGACACGGATTACCGGCAATGCGATGCTGATTTCCGCGCTGCTGATTGTGTGGTGGTTCAGCGCGGCTGCTGCCGGCGCAGAGAGCTTTGCAACAGCAAACGGTTTCCTCACCAGCTGGTTCGGTGATCTGGTTCTGTTCTTCTCTGTTCTGGGCCTGTGGTATCACACCCTTGCGGGGATCCGGCACCTGATCTGGGATAACGCCTTGATGATGGACATCCCGACCGCAGAAAAGCTGGGTTGGGCCTGTATCGGTGGTTCGGTTGTGCTGACGCTGATCACCGTAATTGCAGTATAAAGGAGCGCGAGAATGGCTTATTTGACAGACCGCAAACGCGCGAGGGGTCTTGGCTCTGCCAAGTCGGGGACGGCTCATTTCTGGGCGATGAAGGTGAGCGCGGTTGCGTTGCTGTTTCTGGTGCCGATGTTCGTTTTTACATTCGGGGCGGCCCTAGGTGGCACCTACGAAGAGATCCTTGCCTATTATGCGCAGCCTTTCCCGGCGATTGTCGCCGCATTGACGCTGGCCGTCGGGTTCAAACATTTTAACGATGGCGTTCAGACCCTGATCGAAGACTACGTTCATGGCATGGCGCAGAAGATCGCAATCATTGTGATGACCTGCATCAGCTATGGTGCCGCTGCGATTGGCGTTTTCGCCATCGTGCGGATGGCGCTGTAAGCAGGCATTGCGCCAATAAGGGCGTGGCGGCATTCGCGGGCCGGATCAACCGCTATGCTACGTTAGTGATTACCGGCGGGGCGTTGCGCCGTCAGGGCATACCGAACATCAGGGCGCAGGCGCGCTATTCCGGTCGAAGTGCCGGAGATACAGACCGGGTCCAGTACGATCAAACGGACCGACCCAAAGCTTGAGAAGGGCACGACATGGCTGCTTACGAATACGAGACACATGAATACGACGTCGTCGTTGTAGGGGCTGGCGGTGCCGGTCTGCGCGCAACGCTGGGCATGGCGGAGCAGGGTTTGCGCACTGCCTGTGTTTCCAAGGTTTTCCCGACACGTTCGCACACTGTTGCGGCACAGGGCGGCATTGCGGCGTCGCTGTCGAACATGGGGCCGGACAACTGGCAGTGGCACATGTACGACACTGTGAAAGGCTCTGACTGGCTGGGCGATACGGACGCGATGGAATACCTTGCCCGCGAGGCACCCAAAGCTGTGTACGAGCTGGAGCATTACGGCGTGCCGTTCTCGCGTACAGAAGAGGGCAAGATTTACCAGCGCCCGTTTGGCGGACACACTACAGAATTCGGCGAAGGCCCGCCCGTGCAACGCACCTGCGCGGCGGCGGACCGGACCGGTCACGCGATGCTGCACACGCTGTATGGCCAGTCGCTCAAGCACAACGCGGAGTTCTATATTGAATATTTCGCGATCGACCTGATCATGTCCGACGAGGGCGAATGTCAGGGCGTGCTGTGTTGGAAGCTGGACGATGGCACCATGCACCTGTTCTCGGCCAAGATGGTTGTGCTGGCGACGGGCGGCTATGGTCGCGCCTATTTCTCGGCCACCTCTGCGCATACCTGCACAGGGGATGGCGGCGGCATGGCGGCGCGGGCCGGTCTGCCCCTGCAAGACATGGAGTTCGTACAATTCCACCCCACCGGCATCTACGGCGCAGGGTGTCTGATCACCGAAGGTGCACGCGGCGAAGGCGGGTATCTGACCAACTCCGAAGGCGAGCGTTTTATGGAGCGTTATGCGCCGACATACAAAGACCTCGCCTCGCGCGATGTTGTGTCGCGCTGTATGACGATGGAAATCCGCGAAGGCCGCGGCGTGGGCGAGAAGAAGGATCACATCCACCTGCACCTCAACCACCTGCCGCCGGAAACGTTGGACCTGCGTCTGCCGGGCATCTCTGAATCCGCGCGCATCTTTGCGGGTGTGGACCTCACAAAAGAGCCGATCCCGGTTTTGCCGACCGTACACTACAACATGGGCGGCATCCCGACGAACTATTGGGGCGAAGTGCTGGCACCAACTGCCGACAACCCCGATAACGTCTCTCCGGGTCTGATGGCTGTGGGCGAGGCGGGCTGTGCTTCTGTGCACGGGGCGAACCGTTTGGGTTCCAACTCGCTGATCGACCTTGTGGTGTTTGGCCGCGCTGCTGCGATTCGTGCGGCGGAAATCGTTGATCCAAAGGCCGCTGTGCCGGTGCCGAACAAGCGTTCGGTCGAGGCCGCATTCAACCGCTTTGACGGGCTGCGCTATGCCAAGGGTAACGTACCAACGGCCGAGCTGCGCCTTGAGATGCAGCAAACCATGCAGGCGGATGCGGCGGTATTCCGCACCGATAAGACGCTGGCCGAAGGCGAGGAAAAGATGAAAAGCGTGGCGGCTAAACTTGCAGACCTGAAGGTGACAGACACCTCGTTGGTCTGGAACTCTGATTTGATGGAGACGCTTGAGCTGACCAACTTGATGCCGAACGCTGTTGCCACCATTACGGCGGCTGCTGCGCGCAAGGAAAGCCGTGGCGCACATGCGCATGAGGATTACCCCGACCGTGACGACGCGAACTGGCGCAAGCACAGCCTCGTTCGGTTCGAAGGCAATCAGGCCAATCTTGATTTTCGCGGTGTTCATCTGGACCCTCTGACCACCCACGACGAAGGCGGCATTGATTTGAAGAAGATCGCGCCGAAAAAGCGGGTTTACTAAACGTGACCGCTGTGGCGCACATCGGCACGGAATGGCCGCAGGCGGGGATTGCCCCTGCCTGTGCCTTTCAGGTGTTCGGCATGCGCCGTTCCGGCAACCATGCGATCATCGACTGGTTGATGCGTAACGCGCCCGAGAGGGCAAGCGGCGGGGTGTTCTACAACAACTGCCGCTACGGAAAGAACCCGCTGCGCGCTTATGGCTCGCTCGATATCTATGATGCGGGGCATAGGGTGCTGCCCCACAAAGACATCGGCGATACAGCGCGCCTTGCCGACGCGGGCAGCGCGCCGATGGTCGTGGTTTCCTATGAAGACCGGATGCCGCTGGCCGCCGGGCGTCCGCAAAAGGCCAGTCAGGGTTTTACGGATGGGGATTTCACCCGCAAGATTTTGATTTACCGCAGCTTCCTGAATTGGTCCGCCTCGTTGCTCGCCAAGATCAAGCGCAACGACGGCTATGGTGCAACCGACCGCTTGCGCATCATGATGCTGGCGTTTGCGACGTATATTCGAGGGCTTGACCGTGTCACGGAGGTACAGGGTATCGTGCCGGTTTGCTATGATGACTGGATGACCTCGGAAAGCTATCGGGCCGACCGGTTAAGCGCCCTTGGCCTGCCGCTGCGTGATCTGGACCGTGGCAAGGTGCAGCGTTACGGTGGCGGTTCATCATTCCAGACCAGGGTGAAGGACGTTGAAGATCTTCAGAGCACTTCGCGCGATGCTCAAATGGCCGATGATCCCGAATACAAGCTACTGTTGTGGACTGCCGCGCATGATCTGCGCTTTATGAAGCGGTTGATTCCCCATTTTGAAGATGACGCCGAGCGGCTGGCGACGCTGGCCGAAAGCTCCCGATTGCATCTGACCTTGCCACCGCGAAAGGCCACATCATGATCCGCGCATTGATATTCACCGCCGCTCTTACATTGACCGGTTGCGCCGAGGTGCAGACAGCGGCGGACCGCACGGGGCGCAAAGCCGCGCAAGCGGCCGTGACCGAGGTGATTGCGATCAACTTTCCGCAGGTGCCCAAGCCGCTGATCGAATCCTTCACCGGCTGCGTCATCGACAATGCCGCCGCCATCGAGGTGCGCGAACTTGCCAGGGCATCCATTGTCGGGGTGGATAACACCACAATTGAAGTCGTGCGCAGCATCTTGTCGCGCCCCGCCACCCAATCCTGCCTGCGCAGCAATGCGCCGCTGACATTGTAACAATATCCGACGCCTGACCGGCGCCGTCCGACGAAGAAAAGGAACAGCATCATGGTACAACTGACGCTCCCCAAAAACTCCCGCATGACCAGCGGAAAGACGTGGCCCAAGCCTGAAGGGGCCAAGAACCTCAAGGAGTTCCATATCTACCGCTGGAACCCCGACGACGGGAAAAACCCCGCCGTCGATACCTATTTCGTGGACATGGACGATTGCGGCCCGATGATTCTGGACGCGCTCATCAAGATCAAGAACGAGATGGACCCGACGCTGACTTTCCGCCGGTCCTGCCGCGAAGGTATCTGCGGCTCCTGCGCGATGAACATCGACGGGATCAACACGCTGGCCTGCACCTATGGCATGGCCGAGATCAAAGGTGTCGTGAAAATCTATCCGTTGCCACACATGCCGGTGATCAAGGATCTGATCCCCGATCTGACACATTTCTACGCGCAGCACGCGTCGATCAAGCCATGGCTTGAAACAGAAACGCCCGCGCCTGCGAAAGAGTGGAAGCAGTCGATCGACGACCGGGCCAAACTGGACGGGCTGTATGAATGCATCATGTGCGCCTGCTGCTCAACATCGTGCCCCAGCTACTGGTGGAACGGCGACCGCTACCTCGGGCCAGCAGCGCTTTTGCATGCCTACCGCTGGATCATCGACAGCCGCGACGAGGGCACCGGAGAGCGTTTGGACGAGTTGGAAGACCCCTTCAAGCTGTACCGTTGCCACACGATCATGAACTGCGCCAAGACCTGCCCCAAAGGATTGAACCCGGCGCTGGCCATTGCGCAGATTAAAAAGCTGATGGTTGAACGCACCGTTTGAGCGTGATCACTCTGAGGGTCGGCCGGTTTAAAAGTCAAAGGGGGCGGGGCCGCCCCCTTGCCATGCCGCTGTCCAAAACCGGAATGAAAGAGGCCGCGCGCGGGTTAAGCTGATGGTGTTGTTTCTGCTTCCCGTTGCATTTGCGCTCGTCGTCTATTTCGCTTGGCGCAACAAGGGCGTGCGCGGCTGCCGGTGGCGCGCCGACCGCAGCCGCGACAAAGGCAGCTTGCGGATGTATCGCTGTATGGCGTGCGGCGCCGAAGCTTTCACCGCCTCCAAAGGCCCGCCGGACAGTTGCAAGAAAGGTCTTGGCGGTCCCTCTTTATAATACTCAACCTATGATGGATCGAGCGTCCCGATACCTCTGCGCAAAGGATATCGCACATGCAGTTACCGGTAAGATTTCGGATTGATGTCCTGACCCCAAAATGGACTTGCACCGACGGGTGTGGCACCTTTCAATGGCTGCATACCTAATACGATGACTGGAGCGCCGCCATGACAACGCCACCCGATGCAGAGGCGCGCCGCGCTGTAGAGCCGGTGATTTGCTACCCTGTGAAAACATTGCCACAGCCGGATATGGCGCTGCTGGATGCGGCCCGCGCGACGATGGCCAAGACCGGCGAAGTTACCGTTCCGGCCCGCGATGCCGCGACGTTCGAGGTGCCGGCTGGGCATTTCTTCCGGATTACATCTGTCGAAGGGGCGCAGGTTGGCGATCTGAACCTTTGGAACGCCCGCGATCTGTCAGAGCGTTTCTACTCGGGTAAAACCCGCGCGCTACACGGCACGCATGTTACGCGCGGCGCGCGGATGCGGTCTTCGTTCCCGCAGTTGCGTGCAATGGCGACGCTGACCCATGACAGTCTGGCATGGTACGGCAAGGATGCATTCGGAGGGTCCGTTCATGATGTTATCGGCACGCGCTGCGATCCTTACACGCATAATCTGCTTTCGGGCGGGCAGTATCACCATTGCTGCCACTCCAATCTGACCCGTGCGCTGGCCGCGCATCTGGACGTATCAGTGGCAGAGGCAGAGCCGCATGTGCACGATGTTCTCAACGTATTTATGTGTACCGGATTTATGCGCGACACCGGGCAGTACTTTATGAAGGCCAGCCCCGTCCGCCCCGGTGACACCCTCGAATTCTTTGCCGAGATTGATCTTCTGGGCGCGCTGAGTGCCTGTCCGGGGGGCGATTGCAGTACAGTGCATTCCAGCGATCAGGCGGCCTGCTTCCCGCTGCTGGTGGAAATTTTTGCACCGGACCCTGCTACCTTGAAAGGCTGGCAAAGCCCGCCCGCAAACGGATACAACCGCAGCCATGGTGCACCGTCCACGGCTTCATTTGGCCAATAAACTCAATACTGCCCTATCCCAAGGCTCAGGTGTCTGGAAATGCCGCTTCCAGCGCAATTTCGACCATATCCCCGAAAGAGCGTTCGCGGTCCCCTGACGGAAGCGCCTCACCGGTTTGCAGGTGGTCGGACACGGTCAGGATTGCCAAGGCGCGGCGCCCGTGGCGCGCGGCAAGTATATAAAGCTCTGCCGCTTCCATTTCCACACCAAGGATACCATGACGCACCATCTGTTCATCCAGATCGGCGCGTTCAGCGTAGAACACATCCGAGGAATAGATGCCGCCAACGTGGGTCGGCACATCGCGGGCCTGTGCGGCTGCCACAGCGGCGCTCAGCAAGCTCCAGTCCGCGCAGGGGGCAAAATTGACCTCGCGCAGAATGGCGGAGGAGGGAGAAGTGAGAGTGGTTGCCGTCATGGCGATGATCACGTCGCGGATGCCCACCTGTGGCTGCATTCCGCCACACGAACCGATCCGGATCAACGTCTGCGCGCCGTATGTGGTGATCAGCTCGTTCGCATAGATCGACAGCGACGGCATCCCCATGCCGGACCCTTGTATGGTAACCCGATTGCCTTTCCATGTGCCGGTGAACCCCAGCATGCCGCGCACCTGATTGACGCATTCAGCACCGTCCAGAAACGTCTCTGCCGCCCATTTGGCCCGCAACGGATCGCCCGGCATCAATACGGTTTCTGCAATCTGGCCGACCTCGGCACCGATGTGAACGGTCATGACATTCTCCTGTTTGGAACCTGCACAAGAATGCCCAACCTGCGCGGTAGGAGCAAGTTCCAAGTATGGAGCTGCCTTGCTCAAGCTACCTGCCGCCAGAAATTGTTACGCAGATCAGCAAGGGCAATCTCCCCGATTTTTATCGGGGCCAAGCCGTAGAGCCCAAGCGGTCATTTAGGTTTCATAGTCGGCGACGTAGCACGCTCCATTCAAATCGCTTGAAGTCTATGACTTCGACACGGCATCATTGCTGAACCGGTCCGACCGTTTCAGCCCTGCTTTTTATTTCCTTCACAGCAAACAGTGCTTGAAAGAGACGGCACTAAACCGTGGCAAGTTCAAAGCTGAATTACGTGTATGGGCATCTCCTTGCGGCTTTTGCCCATACACGCAAGGTTCTCGCAGGTATGGTCTGTTTCTTTCTTTAACCCTTACCCCAGCAACGCGTTCAGAAAAATGCGGGGCAGTTTCAATAAGCTTGGCGCATATTGGAAACGGGTAAGAAGCATGCCCACTTTGTGTTGTTTTTTGTTGGTCACGAACCACGGTGGTTTGGGCAACAAAGTCATGGACCCTGACAAAAGGTTCCGTGGGAATGGCCGCCACGGCGCCTGAACAATCACGCGTTCGGGCCTGTCGAACATGTAGGTGTTGTGCGCAAATCCGATACCGCTTTGCACGTCTTGCAACGTGTGGCCGGGGAACGCGCCCCACGGGCACGCGGGGGTCAGAAAACCGAGGCCGCTCCATGTGTTGACCGCAATTGTACCGTAGTGGAGATCAGTGATGATCTCTTCGAACCGGTGTTTGCCTATCTGTTTTATCGTCTTCGGGTGGATCACAATATTTGCGCCTAATGTGCCGTACAAGCCGTCGTTGGCGAATTTGATGGCTTCGCGCAGATATGTCGCTGGATCCGTTGCCGGGATTTCATGTGTCGTCATTGCCGGTGCAAAGACCTCTTCCTTTCGGTAGGTGTCAGCCGACAGGTGAGTATCCGTACCGACAAGACAGGCAGGAACCGGTCCCCGGTCAATTTTTACGACGTTGTCAGCCTGATGTTCAAACTTTGACAGGCGCTCCGCAGCGCCGGGGTAGTAGGGCTGGCGTGGGTCGAGACGGCCGATGACCTTTTGGATGGTCGAAAGCAGGCTGTTCTTTTTGTCCCAGTTTTTCGGCAAAACAAGCATCTGGCAGGCGACGCAATTGAAACCTGAATTGTGCATCTTCTGCGTCGCGATATTTTCGGCCTGGAATTTCAGATCAGCAGTGGTCCACGGGCCTGGTACAACGATGGTCGGGCACACCGCGCCAAGTTCGGATGTGATCGGTTTGTTCAATTTGGGTGTTCCGGCGGTTTTGTTGCGGATACCTTCTTTGCCGGGGCCCCAGACAATTGCGTCGTGGGACGCGCCTGATCCGGTAATGTGGATATCGTCTACGTCCGGGTGTTCGCACAAATATCCGCCAACATCTGCGCCGCCTTTGACAATGCGCAATGCATCCATGTCGATCAGTGGCTTCAACGCGTCGGATAGAAATTCAGCGAGGTATTCGTTGACCGGATTCATCTTCAGGATCGCGACACGGTGTTCGTTGAGCAATTTTTGCAGCACATCCAGCGGGGCAATGGCGGCGATGTTACCAGCCCCGAGAACGAGTGAGACTTTGCCTTTGCGGTCTTTTGCAGGTGTGTCGTAGGCTGACGCGGTATTCTGCGCCAGATTGTCGGGTGTGACGCCCTTTTCCATCCAGACCTCTGCCGACACGCCGGATAAAAGCAAATGATCCCAGAACGAATGGGGCAGCACGCGCACGGATGTCTGGCCGCTTTGTGTTTTTCGTGTCTTCAACCTTTTGAGGTAGGTTCTGCCATCCATATGGGACAAGGTATGTATCAGGCCGTTACAGGCTGACATGAGACAATATGGCCCTGAAATCCATTCTTCACCAACCAATGCAGACCCGTCTGGAATACCCTTCATGCGACCCGCGGTTTCGGCCCAATTTTGTGAAATCGGAAGCAGGCGATCCTTGACTTCCAAAAGGAGTGCGACGCGTTTTTCGTTGCTCGTCTGCGCCCATGTGTCTTTCGCGGCAGTCAGGTCAGCCAGCGCTCTGTCCATTTCGGGGTTTTGCGGTGCGGCACCTTGGGTTTGGGGATTAAGCATTGTTATCTTCTCCTGTTATCAGGTGCGCACCAAAGAGTTTGCGCAGTTCGTTTTTCTGGATTTTTCCGGTGGCCCCCATAGGGAGCGCATCTACAAAAATCACGGCATCCGGGGTTTGCCATGATGGGATTTTGCCGTCGTAGAACGCGCGCAATTCAGTTTCGCTCAGGTTGGCGTCCGGTGTCTTGACGGCAATTACGATTGGCCGTTCATCCCATTTTTCATGACGCGCCGCGATTGCAGCCGCGTTGGCAACTTGCGGGTGGGCGATTGCGATGTTTTCCAATTCAACGGTCGATATCCATTCACCTCCGGATTTGATGATGTCCTTGGAGCGATCGCGGATTACCATGTAACCATCTTCATCAATTGTGGAGACATCGCCGGTGTCAAACCAGCCGTCGTCGGTCAGCGCGTCGGCGTCTTTGCCAAAATAGCGTTTCACAACCCAATGCCCGCGCACTTGTAGATCACCTTGGGTCTTGCCGTCATGTGGCAGCAACTCGCCTGCTTCATCCAGCAGGCGAAGTTCAACGCCGAACATCGGGCGCCCTTGGCCCGTGCGCAATTCTGTTTTTTCGTCGTCGGACAATACGGCATGGCGTTGCAAAAACTGGTTGAGTGTTGCGACCGGCGATGTTTCCGTCATGCCCCAGGCATGCAGAAGTTCGACGCCGTAGGCCGCGAATTTCGGGATCATCGACGGCGGGAGCGGCGCGCCGCCCACGACTGTTCGTGTCAGGCTTGGCAGTTTCGAGTCTGATGCCTCCAAAGCTGCGAGCAGGTTCATCCAGATCGTTGGAACACCAAGCGCCAATGTGGTTTCGGTTTCGTCGATCAGTTTCAGGATGCTTTCACCATCAAGGTTCGGCCCCGGCAGCACCAATTTACAGCCATTTGCGGCAGCGATGTAGGGCACACCCCATGCGTTAACGTGAAACATCGGCACAACCGGCAACACGGTGTCTTGCGCGGAAATCGCGATGCCGTCAGGCTGATTTCCGACCAAGGTGTGCATAAGCGTGGATCGGTGCGAGTACAGTACGCCCTTGGGGTTTCCGGTCGTGCCCGACGTATAACAAAGGCTGGAGGCCGCGCGTTCATCCACCTTGGGCCATGTCGCCTCCGCATCGCCGGTCTCAATCAATTCGTCATAGAATTTCAGGCCACCAATCAGGTCGGCAGCATCGTCATCACGCGGCCCCATCAGCACGAAGTGTTTGACGGTTTTCAACTGTGACTGGATCTTGGCGACCAGCGGCAAGAAGGTTTGTTCAAAGAACACCACCTGATCCTGCGCGTCATCAGCAACAAAAACGAGTTGTTCAGGCGCAAGGCGCGGGTTGATTGTGTGGCAAACCATGCCGCCGCCCGACACGCCGAAATAGATTTCAAGGTGACGACGGTTGTTCCATGCAATTGTTGCGCAGCGTTCGCCGTCCGTAATGCCCAGCTTGCGCAAGGCAGACGCGAGCCTGCGGGCATTGGCCCCAACCGTGCCCCAATTTGACATCGTGCGGGCGCCAGATGTCTCGACGGACACGATTTCCGTCTTTGCGTGATAGCGTTCCGCGTGTTCAATGAGGCTACCGATTGTGAGCGGCATCTCCATCATCTGTCCGAGCATTACAGCTCTCCTTCATATGTGTCGTGAGGGCCTGGATGGCTCTGGCGCCATGCCATCGTTGATAAATGTATCTGTGCTCGCAGCCCTCGGGAGGTGGGGCTGCGAGCACAGCTTTGACGTCGGTCAGGCAGAGCGGATCAGATCTGCACACTTCTCACCGATCATGATCGAAGGCGCATTGGTGTTCGCATTGATGATCGACGGCATGATTGATGCATCCGCGACCCGCAGGCCATCAATTCCATGAACCCGCAGTTCGTGATCAACCACGGCCATGTCATCATCGCCCATTTTGCACGTCCCGACGGGGTGATAGATCGTCTGGATGTACTCATTGATATAGGCTTTGAGATCCTCGTCAGACTGCACGTCCGGTCCGGGCAACATTTCCTCTCCACGGAATTCATCCAGTGCAGATGTTGCAAAGATTTCGCGCGCGATTTTGACGCCCTCGATCAGGATGTCATAATCGCTCTCATTCTGGAACACGTTTGGATTGACGGATGGTTTGACCGTTGGGTCGGCTGATACCAGCTCGACGGTACCGGTGCCTTTGCTCTGTACCAACGATGGCAGGATCGTCATGCCGTCAGACCCGTCGGTCGGGTTTCCGGCACCGTCCAGAACAAAATAACCGGGCACAAAGTGGAACTGAAGATCAGGGGCAGGGGCATCAGGGTTGATCGTAAGGAACCCTCCAGCTTCGCCGATGTTTGATGTCAGCAGCCCTTTGCCTTCGGCAAATAATGCGCCCTGTGCTTCATCACCCGCGTGGGTCAGACTGATGGGTTGGGTACAGCCGTAAACCACCGGCATCATGTAATGCTCTTGCAGGTTTTGGCCGACGCCCGGCAGATCGTGAACGACGGTGATCCCGTGTTCTTCCAAATGCGCTTTAGGGCCGATCCCTGACACCATGAGGATATGGGGCGAGTTGAACGCGCCACCCGACAAGATGATTTCCTTACGCGCAGTGATAGTGTGCGTTTCGCCACCAGCCGTAAAGGTCACACCCGTTGCGCGGCCATCGGTCATTTCGATCCGTGTGACCAGAGCCTCGGCTTGTGCGGTCAACCGGCCAGATTCAATCGCCGGATGCAAATAGCTAACAGCCGCCGACGCGCGATATCCGTTCTTCTGGGTCACTTGATACATACCAAAACCGGTCTGATCACCATCATTGAAGTCGTCGTTCAGGGTATAACCTGCTTCGCCCGAGCCTTTGACCATGGCGCGCGAGATCGGGTTTGGATCATTCAGGTCTACAACACTTAACGGGCCACCGCCGCCATGCGTGCCGGATTCCCCGCGTGAATTGGTTTCGGATTTCTTGAATATTGGCAGCAAGTCGGCGTAACTCCAGCCCGGATTGGTTTTGCCCCATGCGTCATAGGTGGACGTATGCCCGCGCTGGTAGATCATCGCGTTGATGGATGAAGAGCCGCCGAACATTTTGCCACGCGGCATGTAAAATGTGCCACCGTCCAGTTTGTCCTGTGGCTCGGATGTGTAATCCCAATCCAGTTCCGTTTTGAACATCAACGGGAATGTTGCGGGAATATGGATGTATTGATTCGTGTCGGCAGGTCCGGCTTCGAGCACGATAACCTTGTTGTCAGCATCTTCCGACAGGCGGGCAGCAACGGCACAACCGGCTGATCCGGCACCGATGACGATATAGTCGTATTCCTCGGACGACGTCGTTTGCGCATGTGCCGCGCCTAAAAACAGGGGTGCTTGTGCGGCAACGCCCAGTGCCGCAGCACGGCGCATAAATCCGCGCCGGGACAGTTTGCCGGCGTTGAAATCGCTATACAGTTTTTCCTCATTCGAAGTCTTCATGGTGTCCTCCCTTTGGTGTTTCAGCCCTTCGGATTTAGGCGAAATCAGGCTTTCTATTCTGCGTCGGGAACGGGCGGCGCGTATCGCCTATATGTGCATATTTCTTTGCATTCCGTGCAAAACTCCGTATTTCCCTGCAATAAAGGGTGCCTTGCCCTTCTTGCTTGCGCAAGATTATTAGCCTAGCATCGCTGTCGGGAGGAATATTATGATGGTTGAACAACCATTGTGTGCGGTCGGTGACAGCGGCTCGCCGAGATTACAGATCATGACAAACGACGTGGGGCAATTCGCGCGAGAGCTCGAAACGAGTTTGGCACGTCTGGATATGACGACGATGTCGGCACAGTTTGCCGGGGGGATAACGTCGTGTCGCGGGCCATCGGCGGCGTCCGCTCTCATTTCGGTTAGTCCATTGATGGCAGAACGGACGGGCGACATTGTCGATGACAAATCGGGTGAGGATATGTGCAAGTTGGTCTGGCAAATCGGCGGACGCAGTGACATCGAACAGGAAGGCCGCTCGGTCACTTTGCAGCAAGGTGATGTCGGGCTTTACGATATCGCAACCCCCTATAAATTCCGCGTAAGTGGTGACTACAAGATTCTGATCCTCGGTTTTTCACGGTCATCCCAAGCATTTTCCGACCGGATTCTAGTCGATCAATCCGACGGGTGTATTGCATCCTCGACGGGGATGAACGCACTCAAATCGATGTTGCTGACATTGTTGACTGATCCGGATACCAACGATGAAGGCGGTCATATCATGAATTGCGCAAGCCAACTTGCGAGCCGCCTGTTGACTGAACGCAGCACGCCGCTTGAGCTGCCGTTTAAGATGAAAATGGACGTTAACCAACTCCCGTCATCGTGGCATCAAAAGATACTGGAGCTTCAGACCGACCCGGATTTGACGCCTGATATGTTGGCGAAAGAATTCGGGATATCGCGTCGCAGCCTTTACAATACATTCGCCGTTATGGGGGCCACGCCGGCCGCATACATCAGAAGCGTGCGGCTCCACTCATGCCGGAAAATCCTGGAATCCAAGAATGGTGCAGCCGGAAATCTTGCGGGCCTCGCGCTGGATTTCGGGTTCAAGGACCAGTCCCAATTCAACCGTGCATTCCGCAGGGAATTTGGCGTCTCTCCCGGTCAGCTTAAGAAAGCTGACTCCGGCCATTCAGACATCGAAGTTGGTTTCTTTGCCCCCTGAGGCGTGTCTCCCCCTTTCCCCGATAGGTTCAGTGCGCGCGAACAATCTTGGCAATGGCGGGGTGAAGGGTGTGCTGGACTTGATCCTGTGGACAATTCCGCGCTGAAAGGGCGAACCCGCAACCCCGCGGTAAGATCGGGCGCTCGCACCAGACTGAGGCAATCAAAGCATCAAAGCCGCCAACGTATTCAGGACGCAGTTTTTGGCGAATATTTGTGTCCGGTTGCGTCATCTTGATCGCAATTCGGGCAGGTTTGACTGCGCTCGCACCCTTTTCAGGTGTTTTTGTTATCAGCGTCGGTAGCCGGGTGGTCATGGGAGTGCTGTTTCATTTGAGGTGGGTTTTCGTTTAACAGGACCCGATGGGCATTCCCTTCCGGATCCTCGAACTGATCGTTTCGCAACGCCCAGACGAAGGCCACGACTCCAAGCGACCCCATGGCGATTGAGAGAGGAATGAGAATAGCCCAGCTCATTCCCCGCCCCTCCAGATTGCTTTGTAAGCATGCCAGGTGCCATGTCCAAGCACCGGAAATACGATGACCAATCCCAGCAAACCGGTGGCGACACTCAGTAAAAGCCCGCAGGCGACGATCGTACCCCAAGTGAGCGTCACCGGCAGATTTTGGAAAGTCATTGCGAAACTCGTCCCCAACGAAGTCAGTGCATCGCTTTTTTGCGATAGCAACATCGGGATTGAAAATAGACTGAGAGCAAAGGCAAACCCCGCAAAAAGACCGCCTACGCCGCCACCCACCAGAATGAGCGCCCAGCCACGCCCGGTGGTCAGAACGTTGGTGAAGGCATCAGCGGCGCCGGGAAACGGGGTCAGCCCGAAAAACAGCGCATAAAGCAAATCCGCTGCACGGAGCCAAAACAGCACCAGCAAGGCAAGCAACAGACCGGCATAGGCCAGCTGCCCCTTCGAAGCCGGGCGCACCAATAGCATGCGACCCAGCGAGACCGGCTTATCCTGCTCAAGCAGACGGCTTTTTTCATAAAGACCAAGGGCGATAAACGGCCCGATGATCAAGAACCCTGCAACCGCCGGAAGTGCCAGATAAAGCAGACCGGCTGCGCCCAGTATCCAAAGCGTCACATATGACAGCAGCGTGAGGAAAACACCGAAAGCAAGGCTTGGCAAAGGGTTGGTACGCAGATCGCTCCAACCGGCGGCAAGCCAGTCAAAAGCAGTCCGCGCGGGCAGGCCACGCGCAAATATGGCTACCGGTTTTTGGCGGGCACGAAGCGTTGGAAGGGGTTCAAGCATATCAGACCTTTCAGCAGGCAGGTTTGGCGGCATGTGCTGCCGACAATGTGCAATCGGGCTGGGAGCGGAAGGCAACCGTGAACAGATGCGCATTCGCGGCAATGAAGATGCCGACAAAGGCCAGCGCAGCCGCAATCGCCAATCTACGTTGGGATAAATGAATCACTCGTTCACCTCTGCCTCGGGGCTGGACATTTGCGCCACATAAACAGCCAGCAGGTTGATCTCGGCGTCGCTCAGCCGATTGCTCCAGGCTGGCATTACGCTCTGCCGCCCGTGGCGCAGGGTCTGCATTACGGTGTCGTGATCTTGTCCGTAGATTACGCTGGCATCGGTGAGGGACGGCGCGCCAATCATCATGCCGCCCTTGCCAGTCTCGCCGTGACAAGCGCTACAGTTATCCACGAATACCTGTGCCTCGGGTGCGTTTCCATCCGCAGTGCCACGCCCCAGCGCCACGACATAATCCGCAAGCGCCATCCGCTCGCTACGCGCCATCCAGTCAAACGGGGGCATTTCGGCCCAGCGTGTATCATCATTGGCCGCGTTAATCCCGATGTGAAGCGTTTCGGCGATGTCCGCCGGATCACCACCCCAAAGCCAGTCACCGTCATTCAGCGCGGGAAATCCGGGGCCGCCACCGCCGTCGTTTGCGTGACATGCGGCGCAATTATCTTTAAACAACCGATCGGCTGCCGGCATAGCCTGCACCATCAACTGGTCGTCATTCTGTAGCATTGCAAAATCGTCAGATGCGAATTTCGCCATCCAGTCACTGCGCCCGGCGCCTATTGCCTGAAACTTTTCAATGGCCATTTCACCTTGGTCAAGCCCGAGAACTCCCCGTGTGTAATCGCGCCCGACCGGCCACGCGGGCAGAAGGATCCAAGCGATGAGGGAGTAGATAAACGTCACAATCAACGCCCAGGTCACAATTTTGGGGAAGGGCGTGTTCAACTCGCGGATGCCGTTCCAGTCATGGTCGTTGATGTCATGGCCAGTGACGGGATCAATCTCGCGGTGGCCGGTATGGGCATCCATGGCATTGTCGGGGGTTGCATTGGAGCGGGGATCGGTTTGTTTTCTCATTTTTGACCCTCCGGCGGCTGTTCGCTCAGAACCGATTGCGCGACCTGGTCATAGGCTGCGCGTCTTTTTGGATTATAAGCGCGGATTATGACGATGATGAAAAATCCCATCATCCAGATGGGCCCGAACACTTTCGCCAGGACAACGAGCGTGTCGTAGGTCATTCGGTTTCTCCCTCTGCAAGTATTTCATAAGCTGCATTGGTCAAGGTCCCGAGCGATTGCAGATAGGCTACCAACGCATCCATCTCGGTCAATCGTGATGGATCGCCATCAAAGGCGCGAACGGCGACATCTTCCCCATATCGTTCGAGAACCGCATCGACACCATCCGAATCCGGCCGGCTTTGCGCCTGCGCATCTGCAACAGCGGCCTCGACCATTTCGGAACTATAAGGCACGCCCAGACGGGCCAAAGTTCCAAGCTGTGCTGACAGGAGCCGCGTATCAAGTGACTGTTCCAGCCACGGATAAGACGGCATAATCGAGGCAGGCACAACGTCACGCGGATTGATCAGGTGCGCGCTGTGCCAAGCGTCGGAATACTTCTCGCCGAGCCGTGCGAGGTCTGGCCCGGTACGTTTCGACCCCCAGAGCATCGGGTGATCATACGCGCTTTCCGCGGCCAGCGAATAGGGGCCGTATCTGTCCAACTCATCCGCAAGGCTGCGCACCATCTGGCTGTGACAGGCATAGCACCCTTCGCGGATGTATATCTCGCGCCCTGCCAGTTCCAACGGCGTATGCGGTCGCATATCGTCAGGGATCGTGACCGTTTCGTCGATCTTGAACAGGGGCGCGATTTCCACGATTCCACCGATCGAGGCGGCGACAATGATCGCCGCAACCATGCCCATCGAGAGTTTTTCAAGGTTATAATGTAATCTCAGCATGGCTTACTCCGCCGGTTGCGGATTGAGAGGACGGTCGCTGACCTCGGTGGACATCGGCGCAAGACGGTAGGTTGCCCGACAATTGAGCGCACAGATGACAGCACCGATGAGGAACATCGCGCCGCCGATTGTGCGTAGCAGATAATAGGGGGCCATTGCCTGCACAGATTCCATAAAGCTGTAGGAGAGCGCACCGTGATCATCATACGCCCGCCACATCAGCCCCTGTGTGATGCCCGCGTTCCACAATGCGATCACATAGATCAGTGTGCCGCCCACGGCGAGCCAGAAATGCCACTCGATTGCGTGGGGCCAAGCCATCTCTTCGCGGCCGGAAATTTGCGGGACGAGCGTATAGATCGCTCCGAAAATGATCATGGCGACCCAGCCAAGCGTGCCTGAATGCACATGTCCGACGGTCCAGTCGGTATAGTGGCTCAGAGAGTTGACGGGCCTGATCGCGAGGAATGACCCCTCGAACGTTGAAAGCCCGTAAAACACCGCAGCCACAAACATGAACCGCAGCGTCGCGTCATCGCGCACCTTGTGCCACGCCCCGTTCAGCGTGGCGATGGCGTTGCCCGCAGAGGCCCACGACGGCACCAGCAACATCACCGAAAATGTCATGCCAAGGGTCTGGGTCCAGTAAGGCAAGGCGGTATAATGCAGGTGGTGTGACCCGACCCAGATATAGAAAAAGACGATGCCCCAAAAGCTGATGATCGACAGGCGATACGACCAGATCGGGCGCCCCGAGCGCACCGGCAGGAAATAATAAAGCATCCCCAGAAATCCGGCAGTCAGAAAGAAGGCTACGGCATTATGCCCGTACCACCACTGGATCATCGCATCCTGCACACCCGCCCAGATTGTAAAGCTTTTAGCGGCACCAAAGCTGACGGGCAGGGCAAGGTTGTTGACGATATGCAGCATGGCCACGACGAGGATGAAGGCCATGTAATACCAGTTGGCGACATAGATGTGTGGCTCGTGCCGCCGCGCGAGCGTACGGATATAAAGGGCAAAATAAGTGACCCAAACCACAACCAGCCAAAGGTCGGCATACCATTCCGCTTCGGCATATTCCTTGGACTGGGTGCTGCCCATCACATATCCGGTGACGGCCCACGCGCAAAACAGGTTGAACCCGATCAGGATAAACCAGGGACTTATCGAATCTGCCAACCGGGCGCGCGAGGTGCGTTGCAGAACATAGAATGAGGTCGCTATCAGCGCATTGCCACCAAAGCCGAATATGACACCCGTTGTGTGTACGGGACGCAACCGGCCATAACTTGTCCATGGCACCGCAGGGGTTGCTTCGGGCCAATACATCAGTGCGGCAACCCAGACACCGGCTGTCATGCCGATCATTGCCCAGATCAACGTCATGGTAACCCCGAACCGTGTGGGTGCATCGTAGTATTGATTGACACGATCCGCATTCGGCTCCGGCTGGTAGAATGATCCGCCGATATAAAAAACCAGATACATCCCCAACATCATGGCCATCGCGCCATGGACAGCCATGGCACCCTGCTTTGCGCCAGCCGCCATAACCAGACCCAACACCGCGAGCGCGATTGCCAGCCCGAAACCGACCTGCCGCTCCGACTGGCTGAGTGTTGTTGCTGCGTTCATTCTAACATTCCTTCAAGTCTGCCTGCGGTGGTGGGAGAGATGCCCACACGGGATGTGCCGACCGTACAGCGTCCTTCGGTAACGCATGGGACGAGGCGGGCCGATAGGCCATTAAAAGCCGATGTTCTGGGTAATGGTTCATGACAACAGCCCCGAAAGCAATCGAACGCCTGCGTGCAGCCGCGCAAAAAGCGGTTTGAAGCCTGGCGATAAGAGATCATCGGGATGTGGATATGGCCAAAAGAGCTCACAGGCTGATATCCTCGTTGTCGCGTTTATCGGTTGCAATTTCCGGGTCATGGTAGAACTCGACATGGAAGCTAACGGCGTCTTTTGGCGCAACTTTGTGCAGCTCTCCGAGGAAGATTACGTCCGGCGTATCGGGCCCTAAGGTCTGGAGCCCTTGTTTGGTTCGCATATAAATCAAGCACCCAATGTGGACGACAATCACCCCCCAGGAGCCGGGTTTGGTGCTGTGGTTTTTCCGCAGTGCTTTCGGAATGGTGGCGGACGTGAATGTCTTTGTCTGCGCGTATTTCACGCAACCTGTTGGTAGAGCGGGAATCATAAAAAGACCTCCTTTATAGTGTCGAAGGTCAGCAGGGGCTTCACTGTCTTAGTCATACACATGCGCCAGTTTTTCAGATCGGGAGGTGGTTACGTTAAGAACCCAGACAGCCGAGATTGACAGCATGCAAACCTTGAGTGCTTCGAGCACAATAAAAACAATATGAAGTTGAGACGCTTCTATGCTCTGCCCCGCAACGATCAAATCTGTTCGGGGGGACAACTGCGGCAACACGCCCAAACGCTGGATTATAAGGATGACAATCGCAAACCCTACACCGGCGCGAATTGCAGGGCTGACTGCTGGCAAGGTCAATAATGCAACTGCGGCTAACGTGTATTCGACATAACCAACCCAGAGAAACTGCATCCGGCCAACCTGAAGGGCTACGGGACGGGTCAGATCAGCAACGAGGAACTTTGCTGGCGTGGCAACCAGATTTGCTCCTATTGCGGCACCTGCCCAAATAAGAAGCGCCAGAATAAGTAATTGCTTTGAATTAAGAGACATCGCATTGGCGCTCCCGGTATCTTCGGTTGTGTCGAGGCTGCTCCCTTTTTTCCATCGGGTAGTGTGTGATGGATGGATCAAAGCTCGTCACGGGCTCAAAATCAGTGCTGAAGGGGTGCTCTTTTTTGAACGAACACCAACCATATGAAAGTATGTACCAGAGTTTTACAATCTATAATACGCATTTTCAATACCTATTATTCTGGCCTGAGTATATCGATGTGCGCAGCAAAAAAAACCGCCGCCAAATCTTGCGATCTGATGCATGGGGAAGGTGCGAATATCACTGTAGGAGAGGATAAATGTGAATCGGCTATATTTGTGCCAACCACCGCGTCTTGTTTCCGATAGCGTACAAACAATTAGTTGTGTTGAAGTGCTCTATGCAAAACCTGATGTCCCGATATCGTCGGGGGCGACTGCCACAGATTTCATAATTGCGTAGCAGGGTATTCCGGGGGCCAGTCGCAGCGCATCGCAAGATCTTTGCGTGATCCGGGAAAGCAGCGTTTGATCACCGACCGTGATAACAACCATTGCGCCGGGGCCAGCACCTTTTCGAACCTCGCGAACCGTGCCTTCAAGCATATTCAACGCCGAAATGTCTTCCGGTTGCTTCAGGGCAAGCATGACATCCTGAGCCGCAATCCTGACCCTGATCCATGCCCCCACGGGCGAAGTTATGCGCGGCAGATATAATTGACCGGTCTCGACAGAAAGCTCTGTCAGGCCGTCGGCGTGATGGGCGACCACCTGTGCCGACAAGACAGCACCGGCCCCGCGCACACCCAAAGCCGGAGAGAGGGCAGGGTCCCCGAGCACCTCTGACGCAGGGCCGGTGCGGATGAGCTTCCCATTCTTTATCACCACAATTGTCGTGGCGAGCCGTGCAATTTCAACCACGGTATGGCTGACATAGACAATCGGAATTTTAGTCTCGTCCCGCAGGCGTTCAAGGTATGGCAGAATCTCGGATTTTCGCTCCTCGTCAAGAGCCGCAAGCGGTTCGTCCATGAGTAATAGTTGAGGAGATGACAGCAGCGCGCGGCCGATGGCGACGCGCTGTTTTTCGCCACCCGATAGCGCGGCAGGGCGACGCGATAGCAAAGGTGCGATACCCAACATCCCGATGATGTGTTGGAACTCGGCATCTCCTTTGCGATGTTTTCCGAACCATTGACCATAGTGCAGGTTCTGCCGGACGCTCAGATGCGGAAAAAGCCGGCCTTCCTGAAAAACATATCCAATACGTCGTTTGTGCGGCGCAAGCCAGCGTTTGGTCGAACTGTCAAAGAGCACCTGTTCATTGACAGCAACGTGTCCCGCATCCGGGCGCAGCAATCCCGCCACGGCCTGTACCACAGTTGTTTTGCCGGACCCCGACTGGCCAAACAGTGCTGTGACACCCGAAGGGGCTTTAAAAGCGACATCAAGATCAAAACCGGGAAAACGGTGCTGAAGAGAAACCGAAAGGCTCATGTGCCACGGACCCAGCGAGCCACGCGAACGGCCAGAAGCTCGGACAACAGAAGTGCGGTCATGGCGACAGCAACCGAGACGAGCACGAGGCGAATTGCCGACCCTTCACCGCCGGGCACCTGAAGAAAGGCATAGATTGCCGATGGCAGGGTCTGTGTCTGCCCCGGGATATTTGAAACGAAGGTGATCGTTGCGCCAAACTCTCCCATGGCTTTGGCAAAGGCGAGGATGGCGCCGACGATAATGCCGGGCAGGATCAGCGGCAAAGTGACCGTAGCAAAAACCTGGATGGACGAGGCACCGAGAGTGGACGCTGCCTGCTCCAGATTGGGATCGACCGCCTCTATGGAGAGGCGGACGGCCCGCACCAGAAGCGGGAACGCCATTACGCCTGCCGCGACCGCCGCGCCTGTCCAGCGGAAAGCGAAAACGATACCGAAGTTCTGAAGCAATCCTCCAACGGGCCCCTGTGTGCCAAGCGTCAAAAGCAGTAAATAGCCAGTCACGACAGGCGGCATGATCAGGGGCAGATGCACGATCCCGTTCAGCAGTTGCTTGCCCGGAAAGTGCCAGCGTGCCAGCGCATAGGCAACAAAAATACCCAACGGCAAGCTGACAAGTGTCGCCCAGAGTGAAACCCTGAGGGACAGGGCAACAGCTTGCCATTCCTGCGGGCCCAGCCAATCCAATGGAACGCCCTATTCGGCCAGAGCCGTGAAGCCCTGCCGCTCAAACGCTGCCCGCGCCGCATCACTGCGCAAAAAGGTCAGGAATGCCTCGTTGAGTGGATTCTCACTCGCCGCGATGGCGGCGGCCGGATATATGATCGGCGGATGTGTTTCATTCGGGAATGTGCCGACCACGGTCACGTTGTCATCGGCGATGGCATCTGTTGCATACACAATACCCATCGGGGCCTCTCCGGTGGAGACGAAGGCAAGAGCCGCACGCACGTTGTCGGCCTGTGCGACCTTTGGTTCGACCGTGTCCCAAACGCCCAGATCGCTCAGCGCTGCCTTGCCATAAATCCCCGCAGGCACAGCGTCGACCAGCGCCATGGCAAGTTTGTTGTCCCCCAACATCCCGGCAAGATCGAAGCCCGGCGAAATTTCGACCGGTGCGGCGTTAAAACCGTGGGCAATCAGAACGATCGCGTTTCCAAGCAGGTCAAACCGCGTTCCCTCTGCGATAAGCCCGTCTGATTCAAGTGTATCCACCCAGTCGGGATTTGCGGAAATGAAGATATCGACGGGCGCGCCCTGCTGGATCTGCCGCGCGAGGCTTGAGCTTCCTGCAAGCGACATTGCGAGGGTATGTCCGGTTTCATCGGCCCATTGTACCGCAATCTCGTCCATCGCGTTCTTCATGCTTGCCGCGGCAAAGACCGTTATTTCGTCGGCAGATGCCGCAAAGGGCGCCGCAGTGGTAAAGGTGGCCAGTACGAGAGCAGCAAGGGGTTTTGAAGTGGTCCGGCTGAATGATGTCTTGGCTTGCATGTTGGGTTCCTGGTCGGGCGATATGTTTCGTGGGGAATATCGCAGAGGGTTTAGCGGCATTGCAAGCGTTACTTCCACTCGGACACATCCCTTAGCAATGCTTGAAGCGCCTGAATTTCGGTCGCGCCCGCCTTGGCCACCCGATTTTCCAGACTACGGTAATGCGCGAGCACGGCGAGTCCGGTTTCGGTCAGACGCGCGCCGCCACCCTGCGGACCTCCCCTTGTGCTGTCCACCAGCGGAGCGCGGAAGACGGTGTTCATTCCATCGACAAGCATCCAGGCGCGTTTATAGCTCATCTTCATGGCCCGGCCTGCTGCGGAAATGGACCCGTGCTCACCGATGAGTTCGAGCAGATCGGCCTTGCCGGGACCGAGCATCGCATCGTCCCCGAAGACGACCCGCAATCTCAATCTGGCGGCTGGTGAAGTGGTGTCATCTTGGTTGTGCATAAGGCCATGATCAACGGCGCGGGCGACCTCTGCAAGCTGATTGATGACCACCACCATTTTATGTGAATTTTCACACCGCATAGTGAAACCACAGAAAAGGAGCACAATGCGCAGAAGAACGTAAACGAATCAGCCGGAGCGCGCGTTGCAGCAGGCGGATCAAGGGCACCGGCGTGGCGGTGATATTTCTGGCACACTGCCTCTGTTCAGAGGGGAGCACGAAATCGGCAGATAACATTTGCCGTACCACCGGACGTCGGGCGCGGAATACCCCCTTATTCTACCTTTTGATAAATCTCTCGATCCGCTGAGGAGTAGTGCCATTCCGGTTGTGTCATTTGATATGCTTGGAATAGCTATATTGGCCGCCGAATGGCTCCATCTTATGTAAACAAAACAATAATATCAGAGTATTGATTTGCGGCGACGGGCAGTAATTGCGGTGCCTCACAACAGAGATATCGTCCTCAGCGGTTTGGGGCTGGGGGCGTCGCGCAGGGCGGCAGGATTTGAATTCGGACGCACAGCACCGGCTGCTTGGGCAGCGTACGGGAATAGCGGATCAACTGCGCATATCCCCGCCTGATAACGGTCGCGCCTAGATCTCCATTGCGGCTGGCGCGGTCCCTTTTTCAACTTCGGCACGAAACCAATTCGGCTGACGGCCCTTGCCGGTCCATGTCTGCGTGTGATCGGCAGGGTTCAGATATTTGGGTTTGGATGGCTTTGACGGCTTTTTGGGCGCCTTGGGTTTCTTACTTTTGGCTGGCGCAGCATCGTCCAACTCATTGAGAGAAAACCCGAATTCTGCCGCTGCTTTCTCGGCTGCCTTGCGGGCATCGCGACGGTCGCGTGCCTGTGCGGCCGATAGCGCCTTCTTGACGGCTTCCAAAAGCTTTTCCAGCTCTTTGCGGCTCATTGATTTCAGATCAGGTATCATGCGAATGGGCTCCATTTTTATATTGAAGCCCATTATCCTACTTTTTACGGAATTGCAGTCCTAAATTTCAAATTCCCTGTTTATTGGGCGGCAACCGGCTCGGGGTCGACGAGAACAACGATATCGCTCATGATTGTATTCAGCTCGAAATCCTTGGGTGTATAGACTCGGGACACGCCCATGGCCTCAAGACGCCTAGCGTCTTCTTCGGGGATGATGCCGCCCACGATGACAGGAATATGGCCAAGCCCTGCGTCGCGCATTTGTGTCATCAGGTCTTCGACCAGCGGAATATGCGAGCCTGACAGGATCGAAAGGCCTACGACATGGGCGTCGTCGTCGCGCGCCGCGGCGACGATTTCGGAAGGGGTCAGGCGGATGCCCTCATAGGAGATGTCCATACCGCAGTCGCGGGCGCGCACGGCGATTTGTTCGGCGCCGTTGGAGTGGCCATCAAGACCCGGCTTGCCAACGAGGAACTTCAGGCGACGGCCAAGGCGGTCGCTCACGGCGTCCACAGCCGCGCGCAGCTCGTCGAGCCCTTCGGTCTTGTTCGAGCGGCCTTTGCCGACGCCGGTCGGGCCACGGTATTCGCCGTGAACGGCACGCATCTGTTCTGCCCATTCGCCGGTGGTCACGCCGGCCTTGGCCGCAACGATGGACGCGGGCATGATGTTGCGCCCCTCGGCGGCCGCAGCGCGCAGGTCTTTGAGCGCGGCATTCACCTCACCCTCGTTGCGCTGGGCACGCCATTCGTTCAGGCGGTTGATTTGCTCGGCTTCGGCGGCTGGATCAACGACCATGATGCCGCCATCACCTGTCATCAGCGGCGAGGGTTCGCCTTGTTGCCATTTGTTCACGCCGACAACGATGGTTTCGCCTGCTTCGATCCGGCCAAGGCGGTCTGCGTTGCTGTCCACGAGGCGGGATTTCATGTAATCAATGGCGTCGATTGCGCCGCCCATGCTGTCGAGATGTGCCAGCTCGGCGCGCGCGCCGTCTTTCAGCGCCTCAACCTTGGCGTCCACGGCGGGGTTGCCATCAAACAGGTCGTCGAATTCCAGAAGATCCGTTTCATACGCCATGATCTGCTGCATCCGCATTGACCATTGCTGGTCCCACGGGCGGGGCAGGCCAAGCGCTTCGTTCCATGCGGGTAATTGCACGGCGCGCGCGCGCGCCTTTTTGCTCAGCGTCACGGCGAGCATTTCGATCAGGATGCGGTAGACGTTGTTTTCGGGTTGCTGTTCGGTCAGCCCGAGCGAGTTCACCTGTACGCCATAGCGAAAGCGGCGGTATTTGGGATCGGTGACGCCATAGCGCGTTTCGCAGATTTCGTCCCACAGATCGACAAAGGCGCGCATCTTGCACATCTCGGTCACAAAGCGGATGCCTGCATTCACGAAAAAGCTGATGCGCCCGACCAGCGCGGGAAAGTCTTCTTCGGCGACGCGCGGGCGCAGTTGGTCGAGGACGGCAGTGGCGGTGGCAAGGGCAAAGGACAGCTCTTGTTCGGGGGTCGCACCGGCCTCTTGGAGGTGGTAGGAACACACGTTCATCGGGTTCCATTTCGGCACGGATGTATAGCAATACTCGGCCACATCCGCGATCATTTTAAGCGAGGGGGCAGGCGGGCAGATATAGGTGCCGCGCGACAGGTATTCCTTGATCAGGTCGTTTTGCACCGTGCCTTGCAGCTTGGAAACATCCGCGCCCTGTTCCTCGGCCACGGCGATATAAAGCGAGAGCAACCAGGGGGCGGTCGCGTTGATCGTCATCGACGTGTTCATCTGTTCCAGCGGAATATTGTCGAACAGCGCGCGCATGTCACCCAGATGGCCGACCGGAACGCCGACCTTGCCGACTTCGCCGCGCGACAGGATGTGGTCACTATCATAGCCGGTTTGCGTGGGCAGATCAAAAGCGACGGACAGGCCGGTTTGCCCCTTGGCAAGGTTGCCGCGATACAGCGCGTTCGACGCTTCGGCGGTGGAGTGGCCCGCATAGGTGCGGATGAGCCACGGGCGGTCTTTGCGCGGGGCGCTCTGGTCTGCGTCAGTCATGGCGGGCCTTCCTTTGATCGAAACATTCTTGCGCTTTTGGGTAGATATACGAAACATTTTGCAACTGTCAATTCGCTGCAACGCGGCATCGGCATGATTTTCGCCGGTGAAACCGGTTTGAATGGACGTGTAATAAAGGGGGGCTGCTCATTGAACGGTTAAGATAGTTATTGTCCTGCGCCGCGCCCGCTGCAAGGGTGCGCGCCATGACACAAACCGTCCAGCTTCCGTTATGGCTTTTTATCCTGATCGTGCTGTTTGCCGCAGTCACGGCCCTTAGTCACTTTCTGTTGCCTTCGGTGCGCTGGTTCTTCCGGCGGCGGTTCGAACGCGCGGTTACGCAGCTTAATACCCGCCTTAAGCGTCCGATCCAGCCGTTCAAGCTGGCGCGCAGGCACGACATGATCCAGCGGCTGATCTATGACCCCGAAGTCTCGCGCGAGATTGCAGTTTATGCGCGCGCGCATCATGTGCCGGAAAACGTGGCCTTTCAGAAGGCGCAGGAATACGCGCGCGAGATCGTGCCCAGTTTTTCGGCCTTTGCCTATTTCAGTTTTGCCATGCGGTTGGCTAAATTGTTGGCGAGCAGTGTCTATAGAATCCGCACGGCGGAATCGAACGATGCGATCTTTGCCTCGATCCCCGAAGACGCGACACCCGTGTTTGTGATGAACCACCGCAGCAACATGGATTATGTGCTGGTTACCTATCTCGCCTCCAAAACCTCGACCCTTAGCTATGCGGTGGGCGAATGGGCGCGAGTCTGGCCGCTGTCATCCCTGATCCGGATGTGGGGCGCGTATTTCATCCGACGCCGCTCTGGCGGGGCGCTTTATCGCAAGGTGCTGTCGCGATATGTGCAGATGGCGACAAATGGCGGCGACACGCAGGCGTTTTATCCCGAAGGAGGGCTAAGCCTGACCGGCAAGCTGCAACCGCCCAAAATAGGATTGTTGAGCTATTTGGTGGAAGGGTTCGATCCGCTGGCAGAGCGCGACATCGTGTTTATCCCCGTGGCGATCAATTATGACCGCGTGCTGGAAGATCGGGTGTTGATGGCCGCCCACGCGCGCGGTGATCGCCGGTTCAGCGCGCGGATTTCGGTGGTTGTGGCGTTTATCCTGCGCAAGTTCTGGGAACGTCTGCGCGGGCATGACACCCGCTTTGGCACGGCGGCTGTTGCCTTTGGCGATCCTGTCAGCATGCGCGCTTATGGGAGGGTGCAAAATGTTGGTGACCTGTCGCAGGATTTGATGGCGCGGATCAAGGAGGTGATACCGATCCTCGGCGTTCCGCTTGTGTCGACAGTATTGTTGGCACAGGGGCCGAAGAACGTGATGGAGCTTGAGGCGTCGGTGGCGGCACTGGTTGCCCGGATGCCGCAACAAAATATGGCCCTTGATATGAGTGATATCGGCAAGGAGGTCGCGCGCGCGTGCCGCCATATGAGCCAGCACGGAATCATCGCCATGAAAGACGGTCGCTGGACGATCCTTGACGGGCAGGGGCAGGCGGCGCAATTTTACGCAAACTCGATTGCCCACTTTGTTCCCGCAGGTAACAATCCTGCTGATGCCGCACCTGCAAAGCAACTTTCTGCAAGCGCAGGGTCATAAAATTACAAAACAGACGTTCGGGAGGTTGCAATATTTCGCGCCTCTCCTTAATCAATTCGGTAACCGCCGCGATTCTGCACTGCGGCACAATCCATTTCCCTAAAGGAGGGCGACATGGCACTGGACACAAATATCGCGCAGTACGAGGCACCTGAAAAGGATCTGTATGAAGTGGGTGAAATCCCGCCCATGGGGTTTGTCCCAAAACAGATGTACGCATGGACAATCCGCCGCGAACGCCACGGTGATCCGGACAAGGCGATGTTGCAAGAGGTCGTCGATGTACCAGAACTCGACAGCCACGAGGTGCTGGTGCTGGTGATGGCGGCGGGTGTGAATTATAATGGTGTGTGGGCCGCGATGGGCGTGCCGATTTCGCCGTTCGATGGTCACAAACAGCCGTATCACATTGCAGGTTCCGATGCTGCCGGTATCGTTTGGGCGGTCGGTGACAAGGTCAAGCGCTGGAAAGTGGGCGACGAAGTGGTGGTCCACTGCAACCAGGACGACGGCGACGACGAAGAATGCAACGGCGGCGATCCGATGTATTCGCCGTCGCAGCGGATCTGGGGCTATGAAACGCCCGACGGCTCCTTTGCACAGTTCACCAACGTGCAATCGCAACAGCTGATGCCGCGCCCCAAGCACCTGACGTGGGAAGAATCCGCCTGTTATACGCTGACGCTGGCGACGGCCTACCGGATGCTGTTCGGTCACGAGCCGCATGACCTCAAGCCCGGCCAGAACGTGTTGGTCTGGGGCGCGTCCGGCGGCCTTGGCTCTTATGCGATCCAGTTGATCAATGCCGCTGGTGCAAATGCGGTTGGCGTGATCTCGGACGAGAGCAAGCGCGAATTCGTGATGGATCTGGGTGCCAAGGGCGTTCTGAACCGCAAGGATTTCAACTGCTGGGGCCAGTTGCCCACCGTAAACACACCCGAATATGCGACGTGGTTCAAGGAAGCGCGCAAGTTCGGCAAGGCGATCTGGGAGATCACCGGCAAGGGTGTGAACGTCGACATGGTCTTCGAACATCCGGGCGAAGCGACCTTCCCTGTCTCCACCTTTGTGGTGAAAAAGGGCGGTATGGTCGTGATTTGCGCCGGCACCTCCGGCTTTAACCTGACGTTCGACGTGCGCTATATGTGGATGCACCAGAAGCGTTTGCAGGGCTCACACTTTGCGCATCTGAAGCAAGCGTCTGCCGCGAACAAGCTGATGCTGGAACGCCGCCTTGATCCGTGCATGTCCGAAGTTTTTGCATGGAATGATCTGCCCGAAGCGCACATGAAGATGCAGCGTAACGAGCACAAGCCCGGCAACATGTCGGTGCTGGTACAGGCCCCCAATACCGGCCTGCGGACCCTCGAAGACGCGGTGGAAGCGGGCAAGTAACCACTGCACTGCTGACGAAACGGATAGACGCCCTGCGAATCACTTGGATGATTTGCAGGGCGTTAATGTTTCTGAAACCAATTCAATGCGATCAATGTTTTGGTATTGTTCCCCCTCGCTATTTCGGGGGAGGGGAAATTCGTGAATGGATTCGTTAAATTAATACATGCTATTATTGAATTAACCATTTGTTAACTATTTCAGAGGGAAAATCAGAATGCGAAGTGACTGGATTTTAGACGTTCTTGCCGATTTGCGCAGTTTCGCCCAAGCCAATGATCTGCCGCTTCTGGCAGAACATCTTGATGATACCGCGCTGATTGCCACGGCAGAGATCGCTATGAAGAATGAGAGGTCTGCGAAATACGCGGATGGCAAGCAGAGTAAAACTGGAACAGGTCCTCGGGACTCTAGAGCGGGCCACCACTCTTGAGGACGTGCAAGGCGTCACCGAGACGCTGAAAGATTTCTACAAGGTTGATCATGTTGTTTACCACTGGGTCGATTCAGCGGGCGATCAATATGGCTGCGGCAGCTATTCGGACGCCTGGCAGGAGCGGTATATTTCACGCAACTACCTCCGGATCGATCCTGTTATTCAGGGCTGCTACCAGAGGTTCCATCCGGCAGACTGGAAGCAGCTTGACTGGACCAGCCGCGCCGCACGGGAATTTCGCGAGGATGCTGTGGCCTATGGTGTTGGTGGTCAGGGGTTTTCCATCCCGATCCGTGGCCCGAACGGGCAATTCGCGCTCTTTACCCTCAACAACAGCTGCGACGATGTCGCATGGGCCGATTTCATTCAGGCACACCGCCGCGATCTGATCCTGATTGCGCATTATTTCAACGAAAAAGCGTTGGAGTTCGAGCCGACCCGTGGAGATAAGCAGCCACAGTCCCTTTCGCCGCGCGAGATTGACGCCATGACGCTGCTCGCCATTGGTAACAGCCGCGCGCAGGTGGCCAACCTGCTGTCCATTTCCGAACACACGCTACGGGTTTATATCGAGAGCGCCCGTTTCAAGCTGGGCGCGCTCAACACAACCCATGCTGTCGCCCGTGCGATGAGCCGTGGATTGATCGTAGTCTGAGGCCGCCTGTTGCGTGGAATCGCCATGCGGCGCGCGCGTCGCTAGGACGCCTTTAACGAACGCAGGTGTAACCCTTTATGCATCTTTTAGATGTCACAAGGGGTTCTCGAATGTTGCGCTATCTCTACGCCGATCAGCTTGACCAATTTCCCACACTTGCAGACGAAATGTTTCGCCACCGTGCGGACCAGTTCCGCACACGTTTGGGTTGGGACGTATCCGTGGACGCGCGCGGCCATGAGCGCGATGAATATGATGCGCTCAACCCGCTTTATGTGATCTGGGAGACGCGCGAAGGCGGGCACGGCGGTTCGATGCGGTTTTTGCCGACGGTCGGGCCGGTGATGGTGAACGATCATTTTGCCGACCTGATCAGCGCGCCGATCCGCAGCCCGCTTATCTGGGAGTGTACGCGTTTCTGCATGGCACCGGGGCAGGGGCCGAATGTGGCGGCGGCACTGATGCTGGGCGGGGGCGAATTGATGACAGGATTCGGAATCAAGCATTTTGTCGGCGTGTTCGATGCGCGCATGGTGCGGATTTACAAGCGCGTCGGCTCCTCCCCCGAGATTCTGGGCAGCACCGGCGAGGGACGCGAGCAGATCAGCGTTGGCCTGTGGAACTTTGCGCCCGATGCGCAGGCGCGTGTGGCGGCCCGCGCAGGTATCTCGTCGCAGATGTCGCGCGGCTGGTTCGAAAAGGCGTTTGGTGCATCGTCGCAGATGGAATTTGCCTGCGCGGGCTGAACGGCACTGGTCCCGCCTGCGCCATCGGCATAGTGTCGCGCCATGACGCAAACCGCACTTACTTATTCCGACGATCAGGCCGCCGCACATGATGCGGTGGCTGCCATGCTGCTTGCCGCAGGTATCAATCTGGATGATGCGCTGTTGATGCCACCCAAGGGCAGCACCGACCAGGTCATGGCGGTGACCGGCAAGGCGGGGTCGGGGAAAACCCTGCTGCTGGCCGAGCTGTACCGCGCGCTGGAGAATGCAGGCGTTGATATTGTTTCGGGCGATTACGAATCGCGCAAGCGCAAGGACAAGCGCAGCCTTGCCATCCTTGCGCCCACCAACAAGGCGGCGAGCGTTTTGCGGCTGCGTGGGGTGCCCGCCACCACGATCCACCGTATCCTGTACACGCCGGTTTATGATCCCGAATACGAGAAGATCGCCGAATGGCTGGGGGGCAACGGCGAGCGCCCCGAAATTGCGGACCTGTCGGATCTGGCGCTGGACCGGGCAGAGGCCTTTTACGCGGGCAACAAATCCATTCCCGGCGCTCTGGCCGCTGCGGGCCTGCGCGGGAGCGATTTCATCACCGGCTGGAAGCGGCGTGAAGAGGCGTTGGACATCGGGTTTGTCGATGAATCCTCTATGTTGGACGACAAGCAATTCGAAGACCTCAAAGAGATTTTCCCGACGTTGCTGTTGTTCGGCGATCCCGCACAGCTTGCCCCCGTGGGGCAGTCCGGTACGATGGTGTTCGAAAAACTGCCCGAAAAGCGGGTGATGAACCTGAACCGCATTTTCCGGCAGGAAGCGGACAATCCGATCCTTGATCTTGCCCATGCGCTGGCTGATCCGGACCTTTCGTTCGAAGATTTCGAGCAGATGATCGAGGATGCGGCAAAGCGCGATCCGCGTGTGGTGTGGGGGCAGCGGGTCGAGGTGGATCTGATGGCGCGCAGCCCGGTGCTGGTCTGGCGCAACGCCACGCGCATCCGGCTGATCAATGCCTTCCGCGCCGTACATGGCGCGCCCGAAGACGCGCTTTTGGAGGGCGAGCCGCTCATTTGTGACGGGATCGAACTGCCGCTCAAGCACCGCAAGAAGCGCCTTGATCTGGAGGCGCGCGGCCTGATCAAGGGCGCGCAGGTGATCTATCTGGGGGCCGGGCGCAAACCGGGGTTTTCGCGCCTGCATGTGATGGGCGCAGAAGACCCGCAAGTGTCCGCCGCCAGCATCGTGAAGATCGAAAAGCCCGACGAGGAAGAACCGTTCATCCCCTTTGCCGCGCGCATGGGGGCGACGTTCCTGCATGGGGCTGCCGTGACCATCCACAAGGCACAGGGTAGCCAATGGGACACGGTGCAGGTCTTTGGCCCCGATCTTTATGCTGCGGCGCGTATGGGACGGATGGAAGCCGGTCAGCCGCTTTGGAAACGGCTGGCCTATGTGGCCATCACGCGCGCGCAGGATCGCCTTATCTGGGTTGTGCGCAACCGGCTGTCAAAGCCGACGCATGGCCTGCAAATCGACGATCTGCGCGCCAAACCTGCGGCACCACTGACGCTGGAAGCCCCGGAGGAGGAAATAGGATGAAGTCGATACTGATCACAGGTGCCAGCTCGGGCATAGGGCACGCAACGGCAGAGGCGTTTTTGGACGCGGGATGGCGTGTTGGATTGATCGCGCGTCGCGTCGGGAAGCTTGAGAAGATCGCCGCCACCCATGCCAATGCCGTGGCGCTGGCAGCAGATGTGACGGATGCGGATGCAATGGCCGACGCGTTTGACACGTTCGGTGCGCTGGATGTGCTGTTCAACAACGCGGGCATTTTCGGGCCTTCGGCCCCTATTGACGAAATCCCTCTCGCCGCGTGGGAGGAGGTGTTGAACGTGAACCTGCGCGGCATGTTCATCGCCGCGCGTCTCGCTTTTGGGCGGCTGCGCGCGCAGGGCCACGGCGGGCGGATCATCAACAACGGTTCGATCTCGGCCCATACGCCGCGCGAGAATTCGATCTGCTATACCACCACCAAACACGCGATCACGGGGATGACGAAATCCTTGGCGCTGGACGGTCGACCCTTCGATATTACGGCAGGCCAGATTGACATCGGCAACGCGCAAAGCGAATTGGTCGCAGGGCTGAAAGCCGCAAATCCGGATATGCATACGATGGACGTGGCCCATGCAGCCGCTTCGGTGCTGCATATGGCAAGCTTGCCTTTATCGGCCAACGTGCCGTTCATGACCGTGATGGCGACAAAAATGCCCTATCTCGGGCGCGGCTGACCTATCGGCGCAGCAGGCCGAACACGGCAGATGCACTCCACCCTGCTGCAATGGCGATGGCCAGCGACAAGAGCCCATACAGCAGGGATTGTTCGCGCGAGAGCTTGAACAGCCACCGCTCCATCCCGACTTTGCGCACGTCGATGACCGTCTCGTACTGCGCGACGATGGCGCCGCCGCGCACAAGGAAAATGCGGGTGCCATAGCCCCCTTCGGTCAACGCCGCAGGCAGGGTGACAGAGGTGCGAAAAAGCGTCTGTTCCTCGATCGACACATCACCTTCGTTAAGCTGATAGAGGTTCGATTTTTTGCGGATGCGGATGAGGGATTGCGTAAACGCGCCTGCGTCGGTGATGTTCTGTGGCGCTCCGACAGAGCGGATCGCTTGGGGGATCGTGATCTTGTGGCGCTGGTCTTCGACGGCGGACAGGATGTCATCCAGCGGACCGGATGTGTTGATGGCATAGAACGACGGCGCGCGATCAACCTCGACCGCATCGGTATTGATCCAGATGCCAAAACGTTTTTCCTTGCGGCGCACCACGACGGGATGCGAGGGACCGGCCACTGTCACGATCACTTCGAGGGGGGCACCTTCGGGGATCGGTGTCTCGCGTTTGACTGCGCCGAAAACAAGGATCTCGGAGCCGTCGAAATTTGTGGTGATCGAAATGGTGTTGCGGCTTAGGCCCAGCACGACTTCTTCCTTGGCACCCGCTGCGGTGGCAAGCATCATAAGGCCCAGCACGATACCCAGAAGCGCGCGCATCAGTGACCTCCCGTGCCGATGGAGTACAGCTCTGCCGGTTGCAGCAGCAGTTCCAACGCCAGCTTGCCGCAGACCACAAGCACCATGATCGCCAGCAGGATGCGCAATTGTTCGGCTTTCATCCTGATGCCGATACGCGTGCCGATCTGCGCGCCGACCACCCCTCCGACAAGCAGCAGCACAGCAAGCACGATGTCCACGGTAAAGTTGGTCGTGGCATGCAGCATCGTGGTGAAGGCGGTGACAAAGATGATCTGGAACAGCGATGTGCCGACGACAACCTTAGTAGGCATCCCCAGAAGATAGATCATCGCAGGCACCATGATAAAGCCGCCACCGACACCCATGATCGCCGCCAAAATACCCACGGCCACGCCCACGACCAGCGGCGGGATCACCGAAATATAAAGACCCGACACGCGAAAGCGCATCTTGAACGGCAGCCCGTGAATCCAGTTGTGTTTCTTGCGCTTGGGGGCTTTGCCGCGTTTGGTGTTGCGGATGGCGCTGAGACTTTCGACAAACATCAGCCCGCCGATCACCCCCAAAAACACAACATAACACAGCTTGACCAGCAGATCGACCTGACCTTGGGCCTTGAGGTAGTTGAACACCATCACACCAAGCGCTGCGCCGAACAAGCCGCCGACAAGCAGCACGGTACCCATCCTCAGATCCACGGTCTTGCGTTTGAAATGCGCCAGAACACCGGAGAAGGACGAGGCGACGATCTGGTTTGCCTCTGTCGCTACGGCGACGGCGGGCGGGATGCCGATGAAAAACAACAACGGCGTCATAAGAAAGCCGCCACCAACCCCGAACATGCCCGACAGGATACCCACAATTCCGCCCAAGCCCAACAGCAGGAAGGCATTGACAGATACTTCAGCGATGGGAAGGTAAATTTGCATGACATCCCCTTAGGCGTACCGGTGGCCTAAATCAATCTTTGTTCCGGTTGCTCACTGTATGGGCTTAAACAATGTTTCGATCTGGTCTTATCTCTCTTTCACATACGGCTCGCCACCGGCGCGCGGCGGAATGGCTTTGCCGACAAAACCGGCAAGGATAATCACCGTCATAAGGTAGGGAAGCGCCGCAAGAAGTTGCCCCTGCACCTTTATACCGGAAACCGCTTCGATCACATCAGGGCGGGTTTCGAGCGCGCCGAACAGGCCGAACAACAGCGTCGCATAAAGCGCGTGCCATGGCCGCCATTTGGCAAAAATCAGCGCGGCGAGCGCGATAAATCCACGCCCCGCAGCCATGTCTTTGACGAAACCGGCCTGCAAGGCGGTGCTGAGATAGGCACCGGCGATCCCGCACAGTACCCCGCAAATCGCGACAGCTGCAAAGCGCAGGCCGACAACGGACACGCCCGCCGTATCCACAGCCGCCGGATTTTCGCCCACCGCGCGCAGCCGCAACCCAAAGCGTGTCCGGAACAACACCCACCACGTTAGCGGGACGGCGGCGAACGCCACATAGACCAGAATCGAATGGCCCGAGATAAGTTCGTAATACAGCGGGCCAATGAACGGCACGTCCTGAACCGCCTCTGCAAAGGGCAGGGTGATCGGTTCAAATCGTGCCTTGCCGATAAGCGACGGCGTGCGCCCGCCCTGGCGAAACCACGCCTGCGCAATCAGCACGGTCATGCCTGCCGCAAGAAAATTGATCGCCACACCGGAGATCAGCTGGTTACCGCGAAAGGTGATCGAGGCGATCCCGTGAATGGCGCTGAGCACCAGCGAGGCGGCGATTCCCGCCAGCAGGCCAATCCAAACCGACCCCGTCATCGCGGCGATGGCGGCGGAAAAGAACGCGGCCGCCAGCATCTTGCCCTCAAGCCCGATGTCGAAAATGCCCGCACGTTCGGAATAAAGCCCCGCAAGGCACGCGAGCAGCAAAGGGGTGGCAAGGCGCACGGTGGAATCGAGCAACTGGATCAGCGTGAGGTAAATATCCATGGCTCAGCCCTCCTTGCGCCCGGGTTTTGGCGCGGATCGCAGGGCCAGAAAGACCCGCTCAAGCGGCATGCGCACCATATTATCAAGCGCGCCGGTAAACAGGATCACCAGCGCCTGAATAACCACGATCAAATCGCGCGGGATCGTGGTCCACAGGGCAAGTTCGGCACCGCCCTGATAAAGGAAACCGAACAGGATCGCGGCGATAAACACGCCGAAGGGATGTGAGCGGCCCATCAGCGCCACGGCGATCCCGATAAACCCCGCCCCCTCGACCGCGTTCATGACCAGCCGCTCCGCCTCGCCCATGACGTTGTTGATGGCCATCATCCCCGCCAAAGCGCCCGAGATAAGCATCGTCACCATGATGATGCGATTGGGCGGCATCCCCGCATAGCGCGCCGCAGATTCGGAATGCCCGTAGGAGCGGATCTCGTAGCCCAGTCGCGTGCGCCAGATCAGCACCCAGATGACAACGCAGGCTGCGATGGCGACCAGCAGCGAGATGTTCGCAGGCGCCGCTTTGGAGAATTCTATGCCGAGGGGGGCCAGCAGATCGTGCAGCGTGGGCAGTTGCACGGCTTCGGGAAAGCGCGCGCTGGCCGGGTCCATTGCA
The DNA here is from genome assembly GCA_947502265.1 of uncultured Sulfitobacter sp. GTDB lineage: Bacteria > Pseudomonadota > Alphaproteobacteria > Rhodobacterales > Rhodobacteraceae > Sulfitobacter. The sequence continues at coordinate 124,813 of CANMZB010000010.1, forward strand.
CCCTTCGGGCGCAGCATGTTGACAAGCACATAATTCAGCAAAGAGGCGGCGATGAAATTGAACATGATCGTTGTGATCACGATATGGCTGCCGCGTTTGGCTTGCAGCCATGCAGGGATCGCGGCCCATGCCGCCCCGAAAAGCCCCGCCGCAATCGCGGCCCCGACCAGCGCAAGCGACCAATGCGGCCACGGGATATACAGACAGGCCAGTGCCACGCCCAGACCGCCCAACGCCGCCTGACCTTCGCCGCCGATGTTGAACAGACGCGCGTGAAAGGCGACCGCCACAGCCAGCCCTGTGAACATGAAATTCGTCGCGTAATACAGGGTATAGCCCCAGCCATAGCTGGATCCGAGCGCGCCTGTGACCATCAGTTTGACCGCCGCCACCGGATCTTCGCCAATGGCGAGGATCACCAGCGCAGAAAGGATTGCAGCAAGCAGGAGCGAGATCAGCGGCACAAGGATCACCTCGGCCCATTTTGGCATTACATCCATCTCAGGCTCCTTTTTCCGGCGCGTGAACATGGGCAAGGTTGTCTTGCACCTCATCGACGCTGTGTTCGTTATAGGTATCGGTGATGCCTGCCATCAGCAGCCCCAGCTCTTTTTCATCGGTTTCCGACGGCAGGCGTTCGCCCATGATCTGCCCGTCGAACATCACCGCGATACGATCCGACAGCGCCATGATTTCGTCCAGCTCGACCGAGACCAGAAGCACCGCCTTGCCCTTGTCGCGCAGGGCGACGATCTGCTGGTGGATGAATTCAATCGCGCCGATGTCCACGCCGCGGGTGGGTTGCCCGATGAGCAACAGATCAGGATTGCGCTCAATCTCGCGCGCCAGCACGATTTTCTGCTGGTTGCCGCCGGAAAAGTTTTTAGCGGCGAGTCTGGGATCGGGGGGGCGCACATCAAACCGTTGCATCTTGTCGGTCGTGTCTTCGCGAATGGCGGCGTTGTTCATCAAAACCCCTGACCGGTAGGCCGGATCATTATGATAGCCGAAGGCGACGTTTTCCCACGCATGAAAGTCCATGATCAGGCCTTCGCGCTGGCGATCTTCGGGCACATGGGCGATGCCGCGCGCACGCCGCGATTGGCCGTTCGAGCTTTTCCCCGTCAGGTCGATCTTTTCGCCGTTCATGGCGATTGTACCGGTGCCGTTGGCATAACCGCCCAGCACCTCAAGCAGCTCTGACTGGCCATTGCCCGCAACGCCGGCGATCCCCAGAATTTCGCCCGCGCGCACTTGCAGATCAATGCCGCGCAGCCGCTCGACGCCTTTTTCGTCCTTTACCCGCAGGTCCGTTATGTCCAGCACGACCGCGCCCGGTTTGGCCGGGGTTTTGTCCACACGCAGCAGCACCTTGCGGCCCACCATCAGCTCCGCCAGCTCGGCGGGCGAGGTTTCGGATGTTTTTACGGTGGCTGTCATCTCGCCTTGTCGCATCACAGAGACGGTATCGGTGATGTCCATGATCTCACGCAGTTTGTGCGTGATGAGAATGATGGTTTTTCCCTCTTCGCGCAAACGGTTGAGGATGCGAAAAAGCTGGTCTGCCTCGGCAGGGGTCAGCACGCCGGTAGGTTCGTCCAGAATCAGGATGTCGGCCTGCCGGTAAAGCGCTTTGAGGATCTCGACCCGTTGCTGCATGCCCACGCCGATGTCTTGCACCAACGCGTCGGGGTCCACGTTCAGGCCGTAATCTGCGGCCAGTTCCAGAAGCGAGCGCCGCGCCTTGGCGATGGAAGGTTTGAGCAACCGCCCGTCCTCTGCCCCCAGAATAACATTTTCCAGCACTGTAAAATTCTCGACCAGCTTGAAATGCTGGAACACCATGCCGATGCCTGCGGCAATCGCGGCCTGACTGTCGGTGATATGGGCCTTCTTGCCGCTCAGGAAAATCTCGCCCTTATCGGCTTTGTAAAAGCCGTAAAGGATCGACATGAGCGTTGATTTCCCTGCGCCGTTCTCGCCGATGATCCCGTGGATCGTGCCGGGCATGACGCGGATGGAAATATCCTTGTTCGCATGCACGGGGCCGAAGGCTTTTGAGATGCCTTTGAGTTCAATCGCGGGATCGCGTGTCATGGGAATGTCCTTAAAGCGGCGCCTCGGTTGCCTCTTTCACATGTAATACCAATGGAAAAGGGGCCGCGCCTGCGGATCGGCGCGGCCCTTCATGACGTGTTACTGCTGCTTAAAAGTCAAGCACGGGGCAGCTGTCATTGGTGTAATACGATGCGACTTCCAGCTCGCCCGAGATGATTTTTTCGCGCGCCGCGTCAATCGCCGCCTTCATTTCATCGTTGACCAGTGCCGCGTTGTGTTCGTCCAACGCATAGCCCACGCCGTCTTCCGCCAGACCAAGGGTGATGACCCCACCGGTTTTAACGTCTGCGCCTGCTTTCATTGCATCAAAAACCGCAACGTCCACACGTTTCAGCATCGAGGTCAGAACCTTGCCGGGGTGCATGTAGTTCTGGTTGCTGTCCACGCCGATCGACAGGATGTTTTCATCCGCAGCCGTTTGTAGAACGCCCACGCCGGTGCCGCCAGCGGCCGCGTAAACCACATCCGCGCCTTGAGAAATCTGCGCTTTGGTCAGCTCGGAGCCTTTTACCGGATCGTTCCATGCGGCGGGTGTTGTGCCGGTCATGTTGGCGATGACCTTGGCGTCAGGGTTCACCGCTTTGACGCCCTGCGCATAGCCACAGCCGAAATGCCGGATCAGCGGCACATCCATGCCCCCGACAAAACCGACGGTGCCGGTTTTGGATGCCATCGCCGCCATCATCCCGACCAGATACGATCCCTCATGTTCGGCGAAACCGATCTGGCTGATGTTCTCGCCTTCGATCCAGGTCACGTCGATTACAACGAATTTGGTGTCGGGATAGTCGGGCGCGACGCTGGTCAGCGGGTCGGCCATGCCGAAACCCATGGTGATGATCGGGTTTGATCCGGCCTCGGCAAAGCGGCGCAACGCCTGCTCACGTTGGGCTTCGGATTGCAATTCGATCTCGCGGAAGGTTTCGCCGGTTTCTTCGGCCCAGCGTTGCGCACCGGTAAAGGCGGCCTCGTTGAAGGATTTGTCGAATTTGCCACCCAGATCGAAAATCAGGGCAGGCTCTGCCAGTGCCGCACCGGTGCCCAGGGCGGCGGCAGCAGCAGCGCCAAGAAATTTGGTCATCAGAGTCATTGGTTTCTCCCATGTTTCATTTTGGGGCAGGAGACATTGCATTGGCCCTTCTGCCCGGTCGCACGTCTGCTTGCGCGACGCTCGTTCAAATTTGCGGCGCTAAGGGGCTTGGGGTCAACCGGTTTCTTGGTTTAAGGGGGATTGCGGAGGGCATTGCCCTCATGTCAGCGCCTTTGTCATGATCAAAGCATCGGCGGCGGGCCGGTTTTTGCGTGCATAATAGGCGCGCCGCAGGCCCGCGCGATCAAAACCCAGCTTTTCATAAAGGGCGATGGCACCTGTATTATCCGCCGCAACCTCCAGAAATGCTGTGTCGGTCGTGTCGCGCAGGGTGACAAGCCAGCGGTCCAACAGACCGCGCGCGATGCCGTGGCGGCGAAAGGCAGGATCAACGGCGAGCGTCAGCAATTCGGATTCACCGGCCAGTGTGCGCGTCAGGGCAAAGCCGTCGGGCGCGCAAAAGGCATTTGTATAGGGCTGTGCGATCAGGGTGGCGAATTCTTCCGCGCTCCAGCTGCGCTCATGCTCAAATGCGGCACCGTGTAACTGGGCCATGTCTTGTGGCGTCACGTCACAATCCGGGGCGGGGTATCGCGCGCGGGTGCGGCATCGGCAGGGCGCAGATACAAGGGGGCGGGCCGCGCTGTGGCGGTGGCGTAGCGTTCGGCGCACAGATGCGCGATGGCGTCGGCAGTCGGGTGCGCAGGGGCGGCGCCAAGCGCGCCAATCACCGGAACATCAGAGGTTTCGAGCGCGGATATAGGCTGCAATGATGGTTCTTGGAAAACGGGCGTTTCGAAGCCTTGCACAAAAACCATGTCGCGCCGCGCATCCACTGCGCACAGGCACGGCCCTCGCGTCCCGTAGCGCAGCGCGTCAAAGGCGCTGACCCCGACGGCAGGCACGCCAAGCCCCAAGGCAAGCCCGCGCGCGGCAGAAACAGCGATGCGGATGCCTGTGAAATTGCCCGGCCCGATGCCGACGCCGATCGCGTCCAGATCGTCAACCGTGCTGCCGGTTTGTGCCAGAAGGTCTTGCACGAGACTCAAGAGCCGCTCTGCCTGACCTTTGGCCATTGGTTCGTGTGCGCTGGCGACGATCCGTCCCTCCAGCAGCAATGCCGCCGCACAATGCGCGGCGGAGGTATCAAAGCCGAGAATCATACCGCGCCAATCAGGCGACAGGGCGCACTTCGGTCACTTCGGGAATGTAATGGCGCAGCAGGTTTTCAATGCCCATTTTCAGCGTCAACGTAGAAGACGGGCAGCCCGCACAGGCACCTTGCATGTGCAGATAGACAATGCCGCGGTCAAAGCCGTGGAAGGTAATGTCGCCGCCGTCCTGTGCAACGGCGGGACGCACACGGCTGTCGAGCAGTTCCTTGATCTGGCCCACAATCGCGCCATCCTCGCCGTCATGCTCTGCATGGCCGGAGACGGGCGTGTGATCTGCCCCCATGACCGGCTGGCCGGACTGGAAATGCTCCATGATCGCGCCCAGAAGGCCGGGCTTGAGATGATCCCACTCCATCGCGTCCTGCTTTGTCACGGTGACGAAATCAGCGCCAAAGAAAACACCGGTCACGCCATCGACTGCAAACAGGCGTGTGGCCAGAGGCGAACTGCCTGCGGTGTCGGCGGTGGGGAAATCTGCCGTTCCCATGTCCAGAACGGTCTGGCCGGGCAGGAATTTCAGGGTTGCCGGGTTCGGGGTGGATTCGGTTTGGATAAACATGCGCGTGGTCTCCATCAGGTCTTGTGCAGATATGCGGATTGGCAGCCGGAATGTCAAGGTGTCTGGAATGATTCTAAAGTAACAGCAAGGTCAGGTGATCCCTTCAAGCCGTTCTTTGCTTAGATCGCCCGGTACGATCGTGATCGGCACGGACAGAGAGCTTGCGTTGCGCGTCAGTTGCGTGACCAGTGGCCCCGGTCCTTTGCCATCGGTGCCCGCGCCCAGCACCAGTACCCCGATTTCTCCGTTGTCGCGAATCTGCGCAATAATCTCGTCAACGGGCTGACCTTCACGGATCACCAGATTGGGATTGACGCCCTGCCGGTCCCGCATCCATTTCGCGAAAACCTCGAAATGCACTTCGATGCGCTCGCGCGTTTCTTCGCGCATGATGTCGCCCACGCCGATCCAGTGATTGAATTCTTCGGGCGGTATGACGGCAAGAACCTCTACTCCGCCACCGGTTTTGGAGGCCCGCATGGCGGCAAAACGCATGGCGTTGAGGCATTCGCGGCTGTCGTCCAGTACCACAAGAAACTTGCGCATGATATTCTCCCTCGGTCCGCGCGGATCATGGCGCGCTGCCGCCTGTCTTGCAATTGGCTTTTGCGGGTTTGACGATCTTCATGTTGACGGTCTCGGCGGCTGCGGGCACCCTATGCCCGTTGGCTGGCGGCCCAATCCCAATACATTTCGCGCACTCGTCGGGTCACCGGATTGCCGGTGTCGCCCACCTGATAGGTGGTGTCGTCAAAGGCATCGATCGGTGTGATCTTCATCATGTTGCCAGAGAGAAAAACTTCGTCTGCGGTGTGGAACTCGTCAAAGCTCAATACGCGTTCATGCACTGTGATGCCGTTTGCGCGCATGTTTTCCATGTGCCGCGCACGGGTGATTCCGGCCAGAAAAGTGCCGTTGGGGATTGGGGTGAACACTTCGCCGTCCTTGACCATGAACACATTTGCGGTGGCACTTTCGGCGACATTTCCCATCGCATCCGCGACCAGCGCATTGCCGAATCCCTTGGAGCGCGCTTCGACCAGCATCCGCGCGTTGTTGGGGTAAAGACATCCTGCCTTGGCGTTCACTACACTATCCTCCAGAACCGGACGGCGAAACCGTGTTCGCGTGAGGCTTGAGGCCGCTTCCGGCGGTGCCATCGGGATCTCTTCGAGAGAAACGGCAAAACCGGTTGCGTTCGGGCGCGGGACAATGCCTGTTTCGTCGCCGTCCAGCGCCCAATACATCGGCCTGATGTAAACGGCGGCATCGCGCGGGTAGCTGGCCAGCCCTTCGCGCACGGTTTGTACCATCGTCTGCGTGTCCATCGTGGGCGTGATCATCAGGGCCTGCGCCGAGCGGTTGATCCGCGCGCAATGCGCCTCAAGGTCGGGGGCCAACCCGTCAAAAAGCCGCGCGCCGTCGAACACAGTTGTGCCAAGCCACGCGCCGTGATCGGCGGCTTTCATGATGCTCAGATCGCCGTTGTGCCAAGTGCCTTCAAAATAGGTGCGAATGTTGTTGCCAATGGCCATTGGGGTGTCCTTTGATAAAACCGGCGCGGTCAGGGCGCGCTGTGATAGGTGCCTTCTGGCAGGTTGAGCGCCGCCGCCAGATCACGCAGCTGGTTGGGGGACAGCGTGATCCGCCGCACCTCGTCCGTCTTCGAATCCCATTGCTCGATTGTGATCTGGCTGGCAAAAGCGTTGAGGATCACATCTTCCTGCAAGGGCGATCCGCCCTCGTCGACCAGCGTGATCACGGTCGCGTCGAATTCGTGTTCTATGGTAAACATGGGGGCATGATTACCTGAACCGCGCGGCGGCGCAAGCCGGACCGGAACGCAAAACCCGGATCGGCAACATCAGCGGTGAAGGCGCGGGTTTTCGCATTCTTTGGTGAACGCACTGGTCCCTGCCGCTCCACATGTTAAATACTCCGGTAGACTTTTTGAAAAGGAATCTGCTGCAATGATATTGCGTGCTTTCGCGGCCTTCGGTTTTGCATTGGCGCTTGCCGCCTGTGATGTGACGCCCGTGTCCGGTCCGGTGTCCGGTTCCGGCCCTGTCACCAGCCAAAGCCAGATGTCACCATCGGCGCGCCAGAACGCGCGCAGCTTCGTGCGTGTGGTTTCCAGACTTGAGCCGGTCGCCGAGCAGGAGTGCCGTGCGCGGACCCGGAATGTGAATTGCGATTTCAACATCGTAGTGGATGATCGTCCCGATCAACCTGCCAACGCCTATCAGACGCTGGACCGGCAAGGGCGCCCGATCATCGCATTCACACTGTCGCTGATCGACGATGCGCGTAACGAGGACGAACTGGCTTTTGTGATGGGCCATGAAGCCGCACACCACATCGCGGGCCACATCGGGCGCCAGCAGCAAAATGCGGTTGCCGGGGCGGTGATTTTTGCCGGTCTGGCGACGCTGAGCGGCGGGGACGCATCCGCGGTGCGCTCGGCGCAGGAGCTTGGCGCACAGGTCGGCGCACGCAGTTATTCGAAGAATTTCGAGCTTGAAGCAGATGCGTTGGGCACGGTGATCACCAAGAGGGCAGGTTATGACCCGCTGCGCGGCGCGGAGTTCTTTACCCGCATTCCCGATCCGGGCGACAAGTTCCTTGGAACCCATCCGCCCAATAGCGCGCGTCTGGACACGGTGCGCCAAACCGTCGCCGGGCTTTGAGCGTGGTCGGCGTGTCGGTGGCGCGCACATGAGCCGGACATTGCGTAAACTTGACCAGATCCTGAGCGACCGTGGGAGTAAATACGCGGTCTCGGGCTGTGCTGTGTCAAACCGCGCCGAGATTGACGCGGCGCTCAAATCCCTGAAACGCGACAAATCCTATGCCAAGGCGACGCATAACACATGGGGCGTACAGCTTTCACAGGGCGGGCCGCTCAAAGCCGATGACGGCGAGAGTGGTGCTGGTATGGTGATTTTGCGGATGCTGGAGCGTGAGGGCCTGCAAGACCACCTTGTCGTGGTCACCCGCTGGTACGGGGGCAAGCATCTGGGCGGGGACCGTTTCCGTCATGTGCAAACCTGCGTGCGCAGCTATTTGGATGCCGTGTCAGACGCTTAATGCAATGGCTATGAAAAAACAGATCGAAGCGGTGAGCACAAACCCGTGCCAGATTGCATTCTGTTAGGCGAGGCGTTCGCGCGCATAGAAGATTGTTCCCAAAGAATAAATCAGGCCACCGGCGATGATCAGGAACACTGCCGTTCTGGAAAGATGTACACACATCGGCCATATCAGCAGCGCCGAAAGCCATCCCATCAGCAGATAAAGCGCAAGCGAGCCTATGGCATCTGCACCCCAGCCGCGCAGCTTGGCGATCGCACCGACCAGCGCCAGCATCCAGACGATACCCAGAATGCCGTAGGCGAACGCCGAGCCGATCACGACAACCAGCGGCGTATAGGTGCCTGCGATTTTGAAATAGATTGTGGCGTGATCAATGCGCTTCAGCAGCGCCCGCGTGCGATCCACCGGTGTCAGATGATAGAAGGCCGACGCGGCAAATGCGGCGATCACGACAACCCGTAAAGAACGACTGCGGTCAGCAGCAGCTTGCTATGCTCTACCTGAACAATAAGGACCGCCGTTGCGGGCAAGGCGAACATGAGGCCGAAGAGGTGAACAACGCCGTCAGCGATGGTTTCGGATTTTGAATGCGGATACGCCATCAGATCAGCGTAGCAGAAAACAGGTTTCTAAAAGGTGTAACCCGGCGTCACCCTGACCGCCTGCGCGTGAGGTCACTGAATAACGCCAGCGCGCATATTTCGCGCCATCCCTAACGTGGCTTGTTCCCGTCGATCCACCGCGACATCAGTCCTTTGTCGCGAAAGCATTCGGGCGGCACCTGCGTGCGTTTGATCCGGGCGATCCGTTCGGCAAAGCCGACCTGCCTGGAAGAAGGATAATCGTTGAACGCGCCGGGCGCGGGTTTGTGGGCGTCAATCCATTTTGACAACCGCGTGCGGTCCTCCTCGATCCCTTTGGGCAAGGCGTCATGCGTCTTGGCTGCCAATGCGCGGGCATACTCGATCTGTCTGACCGTGGCGGGCGTGGGGGCGGGCAAGGGCAGATCAGGCTGCGCAATCGCAGGGGTTCTTTGGCTGAAGAGGCCGGGAAATGTGGGTTGAAAGGACATCCTACGTTCCTTGTTCTACATACCTATAGTAAATAGAACATTAACGGAACAGTTTCAAGTGTTCTCCTTTTGTCTGCCTTTGGGGGTTGATTGGTGCATTGCAGAAAATACTCTCCGGAAACCTTTAGGGCGGTGAGGGTGAGGTGCATGAACAGGCTTGTATCTAACGACAGCCCGCTGCGCAGGGTCCGGCGGCGCAAGTGTTGCCCGAAGCCGTGCAACGTCTCTTTTTGAGAGACCTTTGTCCAAACCTGACCCCAGAAAAGCGCATATTCGTCCAAAATATAACCCGGCAGTGTTATTTCACACACGCGACGTTGCCGCAATCATGGCAATTGGGACCCGGATGTTGGAAAGTTGTCCGGTAGAATCACGAAACGTCGGGGGAATATGTGACGATAGCGATCAGCGCGCAGAAATTGCGAAAAGTGTATCCGGGCCAACCGCCTGTGGTCGCGTTGGAAGAGGCCACTATTGATATTCTGGAAAACGAGTTCTTCACGCTGCTCGGCCCTTCGGGGTGTGGTAAAACAACGCTGTTGCGCCTCATCGCGGGGTTCGAGCATCCGACCGCAGGCACCCTGACGATGCACGGCAAAGACCTGCTTGCCTCGCCGCCGCACAAGCGCCCGGTGAATACGGTGTTCCAGAATTACGCGCTTTTCCCGCATTTGACTGTGGCGCAAAACATCGCCTTCGGGTTGGAAATGCTGGGGAAGCCGCGCGCCGAGATAACGCGCACTGTGGACGAGATGATGGATCTGGTGAAAATGACCCAGATGGCGGACCGCCAGACAGGCCAGATTTCGGGTGGCCAGCAACAACGCGTCGCGTTGGCCCGCGCGCTGGCACCCAAGCCGAAAGTTTTGCTGCTGGACGAGCCGTTGAGCGCGCTGGATTTCAAGTTGCGCAAAGACATGCAGCTTGAGCTGAAGCGCCTGCAAATGGAGACGGGCATTACCTTTATCTTCGTGACCCACGATCAGGAAGAGGCGCTGACCATGTCGGACCGGATCGCGGTGATGAGTGCCGGCACCATCCGCCAGATCGGCGGCCCGCGCGACATCTACGACCAACCCGCCGAGCGCTTTGTGGCGGATTTCATCGGCGATACGAATTTTCTACCCGCCGAGATCACCGCTTTTGCAGGGAGCAGCATCGCAATGCGTCTGTCTTCGGGCAAGACGGTCAATGCGCGGAGCCATGCAGAGGTGACGCAAAAGGGCAAGGTCACGCTTGCCATTCGTCCCGAACACGCCAGCCTCGCCCCCGAGGCCGAGGGGCTGTTGGCCGGAACGCTGGGCGAGATCGTCTATTTCGGGACCGACACACATTATCACATCGCCCTTGATGACGGCACGGCCTTTGTTGTGCGCCGCCAGAACCAGCCCGAGGTCAAAGCGGCCTATACCTCCGGTCAGCGGATCGGCATACGTTTTGCCGATGACGTGGCACAGGTTTTGAGGGATTGATGTATGGCTGATCTCGACCTCACCGCGCACAAGCGTGCCACCCGAACACGCTGGCTGCTGCTGGCCCCCGCGCTTGTGATCTTGCTGATTGCCGCCAGTGGTCCGTTGCTGATCACGCTGGTCTATTCCTTCCTCACGCCGGGCGATTATGGCGGCGTGCAGTGGCAGGCATCGGGCGATGCGTGGTTCAACGTGGTTCTGCAGCGCGACATCTTTGATGACACGCTAAGCTTTTCCGATGCGCATCTAAGCATCTTTGCGCGCTCTGTGAAGCTGTCGCTGATGACCACAGTGCTGTGCCTTTTCTTCGGCTTTCCCACCGCCTATTTCATCGCGACACGCCCCAAAAAGCAGCGTGATTTGTGGATGTTGCTGATTATCATCCCGTTCTGGACCAATCTGTTGATCCGCACTTTTGCGATCGTCGAGTTGATCCGAAACGAAGGCACGGTCAACACGCTGTTGATGTCGCTTGGCATCATCGACGCGCCGATCCAGATGCTGTTTACCGAATTCTCGATCCTTGTCGGCATGGTCTATGTCTATCTGCCGCTGATGGTGCTGCCGCTTTATGCGGCGATGGAGCGGTTGGATTTCAGCCTCGTCGAGGCGGCGTATGATCTGTACGCCACACGGTTTCAGGTCTTGCGCCGTGTGATTGTGCCGCTGGTCAAACCGGGGGTGATTGCGGGGTCGATCCTTGTGTTTGTGCCGTCGCTTGGGGCTTACGTTACGCCGCGCGTGATGGGCGGGGGCAACCAGCTGATGATCGGGAACCTGATCGAATTGCAGTTCGGGCAGGGGCGCAACTGGCCGCTGGGGGCGGCGTTGTCGATCACGTTGCTGGGCATCGTGATGCTGGCGCTTCTTTTGTATGTGCGCGCCGCAGGCAGCGAGGAGGTGCATCGTGGCTAAAAATACAGGATACGACGTTCACCGCCAGACCGGCTTTACCACCATCGCGTTCAGTTGTTTTGTGCTGTTGTACATGCCGATCATCCTGTTGGTGATCTATTCGTTCAACGCGGGGTCTTCCATCGCGATCTGGGAGGGGTTTTCGTGGCGCTGGTATCAATCGGCATGGCAGAACGAACAGGTGCAGGAGGCAACCGTGCGCAGCCTGATCATCGCGCTTTGGGCCTCGGCGATCTCGACGAGCGTTGCGGTGATGGCGGCCCTTGCCACCACCCGCACCCGCAAATTCAAAGGGCAAGGCCTTGTCTTTGCGATGATCAACCAACCGCTGATGGTCCCCGAAATCGTGACCGCCGTGGCGCTGTTGATCTTCTTTGCGGGGATCAAGGTGGCGACGGGTTATACCGGTTTGTTCTATCTGATCCTTGCGCATTCGGCTTTTTGTATTCCCTTCGCCTACTTGCCGATCCGCGCGCGGTTGCAAGGGATGGATCTGACGCTGGAACAGGCTGCCGCCGATCTGTATGCGCCACCGTTTCAGGTGTTTCGCCGGATCACATTGCCGCAGCTTTGGCCGGGGATTCTTGCCGGCGCGATGCTGGCCTTTGTAATCAGCCTTGATGACGTGGTGATTACCGAGTTTGTCAAATCCGCAGGGCAGGATACATTGCCGACCTACATGCTGGGTCAGTTGCGCCGCGTCGTGACACCCGAGATCAACGCGATTTCCACCGCGCTTCTGGGCATATCTATCGTCATGGTCATCGCGTTTACCGTGCTGAGCAAAGTGAAGAAATAATGAATAACCACCATGGGAGACCACAATGAAAAAGACACTGACAACCACAGCGATGCTTCTGGCACTCGCCGCTCCGGCCTTTGCCGAAGGGGAATTGAACCTGTACAACTGGGGTAATTACACCAGCCCCGAAATGATCGAGAAGTTCGAGAAAGAGACCGGCATCAAGGTCACGATCACGGACTATGACAGTAATGATACCGCCTTGGCCAAGATCAAGGCGGGCGGCCACGGCTTTGATGTGGTTGTGCCATCTGGCACCTATGTGCCGATTTTCATCAAGGAGGGGCTGCTGATGGAAAGCAACCCGAACGAGATGGAGAATTTCAAAAACATGGACCCGCAGTGGGTCGATGTCGCGTTTGATCCGGGCCGCAAATTCACCGTTCCGTGGCAATGGGGAACCGTGGGCGTCACCGTCAACACCTCGGTCTACGGTGGCGACATCAACACCGCCGCCGTAATCTTTGATCCGCCTGAAGAGTTGAAGGGCAAAATCAACGTCACGCCCGAGATGATTGATGTGATGCATATGGCGATCCACTATGTTGGCGGCGAACAGTGTACCGGTGACAAAGAGGTTCTGCTTAAGGTGCGTGATATGCTGACCGCGGCCAAGCCGCACTGGCTGTCGATGGATTACGGCATGATCGAAAAATTCGCCAAGGGTGATGTTGCTGCCGGAACAAACTGGAACGGGGCATCCATGCGCGCGCGCGCCAAGAATGCAGACATTGCCTTCGGCTATCCGCAGGAAGGTTTTTCTGTCTGGATGGACAACGCCGCAATTCTGGCCGACGCCAAAAATGTGGACGAGGCGAAAACCTTTCTCAACTTCATCATGGACCCTGAAAACGCGGCTATGTTGTCGGGTTTTGCGCGCTATGCGAACGGCATCGCAGGCTCGGAAGAGTTCATGCCCGAGGACATGAAAACCGCGCCCGAGATTGTCATACCGCAAGAGTTGAAGGCGGCGGCCTATGTGGCCAAGACCTGCCCGCCTGAAGTGTCCAAGCTGTATACGGCGATCTGGACCGCGCTTCAGAAATAGCCGCTTTTGTGGCCCCGCGCAGGTGGGGCCACATCCGTTCCTTGCCCCGCTGGTCGGGGGCAGTTGCATTGCCATCCCCTTCGGAGACATCTGATGATTGCTGAAATTATCGTGCATAACGGCGCGCTGATGACCTTTGATCCCGATCAGCCCCAAGCGCAGGCGCTGGCGATATCAGGTGGTCTCATCACAGCGGTCGGCGATGATGCGACTCTTCTGGCGATGGCGGGGACTGATACGAAGCTTTATAATGCCAGGGGCGCGACCGTGCTGCCCGGCATTATCGACAGCCATGTGCATTTGTTCGGCGGTTCGGTCGAGCTGACGTTGCCAAACCTCTACGGCATCGAGGGGCTGGAGGCGATGAAAGAGGCGATCGTGCCTTACGCTGCCGCACATCCCGACGAGAATTTGGTGTTCTGCGTCATGGCCGATTACGGCATCCTTGGCACCGGCTGCACACCGACGCGCCATGATCTGGACCTGATCCTGCCGGACCGCCCTTTGGCGCTGTTTGCCCCCGATCACCATACCGTTTGGGCGAACACCGCCGCGCTTGACGCTGCGGGTCTGTTGCACGGCGGCACAGTGGATGCGGGATCGCAGATCATGATGGGCGCGGACGGTCTTGCTTCCGGCGAGCTGCTGGAGCCGGGCGCATATGGTCCGGTCCTCGCGATGACCAACCACGCTGGCCGTGAAATGATGGGCCTGACCACCGGCAAAGACCCGCAGCCGCCCGCCACGCCCGCAGAACGCGAGATGGACAAGGATGCGATCGCGCGGGGGCTGTTGCACTGTGCGGCCCAAGGCATCACCGGCCTGCATCTGATGGATGGCAACCTTTACCAGCTTGAATTGCTGTCCGAGCTTGAGACAGAAGGCCGCCTGCCGTGCCGTTGCAACGTACCGTTTCACATGAAAGGCACCGATCCGATCAGCCGCATCGCCGCCGAGGCGCCGCAGATGCGCGCGGCCTTCAACGGCAACAAGGTGCGGTGCACCCACGTCAAGATGTTCATCGACGGTGTTATCGAAAGCGGCACAGCGCTGATGTTGCAACCCTATCCCGGCACTTTGGGGGCGGGCGGCAATACCGGCGACGAAGTTTTTACCCAAGAACATTTTGTCGCCGCCTGTATCGAGGCGGACCGGCTCGGCTTCCAGATCGCGGTGCATGCCATCGGCGATGCGGGCGTCCGCCGCACCATCGACGCCTACGAGGCCGCGCAAAACGCCAATGGCAAGCGTGACAGCCGCCACCGGATCGAACATCTTGAGGTGATGCACTTGGACGATATCCCGCGTCTTGCCGCATTGGGCATTGTGGCATCCATCCAGCCCGGCCATGCCCCGAGCGGACATATTTTCCCGCCCGCCGACGTGGGGCAATACCTGCATGACGCCCAGACCAAAGGGGCCTATGCATGGCAGACGATCCGCGACACCGGTGCCAAGGTCATCTTTTCAACGGACTGGCCGGTGATCCCTGTCGACGTGATGCCCAACATCAAGGCCGCGATTGCGCCGCTTGATCTGGGGGAGGCATGGCCCGACCAGACCCAGACGCTGCACGACACGCTGGCCAGCTATACCCGCGACAACGCCTGGGCCGAATTCGCCGAGGACCGCAAAGGGCAGTTAAAGGCAGGCATGATGGCGGATGTCGCCGTGATGAGCGCCGATCTGTCCACGCTTGCACCCGATGATATTACCCGCGCCCACGCGATCCTTACGATCTGCGACGGTGTGGTGACGTTTCAGGCGTGAAGCCTTGCGTGACCGATTTCGCTCCATGACGCGCGCCAAAGCGCTGCAAGATCACGTCTCAAAGCGACAATCGTGCCCTTAAATACCCGCGCAGCATTGTATTTTGCGACGAACTGCCGGAAAACTCGGACTGGCACAATCCGGTGTCTTTTACGCAAACGGGACGGGGCATTTCAAAACGCCCGTCAGAGGCGCGCCCGAAACCCAACAAGGAGAACCCACATGAAGCTCAAATCTCTCGTCCTCGCCGCCTGTATTGCAGGTCTGGCCGGTGGCGCATCCGCCGATACGGTCAAGGTCGGCATGATCACCACGCTTTCGGGTGGCGGTGCGGGCCTTGGCATCGACGTGCGCGACGGCTTTATGCTGGCGGTCAAGCAGGCGGGCAATGACAAGCTTGAAGTCATCATCGAGGACGACCAGCGCAAGCCTGACATCGCCGTACAACTGGCCGACAAGATGATCCAGTCCGAGAAGGTGGATGTGATGACCGGCATCATCTGGTCCAACCTTGCCATGGCCGTGATCCCGGGTGCGGTGGCGCAGGGCAAATTTTACCTCTCGCCCAATGCTGGTCCCTCTGCGCTGGCAGGGCGCGGCTGTAATCCGCTTTATTTCAACGTGGCATGGCAGAACGATAACCTGCACGAGGGGGCCGGGGCCTATTCGAATTCGGCCGGTTACAAGAACTCCTTTATCCTCGCGCCGAACTATCCGGCGGGGCAGGATGCGCTGACGGGGTACAAGCGCCAGTACAAGGGCGAATTGGCGGGCGAGCTGCTGACCGATCTGGGCCAGACAGATTACGCCTCCGAGATCGCGCAAATCCGTGCTTCGGGTGCGGATAGCGTGTTCTTCTTCCTGCCCGGCGGCATGGGGATTTCCTTTCTCAAGCAATACGCCGACAGCGGTGTCGATATTCCGGTTGTCGGTCCCGCCTTCAGCTTTGATCAGGGCATCCTGCAAGCGGTGGGCGATGCGGCGCTGGGCGTGGTGAACACGTCGCAGTGGGGCAAGGATCTGGATAACGACGCAAACAAGGCATTTGTTGAAAGCTTTCAGGCCGAATTCGGTCGCTTGCCCTCGCTGTACGCAAGTCAGGGATTTGATACGGCCAACCTGTTGCTGAGTGCGATGGGCAAGGCGGATATTTCGGATGTCGCCGCGTTTCAGGCTGCATTGGAAGAGGCTGATTTCGCCAGCACACGGGGTGATTTCAAATTCAACACCAACCACCATCCGGTTCAGGACATCTATGTGCGCGAAGTGATCAAGGAAGGTGACGTCTACACCAACAAGATCATTGGCACCGCGCTTGAAGATCATGCGGACGTATATGCGTCCGAATGCAAGATGTAACCTGCTTTCGGGGCGGCGCAGCGTCGCCCCGTTTCTCTTGCGGAAAGTGCTTTGATGTCTCCCATTTTATTGGCGGAACAACTGCTTAACGGCATCCAGTTGGGCGTGATGCTGTTTGTGATGGCGGCGGGCCTCACGCTGGTGTTCGGGGTGATGGGGCTGATCAATCTTGCGCATGGCTCGCTGTTCATGGTGGGCGCGTTTGCGGCGGCTGCGGTTGCGGGGGCAACGGGGTCTTTCCTGCTTGCCTTGGTGGCGGCTTTGGCCGCGGCGGCGGCGGCGGGCGCGCTGATCGAAGTGCTGGTGATCCGGCGGCTTTATGCGCGCGACCATCTTGATCAGGTGCTTGCCACTTTCGCGTTGATCCTTATTTTTTCCGAAGGCACGCGCTGGATTTTCGGCTCGTTCCCGCTGTATCTAAACATTCCCGATTATCTCTCTGGTCCGGTCACGCTGCCGGGCGGGATCCAGTATCCGCTTTACCGGCTCACGCTCATCGGTATCGGCCTTGCAATTGCTGCGGGTCTTTTCGCGCTGATCAGCAAGACGCGCCTGGGCATCCAGATCCGCGCGGGCGAGAATGACCGCGAAATGATCGCGGCGCTGGGGGTTGATATCTCCAAGCTTTACACAATCGTTTTTGCGCTGGGCGCGGCGCTTGCGGGGCTTGCCGGTGCGTTGGTCGGCGCGATCCAGTCGGTGCAGGTCGGCATGGGCGAACCGGTGCTGATCCTCGCTTTTGTGGTGATTGTGATTGGCGGCATCGGCTCAATCAAGGGGGCGCTGATTGCTGCGCTTCTGGTCGGGTTGACGGATACGCTGGGCGGGGTGCTGCTGCCGCAGGTGTTCAGGTTTTTCATGGACGGTGCGACGGCGTCCTCCGCCGGATCGGCGCTGGCCTCAATGTTGATTTACATCCTGATGGCTGTGGTCCTGATCTGGAAGCCCACCGGGCTGTTCGGGGCGCGCGCATGATGTCCGAGCGTGTTCTCAACGGCGTCGTGATGGCGGGCCTGATCCTGTTTCCGCTTTGGGCATGGATGGCGGACGCGCCGTTTATGATTACGCTGGCGACCAAGGCGGCGATTCTGGCGCTTGCCGGTGTCGGGCTGAACCTCGCGTTGGGGATTGGCGGGCTGGTCAGCCTTGGCCATGCTGCGTTCTTTGGCATCGGCGGTTATGCGATGGGTATTCTTGCCAGCCACGCACAGGCCTATGACCCGATTTTCACCCAGCCGTTCGTGTTTGAAGGCACCAAATCCATGCCGCTGATCTGGCTCACGGCAATGATTGCGTCCGGTCTGGCGGCGCTGGCGATTGGGGCGCTCAGCTTGCGGACGTCGGGCGTTTATTTCATCATGATCACGCTGGCCTTTGGCCAGATGCATTATTTCTTTTCGATCAGTTGGCCCGCGTATGGCGGTGAAGATGGCCTGTCGATCTATGTGCGTAACAGTTTTCCGGGGTTGAACACCCTCGACCCGATCCAGTTTTACGCGGTTGTGCTGGGGCTGTTGGCAATTGTCCTCTATTGCAATGCGCGGCTGGCGAAATCACCATTTGGCCTCGCCCTCGGGGCGGCGCGGCAATCGCCTTTGCGGGTGGAAACGGTCGGCATTTCACCCTACCGTTTGCAGCTGGTGGCGTTCACGCTGTCGGGAATGATTACCGGCCTTGCAGGGGCGTTATTTGCGGACCTCAATCGCTTTGTCAGCCCTGTGATGTTCAGCTGGCAGACAAGCGGCGAGATCATGGTGTTTATCATCATTGGCGGGGTGGCGCGGTTGTTTGGCCCTGTGGTGGGCGCGATCCTGTTTATTGTGCTTGAGCATGTGCTGGGCGGGTTGTCGGATTATTGGCACATCTACCTTGGCGCGCTGTTGTTGCTGATCGTGCTCTTTGCACGTGGCGGTGTGATTGGCACGTTGACGGGGCGGGAGGCGGCGCATGACTGAACCGGTGCTGCAAACGCGCGGGCTGTGGTGTGCTTTTGGCGCACTTCAGGCAAGCAAGGACATCACGCTTGATCTGCGAGCGGGCGAGATACATGCGCTGATCGGGCCGAACGGGGCGGGCAAATCGACGCTGATCAAGCAGATCGCGGGCAGCCTGCGCCCCGATGCGGGGCAGGTTTTATTGGCGGGCGAGGATGTGACGGCGCTGTCCACGGCGGCACGTGCGCGGCGTGGGCTGGGACGGACGTTCCAAATTTCCGAGCTGGCGATGGACGACACCGTTTTGCAAAACGCGCTGCTGGGTGCGCTGGGGGCGCAGGGCCGCCCGTTCCGGTTTTGGCAAAGCGCGTTGGGGCGTGACGATCTGCGCAGCAAGGCCGAGTTGGCGCTGGCGCGTGTCGGGCTGGCGGACAAGGCACGGATGCGTACGTCCGAATTGTCGCACGGGCAGCGCCGGCAACTCGAAGTCGCGGTGGCGCTGACGTTGCACCCCAAAGCCTTTGTCATGGACGAGCCGATGGCGGGGCTTGGCACCACCGGCTCGAAAACGATGACCTCCTTTCTGGACGGGCTGCGCGCGCAGGCACCTATTTTGCTGGTCGAGCATGACATGGACGCGGTTTTTGCGCTGGCCGACCGGATTAGCGTGCTGGTCTACGGAGAGATAATCGCGACCGGCAGCGTGGCCGAAATTCGCAGCGACAAAGCCGTGCGCGCGGCCTATCTGGGAGAGGAAGCATGAGCCTTTTACAGGTTGAAAACGTCACCGCTTCCTATGGCCCGTCGCAGGCGCTTTTCGGCGTCTCGCTGGACGTGGCCGAAGGCGAGGTGCTGGCGTTGATGGGGCGCAACGGGATGGGCAAGTCCACCACAATCAAGACGATTTGCAAGCTGTTGCCCGTTACCTGCGGCAGCATCCATTTCGCAGGTCGCGATCTGGCGCGTGTTCCGGCGCACCGCGCCGCACGGATGGGATTGGGGTTGGTGCCGGAAGGGCGGCGCTGTTTCACCAATCTTACGGTGGCGGAAAACCTGATTGCCGCCGCGCGTGCGGGCGATTGGGACATGGCGCGGGTCGCTACCCTTTTTCCGCGTCTGGAAGAGCGCAAAACCCAGTCCGCCGCGTCATTATCGGGCGGTGAGCAGCAGATGCTTGCCATTGGCCGCGCGCTGATGACCAACCCGCGCCTTCTGCTCCTCGACGAAGCCACCGAAGGCCTTGCACCCATCGTGCGGCAGGAAATTTGGGCCGCGATTGCCCTGCTCAAGGCGCAGACCGGCATGGCGATCCTGCTGGTCGACAAGTCGCTCGCAGAGCTGCGCCAGGTTGCCGACCGCGCTGTGATCCTCGCGCGCGGGGAGACGGTCTGGCACGGTGCGATGGCGGATGTGTCGGCGGATGTCACCACCCGATATCTGGGGGTCTGATGTGCCGTTTACTGTTCCTCAAGAGGTATCGTTCAAACATTGCGAGGTCCGGTAGCTGACAGGGGGAACGCAAGACCGGTGAGGTCTACCGCGACGTGAGGGCGCGTTAAGGGTGCTTTGCGCCTTGCCAACGACTTGATAGATTGCGAAACATGAGTTTCTTGAGCCGATCCAGGGAGTCTGCGCGTGACCATAAGACCGCTTGATATTGATCCGTCCCTTTGTTTTATCGCGGGGGCATGGGTGCCTGCGAAAAGCGGCCAGACGCTGCCGCTCGTCAATCCTTCGGATGGCAGTGCGCTGTGTGATATCGCGCGCGGATCATCTGATGATATCGACAGCGCCGTGGCGGCGGCCCGTGCTGCGTTTAACGGCGACTGGGGCCGTGCGACAGCGGTTGAACGGGGCCGCCTGATGTCGCGCATCGGGGCGCTGGTTCTTGAAAACATCGACGCGCTGGCCGAGTTGGAAGCGCTTGACGTGGGCAAGCCGCTTAGGCAGGCGCGCGCGGATGTGGTGGCGCTGGCGCGCTACATGGAATTTTACGCCGGTGCGGTGGATAAGCTGCACGGCACGACGATCCCCTATCTGGACGGGTACACCGTCTATACCTTGCGCGAGCCGCATGGCGTGACGGGGCATATCATCCCGTGGAACTACCCGATGCAGATCATCGGGCGCTCTGTAGGGGCCGCGCTTGCCACGGGCAATGCCGTCGTTCTGAAACCCGCCGAAGAGGCGTGTCTGACCGCGCTTGCGTTCGGTGAACTGGCCCGCCGTGCGGGGCTGCCGGCGGGGGCGTTGAACGTTGTGCCGGGGCTGGGTGCCGAAGCGGGAGCGGCACTTACCGCGCATAAAGACGTCAATCACATCTCGTTTACCGGCTCCGTTGGCACGGGCCGGATGATTCAACAGGCGGCGAGCACCCATATTGTGCCTGTCACGCTGGAACTGGGCGGGAAGTCACCGCAGCTTGTTTTTGACGATGCCGATATTGATGCGGCGCTGCCGTTCCTCGTCAATGCGGGTATCCAGAACGCGGGCCAAACCTGCTCTGCCTCGTCGCGTATCCTTGTGCAGCGCGGCGTCTATGACCGCGTGGTAAGCGGGATGGCCGAAAAGTATCAGGCGCTGCGCGCTGGTCCCGCGATGGATGATCTGGAGGTCGGGCCGTTGGTGTCCGGTCGCCAGAAAGAAATCGTCGAGGGGTTTCTTGCTGCGGGGCACGATCTGAATGTGGCGGCAAAAGGGACCGTGATCGAGGGCGCGCCAAAGGGCGGTGCCTATGTCGCGCCAACGCTGTTCGAGGGGGTGTCGCCCGATCACAAACTGGCGCAGGAAGAAATTTTCGGGCCCGTGCAGGTGATCATCCCGTTCGAGGATGAAGCAGAGGCGCTGGCCATCGCCAATGGCACCGACTTCGGGCTTGTCGCCTCGGTCTGGTCGCGCGACGGGGCGCGGCAGATGCGGCTGGCGCGCGCCTTGCGGTCGGGTCAGGTGTTTTTGAATAATTACGGCGCGGGCGGCGGTGTCGAATTGCCGTTTGGCGGTTCGGGTCTGTCGGGGCATGGCCGCGAAAAAGGATTCGAGGCGCTTTACGGTTTTACCACGCTCAAAACCGTCGCGGCTTTTCACGGATAGGATAAGAACATGAGACTTCAAGGTAAAACGGCGATTGTCACGGGTGGCGCATCAGGTTTTGGCGCGGGCATCGCGCGCAAATTCGTGGCCGAAGGCGCGCGAGTGCTGATTGCGGATCTGAACGTTGAAATGGCCCAGGCGCTTGCGCAGGAACTCGGCGATGACGTGATTGTGACCAAAACCAATGTGGCCGATGGTGCCAGCGTGGCCGCCATGGCCGACGCTGCGATGGAAGCATGGGGGCAGATCGACATTCTGGTGAACAACGCGGGCGCTACCCATTTACCCGCCCTGATGGAAGACGTCACGGAAGATGATTTCGACAAGGTTTTTGCGGTGAACTGCAAATCCGTCTATCATACTGCCAAACACATCGTGCCGCTGATGAAGGCGCGCGGGCAGGGTGCGATCCTCAATATTGCGTCCACTGCAGGCGTTTCGCCGCGCCCGCGTCTAAGCTGGTACAACGCCTCCAAAGGTTGGATGAACAACGCCACGCGGGGCATGGCCGTAGAGCTTGCGCCTCAAGGTGTGCGCGTGAACGCGCTGAATCCTGTTGCGGGCGAGACACCGCTTTTGAAATCCTTTCTGGGCGAGGACACGCCGGAAATGCGCGCAAAGTTTCTTTCTACCATTCCGCTGGGCCGCTTTTCGACGCCCGAAGACATGGGTAACGCGGCCTGCTTCATGTGCTCGGACGAGGCCGGCATGATCACCGGCGTTTGCATGGAAGTGGATGGCGGGCGTTGCATCTGAGCGAAAGTCTGAAGAAATCTACTGTCGGATACTGGTATCGGTTCGCAACATCCCTAAAGTGCCCGTAGACTAATTGAAATTATCGCTATAATTCCGGATTGTGGTGAACTGATATGCCCGGCTGACAGCTTTCGGGCCCCAATAATATGGAGCGCGCGTGTCTCTACTTTTGATCGTTGCCTTACCGTTTCTGGGCGCATTGTTGCCTGGGTTAATGAATCAGGCGGGCCGGGCGGCCTGTTCGGGGGTGACGTTCACGGTAACGCTGGCGGCCTTCATCGGGTTGATGACAAATCTGCCTGCGGTGATGGCGGGCGACACTGTCCTGATGCGGGTGGACTGGATTCCGACGCTGGGCATGAATTTCACGCTGATGCTGGACGCGCTCGGCTTTTTCTTTGCGACGCTGATCCTTGGTATCGGGCTTTTGATCATCGCCTACGCGCGGTTCTACCTCGCACGTGAAGACAACATGGGCGAATTCTTCACCTATCTGCTGTTGTTTCAGGGCGCGATGGTGGGGATTGTCCTGTCCGATAACATCCTGCTTTTGCTGGTGTTCTGGGAGCTGACATCGCTGTCGTCTTTCCTGTTGATCGGGTATTGGAAGCACCTGCCCGAAGGGCGTCAGGGCGCGCGTATGGCGCTTGCGGTGACGGGAATGGGGGGGCTGTCGTTGATCGGGGGGATGCTGATCCTCGGGCAGATCGCAGGCAGTTATGATCTGAGCGTGATCCTGCAAAACCGTGATCTGATCCAGCAAAGCGATCTGTATCTGCCTGCGCTTTTGTTGATCCTGCTGGGGTGTTTCACCAAATCCGCGCAATTCCCGTTTCATTTCTGGTTGCCGCACGCGATGGCCGCGCCCACACCGGTCAGCGCCTATCTGCACTCTGCCACGATGGTAAAGGCGGGGATTTTCCTGATGGCGCGGCTGTGGCCTGTGCTGTCGGGGACGCCGGAATGGTTTGTCCTTGTGACCGGTGCGGGTTTGATCACCATGGTGCTTGGCGCTGTGATCGCCATTTTCAAGCATGACCTCAAAGCGCTTCTTGCGTTCTCTACCGTATCGCATCTGGGCTTGATTACGATGCTTCTGGGCACCGGCACGGCGTTTGGCGCGATGGCGGCGGTGTTTCACATCATGAACCACGCAACGTTCAAAGCGGCGCTGTTCATGTCGGCCGGGATCATTGATCACGAGACGCATACCCGCGACATCCGGCGTCTGGGCGGGCTGCGCCATCTGATGCCGATCACCTTTGCCATTGCCACGCTGGCGGCGCTGTCGATGGCGGGTATTCCGCTGCTCAACGGGTTCCTCAGCAAGGAAATGATGCTGGAAGAGGCCGCGAGTACGGTGCTTTTCAACACGCCGTGGCTGGTGCCGGGGTTCGCGGTTTTGGGCTCTTTGTTCTCGGCGGCCTATTGTTTCCGGCTGATCGGGCATACATTCCTCGGGGCCAAGCGCGATGATTACCCCGCCTCCCCGCATGACCCGCCAGCGGGGCTGTGGCTGCCGCCCGCGCTTTTGGTGGTGCTGGTGGTTGTTATCGGTCTCGCGCCGTTTCTGGTAGAGCCTGCGGTCAAAGGGATTACAACGGCGGTTCTGGGCGGCGCGGCGGAATTGCCTGACGCCCATATCAAGATCTGGCACGGTCTGGTGCCTGCGCTTTACATGTCTATTGTCGCGGTTGCTGGCGGGCTGGTTGTGCTCGCGCTTTTCAACCCGCTTTTGCGCCTGTGGAATGCCACTCCGCGCCCCGAGGCGAAAACCATCTTCGATGCGTTGGTTGCAGGTGTCGTCAGCCTGTCGCGGCTGCTTATCCTGCCGCTGCACAACGGCGCGTTTTCGCGGTATGGCGCGGTGATGGCCGTTGCCGTGGTTGTTGCGGGTGTTTATGCGTGGGTTACGGGGACGATTGGTGCACCTGATCATGCGGTGCAGGTCGCAGGCCCAATCGAGATCGCGGGCTTTACAATGCTTGTGGCGGCGGCATCGGGTATGGTTTTGTTGCACCGTAACCGTCTGTTGTCGCTGATCCTGATCGGGATTGTGGGGCTGATGGTTTCTGTCGGCTTTGTGTTCTTCTCGGCGCCTGATCTGGCGATGACGCAAATCACGGTCGAGGTGGTGACAACCATTCTGATGTTGTTGGCGCTTAATTTCCTGCCCAATTACACACCTGTAGAAAGCTCCGTCTTGCGCCGCACCCGTGACGGTGCCGTCGCACTTGTTGCCGGTGTCGCGGCGGCGGGGCTTAGTTTCCACTTTTTGCTGCGCGATCCGGTGGCGGCGTCGATCTCTGATTTCCACCTCGCTAACAGCTACAAGGGGGGCGGCGGCACAAATGTGGTCAATGTTATCCTCGTTGATTTCCGGGGCTTTGACACCTTCGGCGAAATCATCGTGCTGGGCATCGCCGCGGTGCTGATCTATGCGCTGACCGAAGCATTGCTGGGCGGACCAGTGCGCGCGCGCCTGTTGAACCGCAAGCCTGACACGAAACTTGCGGGCGATATGCACCCGATGATGATGGTGGTCCTGACCCGTGTTCTTTTGCCGGTGGTCATGCTGGTTGCGTTCTTTATCTTTCTGCGCGGTCATAACGAGCCGGGCGGCGGGTTTATCGCGGGGCTGATCGCCTCTATCGGTCTGGTGATGCAATACATGGCCAGTGGCTATAGCTGGGCGACCGCGCGCCAACGCTATCCACATCACGCTGTAATTGGTGCAGGTGTTCTGGTGGCGGGTTTGACGGGAATCGGGTCGTGGTTTGTCGGCAAGCCGTTTCTGACTTCCGATTTCACCTACGTCCGCATCCCGCCGTTCGAAAAGTTCGAGCTGGCCACCGCAGCGCTGTTTGATCTGGGTGTTTTCCTTGCGGTTGTGGGGGCTGTGATGCTCTCGCTCGACGGGTTCAGCCGTCTGGCACGGCGCGCACATATCAAAGAAAGCGAGCATCCGATGGACATCAATCCGGAACGGATGACGGATGAAGAACTCAAAGGGCAGGGGGCCTGACATGGAAATTCTCGTAGCCTCCGCCGTTGGTATTCTGACCGCTGCGGGCATGTATCTGGTGCTGCGTATGCGTACGTTTCCGGTGATCCTAGGAGTGTCGTTGCTGACCTATGCGGTCAACGTGTTCCTGTTCGCATCGGGGAGGCTGACCGTTGGTGCGCCGCCTATTCTGAATGGTGCCACACGCTATACCGACCCGCTGCCGCAGGCGCTGGTTCTGACAGCCATCGTGATCTCCTTCGGGATGACGGCGGTTGTGGTGATGATTTCGCTCGGGGCGTATCTGGGCACGGATGACGATCACGTGGACGACATGCCCGACGCGGACGCGGACGCAGCGCAGGAGGACGCGACATGATGCACTGGCTGATTGCCCCTGTCGTCCTGCCCGCCATGATGGCACCGTTCATCATCCTTGCGGCGCGCTATCACATTGGCATCCAGCGGGTGTTTTCCGTGGCGGGTGTGCTGGCGATGATCGCCATTGCGCTGGGACTCGCGATCGAGACCGCAGATGGCACGATCATGCTTTACCGGCTGGGGGATTGGGCCGCTCCTTTCGGCATTGTGCTGGTGGGGGATCGCCTTTCCACGATGATGGTCTTGTTGATGGCTGTGCTTGCGCTGATGGTGCTGCTTTATTCCATCGGGTCCGGTTGGGACCGGCGGGGGCAGCATTTTCACGCGCTCTTCCAGTTCCAGCTCATGGGCATCTCGGGCGCGTTTCTGACGGGGGATCTGTTCAACCTCTTCGTGTTTTTCGAAGTGCTGCTGATCGCTTCATACGGGCTGATGATCCATTCGGGGGGCAATGTGCGGCTGCGCGCCGGTGTGCAGTATGTCCTGTTCAACCTGCTTGGTTCTACGTTGTTTCTGTTTGCGCTTGGCGCGCTGTATGCGGAAACCGGCACCTTGAATATGGCGGACCTTGCACAGCGCGCGGCGATGATCGGTGCGCAGGAAACAGTGGGCATCCGTGTGGCGGCAGTGCTGCTGATGCTTGTTTTCGCCATCAAGGCGGCGATTGTGCCGCTGCACTTCTGGCTCCCGTCGAGCTATGCCGAAGCGCCTGGTCCGGTGGCCGCTCTTTTTGCGATCATGACCAAGGTGGGCGCGTATGCGATCATCCGCGTTTATACGCTGATCTTTCCTGTCGATCTGGCGGCGACAGAGGGATTGCACGGCACATGGCTTTTGCCTTTCGCGCTCTTGTCGCTGGCGGTGGGGTCTGTTGGCGTGTTGGCGGCCAAAAAGCTCGACCGGCTGGTGGCGTTCGCGGTCATCAGTTCGATGGGGATAGTGATGATCGCCGTGGGCCTGTTTACCGAGCAAAGCATCGCGGCTGCGCTTTATTATATCGTGCATTCCACGCTGGCGGCGGCGGCGTTGTTCCTGATTGTTGATCTGGTGCGCCACAGCCGTGCGCATCTGGGGCTGGTGATTGCGGCGCCCGTCAAGGGGGCCGCGTTGATTGCGGGGCTGTTCATGGCGGCGGCGATTGCCGTCGTCGGCTTGCCGCCGCTGTCAGGCTTTATCGGCAAGCTGATGATACTGAGCGCCTCGGTCACCTCGCCGTTGGTGGTTTGGACATGGGCGGTGGTGCTTATCTCGGGTTTGATCAGCTTGGTCGGGTTTGCGCGGGCGGGGTCGGTTCTGTTCTGGAAGGCCCAATCCGAAGGCGCGCCCGCCCCGCTGGAGCCCGAAGGGACAACCCCCTCGGCACTGTCATTTGCGGCAGTGGGAGGGTTGATCGCACTGCTTGTGGCGCATACACTTTTTGCAGGACGCATCTATGCCTACACGGGTGCGACTGCGGCGCAACTGTTTGCCCCTGAGACTTATATCTCCAAAGTGCTGGGTACGCCCGGCAAGCTGAGCGATGACGCAGATCACGAGCCTGCCCAAGCCGTAAAAGAGGGGGACCACTGATATGATACGTCTCTTGCGCTGGCTCTTTCCACACCCGTTTCTGACTGTGCTTCTGGTCGTGGTCTGGCTGCTGCTGCAAAATACCGTTTCTGCGGGAATGGTCGTGTTCGGCCTGATCCTTGGCATCATTATGCCGCAGACCACGGCAGCCTTCTGGCCGGAGCGCCCGGGCGGCGTGCGGGTCGGCAAGCTTTTCGTCTATGGGAGCATCGTGATCTGGGATATCGTTGTCGCCAACGTCAAGGTGGCGTGGGTGGTGCTGACGGTGCCAAACTCCAAACTTAAACCGGCATGGATCGTGATCCCGCTTGACCTGCGCCAGCCCGAAGCGATCACCGTGCTTGCCGGTACGATCACGCTAACGCCCGGCACTGTCTCTGCCGATCTGTCCGCAAGCGGTCATTACCTTTTGGTGCATGTGCTGCACACCGATGACCCGGACGGCGAACGTGACGAGATCAAGTCGCGCTACGAAGCACGCCTGAAGGAGATATTTTTATGACTCTTGCAACGGACCTGATGAACTATGCGCTGATCTGTGCATTTATGGTGGTGGGGCTGAGCCAGATCCTTGCGATGATCCGGGTGGTTATCGGCCCCGGTGTGGGGGACCGTATTCTGGCGCTTGATACGATGGTTGTGAATGCCATCGGCCTGATTGTGCTGATGGGGGTGGCGCAAGGCGCGCACATCTATTTCGAAGCCTCGCTGATCATCGCCATGCTGGGATTTGTTTCGACCGTTGCCTATGCACGGTTTGTCCTGCGAGAGGATATCATCGAATGACAGCCGAACTTGTCGCTGCATATGCCGTCGCGCTAACGCTGCTCATCGGGTCGTTTTTTACGCTGGTGGGGGCGATCGGCCTTTTGAAATTCAACGACAGCATGACCCGCCTGCATGCACCGACCAAGGTAAGCACCGTCGGGGTCGGGATGCTTTTGCTGGCGTCGATCATCCATAGCTTCGCCTTTGGCGAAGGGGCGGTACATGAGGCGCTGATTATGGCGCTTCTCTTTGTCACCGCGCCGATTTCGGCGATCTTCATTGCCAAGGTGAACATCCACCAGCGCGATTGTAACATGCCGCCCGAACTTCCGGGCGACGAGCTTTGGGCGACGCTGGATGTGCCGGATGCGGACCGCGAAACCGAGGAGACAGAGCGCGCGTGATCCCGTAGGCACCCGCTTGACAATCGGGCCTGAAACCGGCCCTGTTGCCCCAAATTGAAACGAGGAGCCATCTGATAATGAAGACCCGCGCCGCCGTTGCCGTCGAGGCAGGAAAACCGCTTGAAATCATGGAAGTGAACCTTGAGGGGCCGAAACGGGGGGAAGTCCTTGTCGAGATCAAGGCCACCGGCCTGTGTCACACAGATGAATTCACCCGTTCGGGTGATGACCCCGAAGGCATCTTTCCGGCGATTCTGGGCCATGAGGGCGCGGGCATTGTAATGGAAGTGGGCGAGGGGGTGACAACCCTTGAAGTGGGCGATCATGTGATCCCGCTTTATACGCCGGAATGCCGTGAATGTGAATATTGCCTTTCGGGCAAGACCAACCTGTGTCAGGCAATCCGCGTGACACAAGGGCAGGGTCTGCTGCCCGATGGCTCTACACGGTTTTCCATGCTCGACGGGACGCCGATCCATCATTACATGGGCTGCTCGACCTTTGCCAACCACACCGTTGTTCCGGAAATAGCGCTGGCCAAAGTGCGCAAGGATGCGCCCTTTGACAAAATATGCTATATCGGCTGCGGTGTGACCACTGGCATCGGTGCCGTAATCAACACCGCCAAGGTCGAGATCGGCGCGCGTTGTGTGGTGTTCGGGTTAGGCGGTATTGGCCTCAATGTCATTCAGGGCCTGCGCCTTGCGGGTGCCGATCAAATCGTCGGCGTGGACCTTAATGACGACAAGGAAGAGACCGGTCGATATTTCGGCATGACCGATTTCGTCAACCCGACCAAGATCGACGGCGATATTGTTGCGCATCTGGTCGAGCTGACAAAGGGCGGTGCGGATTATACCTTTGACGCCACCGGCAACACCAAAGTCATGCGTCAGGCGCTTGAAGCTGCACACAAGGGCTGGGGCGAGAGCATCATCATCGGGGTTGCTGCGGCAGGGGCCGAAATTTCCACACGCCCCTTCCAGTTGGTCACAGGCCGCGTCTGGCGCGGCAGCGCGTTTGGCGGGGCCAAGGGGCGCACGGATGTGCCGAAAATCGTTGACTGGTACATGAACGGCAAGATCGAGATTGACCCGATGATCACCCACAAGATCACGCTTGACCAGATCAACGAAGGTTTCGATCTGATGCATCAAGGCAAGGCAATCCGCATCGTCGTCGAGTACTGATACACGCGCCCGTCTTCCGTGCGAGTCGCGGAAGGCGGGCATTTCGATCTGTGCGGCGCATGGATGGGGGTGCCGACCTACCTTGTGCGCATCGCCGAAAAGAGAGTGCAGCATCGTCGGGCGCGTCGGTGCGGAATTCGCCCGCTATCATGCCTGATCTGATGCAAAACATAAGGCTTTTGTCAAAAGCCATCCCTGTCACCTATGAACTGCGCAAAGGCGGCGTGAGCGTTATGGCTCTCGGCTATGTCGATGCGGCAGCGCCGGTTTGCACGACATCAAATTGGTAAAGACCGGCGGAAAATCGGCGGCGTCGGTTGCAAGACACAGATATGACGCCATGTTGAGGACAGTTGGTGCCGGTGAATGAAAAGCGGTTGAGCTTTTTGTTGAACTGGATCATCCCGCTGCTTGCGCGCTGGTGTGTTCTGAAAATGATCAACGGTATGCAGCCCCAAAAGTAACGTTTTTCGAGGAGGCGCTGTTATGAAATTGACGGTGAACGGCACAGAGCACGAGATCGACGTTGAAGAAGACATGCCGCTTTTGTGGGTGCTGCGCGACGAATTGGGCATTACCGGCGTGAAATACGGCTGTGGAATTGCCCAGTGCGGCGCGTGTACGGTGCATGTGGACGGCGTTGCCGTGCGCGCGTGTCAGTTGGCGGTGGGTGATTTGTCGGGCGAGGTGACCACCATAGAAGGGCTGGGCACGCCAGAGACGCTTCATGCGGTGCAAGAGGCGTGGGTGGCGCATCAGGTGGCGCAATGTGGCTACTGCCAATCCGGCCAGATCATGCAGGCGGCCTCGTTTCTCGATCTTAACGCCGCGCCTTCGGATGATCAGATCGACGCCGCGATGAGCGGCAATCTGTGCCGCTGCGGCACCTACCCGCGCATCCGCGCCGCGATTAAAACCGCGGCCGCCAAATTGCAGGAGGTGTGATTCATGGGACGTGGTAAAACAATTGCGCGCCGGTCTTTTCTGATCGGCTCTGCTGCCATTCTGGGCGGTGTGGCGTTTGGCACCTATCTGGTCAAACGTGATCCCGAAAACCCGCTGTTGGCGGATGCCGTCGCGGGGGATGCGGTGTTCAACCCCTGGGTCAGGATTAACGCAAGCGGTATCACATTGGTGACTCCGCACACCGATCTGGGCCAGGGGGCCACGGCTATGCAGGCGATGCTGATTGCCGAGGAACTGGACGTGGAACTGGAGCAGATCACTACCACACCGGGGGTTCCGTCTGCGGCCTATTACAACACCGCGCTCGCCGCCGAGGCGGTGCCGTTTCGTTCCAACGATGACGGGTTTTCTGCGACCGCCATGCGCGGCACGATGGGCGCTGTGATGAAGGTGCTTGGGGCGCAGGTCACGGGCGGCTCTACTGCGGTGCCCGACAGCTTTGATAAACTGCGCCTCGCCGGTGCCGTTGCGCGCGAAACGCTTAAAGCGGCGGCAGCGGCAGAAACGGGCATCGACGCCGCCCAGTTGACGACCGCGCGCGGTGCTGTGGTGCTGCCCGATGGTGCGCGTATGGACTATACCACGCTGGCCGCGCGCGCGGCGCAGATTGAACCCGTCACGAATGTTTCTTTGCGTGATCCGTCGCAGTGGCGGTTGATCGGCAAGCCCGTGCAGCGGCTCGACATCATCGCGAAATCCACCGGAACGCAGATATATGGCATTGATATCTGGATGGAGGGCATGGTGCATGCCTCGGTTCGGTCCAACCCGCGCAAGGGCGCGCCGATGACCGGCTTTGACGCCGCGCGCACCGAAGGGATGCGCGGCGTGCAAAAGATCGTGGGGCTGCCCTACGGCGTGGCGGTGATCGCCGATAACACATGGCGTGCCTTTCGTGCGCTCGAAGAGATCGACATTGATTGGGATATAGCTCCCTATCCCGCCGAGCAGGCGGATCATTGGGTCGAAGTTGCCGCGTCATTCACCAAAGAGCGGCTGGACAGGGAGTGGCGACATGACGGCGATGTGGACGCAGCCCTTGAGGGCGCGGATGTCATCACCGCCGAGTACCGCGCGCCTTATGTCGCGCATCAACCGCTGGAGCCGCTGAGTGCTGTCGTAAAGGTGGGCGCGACCCGTGTGGACATCTGGGCCGCGCATCAATTGCCGCGCTTTGTGCAGCAACGTGTGGCAAAACGGCTGGATATGGACACGGAACAGATCCATCTGCACAACCAGTTTGCAGGCGGAAGCTTTGGCCACCGGCTTGAGTTTGACAACATCGACGTGGCAGTTGATGTCGCGCATGAGGTGCCGGACACACCGGTTAAACTCACCTTCCGGCGCGAAGAGGACTTTGCGCAGGACTATAACCGCCAGATCGGCATGGCGCGCGGACGCGGCGCACATGCTGACGGCAAGGTCACGGTGCTGGATCTGGACATCGCCACTGTCTCTGCCTCGCGCTCGCAATCGCGGCGTTTGGGCGCGCCGATGCCGGGGCCGGACACGCAAATTCCGGCAGGCGCGTGGAACATGCGCTATGCCATTCCCGACCTGCGGGTGCGCGCCTATGCGGTGCCAGAGCTTGCGCCGACGTCCTCGTGGCGTTCGGTCGGGGCGTCCACCGCCGGCTTCTTTGCCGAAGGGTTTCTGGACGAGCTGATCCATGCCGCAGGGGCCGACCCGATGGAAGAGCGCTTGCGTCTGGTCAACGACGATGATGCGCGCCGCGTGCTTGAGGCGGTGGCGGAGATGTCGAACTGGGGCAGCGCGTTGGGGCCAAATCAGGGGCGCGGCGTGGCGCTTGTCACTTCTTTTGGCGTGCCAACGGCGGAGGTGGTCGAAGTCACTGCAACGGATGCGGGTATCAAGGTGGACCGGGTCTGGGTTGCGGCGGAAGTGGGGCGGGTGGTCGATCCCGTCACCTTCGAGAATGTTGTCGCAGGCGGCGTGATCTGGGGGCTGGGCCATGCGATGAACTCGGAAATCACGTATTCCGATGGCATGGCAGAGCAGGACAACTATCATATGGCCGAAGGCATGCGTCTGCACCAATGCCCCGTGATCGAAGTGCGCGGATTGGAGAACAGCGATACCGTGCGCGGTGTGGGCGAACCACCGGTGCCACCGGCAGCACCGGCGCTTGCCAACGCGATCTTTGCCGCGACGGGAACGCGCCTGCGTGAGATGCCGTTCTTTAACACGGTTGATTTCGTGTAAGGCGATTGACGTTGATGAATTGGCGTTGCGGGCGCAAACCCGCTACCGGACGCCGTTAAATCTGTTGACGGGATGGTGCCATAAGGGGTCATCATAGGGGGATGGAACTCCATCACATCACCCGCCCCGCGCCGCTTTGCGGTCTTGAAGACATCCCGCTGCCCAGCATGAATGCGCCGCGCGCGCAGGCGCTGATCGCGCGGTGTCCTGTTGCGCGCGAAACGCCGCTGCAAGCCGCCACTGCCATCGCCACCGAGGTGGGCGTCAGCGATGTCTGGATCAAGGACGAGCGCGGGCGGATGGGGCTCGGCAGCTTCAAGGCGTTGGGCGCGGCCTATGTGATCGCTACAGACGCGCAAAACGGCGATGTGACAGCGCGCACCTACGTTGCTGCAAGCGCGGGCAATCATGGCCTGTCTGTTGCGGCAGGGGCGTCTGCCTTTGGCGCGTCCTCGGTTGTTTATATCGCCGAGACGGTGCCGGAAGGTTTTGCCGCGCGGCTTCGGGAGGCAGGTGCGCAGGTGATCCGCGAAGGCGCGACGTATGAGGATAGTCTGAGCGCCGCCAACAAAGCCGCCGCCGGGAATGGATGGGATCTTTTGTCGGATGGTTCGTGGCATGGCTATACCGAGCGGCCGCGTTGTCTGATGGAGGGCTATACTGTGCTAATGGCCGAAGCGATTGCGCAACTGCCCGATGTTCCCACGCATATCTTCTTGCAGGCCGGTGTGGGCGGGCTTGCCTGTGCGTGCGCCACGATGGCGCGGCAGGCGTGGGGCGATGCCCCGCGGATTGTTGTGGTAGAGCCGGACGCAGCAGCCGCCCTTTACGGGTCAATCGCGGTAGGAAAAGCTGTAGAAAGCCGCGGCCCCGTCTCGGAAATGGGGCGGCTTGATTGCAAGATGCCTTCGTTGATTGCGCTGAAAGGTCTGGCCGCCGACGCCGATGCCTTTGCGTTGATTTCCGAAGCGGAAGGGCAGGCGGGGGCAGGGCTTGTGATGGTGGCCGGGCTTGGATCGTCCCCGTCGGGGGCGGCAGGCGTTTCGGCGCTGGTCGCGCTTGATCGCACACAGCGCGAGGCGTTGGGGATCACGCCGCAATCGCGGGTGTTTTGCGTACTTAGCGAAGGCCCGGGATGAAGCTACACGGTTTTGACACGGCGTAGATCGCGGGCAAGAGGCCGCACCTTGTTCCAGCAGCAGGCTTCTTGTGGGTTGAGCTGCCAAATCCAATCTGATTCCTGCGTACGGTGGCGATTCTGGCGGTGATTCCGGGTTTGGTGCTGGGTTTGACGCGGGAATTTTGCTGA